>NZ_MDVW01000019.1:0-308795 GCF_001742765.1 Enterobacter sp. ku-bf2
GTGTTCGGGTTGTCATGCCAATGGCACTGCCCGGTAGCTAAATGCGGAAAAGATAAGTGCTGAAAGCATCTAAGCACGAAACTTGCCCCGAGATGAGTTCTCCCTGAGACTTTAAGTCTCCTGAAGGAACGTTGAAGACGACGACGTTGATAGGTCGGGTGTGTAAGCGCAGCGATGCGTTGAGCTAACCGATACTAATGAACCGTGAGGCTTAACCTTACAACGCCGAAGATGTTTTGGCGAAGAGACAGAACAATCAAAATTCAGCCTGATACAGATTAACAGAATTTGCCTGGCGGCTTTAGCGCGGTGGTCCCACCTGACCCCATGCCGAACTCAGAAGTGAAACGCCGTAGCGCCGATGGTAGTGTGGGGTCTCCCCATGTGAGAGTAGGGAACTGCCAGGCATCAAATTAAGTAGTAAGCCGGTGCATTAATCCGGTGGTTACAAGCAGTCTTCGGTGGAGCGGTAGTTCAGTCGGTTAGAATACCTGCCTGTCACGCAGGGGGTCGCGGGTTCGAGTCCCGTCCGTTCCGCCACTTATTAAAAGCCCTGAGTTAACGCTCAGGGCTTTTTTCTTATCTGACGTTTAATTATTGCGAAATCAGCAAAAATCCTCTGCGTTTTACGATCTTTTTCTCTATAACACAGCCAGCGATAATCGTCCTCAGTTTACGAACATAACGATTGAGGAAAATTATGACTCTCCCTGCATTTGGTCTGGGCACTTTCCGCCTGAAAGACGACGTTGTTATCGCATCAGTTAAAACCGCACTCGAACTGGGCTATCGCGCAGTTGATACGGCGCAGATCTATGAAAACGAAGCTGCCGTTGGACAAGCTCTCGAAGAGAGCGGTGTACCGCGTAATGAGCTGTTCATTACCACGAAAATCTGGATTGAGAATCTCAGCAAAGACAAGCTGATCCCAAGCCTGAAAGAAAGCCTGAAAAAACTGCGTACTGACTACGTCGATCTGACGCTGATCCACTGGCCATCACCAAACGATGCCGTCTCCGTGGAAGAATTCATGCAGGCGCTGCTGGAAGCGAAAAAGCAGGGCTTAACCCGCGAAATTGGGATCTCCAACTTCACGATCCCGCTGATGGAAAAAGCCATTGCGGCTGTAGGTGCAGAAAATATTGCGACCAACCAGATTGAACTGTCTCCTTACCTGCAGAACCGCAAAGTCGTGGACTGGGCAAAACAGCACGGGATCCACATCACCTCATACATGACGCTGGCCTATGGTAAAGCCCTGAAAGATGAAGTGATTACGCGTATCGCTGAGAAACATAACGCGACTGCCGCGCAGGTTATTCTGGCATGGGCAATGGGTGAAGGTTATGCCGTGATCCCATCTTCAACTAAACGTGAAAACCTGGCGAGCAACCTGTTGGCAACGGATCTTCACCTGGATGCTGACGATAAAAAAGCGATCGCAGCCCTGGAGTGCAACGATCGCCTGGTCAGCCCGGAAGGCTTAGCTCCTCACTGGGATTAAGTTTGACCCACCCTCTGTAACCTGAACCCTCACACAGCTCCTCCGGGAGCTGTTTTTATATGTTCACTCAGAAAATCAATAAAGGCACGAATGCGCGTACTCACCGCTCTGTCACTGTAATACACCGCGCTAAAAGGCATTTCGACCGGCAGGCGTTTATCGGCCATCAATTCCACCAGTTCACCTCGCGCAATCTCCTTATCGATCATATAGTCTGACAGGCAGGCGATACCATTGCCTTCGAGGCACAGCTGCTTCAGCGTTTCCCCGCTGTTAGACGACAATCCGCTAGTAATTTCATGAAGTTGCCCATCATGGCAGGCGACAGGCCAGGTGTTCAGCGATACCGGCTCCGTAAAGCCCAGGCACAGATGCTGCTTCAGTTCTTCAACCGTCTCCGGTTTACCATGTTCAGCAATATACTGTGGCGACGCGATAATTTTTCGGTAGCTGGCAAACAGAGGGCGGGCACGCAAGCTTGAATCGGTCAGCGTTCCCGCCCGGATAGCCACATCTACCTTTCGCTCGATGAGGTTGATAAACGTCTCTGACGAGACCAAAGAGAGCGTCATCTCCGGATAACGTTCGCGGAAAGGTTTAATCAGCGGCATCAGAAAGTGAAGCACAACCGGCGTGGCCGCATCAATGCGCAGTAACCCACGCGGCGTGCTGCGGGTTTCCATAATCTCGGTCTCCGCTGCGGCCATCTCCTGCAGTACCGACTGCACGCGGCGAAAATAACGCTCTCCTTCTTCCGTCAGGCTCAGCTGCCGCGTCGTTCGGTTGAGCAGGCTCACCCCAAGCTTCATCTCCAGCTTTTTTACCGAGCGGCTAATGGCTGAGTTAGCCTGCCCCAGCTGTTCGGCCGCGCGGCTAAAGCTGCCGCTTTCGACGACGGCGACAAAGATTGTCAGCTCTTCCGACGTTGCTTTCATTGTTGCACCACCCGCAAAATTCTATTGATATTTTGACCATTTTTGTTATTTAAGCACTGGCGCATACTGCCTGTCATCTTAATCCTGATGATACGGAGTATTTTATGCCACTGGCGCTTCTTGCCCTGACGATCAGTGCCTTTGCAATTGGCACGACCGAATTTGTTATCGTGGGACTGGTTCCCACCATTGCTAACCAGCTTGCGATCTCATTGCCCTCCGCCGGATTACTGGTGTCCATCTATGCCCTGGGCGTTGCCGTCGGCGCTCCCGTGCTGACGGCCCTGACCGGACGTTTTCCGCGTAAGCAGCTGTTAGTTGCATTAATGGTGCTGTTCACCGCCGGCAACGTGCTAGCCTGGCAGGCGCCGGACTACACCACGCTGGTCATCGCTCGTCTGTTGACCGGCCTTGCACACGGGGTGTTCTTCTCGATTGGTTCCACTATTGCAACCAGCCTGGTACCAAAAGAGAAAGCGGCCTCCGCCATTGCGATCATGTTCGGTGGGCTGACTGTTGCACTCGTCACGGGCGTACCGTTGGGGACGTTTATCGGACAACACTTCGGCTGGCGTGAAACGTTCCTGGCCGTCTCCTTACTGGGCGTCATTGCCCTGGTGACCAGCCTGCTGCTGGTGCCGTCGAATATTCCTGGCCGGGCCAGCGCCAGCCTGAGCGATCAGCTGAAGGTGCTCACGCATCCGCGTTTGCTAATCATCTACGCGGTTACGGCGCTGGGCTATGGTGGCGTATTCACCGCCTTCACTTTCCTTGCACCGATGATGCAGGACCTGGCGGGTTTCTCCCCCAATGCCGTGAGCTGGATTTTGCTGGGATACGGTATTTCCGTTGCGATTGGCAATATCTGGGGCGGCAAGCTTGCGGATAAGCATGGTGCGGTACCGGCGCTGAAATTCATTTTCGCCGCGTTGGTCGTTCTGTTGATGATTTTCCAGTTCACGGCTTCGATACAGTACGCCGCGCTGGTCACGGTACTGGTCATGGGGATCTTCGCCTTTGGTAATGTGCCCGGGCTTCAGGTCTACGTTGTTCAGAAAGCCGAGCTTTATACGCCCAATGCGGTGGATGTGGCTTCCGGCCTGAATATTGCCGCTTTTAATATTGGTATCGCGCTGGGCTCCATCATTGGTGGGCAAACCGTCGAACACGTCGGATTAACCCAGACGCCATGGATTGGCGCGGTGATTGTCCTGGTCGCTTTCCTGTTGATTGGGCTGAGCGGACGTCTTGATAAACCCGCCCGCGTCGCGCTGGGTTAACATCAGTAAGCGCTTGCTTACAAAACTGGAAAGCGGTTTCTCAGAAATTGCGTTGAAAGTGTGACCTAAAGTCCCTATAACATTAGAACCAGTCCGTTTTCCGGACTGGTTCATGTTACAGAGGCTGTTTCCAAAAGTGCGAAAAAATACCTATGCCATGCGTTATGTAGCCGGAATGCCCGCGGAGAGGATCTTGCCTCCGGGGTCATTTGCGAGCATAAGCCAGGCATTACCCGCCGGCACACCGTTAAGCAGCGATGAAAAAATCCGTGTACTGGTGTGGAATATCTTTAAGCAGCAGCGTGCGGAGTGGTTATCGGTCCTCAAGAATTTTGGCAAAGATGCCCATCTGGTTCTGCTCCAGGAGGCTCAAACCACGCCTGAGCTCGTTCGGTTTGCTACCACTCACTATCTTGCCGCCGACCAGGTACCCGCCTTTGTTCTGCCTCAGCACCCCTCGGGCGTGATGACGCTTTCAGCGGCACATCCCGTCTATTGTTGTCCACTGCGCGAACGAGAGCCTATTCTGCGCCTGGCGAAATCGGCGCTGGTGACGGTCTATCCGCTGCCGGATACCCGTATGCTGATGGTCGTGAATATCCACGCGGTGAACTTCAGCCTGGGCGTGGATGTGTACAGTAAGCAGTTACTTCCGATTGGCGATCAGATAGCGCATCACAGCGGGCCCATCATTATGGCCGGCGATTTCAATGCCTGGAGCCGTCCGCGCATGAATGCGCTGTATCGCTTTGCGCGCGAAATGTCGCTGCGTGAAGTTCGTTTTAGCGATGACCAGCGCAAAAAAGCCTTTGGTCGTCCTCTCGACTTTGTCTTCTATCGTGGGTTGAGCGTGCACGATGCCTCCGTGCTGGTGACGCGCGCCTCCGATCATAACCCTCTACTCGTCGAATTCAGTCCCGGCAAACCTGATAAATAATGGTGTGTCAGGTCTGCCGTGGGGCAGGCCTGTGCAGGTGCTGCCCTTTTATTTTTAACCCACAAAGGACAGTACGATGACAACAACACACTCCCATCATGACAACGTAGAAAAACAGTTTGGTTCGCAGGCAAATGCGTATCTGAGCAGCGCCGTACACGCTTCAGGCCGCGATCTGGTGCGCCTCGGTGAGCGCCTGTCGGCATTTCCGCAGGCGCACGTGCTGGATTTAGGCTGCGGGGCAGGGCATGCCAGCTTCACGGCTGCGCAGCAGGTGGCGCAGGTTACCGCATATGACTTATCCAGCCAGATGCTGGAGGTGGTTGCTGAAGCGGCGAAAGCGAAGGGGCTGGACAACATTGATACGCGTCAGGGCTATGTCGAATCCTTACCTTTTGATGATGCCTCGTTTGAGGTGGTGATCAGCCGTTATTCCGCGCACCACTGGCATGATGTTGGCCAGGCATTACGCGAAGTCAAACGCGTTCTGAAGCCGGGTGGCATCTTCATTATTATGGATGTGATGTCGCCTGGACATCCGGTGCGCAATATCTGGCTGCAAACGGTGGAAGCGCTGCGCGACACCTCGCATGTGCAAAACTACGCCAGCGGAGAGTGGTTATCGCTTATCACGGAAGCGGGACTGATTACACGCTCGTTAATCACAGACCGTTTGCCGCTGGAGTTTAGCTCGTGGATTGCGCGTATGCGCACCCCGGAAGCGTTAAGCCAGGCAATCAGGCTGTATCAGGAGAGTGCGTCCGCAGAGGTGAAGGCGTACTTTGAACTGCAGGACGATGGTTCATTTACCAGCGATACCATCATGGCGGAAGCGCAAAAAGCGGGATAAACAAAAAAGGCACCGAGGGGAATCGGTGCCTTTTTATCTTTCGGTCGTGTTATCAGGAGTCTGGCGTCGCGCTGTTCTTCACAAACAGCGTCAGCTGGTCGCCTGGTTTCAGATTGTCAGTATCATTGTTCCAGCGCATCACATCTTTGATGTTCACGCCGTGACGTTTTGCGATACTGGACAGCGAATCACCCTTACGCACGCGATAGGTAATGCTATCGCTGTTGTTGGCAAGACGCTGCGCACTGCTACCTGCGCCAACCGTCAGATTCTGACCCACTTTCAAGCCCGATCCGCGCAGATTGTTCCACTGCTGGAGATCTTTTGCGCTCACGCCAAGACGTGATGCAATGCCTGAAAGCGTATCACCTGAACGAACCTTATAACTGCGGCTGTTGACGGGTGAGGCATCCGCGATCAGCGTTGACTGAACGGCGGCGATTTCACCCGAAGCTAAAGACTCACGTAACTGCTCAGCATGTTTCTGCGGAACCATTACATACTGCGGGCCACTCGCCCCCAGGGTTGAGCCTTTAACGCCAGCATTAAAGGTTTTCAGTTTACTTACCGACATACCCGTCATATCAGCAACCTGTTGAATATCAACCGGATTGCTGAGGCGAACACGCGCCAGTGCACGACTTTCGTCTGGTGTTGGCAGTTGCACACCGTAACGCTTGCTGTTCTTGAGAATATCGCTCAGTGCCAGCATTTTCGGTACGTAAATCTTTGTTTCCTGTGGCAGTGAGAGCGACCAAAAATCGGTGGATTTACCCCGTGCTTTATTCGCTTTCATTGCCTTCAGTACACGACCTTCGCCGCTATTGTACGCTGCGACCGTTAACAGCCAGTCGCCGTCAAACATCTTGTTCAGACGTTGCATCATGTCGAGAGCGGCTGTCGTTGAAGCGACAACATCGCGACGCGCATCATAGTTGCGGGTCTGTTTCAGACCATAGTTTCGCCCGGTGCTCGGAATGATCTGCCAAATGCCTGCGGCATTGGCGCCAGACGTCGCGTGTGGGTCAAAAGCGCTCTCCACTATGGGTAGGAGTACCAGCTCCATAGGCATGTTACGTTTCTTAACTTGCCCGGCTATCCAGTACATATACGGCTCTGCCCGTAACGTTACATCGTGGAGATAGCTCTTATTACTTAAATACTTCTGTTTCTGTTCGCGAATCCGGGTATTTTCCGGAATTCCCATCTTTAGCTCGTCGCCAATAGAGGTCCACAAGTCTTGATCCTGCGCGAAAGATGTTCCATCGTCCATCCAGCGCGCCGAACTTGTAAACTTCCCTGCTTCCCCTTGACCAGCTGCAGAAAGGCTCTGTGCGTGCTGTTGTACGTTGCTGCCGTTCTGCGACTGGCAACCTACAAGCAGGACAGAGGCGAGTAATATCGCTTTTGCCTTCATGTGTGTGTCAATAGTTGCTTAAAAGACGAGCGATGATAACGGCGAAATTTTGAAAAGGCAACCCGCAATTATCTGAAGTTATCTTTCTTTGACCTTAACCATGCAAATCGCTGTTCTGGTTGTTGCAAATTTGTTTCTTGGTTAATTTTATTAATTAAATCAATATCATCTGTTCGTAAAAATAAATTAATTTGGCGTTCGTTTTTCAGAATTACGGGGAGTGTTTTTTGGTTTTTTGCACGTAACTCCTTCACTTTGTGATAATAATCCTGAATCGCCCGATCCTCAGGCAACAGGCTGACGGCAAACTTCATATTTCCTAATGTATACTCATGCGCGCAACAAATAACGGTATCATCGGGTAATGCGTTAATCTTCTGTAAAGACTGATACATTTGTGCTGGTGTGCCTTCAAATAGTCTTCCGCAGCCTCCGGAGAACAGCGTGTCGCCGCAAAAAAGATAAGGCTTACTGTAGAAACACAGATGTCCCAAAGTGTGACCCGGTGTAGCAAATACGGAAAACTCCCACTCACGTATGAGGATTTTTTCGCCTTCTTCGACTACTTGCGTGAGTCCCTTATCTTGTGCCTCTGCCGGTCCGTAAACCACAATATGCGGAAAGTGGGCGCGCAGTTCCAGCACGCCGCCCGTATGATCGTGATGGTGATGCGTCAACAGAATGGCTTCCGGCTGCCAGCCGTTCTCTTTTATTGCGCGCAGTACGGGGGCGGATTCTCCGGGATCGACAATGACGCATCGACGTTCATCGTCCACCAAAACCCAGATGTAATTGTCCTCAAAAGCGGAAATACTGATAAGATTCATACATTACCTCTAATAGCGTGGCGGGTGTGTTGATGAAACCGGCAAGGATACCTCAGACTGTCGCAGCACCGGAACGTTGGGCGGAATTGCCCTGGGGTGAATACTATCGCGAAGCGTTAGAGCAACAGCTGAAGCCCTGGCTGGCGAAAATGTATGGCTTTCACCTGCTTAAGATTGGCAATCTCAGCGCGGAAATCAATACCGAAAGCTGCGCTATCTCGCATCAGGTCAACGTCTCTCTCGGCGGATCGCCGGTTCAGGTGAAAGCAGACCCGTTACATCTGCCGTTTGCGGAAAAATCCGTTGATGCGTGTTTGCTCGCACATACGTTACCCTGGTGCAGCGATCCGCACCGTCTGCTTCGCGAAGCCGATCGCGTGCTGATTGATGACGGCTGGCTGGTACTGAGCGGATTCAATCCGCTGAGCCTGATGGGCCTGCGTAAGCTGGTACCGGTGCTGCGTCGGACGCCGCCATACAACAGCCGGATGTTCACCATGATGCGCCAGCTCGACTGGCTGTCACTGCTGAACTTCGAAGTGCTCTGCTACGGCGGTTTTCAGGTGCTGCCCTGGGCGCGGCAGGGGGGCGTCTTGTTGAGCACGCATTTGCCTGCCTTAGGCTGCATGCAGTTTATCGTCGCGCGTAAGCGAACCATTCCCCTTACGCTTAATCCCATGAAGCAGAGCAAATCGAAAACGCCAATCCGTCAGACCGTTGGCGCCACGCGGCAATACAAAAAGCCCTGATCAGGATTCAGGCTGATAGCCCGCGTCCTCATGCGCAGGGTTAGCGGCCGCCGCACGCGCCAGCTCGTCACAGCGTTCGTTTTCCGGATGGCCGGCGTGCCCTTTAACCCACTCCCACTTAATCTGGTGCTGGCCCAGCGCAGCATCAAGACGTTTCCAGAGATCGACGTTCTTGACCGGTTTCTTATCGGCAGTCTTCCAGCCGCGTTTTTTCCAGTTATGGATCCACTGGGTAATCCCCTGGCGGACGTACTGGCTGTCGGTACTTAACACCACGTCACAATGTTCTTTTAACGCCTCCAGCGCCACAATGGCCGCCATGAGCTCCATCCGGTTGTTGGTGGTCAGAAAATAGCCTTCGCTAAAAGTTTTTTCGTGCTGGCGATAGCGCATTATCGCGCCGTAGCCGCCGGGACCTGGGTTGCCGAGACAAGATCCATCGGTGAAAATTTCTACCTGTTTACGCATCTCTGGTAGACTTCCTGTATTTGAAACGTTCAGTTAAACGATAAGTCTGACATAAATGACCGCTATGAGCACTGCAATTACTCGCCAGATCGTCCTCGATACCGAAACCACCGGTATGAACCAGATCGGCGCGCACTACGAAGGGCATAAGATCATCGAGATCGGCGCCGTTGAAGTGGTGAACCGTCGTCTTACGGGGAACAACTTCCACGTCTACCTCAAGCCCGATCGGCTGGTGGACCCCGAAGCGTTCGGCGTTCACGGTATTGCCGATGAGTTCTTGCTGGATAAGCCGACGTTTGCGGATGTGGCTGACGAGTTCCTGGAATACATCAAGGGCGCCGAGCTTGTCATCCATAACGCCTCGTTCGATATCGGCTTTATGGACTATGAATTCAGCAAGCTTAATCGTGATATCCCGAAGACGAACACCTTCTGTAAGGTAACAGACAGTCTGGCGCTGGCGAGGAAGATGTTCCCCGGCAAGCGTAACAGCCTGGATGCACTTTGTTCGCGCTACGAGATAGACAATACCAAACGAACGCTCCACGGGGCGTTGCTCGATGCCCAGATCCTCGCCGATGTCTATCTGACGATGACCGGCGGGCAGACGTCAATGAAGTTCAGTATGGAAAATGAGTCTCAGCAGACGCAGGGCGAAGCGGGTATTCAGCGTGTTGTCCGTCAGGCAAGCCGGCTACGGGTTGTTTTAGCCAGTGATGAAGAGCTGCTTAACCACGAATCCCGTCTTGATCTGGTGCAGAAGAAGGGCGGCAGCTGTCTCTGGCGTGCCTGAAAAAACGCCGGAATGCCTGTAAAATCATCGTTTGGGCGATTTTTGCAGCAAACGATTCAAAACGCGAGAAAAAGCGTTGACGAGATCGGAGGCGCACCGTAATATGCGCCTCGTTCCCCAAACGGGAACAGTGGAGCGGTAGTTCAGTCGGTTAGAATACCTGCCTGTCACGCAGGGGGTCGCGGGTTCGAGTCCCGTCCGTTCCGCCACTATTCAGAAGGCCTGAATCAGAAATGATTCAGGCCTTCGTCGTTTCAGCGTTCTGTAATCCCATACTCTCACTTATCGTTAACAAAAAGTTAATATAAATGGTGCAATTAATTAACAATTGCACGGTTGCAGTGCGTTATTTGCACTATCGTTGTGCATTTTGCCACCATGCCTCTCTCCAGAACTCATTCAGAATGTGTCTTTCTGTAAAAATAATTCACGCAGAATCATTTGGTTATCTCCCGCTTGCCAAAAAAATACCGAACCAATTACGTATTGGTTTGGTTATTGCTTAATCATTAGCACGATAAGCTTCATTCCATATCAATAACTTATCGTTAATTAAAATAAAGCAATGATGAAAGCGAGCGAACCAATATGGAAAAACCGTCACGGTTTCTGGCCAATTCCAGCACCGCGCTTGAGCAGTTGCGCGGGCTAATCAACCAGCATGAGTCAACACCAGGCATTCCGCTGCCCACGGAACGTGAGCTGTCGGACACTCTCGGCGTAGGGCGACGTGAAGTCCGTCGTGCGCTGGACGTGCTGGAAGAGGAGGGGCGTATCTGGCGTAAGCAGGGCAAAGGGACCTTTATCGGCCCGTCAGCACCTGTTGAACCGCTGGCCCTTCAGGGACTGGTGCAGCAAACCAACCTGCTGGAAGTGATGGAAGCTCGTCTTCAGCTTGAACCCGGCCTGGCCCGGCTTGCGGCACTGCGTGCCACCAGGGAAAACCTCGCGCTTATGCAGCGCATGCTGGAACGCATCGATAAGGTCAGCCCGGATGACCGCGATCTTAACGAACTCTGGGATAGCGCCTTTCACCGGGCGATTGCCGAGGCTGCGGGCAACCGTCTGATGCTCGGCCTGTTTGATGCCATTGATGCCGTCAGACGTGAACCGGGCTGGCAGCATCTGCGCGAATTAGCCCGCACGCCCGAACGTGTCGATAGCTATAACGACCACCACCACAAGATCATGGCGGCGATTATCCATCGCCAGCCTAATGAAGCTGCGGCCGCCATGCGCGAACACCTGCTCAGCCTGCAAACCGCCCTGATTCAGGCTATCCACCTTGAGGACGACTTCACGCCATGACGACAATCCCCTTTAAGGACGCCACGCCCGTACTGCAAGTCCAAAACCTCAACGTTACGTTCGCGGGCTCACCGGTTAGCGTGCTTGACGGTATCTCATTGACCGTCAGGGCGGGCGAAACGCTGGCGCTGGTGGGAGAGTCCGGCTGCGGGAAAAGTATCACCTCACTGGCGCTGATGGGGTTACTGCCCGCCAGCGCACGGATCGTCAGCGGGGAGATGCAGTTTCGCCGCCACGATCTGCGCAAGCTCTCGCTGCGGGAGTATGCCGATCTGCGTGGCAGCGAGCTGGCGATGATTTTCCAGGAGCCGATGACCTCGCTCAATCCGGCGTTTACGCTGGGCGATCAGTTGAGTGAAGCGGTCATGCGACACCAGGACGTCTCGCGCGCAGAGGCGATGAAGGTCGCGCTGCAGATCCTCGAGAAAGTGCAGATCCCGGCGGCAGAGATGCGTCTCAAGGCGTATCCTCACCAGCTTTCCGGCGGCATGCGCCAGCGCGTGATGATTGCCATGGCGCTGATTAATCATCCTAAATTATTGATTGCCGACGAACCGACCACCGCGCTTGACGTCACTATCCAGGCGCAAATCCTCGCCTTGCTCAACGCCCTCAAAGAAGAGACCGGCACGGCGGTGCTGATGATCACCCACGATTTAGGCGTGGTGGCTGAAGTGGCGCAGCAGGTGGCGGTGATGTATGCCGGACAGGTGGTAGAGCAGGGCAGCGTTGAGGCGATATTTGCCGATCCGCAGCACCCGTACACCATCGGCCTGATGGGGTCGATTCCCTCCCTTGGCGCACGTAAAGGCCCGCTTTCCACCATTCCCGGTTCGGTACCTCTGCCGGAATCCATGCCGAAGGGCTGTCGTTTTGCCACCCGCTGTCCGTTTGCGCAGGCGCGCTGCCATGATGAAAAACCGCAGCTCGCCACGCTCGGCGCGGGCCATCAGGTTGCCTGCTTCCGCGTGCCGCTCGAACACCACATCGCCCTGGGAGAGACCGCATGACCACACCCATTCTTGAAGCACGGGACCTCAGCAAGCTGTTCCCCGGTCCGAAAAAACTCTTTACCCCGGCCCGGTTCGTCACGGCGGTCGATCGCGTGTCGCTTGCCGTGATGCCGGGCGAAACGCTGGCGATTGTCGGCGAGTCCGGTTCCGGAAAATCCACGCTTGGCCGTTTGCTGCTGCGCCTGCTGGCCGCCAGCGAAGGGCGCGTGTTTTATCAGGGGGAAGAGATCACCCACGCCTCGGGGGCGCGCCTCAATCAACTCCGGCGCGAGCTGCAGATCATCTTCCAGGATCCCTTCGCCTCCCTGAACCCGCGCATGACGGTGGAGCAGATCGTCGGCGAGCCGCTGTGGCTGCATCAGAACATGAAAAAAGCGGATCGCCAGTACCGCGTTGCCGAGTTACTTAAAACCGTAGGCCTGCCCGCCGCCTGGGCCGGGCGCTACCCGCACGAGTTTTCCGGCGGGCAGCGCCAGCGTATCGGCATTGCGCGCGCGCTGGCCTCGGGACCGAAGCTGCTGCTGGGCGATGAGCCGGTATCCGCGCTGGACGTCTCCGTTCAGGCGCAGGTGGTCAATTTGCTGGAAAGCCTGAAGCACCAACTGGGGCTGACAATGGTGATTGTCGCCCATGGTCTGGCAGTGATCCGCCACATGAGCGACCGCGTGGCGGTCATGTACCTCGGGCAAATCGTCGAGCTCGCCACCGTGGATGAGATCTTTGACGCGCCGCTACATCCTTATACGCAGGCGCTGATCGCCTCGGCGCCGCAGATGCAGCCGGGCGCTGAACGCGACGCGCCGCTGCTGCAGGGAGACTTACCGAACCCTGCCAGCCCGCCGTCCGGCTGTCGTTTCCACACCCGCTGCCCGTACGTCACCGACGAATGCCGTCAGGTCGAGCCGATTAATCAGGTGCTCGACGGCGGGCGTCAGGTTGCCTGTCATCGCTGGCAGGAGATCAACCGCGATCGCAGCGTTATCCAGATCGCACCGCCATCCGCCGCTTTTCTGCGCCGCCGCGCGCTGTTTGAACACGCGGCCACCCACTCATCCCTTCCTTCAAGGAACTCATGATAATGACAATGCGTAATTCTCTTTTGACCGTACTGGGAAGTGTTATGTTGCTTGGCGCGGCGCTGCCCGCCCATTCTGAAAGCGTGCTGCGTATTGGCCTGGGGGCAGATCCGGACATGCTCGACCCACATCTGGCGCGCACCTACTATGGCCGCTTCGTCTTTGCCTCCCTGTGCGACAGGCTGGTGGACGTGGATGAAAACCTGAAAGTTGTCCCCGGCCTGGCCAAAGACTGGGCGTGGAGTGACGACGGTAAAACTCTGACGCTTAATCTGCGCGAAGGCGTGACCTTCCACGACGGTGAGAAATTCGATGCCGCTGCGGCAAAATACAACCTCGACCGCGCCCTGACCCTGAAAGGCTCCCTGCGTAAGAGCGAGATCTCCTCCGTTGAATCGGTCGAGATCACCGGCCCGATGCAGATTGCGCTGCACCTGAAGACCCCCGATGCCGCGCTGCTGATGCAGCTCACCGACCGCGCGGGTGCAATGATGGCCCCCGAGGCGGCGAAAAAGCCTGACTTTGCTGCCCATCCCGTCTGTTCTGGCCCGTATAAATTCGACAGCCGCGTATCTCAGGACCGCATTGTTCTGACCCGCTTCGACAACTACTGGAACAAAGACGCCTACCACTTCGACAAAATTATCTATCTGCCGATTCCGGATGCCTCCGTGCGCCTCGCAAACCTGCGCGCGGGCGATCTCGATCTGACCGAAGGGATTGCTGCCAGCGACGTGAAAACCGTCGAGGCCGACAGCAAGCTGGCGCTGGCGAAGGTAACGGGCCTCGGCTATCAGGGCATCACCTTCAACATCAATAACGGCAAGGTGCCGGCCAATGACCCGTTCAAAGATGCCCGCGTGCGCGAGGCCTTCTCGCAGGCTATCGACCGCGATGCGCTAAACCAGGTGGTCTTTGAAGGACTGTATACGCCAGCCAACCAGGCGTTTTCGACGGTCAGCCCGTATCACGTCAACCTGCCGGTCCCGCCGCGTGACGTCGACAAGGCCAAAGCGCTGCTCAAAGCGGCAGGCGTCAGCGCGCCGCTGACCGTCAACCTGCTGGTACCGAACAACCCCACCTCACAGCAGGTGGGGCAGGTGCTGCAGGCGATGGTCGCCGAGGCGGGCTTTAATCTGAACCTGCAGATGACCGAATTCGCCACGCTGCTGGACCGCCAGCAGAGCGGGGACTATCAGCTGAGCTTCTCAGGCTGGTCGGGGCGCCCGGATCCGGACGGCAGTATCTACGGCTTTATCAACAGCAAAGGCACCCTGAACGACGGCCGCTACAGCAATGCGCAGGTTGATGAGTGGCTGACCCAGGCGCGCCAGAGTACTGACCAGGCCGCGCGCCAGCCGCTGTACGACAAGGTGGTGAAACAGCTGCAAACGGATATGCCGATTGCCTACCTCTACTTCGAGCCGCGTATTTTTGGCCTGAACAAAAGCGTGCAGGGCTTTAAGCCGTACCCGGACGGCATAGTGCGTCTGGCTGGCTTAACGCTGGCGAAATAACCGTCCTGAGGAGAGCCCATGCTGGAACTGATTTGCAAACGTCTGCTGCTGGCCGTCCCGACGCTACTGCTGGTGAGCATGATGGTGTTTGGGCTGCAAAAGCTGCTTCCCGGCGACCCGTTGATCGCCATGGCCGGTGAGGAGCGCGACCCGGCAGTTATCGCTCAGCTGCGCGCGGAGCTGAACCTCGATGCGCCCATTCCCGTGCAGTATTTCCACTGGCTGACGCGGGCGCTGCAGGGCGATCTGGGCGTCTCCTTACGCACGCATGAGCCGGTGACGCAGCTGATTGCCAGCAAGCTGCCGGTTACGCTGGAGCTGTCGCTGCTGGCGATGATTATCGCGCTGGTGTTTGGCATCAGCATGGGGATCCTCGCGGCGGTGAACAAAAACAGCTGGGTCGATCACGGGGCGAACTTCGTGGCGATTTCGGGGATCTCGATCCCGCACTTCTGGCTGGGGATCCTGCTGATTCTGGTCTTCTCGGTGAACCTGCAATGGCTCCCCGCGTCCGGCTATGTGCCGTTCAGCGAAGATCCGCTTCAGAACCTGCGCACGCTGCTGCTGCCCGCGTCCGTGCTCGGAACGGGCCTCGCGGCAACGCTGATGCGCCATACCCGTGCCTCGATGATTGCCGTGCTGAAAGCGGATTACATCCGCACCGCGCGGGCGAAAGGGCTACTGCCGAAAGCGGTGATCCTGAAGCATGCGTTTCGCAACGCGCTGGTGCCGGTAATCACCCTCACCACGCTGCTGTTTGGCGAGCTGCTGGGCGGTGCGGTGCTGACCGAGCAGGTTTTCACCATTCCGGGCTTTGGCAAGATGATCGTCGACTCGGTTTTCAACCGTGACTATGCGGTGGTGCAGGGCGTGGTGCTGATCGTGGCGATTGGCTTCCTGATGCTGAACCTTCTGGCCGACGTGCTCTACGTCCTCATCAACCCGAAAATGCGAGGTTAACCATGGCGGAACTGACGACGCAAACCGTTGTGCCTGCGCTGCCGGGGGCGCAAAACCGGGTGCTGAAGAAATTCCTCGGCAATAAAAGTGCGGTCATTGGCGCGGCGGTGGTGGGCTTCTTTGTGCTGGTGGCGCTGCTGGCGCCGTGGATCGCCCCGTTCGATCCGGTCAAGGCCAACTTCCTGGCGGTGCGCAAAGCGCCGTCGGTGATGTACTGGTTCGGCACCGACGAGCTGGGGCGCGACATCTTATCCCGCATTATCTGGGGGGCGCGCACCTCGCTGATGGCGGGCTGTATGTCTGTGGTAATTGCCGTGGTTATCGGCGTTCCGCTGGGGCTGGTGGCGGGCTACTTCCAGAAGATGTGGGACGGTGTCATCTCGCGCGTGATCGAGGCGCTGCTGGCCTGCCCGTTCCTGATCATGGCGATCGCGCTGGGGGCATTTTTAGGCCCGAGCCTGACCAACGCGATGATCGCCATCGGTCTTTCGGCGATGCCGATCTTCGCCCGCCTGACGCGCGGGCAGGTGATCGCCATTCGCAACGAAGAGTATATCGACGGCGCGCGGGCGATTGGCCTGCCGGATCGCTGGATCATCATTAAGTATGTCCTGCCCAACGTGATGTCGCCGATCCTGGTACAGGCCACGCTGGCGATTGCCTCGGCGATAATCGCTGAAGCCAGCCTGTCGTTCTTGGGGCTGGGACAGCAGCCGCCCAATCCGTCCTGGGGCTCTATGCTCAACACCGCCAAAGGTTTTCTTGAGCAGGCCCCGTGGATGTCCATTTTCCCCGGTGTGGCGATTTTCCTTGCCGTGCAGGGCTTTAATTTACTCGGCGACGGGCTGCGCGATGCGCTCGATCCGCGCCATGACTAAGGAGTCATGATGACCAAAGCGCTTGATTTTACGTCCGGTTACGATTCACGCCGCCCGCCGATGCTGGGCCATAACGCCGTTGCAACGTCGCAGCCGCTGGCGGCGCAGGCGGGAATGAAGATGCTGCAGCTGGGGGGAAATGCCGTGGATGCGGCCATTGCCACCGCGATGGCGCTGACGGTGGTCGAGCCGACCGGCAACGGGATCGGCAGCGATGCCTTTGCCATCGTCTGGGACGGTGAAAAGCTGCACGGCCTGAACGCCTCCGGTCGTTCGCCGGCGAGCTGGCATGCGGATCTGTTTGCCGGAAAAACCGCAGTGCCGGAAATCGGCTGGGACGCGGTGACCGTGCCGGGCGCGGTATCCGGCTGGGTCGCCCTGGCGGAACGCTTCGGCACGCTGCCGCTGACCACCCTGGCGCAGCCCGCCATTGACTACGCGCGCAAAGGCTTCCCGGTCTCCCCGCTGATTGGGCATCTCTGGCAGCGCGGCTATCACAAGCTGAAAGATCAGCCGGGTTTCAGCGCCTGCTTCGCGCCGGAAGGCCGCGCCCCGCGCGTGGGGGAGATCTTCCGTAACCCGGCGCAGGCGAACTCGCTGGAGCTGATTGCGAAAACTAACGGCGACGCCTTTTACCGCGGCGAGCTGGCGCAGAAAATTGCCGCTTTCGCCAAAGAACATGGCGCGCACCTGACGGCTGAGGATCTGGCCAACCATCGCGTGGACTGGGTAGAGCTGCTGTCGCGCGACTTCGCGGGCGGTTCGGTGCAGGAGCTCCCGCCTAACGGTCAGGGGATCGCCACGCTGATTGCGCTCGGCATTCTTGAGCAGTGCGGCATTGAGAAGCATCATCCGGATTCCGTGCAGTCTCTGCATCTGTCCATCGAGGCGATGAAGCTGGCGCTGGCGGATCTCGACCGCTACGTGGCGGACGAAGAACACATGGCGTTCGCGGCGAAAGAGCTGCTGAGCGACCATTATCTGAAGTCACGTGCGGCGCTGATCAACCACGACAGCGCGTCTGATTTTGTCTACGGCTCCCCGACGCAGAGCGGCACGGTCTACATCAGCACCGCGGACGCCAGCGGGATGATGGTCTCGTTTATTCAGTCCAACTATATGGGCTTCGGTTCAGGCATTGTGGTGCCGGATACGGGGATCAGCCTGCAAAACCGGGGCTGCGGATTTGTGCTGGATCCTGAGCACCCGAACGCGCTGGCGGGCAGCAAGCGCCCGTTCCACACCATCATTCCGGGCTTTGCGATGGACGGCAACGGCCAGCCGCTGATGTCCTTTGGCGTGATGGGCGGCCCGATGCAGGCGCAGGGGCACATGCAGATGGCGCTGCGCATCATGCTGCACGGGCAAAACCCGCAGGCGGCAATCGATGCGCCGCGCTGGCGCGTAGTGCAGGGCAGGGAGGTGATCGTTGAATCGACGTTCGATCGCAACACGATTGCCGCTCTGCGCGAGCGCGGACATCAGATCGTGGTGGAAGATCCGCTTCAGGATTACAACTTCGGTGGCGCGCAGGTGATTTACCGCCTGCCGGAAGGACACTACGTGGCCGCGACGGAAAGCCGCAAGGACGGGCAGGCGCTGGTGAGTTAAAAGAAGCGAGCAACATTGGTAGGCCGGGTAAGGCGTAGCCGCCACCCGGCTTTTTTTTCACTCAATGCTAAAAGGATCCGCATCCTGCCACGCCGGAAACTTCTCCCGGTACTCCTTCAGCGCCGTTAACGATAATTCGGCATCAATACGCGTCGCCTGATGCGGCTCGGCGGTGGCGATGATCTCGCCCTGCGGATTCACCACCCGGCTGTCGCCGCGATAGTGATGCCCGTTGCCGTCCGTCCCCACGCGGTTGCAGCCCACCACGTACGCCTGGTTCTCAATCGCGCGCGCCACCAGCAGCGATTGCCAGTGCAGGGAGCGCGGTGCAGGCCAGTTGGCAACATACAGCGCCAGGTCGTAATCGTTGCGGTTACGCGACCACACCGGGAAACGCAGGTCGTAGCAGACCAGCGGCAGAATACGCCAGCCGCGCCATTCGAACACCACGCGCTCGTTACCGGCCTCATAGTGATGATGCTCATCCGCCATGCGGAACAGGTGGCGTTTATCGTAAAAATGCACGTTCCCTTCCGGCTCCACCAGCAGGAAGCGGTTCACCGGCCCGCGTTCGGTCTGCAGGGCGGCGCTGCCGGCGATCAGCGCATTAGTCTGCTGCGCTTTGGCGTGCATCCAGGCGACCACCTCATCCTGAGGCATTGACTGTTTTGCCGCTTCCATGGCGAAGCCGGTGGTGAACATTTCCGGCAGGACAATCACATCACGCCCGGTAATGTCTTCCAGTTGGCGATCAAAGTGGCGCAGGTTGGCGGGGCCATCCATCCACACTAAAGGTTGCTGCAAAATAGAAATCTTCAGACCAGGCACAATTCAGACTCCTCAAACGACCACTTTTTGACACTGTAGCACGACATAACGAGAAAATGTGGCAATAAAAAACCCCGCGCGAGGCGGGGTTTGTATAAGCGAAACGCGTTATGCCGCTTCAGGTTTGCGGTGCTTCTCCGGCAGCTTTACCGGCTGCGTCGCCAGCTCATCCGGTTCGAAATCATCCACGTTAATGCTGCGCAGACGGCTCTCTTCGGCTTTCACCAGCAGAGCGGCCTCATCTTTACTGATAATGCCACCGGCCAGCGCCTGTTTTGCCAGTTCGTCCAGACGGGTAAACGGCAGGTTTTTGCCCAGCTGTTTACAGATCTTCTGGTGAATCGGATCGGCGGCCATCACGTCCAGCAGCGCTTCTTCCAGCAGACCCACCGGGTTATGCGGCGTCGGCGCCAGATACTGACCGCGACCGATGCGGGAGCGGGTTGCGCTCGGAACCTGCAGGATCTTCGCCACTTTGTGGTCCAGCTTGTCGGACGGCGCCAGATGGTGACGACCGGTCGGGAAGATCACCACGCGCAGGGCGCCTGCCACGAAGCGGTTCGGGAAGTTCGCCAGCAGATCGTCAATCGCCTGTTCAGCCTGATACAACGCATCCTGCACGCCCCAGTGCACCAGCGGCAGATCCGCTTCCTGACGGCCTTCATCGTCGTAACGTTTAAGGACCGCAGAGGCCAGGAAGATCTGGCTCAGCACATCGCCCAGTCGGGCAGAGATACGTTCGCGACGCTTCAGGCTGCCGCCCAGCACCGCCATGGAAACGTCAGACAGCAGGGCCAGGTTGGCGCTCAGACGGTTCAGATGCTGATAATAACGTTTAGTTGCATCGCCGGTCGGCGTGGCGCTGGTAAGGCCGCGCGTCAGGCCCAGCCAGAAGCTGCGCACCTTGTTGCTGCCCACGTGACCGATATGTTTGAACAGCAGCTTATCGAAGGCATCCACGTCATTGTTCTGCGCAGCGGCCATCTCTTCCAGCACGTAAGGATGGCAGCGAATTGCGCCCTGACCGAAGATCATCATGCTGCGGGTCAGGATGTTTGCCCCTTCCACGGTGATGGCAATCGGTGCGCCCTGATAGCCGCGCGCCAGGAAGTTGCCTTCGCCGAGCATAATGCCTTTACCGCCTGCAATATCCATCGCGTCAATGATTGACTGCTGCGCGCGGTGGGTACAGTGGTACTTCACAATAGCGGACAGT
Organism: Enterobacter sp. ku-bf2; assembly: GCF_001742765.1. Lineage (NCBI taxonomy): Bacteria > Pseudomonadati > Pseudomonadota > Gammaproteobacteria > Enterobacterales > Enterobacteriaceae > Enterobacter > Enterobacter sp. ku-bf2. The sequence goes on from NZ_MDVW01000019.1 coordinate 20,171, forward strand.
ACGGCCGGTTTTTCGCCCAGCATAATGCCGTAGGTAATCAGCGTGGCGGCGGCGTCCATTACGTAGGCGTTGCCCGCGATACGCGCCAGCGGCTCTTCGATACCTTCCATCTTGCCGATGGAGATTTTGAACTGGCGGCGGATGTGCGCGTAGGCACCAATCCCCATCGCCACCGACTTCAGACCGCCGGTTGAGTTCGACGGCAGGGTAATACCGCGGCCCACCGACAGACATTCCACCAGCATACGCCAGCCCTGACCGGCCATTTTCGGACCACCGATGATGTAGTCAATCGGCACAAAGATATCCTGGCCGCGGGTTGGACCGTTCTGGAACGGCACGTTCAGCGGGAAGTGACGACGACCAATTTCGACGCCTGGGGTAGAGGTTGGGATCAGCGCACAGGTAATGCCCAGATCTTCTTCGCCGCCCAGCAGTTTTTCCGGGTCAGAGAGCTTAAAGGCCAGACCCAGCACGGTGGCGATAGGGGCCAGCGTGATATAACGCTTGTTCCAGGTCAGGCGCATGCCCAGCACCTGCTCGCCCTGCCACTCGCCCATGCAGACCACGCCGGTATCCGGAATCGCGCCCGCATCGGAGCCTGCTTCCGGGCTGGTCAGCGCGAAGCAAGGGATTTCCTGACCGCGTGCCAGACGCGGCAGGTAGTGATCTTTTTGCTCTTCCGTACCGTAATGCTGCAGCAGTTCACCCGGGCCTAAGGAGTTAGGCACGCCAACGGTAATCGCCAGGATCCCGGAAACGCCTGCCAGCTTTTGCAGCACGCGAGCCTGAGCGTAAGCGGAGAACTCCAGACCGCCGTACTCTTTCTTAATGATCATCGCGAAGAAGCGATGCTCTTTCAGGTACGCCCACAGTTCTGGCGGCAGATCGGCCATTTCATGGGTGATAGCAAAGTCGTTCGCCATACGGCAGGCTTCTTCCACCGGGCCGTCAATAAACGCCTGTTCTTCCGCGGTCAGACGCGGCTGCGGGTAGTTATGCAGCTTTTTCCAGTCCGGATTGCCCTGGAAAAGATCGCCTTCCCACCAGGTGGTGCCCGCATCAATCGCCTCTTTTTCAGTGCGCGACATTGGCGGCATCACTTTGCGGAAGCCTTTGAACACCGGTGCAGAGATCATTGATTTACGCATCGGGGCAAAGTTAAACGGCAGAAGGATGATGGCAAGAGGGACTAAAAGCCAGATATTCCAGAGACCTGCGACGCCAAGCGCAGCCGTCCAGGCCAGAAGAATCAGGCTGCTCAGGAATAAACTTACGCGGTGATAGAACAACACACCGAGCAGAACAACGGTTGCGAGAATGCTCAAAATCATCATAAAGAAAAGCTCCCTTGCTTGTAGGAGGTCTGACCACTTGTGATGATATGGTTGTAGTTGATGTTATTTCCTTTAGCAATGTGTTTACAAAATAATTACAACCTGGTTCACATTGTTCGCGTTTTACTCGGCACGAAAAAGCAAAACGCCGGACGTTTCGCATGGCTTTAGCTTCTCGCTTTTCCCGCTATCCGGTACACTCCACTGTGTTATTTCATCAATACTGAAGGATTATCCTCATGTACCAGGATCTTATTCGTAACGAACTGAACGAAGCGGCGGAAACGCTGGCTAACTTTCTGAAAGATGATGCCAATATTCACGCTATTCAGCGCGCTGCGGTCCTGCTGGCCGACAGCTTCAAAGCGGGTGGCAAAGTGCTCTCCTGCGGTAACGGTGGCTCTCACTGTGACGCGATGCACTTCGCAGAAGAGCTGACCGGTCGCTATCGCGAAAACCGCCCGGGCTACCCGGCGATTGCGATTTCCGACGTGAGCCACATCTCCTGCGTAGGCAACGACTTCGGTTACGACCACATCTTCTCTCGCTACGTTGAAGCGGTAGGCCGTGAAGGCGACGTGCTGCTGGGGATTTCTACCTCCGGCAACTCCGGTAACGTGATCAAAGCGATCGCCGCCGCGCGTGAAAAAGGGATGAAAGTCATCACCCTGACGGGTAAAGATGGCGGTAAGATGGACGGTACGGCGGATGTTGAAATTCGCGTTCCGCACTTCGGTTATGCTGACCGCATTCAGGAAATTCACATCAAAGTGATCCACATCCTGATCCAGCTGATCGAAAAAGAGATGGCTAAGTAAGACTTCGCGGGGGGCATATCCATTGGGGCGCTGCCCCCGCTGTTGTGGAGGTGATGTATGTGCGAACTGCTCGGGATGAGCGCGAATGTGCCAACCGATATCTGCTTTAGTTTCACCGGGCTGGTGCAGCGCGGTGGAGGAACCGGGCCGCATAAAGACGGCTGGGGCATCACCTTCTACGAAGGTAAAGGGTGTCGCACGTTCAAAGATCCACAGCCCAGCTTTAACTCACCGATTGCCAAACTGGTGCAGGACTATCCCATCAAGTCCCGCTCGGTGATCGCCCACATTCGCCAGGCTAACCGCGGCGAAGTCGCGCTGGAAAATACCCATCCGTTTACCCGCGAGCTGTGGGGCCGTAACTGGACCTACGCGCACAATGGGCAACTCACGGGCTATAAGTCGCTGGAAACGGGCAATTTCCGCCCGGTTGGCGAAACCGACAGCGAAAAAGCCTTCTGCTGGCTGCTGCACAAGCTGACGGAGCGCTATCCACGTACGCCAGGCAACATGGCTGCCGTGTTTAAATACATCGCGACGCTGGCGACCGAGCTACGTGAAAAAGGCGTGTTCAACATGCTGCTCTCTGACGGCCGCTATGTGATGGCGTTCTGCTCGACGAATCTGTTCTGGATCACCCGCCGTGCGCCGTTTGGCGTGGCGACGCTGCTGGATCAGGATGTGGAGATAGACTTTCAGAAGGAGACCACACCGAACGATGTGGTCACTGTTATTGCAACGCAGCCGCTGACGGGCAACGAAACCTGGCAAAAGATTATGCCAGGCGAGTGGGTGCTATTTTGTCTCGGGGACCGTGTAATTTGACGCCAGCTGTGGATGGACGACTTCGTGGCTCAGCGGTTTGCTGACCACGTAACGGCCATCTACGATAGAGACCACCGGTGGCTTGTGGGTCTGCTCAAAGTAGTCATAACCCGGCTTCAGCTGTTGCCAGAAATCCGCGTAGTATGAGTACTTGTGACGTGCCATGTTGGCGTCCGTCATGCGGAACGGATAGATGCTGACCTGTACGCTAGGCTGCCCAAAGACCAGCGCGCCGGTCACGAACTGGAAGATCTCATCAATGCCGGAATCGGTCATCGCATAACAGCCGATAGACACGCAGGCACCGTGGATCATCAGGTATTTACCTTCATAACCGTGTGCACGGTCATAGGCATTCGGGAAGCCGATGTTAATGGCTTTATAGAAGCGGCTGTCAGGCTTGAGCTGGCTGCGCTGAACGTTGTAGAACCCTTCCGGACTTTTGAAGTCGCCCTGACGTTGTTTTGGCCCCAGTCCGCCGGAGTAGTTACAAATTTTGTAACTATCAAGCAGCTGATATGTCTCGCCCATCTTCACATACAGATCGAGAGTGCGTTCTTCCTTGAAGATTTGAATATAAACCGGCGATCCCATTAACTGCTGTTTATATTCCTTACTGACCGGCGTCGATGAGCTATTACTGCTGAGCAGTCCGGCAAACGACATGCACGGAATCAGAAGCATCGCAATGAACAATGCGATTTTACGCATACTACTAGTTCCTTGATAAAACCATGACCAACTTGCCAGGACGGCAAAAGAGACCCGAAATCAGATTATTCTGTTAGGAGCGCTCACATTAGCACCGCTATAGATTTTCGCAAGAGCCGGGCGGTGAGTTTACAAATTAGTTTTACTTTATAAACCATCAAAATCGCGATGGCTCCAGGAACTTTGCGCATTAGCTCGCAATTTGGTGCGCGCGACGGCGGTTTACCTGCCCGCGAGAAGGGGAAAATGTTACACTTTGCGGCCACTGGATTGTTGTTCATGGAAACCTGCTAACCACATGTTTAAAATAAAAAAAGGACTTGATCTGCCGATTGCAGGCGTGCCCGCGCAGCACGTTTCGACAGGCGCACGTGTCCGTCATGTCGCCATTGTGGGCGACGACTACCTGGGAATGCGACCTTCTATGCTGGTAAAGGAAGGCGATCGCGTGATCACAGGCCAGGCGCTCTTTGAGGACAAAAAAAATCCCGGCGTGATGTTCACTGCCCCCGCAAGTGGCACCGTTGTGGCGATTAACCGTGGCGAACGACGCGTTTTGCAGTCGGTGGTTATCCGCATTGAAGGCAACGAACAGCGTGAATTCGCCCATTACGATGCCGCAGACCTCGTGTCGCTGAGCCGTGACGCTGTACAGGCTCAGCTTCTGGCGTCCGGTTTATGGACCGCGCTTCGTACCCGTCCCTTCAGCAAATCCCCTGTGCCGGGCACGGAACCGGCCGCGATTTTCGTCACGGCAATGGACACCAACCCACTCAGCGTGGACCCGCAGCCGGTTATCCTGGCGCAGCGCAAAGCCTTTGATGCCGGGCTGACCGTGTTAACCCGCCTGACGTCGGGGAAAGTCCACGTATGCCAGGCCGGCGGCGGCAAGCTCGGCGGACATCCGCAGGGGCAGGTCACGTTTAATGCGTTTGCGGGCCCGCATCCGGCGGGTCTGGTTGGAACGCACATCCACTTTCTTGAGCCGGTAAGCCTGGCGAAACAGGTCTGGCACCTTAATTATCAGGACGTCATCGCCATCGGGAAGCTCTTCACCACCGGAGAGCTGTGCGCAGAACGTGTCATCGCCATCGGCGGGCCGCAGGCGGTAAACCCGCGTCTGGTGAAAACGCTGATTGGCGCGGATATTAATGAACTACTGACCGACGAAACCAAAGCGGGCGAAAACCGGCTGATTTCCGGTTCGGTCCTCAGTGGCCGCCATGCTGTGCAGGCGCACGCCTATCTGGGGCGTTTCCATTTGCAGGTCAGCATTGTGCAGGAAGGGCGCGACAAAGAGCTGTTCGGCTGGGTGCTGCCCGGTGCGGAAAAATACTCCGTCACCCGGACCACGCTGGGCCACTTCCTGCGTAACAGGCTGTTTAACTTTTCGACCACTACGCACGGTGGCGAGCGCGCCATGGTCCCGATTGGCAACTACGAGCGCGTTATGCCGCTGGATATTCTGCCGACCATGCTGTTGCGTGATCTGCTCGCCGGTGACACCGACAGCGCGCAGGCGCTGGGCTGCCTGGAACTGGACGAAGAAGATCTGGCGCTCTGTACCTATGTCTGTCCGGGAAAATACGAATATGGACCGGTATTGCGCGAGGTGTTAACCCGCATTGAGCAGGAAGGATAACCGATGGGCTTAAAACACCTCTTTGAAAAAATGGAGCCGCACTTTACCGAAGGGAAGCTCAAAAAGTACTACCCGCTATATGAAGCAACGGCGACCATTTTCTATACGCCGGGTCTGGTGACGAAGGGGGCGGCGCACGTTCGTGACGCCATCGACCTTAAACGGATGATGATTCTGGTGTGGTTTGCAGTCTTCCCGGCGATGTTTTGGGGGATGTACAACGTCGGTTTGCAGACCCTTCCGGCGCTGCACCACATGTACGATGCGCAGCAGCTGGCGAAGGTGCTTCAGTCTGACTGGCACTACCGCCTGGCCCAGTCCTTAGGGGTGAACTTCGCGCCAGACGCGGGCTGGATCAGCATGATGACACTGGGCGCGGTGTTCTTCCTGCCGATTTACCTCACGGTATTTATCGTGGGTGGCTTCTGGGAAGTGCTGTTCGCCATCATCCGTAAACATGAGATCAACGAAGGTTTCTTCGTGACCTCGATTCTGTTTGCCCTGATTGTCCCGCCAACCTTACCGCTCTGGCAGGCGGCGCTGGGCATTAGCTTTGGCGTGGTCATTGCTAAAGAAATTTTCGGCGGCACCGGGCGGAACTTCCTCAACCCGGCGCTGGCGGGACGTGCGTTCCTCTTCTTTGCCTATCCGGCGCAAATCTCAGGCGATCTGGTCTGGACGGCGGCAGACGGTTTTTCCGGTGCGACGCCGCTTTCACAGTGGGCGGCACACGGCGGCGAAACGCTGGTGAACAACGCGACGGGTCAGCCCGTGACCTGGTTTGATGCCTTTATTGGCAACATTCCCGGCTCTATCGGTGAAGTCTCGACGCTGATGATTTTGATTGGCGGGGCGATCATCCTGTTTGGGCGCGTGGCCTCCTGGCGGATTGTTGCAGGCGTGATGATCGGCATGGTGCTGACCGCCACGATGTTCAACCTTATCGGTTCGTCCACTAACCCGATGTTCTCCATGCCCTGGTACTGGCATCTGGTGCTGGGGGGCTTCGCGTTCGGCATGATGTTCATGGCGACGGATCCCGTCTCGGCCTCGTTTACCGATAAAGGTAAATGGAGCTATGGCGTGCTCATTGGCGCGATGTGTGTCCTGATCCGCGTGGTCAACCCGGCGTATCCGGAAGGGATGATGCTGGCGATTCTGTTTGCCAATCTGTTTGCGCCACTTTTCGATTACCTGGTGGTGCGGGCCAACATCAAGCGGAGGAAGGCGCGTGGCTGAAGTCAAAAATAACGACAGCATCAGCAAAACGCTGCTGGTGGTGCTGGTGCTCTGTCTGGTCTGCTCCATTGTCGTGGCCGGTTCTGCCGTGGGGTTAAAACCCCTGCAGCAGGAGCAACGTGCCCTGGATAAACAGCGCAACATTCTGGCCGTGGCCGGACTGATGCAGGAGGGGATGAGCGCAGATGAGGTTTCGGCCGTCTTTGCCGAACGAATTTCCGCGCGTCTGGTGGATTTAAAAACAGGCCAGCTGCTGGATAAAGACCCGGCAACCTTCAACCAGGCGCTGGCGCTGAAAGATCCGCAGATGAGCCTGACGCTCGAGGCATCGCAAGACCCTGCCGGGATTAAGCGCCGCAGCAATCTCGCCGAAATTTACCTGGTGCGTGACCCCCAAAAACGCATTCAGGAAGTGGTGCTTCCTGTCTACGGCAACGGCCTGTGGTCAATGATGTATGCCTTTGTGGCCCTTGATACGGATGGCCGCACCGTTAAAGGCATTACGTATTATGACCAGGGCGAAACGCCGGGGCTGGGCGGCGAAGTGGAAAACCCGAACTGGCGGGCACAGTTTGTCGGCAAGAAAGTGCTCGACGATAACGGTCTGCCTGCGCTGAAGGTGATGAAAGGAGCGGCACGTCCCGGTGACGACTACGCGGTCGACGGGCTTTCCGGCGCTACGCTCACCTCAAACGGCGTGCAGCACAGTTTTGATTTCTGGATGGGCGAGCTGGGCTTTGGTCCTTTCCTGAAAAACGTACGTGAAGGAGTGCTGAACAATGGCTGATACCGGTGAACTGAAAGAAGTGAAAAAGGTGCTCATTGGCCCACTGCTCGCCAATAACCCGATCACGCTGCAGGTGCTGGGCGTCTGTTCAGCCCTGGCGGTGACGACCAAGCTGGAAACGGCGGTGGTAATGACGCTGGCCGTCACGCTGGTTACGGCGTTTTCGAGCATGTTTATCTCGATGATCCGCCACCACATTCCCAACAGCGTGAGGATCATCGTGCAGATGGCGATCATCGCCTCGCTGGTGATCGTGGTCGATCAGCTGCTGCGCGCCTTCGCCTATGAAACCTCCAAACAGCTCTCGGTGTTTGTCGGGCTGATTATCACCAACTGTATCGTCATGGGGCGTGCGGAAGCCTACGCGATGAAAATGCCGCCGCTGGCGAGCTTTATGGACGGTATCGGCAACGGTCTGGGCTATGGCGCGATCCTGCTGACCGTGGGGTTCCTGCGAGAGCTGATTGGCAGCGGCAAGCTGTTTGGCATCACGGTGCTGGACACGGTGCAAAACGGCGGATGGTATCTGCCAAACGGCCTGTTCCTGCTGGCCCCTAGCGCATTTTTCATTATCGGTTTGTTGATCTGGCTGATTCGTACGTTGAAACCAGAACAGCAGGAAAAGGAGTAACCGACGATGGCTCATTACCTGAGTTTGTTTGTGCGCGCGGTGTTTGTTGAAAACATGGCGCTCGCGTTTTTCCTCGGCATGTGTACGTTCCTTGCTGTGTCTAAAAAGGTCTCCACGGCATTTGGCCTGGGCGTGGCGGTCACCGTTGTGTTGGGACTTTCGGTTCCGATTAACAATCTGGTGTACAACTTCGTGCTGCGGGATGGCGCGCTGGTAGAAGGAGTTGATCTCAGCTTCCTGAACTTCATTACCTTTATCGGGGTGATCGCGGCGCTGGTGCAAATCCTGGAGATGATCCTCGATAAGTACTTCCCTTCACTCTATAACGCGCTGGGGATCTTCCTCCCGCTGATCGCGGTGAACTGCGCCATCTTCGGCGGCGTCTCGTTTATGGTTCAGCGTGATTACAACTTCAGTGAATCCGTGGTGTACGGTTTTGGTTCCGGCATCGGCTGGATGCTGGCGATTGTCACCATGGCGGGGATCCGCGAGAAAATGAAATATGCCAACGTGCCTGCGGGTCTGCGTGGCTTAGGGATCACCTTTATCACCACCGGTCTGATGGCGCTGGGCTTTATGTCCTTCTCCGGTGTGCAGCTATAAGGGCTAACAGATGGAAATTATTCTTGGCGTGGTGATGTTCACGCTGATCGTACTGGTGCTGTCAGGACTCATTCTGGCGGCACGGGCGAAGCTGGTGAATTCCGGCGACGTGGTGATTGATATTAATGACGATCCGCAGAATCAGATCCGCACGCCTGCGGGAGATAAACTGCTCAATACGCTCTCCGGTAACGGTATTTTTGTCTCCTCAGCCTGCGGCGGCGGCGGCTCCTGCGGGCAGTGCCGCGTGACAGTAAAAGAGGGCGGTGGCGATATTCTGCCCACCGAGCTGGCGCATATCACTAAGCGTGAGGCAAAAGAGGGCTGCCGTCTGGCCTGTCAGGTCGCAGTGCGTCAGAACATGAAGATTGAACTGCCTGAAGAGATTTTCGGCGTCAAAAAATGGGAGTGCGAGGTTATCTCTAATGATAACAAAGCCACCTTTATCAAAGAGCTGAAGCTGCGCGTACCGGAAGGGGAAGATGTCCCGTTCCGCGCCGGCGGATACATTCAGATTGAGTGTCCTGATCATACCGTGGCGTATGCGGACTTCGACGTTCCGCAGGCGTACCGCGCCGACTGGGACAAATTCAATCTCTTCCGCTTTGTATCAGAGGTAAAAGAGCCGACGCTGCGCGCCTACTCGATGGCCAACTACCCGGAGGAGAAGGGCATTATCATGCTCAACGTGCGTATCGCCACGCCGCCACCGAATGTGCCGGATGCGCCGCCGGGCGTGATGTCGTCATACATCTGGTCTCTGAAGCCGGGCGATAAGGTGACCATCTCCGGTCCGTTCGGGGAGTTCTTCGCGAAAGATACCGACGCGGAGATGGTCTTTATCGGCGGCGGTGCCGGTATGGCCCCGATGCGCTCGCACATTTTTGACCAGCTCAAGCGGCTCGGCAGCAAGCGTAAAATCAGCTTCTGGTACGGGGCGCGCTCGCTGCGCGAAATGTTCTACGACGACGAGTTTGAACAGCTGGCACGTGAAAACCCGAACTTTACCTTCCACGTAGCGCTTTCCGATCCGCAGCCGGAAGATAACTGGACGGGCTATACGGGGTTCATCCACAACGTGCTGTATGAAAACTACCTCAAACAGCACCCGGCACCCGAGGACTGCGAGTTCTATATGTGCGGTCCGCCGATGATGAACGCCGCCGTGATTAAGATGCTGAAAGATCTCGGCGTCGAAGATGAGAACATCATGCTTGATGACTTTGGAGGCTGATGATGCTGACGTTTCTGGCAACCTTTGTGGTTTTTGTGCTTGTCATCTTCGGCATGTCGTTAGGCTGGATCGTTAAGCGGAAAAGCATTCAGGGCAGCTGCGGCGGTATTTCCTCCATTGGTATGGAGAAGGTCTGCGACTGCCCGGAACCGTGCGACGCCCGCAAAAAACGCATGGCGCGCGAGCAGCAGCGCATTATTTAATTTTTTGTAGGCCGGGTAAGGCAACGCCGCCACCCGGCATTCTTACATCTGCTTCTCAACTCTCATTTATTTACTGTATACTTATCCAGTGATGAGTGAGGGCTTACTATGCGCAAAATAATCCATGTTGATATGGACTGCTTTTTTGCCGCAGTGGAGATGCGAGACAACCCGGCGCTGCGGGATATTCCCATCGCCATTGGCGGCAGCCGCGTTCAGCGTGGTGTCATCAGCACCGCCAACTATCCTGCGCGCAAATTTGGCGTGCGAAGCGCCATGCCGACGGCGATGGCCTTAAAGCTTTGCCCTCATCTCACGCTTCTGCCCGGGCGGTTCGACGCCTATAAAGAGGCTTCCCTTCATATTCGGGAAATTTTCTCCCGCTATACCTCTCTGATAGAGCCGCTGTCGCTGGACGAAGCCTATCTCGATGTGACCGACAGCGTGCACTGCCACGGCTCCGCCACGCTGATGGCTCAGGAGATCCGCCAGACGATTTTCAACGAGCTGAATCTGACGGCATCGGCGGGTGTGGCGCCCGTTAAATTCCTTGCCAAAATCGCTTCGGATTTAAATAAGCCCAACGGCCAGTACGTCATTACGCCGGAAGAGGTGCCTGCATTTTTAAAAACGCTGCCGCTCGGCAAAATTCCCGGCGTCGGTAAAGTCTCCGCCGCAAAGCTGGAAAGCATGGGGTTACGCACCTGCGAAGACGTACAGCGAAGCGATCTCGCGATGCTGCTTAAGCGCTTCGGGAAGTTTGGCCGCGTGCTGTGGGAGCGCAGCCAGGGGATTGACGATCGCGATGTGAACAGCGAACGGCTGCGGAAATCCGTCGGCGTTGAGCGTACCCTCATTGAAGATATTCATGACTGGTCCGAGTGCGAATCTATTATCACGGAACAACTCTACCCGGAGCTGGAGCGACGCTTAAGCAAGGTAAAACCGGACCTGCTCATCGCCCGTCAGGGCATCAAGCTCAAATTCAACGATTTCCAGCAGACCACGCAGGAACATGTCTGGCCGCGTTTGAATAAAGACGATCTTATCGCGACGGCAAAAAAGGCATGGGAAGAGCGACGAGGTGGGCGAGGGGTGAGGCTGGTGGGATTGCACGTCACGCTGCTGGATCCGCAGTTAGAGCGACAACTGGTATTGGGATTGTAAAAAAGCCCGGTGCGCTACGCTTACCGGGCCTGGGTTTTTCACCCTCTTCCACAGGAAGAGGGTTGGGATGAAGATGTTACTTCGCAGGGATCGCTTTCAGCAGTTCAGTCAGCAGCGTCCAGTAGTGACCGACGCTTTCGATATGAACCTGCTCATCCGGCGAGTGCGGACCGGTAATGGTTGGCCCGATAGATACCATGTCCATGTCCGGGTACGGTTTCTTGAACAGACCGCATTCCAGACCTGCGTGGATCACCTGAATGTTCGGCGTGCTGTTGAACAGACGCTGATAGGTTTCACGCACCAGCGCCATCACCGGAGAGCTTGCATCCGGCTGCCAGCCCGGGTAGCTGCCTTTGGCTGAGGTTTTTGCTCCCGCCAGCGTGCCCAGAGATTCCAGCATGCTCACCACATACTCTTTACCGCTGTCGATTAGGGAACGGATCAGGCAGATGATCTCCGCGCTGTCGTCGCTCATGGTCACCACGCCCACGTTCAGTGAGGTTTCCACCACGCCTTTCGCCACGTCAGAGTTGCGGATCACGCCGTTTGGCGTCGCGTTCAGCAGTTGAACGAAGGTGTCACGAGACTGCACGGTCAGCGCGGCTTTATCCGTGGAGACGGATTCCAGCACCACGGTCAGGTTCTTCTCTTTCGCCGACAGTTCGTTTTTCAGGATATCCAGGTATACGGTGGAGAGTTTTTTCAGCTCGTCGGCTTTTGCTGCTGGAACCGCTACGGTGGCGAAGGCTTCGCGTGGGATCGCGTTGCGCAGGGTACCGCCGTTGAAATCAACCAGACGCAGGTCCAGCTCGGCCGCATGGCCTGCCAGGAAGCGTGCCAGCAGCTTGTTGGCGTTACCCAGACCCAGGTGAATATCACCGCCAGAGTGGCCGCCTTTCAGACCTTTCAGCGTCAGCTTGAAGGTCTGGAAACCGGCAGGGATCGCTTCGCGTGACAGCGGCAGGGTAGAGATGAAATCAATCCCGCCCGCGCAGCCCATGTAGATCTCGCCTTCTTCTTCGGAGTCGGTGTTGATCAGGATATCCGCCTGCAGCCAGTTCGCCTGCAGACCGAACGCCCCGTCCATGCCCGCTTCTTCGGTCATGGTCAGCAGCACTTCCAGTGGACCATGCTCAACGCTGTCGTCAGCCAGCACGGCCAGCGCAGAGGCCATACCGATGCCGTTATCCGCGCCCAGGGTGGTGCCGCGCGCTTTCACCCAGTCGCCGTCGATGTACGGCTGGATCGGGTCTTTGGTGAAGTCGTGAACGGTGTCGTTGTTCTTCTGTGGCACCATGTCCAGGTGCGCCTGCAGCACAACCGGTTTACGGTTTTCCATGCCTGCGGTGGCGGGTTTGCGGATCAGAATGTTGCCAACCTGGTCACGTTCCGCATGCAGGCCTTTTTCCTTCGCCCAGCCCATAATATGTTCGGCAAGCTGTTCTTCATGGTAGGAAGGGTGTGGAATGGAGCAGATTTTGGCAAAAATATCCCACAGCGGCTGCGGAGATAGTTGAGACAGTTCAGACACGATAAGTCTCCTTGTCGAGGCGCTGCAAACAGGGTTGCAGGTCACAGGGTTAGCAGGTTAATAGTTACCACAAGTCAGGCTTGCGAGATGAAACTGAGAATACCACTTTCTCTGCTGGCTGGTAGCATAAAGCATGTAAAAACTCAGGCTGAGGGCGCTAAACACTGGTTTTTAGTGCGTCAGATCTCTATAATCTCGCGCAACCTATTTCCCCCTCGAACACTTTTTAAGCCGTATAAAAACAGGCTGGGACACTTCACATGAGCGAAAAATACGTCGTCACCTGGGACATGTTGCAGATTCACGCACGCAAACTGGCTGCGCGTCTGATGCCTTCCGAACAGTGGAAAGGCATTATTGCCGTCAGCCGTGGCGGTCTGGTACCGGGGGCGCTGCTGGCACGTGAGCTGGGTATTCGTCATGTCGATACCGTCTGCATCTCCAGCTATGACCATGATAACCAGCGTGAGCTGAAAGTGCTGAAACGCGCGGAAGGCGACGGTGAAGGTTTCATCGTTATTGATGACCTGGTGGATACCGGTGGTACTGCGGTGGCTATCCGTGAAATGTATCCGAAAGCCCATTTCGTCACTATCTTCGCGAAACCTGCTGGTCGCCCGCTGGTTGACGATTACGTGATTGATATCCCGCAGGATACCTGGATTGAACAGCCATGGGATATGGGCGTGGTCTTCGTACCGCCGATTTCAGGCCGTTAATACCAGTACGTAACTTTACACGCCCGGCTATGCCGGGCGTTGTTCTTTTTGGCCTGCCACGCGTTACAATAGTCTTCATATGACGTATTCATGGAGGCAACGCAATGACGCAGGCGAATCTCACCGAGACACTTTTCAAACCCCGTTTCAAACACCCTGAAACGTCGACGCTGGTGCGTCGCTTTAATCCGGGGACCCAGCCTGCCGTCCAGTCCGCGTTAGACGGTAAAAACGTGCCCCACTGGTATCGTATGATTAACCGCCTGATGTGGGTCTGGCGCGGTATCGATCCTCGTGAAATCCTTGATGTGCAGGCGCGTATCGTGATGAGTGAAGCCGAGCGCACCGACAGCGAACTCTATGATACGGTGGTGGGGTACCGGGGGGGAAACTGGATCTACGAATGGTCTAAACAGGCGATGCTCTGGCAGCAAAAAGCCACCCAGGAAGAGGATGCCACGCGCAGCGGCAAGCACTGGCTGCATGCGGCCAATCTCTACGCCATTGCCGCCTACCCGCATTTAAAAGGCGATGAGCTGGCTGAGCAGGCACAGGCGCTGGCGAATCGCGCTTACGAAGAGGCGGCTCAACGCCTCCCGGGCCAGATGCGCGAACTCGAGTTTACCATTCCGGGCGGGTCATCCATTACCGGGTTCCTGCATATGCCTGAAGGTGAAGGTCCGTTCCCGACCGTGCTGATGTGCGGCGGGCTGGACTCTCTGCAAATTGACTATTACAGCCTGTATGAGCGCTACTTCGCACCAAAAGGGATCGCGATGCTGACGCTGGATATGCCCTCAATCGGCTTCTCCTCCAAATGGAAACTGACTCAGGATTCCAGCCTGCTGCACCAGCATGCGCTAAAAGCGCTGGAAAACATCCCGTGGGTTGACCACACCCGCGTGGCGGCATTTGGCTTCCGCTTTGGCGCAAACGTCGCGGTGCGTCTGGCTTATCTTGAATCCTCCCGCCTGAAAGCCGTCGCTTGTCTTGGTCCGGTCGTTCACGCCCTGCTCAGCGATCCCGCCCGCCAGGGGAGCGTGCCTGAAATGTACCTTGATGTGCTGGCCAGCCGTCTTGGCATGCATGATGCATCAGACGAAGCGCTGCGCGTGGAGCTCAATCGCTACTCGTTAAAAACGCAAGGGTTACTGGGACGTCGCTGCCCAACGCCGATGCTGTCAGGGTTCTGGAAAAACGATCCGTTCAGTCCGGAAGAAGAGTCGCGCTTAATCACGTCGTCATCTGCGGATGGCAAACTGCTTGAGGTGCCGTTCAGCCCGGTCTATCAGAATTTCGATAAAGCTCTGAAAGAGATTACGCGCTGGATCGCTCAGAGATTGTGTTAATAGATTGCTAAATTTCGCTGGTTTGGTAAAACAGTGGCTTCACAAAAGGAGATCGCAATGACGTTACCGAGTGGACACCCGAAAAGTAGATTGATTAAGAAGTTCATGGCTCTTGGCCCGTATATTCGAGAAGAGCAGTGTGAAGAGAATCGCTTTTTTTTCGACTGCCTGGCTGTATGCGTCAACGTGAAGCCTGCACCCGAAAAACGTGAATTCTGGGGCTGGTGGATGGAAATGGAAGCAGAGGAAAAACGCTTTACGTATAGCTACCAGTTTGGCCTGTTTAATAAAGACGGTAACTGGCAGGCCACCACCATTAAAGATCAGGAAGTGATCGATCGCCTGGAATATACCCTGAAAGAGTTTCACGACAAAGCGAGCGCACTGCTGGCCACCCTGGACCTTAAGTTCGAGCCAGCGGATGATTTTTCCAGCGAAGCGGTGAAGCTGACTGCCTGATAGCGTCACAGTGCCGGGTGGCGGCTTCGCCTTACCCGGCCAACAAAATGCACTATCCCGTAGGCCCGGTAAGCGCAGCGCCACCGGGCAAAAAAAATCCCGGCTTATCTGCCGGGATTTTCTTATTCGGATAATCTTAGAACTGGTAGGTCATACCCAGGGCAACGATATCATCGCTGCTCACGCCCAGTTTATTATCGTCGTCAATCTGGTTAATTTTATAATCAACAAACGCGGACATATTTTTGTTGAAGTAATAGGTCGCGCCAACGTCAATATATTTCACCAGATCTTCGTCACCAATACCTTCGATATCTTTGCCTTTAGACTGGACATAACCCAGGGAAGGACGCAGACCGAAATCGAACTGATATTGTGCGACGACTTCAAAGTTCTGTGCTTTATTGGCAAATCCGCCAGAAATTGGCGTCATATTTCGGGTTTCTGAATACATCGCTGCCAGATAAATATCGTTCGCGTCATATTTCAGTCCGGTAGCCCAGGCTTCGGCTTTCTGCCCCTGGCCACGCGCCAGCAGGTTCTGCGCGTTGGTGCGGTCAGAGTTAGTGTAAGCACCGCTGACGGCAAAATCGCTGCCGCCAAAGTCATAGCTCAGAGAGGTACCAAAACCGTCACCGTTCTGTTTCTTGGCGTCACGGTTTTCGTTTTTACCCTGGTACTGAAGGGTCATGTCCAGGCCGTCAACCGCGCCGAAGAAGTCGGTGTTACGGTAGGTAGCAAGACCGGTCGCACGCTTGGTCATGAAGTTATCGGTCTGCGCGGAAGAGTCGCCGCCGAACTCAGGGAACATGTCGGTCCATGCTTCAACGTCATACAGGGCACCCAGGTTACGACCGTAATCCAGAGAACCAAAGTTTTTCAGCTTCAGGCCCGCGAACGCCAGACGGGTTTTCTGAGAGGAGTCGCTCTCGGCTTTGTTACCCGCAAATTCAGATTCCCAACGGCCATAGCCCGTCAGCTGATCGTTAATCTGGGTTTCGCCTTTAAAACCGAAACGCACGTAAGTCTGATCGCCATCTTTGGTGGCATCATCGCTGATGTAGTGCATGGCTTTCACTTTGCCGTACACGTCCAGCTTATTACCATCTTTATTATAAACTTCAGCTGCGTGAACGGATGCAGAAGCCACTACGCCCATAACCATTAATGCCAGAGTGCTCTTTTTCATTTTCGATCCTGTCTTATAAACGCGCTAAAAAATTCGCTGGACGATAAGCTCATGCTTAAGTCCCGTGAAAAAACAGGAAGGGTTTTATCGTTCTGGAATGAAACTTTTATGACAAACTAAGAATAATTTTAAAAAACTGTGATTTATTATTTCGGTAATAAAAGTGTCAAATTCTCCCGCTACGCTTCCTGATCCCGCGCAACAAAGTGTTTCGCGATGTGCTAAGGCAGTTGGCAACGGGGCTGACTCCTGCTAAAACGTTCGTTCGACATTACTTTCCCTTATCGTTGAACGGCAGAGAATCATGAGTGACAGCCAGACGCTGGTGGTAAAACTCGGTACCAGTGTTTTAACAGGCGGATCGCGCCGCCTAAATCGCGCCCACATTGTTGAGCTTGTACGTCAGTGCGCTCAGTTACATGCCGCAGGGCATCGTATTGTGATTGTGACCTCCGGGGCGATTGCCGCCGGGCGTGAACACCTGGGTTACCCCGAACTCCCCGCGACGATCGCCTCCAAACAGCTGCTGGCCGCCGTGGGACAAAGCCGACTCATTCAACTCTGGGAACAGCTGTTCTCTATCTATGGCATCCACGTCGGGCAGATGCTGCTGACGCGTGCGGATATGGAAGACCGAGAGCGCTTCCTGAACGCCCGCGATACCCTGCGCGCGCTGCTGGACAACAATATTGTTCCGGTCATTAACGAGAACGATGCCGTTGCTACCGCTGAAATCAAAGTGGGTGATAACGATAACCTCTCTGCGCTGGCCGCCATTCTGGCTGGCGCCGATAAATTACTGCTTCTGACCGATCAGCAGGGGTTGTTCACCGCCGATCCGCGCTCCAACCCGGAAGCCGAGCTGATTACCGACGTTCACGGTATCGACGATGCGCTGCGCGCCATCGCCGGTGATAGCGTGTCCGGCCTCGGAACGGGCGGGATGGGGACCAAACTGCAGGCCGCCGACGTGGCGTGCCGCGCCGGTATCGACACCATCATTGCCGCGGGCAGCCGCCCTGGCGTGATTGGCGACGTGATGGAAGGCATCTCCGTTGGCACCCGCTTCCACGCTCAGGAATCCCCGCTGGAAAACCGTAAGCGCTGGATCTTTGGCGCGCCGCCTGCGGGCGAACTCGTCGTTGATGAAGGGGCGACCGCCGCGATTCTGGAACGAGGAAGTTCATTACTTCCTAAAGGAATTAAAAGCGTGACAGGCAACTTCTCCCGTGGTGAAGTGATCCGTATCCGTAACCTCGAAGGCCGCGACATCGCCCACGGCGTAAGCCGCTATAACAGCGATGCCCTGCGCCGCATCGCGGGTCACCATTCGCAGCAGATCGACGCCATTCTGGGCTATGAATATGGCCCGGTTGCCGTGCATCGCGATGACATGATTATTCGTTAAGGAGCCAGAACATGCTGGAACAAATGGGCGCCGCCGCGAAGGCCGCCTCTTATAAACTGGCGCTCCTTTCCAGCCGCGAGAAAAACCGCGTGCTGGAAAAAATCGCTGATTATCTGGAATCACAGTCCCAGGAAATTTTGCTCGCCAACGAGCAGGATTTACTGGAAGCGCGCCGCAACGGTCTGAGCGAAGCGATGCTCGACCGTCTGGCGTTGACCCCGGCCCGTCTGAAAGGCATCGCCGACGATGTTCGTCAGGTCTGCAATCTGGCCGACCCGGTAGGGCAGGTGATTGACGGTGGGCTGCTGGACAGCGGTTTACGCCTGGAGCGCCGCCGCGTGCCGCTCGGCGTTATCGGCGTTATTTATGAAGCCCGTCCAAACGTGACGGTGGATGTCGCCTCCCTGTGCCTGAAAACCGGCAACGCCGCCATTCTGCGCGGTGGGAAAGAGACCTGGCGCACCAACGCCGCGACGGTGAAAGTCATTCAGCAGGCGCTGGAAGAGTGTGGCTTACCGGCGGGTGCCGTGCAGGCAATTGAGAGCCCGGACCGCGCGCTGGTCAACGAAATGCTGCGCATGGACAAATACATCGACATGCTGATCCCACGCGGTGGCGCGGGCCTGCACAAGCTGTGCCGCGAGCAGTCGACGATTCCGGTGATCACCGGCGGTATTGGCGTGTGTCATATCGTGGTAGACGACAGCGCTGAGATTGCTCCTGCGCTGAAGATTATCGTTAACGCGAAGACCCAGCGTCCTAGCACCTGTAACACCGTTGAAACGCTGCTGGTGCATCAGGACATAGCGAACACCTTCCTGCCGGCCCTGAGCAAACAGATGGCAGAGAGCGGCGTGACGCTGCATGCTGACGCCAGTGCGCTCGCACTGCTGCAGGATGGCCCGGCTAACGTCGTTCCCGTCAACGCGGAGCAGTATGACGACGAGTTCCTCTCACTGGATCTGAACGTGAAAATCGTGAGCGATCTCGACGACGCGATTGCGCACATCCGTGAGCATGGCACGCAGCATTCTGACGCCATCCTGACGCGTACGCTGCGCAATGCCGATCGCTTCGTGAACGAAGTGGATTCCTCTGCGGTGTATGTGAATGCCTCCACCCGTTTCACCGACGGCGGCCAGTTCGGCCTCGGCGCTGAGGTGGCGGTCAGCACGCAGAAACTGCACGCGCGCGGTCCGATGGGGCTGGAAGCGCTGACCACGTACAAGTGGATCGGCTTCGGCGACGATACGATTCGTGCGTAAATAATCACGGGTGATGCAAAAATAGCCGTTTGATTCAAAAGGGCATTGACGCATCACCCGGATAGATCTAACCTTTTGCCCCGTGGTTACACTCGTAACCGGCCTCTCAGGGCCGATATAGCTCAGTTGGTAGAGCAGCGCATTCGTAATGCGAAGGTCGTAGGTTCGACTCCTATTATCGGCACCATTTTTTCATCCAGTACCATCCCCAGTCGTCCATTTTTCCTTGTATTTCGTCCTGCGAGTATGCGAACGGCTCCAGCTTCGTCCAGCTCTGCCCGGGAAACTGTATTGAGTTAAACCAGCGGATAGAGGCAGCAGCCGCTAAGCTGGGTTTTGATGTTCAGCACGAGTCCGAAGAGCAACTGCTGATTCTCTGTCGGCTGGATGAAGAAACCCACAGCTTCTATGGCAAAGACCGTGCAGCAGGCGCTTTACGGTTTCTTCGTTCTGAGCTGGCTTACGTTGCCACAATGCACCCCGATACGCTGGATGACTGGAACAAAACTGGTTTAATGTCACTCTGCCTGCTGGACGGCGAAAAACTGTAAACCCCCCAGCCCCTCAAACTTGACACTTTTTCGCGAGAAACTGGGAAAAGTGTCAACCCAACCTAACGGATCCTGACGCCTACGAACAGCAGCTACTGCAGAAGTGTAAAGGGCTGGCGTTGAGATTTGTTGAGCCTTGGCTGTTAGCTTTTGTTAATCATGATGCGAAGCAGGGCAGGTGTCAGCCTGTTATGGTTTGTTATGCCTTACTAGGAAAAACTAGGGGGAAAGTGTCAACTGCTACCGCTTCAGAAAACTTCAGGTTCAGCTCGTTGGATGCATCTGCAAAACTTGTCACTCACCGGCACCGCCAGCGGGGATTTTTGGCTGTAGGCGCTCTAAGTTACAGTTGCTTCCATCAGGAACTTAGAGCGTTATCCCTTTGAACCTTGACCAGCCATGTATAGAATCTATTTTGAAAAGGTAAATTTGTTAAGAAAATTTTATTTCATAGAGAACGGTATGATTTGCTAATTTGTGTAACACATCACAGTACTTTTTTTCACAAAAATGAGGAGAGATAGTAATGGAAACGAATGAAAAATAGCAGTACAGTTGATGAGTACATCCAGACATTTAGCACAACTTTATAAATTTCCTGTATAAATTTACAGGTTATTCGCTGCATTTATTCTAAGGAATTAAAATGGATTTATTTACAGATGTGGTTGATTTAGATAAATAGCACCCAATATATAAATTAATAAAAGAAGAAGAATATTGGGCTGAACGTGATGTTTTGAGTGAGTGGGCAAGAGATTTTCAGGACAGAGATAATAAATTTGTAAAAGAATTCCAAACTACTTTTGAGCCTTGTCTATGGGAATTGTACTTGCACGCATACATGAAAGAATTAGGGCATGTTTCTGATTTTTCATTTGACGCGCCTGATTTTGTAATGGTAAAAGAACATGAGTTTTGTATTGAAGCAACTATTGCATTACCGGCAGCAGGAGGGCAACCAGCCCATAGTTTTGATAGTAATACCAAGCTTGGGGATTTTAACGAATTCAACTCTCAGGCAGCTATTCGATTAACAAATAGTTTTATGAGTAAAGTGAGGAAGTTAAGAGACCGTTATTCAAAATTAGAGCATTGTAAGGATAAACCGTTTGTAATTGCAATTGCATCATTTGATAGACCTTTCTCTCATTTTGCAGCCAGTAGGCCGATTTTTGCCGCAATGTACGGTTTATATCATGATGAAGAAGCAACGATAGCAACCAGTGCAAAAGAAGTAATTTCTTATAATGTTAATGCAGCTATAAAAAATGAAGATACTGAAATTGACATGGGGTTATTTTGCACGCCTGAATTCTCGGATGTTAGTGCTGTGATTTATAGCAGTTTGGCTACTTGGGGGAAATTAAGGGCTCTGGCAGATAATCCATCTGCGCCTGTTGTTTTTCAGACCTTCACTCCTGCTGAGGATTCTATTTTTCCAAAAGTCAACACGGCTCAAAAAAATGAATACAAAGAGCACCTTCTGGATGGGCTATATGTTCTCCATAACTCATTCGCGACTCACCCGTTACCTCCAGAAGCGTTAGGACATGAGCGAATTGCCCAATGTTATATGAAAGAAGATGGTTACTTAGATATACAAGCACCAGATGATTTCTTGCTTCTAAGGTATTTAATGGCTATCAGGTATACAAAATAGGTCAATTACATTTTTAATATATATCATGAAGGCCACGTTCTGGCGGCCTTCTAAATTCCTCAGTGCCAGGCAATATTTACGTTCATTTGGGAGTTCCTGTTTTTATTCATTTAGTGTTATGATGCATTGTGAAACCATGAAACATACTAAAGGAATTTTATAAATGAATGATACTGGATTTCTAATAATAACATCAAATATAGTTATTGCTGAAGAATGCCTTCCTTTTAAAATTTCTGAAACCATAACAATTTCTAGAGGCACTGAGTTTGAAAAGACTGCATTCCAGAAAATGGTAAAGGATGCTGGGTATTTTTCTAAAATGATTATTCCTTTAGGAGCGAAGAAAAGCGTTTCAGAAAACGATGGTTCGGTATCATGGGAATCTGATGAAACCTTTATACCCTACATTATATTATATAATGGATTTAATAAATTGGTGCCAGATTTAGAGTTGGCTTGTGCATTGATGCAGCCTAAAATTTTATTGGGCATGAATGGTGTTTATGCTGATACAAATCACAACTCCCTAGCTATGTATTCAATGATGTCGAATGAAGGGCTATACTGGATGGGGGAACAAGCTCAAAAGGAAACAGCGATTTACTATAAAAAAGATTTAGAAGAACTGTCTAAGTTATTTGATTGTGTTGTTTCATTGGGGAATGAAAACCATTACAGGCGAATTCTTGAGTTGTATAAAAATACAATTTATATAATAAAGCACAGTAGCTTGCTTACTCTTTCTTATTTCTCTATTCTTGAAGCCTTATTAACAAATCAAGATGGTCTGAGTATTACAAAGCAACTTGAGAGAAAGATTAGTTTATTATTTAATTTAAATGGATTTGTTGACCATGCTTCATTTTTTGGGGGTATGAACAGTAAAAAGCTATGGTCGAAATTATATGCGTTAAGAAGCAATATCGCACATGGTAACAACTACGAAATTGATAGTAGTCTTAAAAACTTTGAGCGGGTTAATGAATTTTTAGATCTGGTAGTTGTAAAGCTGTTACGGTTTGCTCTGTATAATCAAGTCTTGGTAGAAGATCTCAAAAAATGCTGACGAAAGAGACTAACTATATCCATATTGGTGAATTCTCTTATGAATGAATTTAATTGTTTGTAAGTGTCTTCTGTAACTTAGAGTTTCGACCTAATAGGTACCTCGTGAGCTTGTGAAGACCACACTAAAGCTTTTTTGTGATCTGGTGGTGGAGCAGAAAATCTTATGGGGGTACTTTTGGGGGTATCTATCAAAACAAAACATGGTTAATTTCATGTAATTCAACAACCTATTTGGTTGTATCTTGTTCCTGTTATCACCATCTCAAATTCCTCAAACGTCTGAATTCATCCATAAAGTCCATGATATAAAATGATTTTAATGCTTTTTAGTCCATTATTTTCCGTAAACTTCCAGTAAAATCGATGCTGAATCTGTATAGGATTGTGTATATATTCCTGTTCGGTTTGCGCCGTCCGTGGTTAAACAACAAACAGATCTTCGTCATCATTTGCGTTCGGATGAGGCGCTAATGTGGGCTGTCTGTCATCTTCCGCAAGCAGTGTGCTTTCTTCTCAGCGTGCAGAACCCGTTGCTTACAGCCACACAACTGGCCATTACCTGCTATATTCGTGTCTTTGCCAGGTTTCCGGAATGCGCGATAATGTGACACATAACGGCAGCGTAAAAGGGGCAACATGCTTCATCACAGCCAGGCAATGTCACTGGATGACATCTACCTTGAGGACATTCCTCACATTATTCACCCGGATACGGCGGCAGGAGACCTCGTAGATACTGCAAGGCCTAACCGCATCATTCAGGAGTGGAATTTGCCACAGGGCTACACCCGGTTTGTCCGCCGGTATCAACTGTACCACTGGCAACATCCCTGGATGGCATACCGTGACACGCTCGACGACATCAAATCCGGTAAGCTCGTTCTGCTGAGAAAAGACATCACCGGCAATGCGATTTCGGGCGTGCTGACGACATCCGGTGACCTTCGCAATGACCTGCCTTTGTTCCTTCAAACTCGACTCCGACACATCCTGTCCCGGCAACTCAAACGCCCGAGATATCAGGTCCGCCATGCGGCACCGGTGCAACATGCCCAGGCCGCAAAAACCATCAACAGCAAAATTGCCGGTCGGTTGCTGGCCGCGGGCGGGATCTATAATGGCAATATCGAGGGATTCCGTCAGACCGCGCAGCAGCTCGGTGGTGATGCACCGGCGGGTTACGATCAGGTTATGGATAATAAAGGGCTGATTATCGCTGGTGCTTCTGTTGCTGCGGGCCTTGGCCTGGGCAGACTGGGAACGGCGAGTGAGCTTAGCAATCTTCATGTTCTGGGAAAAGTCGAGGGTGAATACTCGATGATAAAACCCGGACCATTACCTAAAGAGCTGGCTGAAACCTTCTCCAGTGGTACATATAAAGAGATCACGCTATCAACAGACACGAGTTTCTACAGAGGTGGTATAGAGGGGCGACCACTAGGTCAGTTTTTCGGATATGAACAACCTCAGGGAGTGCTCCAGACCAGAATAGATAAGGCCCTGCTCCCCAAATGGCCTAACGGAAGTGAATCCCCTCTTGATAGCTATCACAAGATACAAATACCCGCAGGAACGAAAGTATATGTTGGAGAAGTTGGCTATCAAACAGACCTTTTTTCCGGTGGCTCTGAGCAAGTTGTGATACCTACCCCGTGGAAAATACCTGGCGTTAAGATACTTGAAAGTGGTGGTTTGAAATGAAAAATGAAATAAAGAAAACGGTAACTGATATCATCAAAATCCTCTCCTCAAATGATGAGGATTCATGGGCAAAAACATTCGAAAAACTAGCCATCGAGCTCGATGTTGATTGTGAGTCATCCATTTACTCGTTGAAAAAACTCTACGGCGGGATGGGATCATTTAACGATATTGTTCTTCATAAAAATGGCATACCTCTCATTCGGGAAAATGACGAGTTAGACGATTTGAGACACAAACTCTACAAGCAGCTTGACCATGCAATCGTTTTGTTAAAAGCAGGTGATTTACCATAGCGTTAGTTTCCAGCGCCGTCAGTAAATTATTGGGTACGCCTCCAGCCTGACAGGGGAAGCGCAGAACCTTACAACAGCCTCAGGTGTGTTCGTCTCGTCAGCATCGATGCCCCCGAAAAGAACCTGCCCTTTGGGCAGCGTTCCCGGCAGACATTCTCATCGATAGTGGCGCAGTGTGCCGTCTCCATAACGTGCAGGAACGCAGATTTCTATGGTCCTCTAATGGATACGGTGTGGCCTCACATGGAAAGCGCATAAAATAATGAAAGGCCGGTAGGCTTCTCACACTCACTCCTGCCAGATGGAAACCATCAGCACTTCTTACGCATCATGCGCCAGGTTCCTCTGACAGCTCCGACAAACCATCACACATCTCCTGCAACTCATTAAACATCCTTGCCACATGGAAGCCATCGCACACCGAATGATGCACCTGCACCGCGAGCGGCAGCAGCACTTTTCCATCCTGCTCGTAGTATTTCCCAAACGTGAACATAGGCGAAAAGAAGTTCTTCATATGCGCAATGTTCATCGTAAAGTTCGTAAACGTAACCCACGGAATAGACGAGACGAAAAAGACATTTTCCCGGGACTCTTCCTTAGGCCAGTATGAAAGGCTATTTCCATAGCGGGCCGTATCTTCAGCATACGTGTTCTGGAAGTGATGAATATTGCCGTCATAGTGGCTCCACAATGACGAAAACGTCTCCGTTTCTGGGTGGAAAATGGTGTAGCTGGGATGAATTTCATTCCATATGACAAGCTCATTGTCCTTCATGGCCATACGGAACTCAGGATGCCGGTTCATGATGTTAGACAGGAGAAAAATGATAGTCGGGTAAAACTTCCATCCCACCGCTTTGATATGTTTTCGCAGCGCGGTAATGTCGATGAGAACGGTTTGGTTAATTGTGCATTCAGCAAATGACTGGAAGACTTCAAAATGCTCCTTCCTTGGCCAACGAGATAAATCAACAGGCGTATAGTCCGGGGCTGTTTTTTTCATTGTTTAACCTTTGATTATCAATCGTCTACATGATTTTGGGCCAGAAACAACCGCACAATCATTTCAACCGTATCTGATCTTCCTGTCAATCTCAGCCTGTGGTTTTCCGAACAGGTACCCCTGCACGAGATCGCAGCCAAGCGCCTGAAGACGTTCAAGCTGCGCTTCGGTTTCAACACCCTCTGCAATGACCCGCATATTGAGGCTCTTCGCCATGCCGGTAATCAATTTAACGATATTAAGGGCATCATCCTGCGTGGATATCGGATTCACAAAGGATTTATCTATCTTAATTTTATCAAAATTAAGTTCACTCAGTCGCGAGAGCGAGGAATATCCCGTTCCGAAATCATCGATGGAAATTTTGACACCCAGTGCCCGGAGCTTTTTGAGAATAGTGATCGGCATGTTGCTGTCACTGAAGAGCGAAGACTCTGTAACCTCTAACTCGAGTCGGTTGGCCGGTAGCCCCGTCTCTTTCAGGATGGACTGCACCATCGTGGTAAACGATTTCGTGCCTAGCTGAACGGGTGAGACGTTCACCGAGATCCTGGCCGGCACCGCCCAGGACACCGCTTCCCGGCAGGCCATCTCAAGCACCGACTTGCCGATCTCATTGATCATTCCCGTTTTTTCAGCGACGGAAATAAAATAATCTGGCGCGAGTATCCCTTTCACCGGGTGTATCCAGCGAATAAGCGCTTCATAGCCGTAAATTTCATTGCTGAATGAATCGACAATAGGCTGGTAGTACACAACGAATTCATTGTGATCGATCGCCAGAGCCATATCATGTTCAAGGGTTCTGCTTTCCTGCAATCTTTGCAGCATCCACTGCCGGAAGACTTTGATCTGCTGCGAACCTTCTTTTTTCGCTTCGTAGAGCGCCAGATCGGCAAATTTATAAAGATAATCAGAGCGTCGTTCATTATCAGATAAAACGATGCCCACGCAGGTGGCAATTTTTATCAGCTGGTTATTAATCGTATAGGGTTGGCTGATGTGATCGCTGATTTCTTTGGCGCGCGAAACGGCGGCGGTTTCCGTGAGTCCGCTGGAGAGAAGGGCGAATTCATCGCCGCCCAAACGGTAAAACGTATCCGTTGCGTTGCTCATCGAGGTCAGCCGTCGGGATACCTGATTCAGCAGCAAATCTCCCGTATCATGGCCATAGGTATCGTTGACCTCTTTGAAGCGGTCTAAATCAAATAACATTACGGTGACGGGGACGTGGTTTTTATCTGCCTGAAGATTAATTTTATTGAGATCGTCCCAGAAGAAAAGGCGGTTTTTCATGCCGGTGAGAGAGTCATGATAAACATCATACTCCAGCTTCGCGTTCTGAATTTGCAGTTTTTCTTTTGATATTTGAAGTTCATCAGCCAGGCTTTTAACCTGCATGTGTGCTTTCAGAATGTTTTTATTCTGGTAGATCATTAAGAAGCCAAGAATAAAGCTTAAAATCACCAGAAGCAAAGAAAGTGCGGAATAAATATAATACAGGATTTGTATTTTGTTGTTGGATTCATTAACCGTATTAATATCTTTCGTTAATGCCGTTGC
The DNA here is from genome assembly GCF_001742765.1 of Enterobacter sp. ku-bf2. Classification (NCBI taxonomy): domain Bacteria; kingdom Pseudomonadati; phylum Pseudomonadota; class Gammaproteobacteria; order Enterobacterales; family Enterobacteriaceae; genus Enterobacter; species Enterobacter sp. ku-bf2. The sequence goes on from NZ_MDVW01000019.1 coordinate 47,142, forward strand.
AGACAGCTGGCTGAGCGGTGCGTCGAGCTCATGCATATTTGTCAGGTACGCCTGTAACTCCGGATGGCTCATTTTTTCAAGATGACTATCCAGATAGGCCAGTATTTTTTCTAAGCGTAAAGCGAGCTCCTGATGCGTTTTATCGCTATCAATGTAGCGACCTAAATCGCCCCCCTTCATTAAATCGCCCTGACTGAGCATAATTTCGAGGCGCATACGGACCTGGTCTATCGTAACGTCATCAGTATCGGTTGCGTATAGACCAAGCCATGATTCAAAACGGTAATACTCTGATACCAGTTGTGCCACGGACCAGGACTCAGTGTATTGAGTCAGTTTTTGCAATTCCTGCTGTCGATCATAAACAAGGTATGCAATATATCCTGTCGTGATAAAAAGAGAAAAAATGATACCAACCAGTATCCTGTTCATTATGTTCTCCTGAACGGCTACTCAATCTTCATTTTGCTTACCTGCCATGCTGATCGTGAGTAATAAATCTGATTATTCAACTCAGGAAGACTGTCATAGGGGTATACAATGAACGATGGGCCTTTATCGCGGATGCGCATATATTCGCCATTGACCTTTAAGGCAAGGATGGCGTTGTATTTTTTAAAGTCGCTGAGAGGGATGACGGTTGAGTAATCATTGAGCGCAATAACATTCACGTTCGTACCTTTTGCACCCACATAATCCATGAGCTTGCTCATGGGGACACCCTCAAACTTCGTACGACCGTTATACCAGGGGGAGGTCGTCTCGAAACTCACTACTCCGAGTTTTTCAAGGCTGGCGAGATCAAACACTGCTTTTCCATTTTCGTTGGTATTTTCTATATTACCGTAAATCGTTAAAATGGGTTTACCAACTGGTTTTGGCAGGTCGCCAGCCCAGGTTACACTTTGTACCAGACAGCATAACAGCAGTAGGGTTAATCGCATTTTGACCTCCACCTTTTTAACAGAAGTATAAGAATTATAATTTAGATATCACACGAGTTGATATATTTTGTTGGGGAGTCGGGGGTTTTATCGTTTTTATTGATGTAAAGTCATTTTAATCAATGAGTTATGTGTTGCGGGTGTCAGGATGTTTGATGCGCGAGCGACGCTTAACTTTTTGATAAAAGCTAAAATTGCGGGCATAAATGCTCTTCTGTTTAAAAAATAATCGCTTTAATTGAGAGATATTATCTTCCACGATAATTGTGGGGTGTCCGTGGCTTTTTGGCGCGCGAATTTAGCGGCTAAATACGCGCCCCGGTTGTGTGCGCTGTTTCAGGATGGCGATGATAAGCGAGGACACGAACATTCTGATTGTGCGTGTCCCTGGCGCTTGCCTTACTTCAGGTCATCCCGGATGGCTGACGCCGGCTTACCCCCTTTCGCCATGCTGGCAAACACTGCGTCCCGGTAGATCCACGCATGAACGAGTGCGGCGGAAAGATGGACCAGCACCACGGCAAAAAGCAACTTTGCCAGAAGGCTATGGGCGTCGTGACACCAGGCAAAGAGTGCCGGACTGGTCGGGACAATTGCCGGCAGGTTGACGCCATCAAACATGACAATTGGCAGGCCCGCTGCCGACAGTTGCGCCCAGCCCAGCAGCGGCATTGCCAGCATTAACCCATACAGCATCCAGTGTGATGCCTTTGCGGCAAGCACCTGCCAGACGGGCAAATCGGCAGGAAGTGGGGGCGTCCGGCTCAGAAGTCGGTTGACCAGACGAACCAGTGCCAGCAGTAAAATGGCGATACCCAGCGGCCGGTGGAGGTCGATTAGCCAAATCCGGTGATGTAACGACGTCATCATCGCGGCACCGATGAACAGCATGGTCAGGATCATCACCGCCATCAGCCAGTGCAGGCTTCGTGCCAGGGTATTGAAATGCTGCGGCGCGTGCTCTCGCCTGTCTTTATTTGAGCTCATTTTACCTCCTGCTTTTGCACGGCTTCGGTGGCTTTGCCGTAGCCGATTTCCCGTTCACGGCGGCTGAAAGAGTGGGAGTAGGCCGCGGAGCGGGCGTTTAAGATGGGATCATCAGACACCGCAACGCCTGCAGGAACGACAGAAGGATCAAAGTTAACGTCGCGGCACGCGCCTGTTGATTGTACTTCGACCCGCGTCACTTCCAGCGTGCCGGCTACCACCTTTTTGCGATCGTCCGGCCATGGCTGGGAAGGGTCATCCACCGGATCGCCCGGCTGTGCGAGCTGCAAAACGTAATCCCAGTAGAGTGGCTTCTGCGCCAGGCGCTGACGCAGGTTTTCGAACAGGAAGTTATCATCGGCTTTCTGTCGTTGCTCATTGCTTATCGACAGGAAAGGCTCGTGCGGACGCATCATCCAGCGAACGGCTTGACGTTCCCCCTGCGCGTTCACAAGGTAAAAGGCGTTAATGCTGTAAAACGTCGCGCCTGCGAAGCTGCCGGGGGCGGGTTTTTGTGCCGCCCATTTAAGGTATTTCTCCGCCTCCGGGTACGCTTTTAAAAAGTCTTTGAGACGCTGCGGATCCGGTTTCCCGGTGGACGCATCAACGGCCGTGGCTTTTCGCAAGGCCAGAAAACCTTCCGGGCTGTGCGTGGCGAAGAAAGGCTCGTTGTTCATCGCCATCCGCCATTGTTGCTTGTCATCTGTCTTCAGCAGTAGCGCCATGCTCAGGGTTTTGGTCGTACTATCCGGTGCATGCGGATCGCCGGTACCAATAGAGAATCTACCCACTACGGGCACTTCCTGCAGTGAGAAGAGGCGGGAGGTTGAAAGGGAATCCGCCGAGCCGTTTGGCGTAAAGGTGCCGGCAAAGCAGATGCCTTTTCCATGCGCGCGGCGAAAACCCGGCGGGAAGGGTTTCGGTGTTTCCCCTACCAGTGCCTTGCTGACCGTGCGTGAACCAAGCCAGCCCGCCGTCCATGCAAAAGCAGATGCCAGCGTACCGGCGACTACGGCGATCGCTGCCAGCGCGCCCCAGGTTTTTTTGGACCTCAAATCCAGTTTCGACATAGACGTTTTTCCAGAACAAAATATCTTCACCTGTCATGCGCGACGTATTGCGCGTGACAGGTGTTAATACAGTGGCGAATATGGCTCGAGTATAGGAACTAAGGGGCGTAAAGAAAGAATATCACGAAAAGTTTAAACCTTTCCGCTGTCAAAAAGTCCGGGTTACTCATCGTGTCGGAAGTTGTGACCGAGTCGGTTACCCAGCGAGAAATAGTGGCGAAATAGATAATAGAGAGGATTCCATTTCTCCACATTAAATTTCACCCCTCGCTGAGTACGAATTAATAAAGCCTCAGATATGTGGACGCAGGTTATCGTGGCATCAACGGACACCAGGTTCCCCTGCGAACCGGTCAGGGGCGCTATCCCGCCAACCTTAGCCTCTATTTGTACAGGACACTCTTTAATTCTCAACGAGTTAATCGTCACCGCCTTTTCCTTATGGAAATTTCCGCAGCTAAACTTGTCCTGTTCAAAAACATATCCCATTTTTTTCTTCCATTCCGGTGGCGATGCTTTTCCCGTTTTATTTGCGATAGCTTCAATATTCGGCCAGAGCCTGCTGTCCGGGATGTTCAGAACAATATCGAGGTTACCTGTGATATTTTCATAACACTTTCCGGAGGTGCCAAGCCCGAACACGATATTCCGGTCGAGGATCCACCACGAGGAGACCGGGCTCAGGTTGGTTGAACCGTCAGGATTTTGGCTGGAGATAATGGCGACCGGTGTACCAAAATATAAAGAAGCAAAATCGACCTGCTGGGTTTTCATTTTATCATCCTCTGATTAACGAAGGCCCAGTCTACGTTGTGCAAACGTGCGTTACTTCGGTGAAGCGCGAAGTAACGCACGCCACCTGAACGTCCCCGGCGAGAAGGCGCAGGGTGAGGGATATGGGCTGTGTTTTTCTTCTGCGATGGCAGAAAATGTAAATAATGAACAGAAGGGAGTATGCGATATTATCGATGAGATCGTCAGTCAACGGTTTCAATCTGTGTCTGAATAATTGCCTGATTTAGGACGCTTCTTCCACTGGGAAGCGTCCACTTTTTTATATATTGAAAAATTTATTTCTGATATTAAGCACCGCTTTTTCTGTACAGAAAGTCCTGGTTTTTCATCCATCAAATTTTCTCTTTTATTTGACGCCCACATCCCTGTGCTGAATAACGATTAATGTCCTACAGATGCGGCATCAACAACGCGAGAGGGTTTCGGTGCTAAAGCAATAGCAAAAGCAGCGATAAAGAATATGACGCCTATCGACATCATCAGATTATTGGTAGAAAGCATCATGCTTTGGCTGTTAACCATCTTGTCAAAAAGCTCCCTAACAAACTGCCCACCTTGCTGAGGCGCCGAGTTGATGTACTGTGAAAGATCGCCTGTCGGGTCAACGACGGACGCCAGCTTGTCATGCGCAATATAGCGCTGGTCTTGCCATGACGTCGTCACCAGCGATGTGGCAAACGCGCCTGATAACGTTCGAACAAAGTTCATTAACCCGGCTGCAGAAGGCATTTCCGCTTCATCTACCGAGCCCATTGCAAGGCCCGTAATCGGAACATAGTACAACGGCATTCCCACCCCCATGAATAACAAGGGGACACAGATGGACCAGTAGTCCATATCGGTCGTCGCATAGGCGCGCCAGAAGGTATCGAGACCGAGCCAGGCGCAGCCAAAGAAGATAAGAATGCGCGGATCGATTCTGTTGGAAAGGTTAGCGGCAACCGGAGAAAAGACCACCTGCAGAAGGCCACCCCAGGCCACCACAATCCCGGCCCATGTTGTTGTATACCCTAAGTTATATTGTAACCACAAAGGCGTCAGGACATTCAGACCAAAAAAACACCCAAACGCAAGCGCGAGCACAAACATGCTGGCCGAGAAACCGCGATGGCGAAACACGCTGATATCGACAATCGGATGGTCAGCGGTCAGTTCCCAGATACAGAAACACAAAAAACCTATGCAGGCCACAATCGCCAGAACCCATATTTCTTCTGAGGCAAACCAGTCAAGGTCTTTCCCTTCATCCAGCATGATTTGCAGTGCGCCAACCCAGATAACCAGTAAAACAAACCCAACGATATCAATAGCGTTATTAACCAGCTCATCTTCGAAGATTTTCAATACTGACCACGCCACGACTGAAAAAGCGATGGCCATTGGAACGTTGATGATAAACACCCACGACCAGCTGTAATGATCACAAATCCATCCACCGAGAACCGGGCCTATCACGGGCGCGAGCAATGTTGTCATCGCCCATAGTCCCGTCGCCTGCATGGATTTTTCTTTCGGGAAAATACGCAGCAGTAACGTTTGTGATAAGGCCATCAGGGGGCCTCCTGCCATGCCCTGAAAAACTCGCATCAGCAGCAGCATTCCCAGCGAAGTGGAAAGGCCACAAAGCAATGAAAAAATACCGAACATGAACACGGAAATGGAGAAAACGCGCACGCCGCCAAACCGTGTGGTTAACCATCCTGAAAGCGGTACCGTAATGGCTTCAGCAACGGCATAGGCCGTGATGATCCAGGTACCCTGGCTGGTGCCTGCGCCCAGGGCACCAGCCATATTGGGTTGAGTGACGTTTGCAATGGTCATATTGAGCACGGCTAAAAAGTTCGCCATTGCAAGAACCAGGGCACCCACCCATAACATACCGCCCTTCAGCGAAGGAGGTTGGTTATCGATAACGAATGTAGACATAGCCCGGTTTCCGTTATTCACTTTTTAAATTAACTGTCGCTTTCATGGACAGCCCTACCCGCAGCGGATGTGCTGCAAGCTCGTCAGCATTGAGTTTGATGCGTACGGGTAAACGCTGAACAACCTTAATCCAGTTACCCGTTGCGTTCTGCGCAGGAATAACTGAAAACGCTGCGCCGGTTCCGCCATCAAAGCCTTCTACCGTTCCATGAAAAAGCACGTTATCGCCATACAGATCGCTTACCAGCTCCACTTTCTGCCCCACTTTCACATGCTGGAGTTGAACCTCCTTGAAGTTGGCATTGACGTGAATTTGCTGTACTGGCACCACGGACAATAACGGTGTGGAAGGTTGTACGCGTTGCCCAAGCTCGACCTGGCGACGAGCAACCACGCCATCGACTGGCGAACGGATTACGGTTCTTTCCAGATCCAGTCTGGCCTGATCGCGCTTCGCTCTGGCAAGGACAACTTCAGGGTTGGTCTCGGTATCTGCGTTCTCAATCAGAACAGCATTCGCTTGTCTTGCACCCACCGCCGCCTGTTTAGCTGCCTCTGCTTGCGCCACGGCGGCTTTAGCGGCATTCAGGTTTGCCAGAGCGGAAGCATAAACGTTTTGAATGCGCGTCAGCTCGTCGCCTGAAATCGCGCCTGTCTGCATGAGCGCCTCGCGTCGTTTGAGGTCAACCGTCGCGCGCTGGAAGTCAGCGTTTGCGGCATCAACCTGGGCCAGCAGGCGTTTTTGCTCTTTTTCATTAGCCACAACTTCTGCGCCGAGCTTTGTATCAGTGGCCTTATATCCATTTACTCGCCGAATGGACAGGTTCAGGTCTGCTTCCGCCTGATTAAGGGCTAGCTGCGCGTCGGTGGGATCCAGCTGGATCAGAACATCGCCTTTTTTTACCACCTGGGAATCCGTGACCAGGATGGCGCTTACCGTACCGGTAACGGCAGAAGAGAGTTGGGCTGATTCGACATCGGTATAGGCGTTATCGGTTTCAACATACCGGGAACCGACGAATTCCCACCAGGCAAAAGAGCCTGCACCAGCAAGCGCAATACTCACTGCAAGACAGGAGAACAAACGTTTTCTCTTTTTCTTTTTGATATCGGATGATTCAATATTTTGATTTTCAATCGCTGCAGAATGACTCATTTTATTTCCTTTCTTTCCACTATTTAGTTATTAACCTGGTGTTAAATAATCACTGTTTGCTCGAGGTATATCCGCCGCCTAATGCGCGCGCTAATGCGACGTCAATCGTAAAGGCACGAGAATTAACGTCGGCTAATTTTCTGCGGGAAGCGACCAGCTCGTCTTCCGAGGATAAGACGTCAAGATAATCAGCAACTTTTCCTTCATACCTTTGTCTGGTGAGCGAATACGCTTTTTCTGCTGACGCGACTGCCGCCTGAGAATACAGCATCTCGTCTTTAAGAGAGGCTCTGCTGGTGAGCGCATCGCTCACTTCACGAAGTGCATTCGTTAACGTGTCGTTATATACATTCACCGCAATGTCATATTCACCGCTGGCGTATTTCAAATCACCCTGTAGCTGTTGCGTATTAAATATGGGCAACGATATTGCCGGGCCAAAGCTGCCAATTGCTGAGCCACTCCGGGTAAGGTTGTTAATACCCAATGACTGGAATCCGGCAAAGGCAACCAGATTAACGCTCGGGTAAAAACCGGCTTTTTTCTGTTTGATTTTCTCTGCTGCCGCCTCTGCGCGTAAACGTGCCGCGATAATATCGGGACGGCGACCAATCAGATCCAACGCAATATTGGGAGGAAGGTCCTCATGCGCTAAAAGCGTTGCCTTAGGCGCGGTTATGGCCAGCGCCCTGTCAGGCCCGTCACCGATCAATGCGGCGAGGGCATGTTTTTTGATCGCAATCGCTTCATCTATTGCCACCAGATTTGCTTTTGCGTTGAGTTGACGCGTCTCAACCTGTTGAAGGCTGGATAAATCTTCCAGCCCAGCGTCATGCCGTTGCTGGAACAACGCAAGCGTACTGGTTCGTATCGTCAGGGTATCGTTAAGCGTTTCGCGAACGGTGTATAAATGCGCCAGCTCCGCGTAAACGGTAACAACAGACGAAGACAGCACCAGTCTTGTTTGCGCTTTTTCCGCGACTGCCGCCATTTCACCTGACGTTGCAGCCGCGAGCGCAGCGCGGTTTTTACCCCAAAAATCAATTTCCCAGCTCATATCCAGCGTGGTGCGCCCATAGCTGTTCCAGTTTTGGGGTGTTGCGCTTTCAGGCGTCACATAGTTGTAACTCATTTTGTCCCGCATAAAGCTGGCGTTAGCGGTGACCTCGGGGAAAAGCGATCCGCTTGCGCTTTGGGTCATCGCCTGCGCTTGCTTCACGCGAGCGTCGGCGATGTTAAGCGTAGGGGAATTTTTGAGCGCGTCATCAATCAGTCCGTTGAGCTGCTCATCACCGTATTTTTTCCACCAGTCATCTTTCGGCCACTGGCCGTTCTGATGTGGGAAACTCTGATCGCTTTTAAGTTGTGTGACCGTCTTCATAGGCGGTGGGGTGCCGAGATCGGGGATCATGGCGCATCCGCTCAGGCTGATGGCGGAAAAGACAACACAGCCCATCACTATCCTGGACCGGGTTGAACCGGAAATACGACACCTCGGGAGTGCCTCCTGAAAACCTTTCATCAGTACGCTCATCATGCTGTTCATCAAGTAGTCCAAATGCAGTACCGTACAGTACGGTACGATTTATATCTTGACTTCTGAGCGCCGTCAAATAAAAATGTACTCGTCGGTACGATTACGAACCCTACTCACAGACGTGATTCCGAAATCAGATAACAAAAAGTGTTGGCGAGCGGCCAAACACCTAAACTACCGAGGAAACATATGGATAAAAGAGCGCTTAAACGGCAACAGATTCTGGACGTTGCATCCGGGCTGTTTCGACAAAAAGGATTTGATGCTACGTCTATCTCTGAGATCAACGCGATTGTGGGTGGCTCAAAATCGACAATTTACAGCCACTTTTCTTCGAAAGAAGAGCTATTTGTAGAATGCATGTCTTCTGAAACAGAACAGTATATTAAGAGCATGACTATTGAAACTGCAGGGCAGGTGCGCCTTTTCAGAAAATCACCACAGCTGGTTATCGAGCAATTTGCCGTTGCCTTTTTACGCTATATTTGTTCACCGGATATTGTGGACTTGCAAAGATTAATGATTTCCGAAGCCGGAAGGTCGGGAATTGGAGAGTTGTATTATGAGCGAATGCAAAAACTTCGTTCAAACGTATCGGCGCTTTTCACCGATTTAATGAATCAAAATATTTTAAGAAAAGATGACCCAGTGCTGGCCGCTGAGTATTTTCGCTCTCTTCTCCAGGCCGGTATCCTTGAACCCTTGCTTTTAAAAGCACGAAAGGATCAGCCGGACGAAAGTGAAATTGTCATGAAAGCGCAGGCCTCCGTTAATGCGTTTATGAAGTTGTATGGTCCTGAACAAAATGAGGATGTTGCAAAGACATCTCACTAAAATACAGTAAGCATTCTCTCACCCTATTATTAGGGTGATTTTTTCTTTTTGGAAATATTATTTTCAATTGTCATTGGATGACATTGCCAGCGGACTTCTTGTAAATAAAATTTCGTGGATACTTATGTGTATAAAGTTTACTCTTTTAAAAGATCGTGAAACTGTAATTAAGTCCCTGACTCACTGGATTGACTCGAATTTATACAGACCTATTACCGTTCTGGATGTGGCGCGAAAATCCGGTTATTCATTGGCTTATATTCAACGAAACTTTCGCCAGGAGTGTGGCATAAGTATAGGTCTCTATATCCGCAGCCGGAAACTTGAAAAAGCCGCGCATATGCTCAGACATACGCAGCTCTCTGTTTCAGATATATTTACAATGCTAGGCTATGAAGAGCCGTCCACCTTCAGCAGAGCGTTCTCAAACCAATATGGACTCTCCCCAACCAAATACCGTGAGATGGCTAAAAAAAGTCATGACATGAATGGATTGTCGATATTGATTACTGAGGTGACGCGCGACTAAAGCGAAAATCCGCTAACCCGCCTCCAGCATCCCAAAACTCACAATCCGCGCGCGTCCCAGCTCTTTTGCCCGGTATAGCGCCACATCCGCAGCGCGCAGCAGGTTGTCGGTCTGGGCATGTTGTGGGTAGCTGGCAATGCCAATCGACACGTCCACCGGCCCAATCTCGGTCAGCCCGTAGCGAAGCGACAGCTCATGCACGCCGGTGTAAATCTTCTGCGCGCAGGCGTACGCTTCTGCTTCATCGGCACCGGAAAGCAGCACCAGAAACTCCTCGCCGCCGTAGCGGAATGCCAGCCCGTTGTCATGTGCGGCGCGCTGAACAATTGACGCCACGCTTTTGATCACCAGATCGCCCGCTTCATGGCCGAAACGGTCATTAATGCTCTTGAAGTGGTCGATATCAATCATCATGCAGCTTAACGGCACGCCAGTGCGTATCGCCTGTGCCGTTTGGGTTTGCAGGGTATCTTCCAGATGATGACGGTTACGCAGGCCGGTGAGCGGGTCAAACAACGCTTTTTCCAGCAACGCGTCGCGCAGACGCTGGTTGGCCAGCGCAAGCCCTAGCGCCTCGGCCATCAGCTCCAGATACGCGCGGGAAGGGGCATTATCCGCCGTGATATTCTGGAAGGAGAGCTGGCCAATGGCCTCACCCTGAGCGATAAGCGGCACGCAAAGCGCGCTTTCCGCCTGGGATGCCGGAAGATGATAACAGGCAATATCCGGCTCGCCGTTCACCGGCGGGTGACTCTGCCCGCGACGCACGGCCCAGCACTCGTCCGGGTGGAACGTCGTCTCTTCACCAACCGGCGAAAGCCATTGCGCGACGCAGCGCATCTGCCACGGCTCGCGGTCAAGGACGTAGAGTCGGCCCGCGATCCCCGGCGCGATATTGGGGGCAAACAGCTCCGCCACGTTAATCACATCGTTAAAGTTCTCACAGCCCTGCAGCCGCTGGGTCATGCGCGCCAGCAGCTCGCGGATGGCCCAGTCGGCATCGCGCTCTTTTTCCAGACGCTGCCGCGCCAGGCCGTTTTCACGGAAGATGCTAATGGCCTGAGCCATATCGCCTATCTCATCGATCTGGTTGAAATTGGGCGTTTCAACCGCGTAATCCTGGGATGCCAGACGGTGCACCACGTCGCTCAGGCGCACCACGGGGCGCAGCACGCGGCGCTTTAATATAAAGCCGAGCACAAACAGGAACAGCAGGGCGGTCAGGCCGACCGTCAGCTCAGAGGCGGTACGCAGCGCTTTCGATTTTTTTGTCGCATCTTTTACGGAGCCGATAACGCGCTTGTCGAGTATCTGGCGAAAGTGATCGATCTGATTCTGCGCGCGATCCAGCTCCTGCTCATAGGGCTGACCATAGAGCAAGGCAACGGCCTGGGCGTCTTCACCGCGTTCCAGGCTGGCGAGGGCGGTTTGCTGCTCGTCCTGCAGCTCATCGACGATCTTTATTCCTTCATGCAGCAGGGCCAGTTCTTCATCCGATGCGCCGTTATCCTGCAGCTTTTCCAGCCGAAGCTCGATGCGCTTCAGGCTGTTTTCTGCCTGGTTATATTCCTTGAGCACCTGAGGATCTTTTTTAATGACGTACAGCCGCGCTAAATCAGACTGCGCCCAGATATCGGTTTCGATATCTTCCGTCAGCTGATCAAATTTCTGCCGTTGTTCAACGGCCTGACGTTCGAGGGTATCCGCACTGGACGCCATCAGCATGATGATGCCGGAGGCGATGGTCAGGCAGACCGTGGCCCCATAGGCCCAGTTTGTTATCGTCGCGATTCGCACCAGATGATCCTTTTACGACATGAGTAGGATGGCGTTCTTCAAATTATAGAAAACGTCTGATTTAAGGCGAAAAAAAAGGCGGCACAGCGCCGCCTGGTGTGGTCTTTATCGTCACGTCCTTACAAATCTGGAGGATTTTTTCCTTCTTCGATGAAATCCGCGTCCAGCTCTTCGGCGTTACCTTCGTGATCGCGTCCGGAGAAGAGGTTCCAGCAGGCGATAAACAGCGCGGCGATGAGTGGCCCAATCACAAAACCGTTAATGCCGTACAGCTCCATGCCACCGAGGGTGGAGATCAGAATCAGGTAGTCCGGCATTTTGGTGTCTTTCCCCACCAGCAGCGGGCGCAGAATATTGTCCACCAACCCGACGATAATCACGAAAAAGCCGACAATAAACAGCCCCTGCCAGATCTGGTGCGTGGCGAAGAGGAAGATAGCGGCGGGCACCCAGACAATCGCTGAGCCGATGGCGGGCACGAGGGAAAGGAACGCCATCAGTGCGCCCCAGAGCACGCTGCCGTCGATACCGGCAATGGCAAAGGCAATCCCGCCGAGGATGCCCTGAACCACGGCCACCGCCGCCGTCCCTTTTACCGTGGCGCGTGACACGCCGACGAATTTGGCGAACAGATGCTGCTTGGCAAAATCGGACAGGGGCAGGGAGTCGAGGATCTGGCGTACCAGATACGGGCCGTCTTTCAGCAGGAAGAACAGCAGATACAGCATGATGCCGAAGCTAATCGCAAAGCCAAACGTCCCCTTGCCGATCAGGAACGCGCTGCCCGCCAGATACTGTCCGCCCTGCAGGGCGACATCGGAGAGTTTTTTCTGGATCTGCGCCGCGTTGGTCAGGTTGTGATCCGCGAGGAAGCCGCTGGCCCAGTCAGGCAGGTGGTTGAAGATGCTCGCCACTACTTCCGGGAACTGGGTGTTGTTCTCCTGCAGTTTGGTGTAAACCACATTCAGCTCAATGGCGAGCGAGGAGAGGATCACCATCAGCGGAATAAAGACGATCAGGCAGATAATACCGATGGTCAACAGCGAGGCCAGCCCGTTGCGCTCCCCCAGCGCGGTGCGCAGCTTATTTTTTACCGGGTTGAAGATAACGGTCAGAATGGCGGCCCACAGTATCGCGGAGAAGTAGGGCGACAGCACGTCGAAGAAGGCCCAGGTCACGAGGGCGAGAATGAAAATAAAGAAACCTTTAGTCAGTCCGTTAAAGCGCATCAGTCATTCCTGGTTACTAAGAAACTGTGACGACTATAGAACCGATTGTGAGAATTACCAACCTTGCACCGGGTGGCGGCTGCGCCTTACCCGTCCTGCGGGCAGTGTTACGGTATGACTTCGCGCTTTACGGATACCACTTTCGACTGACCGAAGATCGCCTTTTCCCGCACCATGCTGTAAGTATCTGCTTGCGGAGGTGCTTATGGCCTGGCGTCCGATTCTCTATGTCATCCTCACAACCCACCCCAGACTCAGCGCGCGGCGCGCCCGTTTGCGTCTGGTCATCTAGCTTTTTATTAACAATCGCGGTATAACACACCTTCTTTGGATGTTTAGATGTCCATACGTATAGAAGGTAATATGCAAACACAACAAGAAAATGGGCAGCTTAAGCGCACCATGAAAACACGTCACCTGATCATGCTCTCGCTGGGTGGCGTGATTGGGACAGGGTTATTCTTCAATACCGGCTACATCATTTCCACGACCGGGGCGGCGGGCACGCTGCTGGCCTATCTGATCGGCGCGCTGGTGGTCTGGCTGGTGATGCAGTGTCTGGGCGAACTCTCCGTGGCGATGCCGGAAACCGGCGCGTTCCACGTCTATGCCGCGCGTTATCTTGGCCCGGCGACGGGCTATACCGTGGCGTGGCTCTACTGGCTCACCTGGACGGTGGCGCTCGGGTCAAGCTTTACCGCCGCCGGGTTCTGCATGCAGTACTGGTTCCCGCAGGTGCCCGTATGGGCTTGGTGCGTGGTCTTCTGCGTGGTGATTTTTGGCCTGAATGTCATCTCAACGCGCTTTTTTGCGGAAGGTGAATTCTGGTTCTCCCTGGTGAAAGTCATCACCATCATTGCCTTCATTATTCTTGGCGGCGCGGCGGTCTTTGGCTTTATCCCGATGCAGGACGGTTCCCCCGCGCCGGGCTTAAGCAACATCACCGCCGAGGGCTGGTTCCCGCACGGCGGACTGCCGATCCTGATGACCATGGTGGCGGTGAACTTTGCCTTCTCCGGGACCGAACTCATCGGTATCGCCGCAGGGGAAACGGAAAATCCGCACAAGGTCATCCCAGTGGCGATCCGCACCACCATTGCGCGCCTGATCATCTTCTTTATCGGCACCGTGTTTGTGCTGGCGGCGCTGATCCCGATGCAGCAGGCGGGCGTGGAAAAGAGCCCGTTCGTGCTGGTGTTTGAAAAGGTCGGTATTCCTTACGCGGCGGATATTTTTAACTTTGTGATCCTGACGGCGATCCTTTCGGCGGCAAACTCCGGACTGTACGCCTCCGGGCGCATGCTGTGGTCGCTCTCTAATGAGAAAACGCTCCCGCGCTGTTTTGCCCGCGTAAATAAAAACGGCGTGCCGCTGACGGCGCTGTCGGTTTCTATGCTCGGCGGCGTGCTGGCGCTGTTCTCAAGCGTCGTGGCGCCTGACACGGTGTTTGTCGCGCTCTCGGCGATTTCTGGCTTTGCGGTGGTGGCCGTCTGGATCAGCATCTGCGCGTCGCACTTCGTTTTCCGTCGTCGCCATCTGCAGTCCGGGCAGCCGCTCTCTGCGCTGCAGTACCGCGCGCCGTGGTATCCGCTGGTACCGGTGCTCGGTTTTATCCTCTGCGTGGTGGCTTGTGTCGGCCTGTGGTTTGACCCAAGCCAGCGCATTGCCCTTTATTGCGGGATTCCGTTTGTCGCCCTGTGCTATGGTGCCTACTATCTGACCCGAAATATGACATCGCAGGAGCCCGAACATGTCGCAGAATAATCCGCTTACCGCCCTCCTTGAAAAGCAGCTGTTTGTGGTGCTGGATGGCGCGATGGCGACGGAGCTGGAAGCGCGCGGCTGTAACCTGGCAGACAACCTCTGGTCTGCCAAAGTGCTGATGGAAAACCCGGAGCTTATCCGCGAAGTGCATCTTGATTATTACCGCGCAGGTGCGCAGGTGGCGATCACCGCCAGCTATCAGGCCACGCCTGCGGGTTTTGCGGCGCGCGGCCTGGACGAGGCGCAGTCCCGGGCGCTGATTGGCAAAAGCGTGGAGCTGGCGCGTAAGGCGCGTGAAGCGTATCTGGCTGAAAATCCGCATGCGGGCACGCTGCTGGTGGCGGGATCCGTTGGACCGTATGGAGCCTATCTGGCTGATGGCTCAGAGTATCGTGGCGACTACGTGCGCAGTGCGGAAGCCTTCACCGACTTCCACCGCCCGCGCGTGGAAGCGCTGCTGGATGCGGGCGCTGACCTGCTGGCCTGCGAAACGCTGCCGTCTTTTGCCGAGATTAAGGCGCTGGCGACCCTTCTGGCCGGGTATCCCCGCGCCCGGGCGTGGTTCTCTTTTACCCTGCGGGACAGTGAACACCTGAGCGACGGCACGCCGCTGCGTGACGTAGTCAGCGCGCTGGCCGACTCTCCGCATATCGTCGCGCTGGGCATTAACTGTATCGCGCTGGAAAACACCACGGCGGCACTGAAGCACCTGCAAAGCCTGACGCCGTTGCCGCTGGTGGTCTACCCGAACTCGGGCGAGCATTATGATGCGGTGACCAAAACCTGGCACCACCACGGCGAAGCGTGCGAGACGCTGGCGGGGTATCTGCCCCAGTGGCTGGACGCCGGAGCGAAGCTGATTGGCGGCTGCTGTCGCACTACGCCGAAGGATATTGCTGAGCTTAACGCGAAGCGCTGAGTTTTTTGCCGGGTGGCGGCTGCGCCTTACCCGGCCTACGGATCGCACAGCGCAGCGCCACCCGGCATAAACAAACGCACAAAACCAACTATCCTTTCCCGCTTTTTATCTAAAAACGAATCGTTATGAGCGATTCATTTTTATTCCTTTATCAAAATTCCCGCGTTGGAAATACTGCCCTCATAACAACAAGGGGAGCAGGCACTATGGCAATTTCATCGCGAATCACACTACTCGGCGCACTGGCGCTGTGGGCATTTCAGGCGCAGGCGGTGGACGTCACCGTCGCGTATCAAACTTCTGCGGAACCGGCGAAAGTCGCGCAGGCGGACAACACCTTTGCCAAAGAGAGCGGCGCGAAAGTCGACTGGCGCAAGTTCGACAGCGGGGCCTCCGTGGTGCGTGCGTTAGCCTCCGGCGACGTGCAGATCGGCAATATCGGCTCCAGCCCGCTGGCGGTCGCGGCCAGCCAGCAAGTGCCGATTGAGGTGTTCCTGCTCGCCTCGCAGCTCGGTAACTCTGAAGCGCTGGTGGTGAAGAAAAACATCACCAAGCCGGAAGACCTGATCGGCAAACGCATCGCCGTGCCGTTTATCTCCACCACCCACTACAGCCTGCTGGCGGCGCTGAAACACTGGGGCATCAAGCCGGGGCAGGTACAAATTATTAACCTCCAGCCGCCGGCGATTATCGCGGCCTGGCAGCGCGGCGACATTGACGGGGCCTATGTGTGGGCACCGGCCGTGAACGAACTGGAAAAAGACGGCACCGTGCTGACCGACTCCGAAAAAGTGGGCCAGTGGGGCGCGCCAACACTCGACGTGTGGGTCGTGCGTAAAGACTTCGCCGAGAAACATCCTGAGGTGGTGAAAGCCTTCGCGAAAAGCGCGATTGACGCCCAGCAGCCGTACATCAGTAACCCGGATGAATGGCTGAAGCAGCCCGCCAACCTGGAAAAACTCTCCCGCCTGAGCGGCGTACCGGAAGCGGACGTACCGGGGCTGGTGAAGGGCAATACCTATCTGACCCCCGCGCAGCAGGTGCAGCAGCTGACCGGGCCGGTAAACAAAGCGATTGTTGATACCGCCACCTTCCTGAAAGAGCAGGGCAAAGTGCCCGCGGTAGCGACGGATTACAGCCAGTACGTGACCGATCGTTTTGTGAAATAAGGAGTCCGCCATGCTGAATATTACAAATCTGTCTGCTGATTACGGTGGCAAACCCGCGCTGGAGGAGATCAACCTGACGCTGGACAGCGGTGAACTGCTGGTGGTGCTGGGTCCGTCCGGATGCGGAAAAACCACGCTGCTGAATCTGATCGCCGGGTTTGTCCCTTATCAGCATGGCTCCATTCAACTGGAAGGCAAAAAGGTGGAAGGCCCCGGCGCCGAGCGCGGCGTGGTCTTCCAGAATGAAGGCCTGCTCCCATGGCGCAACGTGCAGGAAAACGTGGCGTTTGGGCTGCAGCTTGCGGGCATCAATCGTGAACAGCGGCTGGAAACGGCGCGGGCGATGCTGAAAAAAGTGGGGCTGGAGGGCGCGGAAAAACGCTATATCTGGCAGCTTTCCGGCGGCCAGCGACAGCGTGTCGGGATTGCCCGCGCGCTGGCAGCGAATCCGCAGCTGTTGCTGCTGGACGAGCCGTTCGGGGCGCTCGACGCCTTCACCCGCGAGCAGATGCAAACCCTGCTGTTGCGCCTCTGGCATGAGACGGGCAAGCAGGTGCTGTTGATTACCCACGATATCGAAGAGGCGGTATTTATGGCCACCGAGCTGGTGCTGCTCTCGCCGGGACCGGGCCGTGTGCTGGAGCGCTTGCCGCTGGATTTCGCCCGCCGCTACGTCGCGGGGGAACCCGTGCGCAGCATCAAATCCGATCCGCTGTTTATCGAACAGCGTGAGTACGTTTTAAGCCGCGTGTTTGAACAGCGGGAGGCCTTCTCATGAGCATCGTCTTCAGTGAAAAAACGCGCCGCACGCGTCTGGCGCTGCGCTGGCCTTTCTCACGTCAAATCACGTTGAGCGTCGGCACGCTGCTGGTACTGCTGGCGGTGTGGTGGGCAGTTGCTGCCCTGCAGTGGGTCAGCCCGCTGTTTCTGCCGCCGCCGGGACAGGTGCTGGCCAAACTCATTACCATCGCCGGGCCGCAGGGCTTTATGGATGCCACGCTCTGGCAGCACTTAGGTGCCAGCCTGGCGCGTATTCTGGTGGCGCTGCTGGCGGCGGTGATTATCGGCATTCCCGTGGGGATTGCGATGGGGCTGAGCCCGACGGTGCGCGGCATCCTCGACCCGCTGATTGAGCTTTACCGCCCAGTCCCGCCGCTGGCCTATCTGCCGCTGATGGTGATTTGGTTCGGCATCGGTGAAACGTCAAAAATCCTGCTGATCTATCTGGCGATTTTTGCCCCGGTTGCCATGTCTGCGCTGGCGGGCGTGAAGAGCGCCCAGCAGGTGCGGATCCGCGCGGCGCAGTCGCTGGGAGCCAGCCGTACGCAGGTGCTGCTGTTCGTGATTTTACCGGGCGCACTGCCGGAGATTTTAACCGGGCTGCGCATCGGCCTTGGCGTGGGCTGGTCCACGCTGGTGGCGGCGGAGCTGATTGCGGCCACGCGCGGCCTTGGGTTTATGGTGCAGTCGGCGGGAGAGTTCCTGGCGACTGACGTGGTGCTGGCAGGGATCGCGGTGATCGCCGCGATCGCCTTCGGATTAGAACTGGGGCTGCGCGCGTTACAGCGCCGTCTGACGCCCTGGCATGGAGAAATACAATGAGTGAACGTCTGACTATCACCCCGCTGGGGCCGTACATTGGTGCACAGGTGTCGGGCCTGGATGTGACCCGTCCGCTGAGCGATAACCAGTTTGAGCAACTGTACCACGCGGTGCTGCGCCATCAGGTGGTGTTCCTGCGCGAGCAGGCGATCACCCCGCAGCAGCAGCGCGCGCTGGCCCTGCGCTTTGGCGATCTGCATATCCACCCGGTCTATCCGCATGCGGAAGGGGTGGAAGAGATTATCGTCCTCGACACCCACAATGATAACCCGCCGGATAATGATAACTGGCATACCGATGTGACCTTTATCGACACACCGCCTGCGGGGGCGATTCTGGCGGCGAAACGGCTGCCGGAGACGGGGGGCGATACGCTGTGGGCCAGCGGGATTGCGGCGTATGAGGCGCTCTCCGCGCCGCTTCGGACGCTGCTGAGCGGGTTGCGGGCGGAGCACGACTTCAAAAAATCTTTCCCGGAGTACAAGTACCGTAAAACGGAAGAGGAACATCAGCGCTGGCAGGAGGCTGTGGCGAAGCATCCTCCGCTGCTGCACCCGGTGGTGCGGACCCATCCGGTAACGGGCAAACAGGCGCTGTTCGTAAACGAAGGGTTCACCACGCGCATCGTGGACGTGACGGAAAAAGAGAGTGAGGCGCTGTTAGGTTTCCTGTTTGCGCATATCACCAAACCGGAGTTCCAGGTGCGCTGGCGCTGGCAGGAGAACGATCTGGCGATCTGGGATAACCGCGTAACGCAGCATTATGCCAATGCGGACTATCTGCCGCAGCGCCGGATTATGCAGCGGGCGACGATTTTGGGGGATAAGCCGTTTTATCGTCCTTAACCCGTCGCTCCCGTAGGCCGGGTAAGCGCAGCGCCACCCGGCGAAAACGGTGCACAATTGCCGGGTGGCGGCTACGCCTTACCCGGCCTACAGAATACCGCACATTTAAAGGTGCGCCTCAATATACCGCTGATAGCGGTTCGCCTTCAGGTAACACAAATCCACCAGCACTAGCCCGTCAACGCAGTTGTTGAACGCGGGGTCGCTGCCAAAATCAATAAACTGCACGCCGCCGGGCTCGCACAGCTCGGAATATTGCTTGTAGAGCGGCGGAATGCCGCAGCCAAGATTGCCGAGCAGGGATTTCAGCTTCGTCAGATCGTCCACGTAATCCACGCCGCCAAACTGCGCCAGCACGTCCGGCAGGGACGCGGGATACGGCTGGCGCGAGGCGGCGAGCGGATGCGTCGCCGGGAACCACAGGCGGTAAAAGGCGACCAGCAGATCCCGCGCGGCAGGCGGTAAGCCACCGGAAATCGAGACCGGGCCAAACAGGTAGCGGTAGTGCGGATAACGCGCCAGATAAGCGCCAATGCCGGACCATAAATAGTCCAGGCCGCGGCGCCCCCAGTAGCGCGGCTGAATAAAGCTGCGCCCCAGCTCAATGCCTTGTTCCAGCACGTCCTGCATTTTGTCGTCGTAGTGAAACAGGCTATAGCTGTACAACCCCTCAACGCCGCGCTTTTCGATCTGCATGGCCGTCGGCATAAAGCGATACGCCCCGACGATCTCCAGATCGTCCTCATCCCACAGGATCAGGTGCAGATAATCATCGTCGTAGCTGTCGGTGTCCCGACGTTTGCCGCTCCCTTCCTCCACCGCGCGAAAGGCAATCTCGCGCAGGCGGCCCAGCTCGCGCAGCAGCGGGGCGTCTTCCTGACCGTTTCGCTGCCAAAGATAGATGGTTTTACCGTCGCTGGTTTTGCCCAGACATTCGGCCTGCGCCAGCGCGCGTTTCAGGGTGGCCCGGTCTTCCGGACGGGCAATGGCGCACTGGGTTTTAAAGACGCCGGGCACTCCCTTGCCAAGACGCATCACGTGCTGACGGCACTGCTCGGCCATCTCACGCGACGAAAGGGTAGCGCTGTGCCAGTGATGCCACGCAATCTGCTGGCCGATTTTGATCGGCAGCTGGCTGTGGCGGCGGCGGAACATCTGCTGCATCAACAGCAGCATCGACAGCGTTGGGGAGACCAGCGTGCTGGCATAAAAGAGCAGGCTGTTATGCGCCTGAATATGCACCGGCAGCAGCGGGGCGCGCAGCTTGCCGGCAAGTTTGATAAAGCCGGAGTGCCATTTTTTATCGCGAATGCCTTTGCGCGTGGGGCGGGACACTTCGCCTGCCGGGAAGAAGATCAGCACGCCCGCGTTTTGCAGATGCTGTTCCATCTGCACCAGAGACGTTTTCGCCGTCCTGCCGCCCATATTGTCCACCGGAATAAACAGCGAACTGAGGGGCTCAAGGTGGGTCAGCATCCGGTTGGTTACGACTTTAACATCGCGCCGCACGCGGGAGACGGCATACAGCAGCGCCAGTCCGTCCAGCGTACCCGTCGGGTGGTTGGCAATGATGACCAGCGGGCCATGTTCGGGGATTTGTTCGAGATCGCGGGCGGAAACGGTGCAGAGAATATCCAGGTGTTCCAGAACCTGCTCCACCATATCCAGGCCTTTCAGGTGGCGGTGGGCTGCGGCAAATTGCTGAAATTCATCTTCGTAGAACAGTCTTTTTAACAGACTTTTTTGCCAGGGTGCGGGCCTCGCCTGAGGCCAAAGATCGTCGAGAACGCTATCGAGGCTAAACATGGTCACTCCTCCTGCCGTCTTGCGAAGACAGTAGAAGGCGCAGATGTCGGTTGTATTGCAGTTGGGTGAAGATTTGAGCAGAGCGTAGGCCGGGTAAGGCGAAGCCGCCACCCGGCGCTAAAGCGGATTAACGCAGAATTTTCTTCTCGGCCAGATCCAGCGCGAAGTAGCTGAAGATCAGATCCGCGCCCGCGCGTTTGATCGCCCCCAGGCTTTCCAGGATCACTTTCTCTTCATCAATGGCACCCGCCAGGGCGGCGAATTTGATCATCGCGTACTCACCACTCACCTGATAAGCGCCCAGCGGCAACTCGGTGCGCTCGCGGATGTCGCGCAGGATATCCAGGTACGCGCCAGCCGGTTTTACCATCAGGCAATCTGCGCCCTGGGCTTCATCGAGCAGGGATTCACGAATCGCTTCGCGGCGGTTCAGCGGGTTCATCTGATAGGTTTTACGATCGCCTTTCAGCGCCGTACCGGCTGCTTCACGGAACGGGCCGTAGAAGGAGGAGGCAAATTTGGTGGAGTAGGACATGATGGCGGTGTCAGTGAAACCGGCCGCGTCCAGGGCCTGACGAATCGCCTGAACCTGTCCGTCCATCGCGGCAGAAGGTGCGATGAAATCTGCGCCTGCCGCGGCCGCGACAACAGCCTGCTTGCCGAGGTTAAGCAGGGTAGCATCGTTATCCACGCCGTGATCGCACAGCACGCCGCAGTGGCCGTGCGAGGTGTATTCACAGAAGCAGGTGTCGGACATCACCACCATTTCCGGCACGGTTTCTTTGCAGATGCGCGACATGCGGGCGACGAGGCCATCTTCTTTCCACGCGTCGCTGCCGGTCGCGTCAGTATGGTGGGAGATGCCGAAGGTCATCACCGAGCGGATCCCCGCGTTGGCGATACGTTCGATCTCACGCGCCAGATATTTCTCCGGAATGCGCATGACGCCCGGCATGGCTTCGATGGCCTTGTAGTCATCGATCTCTTCTTCAACAAAAATCGGCAACACCAGATCGTTTAAGCTCAGGGTTGTCTCTTCAAACATAGCGCGCAGTGCAGGTGACTTGCGCAGGCGGCGTGGGCGTGCAATTAAATCGGTCATGGTATGCCTGATGTTTGTGGAACAAAGAGGGCTAGTGTACATCAAAGTGAAGACGGGTGTTTTACTAAAGTGGGCATTTTGCTTTTGTGAAATGCGGCAGGTGAGTTTGCCTGTCATAAATAATATATAATGCAGGTCAGTATAACGCTGAGAGGAGAATGAAATATTCGTGTTATTTCTATATGGAAATGAAAGCATAATTAAAAATGATTTATTATTTTCCGGTGTGTTTTTCCGATTGGTTTAGCCGTGTATTAACATTCTGTTTTTATAATATTTATTTTATGACGCCTTATGGTTTGTGGTCTGAATGTGTTTTTGTCTGAATACGGACTTAATGGAAACATTCATTGAACCTTTTCGAAATGAAACTGCATAATTCCCTCCGCAATTAAATATTGCAAATTCATTGATGGACAAACTTGCTTACGTCCCTGAGGAGGGATGACCCAATGCAAACATGGAAAAAGAAACTCGTTGTATCTCAACTTGCATTAGCCTGCACCCTGGCTATCGCTTCTCAGGCCAATGCGAAGGATATTTCCGGTACGACATATAATACCTTCGGATACGATAATACAGCGTCCACCCCCTGGTATTATGGTTATGCCGACTGGGATTACTCGGATGCCATCCATGATGGTGATATTTATCCCGTGATTAATAAAGCCACCGTGAATGGTGTTATTTCAACGTACTACCTGGATGATGGCATCAATGGCCGGGCGAATGCGTTGAGTATTTCCAATAGCACCATTAACGGCATGATTACTTCTGAGTGTATGACCACCACATGTGCTGATGGCGTGGATGCTGACGGCACCCATCATACGCAATACGATCGTTTTAGCCTGACCGTTGATAATTCCACCCTTAACGATACGTACGAGCATTATGCGTATGATGTCGTGAATGGGGAAAATACGGAAAGACACTATCTGGATACGTACGATCTGGGTAATGCGATTACCCTGGATGTGGAATCGGATATTGTTATCCAGAATAATTCTCACGTCGCGGGGATTACCCTGACGCAGGGGTACCAGGAGCTGGATAATACGCCATACGACGGCGTTGAAGGCGTAGCCAACAGCAGCAACGTCTTTACCGACACGCTACTGGTGAAAGATTCGGTACTGACTTCCGGCGCGTACAGCGATTTAGGTACCAGCGGATTCTACGGTCAAACCGCGAAGCCGAGCGACTATGGTGAAACCAGCGCGACAGCGGCAGACGATGCGGCGCTGATTGTGGCCGCCAGCGCGTCTGATAACGCGATGCAAACCACCGCCACGTTCGATCATTCCACCGTTACTGGCGATATTCTGTTCTCCAGCACCTTCGACAACAACTTCTACCCGAACGGCGATCCGGCAACCGATACCACCGAAGACGGCATCTATAACCCAACCACCAACGGCTGGGATGGCACCGATAAGCTGGATGTGACGCTTACCAACGGCAGCAAATGGGTCGGCGCAGCACAGTCCAGCGTCGAGGCTATCGGCACGGCGCAGATGTATGGCCTGGGCTACAGCAACGTAGACTGGAACGCTCTGTCCCCTAACAGCATTTGGCCGGACTCCACCTATGACGACAACGGACATGTTGCGGGCGAAGCGGTGTATCAGAGCGGTCTGTTTAACATCGCGCTGGACAACGGTTCCGAGTGGGATACCCGTAAGGTATCTAACATCGACACCCTGACGGTCAACAACCAGTCTCAGGTCAACGTTGAAAACTCAGGCCTGCTGGCGGATGCCATCACTCTGACCAATGCGTCCTCATTGAATATCGGCGACAGCGGCGGCGTGGCTACCGACCATCTGTATCTGGACAGCGATAGCCGTGCGGCGCTGACGGAAGAAACGGCCGAGCTCTATGCCAACACCATCACCGTGGATAACGGTGCAGAGCTGGCGCTGGGGCTGGGTCAGGTTGATACGCACAATATGGTACTGACCGATGGCGGCGTGCTGAACGTTGCCAGCCGTGATTATGTGCTGAACAGCGATCTGAACAACGCACGCTATATCACTAACGATAAGCGCAGCGCTGATTATGACTACGGCGTAGTGGCCATTAACTCTGACGGCCATCTGGCGGTGAACGGTGACGTCGCCGGTAACTATCAGGTCCGTATCGATGACGCGACCGGAGCGGGTTCCGTTGCTGATTACAAAAACAAAGAGATCGTTCGCATCTATGACAATAATGCGGATACTGCAGCCAGCTTTACTGCTGCAAACAGAGCCGATTTAGGGGCCTATACCTACCAGGCGCAGCAGCAGGGTGACACCGTTGTCCTCCAGCAGAAAGCGCTGACCGACTACGCCAATATGGCGCTGAGCATTCCTTCTGCCAATACCAATATCTGGAATCTGCAGCAGGATACCGTAGGTGCGCGTCTGACCAACAGCCGTCACGGCCTGGCGGATAATGGCGGAGCGTGGGTGAGCTACTTCGGCGGCAATTTCGACGGTGACAATGGCGTTATCAGCTACGATCAGGACGTGAGCGGTATTATGGTGGGTCTGGATACCCAGATTGACGGTAATAACGCGAAGTGGATCGTCGGTGGAGCGGCAGGTTTCGCGAAGGGAGATATCAGCGATCGTACCGGTCAGGTCGATCAGGATAGCCAGACGGCGATGATCTACGCGTCAGCGAAGTTTACGAACGATCTGTTCCTCGACAGCTCCCTGAGCTACACCCGCTTCAACAGCGATCTTTCCGCTAACATGAGCAACGGCCAGTATGTTGACGGCAATACCACCAGCGACGCTGTTGGTTTTGGGCTGAAGCTGGGCTATGACTGGAAACCAAACCTCTCTGGCTACGTTACCCCATACGCAGCCGTATCGGGTCTGTTCCAGTCTGGTGATGACTATCGTCTGAGCAATGACATGCGCGTTGATGGACAATCTTACGATAGCCTGCGTTATGAACTTGGTGTTGATACGGGTTATACCTTCAACTACGGCGGCGATCAGGCTCTGACGCCTTATTTCAAACTGGCCTGGGTCTATGACGACGCCGATAACAATGCCGATATTAACGGTGACAGCATTGATAACGGCGTGAAAGGATCCGCTGTTCGTGTTGGGCTGGGCACCCAGTTCAGCTTCACGAAGAACTTCAGCGCTTACACGGATGCCACTTATCTGGGCGGCGGTGACGTTGACCAGAACTGGGGCGCAAACCTGGGTGTGAAATATACCTGGTAATGAATAAAAGCGGGGGAGGGGTTATCTTCCCCCGCTTTTTACAGAAGCAATAAAAATAATATTGAACCGACAAATACGGATGACTTGAGGTCTGCATGAACGTTAATGCGAAACCACTTTCTGAATTACGCCGGCTCGAACAGGGGTTAATAGCAGCCAGTACCCCTTTTACATGTGCTCCTCAACAATTAATTACGTCAGGCGAATCAATTGAGCCTCGCACGATCGTATTACAAACCGGTGTGATTGAGGTCTATCGCCCTTCCGATGAGTTGCTGGTGGGGATTGCGACGGCACCTTTTATTTTCGGTCTGTCTACGGTGGTCATTAATCACTCTCAGGAATACAGAGTGATGGCTAAAACGGCCTGTACCGGTTTTTATTTATCCACGGAAACTACCCGTCAACAGATCCAGCAGTATTCGCTGTGGAAAGAGGCCTTCTGCTGGTTATCCTGGATAAATTACATTCTTGAAAAACGCGATATGCAGCTGGTGGGCAATAACTCCTATCACCAGATCCGCGCGATGCTGTTAAATATGGCCGAGTGGGATGAAACGCTGCGTTCAAAAATCGGTGTGATGAATCATATTCAGCAAAGCACACGCATTTCACGTTCTGTTGTTGCCGAAGTTCTGGCCGCCCTGCGACAGGGAAACTATATCAATATGAGCCGGGGCAAGCTGGTCAGCATCAACCGCTTGCCCACGGAATATTAATATCAGTTGGACGCGGTAAGCACCTGGGCTTTATTGGCGCTCAGTTCTGCCACCAGGTTATTAATACCGTCACTCATATTGACGAAACGCGTATGCGGAGAGCGGGTCACCACCACAAACGCGCCCACGTTTGACTGGGGGATCATCGCCATATAGGTGATGAACCCGCCGCCGCCGCCGGTTTTCTGAATAATACCCGGACGGCCATTTTTCGGTGCCATATAGACCCAGCCCATACCGAGCGCATCGGCTTTACCCGGTACGTCCATCCCGATGACCCGATGCAGCTGAGTACGCTGATAAATCAGGGTCTGCATACGATCGGCCTGGCTGCTGCGCGAGTAGAAATCCGAGGAAAGGAACTGCTGCATCCAGCGCATCATGTCGCCAGGCGTGGAGTAAACCCCGCCGCTGCCCACGGCCGCCAGCGTGTTATTACAGGGGCTGGCACCTTTCTCGGCCACCATCAGGCGACGGCACTGGTCCGGGGACGGGGTAAACGTGGTGTCTTTCATGCCGAGCGGACGGGTGATCTGCTCTTCAAACAGCTGCGTGTAGGGTTTGCCAGCCGCCGTTGAGAGGGCATCCGCCAGCAGGTCGAACGCCAGGTTTGAATAAGAGGCCTGCGAGCCCGGTGCTGCTTTCAGCGTGGCGGTACTCAGATAGCTCCAGCGCTGGTCGCGCGTTGGCCAGACAAACACGTCACGATGCGCCGCTCCACCTGGCTGCTCACGCGGCAGGGCGCTGGTGTGGGTAGCAAGGTTCACAAGCCGGATCGGGGTCCCCTGATACGTGGGGACCCGGGCACCTGGCGGCGCGTATTTGCTGAGCGGATCGTCGAGCTTCACCACGCCCTGGTCGAGCAGTTTCACCAGCATTTCGCTGGTCATAAGCTTGGTTAAGGATGCGATGCGGATGACAGAATCCAGCTGCGGGTGAATGTTATTTCCCGGGCGCGTTTCGCCAAAGCTGCGGAATACACGCTGGTTTCCGTCGATGACGACCATCGCCATTCCGGTCGCGCCGCTGCCGTAATAGATAAGGTTCGCGTAGCGATCGGCAATATCTGAAGCTAAAACGGGAGCCGTCAGCGGTTGGGCTGCCTGGGCGGTAGAGAAGCTCACCGCACACAGCGCGGCAAAAGAGAGCAGACAACGTTTCAACGAAAAGCATCCATGAAGTGAATGAGGAAAGTAATGGGTATTTATACTACTAATCGGTACCGTGCAATGCCCCGAATTGCATAACGATAGCGAGAAAAACGTAACCATGGGTAAATATGAACAATTTACTTGCGAGCCATCTCCCATTTTGTGACATCGGGCTTATGATAGGCACCAGTGTCACTCAATTTTACGGAGAACGGTATGTCTGAGAAGCGTGTGGTTATGGTTGTCGATATGCAGAACGGGGTGTTTGAAACCCCGCGTCATCAGCGCGAAAAGTGTGTCTCTCTGATCAACCAGCTTACGCAGGCAGCCGACACGGTGATTTTTATACAGCACACCGAGGCCGGGGGGCTGGAAGAGGGGAGTGCAGGGTTTGCGCTACTGCCTGAACTCCATCAGCCTGCCGACGCGCTTTACGTGACCAAAACGGCCTGTGATGCCTTCTATAACACCGGGCTTGAGACGCTGCTGCGGGAGCAGGGCATTCGCGAGTTTGTTATCTGCGGCTGCGCCACCGATTACTGCGTCGATGCGACGATCAAGAACGGCGTTAGCCGGGGTTATCACATCACCGTGGCGGAAGATGCCCATACCACATCCAACCGCCCGGCTGCTGAAGCTCAGATTCTGATTAACCATCACAACGACGTCTGGCGTAACTTCATTGCGCCGGCGAATCCTCTCGCAGTGAAACGCACCGAAACAATTCTTGAAAACTGGAAAGCGAACTAATAATTAACGCTCGGGTCTGACCTTTTTGCCAGAGTCGGGAGGCTGGCTCGGGCAGGTTTTCGTGTGGTGACGTGTTGTACACAGCAACAGCCATAACAACAAGAAGGAAGCATTATGTTTAAGTCTTTTTTCCCAAAGCCGGGGCCTTTTTTCCTGTCGGCATTTATTTGGGCACTGATCGCTGTCATTTTCTGGCAGGCGGGCGGCGGCGCATGGCTGACGCGCATCACGGGGGCGACAGGCGAGGTGCCGATTAGCGCAGCGCGCTTCTGGTCGCTGAGCTTTATCGTATTTTATGCCTACTACACGGTATGTGTGGGGCTGTTTGCACTCTTCTGGTTCAAGTATTCTCCGCATCGTTGGCAGTTTTGGTCGATTTTGGGATCTGCACTGATCATTTTCGTTACCTGGTTCATGGTGGAAGTGAGCGTTGCAATTAATGCATGGTATGCACCCTTCTACGATTTGATCCAAAAAGCGCTAAGCGCCCCAAATAAGGTTCCGATTGGTGAACTCTATGCCAGTCTCGTTAGTTTTACCGGCATTGCCATGATTGCAGTAACAGTGGCAGTGCTGAACAATTTCTTCGTTAGCCATTACGTTTTCCGTTGGCGTACAGCTATGAACGAATATTACATGGCAAATTGGCAACGACTGCGGCACATCGAAGGTGCTGCACAGCGTGTGCAGGAAGACACCATGCGTTTTGCCTCAACGCTGGAGGACATGGGGGTCAGCTTGCTTAATGCTGTGATGAAACTTATCGCTTTTTTACCGATTCTGATTGCACTTTCACCCCATGTGCCTGAACTTCCAATTGTTGGTCATTTACCCTATGGTTTGGTTATTGCGGCACTGGTCTGGTCTCTTATGGGAACGGGGCTTCTTGCTGTGGTGGGGATCAAATTGCCGGGGTTACAATTTAAAAATCAGCGCGTGGAAGCGGCTTACCGTAAAGAACTCGTTTACGGTGAGGATGACCCATCACGAGCTGCGCCACCAACGGTAAAAGAGTTATTTCAGAACGTCCGTTTTAACTACTTTAAGCTCTACTTCCACTACATGTATTTCAACATAGCTCGTATTTTATATCTTCAGGCCGATACTGTTTTTGGAATAGTCCTGTTGTTCCCGTCAATTGTTGCAGGGACAATTACCCTGGGACTGATGACCCAAATTACCAACGTGTTTGATCAGGTCAGAAGTTCATTCCAGTACCTGATCAGCTCCTGGACCACGCTGGTGGAACTGATGTCCATCTACAAACGTCTGCGCAGCTTTGAACGCGAGCTGGACGATCGTGACCTGCAGGAAGTCACCAACACATTTAGCTAATACAGGACGTTGCTATGCCTTTTGCCGTACCGCGCGCGTTACCGTTGACCATACTGGCCGCTTTTGTGCTGGCAGGCTGTGCCGAAAAGGGAGCCGCTCCGCTCAAAAAGGGCGAGAAGCCCGTTGATGTGGCGAGCGTTGTGCGGCAGAAAATGCCTGCCAGCGTGAAAGATCGCAATGCGTGGGCAGACGCGCTGGCAAAAACCTTTGAAAGCCAAAAGATCGCGCCGACCGAGGAGAACATCTGTTCGGTGCTGGCGGTGGCACAGCAGGAGTCGATGTACCAGTCAGATCCGGCTGTGCCGGGGCTGAATAAAATCGCCTGGAAAGAGATCGACCGCCGCGCGGAGTCCATGCATATCCCGGTGTTCCTCGTGCATACCGCGCTTAAAATCACCTCGCCGAACGGCAAAAGCTACAGCGAACGGCTGGATACGGTGAAAACCGAAAAACAGCTTAGCGCCATCTTTGATGATTTCATCAGCATGGTCCCAATGGGGCAGAAGCTGTTTGGCTCACTGAATCCGGTCCATACCGGTGGCCCAATGCAGGTAAGCATCGCGTTCGCGGAGAAACACACCGACGGCTATCCGTGGAAAATCGACGGTACGGTGCGCCAGGAGGTCTTCTCCCTGCGCGGCGGACTGTGGTTCGGCACGTATCACCTGTTGAACTACCCGGCGAACTACGATGAGCCGCTGTATCGCTTTGCCGACTTTAACGCTGGCTGGTATGCCAGCCGTAATGCGGCATTCCAGAGTGCGGTCAGCCGCGCAAGCGGCGTTAAGCTGGCGCTTGACGGCGATCTCATCGCTTACGGCAGCAGCGAGGCGGGAAGCACCGAGCTTGCCGTACGGAAATTATCGGCAACGCTTGGCTTGAGCAACAGCGACATTCGCCGCCAGCTTGAGAAAGGCGACAGCCTGGCCTTTGAGAAAACGGATCTGTACAAGAAGGTGTTTGCGCTTGCAGAGCAGAAAAGCGGGAAAACGTTACCGAGGGCTATCCTGCCGGGTATTCAGCTGGAAAGCCCGAAGATCACGCGTAACCTGACCACCGCGTGGTTCGCAAAACGCGTGGACGATCGCCGGGCTCGCTGTATGGGGCTTTAACGGCGGCGGCGAAAGCGCAGCACTAATGCCACAACGCCCAGAATCATACATCCCGCGAGGAAGGGAATCAGGCCGAACAAGGTGCTGACGCCAAAACCAATCTCAACTCGCGGGCGTCCGTTATCCTGCACCTGCATCAGGTGTTCGTAAACGCCAGGCGCATGGACCAGCATATTGAGAAGCTGCGAGCCAGCCCAGAAGCAGAACAGGACAAACAGGGCATACGCGATATTACCCGCCGTGGAGGTTTTTGGTTTTCCGCCAAAAATCGGTTTCGACAATGTAAAGTCAGCCATGATGACCTCCGGATAAATCGCTCTGTTAATACGCTTCGTACAGGGTGAGTTTGACAGGTCATCGCATTTGTCAATATCAGAATCGTGGTAATTTACGCGCCGGAATCCTCCTGGATTGTTGATTTCTGCAGCACGTCACAATTTATTAACTTAAGTGAAATTGCGTCGCGTTTCAGAATTTCCGTATCTGCCACAGACCTGGTCGTAAAACTGTGAGAGGATGTCTTTTTTTCCTGCCGGAGTTGTTATGAAGCTCACGTCCAAACTACGCCGTGACTGGCACTACTACGCCTTCGCTATCGGGCTGATCTTTATTCTTAACGGTGTCGTGGGTCTGCTGGGGTTTGAGGCAAAAGGCTGGCAAACCTATGCCGTTGGGCTGGTGACCTGGGTTATCAGTTTCTGGCTGGCGGGGTTGATTATCCGCCGCCGTCCTGAAGAGACGACAGCGGATGAGGCAGAGTCGGCGAAGGGCGCCGATTAACCGTTTACGGAACTTTTAAGCGCGCTGTCGGCGGCGTGACGCTCCAGCGCGAGTTCGATCAGGCGGGTGATCAATTCCGGGTAGCTCAGGCCGCTCGCCTGCCACAGCTTCGGATACATGCTGATGTTAGTGAACCCCGGCAGCGTGTTAATTTCATTGATCACCACCTCGTTTTCCGCCGTCAGGAACACATCCACGCGCGCCATGCCGCAGCAACCGAGCGTCTGATAAGCGCGAATGGCGATCGCCCGGATCTTATCGTTAACCGCCGGATCGAGATCCGCAGGCACGACAACCTGCGCGCCTTTATCATCAATGTATTTGGTGTCGTACGAGTAGAAGTCGCTGTTTAACACCACTTCGCCGCAGGTGCTCGCCTGTGGAAAATCGTTGCCCAGCACGGCGCACTCAATTTCACGGCCTTTGATGCCCTGCTCAACCACCACTTTATGGTCGAACTCAAACGCCAGGCGGACGGCTTGCGTGAACTCAGCTTCGCTGGTCACTTTGCTGACGCCTACGGAGGAGCCCTGGTTTGCAGGCTTCACAAACAGCGGCAGACCCAGCTCTCCGCTAATTTGCGCGAAGGTGTGTTTGTCGCGGTTGGCGCGGGTGAGCGTAACGAACGGGGCAATATTCAGCCCGGCATCGCGCAGCAGGCGTTTGGTCACGTCTTTGTCCATGCAGGCGGCAGAGCCGAGGACATCCGAGCCGACGAACGGCAGGTTGGCCATGCGCAGCATTCCCTGCAGGGAACCATCTTCCCCCAGTGTGCCGTGAACGATAGGGAAGACGACGTCGATCTGGGCGAGAGCCTGTGCATTGCCGGCGTCGATAAGCTGCCCCTTCACGACGCCGGGTACGGTGGCGACGCTCACTTCCGAAGGATTCAGGGCGATGTGTGCCGGATCGTGAGCATTCAGCAGATACTGGCTGGCATCGTTAACGTGCCACTGGCCCTGTTTATCAATGCCCAGCAGCACCACGTCGAAACGGCTTTTATCGATCGCATCAACGATATTTTTAGCCGATTGCAATGACACTTCGTGCTCCGCTGATTTTCCCCCAAAGACAATACCTACGCGCTGCTTAGCCATCTCACTCTCTTCCAGTCTGACGAAAAGCCAATAACATACCACGATGCCCGGCGGGTTTCGCGGCCTTCTGCCATAATGTTTTGGGGAATGTAGAGGGGGGAGAGTGAGAGGAAAAACGCTGCTGACCGGATTTATCATTTTGACCATCGCAACGCTGGGTTACCGCTGGTTGCCGCCTCACTACAACCCTTTCACGCCGCTGACGCTTGACGATCCGCCAGGCCGAATCACTCAGTATAAGCTTCGGCGTTTAACTCCCGAGGCGTGCGCGAGCCTGCTGTTACAGGCTAACCAACGCGATCTCATCCGCACCCAGCCGGTAGCGGACAGCGGCGGCGCGTGTCCCCTTCACAACGTCGTGCGCGTGCGTGACTTCGGCCCTGTCGGCCTGAACAGCAGCTTTCTTGCCAGCTGCCCGCTGGCGCTCAGCTCAGCCCTCTTTATCAGCCAGCAGGCCCGGCCGCTGACAAAACGCTATACGGGCAGTGAGCTCGCGCGTATCGACCACCTTGGCAGCTTTGCCTGCCGCAATATTTATCACCGCCCTGACGCGCGCCGCAGTGAACATGCCACGGCGGAGGCGCTGGATATTGCCGCTTTTCGTCTGGCGAACGGTGAACGCGTCACGGTGCTGAATGGCTGGAAGGCGACAACAACGCAGCCCTGGCTGAAGGCCATGCTGGCGGCGAGCTGTGGCTACTACGGGAACGGCCTGGGACCGGAGTATAACGCGGCGCATGCTAACCATTTTCATCTGGGAATGCGCGGTTTTGGCCTCTGCCGGTAAAGCATAATATTCCGCCAGAAAATGGATGAATTGTGACTTATTTCACAAATATGATGACTGGGAAGATAAAACACCAAAGTCTGTCGGGCCGCATCTCTGGTGCGACGTTGACATGCGTAACTTGCTAATCTGTCGGCGAATTCGCCTAAAAATGAAGACTATTTCGTTATGGAATCCTGGAAAGTTAATCTTATCTCGGTCTGGTTCGGTTGCTTCTTTACCGGGCTGGCCATCAGCCAGATTTTACCGTTCCTGCCGCTGTACGTGTCGCAGCTGGGGGTGACCTCGCATGAAGCGCTTTCCATGTGGTCCGGTCTGACGTTCAGCGTCACGTTTCTGGTCTCCGCCATTGTGTCACCGATGTGGGGCAGCCTGGCAGATCGAAAAGGCCGTAAACTGATGCTGCTGCGCGCCTCGCTCGGGATGGCGATTGCCATTCTGCTGCAGGCCTTCGCCACCAACGTCTGGCAGCTGTTTTTCCTGCGGGCGGTGATGGGGTTGACGTCCGGGTATATTCCAAACGCCATGGCGCTGGTCGCCTCTCAGGTGCCGCGCGAGCGTAGCGGCTGGGCGCTGAGTACGCTCTCCACGGCACAGATCAGCGGCGTCATCGGCGGGCCGCTGCTGGGGGGCTTTCTGGCGGACCACGTCGGGCTGCGCGCGGTATTTATTATCACCGCGATCCTGCTGGTGGTCAGTTTTCTGGTCACGCTCTTTCTGATTAAAGAAGGGGGCCGCCCGGTTATCAGTAAATCTGAACGCCTCAGCGGCAAGGCCGTTTTCGCCTCGCTGCCTTATCCGGGGCTGATGATTAGCCTGTTTGTGACCACCATGGTGATCCAGCTCTGCAACGGTTCGGTCGGTCCGATTCTGGCGCTGTTTATCAAGTCGATGGAGCCGGAGAGCACGAATATCGCTTTTCTGAGCGGCATGATTGCCGCCGTGCCGGGCGTATCCGCCCTGATTTCCGCGCCGCGTCTGGGTAAACTGGGGGACAGAATCGGCACGGCGCGCATCCTGATGGCGACGCTGATCTTTGCGGTGGTGCTCTTCTTCGCGATGTCGTTTGTCACTTCTCCGCTTCAGCTTGGCGTATTGCGATTTCTGCTCGGCTTTGCTGACGGCGCCATGTTGCCTGCGGTACAGACCCTGCTGGTCAAATATTCCAGCGACCAGGTGACGGGGCGAATTTTTGGATATAACCAGTCATTTATGTATCTGGGGAATGTTGCCGGTCCGCTTATTGGCGCATCCGTTTCCGCAATGGCCGGTTTTCGTTGGGTATTTGCGGCGACAGCGATTGTTGTTTTAATCAATATTATCCAGCTGGCTATTGCGCTGCGACGCCGCAGACAAATGGCGGAGGCCAAATCGGCGAGATAACACTTTAGTAGATGTATTATATATTCTTATGGTAGCCGCATTTTTATATAACAAAATGCGGCGTCTTTTTATAGAAAAACGTTTCGCTCACGGCGCTACCTCTTTATTTCCGTTCCTGTGTCACTTTTGCATACCAT
Organism: Enterobacter sp. ku-bf2; assembly: GCF_001742765.1. Taxonomy (NCBI): domain Bacteria; kingdom Pseudomonadati; phylum Pseudomonadota; class Gammaproteobacteria; order Enterobacterales; family Enterobacteriaceae; genus Enterobacter; species Enterobacter sp. ku-bf2. The sequence goes on from NZ_MDVW01000019.1 coordinate 81,631, forward strand.
AATTAATTTCTTCTCTTTGCAATAGGGATTCAGAGTGATAACGTCAGACAAAACTGAAAAGGAACTGGCACGATGAAAAACCTCATTGCTGAATTGCTGGTCAAGCTGGCACAAAAGGAAGAAGAGTCAAAAGAGCTGGTGGCTCAGGTCGAAGCGCTTGAGATTGTGGTCACCGCGTTGCTGCGACAAATGGCGAAAACCGATCAGCAGGCGTTGATTGAGAGTGTGGAAGGCGCGCTGGAGAGCGTCAGGCCTGAATCGCAGGTACCGGTTGAGGATGCGGAGATGCTCCACCAGTACGTAAAGAAGCTGTTAAGGCATCCGCGCAGCTAAACCGTCACAGGACGTAACGACGTGTCATAGAATTGTCATGCAGGATGCCTATAGTCGCTCTGTTTTTATTTTTATGTATTTGTACATGGAGAAAATAAATTGAAACAGAGCGCACTTTTCATTGCATTACTTCCCCTGTTAATTACCCCTGCCATTTATGCAGATACGACGCAAACCAGCGTGCTGGATAATCGTGCGGCAAAAGGGGATATCACCCAGCCTGGCGGCGCGCGCCGTTTATCAGAAGATCAAACCGCCGCTATTCGCGCTTCGCTGAATGAGAAGCCGGCAAAAAATATTATTCTGCTGATTGGCGATGGAATGGGCGATTCCGAAATCACGGCGGCGCGAAATTATGCCGAGGGAGCGGGCGGCTTTTTTAAAGGTATCGATGCCTTACCGCTGACCGGACAATATACCCACTACGCGCTGGATAAAAAAACCGGTAAACCGGATTACGTAACGGATTCCGCGGCCTCTGCCACGGCGTGGTCCACCGGCGTGAAAACCTATAATGGTGCGCTGGGCGTGGATATTCACGAACACGATCATCAAACCCTTCTGGAGATGGCAAAAGCGGCGGGCCTGGCGACCGGCAACGTCTCCACCGCTGAACTTCAGGATGCGACGCCTGCGGCGCTGGTGGCACACGTCACCTCGCGTAAGTGCTACGGCCCGTCAGTGACCAGCGAAAAATGCCCTACAAATGCGCTGGAAAAAGGCGGGAAAGGCTCGATTACGGAACAACTGCTGAACGCACGTCCTGACGTGACGCTGGGCGGCGGCGCGAAAACCTTCGCGGAAACCGCGACAGCGGGCGAATGGCAGGGCAAAACGCTGCGCGAGCAGGCGCAGGCTCGCGGCTATCAGCTGGTGAGTGACGCAAATGCTCTGGCGGCGATAAGCGAGGCGAACCAGGACAAGCCGCTGCTGGGGCTGTTCTCCGACGGCAACATGCCCGTGCGCTGGGAAGGTCCAAAAGCCTCGTATCACGGCAATATTGATAAGCCTGCAGTGACCTGTACGCCAAACCCGAAACGCACGGACAGCGTACCGACGCTGGCGGCGATGACCGATAAAGCGATCTCTCTGCTGAGCAAGAGCGAAAAAGGGTTCTTCCTGCAGGTAGAAGGCGCGTCAATCGATAAGCAGGATCATGCGGCGAATCCGTGCGGTCAGATTGGCGAAACCGTCGATCTGGACGAAGCGGTGCAGAAGGCGCTCGCGTTCGCGAAAAAAGATGGTAACACCCTGGTGATCGTCACCGCGGACCACGCGCACGCCAGCCAGATCATTCCGCCAGATACCAAAGCCCCTGGCCTGACGCAGGCGCTGAACACCAAAGATGGTGCCGTCATGGTGATGAGCTACGGTAACTCTGAAGAAGAGTCCATGGAGCACACGGGCACCCAGCTGCGCATTGCCGCCTACGGCCCGCACGCGGCAAACGTGGTAGGCCTGACGGATCAAACGGATCTGTTCTACACCATGAAGGCGGCGCTGGGTCTGAAATGATAAAAATCCCGGCGGAAATCACATCTGCCGGGTGGTTTTTTTCCTGTCACGAACCAGACTTACAGGGAATGTTCACAAAAGGATGGTGCAATGAAAACAACATTACTGGTTACTCTGCTCTCCGGCCTGTTCATGGTCGCCTCGGCGAACGCGGAAGAGAAAACGTTAACGCCGCAGCAGCAGCGTATGACCACCTGTAATCAACAGGCGACGTCTCAGAGTCTGAAGGGCGATGCTCGCAAGACCTACATGAGCGACTGCCTCAAAAACGGCGCCTCGAAGCCAGCTGAAAAAAGCCTGACGCCTCAGCAGCAAAAGATGCGCGAGTGTAATGCTAAGGCCACCGAACAGTCTCTGAAAGGGGATGACCGCAGCAAGTTCATGAGTGCCTGCCTGAAGAAAAAAGTGTAGTTCGAACGGGTGAGCGGCTCCGGCGGCTCACCCGAAATTTCATACTTTCCCCGCAGACCCCCTCTCTATAATTTGGGAAAATGTTTCAGAATATTCCCAAAAATGATGAATGATGAAACGTATTACAACAAAAAGCGCATTCGGGAAGAGTGGAATTTAACCCTTTCTCAGGATGACCCTCACCGCGCCGGCATTCAGTTTGCCCGGCGGGTTCGGCTGGCGCGCGCCGTGGGGCTGGCAGCGATGTTTTTCCCGGTTGCAGGAATGCTGGTCACCCATTTTTTACCCGGCGGCTGGTGGCTTTTACTGGTCGGTTGGGCGTTCGTCTGGCCCCATTTCGCCTGGCAGTTATCCTGCCGGGCCGCGTCACCTCATCAGCAGGAAGTATTCAATCTTAAGATCGATGCCATCATTGCCGGACTCTGGATCGGCGTGATGGGGATGAGCGCGTTACCCACGGCGGCGCTGGTGATGATGGTAGGGATGAATATGATGGGCTCCGGGGGCTGTCGTCTGTTTATTCCGGGGATCCTGTTGACCCTGCTCTCCGCGCTGGTGACGCTGCCGCTTGTCGGCCGCGTGACCGTCTTTAACCCCGACCCGGTGGAGTGGGGCTTAACGCTGCCGGTGCTGGTGCTTTATCCCATGCTGTTTGCCTGGCTCAGCCACCGCACCGCCGTCAGGCTTGCTGAGCACAAGCAGCGGCTGGAAATGATGAGCACCCGCGACGGCATGACCGGGGTCTTTAATCGACGCCACTGGGAAATGCTGCTGCGAAATGAATTTGAGCATTGCCGCCGTGACCACTGCACCGCCACGATTTTGCTGATTGATATCGACCACTTTAAAAATATCAACGATACCTGGGGGCACGCTGTGGGGGATGAGGCGATCATTGCCATTACGCGCCAGCTCCAGATGTCGGTGCGGTCAGGTGATGCCATCGGCCGGTTTGGCGGGGATGAGTTTGCGGTGATTATGTCGCAGACCGCGGCGGAAAGCGCGATCGCCGTGATGTCCCGGGTGCATGAGCGGCTGGAAACGCTGTCGCTACCGTGCGCGCCAAAAGAGGCGCTGCGCATCAGCGTAGGCGTTGCCCCCTGGGGACCGCAGTTTGGACATTATCGGGAATGGTTAAAGGCGGCTGACGTGGCGCTGTACAGAGCGAAAAATGCCGGGCGCAGCCGCACCGAAGTGGCCGCCTGACGCCCGACTGAAACGATCAGGATTTACTCAGCTTCTCTGATTTTTCCATGCATTTTGTCATGGCCTCAATGACGGCCGAGCGGAATCCGCGCTCTTCCAGCACCCGCACTGCTTCGATGGTGGTACCCCCAGGGGAGCAGACCATATCTTTCAACTCACCCGGGTGTTTGCCGGTCTCCAGCACCATTTTGGCGGAGCCCATGACGGCCTGCGCGGCGAACTTATACGCCTGGGCGCGCGGCATTCCGCCAAGCACGGCGGCATCGGCCATCGCTTCTAAAAACATGAAGACATACGCAGGCGCAGAACCACTGACGCCGACTACCGGATGGATCATCGATTCGGCAATCACTTCTGCTTCACCGAAGCAGCGGAAAATGTTCAGTACATCCGCCACGTCTTCTGAGGTCACCAGGGCGTTAGGCGTGACGGAGGTCATGCCGGCGTTGACCAGTGAAGGGGTGTTTGGCATCGCACGGACGATTTTGCGGTCGTGGCCGAGCGCGCGCGCCAGCTGATCGAGCGTGACGCCCGCGGCAATCGACACCACCAGCGTCTCTTTATTCAGGCTGGAGGTAATGTCGCTCAGCACTTTGATCATGATGTTCGGCTTGACGGCGCCAAAGACGATATCGGCGACCTGGGCCACTTCCTGCGCGCTTTCGGCGGCGTTGATCCCGTACTGATCGCGCAACGCGGCGACCTTGTCCGGTGACGGGGTATAGACCCAAATCTGACCCGGCAACACCTGCCCGCTGGCGATCAGACCGCCAAGGATGGCTTTGCCCATGTTACCGCAGCCGATAAACCCGATTTTCTTGTCCATCACGATTCTCCGTCATTATGCGTTGTTTTCTCTGATTGATAGCTTAACAACGAAATGCAGGCGACAATAGTCGGCAGAGTTATTAAGGGGAGACAATATGGCGATTTGGGTTGATGCGGACGCGTGTCCGAATGTGATTAAAGAGATTTTATTTCGTGCCGCCGAGCGCGTTCAGATGCCGCTGACGCTGGTGGCGAACCAGAATATTCGCGTACCACCTTCGCGCTTCATCCGCTCTTTACGCGTGCCGGCCGGGTTTGACGTAGCGGATAACGAAATTGTCCGCCTGTGCAGCGCGGAGGATCTGGTGATCACGGCGGATATTCCGCTGGCTGCCGAAGTGCTGGAGAAAGGGGCGGCGGTGCTCAATCCGCGCGGAGAGCGATACTCGCCGTCGACCATTCGCGAGAAGCTCACTATGCGCGATTTTATGGATACGATGCGGGCCAGCGGCGTGCAGACCGGTGGGCCGGATAGCCTGTCACAGCGCGATCGCCAGCAGTTTGCTGCCGAACTGGATAAATGGCTGCTGGAAGTGAAGCGCCGCACAGCGTAATGATAATTATTGTCAATTTGTGGTACAGTGTGGCCTCCACAGGGTTGTCATCCCGTACCGCTTTGCAGTAAAGTAATCGCAACATCTTCTGCAATTATTTCTTTACACTCTTCAGCCATCCGGCATCAAGGGGAACACCTGGCTATGACCCAACCCATCTTTTTAGTTGGCCCCCGCGGCTGTGGGAAAACCACCGTTGGCCTGGAGCTGGCACGCGTGTGTCATCGCCAGTTTGTGGATACCGACCACTGGCTGCAAACCGAGGTTGGAAAAACCATCGCTGAGATTGTTGAACAAGAGGGATGGGAAAGCTTTCGCGCGCGCGAAACGGCCACGCTGAAAGCGGTCACCACCCCGTCTGCGGTGATTGCGACCGGGGGTGGCATTGTTCTGGCGGAGTGTAATCGTCAGTTTATGCGCGAAAAGGGGATTGTGATTTACCTCAGCGCGCCGGTGTCGGCCCTGGTTGGGCGTCTGGAAGCCTTTCCGGAAGAGGGGCAACGCCCTGCGCTAACCTCCAGGCCGCTGAACGAAGAGGTGAGTGAAGTGCTGGCGGAACGCGATGCGTTATACCGCGAAGCGGCTCACCACGTGGTGGATGCGTCCGCCTCTCCCGAAGACGTTGTGATTCAGATTATTACCGCCCTGCGTTTGGCTTGTGCCAGCTAAGCGGCGTCTATACTTATAGCTCAGACATAAAAAAAGGATGAGCTATGCCAACCAGACCTCCCTATCCGCGTGAAGCGCGCATTGTTACCGTTGAAAAAGGCCATACGGGTCATACCGTGACCTGGTATCAACTGCGTGCCGATCACCCAAAACCGGACTCGCTGATCAGTGAACACGAGACTGAACAGGAAGCGCTGGATGCGAAACGGCGCTACGAAGATCCCGACATAACCTGAATGTTTTCCTAAACGCTCCAGGATCGTGCCTGAATCACACTTTTTACTCATCGTGAAAGTTAAGCAGGAGTTAATATTTAGTTATTACAAGTAACTCTGGTATCGGCAGGCGATCTTTACATTTCGATGTCGGGATCACCTGCTACGCTTGGTGCTGTTTTGTTGAAAAAATGAACTGTGCAGCGTAGTGAGCCTGTACCTGTGTGCACGATGTTGGAGTAATGGAAGGCGATAAAGATGAAGGCAACGTTGGCGATCCTCACCATTGGTGTGGTCCCTGTAAGCGAAGTGTTACCGCTCTTAACCGAGCATGTATCTGAACAACAGATAACGCATCTGAGCCTGCTGGGCAAGATGAGTCGGGAAGAGGTCATGGAGGACTACGCTGTCGAGGCGGGGGAGGATCCCCTGGCGACGTTATTAAGTGACGGTAAACTGGCGCACGTTTCACGCCAGAAAATCGAGCGCTCGCTGCAGGGCGTAATAGAAGTGCTCGATAATCAGGGTTATGACGTTATTTTGCTGATGAGCACGGCCCCCATTAAGGGGCTCACGGCGCGCAATGCGATTCTGCTGGAACCGATGCGCATCATTCCGCCGCTGGTGGCCTCCATCGTGGATGGTCATCAGGTGGGGGTGATTGTCCCCATTGAGGAGCTCATGGATAACCAGGAGGCAAAATGGCACGTGCTGGAAAAAGTGCCCTTGTACGCGCTGGCCAATCCGTTCTGGGACAGTGAGGCCAAACTCATTGCTGCCGGGAAGGAACTGCTGGAAAGAGGGGCCGATGTCCTTATTCTGGACTGCCTGGGTTTCCACCAGCATCATCGTGATTTGCTACAAAAAGCGCTGGATGTGCCGGTGCTGTTATCCAACGTTCTGATGGCTCGCCTGGCCTCGGAACTGCTCATGTAATGATTTTGCGTGACAGGTGATGAGCATGGCCCCTATAGTGAATTTTTATCTAAAAATATAAGGGCCAGTTCATGCTTCAGAGTAACGAATACTTTTCCGGTAAAGTGAAATCCATTGGTTTTACCAGCAGCAGCACTGGCCGCGCCAGCGTTGGCGTAATGGCGGAAGGGGAATACACCTTTGGCACGGCGGAAGCGGAAGAGATGACGGTGGTCAGCGGCGCGCTGAACGTCCTGCTGCCGGGTGAAACGGAATGGAAAGTTTACGCTGCCGGGCAAGTTTTCAACGTCCCTGGCCACAGCGAATTTCATTTGCAGGTGGCTGAGCCTACCTCTTATTTGTGCCGCTACCTGAAATAAAAAATTAGCCGGGTGGCGTTAACGCTTACCCGGCCTACGTTTTACCCGTTATCTCTGCGCTTCGCCGCCGAGACCTTCCACCAGATTCTGAATCAACGCGGCCAGCTCGCCGGTCATCAGGATGAAGTCCGCGTCAAAACGCTGGGCGTAATCTTCCCGGTCGATATCTTCGTTCTGATCGCGCAGCTCGTCGCAGAACTTAAGACGCTTCACGGAGCCATCGTCGCACATCACGAACTGAATACGCTGCTGCCAGTCGAGCGCCAGTTTAGTGACCACTTTACCCGCTTCAATGTGTACGGCGATCTCGTCGCTGACCAGATCCTGCTTCTTCGCGCGGATCACGCCGCCATCTTCCAGCAGGGCTTTCAGCTCGGCTTCATCAAGGATCTGGAAACCCTGTGCCGCAGCACCGCTGCGTACCCATTCGGTCAGCGTTAACTCAATTGGCGTTTCCAGCGCCAGCGGAACGACCGGTAACGAGCCGATGCTCTTACGCAGCAGGGCCAGCGTATCTTCTGCTTTCTTGGCGCTGGCGCAGTCCACCATGATCAGCCCGTTAACGGTGTCGATCCACATCATGGTCTGGCTGAAGCGGCTGAAGGCGCGCGGCAGCAGAGAGTGCAGCACTTCGTCTTTCAGTGAATCTTTTTCGGTCTTTTTCAGCTTGCGGCCCTGCTCGGCTTCCAGCTTGAAAATTTTCGCCTCGAGCGCCTGCTTAACCACCGGCGTGGGCAGAATCTTCTCTTCTTTACGGGCGCAGACGATGATTTGACCCGTGCTGCTGGCGTGGGTCAGTGCATCGCTTTGTGAACCCATTGGCGGAACCCAACCGGTTTTTGCCATATCCTGGCTACCGCAAGGGGAAAAGGTATAAGCGGCTAACTGTTTTTCCATCTCTTCTGCACGCAGCGAAACGTCGCGGCTGAGACGGTAAACCATCAAATTTTTGAACCACAGCATGATAATTTCCACGGCCTTGTCGTTAAATCAGCGGGCATGATAACGAATTGTCGCATCGCTTGCATTGCTAATCGGGATGCGTGCTTCTACTCTGTTGATAATCAAAATAATGAGGAGAGTCTTGTGCTTATTGGCATTGATTTGGGCGGCACCAAAACAGAAGTTATCGCACTGAGCGAGCAGGGGGAACAGCTGTTCCGCCACCGTCTGCCTACGCCGCGCGATGATTATCACCAGACTATCGAGACCATTGCCAGGCTGGTTGAGATGGCCGAGCAGGCCACAGGACAAACCGGCAGCGTCGGGATGGGGATCCCGGGGTCGATCTCGCCGTATACCGGCGTGGTTAAAAATGCTAACTCCACCTGGCTCAACGGTCAGCCGTTTGATAAAGATTTAAGCGCGCGCCTGAACCGGGAAGTGCGTCTGGCCAACGATGCCAACTGCCTCGCCGTCTCTGAGGCCATCGACGGTGCGGCGGCCGGTGCCCAGACCGTGTTTGCGGTGATCATCGGTACCGGCTGCGGCGCGGGCGTGGCGTTTGGCGGGCGTGCCCATATCGGCGGTAACGGCACGGCGGGCGAGTGGGGACACAACCCGCTGCCGTGGATGGATGAAGACGAACTCAAATACCGCACTGAAGTCCCGTGCTACTGCGGAAAACAGGGCTGTATTGAGACGTTTATCTCCGGTACCGGTTTTGCGACCGACTACCATCGCCTGAGCGGCCAGCCGCTCAAGGGTAACGAGATCATGCGTCTGGTCGAAGCGCAGGACCCGGTGGCGGAGCTGGCGCTTAGCCGCTACGAAATGCGGCTGGCGAAATCGCTGGCCCACGTGGTGAATATTCTCGATCCTGACGTGATAGTGCTCGGCGGCGGTATGAGCAACGTCGATCGGCTGTACGCCACGGTGCCGAACCTGGTGAAGCAGTGGGTCTTCGGCGGCGAGTGTGAAACCCCGATCCGCAAAGCGCTGCACGGGGACTCCAGCGGCGTGCGCGGCGCGGCGTGGCTGTGGCCCGAATAAACGCGAAACGGCAACTTGCGTTGCCGTTTTTAATGTTTGTACCCTCTCCCTGTGGGAGAGGGCCAGGGTGAGGGCATCAGACCGCACGCTCCCCCCATTCATTCCACCGCAAATACCTTATCCAGCTTGCTATACCCCAGCCCGTTAATCTTCTTCACTTTGATCTGCACTGGAATACGCTCTTTCATCGCCTCTACGTGGCTGATCACGCCGATGGTTTTCCCGGTAGCGTTCAGCGCGTCGAGCGCATCCAGCGCCGTATCCAGCGTCTCACTGTCGAGCGTGCCGAACCCTTCATCCAGGAACAGCGAATCGATCCGCGTTTTATGACTCACCAGATCGGAAAGCGCCAGCGCCAGCGCCAGGCTGACCAGGAAGCTCTCGCCGCCGGAGAGGGTGCGGGTATCGCGGACTGCGTCTGCCTGCCACGTATCCACTACTTCCAGCTCCAGCGCGTCGCTGGCCTTACGCTGCAATAAATAACGCCCGTGCAGACGGTTAAGCTGCTGGTTAGCAAGCCAGACAAGATTGTCCAGCGTCAGCCCCTGGGCGAACTTACGGAACTTGTCGCCGGTGCTGGAGCCGATCAGCGCGTTCAGGTACCCCCAGTCATCCGCCTGGCGCGCGGCCTCTTCAATTTGCTGCATCAACGCCAGCTGGTGCTGCCGGTTATCGCTGTCCTGCTTAAGCTGCTGACGGATCTCGCCCTGATGCGTGGTGTTCTCGCGCAGCTGTTGCGCCAGCTGCTGCAGCTGGCTTTGCAGCGTGGGTACATCGGCGTCGAGCCCTTGCGGCCTCTGCGCCAGATGAGACTGTAGCTGTTGGTTCGCTTGCCCGCACAGCGCCGCGGCCTGCTGTATCTGGTTTTCCAGCGACTGCTTTCGCTGTTCGAGATGGCGAATGGCATCGTCATCCAGCAGGGCGGCAAGAAACGCGTCCTGGTCGGCAAAGCAGCTCGCCGAGAGCGCTGTGGTGAACTGCGTCTGCGACTGCTGCAGGCGCTCTCGCTCCAGCGCTTCCTGCTGCTGTTGCGCGGTCAGCTGGCTTTGCAGCGACACGCACTCGTCGTGGATGGCGCGCCAGTTATCAGGAATAACCGGTTCAGCGTCTTCGCTGTTCGTTGCCGGAAGCGCGTCGAGCAGTGGCTTCAGGGCGTTTATACGTTCCTGAAGCACGCCGTGCTGCGTTTGTTTCTCCTGCCACTGCGCGAATTCAGCTTCACGGGCCTGAAGCCAGGCGGCTTCCTGACTCTCTTCAGGTGCGTTAAGTGAGAGCGCGAGCAGGGCATGCTCCAGCGCCTGCCGCGTAGCCGCCAGCTGCTGCTGATACTGCCGCTCCTGCGCTTCCTGTTCGCTCAGCTGGTTCTGCAGGGTGAGACGCTGACTGAGCTGATAAAGCTGGCGCTCGTAATGTTCCTGTTCGTTCAACCATGGCGCGATATCGTCCTGAATATTCAAGGTAATGTTCAGGGACGTGCAGGCCGCCACCCACTCTTTAGTGAGCGCTTGCTCTTCCTGAGAAAGCGTCTGCGCGTCGTCTGTCTCGCGCTGGATCTGCTGAGTCAGGGCATTGACCTGTCCCAGCACCAGCAGGCCTTCCTCTTTAAGGGCGGCGACCTCTTTTTCCAGGGCATCACGGCGGCGCTGGTTATCCGTCAGCTCAAGCGACTGATATTGCTCAACGGCCGGATGTTCACAGGAACCGCACAGCGGACAGGGTTTGCCCGCCTCAAGCTGGGAACGGTAATGCTCCAGCTTCTTAATTGTTGCTTCGGTTTCGCACAGGGCCTTCAGATCCAGATAGTGCTGATGTTTCTCTTTGTACTGCTGGCGGCGCAGCGTCAGCGTTTCATTAAGCTTACTTTGTTCAGCCTGCGCCTTCTGCACGCTTTCACTGCTCTGGCGCAGGCGCTTTTGCAGCGGCTGATAGCGGGCATGCAGCGACGTCAGCTGCTGGCGCAGCGTGCGTAACCGGGACTGCTGCTCCATGGCCGCGCTGACCTCATCCGCCGTCATCGTCAGCGCATTTTCCGGCATCGCAGCCAGCCTGTTGCGTAATTCACCTATCCGCGCAGCAAGCGAGGCTAACTGCGTTTTATCGCGGTTAAGCTGCGAGAACTGGGCACGCCAGCCTGCAATCTCCTGGCCTAACAGACGATAGCGCTCGTGCTCCGCCAGCCACTGCGCCAGCGCCGACAGTTCGGCCTGTCGCTGCTCGTGGTCACGCAGGGCGGTATTGCGGATACGCGAACGCAGCGCGGTTCTGGCCTGTAAGCGAGTATTTACTTCGATAATTCGCTGCTGGGTTTGCGTCAGGCGCGTGGTTTGCTCCTGCTGATGATCCCAAAGCGGCCGAAGCTGGGCGGCGGGGAGAGCAAGCTGCAATTTTGCCAGTTCAGGCGCAGCGTCCGTCAGCGCCTGTTGCGCCAGCTGCTGCATCGCGGTGACGCGCTGTTGCTCGCGCACGAGCTCATCATGGCGCGTAAGCCACTGAAAATCTTTCTGTTGGTTTTGCTGCTGTTCCAGCAGGGTTTTCTCTTCGTCAGTAAGTGCCTGCAAACTTTGCTGTAACTGCTGCTGTTGTTCTTCGCTCAACAGCACGACGCCCGCCGCCTGCGCCTCGCACTTTTCAAGCACGCTGCGGGCGGCTTTGTGTTTCTCAAACACCATGGCGGAAATCTGACCATAGATTTCGGTGCCGGTCAGCTCTTCCAGCAGCTCGGCGCGATCGCTCGGTTTGGCGTTGAGAAAGGCAGCAAACTGCCCCTGAGAAAGCAGCATGGAGCGGGTAAAGCGCCCGTAGTCCAGCCCGGTGAGCGCGGCGGTTTGCTCCAGCTTATCCGTCACTTTGTCGGCCAGGATTTTGCCATCTTCGCAGCGCGCCAGCTCCACGCGCGGCGCCTGAAGGTTCCCGTCCGGCTGGTTGCGCGCGCGGTTCTGGCTCCAGAAGGCGCGGTAGGCGGTGCCTTTTACCTCGAACTCCACTTCCGCCAGGCACTCGGCGGTGTCGCGCGTCATCAGGTCGTTTTGCGCCTGGGAGACCTTCTGCAGTCGCGGCGTTTCGTGATAAAGCGCCAGACAGATGGCGTCGAGCAGGGTGGTTTTACCTGCCCCGGTCGCGCCGGTGATGGCAAACAGCCCGTTGCTGGCAAACGGCTCAGCGGTAAAATCAATTTTCCACTCGCCCTTGAGGGAGTTAAGATTTTTCAGTCGCAGGCTCAAAATTTTCACGCGTTTTCTTCCTCATCATTGAGCGCATGCAGGGTATGGCTGAACAGTTCGCTGAGCCTTGCGCGCTTCGCCTCGTCGATTTCCTCCTGCGAGAGTCTGCGTTCAAACACCTCTTCGACCCCCAGTTCACTGAGCGTTTCACGTTGAGCGCTTAACAGGATTTTTTCGCGCTGCTCGCGGCTGCGGCGCACCAGCAAGACCTCAACCGGCAAATCTTCGGTCAGCGCCTGGATTTTTCGCTGCATATCGTGCAGGTAGTCGTCGGTGGTGATTTCGATGTCCAGCCAGATGGGGGGATCTTGCTCGACGCCGCGCCACTGCTCCAGTTGTGCGGTGATGGCATCGAGATCGCCTTTCAGCACGGCCAGCGGTTGAGTAACGGGCACCTCCAGCGTGTCGACGGCGCTGAGTTTTCCGTCGGAGAAGGTCACCAGATGTACGGATTTGGCTTTGCCCGTTTCGTCAAAGCTGAGCGAAAGGGGGGAGCCGCAGTAGCGGATGTGCTCGCAGCCGCCGACGATCTGCGCCCGGTGAATGTGCCCGAGCGCAATGTAGTCGGCGGGCGGGAAGTGCTGCGCCGGAAAGGCATCCAGCGTGCCGATATAGATGTCACGCACGGCGTCACTTTTACTGGCCCCGACGGTGGTAAGGTGCCCGGTCGCAATCACCGGAATCGACTGGTCACCGCGCAGGGCACAGGCTTCGGCGTGCTGCTGGTGGTAATAGTCGGTGATGGCCTGCAATAAATGTTGCTGCTTTTCCGCGCCCGACAGCCCCGCCTGGCTTTGCACGATGTCGCGCGGACGTAAAAACGGTATCGGACACAGCACCGCCCCCGGCGACCCGTCGCGCTTTTTCAGGATCTGCGGGGCGTGCCCGGCGCTGGCGACGACGGTGGTATTGAGAAACGCCAGGATGTCGCGGGATTCATTCAGCGTTGCGACGGAATCATGGTTGCCGGCGACGATCACCAGATGACAGCCGGTTTGCTGCAGATTCACCACGAAGCGGTTATACAACTCGCGCGCATAGCTCGGCGGCGAGCCGGTATCAAAGATGTCTCCCGCCACAATAATCGCGTCCACCTCGTGCGTCCGGGCCGTTTCCAGCAGCCAGCCCAGGAACGCTTCATGTTCAGCCGCACGGCTTTTGCTGTAAAAATTTTGACCCAGATGCCAGTCCGAGGTGTGAAGTATGCGCATAGCTGATCCGTGGCAAAAAAGAGAAAGCAGGATTATAAACGTTCAGAGAAGGGAAAATAACCGCTGTAATAAAACAACGGTTTGCCCGCTAACGTGGTACTGTTTTTCATAAATCTGTCATAAATCTGACGCATAATGGCGCCGAATTACAAACTTGTAACGTAAATAAGATAAGACAGGGCAAAGTATGGCGAGACGTATTCTGGTCGTAGAAGATGAAGCTCCAATTCGTGAAATGGTGTGCTTCGTGCTCGAACAAAATGGCTTCCAGCCGGTTGAAGCAGAAGATTATGACAGTGCAGTGAACCAGCTGAATGAACCCTGGCCCGATCTGATTCTGCTGGACTGGATGCTGCCCGGCGGCTCCGGACTGCAGTTTATCAAACACCTGAAGCGTGAAGCGCTGACCCGCGATATACCGGTTGTGATGCTCACGGCGCGCGGAGAAGAAGAGGATCGTGTGCGCGGTCTGGAGACCGGCGCGGACGATTACATTACCAAACCGTTCTCCCCCAAAGAGCTGGTGGCCCGCATTAAAGCCGTAATGCGCCGTATTTCGCCGATGGCGGTGGAAGAGGTGATCGAAATGCAGGGGCTGAGCCTTGATCCGACGTCTCACCGCGTGATGACCGGTGAAAATCCCCTCGACATGGGGCCTACCGAATTTAAACTCCTGCACTTCTTTATGACCCACCCGGAACGCGTGTACAGCCGCGAGCAGTTGCTGAATAACGTCTGGGGAACTAACGTGTATGTCGAAGACCGGACGGTTGACGTACATATCCGCCGCCTGCGAAAAGCACTGGAACTGAGCGGCCACGATCGCATGGTGCAGACGGTCCGCGGCACGGGTTATCGTTTTTCTACCCGTTTCTGAACAATGACAGGAGTGTGACGCGTGCTGGAACGTCTGTCATGGAAAAGGCTCGTCTTTGAACTGATCTTATGCTGTATTCCGGCCTTCATTCTGGGGGCCTTTCTTGGACACCTGCCGTGGTTTCTGCTGGCGTCGGTCACCGGGCTGCTCATCTGGCATTTCTGGAACCTGCTGCGCCTCTCCTGGTGGCTGTGGGTTGACCGAAGCATGACGCCGCCGCCGGGAAGCGGCAGCTGGGAGCCGCTGCTGTACGGTCTGCATCAGATGCAGATGCGTAATAAAAAGCGCCGCCGCGAGCTGGGAAGCCTGATTAAGCGTTTTCGCAGCGGTGCAGAGTCGCTGCCGGATGCCGTGATCCTGACGACCGAAGAAGGGACGATCTTCTGGTGTAACGGCCTGGCGCAGCAGCTGCTGGGCCTGCGCTGGCCGGATGACAATGGACAGAATATCCTCAACCTTCTGCGTTATCCCGAGTTCACGCTGTACCTGAAAAAGCGTGATTTCACCCGTCCGCACAATCTCAAGCTCAATAATGGTCGCCATCTGGAGATCCGCGTGATGCCCTACAGCGATAAGCAGTGGCTGATGGTGGCGCGCGATGTCACCCAGATGCACCAACTGGAAGGGGCGCGTCGTAACTTCTTCGCCAACGTCAGCCACGAACTGCGAACCCCGTTGACCGTGCTGCAGGGCTACCTGGAGATGATGCAGGAGCAAACGCTGGAAGGTGCGCCGCGTGAAAAAGCGCTGCACACCATGCGCGAGCAAACGCACCGGATGGAAGGCCTGGTGAAGCAGCTGCTGACGCTCTCGAAGATTGAAGCGGCGCCAACGCTCGCGCTGAATGACACCATTGATGTCCCGATGATGCTGCGGGTCGTGGAGCGTGAAGCGCAGACGTTAAGCCACAAAAAGCACCACCTGACCTTTGACGTCGACAACACGCTGAAGGTGCTGGGCAGCGAAGATGAGCTGCGCAGCGCCATTTCCAACCTGGTGTATAACGCGGTGAATCATACGCCGGAGGGGACGGATATCGTGGTGCGCTGGCACCATACCCCAACGGGGGCCGAGTTTAGCGTGGAGGACAACGGGCCGGGGATTGCGCCGGAGCATATTCCGCGTCTGACCGAGCGTTTCTACCGTGTGGATAAAGCGCGATCGCGCCAGACGGGCGGAAGCGGCCTCGGGCTGGCGATTGTGAAACACGCGGTCAACCACCATGAAAGCCGTCTCGATATTCAGAGTACCCTGGGCAAAGGAACCCGCTTCAGCTTCGTTATCCCGGAACGATTAATTGCCAAAAAGATCGCCTGACGGCGGGCGTGTCATTTTACCTTTCCACGGGTCAGCCATCGCTGGCCCGTTTGCTTTGCAGTCAAGCGAAACGCGGATGAATTTTATACGGCTGGCTGTTTTTTGTTCGCATGATTAGCCATGGGTTTTTCTTATAAACAGCGTATTGTGCTGGTGCGTATTTTCATGCTGGCATATTGTTCTGGTTTTACGATCCCACCTTGCCTTTAAACGTTATAAGCGTTTAAATTGCGCCCCAGATACTGTCAGACCGACTGTATTTGCGTGGTAAATCGAAAAACTATTCTTCTCCACGCCAGGACGGGAGCATTTCCCGCTGAAATTGAGCAAATTTTCGGCTGTATCGTCCCGTCAGGGATATCGAAAATCTCAATGTTTTCAACACCACATCCACAGGCAGTAAGGTTTTATGACCCATCACTTAAAATCGCGTGACATCATCGCGCTGGGCTTTATGACATTTGCGCTGTTCGTTGGCGCAGGCAACATCATTTTCCCTCCAATGGTTGGCTTACAGGCGGGTGAACACGTCTGGACCGCCGCGTTTGGTTTCCTGATTACTGCCGTGGGTCTGCCGGTACTGACCGTCATCGCGCTGGCGAAAGTCGGCGGCGGTGTGGATAGCCTCAGCTCCCCGATCGGCAAAGTGGCAGGCGTTCTGCTGGCAACCGTCTGCTATCTGGCCGTGGGGCCGCTGTTTGCCACCCCGCGTACCGCGACCGTTTCCTTTGAAGTGGGGATTGCTCCCCTGACCGGTGACGGCGCGATGCCGCTGTTCATCTACAGCCTGATCTACTTCGCTATCGTGATTCTGGTTTCCCTCTATCCTGGCAAGCTGCTGGATACCGTGGGTAACTTCCTGGCTCCGCTGAAAATTGTGGCGCTGATTGTCCTGGCGGTAGCCGCCATCGTCTGGCCCGCCGGCCCGATTAGCGACGCGATGGACGCCTACAAAAACGCCGCGTTTTCTAACGGCTTCGTGAACGGCTACCTGACGATGGATACGCTGGGCGCGATGGTGTTTGGTATCGTTATCGTTAACGCCGCGCGTTCCCGCGGTGTGACTGAAGCGCGTCTCCTGACCCGCTATACCATCTGGGCCGGTCTGATGGCTGGCGTAGGGCTGACGCTGCTGTATCTGGCGCTGTTCCGTCTGGGCTCCGATAGTGCCATGCTGGTCGATCAGAACGCCAACGGTGCGGCTATCCTGCACGCCTACGTTCAGCACACCTTCGGTGGTGCGGGCAGTATGCTGCTGGCGGCGCTCATCTTCCTGGCCTGTCTGGTTACTGCGGTTGGCTTGACCTGCGCCTGTGCTGAGTTCTTTGCGCAGTATCTGCCGCTCTCTTACCGTACCCTGGTGTTTATCCTTGGTATCTTCTCCATGGCGGTGTCCAACCTCGGTCTGAGCCACCTGATTCAGGTCTCTATTCCGGTACTGACGGCGATTTATCCGCCGTGCATCGTGCTGGTGGTGCTGAGCTTCACCCGCCCGTGGTGGAACAACTCCTCACGAATTATTGCGCCAGCCATGTTTATCAGCCTGATTTTTGGTATCCTTGACGGGATTAAAGCATCAGCGTTCGCTGAAGTTCTGCCAGCCTGGACACAGCGTCTGCCGCTGTCCGAGCAGGGTCTGGCCTGGCTGATGCCTACCGTTGTTGCGCTGGTTCTGGCGATTATCTGGGACCGTGCCGCAGGGCGTCAGGTCGCATCGAACGCCCATTAATCAACGGCAACAAACTGTTTAACCACGGGGCTTAAGGCCCCGTGGTTTTTTGTTTTTTCGTGTTGAATGGCAAGATTTAAATGGAAAGCACTAACAAACTTAAACGTGGATTGAGCACGCGCCACATCCGCTTTATGGCGCTGGGCTCGGCTATCGGCACCGGTCTTTTTTATGGCTCGGCAGATGCCATCAAAATGGCCGGTCCCAGCGTGCTGCTGGCATACATCATCGGCGGCGTGGCGGCGTATATCATCATGCGCGCCCTCGGCGAAATGTCGGTTCACAACCCCTCCGCCAGCTCATTCTCCCGCTACGCGCAGGAAAACCTCGGCCCGCTGGCCGGGTTTATCACCGGCTGGACCTACTGCTTCGAAATCCTGATTGTGGCGATTGCCGACGTGACGGCATTTGGCATCTACATGGGCGTCTGGTTCCCGGCGGTACCGCACTGGATTTGGGTGCTGAGCGTGGTGCTGATCATTTGCGCCGTCAACCTGATGAGCGTGAAGGTGTTTGGCGAGCTGGAGTTCTGGTTCTCCTTCTTCAAGGTCGCCACCATCATCATCATGATTGTGGCCGGTTTCGGGATTATCATCTGGGGGATTGGCAACGGCGGGCAGCCGACCGGGATCCACAACCTCTGGAGCAACGGTGGCTTCTTCAGCAACGGCTGGCTCGGGATGGTGATGTCGCTGCAGATGGTGATGTTCGCCTACGGCGGTATCGAGATTATCGGTATCACCGCCGGGGAAGCGAAAGACCCGGAGAAATCCATTCCGCGCGCGATCAACTCAGTGCCGATGCGTATTCTGGTGTTTTATGTGGGTACGCTGTTCGTGATCATGTCCATTTACCCGTGGAACCAGGTAGGCACCAACGGTAGCCCGTTTGTCCTGACCTTCCAGCATATGGGCATTGCGTTTGCGGCCAGCATTCTCAACTTTGTGGTGCTGACCGCGTCGCTTTCGGCGATCAACAGCGACGTCTTTGGCGTGGGCCGTATGCTGCACGGCATGGCGGAGCAGGGCAGTGCGCCGAAGGTGTTCGCCAAAACCTCACGCCGCGGCACGCCGTGGGTGACCGTCGTGGTGATGACCGTGGCGCTGCTGTTCTCGGTTTACCTGAACTACATCATGCCGGAGAACGTCTTCCTGGTGATTGCGTCCCTGGCAACCTTCGCGACGGTGTGGGTGTGGATCATGATTCTGCTGTCGCAGATTGCCTTCCGCCGTCGCCTGTCACCGGATGAGGCGAAAGCGCTGAAGTTCAAAGTACCGGGCGGCGTTGCGACCACCGTCGTGGGGCTGATCTTCCTGGTGTTTATCATTGGCCTGATTGGCTACCATCCGGACACCCGCATTTCGCTCTACGTGGGCTGCGCGTGGATCGTGCTGCTGCTGGTGGGCTGGGTGTTTAAATGCCGCCGCGACCGTCAGTTGGCGGAAGCGCAGTAACATCCTTTTCCCCTCTCCCCGTGGGAGAGGGTTAGGGTGAGGGCATCAGGCCGCACTGATGCCTCATCCCCCGTCCTCCTCCCCCAATAAATCCCATCATGGTGAGCTATCCTTAACCACCCTGTGGCAAGGTGACGTCAATTTCATCAAAGGGGATTCGTGATGTTAAACGCCTGGCACCTTCCGGTTGCCCCATTTGTTAAGCAAAACAAAGACAACCTGGTGATTACGCTCTGGCTGGCGGGTGAAAATCAGCCTGAACGCGTGACGCTCCGCGCCGAAATCGATAACGAAGAGACCGGGCTGAAAATGCACAAGCTGCGCAGCCAGCCGCAGCCGGGGATCACCGCCTGGCGGGCGAATATCGACCTGCGTAGCGGACAGCCGCGCCGCCGCTACAGCTTTAAGCTTTTGTGGAACAACCGTCAGCTGTGGTTTACCCCGCAGGGGTTTAGCCGTTTCCCGCCCGCACGGCTGGAGCAGTTTGCTGTGGATTACCCGGATAACGGCCCGCAGTGGGTTAACGATCAGGTCTTTTACCAGATTTTCCCGGACCGTTTTGCGCGCAGCGAAAAACGCACTGCCGACCAGGATAAGATCTATTACCACCATGCAGCGGGCCACGACATTATCCTGAAAGCGTGGGATGAGCCGTTAACCGCGCAGGCGGGCGGATCGACCTTCTACGGGGGCGATCTCGACGGCATCAGCGAAAAGCTGCCGTACCTGAAAAAACTGGGCGTGACGGCGCTGTATCTCAACCCGGTGTTCAAGGCCCCGAGCGTACATAAATACGATACCGAAGATTATCGCCACGTTGACGCGCAGTTTGGCGGTGACGAGGCGCTGCTGCGCCTGCGTAAGAACACCCAAAACGCAGGTATGCGCCTCATTCTGGACGGCGTGTTCAACCACAGCGGAGATTCGCATGCGTGGTTTGATCGGCATAACCAGTCGATGGGCGGGGCATGTCATAACCCGGATTCGCCGCAGCGCGACTGGTATAGCTTTAATGAGGAGGGGCGTGCGCTGGACTGGCTGGGCTACCCGAGCCTGCCGAAGCTGGATTTCCAGTCGCCAACGCTTGTGAACGAGATTTACGGCGGGGAAGACAGCATCGTGCGCCACTGGCTGAAGGCGCCGTGGAATATGGACGGCTGGCGTCTGGACGTAGTGCATATGCTCGGCGAAGCGGGCGGGGCGCGGAATAACCTTCAGCACGTCGCCGGGATTACGCGCTCGGCAAAAGCGGCCCAGCCGGAGGCGTTCGTCTTTGGCGAGCACTTTGGCGACGCGCGCCAGTGGCTGCAGAACGATGCGGAAGATGCGGCGATGAACTATCGCGGCTTTACCTTCCCGCTGTGGGGATTCCTCGCCAACACCGATATCTCCTACGATCCGAATCATATCGACGCTGAAACCTGCATGGCGTGGATGGAGAACTACCGCGCCGGTCTGTCGCATCAGCAGCAGCTGCGGATGTTTAACCAGCTCGATAGCCACGACACCGCGCGCTTTAAATCCCTGCTCGGCAAGGATGTCGCGCGTCTGCCGCTGGCGGTGACCTGGCTCTTCACCTGGCCGGGCGTACCGTGCATCTACTACGGAGACGAGGTGGGGCTGGACGGCAACAACGATCCGTTCTGTCGCAAAACCTTCCCGTGGGCGCCGGAGAAACAGGACAAGGTGCTGTTCAGCCTGTATCAGCGCCTGGCGAAGTTGCGTAAGCAGAGTCTCGCCCTGCGCTACGGCGGCTGTCAGGTGGTGTACGCCCACGATAACGTGGTGGTGTTTGCTCGCGTCTATAACCAGCAGCGCGTGCTGGTGGCGATCAACCGGGGCGAGGCCTGCGAAGTGGTGCTGGATGATTCACCGCTGCTGAAGGTGGCAGCGTGGAAGAGCAAAGAGGGCAAGGCGACGATACAGGACGGCGTGCTGGCGCTGCCTGCGGTATCCGCGACGATCTGGTTCGGCAGCTAATGCGCTAATGTTTCCACCTTTTAAGATGGCGCAAATGCAACGATTTGTGTCAATCTTAACAGATCGTTTACGGTGAAGGTGGAAACATGGACGAGCTTTACATCCTTGGCTGTTTATTCCTGGTTTTTGCGCTGCTGGTTGCGCCCGTGCTTGCGGTTATCGGGTTTAATCGCAGTACGGCGGCGCAGCAGGAGATCGCCCGGCTACGCCAGCGCATAGAGGCGCTTGAGCAGCGCGGCATGCCTGAGAACGCGCCGGAGCCGGTGCAGACCGCCGCGCCGGTGGCTATGACCGCGCCGGTGGTGGAGGACGCTCCCGCGTCTGTCGACCCCTGGCGCCCCGATATTCCCGCTGCGGTGGCAGAACCCGCTCAGGTTCCTGCGCCAGTGGCAAAACAGCCTTCAGCCTTTGGCGGCATCCTGACGTCGCTGGCGCGCTGGTTCATGCAGGGTAATCCGCTGGCGAAGCTGGGGATCCTGCTGCTCTTCCTCGGCCTCTCTTTCCTGCTGCGCTATACCGTCGAACATTCCCTGTTCCCGCTTGAGCTGCGCCTCGTGGCAACCGCGCTGTTTGCCATTGTTCTGCTGGCTGTCGGGTGGCGACTGCGGCACAGGCAGCGCGTCTATGCGTTGATCCTCCAGGGCGGGGCGACCGGCGTGCTCTACCTGACGGTGTTTGGCGCCTTCCGGCTCTGGCAAATGTTGCCGATGACGCTGGCTTTTGCGCTGCTGGTGGTGATTTGCGCGGCGAGCGTCGGGCTGGCGGTGCTGCAGAAGGCGCTAAGCCTTGCCATGCTGGCGAGCCTCGGCGGCTATCTTGCCCCGCTCCTCTTGTCTACCGGGGGCGGCAGCTTTGTCGCGCTGTTCTCTTTCTATCTCCTGCTGTCCATCGGCATTCTTGCTATTAGCATCTGGCAGCACTGGCGCGAGCTGAACCTGCTCGGGCTGCTGTTCACGTTCGGCGTGGGCGGCCTGTGGGGGCTGAATGACTACCAGCCTGAAGACTATTGGATTTGCCAGCTGTTCCTGATTGCCAATACGCTGATATTCGGCGTGCTGAGCGTGGCGTTGTCTCTGCGGGCGCAGGAGAAAGGGAAGCAGATCGTTGACGGTGTGCTGCTGTTTGCCCCGCCGCTGATCGGCTTCGGGATGCAGTACGGCATGACCCGACACTGGGAATATGGCCCGGCGCTGAGCGCGCTGGGATATGGCGCATTTTATCTCACCCTTGCGTACCTCGCGCTGCGGCGCTATCCCTTCCTCGGACGGCCGCTGGTCATGGCGGCGCTGGCGATCGGCGGCGGGTTTGCCACGCTCGCCATTCCGCTGGCGCTGTCGGCGCGCTGGACGGCAATGGCCTGGGCGCTGGAGGGGCTGGGTATCCTCTGGCTGGGCGTGCAACAGCAGCAGCGGCGGATGAGCTATAGCGGGACGGCGCTGCTGGTGCTGGCGCTCGGCAGCGCGCTGTGGGCGCAAACAAACGGCGTTACGCCGCTGAGCCTGCTCCTTATCTTCGCCATCCTTAGCCTTTGCTGGCTGGCTGCTGCCTGGCTGTGGCGGACTCTCTTCCTGCCGGTCAGCTGGGCGCTGCTGGCAGGTGGTCTGCTGTTCTGGCTCGTGGCGCTATTGGGCGCATCGCGGCTGGCATTGACGAAGGAATTACCGATTCTGGCGGGCGTGCTGGCGCTGACGGCGGCGTCGGCCTGGGGCTGGCGGCAGGTGGCCGCTCGTCTGGCGTGGCGAGAGCTGGACGCCAGCAAATGGCTGCTCTGGCCGGTTATGCTGCTGATGGTGGGTTATCAGCTCTGGCACCAGCAGATCGTCTCCGCCGGCTGGTCAAACCTGGCCTGGTGCGTTGCCCTTCCTGCCGCGCTAATGCTGCTGCGGCGCGACGGCGAAAGACTCCTGCCGCGCATCGCGATGGGGCTGCATCTGTCGCTGTTCTGGATGATTTTACTGGCGCTGGCCGCCGAGCTTTACTGGTTTGCCCGGTCCCTGCCGTGGGGCATGGCGGCCTGGGGTAGCGGACTGGCGATGGCCGCAGGCGGCGGGGTGATTATGGTGCTCTCTGCTGCGGTACGGCGTCGCGTGTGGCCGTTCCGGGAGTGGCCTGCGCTCTACGCCTGCCTGGCACCGATTCCCGTAGTCGTGGCGCTGCTGGTATTGCTGGTGGTGACTAATTTCCAGGACGGCGTGGTCTATCGTCAGACCTGGCTGCCGCTGGTGAACCCGCTTGAGGAAGGTGCCGCGTTCGCGTTGCTGGGTCTGGTGGTCTTTTATCGGGCGGTGGATCGCTACTACCCGGCGTGGCTTGCGCAAGCGCGCCCGTGGCCTGCCGTCGCGCTCATGGCGTTTGGCTTCTGGTGGCTAAACGGTGCGCTGATGCGCGCCCTGGCCTGGTACGGTGACGTGGCCTGGAATATGGCATCGCTATGGGATTCGCGGCTTATCCAGACCAGCTTTGCCCTGTTCTGGATGTTGAGCGCGCTGGTGGTCATGATCCATGCCACCCGTCAGGCTTCCCGGCAGGAGTGGCTCTGCGGTGCCGCGCTGCTGGGTGTGGTGATGATTAAGCTGATGCTGGTGGACAGCGCGGGCGGAGGCGGTCTGTCGCGCGCGGTGGCGTTTATCGGCGTGGCGATACTGGTGCTGATAGTGGGCTATTTCTCGCCGCTACCGCCAAAAACAGGAGATGAAAAATGAAATGGATGAAAGCGGTAGCGTGTACCGCGCTGCTGGCGCTTTCCGGCCCGGCGTTCTGCGACGAGGTACCCTCGGAATCGCCCCGGGACTATGCCTTTGGTCGTTCACTCGACACGTCCGTTCCTTCCCGGTGGTATCGGGTGATGCTGCCGCTTGCCGTCTATGAGCAGAGCACGTCAGCGGATCTGCATGATGTTCGCGTCTTTAACCAGTCGGGCGAACCGGTTCCCTTTAGCCTGATCGCCGCAACGCGCCCGCAGGACACAGCGTACTCCACGGCGCTGCGTCTCTTTCCGCTGGACGCCTCGCCGCTCGCGGCTGGCTCAGACGCCGGTGACAGCGATAAGATCCTGCTCCGTTCCCGAAACGGCGTTGAGATTGTGCTGGAGGGGCAAAAAGCCGCCGCAGCCGGACAACATTACCTGCTGACCTTGCCGGAGCAGACGACGGGTGAGCTGGCCATATCCCAGCTGCAGCTGCTCTGGAATACCCCGCAGACGCCGTGGCAGGGAACGGCGTCGGTCTATTACAGCGAGGATCTTAAGCGCTGGTATACCCTGCGCGAAGATATGCCGCTGCTGGACGTCGCCAGTGGTCAGGATCGTCTTAAGCTCGATCGGATCGATACCGATACGGTTTTATCTCCCGAGGCGAATCGCTATCTCATGGTGGTGCTGAATACGCAGAGCAAGGGGATAACGTTGACTGGCGTAAACGCAATCAGCGCACCTGCGCAGGCGGCCCCGGAAGAGATCAATCTTGAGGGAGAAGGGGAGCCGCTATCGACAAGCGAAGCGCAGTGGCGCTGGGTGCGCCCGCAGCCGCTGAGTGCTGTCAGCATTTCGCTGAACGGTGATGGTGTCCTTCCCGTGGAGATCGCGTGGCGCAGTACGGAAAAAGACGCATGGCACCCCCTGAAAAAAGAGGTGATTTACCGTCTGGAGGGAAAAACGTCCGGACCGGTTTCGCTTAGCGGGGGCCTGGTGCAGGCCGTGAAAATCACGACGCTGAATGCGCGTCTGCCAGAATACCTGCCGAGCGTCACGGGGCATCGCGACCGCTATGACCTGGTGTTCAACGCGCAGGGGAAAGCGCCGTACGTGCTTGCCTGGGGCAACGGCGCCGCAAAGCCTGCCAGCGTAGAGCCCGACATGCTGATCCCCGCCGACCTGCGTAAGACCTATGCTATGGCGAACCTGCCGCAGGCCGACATAGTGGATGACGTTGCGTTAGGCGGCGAGGAGCGTCTGACCGCTACCTCTGCGGCCGATCGGGCGAGCTGGATGAACGCCCTGCTGGTGTGGGGCGTGCTGATTGCGGGCGTGCTCCTGCTGGCGGGCATGGCCTGGCGCATCTGGCGGGAAACGCAGCGTAAGGCATAAAAAAAGGCCCGCATAAGCGGGCCTTTCTCGTAAACCGTGCCGATTACAGGCTGGATACGTTCTCAGACAGGTATTTAGCCACGCCGTCTGGGGAAGCAGCCATACCTTCTTTACCTTTTTCCCACTGAGCCGGGCACACTTCGCCGTGCTCTTCGTGGAACTGCAGCGCGTCAACCATACGCAGCATTTCGTCGATGTTACGACCCAGCGGCAGATCGTTCACAACCTGGTGACGAACGATGCCGTTCGCGTCGATCAGGAAGGAACCGCGCAGCGCAACGCCAGCGTCCGGATGTTCGATACCGTAAGCCTGCTGGATTTCGCGTTTGATGTCCGCAACCATTGCGTATTTCACCGCACCGATGCCGCCTTTGTCGACAGGGGTGTTACGCCATGCGTTGTGTACAAACTCAGAGTCGAAGGAGACGCCAACCACTTCTACGCCACGCTTCTGGAATTCTTCATAACGTTTGTCGAACGCGATCAGCTCAGACGGGCAAACGAAAGTGAAGTCCATTGGCCAGAAGAACAGAACGGTCGCTTTACCGTTGGTGTGCTGTTTGAAGTTGAAGTTTTCAACGATTTCACCGTTGCCCAGAACTGCTGCAGCTGTAAAATCCGGAGCCGGACGAGTTACCAGAACCATATGATTCTCCTGTAGATACTAAGGTTATTTGGAACGCAACGCGAGCCAGTATAGAGAGTGTTCATGGATAAGACAAAGAGGTGGTGACAATCGTTCCGCCAGCTTTTACCTATCAATGCGAATTCTGTTACAGCTGTTTGTTTTTCGCCTGCGCCATCATGCGCGGATAGAATTGCCAGAATCGGGCCTCCAGCGCGTCGTAATGTTCATCCAGGTCATACCAGGAATCCCGCAGCGCATCCAGGCGCGGGCGACGGCTCGCCATCCCGTTCAGCACGTTCTGGATGAAGTCCATCTCGCGATAGCGCTCCAGCCAGCGTTCCGACCACAGATAGTTGTTCAGATTGACAAAGCGCGGCGGCGAGTCGGGCAGAATGATCGACACCTGCTGGTGGGCATAGCGCACAAATTCGGGCAGGGGTAGCTCCGGCGACAGCTGCTCCCAGTGGCGCGACAGGAAGTGATCCCACATCACGTCGAGCGTGATCGGCGCAACGCGGCGCGTTTCAGGGCGGAACCACGCTTTGGCTTCCGTCACTTCCGGCAGTTTATCCGTCAGCACGTCGATGCGGCGGTGCATAAAAATCCCGTCGACAACCTCAGGGGCGTAGTCTTCTGCGGGATTACCGCGTACGAAATCGGCCAGCAAATTGCCCGAGAGGGAACTGTCAGCAAGGTGCGCGAGATGCAGGTGAGCGAGAAAATTCATGCGTTTTATTTGTCCGGGGGTGGCTAGTTGTTGCAGCAAATGGGTGTGAGCACTAGACTATGCCGCCTGTTTTTAAGTCACGAGTATACGTCATGCGCGTCGCCGATTTCTCCTTTGAACTACCTGAATCCCTGATTGCTCACTATCCCATGCCTGAGCGCAGCAGCTGTCGCTTACTGTCACTGGATGGGCCAACGGGCGAGCTGACGCACGGTACTTTCACCGATTTGCTCGACAAGCTCAACCCTGGCGATCTGCTGGTCTTTAACAATACCCGCGTGATCCCGGCGCGCCTGTTCGGCCGTAAAGCCAGCGGCGGCAAGATTGAAGTGCTGGTCGAACGTATGCTCGATGATAAACGTATTCTGGCACATATTCGCGCCTCCAAAGCCCCGAAGCCGGGCGCGGAGCTGCTGCTGGGCGATGATGAGAGCATCAAGGCGACCATGATCGCGCGCCACGACGCGCTGTTCGAAGTGGAGTTTAACGACGAGCGCACGGTGCTTGATATCCTGAACGCCATCGGCCACATGCCGCTGCCGCCGTATATTGAGCGTCCGGACGAAGAGGCCGACCGCGAGCTGTATCAGACCGTCTACAGCCAGAAGCCTGGCGCGGTCGCGGCCCCAACGGCAGGTCTGCACTTTGATGAGCCGCTGCTGGAAAAACTGCGCGCGAAAGGCATTGAGATGGCGTTCGTGACGCTGCACGTCGGCGCGGGTACCTTCCAGCCGGTGCGCGTGGACAGCATTGAAGATCACATCATGCACTCTGAGTATGCTGAAGTGCCTCAGGACGTGGTGGACGCGGTGCTGGCGGCGAAAGCGCGCGGCAGCCGCGTCGTGGCGGTCGGTACGACGTCTGTGCGCTCACTTGAGAGCGCCGCGCAGGCAGCGAAGAACGATCTTATTGAGCCATTCTTTGGCGATACGCAGATCTTTATCTACCCGGGCTACCAGTACAAGGTGATTGACGCGCTGGTGACCAACTTCCATCTGCCTGAATCGACGCTGATTATGCTGGTCTCCGCATTCGCGGGTTATCAGCATACGATGAATGCCTACAAGTCTGCGGTAGAACAAAAATATCGCTTTTTTAGCTACGGTGACGCGATGTTTATCACGTACAATCCGCAGGCTTTGAATGAGCGTGTCGGGGAATAAGTCCGCGGCACCGTGTTACAACGTTGGACTGTTTTTCTGACGTCGGAGAAAAAATGAAATTTGAACTCGATACCACCGACGGTCGCGCGCGTCGCGGTCGCCTGGTGTTTGATCGCGGCGTGGTGGAAACCCCCGCGTTTATGCCTGTGGGTACGTACGGCACCGTAAAAGGGATGACGCCGGAAGAAGTTGAAGCCACTGGCGCGCAGATTATCCTCGGCAACACCTTCCACCTCTGGCTGCGTCCGGGTCAGGAGATCATGAAGCTCCACGGCGACCTGCACGACTTCATGCAGTGGAAAGGCCCCATTCTGACCGACTCCGGCGGCTTCCAGGTCTTCAGCCTGGGCGATATCCGCAAGATCACCGAGCAGGGCGTTCACTTCCGTAACCCGATCAACGGCGATCCGATTTTCCTCGATCCCGAAAAATCAATGGAGATTCAGTACGATCTCGGCTCTGACATCGTGATGATCTTCGACGAATGCACGCCGTATCCGGCCGACTGGGACTACGCCAAGCGTTCTATGGAAATGTCTCTGCGCTGGGCGAAGCGAAGCCGTGACCGTTTTGACTCCCTGCAGAACAAAAATGCGCTGTTCGGCATTATCCAGGGCAGCGTTTACGAAGATTTACGCGATATCTCGGTTAAAGGTCTGGTAGAGATAGGTTTTGATGGCTACGCTGTCGGCGGTTTGGCTGTGGGTGAGCCGAAGGAAGACATGCACCGTATTCTGGAACATGTCTGCCCGCAAATCCCGGCGGATAAACCACGATACCTGATGGGCGTGGGTAAACCGGAAGATCTGGTTGAAGGCGTACGCCGCGGCATTGATATGTTCGACTGCGTCATGCCAACCCGCAACGCGCGTAACGGCCATTTGTTCGTTACCGATGGCGTGGTGAAAATCCGTAACGCGAAGCATAAGAGTGACACCAGCCCGCTCGATTCCGAGTGCGATTGCTATACCTGTCGCAATTATTCCCGCGCGTACCTGCATCATCTCGATCGTTGCAATGAGATTTTGGGCGCGCGTCTCAATACCATTCATAATCTTCGTTATTATCAGCGCTTAATGGCTGGTTTACGTAAGGCTATCGAAGAGGGTAAATTAGAGAGCTTCGTGACCGATTTCTACCAACGTCAGGGGCGGGATGTTCCACCGTTGAACGTTGATTAATTTTAATAATGAGGGAATTTGAATGAGCTTTTTTATTTCTGATGCGGTAGCGGCAACAGGTGCTCCAGCGCAGGGCAGCCCGATGTCTCTGATTCTGATGCTGGTTGTGTTCGGTCTGATCTTCTACTTCATGATCCTGCGTCCACAGCAGAAGCGCACCAAAGAGCACAAAAACCTGATGAACTCCATTGCGAAAGGCGATGAAGTGCTGACTAACGGTGGTCTGGTCGGTCGCGTAACCAAAGTGGCTGAAAACGGCTACATTGCTATCGCCCTGAACGACACCACTGAAGTGGTCATCAAACGTGACTTCGTAGCTGCCGTTCTGCCGAAAGGCACCATGAAGGCGCTGTAATCCCAACTTTTCCCAAAGGGAACTGCCGTGTTAAACCGTTATCCTTTGTGGAAGTACATCATGCTGGTCGTCGTGATTCTCGTCGGCCTGCTGTACGCGCTTCCCAACCTGTATGGTGAGG
Organism: Enterobacter sp. ku-bf2; assembly: GCF_001742765.1. Classification (NCBI taxonomy): domain Bacteria; kingdom Pseudomonadati; phylum Pseudomonadota; class Gammaproteobacteria; order Enterobacterales; family Enterobacteriaceae; genus Enterobacter; species Enterobacter sp. ku-bf2. Next base: position 110,697 of record NZ_MDVW01000019.1, read on the forward strand.
ATCCGGCTGTTCAAATCACTGGCGCGCGCGGTGTCGCCGCCAGTGAGCAAACGCTGATCCAGGTCCAGAAAACGTTACAAGAAGAAAAAATTACCGCTAAGTCTGTGGCACTGGAAGAGGGCGCAATTCTTGCTCGCTTCGACACCACCGACACGCAGCTCCGCGCACGTGAAGCGCTGATGGGCGTGCTGGGTGATAAATACGTCGTGGCGCTTAACCTTGCCCCTGCAACCCCGCGTTGGCTGGCTGCGATGAATGCAGAGCCAATGAAACTCGGTCTTGACCTGCGTGGTGGCGTTCACTTCCTGATGGAAGTGGATATGGATACCGCGCTCGGCAAGCTGCAGGAACAGAATATCGACAGCCTGCGCAGCGATCTGCGTGATAAAGGCATCGCTTACACCACCGTGCGTAAAGAAGATAACTACGGCATGAGCATCACGTTCCGCGACAGCGCGGCGCGCGATCAGGCTGTAGATTACCTGACCCAACGTCACCGTGACCTGGTGATCTCCTCGCAGGGCAGCAACCAGCTGCGCGCGGTGATGACCGATGCGCGCCTGAAAGAAGCGCGTGAATATGCCGTTCAGCAGAACATCAACATTCTGCGTAACCGTGTAAACCAACTGGGCGTGGCCGAGCCGCTGGTACAGCGTCAGGGGGCTGACCGTATCGTGGTTGAACTGCCGGGTATCCAGGACACCGCGCGTGCGAAAGAGATTCTCGGTGCGACCGCAACGCTGGAATTCCGTCTGGTGAATACCAACGTTGACCAGTCTGCTGCCGCTTCTGGCCGTATTCCGGGTGACTCCGAAGTGAAACAGACCCGCGAAGGTCAACCGGTTGTGCTGTACAAACGCGTGATTCTGACCGGTGACCACATCACCGACTCCACGTCGAGCCAGGATGAATACAACCAGCCGCAGGTTAACATCTCGCTGGATAGCGCGGGTGGTAACATCATGTCTAACTTCACCAAGGACAACATCGGTAAACCGATGGCGACCCTGTTCGTGGAGTACAAAGACAGCGGTAAGAAAGATGCAAACGGCCGTGCTGTGCTGGTGAAAGAGGAAGAGGTGATTAACATCGCCAATATCCAGTCTCGTCTGGGTAACAGCTTCCGTATTACCGGTATTAACAACCCGAACGAAGCGCGTCAGCTCTCCCTGCTGCTGCGTGCCGGTGCGCTGATAGCGCCAATTCAGATTGTTGAAGAACGTACCATTGGTCCAACTCTGGGTATGCAAAACATCCAGCAGGGCCTGGAAGCGTGTCTGGCCGGTCTGGTGGTCTCTATCCTGTTCATGATCTTCTTCTATAAGAAGTTTGGTCTGATTGCGACCTCCGCGCTGATCGCGAACCTGGTGCTGATTATCGGCATCATGTCCCTGCTGCCGGGAGCGACGCTGACCATGCCGGGGATTGCGGGTATCGTTCTGACCCTTGCGGTGGCGGTCGACGCCAACGTACTGATTAACGAACGTATCAAAGAAGAGTTGAGCAACGGTCGCTCTGTTCAGCAGGCGATTGATGAAGGTTATAAAGGCGCGTTCAGCTCTATCTTCGATGCGAACGTAACAACACTGATTAAGGTTCTTATCCTGTATGCAGTGGGTACTGGCGCGATCAAAGGCTTTGCGATTACAACCGGTATCGGTGTCGCAACGTCAATGTTTACCGCTATTGTCGGCACCCGTGCCATCGTGAACCTGCTGTACGGCGGCAAGCGCGTCAAAAAGCTGTCTATCTGAGGAGTGCGTTGTGGCACAGGAATATACTGTTGAACAATTGAACCACGGCCGTAAAGTCTGGGACTTTATGCGCTGGGACTACTGGGCCTTCGGCATTTCAGGTTTCCTGCTGATTCTGTCCATCGTCATTATGGGCGTGAAAGGCTTTAACTGGGGGCTTGATTTTACCGGTGGTACGGTAATTGAAATCTCCCTGGAAAAACCGGTCGATATGGACCAGATGCGCGAATCGCTGCAGAAAGCGGGCTTTGAAGAGCCGCTGCTGCAGAACTTCGGCAGCAGCCGCGACATCATGGTGCGTATGCCGCCGGTGCACGATGCCAACGGCAGCCAGGAGCTGGGCAGTAAGGTTGTTAGCGTGATTAACGAAACAACCAGCCAGAACGCAGCGGTTAAGCGTATTGAGTTCGTCGGCCCAAGCGTGGGTGCTGACCTGGCGCAGACCGGCGCGATGGCGCTGCTGGTGGCGCTGATTTCCATCCTGGTGTACGTCGGTTTCCGCTTTGAATGGCGACTGGCGGCCGGTGTGGTTATCGCCCTGGCGCACGACGTGGTGATCACCATGGGCATACTGTCTCTGTTCCACATTGAGATTGACCTGACGATTGTGGCATCCCTGATGTCCGTTATCGGTTACTCACTGAACGACAGTATCGTGGTATCTGACCGTATTCGTGAAAACTTCCGTAAGATCCGTCGCGGTACGCCGTACGAAATCTTTAACGTGTCGTTGACCCAGACGCTGCACCGTACCTTGATCACCTCCGGTACTACCCTGATGGTGATCCTGATGCTGTTCCTCTTCGGTGGTCCGGTACTGGAAGGCTTCTCGCTGACCATGTTGATTGGTGTCACCATCGGTACGGCGTCGTCTATCTACGTCGCGTCTGCCCTGGCACTGAAACTCGGCATGAAGCGCGAGCACCTGCTCCAGCAGAAAGTCGAGAAAGAAGGGGCGGATCAGCCGTCCATTCTGCCGTAAGGCGACGTTTAGCGCGTTATCGAAATCCCGGTCGGTTGACCGGGATTTTTTTTATCTCCTCCTGACAAACACTCCTGACAGTATGCTGTCAGGAGCCCTGTCGTAGACTCCTTCTGAACCCAAACAACAGGCAGGAGGATGTATGAAAAGCGTTATTAACTGGTTTGAAATTCCGGTCTCGGATATGGATCGCGCGATTAAATTTTATGAGCCGGTGATGCAGCTTGCGCTGCGTCGCGAGAAAATGGACTGTGCGGAGCTGGCGGTTTTCCCGCATGAGGATCCCGCCACCGGAGGCGCACTGGCAAAATTTGACGGCGTTACACCGTCTTTGCAGGGCGCTATTATTTACCTGCATACTGACAATCTGGCGGCCACGCTCGATCGCATCGCCTCTGCGGGCGGCGAGTGCGTGTTTGGTCCGCTGGAACTGCCGCATGGCATTGGCACTATCGCCTTATTTACCGACAGCGAGGGCAACCGCGTCGGGCTCCATCAACCTGCCTGAGAGCGGACAAAGATATGACCCGACGCGCTGACCGTTTGTTTCAGATTGTGCAGATCCTGCGGGGCAGGCGTCTGACAACGGCAGCGCATCTGGCGGACCGGCTTGGCGTGTCTGAGCGTACGGTCTATCGCGATATCCGCGACCTGTCGCTTTCCGGCGTGCCGGTGGAAGGTGAGGCGGGAAGCGGATATCGCCTCATGTCGGGCTTCGACCTGCCGCCGCTGATGCTGACAAATAAGGAATCTGAGGCGCTGATCGTCGCGATTCGCCTGCTCAAAACCTGGGGAGGGGAATCGCTGTCGCGCGAGCTGGAGTCGGCTCAGGAAAAGGTGCTGGCGATTCTGCCCGAGGAAAGTCGTCGAAAGGCGGAGCAGACGCGGATCTACGCCCCGGATTTTTGCATGCAAAGCCACTCCCGCAGCGACTTTGACAGGATTCATCAGGCAATTTCCGCCCAGCAGGTGCTGGCATTGCATTACCGTGATGAAGCAGGACAGCTGTCTAATCGTGAGGTTCAGCCGCTGGGGCTGTTCTTCTGGGGAGAGCGCTGGCTGCTGGCCGCGTGGTGTGAACGGCGCGATGACTATCGCTGTTTCCGGCTCGACAGATGCCTCAATATTGTGACTACGGAAAGGCGGTTTAGCGAGAGTGCGGACAGGTCTTTGGCGGATTTTTTGCGCAAGGTGAGGCAGTAAAAAGCCGGGTGGCGGCTACGCCTTACCCGGCCTACATTTGGGTCGTAGGCCCGGTAAGCGTAGCGCCACCGGGCGAAACATGCACTGATTAGAAGTTGTAACCGACAACCAGGTAACCACCCCAACCGGTAGAACGGACGTGTTCGTTCATCCATACCAGTTTCGCGTCGTCGTTCCACTGGCCGCCGTTGTGCCAGTAACGTGCCACAACAGAGTAATGCCAGTGATCGTAGTTCAGCGCCAGGATGTGGCTGGAGGCGATGGAGTCATTGGTACGCTGCTTAATACCGTTCTCTGCGTAACCGCTCTTATCGCCCAGATCTGAACCCCAGTCGAAGTTGGTGAAGCCGATATAGCTCAGGTTACCGCCCCACAGCTGGGTGATTGGCACAAAGTATTTCACTTTGAAACGATAGCCATCCCATTCGTTCTGGTTTTCAGCGCCATAGTTCTGCCACTGATATTTGGCATAGACGTTCAGAGACAGGCTCATTGGCAGGCCGGTGTCGATGTCCGTACCCAGACCCATATACCAGGTGCTCTGACGACCGGACTCGTTGCGGCCCATGTCGTAAATGTAGTTGTTCGCGAAGTACCACTCTTTGAACGGGCCGAAGCTCAGATCGGTGCCGGTCAGCTTGTCGATGGAGAAGCGTGGTTCGATTTCCATGAACAGAGGGGAGCCGTGGTTCCAGATACCTTTAGCCTGAGAGTTACCACCGAAGAAGACCGGTGCATCCATGTAGCCGTAGAAATCAAACCAGTCTTTCTTGGCGAAGGCTTCATATTCCAGGTAGGTATCGTTACGAATCTGTGGTCCGAAACGCGTGTGGTAGCTGCCCACCACGTTAACGCTCTGGTGCCACCAGTCGGAGAGGTATTGTGGTTTGTCGTTTTCCGCTGCGTTAACAGTGAAAGAAGAGGACAGTGCCAGCACGGCGCCAGCTGCGAGTAATGTTTTTTTCATAATCATGCCACTGATTGAAATTCCCTTCCGGGAGTGAAAAATGCGCGAATTGCGTTTCTAAATATTTCGTGTTTCTGCGGTGCCTATTATAGGAATCCCTGCTCACAAAAATATGTGTTGTTTCACATATCTCTCACACGCGTAATCGATTGCGTTCACGTTTGCGTACTTTAAACGGCCGGGATTGTAGCGGCAATCATTTATGTTGCCAATCCATACGAAATGTAAATGTTAGCGGAGTGACATTTCACTCCGCTAAAAAGGAGGGGATTAGTGCGCGGCGGGTTGAATGTCGTGAATGCGGATAAAGCCTAACTGTTCCGGCGTAAGACCGCTTAACTGAAGCGGGATATCCACATCGCTTGGTGCTAAAACACTGGCCGGGGCGGTGAAGAGTTGATTCTTCACGTTCACCTCCTGGTAATTCTCCGTGGTGCCCTGGATCTGGCCCCACTCGACAGTGCCGCTGAAGGCCGGAAGCGGATCGTTGGACTCTCCCTGTATACGTAATGTTGCGCGAGTACCATCTGCATTCGCCGCCACATTCACCAGAGACATTTTTAGCGTGCCGATCTGACTATTGAGCCGCGCAGGCGTATTCGCGCCCGGCAGCAGATAAACCCCGCTGCTGGATTTGGCATTCAGCGCGTTTTGCTGGGTGATTTTCACCGTTTCTTTGTTCAGCTTGTCCATCGCCGTATTGAGCGTATTGACGCTCTGTTTCAACTGACGGACTTCGGTTTGCTGTGCACAGGCGCTAAGGGTGAAGAGGCTCCCCACCAGCAATATTTTCAGGTAACGTCTTGTCATTGCGTTTATTTCCTTGAAATAACGGATCGTCCTAATGGTAGCCAGCATCATTGTGTCAGACATAGATCCTTTGTCTCAAAAAGCTCTTCCTTTGTTGTCAGGCCAGATCAGGGTAAAATGAAAATCAGTTAACCAGATAACAGGGATACCGTATGCATTGCCCATTCTGCTCCGCTGTGGATACCAAAGTCATCGACTCTCGCCTGGTGGGCGAAGGGTCATCCGTACGCCGTCGTCGGCAGTGTCTGGTGTGCAACGAGCGTTTTACGACCTTTGAGGTGGCAGAGCTGGTCATGCCGCGCGTGGTAAAAAGTAACGACGTGCGTGAGCCGTTTAACGAAGAGAAACTGCGCAGCGGAATGCTGAAGGCCCTTGAAAAACGTCCTGTCAGCGCGGACGACGTGGAGATGGCGTTAAACCACATAAAATCTTACCTTCGTGGTTTGGGTGAGCGTGAAGTGCCGAGCAAAATGATCGGTAACCTGGTGATGGAGCAGCTGAAAAAGCTCGATAAGGTCGCCTATATCCGCTTTGCTTCGGTCTACCGCAGCTTCGAAGATATCAAAGAGTTTGGCGAAGAGATCGCCCGCTTACAGGATTAAGCTCATGCACGATGAGATGTACATGGCGCGAGCCATGAAGCTGGCGCAGCGCGGTCGTTTTACGACCCATCCCAACCCGAACGTCGGGTGCGTTATCGTTAAAGATGGCGAGATCGTGGGGGAGGGCTTTCACTATCGCGCAGGCGAACCGCATGCTGAGGTTCATGCGCTGCGCATGGCCGGCGAGAAGGCGCGCGGCGCTACAGCCTACGTTACGCTGGAGCCCTGCAGCCATCACGGGCGTACGCCGCCGTGCTGCGACGCGTTGATTGCCGCGGGGGTTTCGCGCGTGGTCGCATCGATGCAGGATCCGAATCCGCAGGTGGCCGGACGGGGTCTGTATCGCCTGCAGCAGGAAGGCATTGACGTCAGCCATGGCCTGATGATGCAGGACGCGGAAGCGCTCAACAAAGGTTTCCTGAAGCGCATGCGTACCGGGTTCCCGTATATCCAGCTTAAGCTGGGCGCCTCGCTGGACGGTCGTACGGCAATGGCAAACGGCGAGAGTCAGTGGATCACCTCGCCACAGGCAAGGCGCGATGTGCAACGTCTGCGCGCGCAAAGCCATGCTATTCTCACCAGCAGTGAAACCGTTCTGACTGACGATCCGGCCATGACCGTGCGCTGGGACGAGCTGAATGCCGATACCCAGGCCCTGTACCCGCAGGAGAACCTGCGTCAGCCGCTGCGTATTATCATTGATAGTCAGAACCGCGTGACGCCGGAGCACCGCATCGTCCAGCAGCCGGGTGAAACCTGGATTGCCCGCACGAAGGACGATACGCGCGCATGGCCGGAAGGCGTGCGCAGCATCATGGTGCCGGAGCATAACGGCCATCTGGATCTCGTGGTGCTGATGATGCTGCTCGGCAAGCAACAGGTGAACAGTATCTGGGTGGAAGCGGGGCCAACGCTCGCCGGTGCGCTCTTACAGGCCGGACTGGTGGATGAACTGCTTGTTTACGTTGCGCCTAAACTGTTAGGTCACGACGCGCGCGGCCTGTTTGTGCTGCCCGGCCTTGAAAAACTGGCCGATGCACCACAACTCAAATTCAGCGAGATTCGTCCGGTAGGTCCGGATGTCTGCCTCCACTTAACGACAGCGTAATTGCTCCCGAAATAGGGAAGCAGTGCGCAAAGTATTATGATAAAATCCGCCCCCCTGCGGGGCCAAATGAACCCGTAAAGGAAGAGTATGAACATTATTGAAGCTGCTGTAGCTACCCCGGACGCTCGCGTCGCCATCACCATTGCGCGTTTCAACAACTTCATCAACGACAGCCTGCTGGAAGGTGCCATTGACGCCCTGAAACGTATCGGCCAGGTTAAAGATGACAACATTACCGTTGTTTGGGTTCCAGGCGCTTACGAACTGCCACTGGCGGCGGGCGCGCTGGCGAAAATCGGTAAATACGACGCGGTGATTGCGCTGGGTACCGTAATTCGTGGCGGCACTGCGCACTTCGAATACGTTGCGGGCGGTGCAAGCAACGGTCTGGCACACGTTGCGCAGGATGCTGAAATTCCTGTCGCGTTCGGCGTGCTGACCACCGAAAGTATTGAACAAGCCATCGAACGTGCTGGCACCAAAGCCGGTAACAAAGGTGCAGAAGCTGCACTGACCGCGCTTGAAATGATCAATGTATTGAAAGCCATCAAGGCCTGATTTTTTTGTAAGGGGAATTCCGTGAAACCTGCTGCTCGTCGCCGCGCCCGTGAATGTGCCGTCCAGGCACTTTACTCCTGGCAGTTGTCCCAGAACGACATCGCTGATGTTGAATACCAGTTCCTGTCAGAACAGGACGTGAAAGACGTTGACGTTCTGTACTTCCGTGAACTGCTGTCGGGAGTGGCGACTAATAGCGCGTATCTCGATGGTCTGATGAAACCTTACCTGTCCCGTCTGCTCGAAGAGCTGGGTCAGGTAGAAAAAGCAGTGTTGCGCATTGCGTTGTTTGAGCTGTCTAAACGTGATGATGTGCCGTACAAAGTGGCCATCAACGAAGCGATCGAACTGGCGAAAACCTTCGGCGCTGAAGACAGCCATAAGTTTGTAAACGGCGTACTTGATAAAGCAGCACCTGCGATCCGTCCCCACAAAAAGTGATCCGCAAACCGGAGTTCTGCATTGCCTGACGGGCAGTGCGGCTCCGGTTTTTTCTTTTATTTGCTGAGGCATAACGTATGGCATGCGGCGAATTCTCCCTGATTGCCCGTTATTTCGACCGTGTCAGAACCTCTCGTCTTGATGTTGAAACCGGCATCGGCGATGACTGTGCACTTCTCAATATTCCCGAAAAACAGACGCTGGCAATCAGCACCGACACCTTAGTGTGCGGACGTCATTTTTTACCGGATATCGATCCTGCCGATCTGGCGTATAAGGCACTGGCGGTTAACGTCAGCGATCTGGCGGCGATGGGGGCCGATCCCGCGTGGTTAACCCTGGCGCTGACGCTGCCTGAGGTAGACGAAGCCTGGCTTGAAGCTTTCAGCGATGCGCTGTTTGAGCAGCTTAACTACTACGATATGCAGCTGATTGGCGGTGATACCACTGCCGGGCCGCTGTCTATGACGCTGGCGATCCATGGCTATGTACCGCTTGGTCGCGCGCTGAAGCGTTCGGGTGCAAAACCCGGCGACTGGATCTACGTGACCGGTACACCGGGCGACAGCGCCGCGGGCCTGGCGATTCTTCAGGATCGCTTAACCGTGAAGAACGCTGACGATGCGGCGTATCTGGTGAAACGCCATCTGCGCCCGACGCCGCGTATTCTGCACGGTCAGGCGCTGCGCGAGCGGGCAAGCTCGGCTATCGATCTCTCTGACGGGCTGATCTCAGATCTTGGCCATATTCTGAAGGCCAGCGGTGTCGGCGCGCGCGTTGACCTGGATCTGTTCCCGCTGTCAGAGGAACTGCTTCGTCATGTCGAACCTGAGCAGGCACTGCGCTGGGCGCTGTCCGGTGGCGAAGATTATGAGCTGTGCTTTACCGTTCCGGAGCTGAACCGCGGAACGCTCGACGTGGCATTAGCGCACCTCGGCGCGAAATTCACCTGTATTGGGCAGATCATGCCGGAGAGTGAAGGGCTGAAGTTTGTGAAAGACGGTGAGCCGGTTACGCTGGACTGGAAAGGGTACGATCACTTCGCGTGAGTTTGTGCGCTCTGTATTGCCGGGGGGCGGTTCCGCCTTACCCGGCCTACAAAAGATGGGGCTTACTTAAACCCCACCACCGGATGCTGCTGATACGGCGTCTCCAGCTCGGCAACCTGCTCCGGCGTTAGCGTGATATCCACTGCATTCAGGAGTTCATCAAGCTGCTCTTCCCGGGATGTGCCGATAATCGGCGCCGCGACGCCGCGTTTACCCAGCAGCCACGCCAGCGCTACCTGGGCGCGGGTTGCGCCGGTATCGTCGGCAATTCCGGCTAAGCGTTCAGCGATCAGGGCATCGCTGGCCTCTGTTCCTTCGTAGAGATTTTTTCCCACTTCATCCGAGACCAGACGGGCCGTGGTTTCTCCCCACGGACGGGTCAGGCGGCCGCGCGCGAGCGGGCTCCACGGGATCACCGCCACGCCCTCCTGATGGCACAGCGGCAGCATCTCACGTTCTTCTTCACGGTAGATCAGATTGTAGTGGTCCTGCATGGTGACGAAGCGCGCCCAGCCGTGCTGTGCCTGCAGATCCAGCGCCTGAGCAAACTGCGAGGCATGCATAGATGACGCGCCGATATAGCGCGCTTTACCGGCTTTGACGACGTCGTTGAGTGCTTCCAGCGTCTCCTCAATGGGCGTGTTGTAATCCCAGCGGTGAATTTGCAGCAGGTCGACGTAATCCATGTTCAGACGCCTGAGGCTATCATCAATGGAACGCAGGATTTGCGCGCGAGAAAGGCCCTGAGCCAGGTCGCCCACCGGATAGTACACCTTGGTGGCAACCACGATGTCTTCCCGACGGGCAAAATCACGCAGGGCGCGGCCGACAATCTCCTCGCTGCTGCCGTCGGAATAGCTGTTGGCGGTGTCAAAGAAGTTAATGCCGCCCTCGATGGCGCGTTTGATAATCGGACGGCTGCTCTCTTCCGGCAGCGTCCAGGCGTGGTTTCCCCGATCGGGTTCGCCAAAGGTCATGCATCCCAAACAAAGCCGGGATACCTTAAGATCTGTTTTTCCTAATGTTGTGTATTGCACGGTCCGCTCCTGCTGTTTAAACAATACGTTTAAGCATAGCAGGAGCGGAAAAGGGGAGGGTTCAGTCCAGCCAGGCGCGGATTTTTGCTTCGATACCGGCAGCGTCCAGGCCAATCGCCGCGCGGGCTTCGTCCTGGGTACCTTGCGGAATGAAATGGTCCGGCAGGCCGAGGTTCAGCACCGGAACGGCTTTACGGTTTGCCATCAGCACCTCGTTCACGCCGCTGCCCGCACCGCCCATAATCGCGTTCTCTTCCAGCGTGACCAGCACGTCATGCGCCTCAGCCATACTCAGGATCAGGGATTCGTCGAGCGGTTTCACAAAGCGCATATCGACCAGGGTGGCGTTCAGCGTTTCAGCCACTTTCGCCGCCTCAGGCATCAGCGTGCCGAAGTTCAGAATCGCCACTTTTTCACCGCGACGTTTGACCAGACCTTTACCGATCGCCAGCTTCTCCAGCGGCTGCAGCTCAACGCCCACCGCATTGCCGCGCGGGTAGCGAACGGCGCTAGGGCCATCCTGATAGTGGTAGCCGGTAAACAGCATCTGACGACATTCGTTCTCGTCGCTTGGCGTCATAATCACCATATCCGGAATGCAGCGCAGGAACGACAGGTCAAACGCGCCCTGGTGCGTCTGGCCGTCGGCACCGACGATGCCCGCACGATCGATAGCAAACAGCACCGGCAGCTTCTGGATCGCCACGTCGTGGATCACCTGATCGTAGGCGCGCTGCAGGAAGGTGGAATAGATAGCCACAACCGGTTTGTAGCCGCCGATCGCCAGGCCCGCGGCAAACGTCACCGCGTGCTGCTCGGCAATGGCCACGTCGAAATACTGGTCAGGGTATTTTCTGGAGAACTCCACCATGCCGGAGCCTTCGCGCATGGCCGGGGTGATCGCCATCAGCTTATTGTCTTTTGCGGCGGTTTCGCACAGCCAGTCGCCGAAGATTTTTGAATAGCTCGGCATGCCGCCGCTGCTTTTTGGCAGACAGCCGCTGGACGGGTCAAATTTCGGTACCGCGTGGAAGGTAATCGGATCTTTTTCCGCCGGCTCGTAACCACGGCCTTTTTTGGTCATGATGTGCAGGAACTGCGGGCCTTTCAGGTCACGCATGTTCTTGAGCGTGGTCACCAGTCCCAGCACGTCATGGCCGTCAACCGGGCCGATATAGTTAAAGCCCAGCTCTTCAAACAGGGTGCCCGGCACGACCATGCCTTTGATGTGCTCTTCGGTACGCTTGAGCAGCTCTTTGATCGGCGGTACGCCGGAGAAGACTTTCTTGCCGCCTTCACGCAGCGAGGAGTAAAGCTTGCCGGAGAGCAGCTGCGCCAGATGGTTGTTCAGCGCGCCAACGTTTTCAGAAATCGACATTTCGTTATCGTTAAGCACAACCAGCATGTCCGGCTTGATGTCGCCCGCGTGGTTCATGGCCTCAAAGGCCATACCGGCAGTGATGGCACCGTCGCCAATCACGCAGACGGTGCGGCGCTGCTTGTTCTCTTTTTCGGCGGCAACGGCAATCCCGATGCCCGCAGAAATAGAGGTGGAGGAGTGCCCGACGCTCAATACGTCGTACTCGCTCTCCCCGCGCCACGGGAACGGGTGCAGACCGCCTTTCTGACGAATGGTGCCAATTTTATCGCGACGTCCGGTCAGAATTTTGTGCGGATAAGCCTGGTGACCCACGTCCCAGATCAGCTGATCGAACGGCGTGTTATAGACGTAGTGCAGCGCCACGGTCAGCTCTACCGTGCCAAGCCCGGAGGCGAAATGGCCGCTGGAGCGGCTTACGCTGTCGAGCAGGTAGCGACGCAGTTCGTCGCATAGCTTCGGCAGGCTCTCTTTCGGCAACAGACGTAACTCCTGGGTGGAGTCAACTAACGCCAGTGTCGGGTATTTGGCAATATCAAAACTCATCAAAGGCTCATCGAGATATATAGTTTATTTATCACGCTGGATTATATAGTCCGCTAGCGCTTCCAGTGCCGAGGTATCCAGCGATTGCGCGGCCAGCTGATTCAGCGACTGGCGGGCATCGTCAATCAGATCCCGGGCTTTACGTTGGGCTTGCTCAAGACCCAGCAGGGCGGGGTAGGTACTTTTGCCAAGCTGCTGGTCCGCACCCTGACGTTTACCCAATGTTGCAGTATCGCCCACCACATCCAGAATGTCATCCTGAACCTGGAATGCCAGACCGATACTTTCTGCGTATCTGTCCAGAATCGGCAGGGCTTTGCGCCCTTGCTCACCCGCGCTCAGCGCGCCAAGACGAACGGCTGAACGAATCAATGCCCCGGTTTTATGGCGATGAATACGCTCCAGCTGTTCCAGATTAACCTGACGTCCTTCGGCTTCAAGATCCAGAGCCTGTCCGCCGCACATGCCCGCCACGCCGCTGGCCATGGCCAGTTCGGAAATCATTGCCAGACGGTCACGGTCAGCCACTTCGGCCATTGGCGCGTCGCTCAGAATCGAGAACGCCAGCGTCTGCAGGGCATCACCCGCCAGAATGGCATTCGCTTCGCCAAACTTGATATGGCAGGTGGGTTGACCCCGACGCAAGTCGTCGTCGTCCATGGCCGGGAGATCGTCGTGGATCAGCGAGTAGGCATGGATGCACTCAACGGCGGCTGCCGGGGCGTCCAGCGTGTTATCACTGATGCCAAACATGTTGCCTGTGGCGTACACCAGGAACGGGCGCAGTCGCTTTCCACCCAAGAGTGCGCCATAGTGCATGGCTTCAACCAGTGGAGTGTTCTGAAAAGGCTGTGGCGCAATAAAACGGCGCAGGGCGTCGTTGGCGCGCACGACACGCGCCTGAAGCTCGTTGGCAAAATCCATTTACTCGGCGTCCGGTGTGAAAGGCGTGGTTTTCGCCTCTTCGCTGTCGGACAGCAGGATCTGCACGCGCTGTTCGGCCTGCTGCAGCTTAACCTGACCCTGGCGCGCCAGCTGGACGCCGCGCTCGAATTCGTTGAGCGCCTCTTCCAGCGGGAGATCGCCGCTCTCGAGGCGGGTAACAATTTGCTCCAGTTCACTCAGCGCAGTTTCGAAACTGGCCGGTGCGTCGTTCTTCTTCGGCATAGTGAATTGACTCTTATATTCTTCGCCCCGACATGGTAACGGACTCGGGCGGATAAGCAAATAACGCGCAATGTGCACAGGAGCGGCGCGATGGTGGTATACTTGCGCGCCTGGATGCAGCCACGGGTGTGGGCTGCTGTACTCTTTTCCATTACAAGCCTTAACAGGCTTGCCTAAGAAACATTGCCGCCATGAAGTTTATCATTAAATTGTTCCCTGAAATCACCATCAAAAGCCAATCTGTGCGTTTGCGCTTTATTAAAATTCTCACCGGGAACATTCGTAACGTATTAAAGCACTACGACGAAACCCTCGCCGTGGTGCGCCACTGGGACCACGTTGAGGTCCGTGCCAAAGACGAAAACAAACGTCAGGATATTCGCGACGCCCTGACCCGTATTCCAGGTATCCACCATATCCTGGAAGTGGAAGATGTCCCGTTCAGCGATATGCACGACATCTTCGAGAAAGCGCTGGTCCAGTACCGCGACCAGATCGAAGGCAAAACCTTCTGCGTGCGCGTGAAGCGTCGCGGCAAGCACGAGTTCAGCTCCATTGAAGTGGAACGTTACGTTGGCGGCGGTCTGAACCAGCACGTCGAGTCTGCGCGCGTGCGTCTGACCAACCCGGACGTGACCGTCAATCTGGAGATCGAAAACGATCGCCTGCTGCTGGTGAAAGGCCGCTATGAAGGCATCGGCGGCTTCCCGATCGGCACCCAGGAAGACGTCCTGTCCCTGATCTCCGGCGGCTTTGACTCTGGCGTCTCCAGCTATATGCTGATGCGCCGCGGCTGCCGCGTACACTACTGCTTCTTCAACCTGGGCGGCGCGGCGCACGAGATCGGCGTTCGTCAGGTGGCGCATTACCTGTGGAACCGCTTCGGCAGCTCCCACCGCGTGCGTTTCGTGGCAATTAATTTCGAACCGGTGGTCGGCGAGATTCTGGAGAAAGTGGACGACGGCCAGATGGGCGTCATCCTGAAGCGCATGATGGTGCGTGCGGCGTCCAAAGTGGCTGAACGCTACGGCGTGCAGGCGCTTGTCACCGGCGAAGCGCTGGGCCAGGTCTCCAGCCAGACGCTGACCAACCTGCGCCTGATCGACAACGTGTCTGATACGCTGATCCTGCGTCCGCTGATCTCTCACGATAAAGAACACATCATCGATCTGGCGCGCGAAATCGGCACCGAAGATTTTGCCCGCACCATGCCGGAATACTGCGGCGTGATCTCAAAAAGCCCAACGGTGAAAGCGGTGAAGGCGAAGATCGAAGCGGAAGAAGAGAACTTCGATTTCAGCATTCTGGATAAAGTGGTGGAAGAAGCGTCCAACATTGATATTCGCGAGATTGCCCAGCAGACCGAGCAGGACGTGGTTGAAGTGGAGACCGTGAGCGGTTTCGGCGCGAACGACGCGATTCTGGATATCCGCTCCATTGACGAGCAGGATGACAAACCGCTGCAGGTGGATGGCGTGGAAGTGGTTTCTCTGCCGTTCTATAAGCTGAGCACGAAGTTTGGCGACCTCGACCAGAGCAAAACGTACCTGCTGTGGTGTGAGCGTGGGGTGATGAGTCGCCTTCAGGCGCTGTATCTGCGCGAGCAGGGCTTCGCGAATGTGAAGGTGTATCGTCCGTAGCGTGCGGCCTGATGCCCTCACCCCGACCCTCTCCCACGGGGAGAGGGCGCAAACATTAAAAACGGCAACCTTTGGTTGCCGTTTTGCTTTTACCTCGCGCCACCCGGCTTTTTTTATGCGCTACTCTTCATAGTAATTATAAATCCCCGCTGGCATCACCAGCGATGACGCCACTTCGTACGCCTTCTCGCGCCCGACCAGTAGGTCGATAATCTTTAAGCCAAAATCAATCGCGGTGCCCGGGCCCTGGCTGGTCAGCAGGTTGACGCGCGGATCCCAGACGACGCGTTTGTCCACCCACTGATCTTCCGGAATGGTGTCTTTCAGCCCCGGGAAGCCGGTCATATTGCCGATGGGGAAAATTTCGTGCGGAACCAGCACCGTGCCGGCGGCGGCGCAGATTGCCGCGACAATGCGCCCGGATAAATGAAACTGACGCACGGTCTCAACCAGCAGCGGGCTGTCGCGAAAATACTCCGCGCCCTTCAGGCCTCCGGGCAGGACAATGATGTCGTAATCCCCGTCGGCCACCTGCACGAGCGGGGCATCGGCCAGCAGCTTCACGCCGCGCGAGCAGGTAATCGCCAGGCTGCCGTCGCTGGCGACGCTGGCGGTTGTCACGTTAATACCGCCGCGCACCATCAGATCAATGGTGGTGACCGCTTCCATCTCTTCGCTACCAGGGGCGAGGCAGATCAGTGCCGACGCGCTCATATTCACTCTCCTTACGTTTAACCAGGTCATACAGACGTGCGTTTTCCGGCACCGCGATGCCGTGCGCGCGGGCGCGTTTTAGCAGATATCCGGTGATGTAGTCGATCTCCGTGTGGCGTAATGCCCGAACATCCTGCAGCATCGAGGAGATGTTCTCAGCCGTACTCTCAATAACCTGCTCGACATAACAGCGCAAATCGTCTGCCGAGGTATGCAGGCCTTCCCGCTCAACGACCGCCGCGACTTCTGCACAGAGCAGTGCAACCTCCTGAGGATGATTTTTCAGCTCTCCGTTCGGACAGTTCCACAGCGCCGTCAGCGGATTGATCACGCAGTTGACGGCCAGCTTGCGCCAGAGTTGTGGACGAATATGGTTATGCCAGGCCACGTCTGGCAGCACCTTCTGCAACACATCGGCAAGATAGCTGTAGTCCCCATCCTGCGTTCTGGCAGGCCCGATGTGGGTCACGCCGCTGGCGACATGCACGATGATGTTGCCGTCGCGACGGGCAGCGTGCGTGGTTGTCGCCATCAGCAGGGGCTGCGGAACGCTTTTCAGCTCGTCAAGGGTCCCCATGCCGTTATGCAGCAGCAGTATGGGCGAAGTGGGGGGGAGCTGGGCGGCCAGTGTCTTGACCGCGTCTGAAACCTGCCACGCTTTGAGCGTCACCAGTAAAAGGTCGCTTTGCGCCAGGAAATCAGGATCGTTCGCGGTGAGGGATTCGTTAAAAATGCTTCCGTCTTCACCAATCAGGTTTACACTGCAATAGGGCTGGGGCACGCGCAGCCAGCCCTGAACCTCATGTCCGTGCTTGCACAGCGCGGTCAGCCATAGCTGACCAAGGGCTCCACATCCGAGCACTGTAATTTTCATTGTTCCTCCTCACCTGCAACTGCGCCAGGTGTTACAGCTTAATTATACAGCTAAGCTTCTGTTGAGTTATGCCTCGTAGCGGGTATTATGCAACGCAACAAAAGTGAAGGGAGAAGAAAAGATGCCATCTTTCGATATTGTTTCCGAAGTTGATATCCAGGAAGTTCGCAACGGCGTTGAGAACGCAACCCGCGAAGTTGAGTCACGTTTCGATTTTCGTGGCGTTGAGGCGTCGTTTGAGCTGAACGACGCAAATAAGACCATTAAGGTGCTGAGCGAGTCTGATTTCCAGGTAAATCAGTTGCTCGACATTCTGCGCGCCAAGCTGTTAAAGCGCGGCATCGAAGGGACGTCTCTGGATGTGCCAGAAGAGTTTGTGCACAGCGGTAAGAACTGGTTTGTGGAAGCCAAGTTGAAGCAGGGCATCGAGAGCGCGGTGCAGAAGAAGATTGTGAAGCTCATCAAAGACAGCAAGCTGAAGGTGCAGGCGCAGATCCAGGGCGAAGAGATTCGCGTGACCGGTAAGTCCCGCGATGACCTCCAGTCGGTGATGGCGCTGGTGCGCGGCGGCGATCTGGGGCAGCCGTTCCAGTTTAAAAACTTCCGCGATTAATATAAAAAGCCCGGTTTAACCGGGCTTTTTTTCACGCCTTGAGCGCCTGCTCGACCTCGAAACGGTTGGTCACCTTACTGTCAATTTTGACGTAAGCGCTGCGCTCTTCGGGAACAATCAGCACCTCTGTGACCCCGTCTTTAGCTTCCAGACGCTGTTTCAGCACATCGCTAATCTCCACATCATCCGGAATTTCTACGCGCAGACTGCTCACGTAGCGCGGCTCTTTCATGGTACCGGCGACCAGCAGCCAGACTGTCGCCAGCAGCGCCCCCGCGAGAAACACGGTTTGTGAATCAAAGAGTCCGTCCACCCAGCCGCCAAGCGAGCCGCCGATCGCCACGCCGAGAAACTGGCTGGTGGAGTAAATGCCCATTGCCGTGCCTTTGTAACCGGCGGGAGACTCTTTGCTGATAAGCGACGGCAGCAGGGCTTCCATCAGGTTAAATGCCAGGAAGAACAGCTGCACGCCGGCAATCAGCTCCCAGAAGTGCGGGCCGGCACCCCAGAGCACGATCTCGGCAATCAGCAGGACTGCCACGCAGCCCACGAAGACGCGCTTCATTTTGCGCTTCACTTCGGCGTAGATGATGAACGGCACGACGGAGACAAACGAAATCAGCATCGTAACCAGATAGATTTTCCAGTGCTCAGCCGCCGGGAAACCCGCTGCGGCAAGCTGGCCGGGTAGGGCAACAAAGGTCGACATCAGCAGAATGTGCAGACACATAATGCCAAAATTCAGCTTAAGCAGGCGCGGCTCGACAATCACTTTGCTGAAGCAGCCTTTTACCATCCCCGACTCACGGTTGAGGACGTGGTTTTTGCTGTCCGGAACCACCCACAGGGTTAAGGCAATACCGATGGTCGCCAGCACGGCAATCATCCAGAACAGGGCGTGCAGACCCAATGTGTGCGTAATGATGGGGCCGAGCACCATCGCAATCGCAAACGTCACGCCAAAGCTCACGCCGATGAACGCCATCGCTTTGGTACGGTTTTGCTCGCGGGTTAAGTCTGACAGCAGCGCCATCACCGCGGCGGCAATCGCACCGGAGCCCTGCAGCGCGCGGCCAAGAATAATCCCCCAGATGGAGTGGGAGAGGGCGGCAATAACGCTCCCGAGCACAAAGACCAGCAGCCCGCCGACAATCAGCGGCTTGCGGCCCACCCGGTCAGAGAGCAGGCCAAACGGGATCTGGAACACCGCCTGCGCCAGACCATAAATGCCAATGGCGAGGCCAATCAGCGCCTCGCTGGCCCCCTGCAGCGCCATACCGTACGTGGTCAGAACAGGCAGGACCATAAACATGCCAAGCATCCGTAGCGAGAAGACAGTCCCTAAGCCCCAGGTCGCGCGTAGCTCGCCTGGCGTCATTTTATAATCGTTCATTACCACCTCAGTTCAAAAGCAGGCCATAGTGTAGTGCGGGGAAGGGGCGGGGTAAATAAAGGGTTATTTAACAAATATTACATGCGTTATTAATAGATTCAGTGAATAAAAAAGGGTGCCGAAGCACCCCTTTATTCACCTGTTGTGGCTTACCAGACGTAAGTCAGCAGGTTATGTGAATCCGGCACCATAAAGTCCACGGACATCATCACGGACAGTGAAGTAATGGCCACAATCGAGAACACAAACAGCTTGCGCGCCCAGACTTTGTCATCTTCCACTTTGTAACCGCGCAGCGCCATGCCGAGCCACCAGACGCTCACCGCAGCCGCTACCGCCAGATATTTGTATCCAGCGTAACCACCCAGAGAGAGCATCAGCGTTGCCACGGCAAAGGCGATGATGTACAGCGTGATGTGGTTCTTGGCAACGGAGATGCCTTTCACGACCGGCAGAACCGGGATGTTCGCTGCCTGATAATCCTTAAAGCGGAAAATCGCGATGGCATAGGAGTGCGGCATCTGCCACAGGCTAAAGATAGCCAGCAGGATCAGCGCACCGCTGTCGAACTCATTCGTGACCGCGCAGTAGCCAATCACCGGCGGCGCAGCGCCGGAGAGAGAACCAATCAGCGTGCCGTAGACGGAGTGACGCTTCATATACAGGCTGTAGACGCCCACATACACCACGAACCCCATCACCCCCAGCCAGCAGGCCAGCGGGTTAGCACCAAACCACAGCAGCATAAAGCCAGCAATACCCAGCAAGGTGGCGTACACCAGCGAGACGGAAGGGGCGATCAGGCCTTTCACCAGCACCCGATTTTTGGTCCTTTCCATCTTCTTGTCGATATCCATGTCGATGTAGTTGTTAAATACACAACCGGACGCAACAACCAGTGACACACCGACCAGCGTGTAGATAAAGAGGGTGTAATCAATGCTGCCTTTGGAGGCCAGCAGGAACCCTCCGATCACGGAGATCAGGTTGCCAAAGATGATGCCTGGTTTCGTTACTTGCAGGTATTGCTTAAACATACTCGCCGCTCTTAGTGAACCATCATGTTGTAGTTGAGGTTCCACATAATCCAGATGGAACCGACTACCAGGATAGCGATGATAATCACGGTAAAGATAAAGGCGGTCATGTTCCAGCCTTCATCGGACTTGGTGTTCATGTGCAGGAAGCAAACCAGATGCACCAGAATCTGAATCACCGCGGTCACCAGGATTGCACCCAGGATAACCGGCTTAGACGCAGAACCGCTCATCACCATCCAGAACGGGATCACCGTCAGGATGATCGACAGGATGAAACCTGTCATGTAGGTTTTTACGCTGCCGTGGGAAGCGCCATGATCGTTAGAATGACTCATTACATCGCCCCCATCAGATAGACAACAGAGAACACACAGATCCACACCACGTCCAGGAAGTGCCAGAACAGGCTCAGGCACAGGATACGGGTACGGTTAGTACTGGTCAGGCCGCGACGGGAGATCTGGAACATCAGTACTGCCATCCAGATCAGACCGGAGGTCACGTGCAGACCGTGGGTGCCGACCAGCGCGAAGAACGCGGACAGGAAGCCACTGCGATCCGGGCCGAAGCCTTCCATGATCAGGTGATGGAATTCATAGATTTCCATCCCGATAAATCCAGCACCAAACAGCCAGGTCAACGCCAGCCAGGACACAACCTGGCTCTTGTTGTTTTTGTACATGGCGATAGCCGCCATGCCGTAGGTGATGGAGCTGAATAACAGCAGTGCGGTTTCAACCAGAACGAACGGCAGTTCAAAGATGTCCTTGCCGGTCGGGCCGCCCGCTGTGCCGTTCACCAGAACGGCATAGGTCGCGAACAGACAGCAGAACAGAATGCAGTCGCTCATCAGGTAGATCCAGAAACCGAAGACTTTGGTCGGTCCTGTATCGTGGTGCGCATGCTCATGCGCGTGGGCAGTTGAGTGCGCCAGAGTATCAGTTGCCATTTTTCAGCCCCGCTTTAGAAATCTCGTCGAAATGCTGATTTTCCAGCTTCTCAACTTCACGGACTGGTACGTAGTAGTCCACGTCCTCGTCAAAGCTCTTCACAATCCAGCTGATTACGATGCCAGCGAAGCCAACAATCGCCATCCACCAGATGTGCCAGATCATTGCGAAACCAAATACCGTCGCGAAAGCGGCAATCACGATGCCCGCACCGCTGTTTTTCGGCATGTGGATCTCTTCGTAATGAGCAGGTTGCTTGTACGCTTCACCTTTTTCTTTCATTTCCCAGAATGCGTCGCGTTCATGAACCTGCGGCACGATGGCAAAGTTATAGAAAGGCGGTGGAGAAGAGGTCGCCCACTCCAGCGTACGGCCACCCCATGGGTCACCGGTCAGGTCACGGTTCTGGTCGCGGTCGCGAATAGACACGTAGAACTGAATCAGCTGAGATGCGATACCACAGGCAATCAGCACGGCACCGCCCGCTGCAACCATCAGCATTGGGTGGAACTGCGGATCGATCTGCTGGCTCAGACGACGGGTCATACCCATGAAGCCCAGCACGTACAGCGGCATAAATGCCACGAAGAAGCCGATGATCCAGAACCAGAACGCGCGTTTACCCCATTTCTCGTTCAGCGTGAAGCCGAACGCTTTTGGCCACCAGTAGGTTACGCCAGCGAAGCAGCCGAAGACCACGCCACCGATGATAACGTTATGGAAGTGCGCAATCAGGAACAGACTGTTGTGCAGAACGAAGTCAGCACCCGGTACCGCCAGCAGTACGCCGGTCATCCCACCTACGGAGAAGGTCACGATGAAGCCGATGGTCCACAGCATTGCTGAGTGGAACACGATACGGCCCTGGTACATGGTGAACAGCCAGTTGAAGATCTTCACCCCGGTCGGGATGGCGATAATCATGGTGGTAATACCGAAGAAGGCGTTTACGTTCGCGCCCGCACCCATGGTGAAGAAGTGGTGCAGCCAAACGATGAACGACAGAACGGTAATACACACGGTTGCCCACACCAGAGAGGTGTAACCAAACAGACGTTTACGCGAGAAGGTTGCTGCGATTTCGGAGAAAACACCGAACACAGGCAGAACCAGGATGTACACTTCCGGGTGACCCCAGGCCCAAATCAGGTTGATGTACATCATCATGTTGCCACCCATATCATTCGTGAAGAAATGGGTGCCCAGGTAGCGGTCCAGGGTCAGCAGCGCGATGGTGACGGTCAGGATTGGGAAGGAGGCAATAATCAGGATGTTGGCGCACAGAGATGCCCAGGTAAATACCGGCATCTTGAACATGGTCATGCCAGGGGCACGCATCTTGATAATGGTCACGAAGAAGTTGATACCGGTCAGGGTTGTACCGACACCGGAGAGCTGAAGCGCCCAAATCCAGTAGTCGACGCCAACGCCCGGACTGTACTCAATTCCTGACAGCGGTGGGTAAGCCAGCCAGCCGGTCTGCGCGAATTCGCCCACACCCAGTGACAGGTTAACCAGGATAACGCCGACAACCGTGAACCAGAAGCTCAGGTTGTTCAGGAACGGGAACGCCACGTCGCGCGCGCCGATTTGCAGCGGAACGACCACGTTCATCAGACCGATAACCAGCGGCATCGCCACGAAGAAGATCATGATAACGCCGTGGGCGGTAAAGATCTGATCGTAGTGGTGCGGTGGCAGGAAGCCGGCTTCACCCGCAGAGGCGAGTGCCTGCTGGCTACGCATCATGATTGCATCCGCAAAGCCACGAATTAACATGACGATACCGACGATGCAGTACATGATACCGAGTTTTTTGTGGTCAACCGAAGTCAGCCACTCGTTCCACAGGTAGCTCCACTTACCGAAGTAAGTGATTAAGGCCAGTAAGGCCGCGCCACCAATGATAATTGCAGCCACCGTAACCACGATAATCGGTTCATGGTAGGGCACTGCATCCAGTGTCAATTTTCCGAACATTTTCTTCCTCGGCCCCTTAGTGAGCGGTTTCCGCGTGGCTCATGTCCATGCCTTCCATACCTTCGTGCGCGCTGTGCTCGCCTTCAGGCTGGGTCATGTCCATGCTCTTGCCGTGATCCATAAATTTGCCAATCACATCTTTGAACAAATCGGGTTTCACGTTAGAGAAGTACTCCACCTTGTTGTATTCGCTAGGTGCAGCCACTTTTTCGAACGCCGCCATGTCAGACATGGTGTTTGGAGACTGCTTCGCTTTTTCAACCCACTGGTCGAAAGCGGCACGGTCTGGCGTTGCAATAGCTTTGAACTTCATACCTGAGAAGCCCGGGCCGCTATAGCTGGCGGAGATACCATCATAGGTGCCTGCTTCATTCGCGATCAGGTGCAGGTTAGTCTGCATACCGGCCATCGCGTAAATCTGGCTACCCAGACGCGGGATGAAGAAGGAGTTCATTACGGAGTTGGAGGTCACTTTGAACTGAACCGGAGTGTTCGCCGGGAAGGCGATTTCATTCACGGTAGCAATACCCTGCTCTGGATAGATGAAGAACCATTTCCAGTCCATGGAGACCACTTCGATGGTAATAGGTTTTTCATCGTGAACCAGCGGCTTGCTCGGCTCAAGTGCGTGAGTGGTTTTCCAGGTCAGTACGGCAAGGAACAGGATGATCAGGATAGGTACCGTCCAGACCACAGCTTCCACTTTATTGGAGTGTGACCAGTTCGGGCTATACTTCGCATCTTTATTGCTCGCACGATACTTCCAGGCGAAACCAACAGCCATCAAAATGGCTGGAATAACCACAATCAACATCAGGCCAAAAGCCGTCAATATCAGTGAACGTTGTTCCAGTCCAATCTGTCCTTTGGGGTCTAGTAGTGCAGAATCACAGCCACTGAGTAATACAGTGCCTGCGAATAATGACAACCATCCCAAACTTTTATTGTATTTCCTGAGTCTCATTTAACGACCTCAATTCCACGGGAGTCTGGTGGCGTTTAAAGTGTGCGGGCATTTTACGGGAAGGTTACATTACTGTAAACATCATTAGGCCTGTGTCAGGAAGGTGTTACCGGGTTCTGCCGCACGTGTCACAAGTGTTGCAAATTATGTCGGTTTTTATGACCGAAGCCGCATGAGATGGGCTTTATAACGAAAGGACCCCCAAGCATACCCTAAAAGGGGCAATTGGTATAACCATTGTTAAAAATAAACAAAAAATTAACAATTAATTATCAATAAAAAGACATCTAAAAAACGAAAAATCAAACTATCACATGCTGAATCGTTTAATGAAAAATAGCGTTTTGGAACCGGAGCCAATAATTTCCAAATCCTATCCCGCACAAAACAACAAATATTTTTTTTCGTCGCTGGTGGCTATTTCACCGTTATAATTTCGGTTAGTGATTACAACGGGAAATAACCTTTCGTATTTTTCTTCAGGTCAGCTGCGTTTTACGCAACGCCATGAAATCGAGCAGACCCCCGGTCAGGATCCCAACGATGGCCAGCAGGGCACCGGCGTCCAGCAGAAGGGCCCCGAAGGGGAGTGCCAGAGACGTGCTGGCATTAATAATGAGCACCACAAGCCAGAGTGCCAGCGCAATGCAGCCCACCATTAACAGCCGTAACGCAAAACGGTAGGCGCGGTGATATTCGGTGCGCGGCATAAAGTGTTCGGTCCGCTGGGTATATTCCAGCGTCTGGCGACACACCAGCAACAATAAAATCCCCGGCACGGCAGCCACGACCGAGAAGAGATAAAATGTTGGCCAACCGTGGGCTTCCACGAACCAGCCGGCAATTGGGCCTACATAAACGCGGCCTACGGCAGAGAGCGCCGAGAGCAGTGCGAACTGCGTAGCGGAAAATGACTTGTTGCACAGGGTCATCAGCAGGGCGACAAAGGCCGCTGTCCCCATACCGCCACAGAGATTTTCAAAAAATACCGCCGCAGCCATGCTGATCATATGTTTGTCGGTAATCGACAGCAGCCAATAGCCTGCGTTAGAGGCGCCTTGCAGAATGCCGAAGATCAGCAGCGCGCGGAACAGCGTCAGGCGCTGCATCAGCACGCCGCCATACAGTGCCCCGACAATGGTCGCAAACAGCCCCAGCGTTTTATTCACCACGCCCACTTCACCGGCGTCAAAGCCGACACCCCTGATCAGGAAGGTGGTGGTCAGGCTCATGGCAAAAGCGTCACCCAGCTTATAAAGGACGATAAGCAGCAGGATCAGCCAGGCGTTGTTGCGGCCAAAGAAGTCACGCAGCGGTTCGGCGACGGCCTGCTCCAGCGAGCGGGGAACCGGGATAACGTCACTCGGTTCGGGCGCCAATAGCGTCGCGATAATGCAGGGGATCAGCAGAGCAGCCATCAGCCAGTACATCCCCTGCCAGCCTAAGTAACGGTCTGCCAGCCACAGCGCCAGCCCGCCGGAGACCAGCATCCCGAGGCGATAGCCCAGCACGCTGATGGCCGCACCAGCACCGCGTTCTTCCGCTGGTAACACGTCCGTCTTCCAGGCGTCGAACACGATATCCTGAGAGGCGGAACAGAAGGCAATCACCACCGCAAGCGCGGCCATCCAGCGCAGCTGCGTGGCGGGTTCAAGAAAACCCATCGCCGCAATGGCCAGCAGCAGCAGGAGCTGCGTCATCACCAGCCAGCCGCGACGACGCCCGAGGAAAGGCGGCGTGTAACGATCCATGACCGGAGACCACAGAAACTTGAATACATAGGCCTGACCCACAAGCGAGAAGAAGCCAATGGTTTTCAGATCGATGTTCTCGACTGTCATCCACGCCTGAAGCGTGCCGGAGGTGAGCGCGAGGGGTAAACCCGAGGCAAAGCCGAGGATCAGCAGAATCGCTGATTTCGGTTGCTGGAAAATGCGTAAGTAATGGCTGGACATGTTCTTATAAAACTGACCCGGCGATAGACCGGGTCAGCGGGCAGGATTAACGCGCGTTCTGCTTGATGAAGTCGTGAATGCTGGTGTCCTGCGCCATGTCGGAAATGGTATCCGTCAGCACGCTGTTAACCGCATCAGCAATATTTTTATTCGATGCCTGGAACGCGCCTTCTACAGAGTAGCTCGCACGATAGTTCTTGGTCATCTTGTTACCGTTCTTCGCGGTCGCGATGATGGCGATATCCGCTTTGGTGGCGATGTTGTAGCGCACATTGCCCTGAGACACATCAGCGTACAGGTTGTTCACGATGATCTGCAGATCCACCGCGCCGCTTGGGCCAACCATATAGCCACGGGAGGTCATCTGTTTCTCCAGAACTTCCTGCAGCAGGAAGCGCAGGTCGCGGGAGGCGGTAAGCGTCACCTGCTGGTTATCGCGGGTCACTTTAGCCAGAGCCTGATCCTGACGCTGATCGGCGCCGTTAATGCTCACGGTGACGCCCATCAGGCTTGGGTCCTGCTGAGGCAGGGTGATTTTCGGTGAGACATCAATGGTGGTCGGCGGGGTAGCGCAGCCTGCCAGCATAAAAAGGGCTACCAATGGAAAGAAGAGTTTTTTTAACATTTTAAGGTTCTCACGAATCGTAAGCATAATAGAGAGAAAAATTGCCGCCATCATAACATCGCCAACGGTCAGGGGAAGTGGTCAACGCATGTAAATTCATCGTCTTGTCCGAAAACTGACCAGCTCACCCATTTTCTCCTTCCACGGATGACAAAAGGTATGAGCCTCACAGTGAACTTCATTCGTTTGAATGAGAAAATCAGACGAAAGCTAAATATTTGTTGTCAAGGTGTAATGGAAACGGTAAAAGCGGCTAATATTTAAAGGGATGGGTGACATCCTGGCGTTGTCGGAGGAGTAATTTCATGATGATACGTGAGCATATAGAAGATAAATTAAGGGCAGCGTTCAACCCTGTGTTCCTCGAAGTCGTCGACGAAAGCTATCGTCATAACGTACCGGCAGGTTCTGAAAGCCACTTTAAAGTGGTTCTGGTTAGCGATCGCTTCACGGGAGAACGTTTCCTGAACCGACATCGCTTGATCTACAGCACCTTGACGGAAGAGCTCTCCACGACCGTGCATGCGCTGGCACTGCATACCTACACCATTAAGGAATGGGAAGGCTTGCAGGATACGGTTTTCGCATCGCCGCCCTGTCGCGGTGCAGGCACTATCGCCTGATAAATCGGATTTGCAACGGCTGGAGCTTTTCCAGTATGTTGCTTACAGATTTCCTCAAAACGGCCTCCGGGCCGTTTTGTTTTGTCTGAGTTTTGAGCGGATGGTGCGATTTTAAGGCTAAAAATAGCCTTAAAGTGTGAAAAAAGCCGCAGCAACATGCCCCAACCGTTCTCGACTCACCTAAGTGATGCCGCTATAATGCCGCGTCTTATTGAATGTCTTCGGGATGATTCTGGCGACAGGGAATGTGAATCTGCACTAAGAGAGCATCCCGGTATAACAGACAGATTCAGAGTTGACCGAGCACTGTGATTTTTTTGAGGTAACAAGATGCAAGTTTCAGTTGAAACCACTCAAGGCCTTGGCCGCCGTGTAACGATTACTATCGCTGCTGACAGCATCGAAACTGCTGTGAAAAGCGAGCTGGTCAACGTAGCAAAAAAAGTACGTATTGACGGCTTCCGTAAGGGCAAAGTACCAATGAATGTTGTTGCTCAGCGTTATGGCGCTTCCGTGCGTCAGGATGTGCTGGGTGAACTGATGAGCCGCAACTTTATCGATGCGATCATCAAAGAAAAAATCAATCCGGCCGGTGCGCCAAACTACGTTCCAGGCGAATACAAACTGGGCGAAGACTTCACCTACTCCGTAGAGTTCGAAGTGTACCCGGAAGTTGAGCTGAAAGGTCTGGAATCTATCGAAGTTGAAAAACCGATTGTCTCCGTGACTGACGAAGACGTTGACGGCATGCTGGACACCCTGCGTAAGCAGCAGGCGAACTGGAAAGAGAAAGAAGGCGCTGTTGACGCGGAAGACCGTGTGACCATCGACTTCACCGGTTCTGTAGACGGCGAAGAGTTCGAAGGCGGCAAAGCGTCTGACTTCGTACTGGCAATGGGCCAGGGTCGTATGATCCCAGGCTTCGAAGACGGTATCAAAGGCCACAAAGCGGGCGAAGAGTTCACCATCGACGTGACCTTCCCTGAAGAGTACCACGCTGAAAACCTGAAGGGTAAAGCAGCGAAGTTCGTGATCAACCTGAAGAAAGTGGAAGAGCGCGAACTGCCAGAACTGACTGAAGAGTTCATCAAACGTTTCGGCGTGGAAGACGGTTCTGTTGCTGGCCTGCGTACCGAAGTGCGTAAAAACATGGAGCGCGAGCTGAACGGCGCTGTGCGCAACCGCGTGAAGTCTCAGGCGATCGAAGGTCTGGTGAAAGCCAACGAAATCGACGTTCCTGCTGCCCTGATCGACAGCGAAATCGACGTTCTGCGCCGTCAGGCTGCACAGCGTTTCGGTGGCAACCAGCAGCAAGCGATGGAACTGCCACGCGAGCTGTTCGAAGAGCAAGCGAAACGTCGCGTTGTGGTTGGCCTGCTGCTGGGCGAAGTGATTCGTACCCACGAGCTGAAAGCTGACGAAGAGCGTGTGAAAGGCCTGATCGAAGAGATGGCTTCTGCATACGAAGATCCATCAGAAGTGATCGAGTTCTACGGTAAGAACAAAGAGCTGATGGACAACATGCGCAACGTAGCCCTGGAAGAGCAGGCGGTTGAAGCGGTACTGGCGAAAGCGAAAGTGACCGAAAAAGCGACCTCTTTCAACGAACTGATGAACCAGCAGGCGTAATTTCGCCCCAACGGTTTAAAGTTTGAACAGAAAACCCGTTGCCTTGCGGCAGCGGGTTTTTTTTATCGCAGCCAGAGCCCAGGAAGAGTGCTAAAACGCCCTTTCGGTGTTAGCGTAACAACAAAAGGTTGTTATGCTTGAAATAGGGCACTGTGAACCCCATAAGTACGTAATCATGATGAATGAGACTGGCTGATAATCCGTCCGTAAGGTTACAATCAGTACAGCAGGTGTTTTCAATTTTGATCCAGGAGACGGAAATGTCATACAGTGGCGAACGAGATAACTTTGCACCCCATATGGCTCTGGTGCCAATGGTTATTGAACAGACCTCACGTGGTGAGCGTTCTTTTGATATCTATTCCCGTCTGCTCAAGGAACGCGTTATCTTTCTGACCGGCCAGGTGGAAGACCACATGGCTAACCTGATCGTGGCGCAGATGCTGTTTCTGGAAGCGGAAAACCCGGAAAAAGACATTTACCTGTACATTAACTCCCCGGGTGGCGTGATTACAGCAGGGATGTCCATTTATGACACCATGCAATTCATCAAACCGGATGTCAGCACGATCTGTATGGGTCAGGCAGCATCTATGGGCGCGTTCCTGTTAACCGCAGGGGCGAAGGGTAAGCGTTTCTGCTTGCCAAATTCCCGCGTGATGATTCACCAGCCGCTGGGCGGTTACCAGGGGCAGGCGACGGATATCGAAATCCACGCCCGCGAAATTCTGAAAGTAAAAGCGCGCATGAATGAACTTATGGCGCAGCATACGGGTCAACCTCTCGAGCAGATCGAGCGCGATACCGAGCGCGATCGCTTCCTCTCTGCTTCAGAGGCAGTTGAGTACGGCTTAGTCGACTCCGTGTTGACCCATCGTAATTGATGCCCGCGACGCGAGTGTGCCGCTATACTAAGGTAGGGCGGCACGCTGCTTGATGCAGCTTGCGTCTTAGAATGGCATTTGCGTCGTCATGTGCGGCACAAAGAACTTAAAAAGAGGTTTGGACTCATGACAGATAAACGCAAAGATGGTTCGGGCAAACTGCTGTACTGCTCTTTTTGCGGCAAAAGCCAGCATGAAGTGCGTAAACTGATTGCCGGGCCGTCCGTGTATATCTGCGACGAATGTGTCGATTTATGTAACGACATCATTCGCGAAGAGATTAAAGAAGTCGCACCGCACCGTGAGCGCAGCGCGCTGCCAACGCCGCATGAAATTCGTCATCACCTTGACGACTACGTCATCGGTCAGGAGCAGGCCAAGAAAGTGCTGGCGGTAGCGGTCTATAACCACTACAAACGCCTGCGTAACGGCGACACCAGCAATGGCGTGGAACTGGGTAAAAGTAACATTCTGCTGATCGGCCCAACCGGTTCCGGTAAAACGCTGCTGGCTGAAACCCTGGCGCGTCTGCTTGATGTTCCGTTCACCATGGCGGATGCCACCACCCTGACCGAGGCCGGTTACGTGGGTGAGGACGTCGAAAACATCATCCAGAAACTGCTGCAGAAGTGCGATTACGACGTACAGAAAGCCCAGCGCGGGATTGTTTACATCGATGAGATCGACAAGATCTCCCGTAAATCCGACAACCCGTCCATCACCCGTGACGTATCGGGTGAAGGCGTACAGCAGGCACTGCTGAAGCTGATCGAAGGTACGGTAGCCGCCGTTCCACCACAGGGTGGTCGTAAACATCCTCAGCAGGAGTTCCTGCAGGTTGATACCTCCAAGATCCTGTTCATCTGTGGCGGTGCGTTTGCCGGTCTGGATAAAGTCATCTCCCACCGTGTTGAAACCGGCTCCGGCATTGGTTTTGGCGCAACGGTGAAATCGACGGCTGAAAAACCGAACGAAGGCGAGCTGCTGTCTCAGGTTGAACCGGAAGATCTGATCAAATTCGGTCTGATCCCTGAGTTCATCGGTCGTCTGCCGGTTGTGGCAACGCTGAATGAGCTGAGTGAAGACGCGCTGATCCAGATCCTGAAAGAGCCAAAAAATGCGCTGACCAAGCAGTATCAGGCGCTGTTCAATCTGGAAGGCGTTGACCTGGAATTCCGCGACGAAGCGCTGGATGCCATTGCCAAGAAAGCGATGGTCCGTAAAACCGGTGCTCGTGGTCTGCGTTCTATCGTTGAAGCGGCACTGCTCGACACTATGTACGATCTGCCGTCGATGGAAGACGTTGAGAAAGTGGTGATTGACGAGTCCGTCATCAGCGGTCAAACCAAGCCGCTGCTGATTTACGGTAAACCGGAAGCCCAGCAGGCATCTGGCGAATAATTCACCAAATCATACAAGCAGTTAATCAAAAAGGGGGGATTTTATCTCCCCTTTACTTTTTCCGTATTCATAGCGTTGAATGTGTGGGAAACATCCCCATATACTGGATACATGTTAATGGTTATGTGAAGCACAGTGACATGACCAGCTTACCTGGCGGACACTAACTAAGAGAGAGCTCTATGAATCCTGAGCGTTCTGAACGCATTGAAATCCCCGTATTGCCGTTGCGCGATGTGGTGGTTTATCCGCACATGGTCATACCCTTATTTGTAGGGCGGGAAAAATCTATCCGTTGCCTCGAAGCCGCTATGGATCATGATAAAAAAATCATGCTGGTGGCACAGAAAGAAGCATCAACGGATGAGCCGGGTGTAAACGATCTTTTCACCGTCGGGACCGTGGCCTCTATTTTGCAGATGCTGAAGCTGCCTGACGGCACCGTGAAGGTGCTGGTAGAAGGCCTGCAGCGTGCGCGTATTACCACTCTGTCAGACGACGGCGAACATTTCTCTGCCAAGGCAGAGTACCTTGATTCGCCTGAACTTGATGAGCGCGAGCAGGAAGTACTGGTTCGCACCGCGATTAGCCAGTTTGAAGGCTACATCAAGCTGAACAAGAAAATCCCACCAGAAGTGCTGACGTCGCTGAACAGCATCGACGATCCTGCACGTCTGGCGGACACCATCGCTGCACATATGCCGCTGAAGCTGGCTGACAAACAGTCTGTGCTGGAAATGTCCGACGTTAACGAACGTCTGGAATACCTGATGGCGATGATGGAGTCCGAAATCGATCTGCTGCAGGTTGAGAAGCGTATTCGCAACCGCGTGAAAAAGCAGATGGAAAAATCTCAGCGTGAGTACTATCTGAATGAGCAAATGAAGGCCATTCAGAAAGAACTGGGCGAGATGGACGATGCGCCGGACGAAAACGAAGCGCTGAAGCGTAAGATCGACGCGGCGAAGATGCCGAAAGAGGCGAAAGAGAAAGCCGAAGCCGAGTTGCAGAAGCTGAAAATGATGTCTCCAATGTCGGCTGAAGCGACCGTTGTACGCGGCTACATTGAGTGGATGGTGCAGGTTCCGTGGAACGCCCGCAGCAAGGTCAAAAAAGACCTGCGTCAGGCGCAGGAAATCCTCGATACCGACCACTACGGCCTGGAACGCGTGAAAGACCGCATTCTTGAGTACCTCGCGGTACAAAGCCGTGTAAACAAAATCAAAGGCCCAATTCTGTGCCTGGTAGGACCGCCAGGGGTGGGTAAAACCTCTCTGGGTCAGTCCATCGCTAAAGCGACCGGACGTAAGTATATCCGTATGGCGCTGGGTGGCGTGCGCGATGAAGCGGAAATCCGCGGTCACCGCCGTACCTACATCGGTTCTATGCCGGGTAAATTGATCCAGAAGATGGCGAAAGTGGGCGTTAAAAACCCGCTGTTCCTGCTGGATGAGATCGACAAGATGTCGTCGGACATGCGTGGCGATCCGGCGTCTGCCCTGCTGGAAGTACTTGATCCAGAACAGAACGTGGCGTTCAGCGATCACTATCTGGAAGTGGACTACGACCTGAGCGACGTCATGTTCGTGGCGACGTCGAACTCCATGAACATTCCGGCTCCGCTGCTGGACCGTATGGAAGTGATCCGTCTCTCCGGTTACACCGAAGACGAGAAGCTGAACATTGCTAAACAGCACCTGCTGCCGAAACAGATTGAGCGTAACGCGCTGAAAGCCAACGAGCTGACCGTCGAGGACAGCGCGATTATTGGCATCATTCGCTACTACACCCGTGAAGCGGGCGTGCGTAGCCTTGAGCGTGAAATCTCTAAACTGTGCCGTAAGGCGGTGAAACAGTTGCTGCTGGATAAGAGCCTGAAACACATTGTGATTAACGGCGATAATCTGCATGCCTATCTCGGTGTTCAGCGCTTCGACTACGGTCGCGCGGATAACGAAAACCGCGTTGGCCAGGTAACCGGTCTGGCATGGACGGAAGTGGGCGGCGATCTGCTGACCATCGAAACCGCCTGTGTACCGGGTAAAGGCAAACTGACCTACACCGGCTCGCTGGGTGAAGTGATGCAGGAGTCCATTCAGGCGGCGCTGACCGTGGTGCGCGCGCGTGCGGAGAAACTGGGGATCAACCCTGATTTCTACGAAAAACGCGACATCCACGTGCACGTACCTGAAGGGGCGACGCCGAAAGATGGTCCAAGCGCGGGTATTGCCATGTGTACCGCTCTGGTTTCTTGCCTGACAGGGAACCCGGTGCGTGCCGATGTGGCGATGACCGGTGAGATTACGCTGCGTGGCCAGGTTCTGCCGATTGGCGGCTTAAAAGAAAAACTGCTGGCGGCACACCGCGGTGGGATCAAAACCGTATTGATCCCTTACGAAAATAAACGCGATCTGGAAGAGATTCCGGACAACGTGATTGCCGACCTGCAGATTCATCCTGTTAAGCGAATTGAGGAAGTTCTTAGTCTCGCATTGCAGAATGAACCGTCAGGAATGCAGGTTGTAACCGCAAAATAGTGACCTCGCGCAAAGAGCGTCAATAAAAACAAGGCTGGTAAGTCATTTCGCACTTGCCAGCCTTTTTTTGTATAGCTAATTTAGATTGCTGATTAGGTCAGCCATCAACAACGGGTGTTGTAAGGTCATGGCAGGCCTGATATAACTGCTGCGCGGTCGCGTTGTGAAGGATTCAGGCGCGATATAAATTATAAAGAGAGGAAGAGAACAGTGAATAAATCTCAACTGATTGACAAAATTGCTGCTGGTGCTGATATTTCTAAAGCTGCAGCTGGACGTGCGTTAGATGCATTAATTGCTTCTGTTACTGAATCTCTGCAGGCTGGGGACGACGTTGCACTGGTAGGCTTCGGTACTTTTGCTGTTAAAGAGCGTGCTGCCCGTACTGGCCGCAACCCTCAGACCGGTAAAGAGATCACCATTGCTGCCGCTAAAGTGCCGGGTTTCCGTGCAGGTAAAGCGCTGAAAGACGCAGTAAACTGATTGCTTTCCCGTTTCAGGGAAGCCGGATAGTACAAGGGCGCATCGTTTGATGTGCCTTTTTTGTTTGTCCAGACCTGATTTGTGCGAGTTTATGCGAGTTGTGGGCTGACAATCGCCCCGTTTTCTTGTCACAATACGACTTTACGCGCGACGGGCAGGATTTTCCGTCAGCGTCAGGTAACCAGTCACCTACAGCGGAGTGTTGTTACACCATGATGGACAGCTTACGCACGGCTGCTAACAGTCTCGTGCTCAAGATTATTTTCGGTATCATTATCGTGTCGTTCATATTGACCGGCGTGAGCAGTTACCTTATTGGCGGTGGCGCGAACTATGCCGCAAAAGTGAATGGCCAGGAGATCAGCCGCGGTCAGTTCGAGAATGCTTTTGCCGGTGAACGTAACCGTATGCAGCAACAGCTGGGCGACCAATTCTCTGAACTGGCAGCGAACGAAGGGTATATGAAAACCCTGCGCCAACAGACTCTGAACCGTCTTATCGACGAAGCGCTGCTGGATCAGTATGCCAAAAAACTGGGCCTTGGCATCAGCGATGAGCAGGTGAAAAAAGCCATTTTCTCCACACAAGCCTTCCAGTCTAACGGTAAATTCGACAACGCACGTTACAACAGCATCGTCAACCAGATGGGGATGACGGCCGATCAGTACGCGCAGGCGCTGCGTAACCAGCTGACCACTCAGCAGCTCATCAATGCCGTTGTCGGCACTGATTTCATGCTCAAAGGTGAAACGGATGAACTGGCCGCGCTGGTGGCACAGCAGCGCGTTGTGCGTGAAGCGACCATTGATGTGAACGCCCTTGCCGCGAAACAGCAGGTGAGCGACGCTGACGTTAACGCTTATTACGAGCAGAACAAGAATTCCTTTGTTTCTCCAGAGCAGTTCCGTGTGAGCTACATCAAGCTGGATGCGGCTGCGTTGCAGGAAACCGCGTCTGACGCGGAAATCCAGTCTTACTACGACCAGCATCAGGATCAGTTCACACAGCCGCAGCGTAACCGCTACAGCGTGATTCAGACCAAAACCGAGGCGGATGCCAAAGCGGTACTGGATGAGCTGAACAAAGGCGCTGATTTCGCGACCGTCGCGAAAGCGAAATCCACCGACATTATCTCTGCGAAAAACGGCGGCGATATGGGCTGGCTGGAAGACGCGACCACGCCGGACGAGCTGAAAAATGCCGGCCTGAAAGAGAAAGGCCAGCTGTCTGGCGTCATTAAATCTTCCGTAGGTTTCCTGGTCGTGCGTCTGGACGATATCACCGCGGCGAAAACCAAGCCGCTGGCTGAGGTTCGCGACGATATCGCGGCGAAAGTGAAACAGGAAAAAGCGCTGGATGCCTACTATGCGCTGCAGCAGAAGGTGAGCGATGCTGCCAGCAACGACAACGAATCTCTGGCGGGTGCCGAGCAGGCGGCTGGGGTGAAAGCGGTTGAGACGGGCTGGTTTGGCCGTGACAACCTGCCGGAAGAGCTGAACTTCAAACCGGTTTCTGATGCCATCTTCAACGGTGGTCTGGTCGGCGAGAACGGCACGCCGGGCAGTAACTCTGACATCATTACCGTCGATGGCGATCGTGCGTTTGTGCTGCGCGTCAGCGAGCACAAGCCAGAAGCGGTCAAACCGCTGGCGGAAGTGAAGGATCAGGTCGTCGCTCAGGTTAAGCACAACAAAGCGGAACAGCAGGCGAAGCTGGATGCTGAGAAGATTCTGGCCGATCTGAAAGCGGGTAAAGAGGATGCGCTGAAAGCGGCTGGCCTGAGCTTCGGTGAGGCGAAAACGCTGAGCCGTACCGGTCAGGATCCAATCAGCCAGGCCGCGTTTGGCCTGACTCTGCCTGCGAAGGACAAGCCAAGCTTCGGTACTACCACCGATGCGCAGGGTAACGTCGTTCTGCTGGCGCTGGATGAAGTGAAAGCCGGTACCCTGCCAGACGCGCAGAAGAAGGCGATGGTCCAGGGGATTACCCAGAACAATGCTCAGATTGCCTTCGAAGCCATGATGAGCAACCTGCGTAAAGATGCCAAAATTAAGCTGGGCGACATCATCACTCAGCAGCAATAATTACGTATCTGCTCGCAGATTTTCGTAACGCTCTGCAATAACTAAAGGCCGCTTTCGCGGCCTTTTCCATTTCTGCACTCTGCTGTTTGTGCCGGTTTTCTCGGGCGGCTATCGTGACGGGGCTGTCAACAAACAAGGAGATAACAGCATGAAATGTGGAATCAAAGCACTGTTAATTACGCTGGCTATTGCCACCACCGGGATGAGCGCGGGGGCGCTGGCGGCGACGCCTGCCGCCAAACAACAGACGACACAGAGCAAATCCGACGCAGCGACGATGGCGCAAGGGCAGACTAAAGCGACCGAAGCCGGTAAAAATGCGGACGATGATGGTACGCGGGTCAGCATCAATTCAGCCTCTGCCGAGGATCTCGCCCGCGTGATGAATGGCGTCGGACTGAAAAAAGCGCAGGCTATCGTCAGCTATCGTGAAGAGTATGGTCCTTTCAAAACGGTCGACGATCTCAAACAGGTTCCGGGCATGGGGAGCGCGCTGGTTGAGCGCAACCTCTCACACCTGACGTTGTAATCTCACAATTACTTGCACAGCGGCAAAAATTTGCCAGGATAAAGAGGTCATACCAGTTATGACCTCTCATCCTACAATAACAGTAAAGGCTATTGCGCTATGCAGACAAAAATTAAAGTACGCGGTTTTCACCTCGACGTTTACCAGCATGTGAACAATGCCCGCTACCTGGAGTTTCTTGAGGAAGCGCGCTGGGACGGGCTGGAAAACAGCGAAAGCTTTCAGTGGCTGACCGCGCACAACATCGCGTTCGTGGTCGTCAATATCAACATCAACTACCGTCGTCCGGCCGTGCTGGGCGATGTACTCACGGTGACCAGCCAGGTGCAGAAGATCAATGGCAAAAGCGGCGTGTTAAGCCAGGTGGTGACGCTCGATCCCGAAGGGCAGGTGGTCGCTGATGCGCTGATTACTTTTGTCTGTATCGATCTGAAAACGCAGAAAGCGTTGCCGCTGGAAGGGGAATTGCGCGAAAAGCTGGAGCTGATGATCGCGTAGGAATTTGTCTTTTATAAAAGACAAAGGGGTTTTTCAGGGATAGAATAATGGACAGGGACTACGTTGTTGAACGTTACCGGACCCGTGACGGGAAAGTGCCGTTTGAGGAGTGGGTAGCCAGAATGAATCGAAGGGATCCGGATACAGTTTTCCGGATCCTTATGCGGATCAACCGTGCAATAAAACGTAATTTTGGCGATTACAGATACCTCAGGGAAGGTGTTTGGGAGATGCGAGTCGACAGTGGCCCCGGCTACAGAATCTATTTTGCAGTAGAGAATCGGCAGGTTTTATTGTTACTTATCGGTGGTGACAAAAAGAGCCAAAAAGCGGATATCAAACTGGCAATAGATTACTGGAAAGATCATCAAATAAAAGGACAATCGAATGAGCGCCACTGAACGAAAATATTCGAGTTCTGTTAGCCATCATGATGCTGTTGTGAAAATGCTACGAGAGAATCCTTCCTACGCTCAGCGTTATTTGCAAACAGCCCTGGAAGAAATCTATGAAGACCAGGGGATCCCTGCCTATCTCATTGCACTCCGCCAGGTTATCGAAGCACGAGGTGGCATCGGAGAAATTTCTGCTAAATCAGGCCTGTCTCGTCAGCAGCTATACCGAACCTTATCAGACAATGGCAACCCAACGCTGACAACGCTGATGAAAGTCACCCGTGCTGCCGGCGTGAAACTGTTCGACAGCACGGTTAAGTAGCCCTATTTAAGCCCGGTTTTCTTCTGCATAGCGGCCATCACGCCAGCTTTATCGGCCAGATAGTGATTCAGCCCATTCGCGCGCAGATTACAGGCGGCGCACTGGCCGCAACCGTCGCCTTTGATGCCGTTATAGCAGGTGAGGGTTTCGCTGCGAACCAGGTCCAGCTTGCCCCAGTAGTCCGCCAGCGCCCAGGTTTCGGCTTTATCCAGCCACATCAGCGGGGTTTCAAAGCGCGTCTCTTTTGCCATCCCCAGATTGACGGCGTGGTTTAACGCCTTCACGAACTCATCACGACAGTCCGGGTAGCCGGAGAAATCTGTTTCACACACGCCCGTGATCACCGCTTCGGCTTTCACCTGGTAGGCGTAGATCGCCGTCAGGGTCAGGAAGAGGATATTACGGCCCGGCACGAAGGTATTCGGAATGCCGCTGGCATCGGGTTCGTAGTCCGGGACGGGAATACTGTCCCGGGTGAGGCTACTCACGGCCAGTTCATTTAACAGCGTAACGTCCAGCACCTTGTGCGCGCGTGCGCCCAGTTTCAGGGCCAGTTCACGGGCAACGTCGATCTCAGCGCGATGACGCTGACCATAATCGAAAGTCACACAGTGAACTTCATCGTACTGATGAAGAGCCTGAACCAGGCAGGTAGTAGAATCTTGTCCTCCGCTGAACACGACGACGGCACGTTTCATAAATCATCTCGACTGTTACGGTAAAAACGTTATGTTACCGTCTGACCACGACGGCGACCAGCTTCTTCACGCTTTGGGGGCGGGCAGCCAGGCTTCGGTAAAGTCAAACCAGCCGCGAGTGTTGAGGCGTATGCCGTTGACACCCGGCGGGGCGCTGATCTGGTATTGATAATTGAACAGTGGGGTGATCACCGCCTTTTCCATGAGTCCGGAGAAAATGGCCCTGAGCCCGGCATGTCTGGCCTGCTCATCGGACTGAGTCTGTACCGCATCCAGCGTGGCCTGCAGATGGGCATATTGCGGCGCGCTCAGCAGGTGTGGCCAGAGGGCATCACAGCGTAGCCACTGCTCAAGCGTATATTCCGGCGCTTCGCCAATCAGCCTGTCACCCATCATGAGATCCGCGTCCGCCAGTTGCTGGCATCCGTCCCAAGTTTTTGCGTCGTGAAAGATAACCGTTAGCTCGCAGCCCTGCTGTGCAAGGTACTGTTTTAGCTGACGCGCCATCGTGTGCAACTCAACTGGCAAATGGTAAATCAGGGTTAAGGTCTCCGGCAGGGGGACATGTGCCAGATCCGACCACTGAGGGATCGCCCATCCGGGCAGCAGCTCCTCTGTTGGGGTAATCAGCCCCTCGTTGAGCGGCAGCGTATGCAGAAGCGATGAGAGATGAATGATGTTGATGAGCCGTCGTGCCTGCATTTCACTCAGCCGCGGGCTTTGCTTCAGGGTAAGATAGCAAAAGCCAAGACTGGTACTGTTCGTCACCAGGCGCAGGCTTTCAAGTTCATCCGGCTCGCCAATGGCGATCTGCACCGGATGGCGACAGCTGGTACCCAGCCCATAGTCAAACAGCGTCGGTGTGATCCAATATTCGATAGCCTTAAGCAGCGGGTGGTTGAGATGGTACTGCTCGTGGCTTTCCAGACGGACAAGATCGGGCTCATATACGCTTAGCCTGAAGGGGCCGCAGCCCGTCATGGGCTGTTCGGGATGTGCAAGCCGGCTACAGTAGGTGGCCAGGCGGTGTGCCAGCCAGTAATCCGGCTGGTGCAGCGTGAACGTCAGACACTGAGGGTGAGTGACGTCAATGCGCAGGACGCTCTGGAACAGTTTACGCAGGGCGGGCAAGGCAAAAAGCGCATTCAGGCTTTGCTGAAGCTGTCCGGTTTCGACCTTATCGCCGTTATGCCAGTGTAAGGTGGAACGAATATAAAAATGCCAGCGCAAACCGTCCGCCGACACCTCCCAGTGATGGGCGAGGTCGCCAGTCGGTTCACTGCTGTTGCCGTGAAAGCGCGTCAGTCCGGAAAAGATC
Organism: Enterobacter sp. ku-bf2; assembly: GCF_001742765.1. Classification (NCBI taxonomy): domain Bacteria; kingdom Pseudomonadati; phylum Pseudomonadota; class Gammaproteobacteria; order Enterobacterales; family Enterobacteriaceae; genus Enterobacter; species Enterobacter sp. ku-bf2. The sequence continues at coordinate 150,448 of NZ_MDVW01000019.1, forward strand.
TGTCCTGCCAGATGCTGTTCCGCCCGACCGGGTAAAAAACCCGGATGAAGCGGATCCAGCGAGCGGTAATAGGGGATGCGCAGCGTTGGCGTATCGTTTTGCCACTGCCCGCCTAAAAAGGGATGCAGCAATGATCGCAATGCGTCGGGGGCGAGCTGGGCCAGCTCAAGCACGTTGTGCTGTTCTCCCCGCCTCAGCGCCTCCTCCATCATGGTATTGCGCAGAGATTCAGGCGCGACATGGAACGTCAGTTCACCCCGTTTACCGCGGCCAGACTGCGCTCGCCAGCTCAGCCAGCCCGCCTCCTGTGCCTGACGCAGCAGCGTTCGGACATGCCGCTCGCTGCAAAAACAGCGGGCGGCCAGCTCGCTGATGGCGACCTGTTGCGTTGCACCCTCGGAAGGCTGCCAGAGCCGGTGATACTGGTTAAGTCGATTGAGCTGGCGCATGCTAAACCCGGAACAATAATTATCATCTTTTCACTATTACTTCCGTATATCTCACACGATACTGTTGCACAAGTTAACCGCATCACATTTCGGGAGTAATCATGGCTCGGCTCGCTGCATTTGATATGGACGGTACGCTGTTAATGCCGGATCACCGTTTAGGAGAGAAAACCCTGAACACGCTGAAGCGTCTGCACGAGCGTAATGTCACCCTGACGTTTGCCACTGGCCGCCATGTGCTGGAGATGCGCCACCTGCTGGGCGCGTTTTCCCTCGACGCCTTTCTGATCACCGGCAACGGGACGCGAATTCATTCTGTAGAAGGCGATGTGCTGCACCGACAGGATCTCAACCCGGAAGTGGCGGACATCGTGCTGCACAGTACCTGGGACACGCAGGCCAGTATTCACGTGTTCAACGATCGGGGCTGGTTTACCGGAAGCGACATCCCGGAATTATTGCACGCGCATGTATACAGCGGCTTTAAATACCAGCTTATCGATCTGCGTCGGATCCCTGCCCATGCGGTGACCAAGATCTGCTTCTGTGGCGATCATGACGATCTCTGTCGCTTAAGGATTCAACTGAATGAGGCGCTGGGTGACCGGGCACACCTGACCTTCTCGGCGGTGGATTGCCTGGAAGTGCTGCCGGTGGGCTGTAACAAAGGTTCCGCTCTGGCGGTGCTGAGCGACCACCTGGGATTAACGCTGCAGGAGTGTATGGCGTTCGGCGACGCCATGAACGACCGCGAAATGCTGGGTAGCGTAGGTCGGGGTCTGATCATGGGGAATGCGATGGCGCAGCTGAAAGCAGAACTTCCTCATCTGCCGGTTATTGGTCACTGCCGTAATGAAGCGGTGTCCCATTTTTTGACGCATTGGCTGGACAATAACAACCTCCCCTATTCCCCCGAATAGTGAGACCCTTCCAGCAAGCCAGACTTCGGTCTGGCTTTTTTTTTATTTCAGCAGCTGCGCAATCTGCGCTTTCCAGGGGGCGATATCACCGATGTTAGCCTGCACCCACTCCGCATTGTAGTAGGTATCAAGGTAACGCTCGCCGCTGTCGCACAGCAGCGTGACGATGGAACCGCTGCGGCCCGCTTCGCGCATGCGTGCGGCAAGCTGCAGCGCGCCCCACATATTGGTGCCCGTCGAGGCACCCACTTTGCGGCCCAGCTGCGTCTCCAGCCAGTGAGCAGTGGCCACGCTGGCGGCATCCGGCACGCGCATCATCTCGTCCACCACGTCGGGGATGAAAGAGGGCTCGACGCGCGGACGACCAATGCCTTCAATTTTGCTGCCTACCGGGCTGCGCAGGTCGGCATCGCGGTTTTGCCAGTAGTCGAGGAACACGGAGTTCTGCGGGTCAACCACCATCAGCTGGGTATCGTAGCCCTGACAGCGGATGTAGCGTCCGATCGTGGCTGACGTGCCGCCGGTACCGGCGCTCATGACAATGTACGACGGAACCGGATGCGGTTCGTGGGTCATCTGGCGGAAGATACTGTCGGCAATGTTGTTATTCCCGCGCCAGTCCGTCGCGCGCTCGGCGAAAGTGAACTGGTCCATATAGTGGCCGTTCAGCTCACGGGCCAGCATTTCGGAGGCGGCGTAGATTTCGCAGGCGCTTTCCACAAAGTGGCAGCGGCCGCCGTAAAATTCGATCTGCTCGATTTTGCGTTTTGCGGTGCAGGAGGGCATCACCGCGATAAACGGCAGACCCAGCAGGCGGGCGAAATAGGCTTCGGATACTGCCGTTGAACCGGAAGAGGATTCAATAATGGTGGTACCCTCTTTAATCCAGCCGTTACATAAACCGTATAAAAACAGCGAGCGCGCCAGGCGATGCTTCAGGCTGCCGGTAGGATGGGTGCTTTCATCTTTCAGATAGAGCTGAATGCCGTCAAATCCCGGCAGGGAAAGGCGAATCAGGTGCGTATCCGCCGAGCGCTGATAGTCGGCATTGATTTCGCTGATCGCATGTTTAACCCAAGTGCTATTCATCGTCGTTATCCGTTTGTCATTTTGTGCCTAGCATAGCGAAAAGCACAGAAAAAATTGTTGCTATCTGGCCTTTAAAATAGAATGAAGGGAGAAAAATTTTCTCTGTGAGGTGGGTATGCTAGATAAAATTGACCGCAAGCTCCTTTCATTGCTGCAAAGTGACTGTACCCTCTCTTTGCAGGCGCTGGCAGATGCCGTTAATCTGACCACGACCCCGTGCTGGAAGCGTCTTAAGAAGCTGGAAGATGACGGCATTCTTCTGGGGCGCGTCGCGCTGTTAGATCCTGAAAAACTGGGGCTTGGGTTGACGGCATTTGTGCTGATAAAAACCCAGCATCACAGCAGCGAGTGGTATTGCCGCTTCGTCACCCAGGTGTCTGAGATGCCCGAAGTGCTCGGTTTCTGGCGCATGGCCGGCGAGTACGATTACCTGATGCGCGTCCAGGTGGCCGACATGAAGCGCTATGATGACTTCTACAAGCGGCTGGTGAACAGCGTGCCGGGGTTATCGGACGTCACCTCAAGCTTCGCCATGGAACAGATTAAATACACCACAGCATTACCTATTGAATAACTTCGTAAAATACCTTCAGGAACAAACCGCGTGCGATTATTTGCCCAATTAAGCTGGTACTTTCGTCGGGAGTGGCAACGCTACCTCGGTGCAGTCGCCCTGCTTATTATCATTGCCATCCTGCAGCTGATCCCGCCGAAAGTGGTGGGCTACGTCGTGGATGGCGTCACCGAACAGCATTACACCACCGCACGGGTGTTGATGTGGGTTGGCACGCTGGTGCTGACGGCGGTCATTGTTTATCTGCTGCGCTACGTCTGGCGCGTGCTGCTGTTTGGTGCGTCCTATCAGCTGGCCGTTGAGCTGCGCGAAGATTTTTATCACCAGCTGAGCCGACAGCATCCCGAATTCTATCTGCGCCACCGCACCGGGGATCTTATCGCGCGCGCCACTAACGACGTTGACCGCGTGGTCTTTGCCGCCGGGGAAGGGGTGTTGACGCTGGTGGACTCGCTGGTGATGGGCTGTGCGGTGCTGATCGTCATGTCCACGCAGATCAGCTGGCAATTGACCCTGCTGGCCCTGCTGCCGATGCCGCTCATGGCGCTGGCGATCAATCGCTATGGCGAACAATTGCACGAGCGCTTCAAGCTGGCGCAGGCGGCGTTTTCGTCGCTGAACGATCGCACCCAGGAGAGCATGACCAGCATCCGCATGATCAAGGCGTTTGGCCTGGAGGACCGGCAATCAGCGCTGTTTGCGGCCGATGCCGCGGACACGGGAGCGAAGAACATGCGCGTCGCGCGTATTGACGCCCGCTTTGACCCGACGATCTATATCGCGATTGGCATGGCAAACCTGCTGGCCATTGGCGGCGGCAGCTGGATGGTGGTACAGGGCACGCTCACCCTGGGGCAATTGACCAGCTTTGCCATGTATCTGGGGCTGATGATCTGGCCGATGCTGGCGCTGGCCTGGATGTTTAACATTGTGGAGCGCGGCAGTGCCGCCTATAGCCGCATTCGCGCCATGCTGGCCGAAGCGCCGGTGGTCATCGACGGTAGCGAAGCCGTACCGGAAGGGCGCGGCGTCATGCATGTCGACGTCCGCAAGTTTGTCTATCCGCATACGGAGCATCCGGTGCTGGAGAACGTCAGCTTTACGCTGCAGCCTGGCCAGATGCTGGGCATCTGTGGCCCGACGGGATCCGGTAAAAGTACCGTGCTGTCGCTGCTCCAGCGCCACTTTGACGTCACGCAGGGCGATATTCGCTTCCATGATATTCCGCTCACCAGCCTGCTGCTGGATAAGTGGCGTGGTCGCCTGGCGGTTGTCAGCCAGACGCCGTTTCTTTTTTCTGACACCGTGGCGAACAACATCGCGCTTGGGTGCCCGGCAGCAACGCAGGAAGAGATCGAGCATGTGGCACGTTTGGCCAGCGTGCATGATGACATTTTGCGCCTGCCGCAGGGCTACGACACCGAAGTCGGGGAACGCGGCGTCATGCTGTCCGGCGGGCAAAAACAGCGTATCTCCATTGCCCGCGCGCTGCTGCTGAATGCGGAAATCCTGATCCTGGATGATGCGCTCTCCGCCGTGGATGGCCGTACCGAGCATCAGATCCTGCATAACCTGCGCCAGTGGGGCGACGGACGCACGATAATCATCAGTGCCCACCGTTTGTCAGCGCTTACCGAAGCCAGCGAAATTCTGGTATTGCAGCACGGCCATATTGCCCAGCGTGGGCAGCATGACGCGCTGGCCGAGCAGCCGGGCTGGTATCGCGATATGTACCGCTATCAACAGCTTGAAGCAGCGCTTGACGATGCGCCGGAACAGGATCAGGAGGCCGCCAATGCGTAAGCTCGGAACGATGTGGCCGACGCTTAAACGTCTGCTGGCCTACGGCTCACCGTGGCGTAAACCGCTCTCGGTTGCCGTGCTTTTGCTCTGGATTGCGGCAATTGCTGAGGTGAGCGGTCCGCTGCTCATCAGCTACTTCATCGATAATATGGTCGCAAAAAGCTACCTGCCGCTCGGGCTGGTGGCGGGGTTAGGCGTGGCCTACGTTGGCTTACAGCTGACGGCGGCAGGATTGCATTATGCTCAGTCGCTGCTGTTTAACCGGGCCGCCGTGGGCGTCGTTCAGCAGCTGCGTACCGATGTCATGGACGCGGCGCTTCGCCAGCCGCTCAGCGAGTTTGATATCCAGCCGGTCGGGCAGGTGATTTCGCGCGTAACCAACGATACCGAGGTGATCCGCGATCTGTACGTCACCGTGGTTGCGACGGTATTACGCAGCGCGGCGCTGATTGGCGCGATGCTGGTGGCGATGTTCAGCCTCGACTGGCGCATGGCGCTGGTGGCGATCACCATCTTCCCGGCGGTGCTGATCGTCATGGTGATTTACCAGCGTTACAGCACGCCGATTGTGCGTCGGGTTCGCGCCTATCTGGCCGACATCAACGATGGCTTCAACGAAGTGATTAACGGCATGAGCGTCATCCAGCAGTTCCGCCAGCAGGCGCGCTTTGGCGAGCGCATGGGCGAAGCCAGCCGTTCACACTATATGGCGCGTATGCAGACGCTGCGCCTGGACGGTTTCCTGCTGCGACCGCTGCTGAGCCTGTTCTCAGCGCTGGTGCTGTGTGGGCTGCTGATGCTCTTTGGCCTGAGCTCAAACGGTACGATTGAGGTGGGCGTGCTGTACGCTTTTATTAGCTATCTGGGACGCCTCAACGAGCCGCTGATCGAGCTCACTACGCAGCAATCGATGCTGCAACAGGCGGTCGTCGCCGGTGAGCGCGTCTTTGAGCTGATGGACAGGCCGCGTCAGGCCTACGGCAATGATGAGCGACCTCTGCAAAGCGGGACTATCGCCTTTGATAACGTCTCGTTTGCCTATCGTGAAGACCGTCTGGTGTTGCAGGACATCACGCTTGACGTTCCGTCGCGCGGTTTCGTCGCGCTGGTGGGTCATACCGGCAGCGGTAAAAGCACGCTCGCCAGCCTGTTGATGGGCTACTACCCGGTCACGCAAGGCGAAATCCGCCTCGATGGACGCCCGCTCGCGTCTCTTAGCCACACGGTGTTACGCAAAGGCGTTGCGATGGTGCAGCAGGATCCGGTCGTACTGGCCGATACCATCTTTGCCAACGTAACCCTGGGACGGGACTATTCGGAGGAGCAGGTTTGGGCGGTACTGGAAACGGTGCAGCTGGCAGAGCTGGCGCGTGGGTTCAGCGACGGGATCAACACGAAGCTGGGCGAGCAGGGCAACAATCTCTCCGTGGGGCAAAAACAGCTCCTGGCGCTGGCGCGCGTCCTGATTGAAACGCCGCAGGTGCTGATTCTTGACGAAGCCACGGCCAGCATAGATTCCGGTACCGAGCAGGCGATTCAGCAGGCGCTGGCCGCCGTACGCGACCATACGACGCTGGTGGTTATTGCCCACCGTCTTTCCACCATCGTCGACGCGGACACTATTCTGGTGCTGCATCGCGGACAGGCCGTGGAGCGCGGTACGCACCGCGAGCTGCTGGAAGCAAAAGGGCGCTACTGGCAGATGTACCAGCTGCAGCTGGCGGGCGAAGAGCTGGCCGCCAGCGTGCGTGATGAAGAGTCGCTTAGCGCCTGATGCACTAAAATGAGGCGCCGCGCTAACAGTCATTCCTGTTGGTGCAAAACTGAAACGCACCCTGCACCGGCATGGTGCGTTTTTTTTTTACCGGTTCATTTATCAGGACCGTGTAACGCACATCACACCGCGATTCCCTCCCGTTTTCATTTCTGGCACATCCCTTGCAATACCTTCCGCGTAAGCTGCGGCCATTACCGAATTCTGACTGGAGGGGATCTATGAAGCTGGTTACGGTTGTAATCAAACCATTCAAACTCGAAGACGTGCGTGAAGCATTGTCTTCAATGGGTATTCAGGGACTGACTGTCACCGAAGTGAAAGGCTTTGGTCGTCAGAAGGGTCATGCCGAGCTTTATCGCGGGGCGGAATACAGCGTTAACTTTCTGCCAAAAGTAAAAATTGATGTCGCGATTGCTGACGATCAGCTTGATGAAGTCATTGATGTCATTAGCAAAGCGGCCTACACCGGCAAAATTGGCGACGGCAAAATTTTCGTTGCCGAACTGCAGCGCGTCATTCGCATCCGTACCGGCGAATCTGACGAAGCGGCTCTGTAATTAACGCCTGGCACACAGTGATAGGGATCGAGAAAATGAAGATAGCAACACTTAAAACGGGTCTGGGTTCGCTGGCGCTGCTGCCGGGCCTGGCGCTGGCTGCTGCCCCTGCGGTGGCCGACAAAGCCGATAACGCCTTTATGATGATCAGCACCGCGCTGGTGCTGTTCATGTCCATTCCGGGCATTGCGCTGTTCTACGGCGGCCTGATCCGTGGCAAAAACGTTCTCTCCATGCTGACGCAGGTTGCCGTGACGTTCGCACTGGTCTGCGTGCTGTGGGTGGTTTACGGATACTCGCTGGCGTTCGGCACGGGCAACGCGTTCTTTGGTAACTTCGACTGGGTGATGCTGAAAAACATTGAACTGACCGCGCTGATGGGCAGCTTCTATCAGTATATTCACGTGGCGTTCCAGGGCTCCTTCGCCTGCATTACCGTCGGGCTGATTGTGGGCGCGCTCGCTGAGCGTATTCGTTTCTCTGCGGTCCTGATCTTCGTGGTGGTCTGGCTGACGCTCTCCTATGTGCCGATTGCGCACATGGTCTGGGGTGGCGGTCTGCTGGCGACGCACGGCGCGCTGGACTTCGCGGGCGGTACCGTTGTTCACATTAACGCCGCGGTCGCGGGTCTGGTGGGCGCATACCTGATTGGCAAACGCGTGGGCTTCGGTAAAGAAGCGTTCAAACCGCACAACCTGCCGATGGTCTTTACCGGTACCGCGATCCTCTACTTTGGCTGGTTTGGCTTCAACGCCGGCTCAGCCAGTGCCGCGAACGAAATTGCCGCGCTGGCCTTCGTGAACACCGTGGTGGCCACGGCGGGTGCAATCCTCTCCTGGGTATTTGGCGAGTGGGCGGTGCGCGGTAAACCTTCCCTGCTGGGTGCCTGCTCGGGGGCGATTGCGGGTCTGGTCGGTATTACACCTGCGTGTGGTTATGTCGGCGTAGGCGGTGCGCTGCTGGTCGGTCTGGTGTCCGGTCTGGCGGGTCTGTGGGGCGTGACCGCACTGAAACGTCTGCTGCGCGTGGATGACCCTTGCGATGTATTTGGCGTTCACGGCGTGTGCGGGATTGTCGGCTGTATCATGACCGGTATCTTCGCGGCGAAATCGCTCGGTGGTGTGGGCTACGCAGAAGGCGTCACTATGGTTCATCAGGTGCTGGTGCAGCTGGAAAGTATTGCTATCACCGTGGTGTGGTCTGCGGTTGTCGCATTCATCGGCTACAAGCTGGCGGACATGACGGTCGGTCTGCGCGTACCGGAAGAGCAGGAACGCGAAGGTCTGGATGTGAACAGCCACGGCGAGAATGCGTATAACGCATGATCTGAGTGTCTTGCCGGGTGGCGGCTTCGCCTTACCCGGCCTACAACAGCACAAAACGTAGGCCCGGTAAGCGTCGCGCCACCGGGCTTTTTACATCAACCTCTGTTACGCATCACCCCTTCCTGCACCGTTGAAGCGACCAGCACGCCGTCCTGAGTATAAAACTCCCCACGCACAAACCCGCGGGCGCTGGATGCCGACGTACTCTCCACGCTGTAGAGCAGCCACTCATTCATGTTGAAGGGACGGTGGAACCACATCGAGTGATCGATCGTCGCGACCTGCATCCCTTTTTCGAGGAAGCCGACGCCGTGCGGCTGCAGCGCCACCGGCAGGAAGTTGAAGTCAGACGCATAGCCCAGCAGATACTGATGGACGCGGAAATCTTCCGGCACGGTGCCGTTGGCACGGATCCACACCTGACGCTTTGGCTCGGCGGTGTGGCCCTTCATTGGGTTGTGGAATTCGACGGGGCGGATCTCAAGCGGCTTATCGCAGAGAAACTTCTCTTTGACCTGCGGCGGCAGCAGATGCGCCAGGGCGCGAGCGATATCCGTTTCCGATTTGAGATCGTCCGGCGAGGGGGCAGGGGGCATGACTTTCTGATGCTCATAACCCGGCTCTGGCGCCTGGAAGGAGGCGGTCATGTAAAAGATCGGCTTACCGTTCTGAATGGCCGCGACGCGGCGCGCGCTGAAGCTGTTACCGTCTCGCAGAACTTCAACGTCATACACGATGGGTTTCGCGCTATCGCCAGGGCGTAAGAAGTAGCTGTGGAATGAATGCACCAGACGGTCTGCCGGGACAGTCTCCTTTGCAGCGTACAGCGCTTGTCCAACGACTTGCCCACCGAAGACCTGGCGTAAGCCTAAATCTTCGCTCTGTCCGCGAAAGAGTCCTTCCTCAATTTTTTCCAGATTCAGTAATGTCAGCAGATTGTTCAGTGCCTGACTCATAGTTGTCCTCAATAAACGCCGTAGCGAAAGATAGGCAGAGTATAACGCAGAAATGAAAGTGGTCCGATGGGTAGAATAATCTGAATATCGGGATGATTTCAGGCATTAATCAGTGAGTTGTGCCACACTTAACTACGTTATGTGATTGAAACGACATCGGATGGGATCGATCCCGCTGGTGCATTGATGATAAGGAGACTTCAATGAAACTCGTGCCTATGCTAAGTGGTGTAGCGATTGCGGTGGCGTTGTCCGCCTGTGCCGGTAAGAGCGCCCAGGTGCCAGTGCCAGCAGCTGACCCGAACGGGATTAATACCCTTTCGCAGCAGTCCATTCAGCAGCCTAACGTTTCCGGTACCATCTGGATTAAACAGAAAGTTGCGTTGCCGCCGGATGCGGTATTAACGGTGACGCTGTCTGATGCTTCCCTGGCCGACGCGCCGTCGAAAGTCGTGGCTCAGCGTGCCGTCCGTACTGAAGGCAAGCAGGCGCCGTTTAGCTTCGTGTTGCCGTATAACCCGTCGGACGTGCAGCCTAATGCCCGTATTCTGCTGAGCGCAGCGGTCACCATCAACGGTAAGCTGGTGTTTATTACCGATACGGTCCAGGAAGCGATTAATAACGGTGGGACCAAAATCGACCTGAACCTGGTGCCTGTGCAGCAGACCGAAGTGCCGATCGCACCGCAGACCAATCAGCCGTCCCTGCCAACCCCACCCACTCAGATGTAATGGGTATCCCCCTCTCCTTCGGGAGGGGGGTTAATACACCCATCGGTACTTCTGCAAATCGATCTGACCCGACCCTGACACCTGCACCCCCTCTGAAAGTAACGCCTGACGCTGACGCTGGAGATCCGGCCCTGTGAGTGAGATGACGCCATGACGGTTCACTACCCGATGCCAGGGCAACGTACTGCCTTCCGGCAGCCGTTTCAGGACGCCTCCAACCTGTCGCGCCGCGCGCGGGGAACCGGCCAGGCGCGCCACATCACCATAGGTGGTGACATAGCCCTCCGGGATTGAAGCCACGATTTGCCATACGCGCTGTGGAAAGGAGTCGTGCTCGTCCATACCTTCACCTGTGGGGAGTTTCTGGAGAGCCATGGTAAACGAAGATCGTCATGATTGCTGCGCCTGTTTGCGCAAGAAACCAGCATCCGGTTCCTGGCGGCTTGCAATTGGGCCTTCGCACAGGGATAATGCGCCAGCGCGTTGGTTATCAACGCTCTCAATGGGGGCTCTGTTGGTTCTCCCGCAACGCTACTCTGTTCACCAGGTCAGGTCCGGAAGGAAGCAGCCAGGGCAGACGACGTGTGTGCCGGGATGTAGCTGGCAGGGCCCCCACCCATTTCCGCCCTCATAAAATCTTCCTGCTTTCACCTCTCACTTTTGACGGCTATCCCACAATAATATTATGCCTATATCGTGTAATATATATTTCATCGTGCTGAAATATTATTGTCATAAACCTGTAATAATAGTCGGGCATTTTATCATTGGCCGTCTATTTTCTGGCATAACTCAAAAAAATATATATCTGGATAACATTGTTAACTTCGTGTATTAAATAAAGTACTTATTCCGAAGGGAAGTGACAAACATGGCTACAGCGGTATTAAACGTTAAGATTGATGACGCGCTAAAAGAAAGGCTTCGCCACTATGCGGAAGTGAATAACGAGAACTTAAGCGTGACGACAGAGAAACTGCTGCTGCTGGCGTTCGAAGCAGTAGAAGAGGCGGGAGTATCGGAAGAGGATATTGATAATCAGCATACGGAAGAAGAGAGTGTTTCTCCATTTACTCCTAAAGAAATCAAGGCTCTACGTAAACTTCTGAAGAAGAGAAAATGAAACAACAACTGTCAACTGCCAGTGACTACAAAGAGGCCTGCGATCTGTTGCGTTCAGGCTACGTGAAGCATGTACGTCTTGGCTGGAATGTCGGAAGTGATGAGTTCTTTCGTATTGCGTCTGACTGGTGTGATACTGGCGCAAAAATAAAGAAAGACGGTGAAAATTTCGTTATTTCACTGAAAGGTTTTCCTATTCCTGCTCAGCATTAATTCCGGATGGGTGAAAACTGCTGACTGTATCCGTGACAGTCAGCAGTTTTTATTTTTTTTATGATCGGCTTCAAACTTTTAATATTAAATCACGCTGCGTTTAACGGCTGGCACGTTTTTATTCAGGGCGAGCCATAACGGTTTAATCCTCAGCAGCGCCTGTTCAAGCTCTGTTGGTTCGAGCGAGAAGGGCATCCGCAAATAGCGGTCAAACGCGCCCGTTAAGCCAAACCGCGTACCGGTTCCCAGATTAATCCCCAGAATCTCAGCCCGCGCGGCAAGCTGTGTCGCCAGCATGCCCGGTAGCTCGATCCAGTAAGAGAGCCCGCCTTCCGCTTCATGGAATTTCCAGTCCGGGAAATGTTCACGCAGCAGTTCACCGCATCGATTGCGTCGTTCCGCCAGCATTTTGCGGCGGGCGGGTAGAAACCTCTCGCTGTTGTTGATGAGCCACAGCGCCGCCAGCTGTTCCAGCAGTGGCGAACCTAAATCGAGGGTATCTCGCGTTTGGGCAAGCGTGGCGATCGTGCGCGAGGAGGCGCGGATCCAGCCGAGACGCAGCCCGCCCCAGAAACTTTTTCCGGCGGAGCCTAAGGTGATGACGGTGGCCTGCGGGTTAAAGGAGGCCAGCGGGGGCGGAGGAGGAGCGTCAAACCAGAGATCCACCATCGTTTCATCCACCACCAGCGCCGTACGGGTTTGCGCAGCAATATCGGTAATGGCCTGGCGCGTCGCAATATCCATACAGCGCCCGGTGGGGTTATGAAAATCAGGCATCAGATACGCCAGGCGCGGCGCGGTTTGGGCAAGCGTGGCGGCGAAGCCATCCGTATCCCAGCCCGTTTCCGGCAGCGACACCCCCACGGGCCGACACTGCGCGCCCTGAATGGCGGCAATCGCCAGCGGATAGGTGGGGTGATCGACCACGACGCGATCCCCGGGCCCGGTCATCATCCGCAGGACCAGCGCGAAGCCGCTGACGGCGCCATTGACCACCATCACTTCGTCCGCGCGGGTGGGAAGGCCCCGCGCGGTATAACGCGCAGCGATGGCCTCCCGCAGCGTTGGCAGTCCTAGCTGATCGTAGCCCGTCAGCGAGAGGTGCTGCGCAATGGCCGTGAGCGCATGGGTATACGCCTGGTGGATCTCCGGCCCGGCATTGAGAGCGGCAGTGGAGAGATCCAGTGCGGCACTCGCTGCGGAAAGCGTGGGAACGGCGCGCGTATCCGGGAGGATCACGCGTGACCCGCTGCCGTGGCGGCTCTCAAGATATCCCTCCTCGCGCAGATGGGCGAGGGCGCTGCTGATGGTAGTCCGGCTTACGTCCAGCGCCGTGGCCAGCTCGCGCTCTCCCGGTAGCCGTGTATTCAGTGCCAGACGTCCATCAAGAATTAACAGGCGCAGCGCATCGGCCAGCTGTCGCCAGAGCGGCGTGCGGGATGAGGTTTGCTGCCAGTGGCCTAAAAGGCGTACCAGCGACTGGCTTCCGAAGCGACGTGACGACATATGCAGTCCACTATTTGAAAACTGGACATTAATCATAGTGCCATTTTAGGTCAGGATGAAAGCTGGTTCACTGGAGAAGATAAAAATGGTACGTCGTCTGCTACAACTCTATGTCGGTTTAGGACTGTATGGCCTGTCCACCGCGATGTTTATTCGTTCCGATTTGGGTGTCGATCCCTGGGATGTTTTTCACCTTGGGGTGGGGTTACAGCTGGGGATGACCATCGGGACGGTGATCATTTTAACCGGTGCTGCGGTGCTGCTGCTGTGGATCCCCCTGCGCCAGATGCCGGGCCTGGGCACCATCAGCAACGTGATTTGTATCGGTCTGGCGGCGGACGCCAGCATGGCGCTTATTCCGGAACTGGATTCGTTACCTGTTCGCATCGCTTTCCTGGTGTCGGGCATCGTGATGAACGCGATTGCGACCAGCATGTACATTGGCGCAGGTTTTGGTCCTGGCCCACGCGACGGCCTGATGACCGGCATTCATGCCCCGCTGGGGTGGTCCATTCGCAGCGTGCGTACCTCCATTGAGGTGTCCGTCCTGCTGATTGGGTGCGTGCTTGGCGGCACGTTTGGGGTGGGAACGGTCGTGTATGCCCTGACCATTGGCCCACTTATCCAGCTCTGTCTGCCCTGGTTCCGACAGAAGCCGCGCGTTGCTGAAATCGCGCAGCCGGAGCGGGTTGTCTAATTTTGCGAAGCGCTCACATGCTTTAACGGCGTCGCTGTGCCACAATAATGGGCCACGACTCACGCGATGCCACAATGCATGAAAGCGATCACTCTCTATGATGTCGCCCTCCTTGCGGGGGTTTCTTATCAGACCGTCTCCCGCGTCATTAACGACGCGGAGCATGTCTCTGCCCGCACGCGGGAAAAGGTGCAGCAGGCGATGGCGGAGCTGCACTACGTGCCTAACCTGCGGGCACAGCAGCTGGCGGGTAAACGCACCCGCACGCTGGGACTCATCACCACCGATCTGGCCCTGCATGCGCCCTCGCAAATTGTGTCGGCGGTAAAATCCCGCGCGGCGGAACAGGGGGCGAGCGTCCTTATCTCCATGGTCGAGCAACCGCAGCAGTGTCAGGCCGCGCTTCAGGCGCTACTGGCGCAGCGGGTGGACGCGCTGCTGGTGAATGTGCCGCTCGACGATCCTGACGCCGAAGCGCTCAGGGCGCTGGCATCACCTGTTCCGGTGCTGTTCCTTGATGTCTCGCCTTCAGCACAGGTAAACAGCCTCGTGTTTAACGCCGGGCAGGGGGCGCATCTGGGCGTTGAGCACCTGCTTTCGCTGGGGCATCAGCATATTGCCCTGCTGAGCGGGCCGGAAAGCTCGGTCTCTGCTCGGGCGCGTCTGGCAGGATGGAAAGCGGCTCTGGCCCGCGCGGGGCATGACGCCGCTGCGGTGGCTTATGGAGACTGGAGCGCGGCCAGCGGTTATGAGAAAGGGCATGTGCTGCTGTCGGGTAGCGCAGTGCCGGATGCCATTCTGGTGGCGAACGATCAAATGGCGCTCGGGGTGATGCGCGCCTGTGCTGAAAAGGGGATCGCGATTCCAGGTCAGATGTCGGTGGTCGGGTTCGACGATACGGCTGACAGCGCCTGGTTTTCCCCGCCGCTGACGACCATTCGCCAGGCATTTCGCGAGGCGGGTGAGCGCAGCGTGGAGTGGCTGCTGGCCCCCACCGAAGGCGAGACGTGCTGGCAGGTTCAGCTGCCGGTGGCGCTGGTTACCCGGCATTCCAGCGCGCGCCGCGCGCCGCAGCAGGCCGAACGCGAGGATCTGGCGCAGCAGCTCAGAAGTCTGGCACTTCTGGCCGAGCAGCTTGCCCGCAAATAAAACTTTGTGATCGGACTCGCTACCCTGCGATCGAACGCTTTACCGTCGCAGAGTGCCAGGGCATGTTAACCAAAATTGTGAGCGCTTCGCAAAGAGGTTGATATGTCTCATACACCTTCGCTGACCCTCAGCGACATCCTGGCCCGTCGGGACTGGGAAAACCCCGGCGTTACCCAGTGGAACCGCCTGCCCGCACACGCGCCGTTGCACAGTTGGCGTAATGAATCTTCCGCCAGGGATGACGCTGGATCCCTCAGCAGGCGCTCCCTCAACGGGATCTGGCGGTTTAGCTACTTTTCTGCTCCCGAGCGGGTTCCTCAGGCATGGGTCACCGAAGATTGCGCTGATGTCGTCGCGATGCCCGTGCCGTCGAACTGGCAGATGCAGGGGTTCGATACGCCCATCTATACCAATGTCACCTATCCGATCCCCGTTAACCCGCCTTTTGTACCGCAGGAAAACCCGACATGTTGTTACTCGCTCACATTCGACGTGGATGACGCCTGGCTTCAGAGCGGGCAAACCCGAATTATTTTTGATGGCGTGAACTCGGCGTTCCATCTGTGGTGCAACGGGCAGTGGATAGGCTATTCCCAGGACAGTCGATTGCCCGCCGAGTTTGACCTCTCGGCGGCATTACGCCCAGGGCAGAACCGCCTGGCGGTCATGGTCTTGCGCTGGTGCGACGGCAGCTATCTGGAAGATCAGGACATGTGGCGCATGAGCGGCATTTTCCGTGATGTCTCCCTGCTGCATAAGCCGGAGACGCACATTGCGGATTATCATGTGGTCACCGATCTGAATGCGGAGCTGGACCGCGCGGTGCTGAAAGTTGAGGTCGCGTTGACAGGCGCTGACTACGCGGAGTGCGACGTGGCGATAACGCTGTGGCGCAACGGTGAACGCTGTGGCAGCACTACCCAACGGCCAGGCTCTGCCATTGTGGACGAGCGCGGCAACTGGGCCGAGCGGTTAACGGCGGCGATCCCGGTTACAGCCCCGGCGTTATGGAGTGCAGAAACCCCGGAACTCTATCGCCTGACGATCGCGCTTTTGGATGCGCAGGGCAACGTGCTGGAGACGGAGGCCTGCGATGTCGGCTTCCGCCGGATTGAAATCAGCAACGGCCTGCTGAAGCTCAACGGTAAACCGCTGTTGATCCGCGGGGTTAACCGGCACGAGCATCATCCGGAAAACGGCCAGGTGATGGACGAAGCGACGATGCGTCGCGATATCGAGATCATGAAGCAGCACAACTTCAACGCCGTGCGCTGCTCGCATTACCCGAATCATCCGCTGTGGTACCGGCTTTGCGACCGCTATGGGCTGTACGTTGTTGACGAAGCCAATATCGAAACCCACGGCATGGTGCCGATGAGCCGCCTTGCTGACGATCCGCGCTGGCTGCCCGCCATGAGCGAGCGCGTGACCCGTATGGTGCAGCGCGATCGTAATCATCCCTCAATTATCATCTGGTCGCTGGGCAATGAGTCCGGGCACGGTGCAAACCACGACGCGCTGTACCGCTGGGTGAAATCCACGGATCCGACGCGTCCGGTGCAGTATGAAGGTGGCGGCGCGAACACGGCGGCGACTGATATTGTCTGTCCGATGTATGCCCGGGTCGATCAGGATCAACCCTTCCCGGCGGTGCCTAAATGGTCAATCAAGAAATGGATCGGCATGCCGGATGAAACACGCCCGCTGATCCTCTGCGAATACGCCCACGCGATGGGGAACAGCTTCGGCGGGTTCGCGAAATACTGGCAGGCGTTTCGCAGCCACCCTCGCCTGCAGGGGGGATTTGTCTGGGACTGGGTCGATCAGGCTCTGACGAAGCAAGATGAAGAGGGCAATTCGTTCTGGGCATACGGCGGGGACTTTGGCGATAAGCCAAACGACCGACAGTTCTGCCTGAATGGGCTGGTCTTCCCCGATCGCACGCCGCACCCGGCGCTGTACGAGGCGCAGCGCGCGCAGCAGTTCTTCACCTTTACGCGGGTCAGCACCTCTCCGCTGGTGATTGAGGTGCAAAGCGGCTACCTGTTCCGCCACACCGATAACGAAGTGCTGAGCTGGACGGTTGCCCGGGATGGGAAGGTACTGGCTTCGGGCGAGGTGATGCTGGCGATAGCCCCTGAAGGCGCTCAGCGTCTGGAGATCGCTCTGCCGGAATTGAAAGCCGAACCGGGGGAAGTCTGGCTGAATGTTGAAGTGCGCCAGCCGCGTGCAACGCCGTGGTCACCGGCTGACCATCGCTGCGCGTGGGAGCAGTGGCCGCTTCCGTCTCCGCTGTTTGTCGCACCGCCAGCCTCTGCGGGCGAGCCGCCGGTTTTGACGCAAAACGACCGCATCCTGGCGATCGCGCATGGTCAACAGCGCTGGCAGTTCGATCGTGCATCCGGAAACCTGACCCAATGGTGGCGAAATGGCGTGGAAACGCTGATGTCACCTCTGACGGATAACGTCAGCCGTGCGCCGCTGGACAATGATATTGGCGTGAGTGAAGCGACGAGGATCGATCCGAATGCCTGGGTTGAACGCTGGAAAGCGGCGGGCATGTACAATTTCACCTCACGCGTTCTGTACTGTGAGGCAGAGCAGCATGCGGGCGAAGTCGTGGTCAATACCCTTCACGTCGGGGAGTATCATGGCAAAACGCTGTTCCTGAGCCGTAAAGTCTGGCGGGTGGATGACCACGGGAGGCTGCACGGCGATATTCAGGTGGATATTGCGTCCGATATCCCGGAACCCGCACGTATTGGCCTGAGCGTTCATCTCGCCGAAACGCCGGAAAACGTGTCCTGGCTGGGGCTGGGGCCGCATGAAAACTACCCGGACAGAACGCTGGCGGCACAGCAGGGACGCTGGACATTACCCCTGGCGGAGATGCACACGCCGTATATCTTCCCGACGGAAAATGGTTTGCGCTGTGATACGCGGGAGCTGGTGCTGGGAACGCATCAGGTACATGGCCGGTTCCATTTCTCGGTGAGCCGCTACAGCCAGCAGCAGCTGCGCGAGACAACCCATCACCATCTGCTGCGGGAAGAGCCGGGGTGCTGGCTCAACCTCGATGCTTTCCATATGGGCGTGGGCGGCGACGACTCCTGGAGCCCCAGCGTTTCACCGGAATTCATTCTGCAGACGCGCCAGCTTCGCTACACCTTTAGCTGGCAGCAAAATCCTTAACGGATCATTGAGATGCGGCCACAGGGCGTGGCCGCAGGCTTACGCCAGAATGCCGCTCAGACCGTGCAGGCTCATATAAATTCCTACTACGGTAATCAGCGCAGCGGAAATCCACGGCGCTTTACGGGAAAGCTCGTTAAACCCGGGCCAGCGTTTTGTCGCGTGCTTGAGGCTTAAGGCGGCAATCGCACCGGAAGCCACCAGGGTTAACGCCAGACCAATACTGAAGCTGAACACCAGCGTCGCGCCGAGGGCAAAATGCTTCAGCTGCAGGCAGATCAGCAGAACGGTGATGGATGCCGGGCAGGGGATAAGCCCGCCGGTCAGGCCAAACATGACGATCTGTCCGGTGGTGACGTTTTGTCCGCTAAAGCGGCGGTTGATATCCTGCGCGTGCGCGCGCTGGTGGGTGTCCTGCCACTCTTCTTCAACCAGCGGGTGTTCGTGGTGGTGATGTTCATGATGATGGTCATGATCATGGTGGTGGTGATGATCATGGTCGTGATGATGATCGTGTGGCTGGCTCTCTTTCCAGGTTCGCCATGCCATCCACAGGGCGATCGCAACGATCAATACCCCTGAGATCAGCTGGAACCAGGGTTCAGACGTATGCGCATCCCATCCCCGCCCAAACCATAAACCCGCCATAGCGATGATCCAGACCACTGCCGTATGGGAAAGCGTGGCCGCCAGGCCGAGCAGGACCGCCTGTTTCAGCG
Source organism: Enterobacter sp. ku-bf2 (assembly GCF_001742765.1). NCBI lineage: Bacteria > Pseudomonadati > Pseudomonadota > Gammaproteobacteria > Enterobacterales > Enterobacteriaceae > Enterobacter > Enterobacter sp. ku-bf2. Next base: position 169,227 of record NZ_MDVW01000019.1, read on the forward strand.
TACCGCGGATAGCCACGATAAAGGCGGCCATCATGGTCTTTGAGTGGCCCGGTTCCAGGCCATGCAGCGCGCCAAGCAGGATGGCGCTGGGAACAAACAGCCAGGCATTACCCTGCTGCAGAAGTGAAGCAAAATCGGTCATGGGGGATTCCGGCGTGGAAAATGTCTGCAAATACTACTCCCCCCCAGTAGGGTAATACTACCCCCCAGTAGAAAAATACTCAGGGGGAGTAGAGCGTGTTATGCTTTAAAAGCCAAAAATAAGGGATAGAGAGATGTCACATACCGTTCGCGACAAGAAAATGTTACTGACTCGGCTGAAGAAAATTCAGGGGCAGAGCAACGCTCTGGAGAAAATGCTGAACAGCGATCACGAATGCGCCGAGGTGTTACAGCAGCTGGCGGCGATCCGCGGGGCGGTCAACGGCATGATGATGCAGGTGATCGAAGGGCATTTAACCGATCATGTGGTGAAAGAACCTGAAGAAGCGCAGCGTGAAGCCGATCTTGGCGTGGTGCTGCAGGTGATCAAATCCTATCTTAAGTAGCGTGCGTGCCGAGGTTGTTCTCTGCCCAAAGGATAAATTCCATTTTCGGCAGCGCTTTGCTGTAGTACCAGCCCTGTCCGTACTGCACGCCGTGCTGGTGCAGCCAGGCGAGCTGCCCGGCGGTCTCGACGCCTTCCGCAACCATCGCCAGCTTCAGCGACTTCGCCATTTCAATAATGTGTGGCGTCACGTTTTTGTACTCCAGCGCATCCACGAACGATTTATCAATTTTTAGCGTGTCGACATCCAGATCCTGCAGATAGCTCAGGCTGGAATAGCCCGTACCAAAATCATCTATATAGACAGGGTGCCCCGAACGGCGGAATGCGGCGATAGCCGGCGCGCTGATTTTGGGATCGGCAAAGCCGCGCTCGGTGACCTCAAGGGCGATTTGGCCCGGATGGACCTTCCATTTGTTCAGCAAGTGACTCAGCAGCGGCGGCAGCGTGCCGGAGGTCAAATCGGCGGGCGCGAGGTTGATGGAGATATGCTGATCGGGGTGAAGGTGCAGCCAGTTGCCCATATCCTCGAACACTTTTTCGATAACGAGCTGCGTCAGCTGGGAGATAAGCCCGGTTTGCTCAGCAAGGGGAATAAAAATATCAGGCGAGAGGCTGCTTCCGTCCGGCTGCGGCCAGCGCGTCAACGCTTCTGCGCCGACAATTTTTCCGCTACACAGCGCCACGATGGGCTGATAGTGAACCACAAAATCGCGGCTGTTAATGGCGTCAAGCAGGCGGTTGCGCGGCGACTGGATGCGACGCAGTATCCGCAGGACAAAGAGCGCGGCAAGCAGGCTTATCAGGACGCCGAAGGGCAGCCATAAAAGCAGCTGCCGGTGCCAGGTTTCCGCCAGCGGTTTGAGCGTAGCCCATGCGACAACGGTAAACCCCAGTTCAGGTACAGGCTTCATAACGTACATTGAACCGTCGTACTGTATGCTGGTCATCTCCTGACCTTTGATCATGTCACGGATATGCGGATCGAGTGTATTGCTGCTGGCGAAGATACGGTGTGTTGTGCTTCCTACCAGGGCAGCATCAATCGCTATCTCGCCGAAAGGGATGACATCCACCAGTGAGGCCGGATCGACCAGGACAAGGTAATGACCTTGCCCCAGCACGGCCATGTAGCGATGAAACCCAAGATCGTTTTGCGTGGTCAGCCATGCGCTGTAACCGTCTTCGGTAATGCGCATCGGCGGGGGGAAAGGGGCGGCATGGCTGGTTTGCTCAAGAGAGGAGCAGAGCGGCCTGAGGTTGTCGATATAAATCACTTCCTGAACGTATCGCCACGAGAAAGCGACCCGTCGCATCTCTCTTAACTGCAACGGGCTGCACGGCACGCCCTCAAAGGCCTGCAGATGATTAAGCGCTTCTTTCGCCTGATCCACGACCTTGTCGGTGCGTATCAGCACGCGTGAGGCATAGTTTTCCAGCGCATCGACAAATTTATCTTCCGCCTGGCGATGGGCCAGCCAGATGCTCAGGCAAATGGGGACCAGCACGGAAAAGATGAGTACGCCAGTCACCAGACTGACCAGATGTCGGGTTTTCATGCTGTCGTGTCCTTCCTCGTATACCCGTTCCTGAGCACTGAGTTCCCTGCCTGAAGAGAAAGATTTTACCGCGAAATGATATAGTTATAGCACGTGGGTGGCCTGGTTTTCATTTTATCTCAGGTAAACCAGAAAATATCGTCAGAGGGGAGGGGTTGTTTTTTGAATCTGGCCTGGATATTATTTTGTTATGTTATAACAAAACATAAAGGATTGACGATGAAACCCAATATCCATCCCGCCTATCGCACCGTGGTCTTCCATGACACCAGCGCGAATGAATACTTCAAAGTGGGCTCAACCATTAAGACCGACCGCGAAATTGAACTCGACGGTGAAACGTATCCGTATATCACCATCGAGGTTTCTTCAAAATCGCACCCGTTTTATACCGGTAAGCAGAAAACGTTCTCCACGGACGGTAGCGCAGCGCGCTTCCGCAAGCGTTTTGGTGGATTTCTCAATGCGAAGCGGGGCTAACCATGCAGGTACTTAACTCATTGCGCAGTGCAAAACAGCGTCACCCGGATTGCCAGATAGTCAAACGCAAGGGACGCTTGTACGTGATTTGCAAATCCAATCCGCGCTTTAAGGCGGTTCAGGGACGTAAAAAAAGACGCTAAACGCGCGTTTCTCGCCAGCTTTCCAGGGATCTTTTCTGTTTGCCATCGGCAGTAAAATTGTCGGTGGCAAGCCAGCTTTCAAAGGCGTTCGCCAGCGTCGGCCACTCTTTATCGAGAATCGAAAACCAGTCGGTATCCCGGTTATGGCCTTTTATCACCAGCGCCTGACGAAAACGCCCCTCAAACTGAAAACCCAGACGCAGGGCGGCCTTGCGGGAAGGTTCGTTCAGGCTATTGCACTTCCACTCATAACGCCGGTAGCCCAGGGTATCGAACACATACCGCATCAGCAGATATTGCGCCTCTGTTGACATGGGCGTGCGGCTTAAAAGAGGCGAGAAGTGAACGTGCCCCACCTCCACGACCCCGTTTTTAGGATCGATCCGCATCAGGGACAGCGTTCCGACCGGAGACCGGGTCTGGTTATCGATAACGGTAAAGTGTATGGGGTCGGATAACTCACTCACGCTCGCCACCCATTCGGCAAACTCCTCTGCGGTAGCGTCGGGTTCACGCAGTAGCCACGTCCAGCTGCGCGTATCTCCGGCCAGGGAATAGGCGGAGAATAGCGCGTTGGCATGCTCCACGCGCAGCGGTTCAAGGCGACAATACCGGCCCTGAAGCACGACCCGGGATGGGGGCTGACGAGGTTGCCAGTCGCTAAGCGCTTCACCCACTGGCTGTCCGAACTGATTGAATGTCTTCATCTTCATTTCCGTGACGTTGAAAAGAGCTTCAGACTAGTGAATTGCTGGTTCCTTAAAAAGAACCACTGCGCTATGTTTTGATGGTGCCACGAGGAGACGAGATGAATATACCGGGTGATGAATTTTATACCTTGCTCAACGCAGCCCTGAAAAAACGCGGGCAAGAGACGCTCCAGCGCGCGCTTTATCTTGCTTTACGGGAGGCGATTCTGTGCGGAAGGCTCCTGTCCGGCAGCCAGCTTCCCGGTTCGCGAACGCTGGCCCAGCAGCTCTCCCTTTCCCGCAATACCGTCAATGCGGCGCTGGACCAGCTCACGCTGGAAGGGTATTTGCAGCGTAACCGCCAGGGAACGCGGGTGGCACAGCTGGCTTACCGCTCGGCCACCCGGACATTGCCTGACCCTGACATCAGGCTCGCCCGGCGGGTTGGCCTGCTGCCTGCGCCGGTGCAACGGGATACCCCGGTACTGGCATTTACGCCGGGGACACCCGCCATCAACTATTTCCCTCTGCCGCTGTGGCGGCGATTATACGATCGCGTGATGCGGGAGGAGGGAAATGCCCTGCTGGGGTATGGCGACCCGGCCGGTGAACCGTCGCTGCGGGCAGCGATTGCCCGGCATCTCGCCCTGTCCCGCGGTATCGACTGCGACGCGAGCCAGATTGTGATCACGGAAGGCGCGCTTGAGGGCGTCAACCTGTGCACGATGCTGCTGAGTGAGCCGGGGGATATAGCCTGGGTAGAAAACCCCGGCTATAGCGGGGCAAAAAGCGCGTTTGTTAAAACCGGCCTGACCATGATGGGGATCCCGGTTGATGACGAGGGGATGTGCTGGGAGGGATTGAATGCCCCTTCTCCCTCGTTAATTTTTACCTCACCTTCACACCAGTTCCCCTACGGAAGCGTGCTCAGCGCCCGACGGCGTCTGGCGCTGCTGGAGCTCGCCCGGCAGCACAACGCGTGGATCATAGAAGACGATTACGACAGCGAATTCCGTTATGCCGGTGAGCCCGTGCCTGCGATGCTGGGAATGGTCAACAATGCGCCCGTGGTTTATCTCGGGACGTTCAGTAAAACGCTGTTTCCGTCGCTCCGAATAGGGTTCATGGTCTTGCCGCCTGCGCTGGCGAAGGCGGTTCGTCCGGCCATCGGCTCGCTGTTGCGCGGTGGGCATCGTGCCGAACAGCGCACGCTGGCGCTGTTTATCGAAGAAGGTCATTATGCCCGTCATCTTGCCGCCATGCGTCGACTCTATCGTAAACGATACCGCCAGCTGCGGGAGGTGTTGGGCGCAGAGCTTCATGCGCCGCACCGTATTCTGGCCGGTGAAGGCGGGATGCATCTGACGCTGGCGATAGACGATATTGATGACCAGAAACTGGTGGAGCAGGCGAGGGCGTTTCAGCTGGCACCCGCTGCGTTGAGCGGGTACTACCTGGAGGCGAAGCAGGGGCAAACCGGTCTGGTTTTAGGTTACGGCAATACCTCTGCTTCTCAGTTTGCGCCGGGGATCCGGCGTCTGCAGGCGTTAATTACGCAGCAGCAGGGCGCGAAAGGGTAAAGACGTCATAGAAAGAGAGCTGACCTTTGGTAGAGACCATTTTCTGCAGCTTCTCTTTTTGCACGGTTTCAACGGCCGGAGAGTGCAGGATGCTGTCGATCAACTCCTCTGGCACGTAACGCGTGTTGTACCATTCGCCGTTATAGCAGACCCGGAAATCGAGGACGTCGATATCTTCGTAACGGTAGCGCGGATTCACGTCGAAAAAGAAAAAGGCGTTAAAGACCACAAACAGCACAACCAGCAGCCAGACGGAGTCCACCAGCGTTTCAGACTTCAGCATCACAATAAGCGTCGCCAGCCAGGCGGCATACATGGCGACAAACAGTCCAGGATGTTTGCGAATAAAGCTAATGCTAAAGCGCGGGCGATTGTCGCGCTTTTCGCGGAGGTTAAGATCGTCGATGGTGGCGGTGAGCAGGCGCTGTATCTCGGTCATTTTTTGCCTTTATGAGAGTTGACAATACAGGGTGTCTGCCAATTTTAGGGGAGCCATTGGGCTGAAAAAAGTAACAGTCTGGCGCTAAAAGACCATAACAGTTGGCTCCCCACTCCCTCACAGCGTTTTGATGATTTTTGCCGGATTGCCGCCCACGACAACGTTAGCCGGGACGTCTTTCGTCACCACGGCTCCGGAGGCCACCACCACATTATCACCAATGGTGACGCCAGGGTTAATAACCGCCCGACCACCGATCCAGACATTATTCCCAATGGTGACGGGTTTGCCAAACTCCACGCCGCTGTTCCGTTCCTCTGCATCCAGCGGATGGGTGGCCGTATAAATATGCACACCCGGCGCGAGCATGCAGTTATCGCCGATACGAACGGGGCAGACATCCAGCATCACGCAGTCGAAGTTCGCGTAAAAGTTTTTACCCAGAGAGATGTTATATCCATAGTCGCAGCGGAAGCTCGGTTCGATATAAGCGCCTTCGCTTTGCCCCAGCAGTTCCGCCAGGATGTTCTGGCGTTCTGTCTTTTCATCGGGCGCGGTGTGGTTATAGCGGTACACCAGATGGCGGGCCCGCAGTCTGTCGGCCCGTAACGTCTCATCGCCGGGGCGGTAGTGTTCACCGGCAATCATCTTCTGTTTTTCTACGCTCATAGGAAACCTCTCTGGAAAAGATTACCGCAGGGTAATAGGAACAGGCCAGGAGGGGAACGTTCCCGAAAAGCCGATGTGACTGGCGTCACAACAATGTTGCTGATAAACACGTTTAACACGGAGACCTGGCCTGGGCACAGGGAGCATAAAGGGATAGGTAAAAACAGCTTAGAACGTGGCGTAGAACTCTACAGACACCCTTCAAACATTAACGGACAAATTTCCATACAGAAGTAGGGATTTTGTCATACAGCTTATTCATGGTCAGTTCAGCAAGACGATGGTCCGCGGCTGAATAAAATACGGCCAGTTCATTATCAGAAAGCTCGTATTTATTCTTTTCAATGACGCGTTCGAGCGTGTCAATTGACTGACAACGTCGTAAGCGCATCAAATAATCGATTTTTGTGAGTGGTTTATCAGACATAAATTCACCTTAGTAATTGTAATAATTTTAACAGGAAAGACTAACCGGGTTAGCTCTGCTCACGTTGACGAAACAGCGGAATAGCCGGTTTCCCGATTTACGCCATTTTTGCAAATCCTGGGCGTTAATGCCGTAACTACTGAACAACATAAAGGTGTCGTCCAGGTATTCATCAATTTGCTCAATGAGCTTATTATCTTCATTGTACTTAATTTTATAATTAAGTGCGAAGGTTGCGATATGCTCTATCAGCTCATTCAACTGTAAATTGATGGCAGACGTTGGGTCGTTTACCCAGCCATGGTTACTTTCATCAAGGTTGGCAAGGCAGTCATGGTACAAGGATTCGCAGAGAAATTTCAACTGCGCGATATCATGCCTTTTTGGCGAGTACTCGTCCATAGCGCATCCCCTTCTGAGTGATTTCTTACTCACCGAACATCATAGTCGGGATGGATACAACTGACTTAGCTACATGAGTGCTGTGTTCCTGATAACTTAACTATAAGCCACTCCTTCCTGGATTTCATCGCGCTATTACGAAAAATTACAAATAAAACCGTAGACTGCGAGCATGTACGCAATGTTCCGTCCTGGACACCCTTTTTTTATCCAAATTAACGCGATTTTTTATCGCTTCCTTACGTTTCATTGGCTTAGCAAAACGGCCTGAAAAGTTCAGATTCGAACTTCTCTTTGTCAGAACTTCTTATTAGGAATATTCCTAATAGCTTAAGCGGGGAAATGAAATTAAAAAAATCCTGAATTCACCGATTAAGTTATCAGTTAATTATGATATGTCTAATTAAGATGGCAGAAAATAAATAGAACCACAATAAGCGTAATTTATGATTTTTTCTGAAAATGAAAAAGGCCGCTAATGCGGCCTTTTTATCATGTGAAACCGGTATCAGTGAGGTTCTACCGAATGCGTGTGTTCAATATCCTCATTTTTCCGGCTGAAGCGGCGGCGAACCACCACGAAGAACACCGGGACGAAGAAGATAGCGAGTACGGTTGCGGTAACCATACCACCCATAACGCCTGTACCAACCGCGTTCTGCGCACCGGAGCCAGCACCGGAGCTGATAACCAGCGGCAGTACGCCGAGGATAAACGCCAGTGATGTCATCAGGATTGGGCGCAGACGCATACGAACAGCCTCAAGCGTTGCCTCAATCAGACCTTTACCTTCTTTCTCCATCAGATCTTTGGCGAATTCAACGATAAGTATCGCGTTCTTCGCCGACAAGCCAATGGTTGTCAGCAGGCCTACCTGGAAGTACACGTCGTTGGTCAGTCCGCGGAACGTTGCCGCAAGCAGCGCACCGATAACCCCAAGCGGTACCACCAGCATAACGGAGAACGGAATTGACCAGCTCTCGTACAGCGCTGCCAGACACAGGAAGACGACGATCAGTGAAATCGCGTACAGGGCAGGGGCCTGGTTTCCGGACAGGCGTTCCTGATAGGACATACCGGTCCAGTCGTAGCCGATACCCGAAGGCAGTTTGCTCGCCAGCTCTTCCATCAGGTTCATGGCTTCACCGGTGCTTCGACCCGGAGCGGCCTGACCCAGGATCTCCATCGATGGCAGACCGTTATAGCGTTCCAGACGCGGCGAACCGTATTCCCAGCGAGACGTTGAGAACGCCGAGAACGGTACCATCTGACCATTGCTGCCGCGCACGAACCAGCTGTTGATATCGTTTGGCAACATACGGTATTGCGCCTCGGACATCACGTACACTTTCTTCACGCGACCGCGGTCGATGAAGTCGTTAACGTAGCTACCGCCCCAGGCGGCGCCCAGCGTGGTATTAATGTCACTGATGGATACGCCCAGCGCCTGGGCTTTCTCCTGGTCGATGTCGATTTTGTACTGCGGCGTATCTTCCAGGCCGTTCGGACGCACGCCGACCAGCAGGTCAGGGTGCTTAGCCACTTCGCCAAAGAGTTGGTTACGCGCCTGCGTCAGTTTTTCGTGACCCAGACCGCCCTGGTCAATCAGCTGGAAGTCGAAGCCGGTCGCGGTACCCAGTTCAACAATCGCTGGCAGGTTGAAGGCGAACACCATCGCATCTTTAATCTGCGAGAAGGTGCCCATCGCACGGCCGGTAATGGCTTCAACCTTGTTCTCTTTGCCCGGACGTTCAGACCAGTCTTTCAGAGAAACGAAGGCAATACCGGTGTTCTGACCACGACCCGCAAAGCCAAAGCCGTTAACCGCAAACACGGATTCAACGTTGTCTTTCTCTTTGGTGAGGTAGTAGTCCGTCACTTCGTCCAGCACTTTCTGGGTTCGCTCTTGCGACGCGCCCGCAGGAAGCTGTGCCATCGTCAGGAACACGCCCTGGTCTTCATCCGGCAGGAACGAGCTTGGCAGACGAACGAACAGGAACGCCATCCCCACGACGATGATGATATAGAGCAGCAGGTAACGACCGGTGCTGCGCAGGATGTTGCCCACGCTATCGGTGTAGTGGTGCGTGCTCTTATCAAACATGCGGTTAAACCAGCCGAAGAACCCTTTATGCTCGCCGTGACCGCCTTTCTGAATCGGCTTCAGCATGGTGGCACACAGGGCAGGGGTCAGGATCAATGCGACCAGCACCGACAGCGCCATCGCGGAAACGATGGTAATCGAGAACTGACGGTAAATCGCACCGGTAGAGCCCCCGAAGAAAGCCATCGGGATAAATACCGCAGACAGCACCATCGCGATACCGACCAGCGCGCCCTGGATCTGACCCATTGATTTACGGGTCGCTTCCTTCGGCGGCAGACCTTCTTCCGCCATTACGCGCTCGACGTTCTCGACCACGACGATGGCGTCATCCACCAGCAGGCCGATGGCGAGCACCATCCCGAACATCGTCAGGGTGTTTATCGAGTAGCCAAATATCGACAGGATCGCAAAGGTCCCGAGCAGAACAACCGGCACGGCAATCGTTGGGATAAGCGTCGCGCGGAAGTTTTGCAGGAACAGGTACATCACCAGGAACACCAGGATGATGGCTTCTACCAGCGTTTTAACCACTTCGTGAATCGAAATTTTGACGAACGGCGTGGTGTCATACGGGTAAACGATTTTCAGACCTGACGGGAAGAACGGTTCCATCTTCTTCAGCTCTGCGCGGATCGCCGTGGCGGTGTCCAGGGCGTTAGCCCCTGTCGCCAGTTTGATACCCAGACCGGAAGCCGGTTTACCGTTGAACTTCGCGATGATGTCGTAGTTCTCACCGCCCAGCTCGACCTTAGCCACGTCGCGCAGGCGAACCTGGGAACCGTCCTGATTCACTTTCAGCAGAATTTTGCTGAACTCATCGGCAGAGGTCAGACGGGTCTGTGCGATGATCGAGGCGTTAAGCTGCTGGCCTTTCACCGGCGGCGTACCGCCCAACTGACCGGCTGCTACCTGGGCGTTCTGCGCTTTAATCGCATTGATCACGTCAACAGGGGTCAGCTGGAAGTTGTTCAGTTTGTTCGGATCCATCCAGATACGCATCGCGTACTGAGAACCGAACAGCTGAACGTCACCCACACCGGAAGTACGGCTGATGGCGTCCTTCATGTTGGCACCCACGTAGTCGGAAATATCCTCCTGCGTCATGGTGCCGTTGGTGTTGATAACACCGACAACCATCAGGAAGCTGCTGGACGATTTCTCGACGCTCACACCCTGCTGTTGTACTTCCTGCGGCAGCAGAGGCATCGCCAGCTGCAGTTTGTTCTGCACCTGAACCTGCGCAATGTCAGCATCCGTACCTGACTGGAAGGTCAGGGTGATCTGAACTGTACCGGTAGAGTCACTGTTTGAGGACATGTACATCAGGTTATCGATACCGTTCATGTTCTGTTCGATAACCTGAGTGACGGTGTCCTGCACCGTTTTCGCATCAGCCCCCGGGTAGGTTGCGGAGATAGTCACCGCCGGTGGCGCAATCGTTGGATATTGCGCGACAGGCAGCTTCAGGATCGCAAGTCCCCCGGCCAGCATGATGATAATGGCGATCACCCACGCAAATATGGGGCGATCGATAAAGAAATTAGGCATGTCTTAACGGCTCCTGTTTAAGTTAAGACTTGGTTTGTTCTGACTGGCCAGCGGCCGAAGCTTGTTGTTTATCGTCAGATTTCACTTCCTGTGCTTTAACCTGCGCGCCAGGACGAACTTTTTGCAAACCAGAAACAATCACGCGATCGCCATCTTTCAGACCTTCCGTCACCAGCCATTTATCGCCAATCGCCTGCGTGGCGGTGATATTGCGCGTTTCGACTTTGTCATCTGCTCCAACAACCAGCGCGCTCGCATCGCCGCGAGGCGTACGGGTCACACCCTGCTGTGGAACCAGAAGTGCGGTTGGATTCGTTCCTTCTTCCAGACGCGCGCGAACGAACATACCTGGCAGCAGATTCTTGTCAGGGTTCGGGAAAATTGCACGTAAGGTGATGGAACCGGTGGTCTGGTCGACCGTCACATCAGAGAATTCCAGGGTACCTTCCTGCGGGAACTTGATACCGTCGTTGGTAATCAGCTCCACTTTGGCTTTGCCGTTTTCCTGTTTCAGGGTGCCGTTAGCCAGCTCCTGTTTCAGGCGCAGGAAATCATTGCTGGACTGCGTGACGTCAACGTAGATCGGATCGAGCTGCTGCACGGTCGCCAGCGCAGTGGTCTGACCGTTCTGCACCAGAGCCCCTTCCGTCACGGAAGATTTACCAATACGACCGCTGATAGGCGAGGTCACTTTGGTATAGGCCAGGTTAATGCGCGCGGTTTCGACGGCCGCTTTGGCTGCCACCACGGCTGCGTTAGCCTGCTGGGCATCCGCCAGGGCGGTATCGTAATCCTGCTGACTGATGTACTTGGTACCGAGCAGTTTTTGATAGCGGTTCAGCGTCAGCTGAGCAATTTTAGCCGCGGCCTGTGCTTTAGCCAGATCGCCTTTCGCGCTTTCATAAGACGCCTGATAGGTTGCGGGATCAATCTGATACAGAGACTCACCGGCCTTTACATCACCGCCTTCGGTGAAGTTACGTTTCAGGATAATGCCGCTAACCTGAGGACGCACTTCCGCAATGCGGTAAGCATTTGTACGGCCGGGTAATTCGGTAGTGATTTGTAGAGGTTCAGATTTGAGCGTCACAACGCCTACTTCTGGCGCCTGCTGAGCTCCTTGTTGAGCCGGTTTGTCGTCACATCCTGTTAGCGCTAAGCTGCCTGAGAGCATCAGAACGACCGCCAGAGGCGTTAACCCTCTGTTTTTGTTCATATGTAAACCTCGAGTGTCCGATTTCAAATTGATCAAGGGTCCTGAGTCTAAAAACCCATTGCTGCGTTTATATTATCGTCATGCTATGGTACATACATTCACAAATGTATGTAAATCTGACTCCTGTAAATTCACCCACCTATGGCACGAAAAACTAAACAACAAGCGCTGGAAACCCGACAACACATTCTGGATGTGGCAATACGTTTGTTCTCGCAGCAGGGTGTTTCATCTACCTCGCTGGCACAAATTGCTCAGGCTGCCGGTGTGACGCGGGGAGCGATTTACTGGCATTTTAAAGACAAGTCAGATCTGTTCAGTGAAATCTGGGAGCTTTCAGAGTCCAGCATTAGCGATCTCGAGAGTGAGTATCGGGCAAAATTCCCTGACGATCCACTCTCAGTATTGAGAGAAATATTAGTATATATCCTTGAAGCTACGGTAGTTGAAGAACGTCGCAGATTAATGATGGAAATAATCTTTCATAAATGCGAGTTCGTGGGCGAGATGGCGATTGTTCAGCAGGCGCAACGCAGCCTCAGCCTGGAGAGCTATGACCGTATTGAATACAACCTGAATCAGTGCATGCAGGCAAAACTGCTGCCTGCCAACCTGTTGACCCGCCGGGCGGCGATTCTGATGCGTAGCTACATTTCCGGTCTGATGGAAAACTGGCTGTTTGCGCCACAGTCGTTTGATCTTAAAGCGGAGGCCCGCAGCTACGTCGCGATTTTACTGGAAATGCTACAGCTCTGCCCGACGCTGCGCAGTGACGTGCCGTCGCTAACCGCCTGACTCATTTCCAGGATTTATCTCAGAGGCTCACGTTCGCGCTATTCTGCTTCCGGCGAGCGTGATATTCTTCACGCCGGACTATTTTCGGTCATCTTCTGACATCATTCACAACTATGCTGCCCATCAATCGCTCGCAACATCCTGTTTTTGCATTGCTCTTTGCGATGCTGTTTTTCTTCGCCACGGCGCCGCTGACCTGGGCCCGCGCCGACAACAGCAACGATATCCCCACGCGTGCGGATGTTCAGTCGCAGCTCGACACGCTGAACAAACAAAAAGAACTCTCTCCTCAGGAAAAACTGACGCAGCAGGATCTGACGGAAACGCTGGAAACGCTGGATAAAATTGAACGCGTTAAGGCAGAAACCGCACAGCTCCGTCAGAAGGTGGCGCAGGCCCCAGAAAACATGCGCAAAGCGACGGAATCGCTGAATGCCCTGAGCGACGTGGATAACGACGACGAAACACGCAAAACGCTCGCGGCGCTCTCCTTACGCCAGCTCGAATCGCGCGTGGCGCAACTGCTCGACGACCTGCAAACGGCGCAGTCCGATCTCGCCACCTACAACAGCCAGCTTGTCTCCCTGCAGACCCAGCCCGAGCGCGTGCAAAATGCGATGTACGCCGCGTCTCAGCAGCTGCAGCAGATCCGCAACCGCCTCAACGGCACAACGGTAGGAGAGGGCACGCTGCGCCCGACGCAGCAAACCCTGCTGCTGGTGCAGCAGACGTTGCTCAATGCGCAGATTGAACAGCAGCGTAAAAGTCTGGAAGGGAATACGGTGCTGCAGGACACCCTGCAGAAACAGCGCGATTACGTCACCGCAAACATTAATCGTCTGGAGCACCAGCTACAGCTGCTGCAGGAAGCGGTTAACAGCAAGCGCCTGACGCTGACGGAAAAAACCGCCCAGGAGGCCGTATCCCCTGACGAAACCGCCCGCATCCAGGCCAACCCGCTGGTGAAGCAGGAGCTCGAAGCCAACCACCAGCTTAGCCAGCGCCTGATACTGGCGACCGAAAACGGCAACTCGCTGGTTCAGCAAAATATCAAGGTGAAGAACTGGCTGGATCGCGCCCTGCAGGCGGAACGCAACATCAAAGAGCAGATCGCGGTCCTGAAAGGCAGCCTCCTGCTGTCGCGTATTCTCTACCAGCAGCAGCAGACGCTTCCGTCCGCCGATGAGCTGGAAGACATGACCAACCGCATTGCGGATTTACGTCTGGAACAGTTTGACGTCAACCAGCAGCGCGATGCTCTTTTCCAGAGCGATACCTTTGTCGCCAAAATTGAAGAAGGGCACTCCAGCGACGTGAACCCGGAAGTGCACGACGCGCTGCTCCAGGTCGTGGATATGCGTCGCGAGCTGCTGGATCAGCTCAACAAGCAGCTGGGCAACCAGCTGATGATGGCCATTAACCTGCAAATCAACCAGCAGCAGCTGGTGAGCGTTTCGAAAAGTCTGCAGGAGATCCTGACTCAGCAGATTTTCTGGGTAAACAGCAACAAACCGATGGACTGGGACTGGATTAAATCCTTCCCTGAGACGCTGAAAACGCAGATCAAGAGCATGAAGATCACCGTGAACTGGGAGAAAGCCTGGCCTGCGGTGATGATTGCCTTGCTGGCGGGGCTACCGCTGCTGCTGATCGCAGGCCTGATTCGCTGGCGTCTGGGCTGGCTGAAAAAATACCAGGCGAAGCTGGCGTCCGAAGTGGGGCAGCTGCGTAACGATAGCCAGCTCCACACGCCAAAAGCGATTCTGATCGATCTCATTCGCGCCCTGCCGGTGTGCCTGATTATTCTGGCCGTGGGCCTGATCCTGCTCACCATGCAGCTCAACGTCAGCGATCTGCTGTGGGCGTTCAGTAAAAAACTGGCGCTGTTCTGGCTGGTGTTTGGCGTGTGCTGGAAGGTGCTGGAAAAAGACGGCGTGGCGGTGCGTCATTTCAACATGCCGGCTCAGCTGACCAGCCACTGGCGTCGTCAGATTGTGCGCATCAGCCTGGCGCTGCTGCCGCTGCACTTCTGGTCGGTTGTCTCTGAGCTTTCCCCGCTGCATCTGATGGATGATGTGCTGGGCCAGCTGGTCATCCTGCTGAACCTGCTGCTGATTGCTATCCTGATGTGGCCGATGTGCCGCGACAGCTGGCGTGATAAAGAGTCCCACAATATCCGTCTGGCCACCGTGACCGTGCTGGCGATCATTCCGCTGGCGCTGATGGTGTTGACGGCAACGGGCTACTTCTATACCACGCTGCGCCTGTCCGGGCGCTGGATTGAAACGGTCTATCTGGTGATCGTCTGGAACCTGCTCTATCAGACCGTGCTGCGCGGCCTGAGCGTGGCGGCCCGCCGCATTGCCTATCGCCGTGCCATCGCGCGTCGTCAGCATCAGGTGAAAGAGGGGGCCGAGGGCGCGGAGCCTCAGGAAGAGCCGACCATCGCGCTGGAGCAGGTTAACCAGCAGACGCTGCGCATCACCATGCTGGTGATGATCGCCCTGTTTGCCGTGATGTTCTGGGCGATCTGGTCCGATCTTATTACCGTTTTCGCCTATCTCGACAGTATTACCCTCTGGCAATACAACGGAACCGAAGCCGGTGCGGCGGTCATGAAAAGCGTGACCATGGGCAGCCTGCTGTTTGCGCTGGTGTCGTCGGTGGTCGCCTGGGCGCTGATCCGCAACCTGCCTGGCCTGCTCGAAGTGCTACTCCTGTCACGTCTCAATCTTCGCCAGGGGGCGTCCTACGCCATCACCACGATCCTCAACTACGTCATCATTATTGTTGGAGCGATGACGGTCTTTGGTTCGCTTGGCGTCTCGTGGGATAAACTGCAGTGGCTGGCGGCCGCCCTCTCGGTCGGTCTAGGTTTTGGCCTGCAGGAGATCTTCGGTAACTTTGTCTCCGGCCTGATCATCCTCTTTGAACGTCCGGTACGTATCGGCGATACCGTCACCATCGGCACGTTCTCGGGAACGGTCAGCAAGATCCGTATTCGTGCGACCACCATCACCGACTTCGATCGCAAAGAGGTGATCATCCCGAACAAAGCGTTCGTGACCGAGCGTCTGATCAACTGGTCGCTCTCGGATACGGTGACGCGCGTGGTGATCCGCCTGGGCGTGGCCTATGGATCGGATCTGGATAAGGTGAAAGAGGTGCTACTGAAGGCGGCGTCTGAACATCCGAAAGTGATGCACGATCCGGCTCCTGCGGTCTTCTTCACCACCTTTGGGCCGAGTACGCTGGATCACGAGCTGCGTTTATACGTGCGTGAACTGCGTGACCGCAGCTACACGGTGGATGAGCTTAACCGCTCTATCGATCGTCTGTGCCGTGAAAACGATATTAATATCGCCTTCAACCAGCTTGAGGTTCACCTGCGTAACGAGAAAGGTGATGAGCATACGGAAGTGAAGCGCGACATTAAGGGCGACGACCCAACTCCGGCTTAATCTATTTTCCCTCTCCCCTCAGGGGAGAGGGCAGGGTGAGGGGTAAGTTTCCCCTCAAAATCCCGCCGTACAATCTCCAGTGCCTTAAGCACCGTCCCGGCGGGGATCTCATGATTCTCCAGCAGCATAATCAAATCGACGGCCAGCTTGACCTCATCGGGTGCATTTTCCAGTGACATGGGTGTGGCTCCTGTTAACGGGTCAAACGTTCTATGACGCGTTCAATGTCATCCAGCGCCTGACGGCAGCGGACGATGCGTCCTTCCAGCGCGCTAATCTCGCGCATCAATAGCTGCTGCTCTTCCAGCGTTTCGCTGTTGTTCAGGCGCACCTCGCGTTCGCGCTTCATCTCAAACAGTCGGCGTTCAAATTCCTGGTTCTCCAGCCGCTTGCGCTGCCATTTGCCGAGCCCCGGTGAGGCGCTGTCCCAGGCGCGCAGCGGCCAGGCGGCGATTTCGCGATGCAGCGCGGTGATCTGCTCGCTGAGATGCGCCGCAAGCCACGCCACCTGTTCCTGCTGTTCATGCTCAACCGCATGGCGAAGCTCGTCGAGGTTCGTCTGCGCTTCAGCCAGGTAATCCTGAATAACGGTGCTGCGGGTACGAAAAAGCTGCCGGTCAAAGCGCGGTTTCAGCGTGGCGTGCCCCATCAGCGGCGTGGCCTGCTCCCGCAGAGCAATCAGCTGATTTTGCAGCCTCTCAAGAAGCAGTGCTGTTTTCAAGGCGCTCTCCAATGGTAAAGTAGCCGTTCAGTTTGATAACGATTCGCATTATGCAGCGTACTATTTTAATCATCATTGGCTGGCTCGCGGTAGTGCTTGGCACGCTGGGTGTGGTTTTACCCTTGCTGCCGACCACGCCGTTTATCCTGCTGGCGGCCTGGTGCTTCGCCCGCTCGTCACCGCGTTTTCACCACTGGCTGCTCTATCGCTCATGGTTTGGCGGCTATCTGCGGCACTGGCAAAAACACCGGGCCATGCCGCCCGGCGCGAAGCCGCGCGCGATCGCGGTGATCCTCATCACCTTCGCCATTTCATTATGGCTGGTGAAAATGATGTGGGTGCGGATCCTGCTGCTGGTCATCCTGACCTGCCTGCTTATCTTCATGTGGCGGATCCCTGTGGTTGATGAAAAGCAACAAAAGCACTGAAGCCTTATCATGGCTGTTGCAATTATTGCGTACAGCCAGTAAATTCGACCGTTTTCGAGCACTGGCGCGCCTGGTTAAAGGTTAAACAATTGTTACCTTTGCCGACTCGTTGCGCGCCGTGAGTAACACTGTTTCATTTAGGCACAAACCGATGACCGCAACTGCACAGCAGCTTGAATATCTGAAAAACAGCATCAAAAGCATCCAGGACTATCCAAAGCCTGGCATTCTTTTCCGTGATGTCACCAGCTTGCTGGAAGACCCGAAAGCGTACGCGCTCAGCATTGAACTGCTGGTCGAGCGTTATAAAAACGCCGGGATCACCAAAGTAGTAGGTACCGAAGCCCGTGGCTTCCTGTTTGGCGCACCGGTTGCGCTGGCGATGGGCGTAGGTTTTGTGCCGGTGCGTAAGCCGCGCAAGCTGCCGCGTGAAACCATTGCAGAAAGCTACGAGCTGGAGTACGGCACCGATCAGCTGGAGATCCACGTTGACGCGATCAAGCCTGGCGACAAAGTGCTGGTGGTTGACGATCTGCTGGCGACCGGCGGCACCATTGAAGCGACCGTGAAGCTGATCCGCCGTCTGGGTGGGGAAGTGACCGACGCGGCCTTCATCATCAACCTGTTCGATCTCGGCGGTGAACAGCGCCTGGAAAAACAGGGTATTACCAGCTACAGCCTGGTGCCTTTCCCGGGTCACTAATCCCGGTTTTCACAACCTCGCTCAATGGGTGAGGTTGTGATAGCATTCCCCTCCATAAATTCACCTTCCAGCGTTGCAGAGCCTGCCCATGAGTTATCAGGTGTTAGCCCGTAAATGGCGACCACAAACCTTTGCTGACGTTGTCGGTCAGGAACATGTGCTGACGGCCCTGGCGAACGGCTTGTCGCTAGGTCGCATCCATCACGCCTATCTTTTTTCCGGCACCCGCGGCGTCGGTAAGACTTCTATTGCCCGTTTGCTGGCAAAAGGTCTCAACTGCGAAACCGGGATCACCGCCACGCCGTGCGGCGTGTGTGATAACTGTCGGGAGATCGAGCAGGGGCGTTTTGTCGATCTGATCGAGATCGATGCCGCTTCGCGCACCAAAGTGGAAGATACCCGCGACCTGCTCGACAACGTGCAGTACGCCCCGGCGCGCGGCCGCTTCAAGGTCTACCTGATCGATGAAGTGCACATGCTGTCGCGCCACAGCTTTAACGCCCTGCTGAAGACGCTGGAAGAGCCGCCCGCGCACGTGAAGTTCCTGCTGGCGACCACCGATCCGCAAAAGCTGCCGGTCACGATTTTATCGCGCTGCCTGCAGTTCCACCTGAAGGCGCTGGACGTTGAGCAGATCCGTGCGCAGCTTGAGCATATTCTTGATGAAGAGAAGATTGTCCACGAACCGCGCGCCCTGCAGCTGCTGGCCCGCGCGGCGGACGGCAGCCTGCGTGATGCATTAAGCCTGACCGACCAGGCGATTGCCAGCGGTGACGGAAAGCTTTCCACCGAGGCGGTCAGCACCATGCTCGGTACGCTGGATGACGATCAGGCGCTGTCGCTTATCGAAGCGATGATTGCCGCTAACGGCGAACGCGTGATGTCGCAGGTGAACGCGGCCGCTGCCCGCGGTATTGAGTGGGAAGGGCTGCTGGTTGAGATGCTCAGCCTGCTACACCGCGTGGCGATGCTGCAGCTTTCTCCCTCCGCGATTGGTGCGGATATGGCGGCCATTGAACAGCGGATGCGTGAGCTTGCCCGCACCGTGCCGCCTGCCGACGTCCAGCTTTATTACCAGACGCTGCTGATTGGCCGCAAAGAGTTACCGTTTGCGCCGGATCCGCGGATGGGCGTTGAAATGACGCTGCTGCGCGCGCTGGCGTTCCACCCGCGCATGCCGCTGCCGGAGCCGGAAGTGCCGCGACAGTCTTTCGCGCCGGTCGCGCCCACGGCGGTGATGTCACCGCAGCAGGTGCCGCCGCAGCCGACGCCGCCACCGCAGCAGAACGTACCGCTGTCGGATGCCACCAGTTCGGTGCTTGCCGCGCGCAGCCAGCTGCAGCGTGCCCAGGGAGTAACCAAACCAAAAAAGAGTGAACCGGCAGCGCCAGGAAGAGCGCGGCCGGTGAACAACGCCGCGCTTGAACGACTGGCCTCGGTAACGGAGCGCGTACAGTCGCGTCCGGCACCGTCCGCGCTCGAGCAGAAAGCCCCGGTGAAAGAAGAGGCTTACCGCTGGAAGGCAACCACTATCACCGAAACCGTGAAGGAGGAGGTGGCCACGCCGAAAGCGCTGAAAAAGGCGCTGGAGCATGAAAAAACGCCGGAGCTTTCCGCGAAGCTTGCCGAAGAGTCGATTGCGCGCGATGCCTGGGCCGCCGAGGTCAGCAAACTCCAGTTGCCGAAGCTGGTCGAGCAGGTCGCGCTGAACGCCTGGAAAGAGCAGGACGGCAATCAGGTGCGTCTGCACCTGCGTCCGGGCCAGCGTCACCTGAATTCCCCGGGCGCGCAAAAGGCGCTGGCCGAGGCGCTTGCCGCTTTACAGGGGGCACCGGTTGAATTGACTATCATTGAAGATGATAATCCGGCAGTGAAAACGCCGCTCGAGTGGCGCCAGGCCATTTATGAAGAGAAGCTCGCGCAGGCGCGCGAGGCGATTATTGCGGATAACAACATTCAGACCCTGCGGCGGTTCTTCGACGCCGATCTGGATGAAGAGAGTATTCGCCCCATTTGATCGTGAGTCTGACTTACGGTTGTAATCCTTAAACGTGAAAGAAGAGAGAAGCCTATGTTTGGTGGAAAAGGCGGTCTGGGTGGCCTGATGAAGCAGGCTCAGCAGATGCAGGAAAAAATGCAGAAGATGCAGGAAGAGATCGCTCAGCTGGAAGTCACGGGTGAATCCGGTGCCGGTCTGGTCAAGGTGACCATCAACGGTGCGCACAACTGCCGTCGCGTGGAAATCGACCCGAGCCTGCTCGAAGACGACAAAGAGATGCTGGAAGATCTGGTTGCAGCCGCGTTTAACGATGCCGCTCGCCGTATCGACGAAACCCAGAAAGAGAAAATGGCCTCCGTTTCCAGCGGCATGCAGCTGCCGCCTGGCTTCAAGATGCCGTTCTGATGCAAACCAGTCCGCTGCTCACGCAGTTAATGGAAGCACTGCGCTGCCTGCCGGGCGTTGGCCCGAAGTCGGCGCAGCGTATGGCGTTTACGCTATTGCAGCGCGACCGCAGCGGCGGGATGCGCCTGGCGCAGGCTTTAACCCGCGCCATGTCAGAAATCGGTCACTGTGCGGATTGTCGTACCTTTACCGAGCAGGATGTGTGTAACATCTGCACGAACCCGCGTCGTCAGGAAAACGGCCAGATTTGCGTGGTGGAGAGTCCGGCGGACATCTACGCCATCGAACAAACCGGGCAGTTTTCCGGCCGCTATTTCGTGCTGATGGGGCATCTCTCCCCGCTGGACGGTATTGGCCCGGACGATATCGGTCTTGACCGCCTTGAACAGCGTCTTGAGTCCGAAACGATCAAAGAGGTGATCCTCGCCACCAACCCCACGGTGGAAGGGGAGGCAACCGCCAACTACATCGCCGAGCTGTGCTCGCAGTATGGCGTTGACGCCAGCCGCATCGCCCATGGCGTGCCGGTCGGCGGCGAGCTGGAGATGGTGGACGGCACCACGCTTTCGCACTCTCTGGCCGGACGTCACAAGATTATTTTCTGACCAAACGGAGGCTGCGCGCGCGGCCTCCGCTTGAAAATTTCCCCCCGTATCCCCATCTCTCACTCAACGTTTTAAAACCCCATTAAATGGCATTGTTGAGGTCGACATAGATGAAAGGACAAGAAACCCGTGGTTTCCAGTCAGAAGTAAAACAGCTTCTGCACCTGATGATCCATTCCCTGTATTCCAACAAAGAAATTTTCCTGCGTGAGCTGATTTCCAACGCCTCGGATGCGGCGGACAAGCTGCGCTTCCGCGCGCTGTCTAACCCGGAACTGTACGAAGGCGACGGCGAGCTGCGCGTGCGCGTCTCGTTTAATAAAGAGAACCGCACCCTGACCATCGCCGATAACGGCATCGGGATGAACCGCGACGAGGTGATCGACCACCTCGGGACCATCGCGAAATCCGGCACCAAGGCGTTCCTGGAGTCCATGGGCTCTGACCAGGCGAAAGACAGCCAGCTCATCGGCCAGTTCGGCGTCGGTTTCTACTCGGCGTTCATCGTGGCGGACAAAGTCACCGTGCGCACCCGTGCGGCGGGCGACAGCGCTGAAAACGGCGTGCTGTGGGAATCCAAAGGGGAAGGCGAATACACCGTTGATGACATCACCAAAGCGGACCGCGGCACCGAAATCACCCTGCACCTGCGTGAAGGGGAAGATGATTTCCTGAACGACTGGCGCGTGCGCTCCATCATCAGCAAATATTCCGACCACATCGCCCTGCCGGTTGAGATTGAAAAACAGGAAGAGAAAGACGGTGAAACCGTGGTTTCCTGGGAGAAAATCAACAAGGCGCAGGCGCTGTGGACGCGCAACAAGTCTGAAATTAAAGACGACGAGTACAACGAATTCTACAAGCACATCGCCCACGACTTTACCGACCCGCTGACCTGGAGCCACAACCGTGTGGAAGGTAAGCAGGAGTACACCAGCCTGCTGTACATCCCGGCACAGGCGCCGTGGGACATGTGGAACCGCGATCACAAGCATGGCCTGAAGCTGTACGTGCAGCGCGTCTTCATCATGGACGACGCCGAGCAGTTCATGCCGAACTACCTGCGCTTTGTCCGCGGCCTGATCGATTCCAACGATCTGCCGCTGAACGTCTCCCGTGAAATTCTGCAGGACAGCACCGTCACCCGTAACCTGCGCAACGCCCTGACCAAACGTGCGCTGCAGATGCTGGAAAAACTGGCGAAAGACGATGCGGAAAAATATCAGACCTTCTGGAAACAGTTCGGCCTGGTGCTGAAAGAAGGCCCGGCAGAAGACACCGCGAATGTTGAAACCATCGCCAAACTGCTGCGCTTCGCCTCTACGCACACCGACTCCTCCGCGCAGACCGTGTCGCTGGAAGAGTACGTCTCCCGCATGAAAGAAGGGCAGGAGAAGATCTACTACATCACCGCCGACAGCTACGCCGCGGCGAAGAGCAGCCCGCACCTGGAGCTGCTGCGTAAGAAAGGCATCGAAGTGCTGCTGCTTTCTGACCGCATCGATGAGTGGATGATGAACTACCTGACCGAGTTCGACGGTAAGGCGTTCCAGTCCGTTGCCAAAGCCGACGAATCTATCGACAAGCTGGCGGATGAAGTGGATGAGAACGCGAAAGAAGCCGAGAAGGCGCTGGAGCCGTTCGTTGAGCGCGTGAAAACCCTGCTGGGCGACCGCGTGAAAGAGGTGCGTTTCACTCACCGTCTGACCGACACCCCTGCCATCGTCACGACCGATGCCGACGAAATGAGCACCCAGATGGCGAAGCTGTTCGCGGCGGCGGGCCAGGCGGTACCGGAAGTGAAATATATCTTTGAGCTTAATCCGGATCATCCGCTGGTGAAACGCGCGGCGGATACCCAGGACGACGCCCGCTTTGCCGAGTGGGTTGAACTCCTGCTGGATCAGTCCCTGCTGGCCGAACGCGGCACGCTGGAAGATCCTAACCTCTTCATTAAACGTGTGAATGCGCTGCTGCTGGCGTAATTAAACACCTGCCCCTCACCCTGGCTCTCTCCCCAAAGGGGGGAGGGTATAATCGTCCCCTCTCCCCTTTGGGGAGAGGGTTAGGGTGAGGGGGCATTCTCGCACTATCCCAAATTATCTCCCCCCGTTAACCGTTTCAGCCTTCCTGCCTTCCTTGAGCGATGCCCGTTCTGGTGGTATTGTTTAGCGCTTTTGAAAAATTGAAACGACTTTTGAGGGGATTTTCGCAATGCGTATTATTCTGCTTGGCGCTCCGGGCGCGGGTAAAGGAACTCAGGCTCAGTTCATCATGGAGAAATACGGTATTCCGCAAATCTCCACCGGTGATATGCTGCGCGCCGCTGTTAAATCTGGCTCCGAGCTGGGTAAACAGGCGAAAGACATCATGGACGCAGGCAAGCTGGTGACCGACGAGCTGGTAATTGCTCTGGTCAAAGAGCGCATTGCTCAGGAAGACTGCCGTAACGGTTTCCTGCTGGACGGCTTCCCACGTACCATTCCTCAGGCTGACGCCATGAAAGAAGCGGGCATCAACGTGGACTACGTTCTGGAGTTCGACGTACCGGACGAGCTGATCGTTGACCGCATCGTTGGCCGTCGCGTACACGCTGCTTCTGGCCGCGTTTACCACATCAAATTCAACCCGCCTAAGGTTGAAGGCAAAGACGACGTGACCGGCGAAGAGCTGACCACCCGTAAAGACGATCAGGAAGAGACCGTGCGCAAGCGCCTGGTGGAATACCATCAGATGACCGCGCCGCTGATCGGCTACTACACCAAAGAAGCGCAGGCGGGTAACACCAAATACGCCAAAGTCGACGGCACCAAAGCCGTGGCTGACGTACGTGCAGAGCTGGAAAAAATCCTCGGCTAATTGCACTTCTCTCACCCGGGTCCTCCGGGTGAGAAATATTCTCATCTTACCTATTGCAGCAATGGGTTCCGTTTAAACGCATTTCCGCTACAATTGACAACCATTCAAATGGTTAAGAGGCGTGAATGAGTCAGGCGAAAACCGGCATCCTGCTTGCCAATCTGGGCACTCCAGAAGCACCTACATCAGACGCGGTAAAACGCTACCTGCGACAATTTTTAAGCGACACGCGCGTCGTGGATTTTCCGCGACTGCTGTGGTGGCCGCTGCTGCGTGGCGTCATTCTGCCGATTCGTTCTCCGCGCGTCGCCAAACTCTATCAGTCCGTATGGATGGAAGAGGGCTCGCCGCTGATGGTCTACAGCCGTCGCCAGGAAAAAGCGCTGGCCGCCCGCCTGCCGGAGATGCCCGTCGCGCTCGGCATGAGCTACGGCAAACCCTCTCTGGAAAGCGCGGTAGAATCCCTGCTGGCGCAGGGCGTGGACCATATCGTGGTGCTGGCGCTCTACCCGCAGTACTCCTGCTCGACGGTGGCCGCCGTCTGGGACGAACTGGCGCGCATTCTGGCGACCCGCCGCCGCATTCCGGGCGTGACCTTTATTCGCGACTACGCGGATAACGAGCTGTACATCAAGGCGCTTGCTAACAGCGCGCGCGCGTCGTTTGAAAAGCACGGTGAACCGGATCTGCTGCTGCTCTCCT
Source organism: Enterobacter sp. ku-bf2 (assembly GCF_001742765.1). Lineage (NCBI taxonomy): Bacteria > Pseudomonadati > Pseudomonadota > Gammaproteobacteria > Enterobacterales > Enterobacteriaceae > Enterobacter > Enterobacter sp. ku-bf2. Next base: position 193,711 of record NZ_MDVW01000019.1, read on the forward strand.
ATCACGGGATCCCGCAGCGTTTCGCTAACGAAGGGGATGATTACCCGCAGCGCTGTCGCGATACCACCCGCGAGCTGGTCTCCGCCCTTGGCCTGCCGCCGGAGAAGGTGATGATGACCTTCCAGTCGCGCTTCGGCCGCGAGCCGTGGCTGACGCCGTACACCGATGAAACCCTCAAAATGCTCGGCGAGAAGGGCGTGAAGCATATTCAGGTGATGTCGCCGGGCTTCTCGGCAGACTGTCTGGAAACGCTGGAGGAGATCGCGGTGCAAAACCGGGAATTTTTCCTGGAGGCTGGCGGCGAAAAGTACGAGTACATTCCAGCGCTTAACGACTCGCCTGAACATATCGACATGATGGTCTCACTGGTGACGAACAGCCGCTGATCGCACTTCGGGCCGGGTTTGTGCTACCATTCCCGGCCCATATTCTTCGTACAGTTCAGACCATGAAATTTCCCGGTAAACGTAAATCCAAACACTACTTCCCCGTCGATGCCCGCGATCCGCTCCTGCAGCAAATCCAGCCAGAAAATGAAACCAGCGCGGCGTGGGTCGTCGGTATCGATCAGACGCTGGTGGACATTGAGGCGAAAGTGGATGATGCGTTTGTCGCCCGTTACGGTCTGAGCGCCGGGCACTCGCTGGTGATTGAGGATGACGTTGCTGAAGCGCTGTACCAGGAGCTGGTGCGCGAAAACCTGATTACCCATCAGTTCGCCGGCGGTACCATCGGTAACACCATGCATAACTACTCCGTGCTGGCCGACGACCGTTCAGTACTGCTTGGCGTGATGTGCAGCAACATTGAAATCGGCGGCTACGCTTACCGCTATCTGTGCAACACCTCCAGCCGTACCGATCTGAACTATCTTCAGGGCGTCGACGGCCCGATTGGCCGCTGCTTTACGCTGATCGGCGAATCCGGCGAGCGGACCTTTGCCATCAGTCCTGGGCATATGAACAAGCTGCGCGCGGAAAGCATTCCCGAAGAGGTGATTGCGGGCGCCTCGGCGCTGGTGCTGACCTCCTACCTGGTGCGCTGCAAGCCGGGCGAGCCGATGCCTGAAGCGACCATGAAGGCGATTGAGTACGCGAAGAAGTACGACGTGCCGGTCGTTCTGACGCTGGGCACCAAATTCGTGATTGCCGATAACCCAGAGTGGTGGCAGGCGTTCCTGAAAGAGCACGTCTCGATTCTGGCGATGAACGAAGAGGAGGCCGAAGCGCTGACCGGTGAAAGCGATCCGCTGCTGGCGTCCGATAAAGCGCTGGACTGGGTGGATCTGGTGCTCTGCACCGCGGGCCCTGTCGGACTGTATATGGCCGGCTTCACGGAGGAAGAGAGCAAACGCAAAACCCAGCATCCGCTGCTGCCCGGCGCGATTGCCGAGTTTAACCAGTACGAGTTCAGCCGCGGCATGCGTTACAAGGATTGCGTGAATCCGCTGCGTATTTATTCTCACATCGCCCCCTACATGGGCGGTCCGGAGAAGATCATGAACACCAACGGCGCAGGCGACGGCGCGCTGGCCGCGCTGCTGCACGACATTACCGCCAATGCCTACCACAAAACCAACGTGCCGAATTCCAGCAAGCATAAGTTCAGCTGGCTGACCTATTCGTCGCTGGCGCAGGTGTGCAAGTACGCCAACCGCGTAAGCTATCAGGTGCTGAACCAGCACTCACCGCGCTTAACGCGTGGCCTGCCGGAACGGGAAGACAGCCTCGAAGAGGCGTATTGGGATCGGTAAATGTAAAAAGGCAACGTAAGTTGCCTTTTTTAATGTTTGTTCCCTCTCCCCGTGGGAGAGGGCCAGGGTGAGGGCATCAGGCCGCACCAAACCTACCCCGTCACCGCCTCTTCAACCGGCGGTTTCTCCAGTAGCGTCAGCATGGTGTTAGCAATCTCGCGCTCGCCCATCACCACCTTATCTGCACCGCGCTCGGTAATGTACTCCACCTCGTCGTCATAGTGCGCCCGGGCGATAATCTCAATCGTTGGGCACTTCGCGCGCGCGGAAGCCACAATCTCACCCGCTTCATAGCCGTTGGGTATGGTGAGCAGCAGCCAGCGGGCGCAGTCCAGATGCGCCAGATTCATGATCTCTTCGTTCGCCGCGTTGCCCAGCACCGCGCGAATACCGCGCTCGCGCAGCTCGTCGACGCGGGTGCGTGAGGTTTCAATCACCACCAGCGGAATACCCTGCGCCATCAGCTTCTCGCCGAGCAGGCTGCCCACGCGGCCAAAGCCGACCAGCAGGGCGTGATTGCAAATATCCACCGGGATCTGCTTCTCTTCTTCGATGGCCTCTTCGAGCGTCTGCTCTTCCAGCGTTTCGGTTTTGTCGAGGTATTTTTCCAGCAAGGCAAACAGGACCGGGTTCAGCATAATCGACAGGATCGCCCCCGCGAGCACCAGGTTTTGCCCCGCCTGCGGCAGCAGGTTCAGGGCCATGCCCAGACCGGCCAGAATAAAGGCGAACTCGCCAATCTGCGCCAGGCTGGCGGCAATGGTCAGCGCCGTCCGCGGGGAGTGACCGAACATTCGCACCAGGAAGAAGGCGGCGAGCGACTTACCAAAAATAATGATCGCCAGCGTGCCCAGCACGGCCAGCGGTTGCTGGATCAGCACCAGCGGGTCAAACAGCATCCCGACGGAGACGAAGAACAGCACGGCAAACGCATCGCGCAGCGGCAGCGTATCGTGCGCCGCACGGTGGCTCAGCTCGGATTCGTTCAGCACCATTCCGGCGAAGAACGCGCCCAGGGCAAAGGAGACATCAAACAGCTCAACGGCACCAAAGGCGATGCCCAGCGCCAGCGCCAGCACGGAGAGGGTGAACAGCTCGCGGGAGCCGGTCGCCGCGCTGCGGGACATGATCCACGGTACCAGACGGCGGCCCACCAGCATCATGATGGCGATAAACGCCACCACTTTACCGATGGTGATGCTCATATCCAGCGCCAGCGAGGCAAAGCCGACATTGTCTTTTTCCATCATTCCGGCGACGGCGGGCAGCAGCACCAGCGTCAGGACCATAACCAGATCTTCAACAATCAGCCAGCCAATCGCGATCTGCCCGCGCTGGCTGTCAATCAGCTGTCTCTCCTCAAGCGCGCGCAGCAGCACCACGGTACTGGCGGTTGAGAGACACAGCCCAAATACGATACCGGTCATTAACGACCAGCCCAGCACGGCCGAAAGCGCCATCCCAAGCAGCGTCGCCACCCCTATCTGGGCGATCGCTCCCGGTATGGCAATCGACTTTACCGCCATCAAATCCTTCAGGGAAAAGTGCAGACCGACGCCAAACATCAGCAGAATCACGCCCAATTCCGCCAGTTCAGGGGCCAGTTTGGTATCCGCAACGAAACCTGGCGTAAACGGTCCCGCCAGCACACCTGCCAGCAGATAGCCGACAAGAGGAGAAATACGCAGTTTATTGGCAATCATGCCGAGGATAAAAGCGAGCACAAGTCCACCAACAATGGTGGTGATAAGCGGTGTGGCGTGGTGCATTCCGTCTCCTTTCGTTGTGGGTGTTCCTTTTTGGTGAAAAACCAAAAAAACCGAGTAATAGTTTATGACAATTTTTACTCTTATGTTTATGAATAATTGTTGAAGTTTGAATAAAACAGCAATATGCGCGTAAAAAAGCGCATTTTGATAAATTCAGCGAGAGGAGAAAGAAGAAACCCTTATGGCATCAGGGTGTCAGGCAGCCAACGTCAAACTTTGGCTGCCCGTAATTCACGCTTTGTGGCGGTTATCAGGCAGGAATATGGTCAACATCCCAAGAAGTGGCAGGAAAGCGCAAATTTTATAAACCAGGAAGATGCTGGTGTGATCCGCAACCATCCCTAACACCGCTGCACCCAGCCCGCCCATGCCGAAGGCAAAACCGAAAAAGAGTCCGGAAACCATACCGATACGGCCAGGCAGCAGCTCCTGGGCATAGACCAGAATGGCGGAAAACGCGGAAGCGAGGATAAAACCAATAATCACGGTTAAAATTCCCGTCCATTCAAGGCTGGCGTACGGCAAAATGAGGGTAAAGGGCGCTACGCCGAGGATAGAGCCCCAAATGACATATTTACGCCCAATCTTATCCCCCACAGGCCCGCCAATGACCGTGCCGGCCGCAACGGCGAACAGGAAGGCAAACAGGTGAATCTGCGCATTTTGTACCGATAATCCGAATTTTTGCATCAGATAAAAGGTGTAATAGCTGCTGATGCTCGCCATATAGAAGTATTTCGAGAAAATCAGCACCAACAGGACGGCCACCGCCAGGATAACCTTATTGCGCGGCAGGGGATTGATAACCTTCGCTTTAGGTTTTCCTTTATTGACGCGATGCTGAGCGGCATACCAGCGGCTGATTTGGGCCAGCACGATAATCGCCAGCAGCGCGGCCAGCACAAACCACGCCACGTTGCCTTTACCGTAAGGGGCAATAATCACTGCGGCCAGCAGCGGGCCGAGAGAGCTACCAAAGTTACCGCCCACCTGGAAAAGTGACTGCGCCAGGCCGTGACGACCACCGGACGCCATCCGCGCCACGCGGGAGGACTCCGGATGGAACACGGACGAGCCGGTACCCACCAGCGCGGCGGCGATCAGCACGGCTTCAAAACTCCCGGCCATGGCGAGCAGCACCAGACCGCTTAGGGTAAAGCACATGCCGATCGGCAGCGACCACGGCATCGGGTATTTATCCGTCCAGTAGCCCACCACCGGCTGTAGCAGCGAGGAAGCCAGCTGGAAGGTCAGGGTGATCATCCCGATCTGCACGAAGGTTAACGAAAACTCGGACTGCAGCAGCGGATAAATTGCCAGAATCAACGACTGGATCATGTCGTTGAGCAGGTGTGAAAGACTGATTGCACCTAAGACTTTAAAGGAGGTGCGCGACGCCGGCGCGCCCGAAACGGGCTGGGTTGATTCACTGATTGCCATAAATACCACGTTTTGTTAGCAGAAGTGCAGGGAGTAATTATTATCCGACTAACATACCCGCCTGCGACATTTGAAGAAAGTCGCAATTATGAAAACTTATTTGTCTATTCTTATTAGTCACTGTAATTTCTGCCTTTGTCTATTGGTCAGGGAGAGAGAAGATGAAGTTAATGAAGCGGGGCGTCGCGCTGGCGCTCATCGCGGCGTGGGGGCTGGTAAGCCTGCCTGCGCAGGCGTATGAAAAAGACAAAACCTATAAAATTACCATTCTGCATACCAACGACCACCACGGTCATTTCTGGCGCAGTGAATACGGCGAATATGGCCTCTCGGCACAAAAAACGCTGGTGGACGGCATTCGTAAAGAGGTCGCAGCTCAGGGCGGCAGCGTGCTGCTGCTCTCAGGCGGCGATATCAACACCGGCGTGCCGGAATCCGATTTGCAGGACGCCGAACCCGACTTTCGCGGCATGAATCTGATTGGCTACGACGCGATGGCCGTCGGTAACCATGAATTTGATAATCCGCTGACCGTACTCCGTCAGCAGGAAAAATGGGCCAAATTCCCGTTCCTCTCCGCCAATATTTACCAGAAAAGTACCGGCGAGCGCCTGTTTAAGCCGTGGGCGCTGTTTAAACGTCAGGATCTGAAGATCGCGGTCATCGGCTTAACCACCGACGATACGGCGAAAATTGGCAACCCTGAGTTCTTCACCGATATCGAATTCCGCAAACCGGCAGACGAAGCGAAGCTGGTGATTCAGGAGCTGCAGCAAAACGAAAAGCCGGACGTCATTATCGCCACCACGCACATGGGGCACTACGACAACGGTGAGCACGGCTCTAACGCGCCCGGTGACGTGGAGATGGCGCGCAGCCTGCCTGAGGGGTCTCTGGCGATGATTGTGGGTGGTCACTCACAGGATCCGGTGTGCATGGCATCCGAGAACAAAAAGCAGGTGGACTACGTCCCGGGCACGCCGTGTGCGCCAGACCGTCAAAACGGTATCTGGATTGTGCAGGCGCACGAGTGGGGCAAATACGTGGGGCGGGCAGACTTTGAGTTCCGTAACGGCGAGATGAAGCTGGTCCACTACCAACTCATTCCGGTCAACCTGAAGAAGAAAGTCACTTACCCGGACGGGAAAAGCGAGCGCGTACTTTACACCCCAGAGATTCCAGAAAACCAGCAGATGCTCTCCCTGCTGACGCCGTTCCAGAACAAAGGCAAGGCGCAGCTGGATGTGAAAATCGGAACGCTGAACGGTCGTCTGGAGGGGGACCGCAGTAAAGTTCGCTTCGTGCAGACCAACATGGGCCACCTGGTGCTCGCGGCGCAAATGGCGCGCACCGGGGCTGACTTTGGCGTGATGAGCGGCGGTGGCATTCGTGATTCCATCGAAGGTGGAAACATCACCTATAAAGACGTTCTGAAGGTGCAGCCGTTCGGTAACGTGGTGGTTTATGCCGACATGAGCGGGAAGGAGGTTGTTGAGTACCTGACCGCCGTGGCGCAGATGAAGCCGGATTCCGGGGCCTATCCGCAGTTTGCCAACGTGAGCTTCGTAGCGAAAGACGGCAAGCTTAACGACCTGAAGATCAAAGGCGAACCGGTTGACCCGGCGAAAACCTACCGTCTGGCGACGTTAAGCTTTAACGCCACCGGCGGCGACGGCTATCCGCATATTGATAATAAACCGGGATACGTGAACACCGGCTTTATCGACGCGGAAGTGCTGAAGCAGTATATCGAGCAGAATTCGCCGATTGACGTGAATGCGTATGAGCCGAAAGGTGAGGTGAGCTGGCAGTAGTGCGGTTGTGTTGCCCGGTGGCGCTGCGCTTACCGGGCCTACGGGTGCAAAATGTAGGCCGGGTAAGGCGTAGCCGCCACCCGGCTTTTTTTACTCCCGGCGGGCAATATCCGCAAACTTCGCGTCCAGCATTTTTGCCAGATCGCCCGCGGCCAGCTCAATGTCCAGCCCGCGTTTGCCGCCGGAGATAAAGATGGTGTCAAATTCCTGCGAAGGGGCATCGATCAGCGTCGGTAGGCGTTTTTTCTGCCCGAGTGGACTGATGCCGCCCACCAGGTAGCCCGTGGTGCGCTGCGCCACCATCGGATCCGCCATATCCACCTTCTTCGCCCCCAGCGCTTTGGCGACTTTCTTAAGGTCCAGCTGTCCTGCCACGGGCGTCACCGCCACGGCGAGGTGCTTCATATCGCCGTTCACCGCCACCAGCAGCGTTTTATAAACCTGGTCCGCGTTCAGCCCCAGCTTGCGCACCACTTCATCACCAAAGTTGGTTTCATTCGGATCGTGATCGTAGGTGTGGATCCGGAAAGAAATGTTGTTTTTTTCGAGTAATTTAACGGCGGGAGTCATAGCTATCCTTCTTACGACAGACAAATCATGCCAACAGCATACGCCTGACGTTTGTCTAAAAAATAGCACCATCTTGCGCAATAGTGTTGGCAGTGATGGTCACTTTGAGCGACAATCGGCTCAACCGAAGGTCTCCTTCGGCATAATAAAAACGATGAAATTCCTCTTTGACGGGCCAATAGAAATATTGGCCATTTTTTTATTTCAGCAACGACGGCAAGTTCCCTTCTCCGTACAAATGTAACGCCCCGACCGCCACCACGTAACGCCCCGCAGGTAAGGCATGCAGTGTCTGCCGCCAGGCTTTATTGCGCGCATTCATCAGCACATCATACAGCGATTCGCTGAACGTCGACGGTAACGCCAGCCTGCCGTCCGCGGGCGGCGCATCCAGCCACCAGCCAATCATGGTTTGCAGCAGGCGCGCGTTGGTATGCCAGTGGGTCAGCGTATCATCCAGCAGCATCAGACCGTCGTCGGGAAGCTGTCGCAGGAGCGCAATCTGGCTGTCCGTTCCTTCCAGCTCGATGATGGGCAGGCTGCGCGCCCTTGCCACGTTCAGCAGCTGGTAATCAATGCCGTAATCACCCCGCAGCCCCAGACGCTGCGCCTGCGTAGCCTGCAATACCATCGCGATTTGCCACAGCGGCAGGGTGTCAATCATGGAGAGCGAGACGCCGGTTTCCTCGGCGACGCGCGTCAGTTCCGCAAGCTGGGTTTCATCCAGGCGCTCCGCCAGGGTGAGATCGCTCTCGAGCCCGGCAAACGGTGACTCCTGACCCGAAATGTCCGCCTCAACGACCAGCGCATCGGCGTGTTTCAGCAGTTTAATCAGGCCGGGAGGCAGGGGAGACATATCCTGCGTGCCCATATGGATGCTGCCGACCAGGTGCAGGTGTTGCCCGCCGGGAAGCGAAATATCCAGACCGGGCCAGGCGTAACGGCGAGGGAAAAGGGCGCGAAACGATGTTTTTATACGATGAAACAGACCCATACGCGCTCCATAAACGGAAAGGTTCATGCTAGCGCGTACGGGTACAAGGTTCAATCCTTCGGTTTAAACCGCAACAGCCGGTTGGCGTTGCTGACCACGGTGATGGAGGAGAGCGCCATCGCCGCACCCGCGACGACCGGATTAAGCAGCGTGCCGGTCAGCGGCCACAAAATGCCGGCAGCAATCGGGATACCGAGCGAGTTGTAGATAAACGCCCCCAGCAGGTTCTGCTTCATGTTGCGCAGCGTGGCTTTCGAAATGGCCAGCGCATCGGCCACGCCCATCAGGCTGTGGCGCATCAGCGTGATGGCCGCGGTTTCGATGGCTACGTCGCTGCCGCCGCCCATTGCGATCCCCACATCCGCCTGGGCCAGCGCCGGGGCATCGTTGATGCCGTCGCCGACCATTGCCACCTGACGGCCCTGGCGTTGCAGGTTTTTAATGGCGTCCGCTTTGCCATCCGGCAGTACGCCCGCAATCACCTCATCAATACCGGCTTCTTTCGCGATGGCGTTGGCGGTGGTCGGGTTATCCCCGGTCAACATCACCAGACGATATCCCGCATGGTGCAGGCGCTGTAAGGCATCCACGCTGTCCTGGCGAAGCGGATCGCGCACGGCCAGCAGCGCGGCGGCTTTGCCATCCACCGCCAGCAGAACCGGGGTGGCGCCCTGTGACGCCTGCGCCTTGAGCTCACTGTCCAGCGCGGCGGTATCAATGCCGTTTTCATTGAGCAATGCCTGGTTGCCCAGCAGCAGCGCGTGGCCTTCTGCTTCACCGCTCACGCCGAGCCCGCGCAGGGTGCGGAACTGATTCACCTGCGGCAGGGCAGACGCATTGGCTTTATCAATAATGGCGCGCGCCAGCGGATGGCTGGAGCCTTGCTCCAGCGCGGCGGCGAGACGCAGTGCATCCTCTTCCGAAATGCCCACTGTGTGGACGGCGACCACCTGCGGTTTACCTTCCGTCAGCGTGCCGGTTTTATCAAACACCAGCGTGTCCAGGGTGCTGGCCCGCTGCAGCGCGTCCGCGTCCCGCACCAGCACGCCAAATTCGGCCGCGCGGCCTACGCCGGAGATAATCGACATTGGCGTCGCCAGACCAAGGGCGCAAGGGCAGGCGATGATCAGCACCGTGGTGGCGATCACCAGGGTATACACAATCTGCGGCGCCGGGCCGAAGAAGTACCAGATCGCCGCACTCAGCAGGGCAATGCCGACCACCACCGGCACAAAAATGGCCGAGATTTTATCAGCAAGCTGGCCAATTTCTGGTTTACTGCTCTGCGCCTGGCGCACCATGCGAATAATACGCGACAGCGTCGTGTGGCTGCCGACGGCGCTGGCGGTGAACAGCACGCTGCCGTCCTGCACGACCGTACCGGCATGCACGGCGTCGCCGTCTGATTTCTGCTGAGGGATAGGCTCCCCGGTCAGCATCGCTTCATCCAGCCAGGCTTCGCCCTGGGTTATCTTACCGTCAACGGGAACGCGATCGCCCGTCGTCAGGCGCAGCGTCATGCCGGGCTGAACTTCCGCCAGCGGGACGCTTTTCTCCCCTTCGTCCGTGACCACGCGGGCCGTCGGTGGGGTTAAATCGAGCAATCTTTCCAGCGCTTTCGAGGAGCGCTGGCGGGCGCGGGCTTCCAGCATATGGCCTAAGTTAATCAGGCCGATAATCATCGCGCTCGCTTCGTAATAGAGATGCCGCGCTTCCATCGGGAACCACTGGGGCCAGACGTTCACGCTCATCGAATAGAGCCACGCCGCGCCGGTCCCGAGGGCGACCAGGGTATCCATCGTCGCGGTACGATTTTTCAGGCTCTTCCAGGCGCTGGTATAGAAATGTCCGCCTGCCAACACCATCACCGCAAGGGTAATCAAACCAATCACCAGCCACAGCGTGCGGTTGTCGTCGGTGACCATCATGTTGTCGCCGAGCATGCCCCACACCATCACCGGAATACCGACCAGCAGGGCGACGATGGCCTGCCAGCGGAAGCGCTTCATGGTGGCGATAGCCGTTTCCTGCTGGCGCTCGCGGCGTTCGGCATCATCTTCGATGGCCTCCGCGCCGTAGCCCGCTTTTTCAACGGCCTGCACTAATTCTGCGGCGGAGGCGCTGCCCATCACCAGCGCAGTGCGCTCCGCAAGATTCACCCGTGCCTGCGCGACGCCCGGTACCGCCTGCAGGGCGTTTTGTACCCGGGAGACGCAGCTGGCGCAGCTCATGCCGTTGATCAGCAGCTGTTGGCTGTCATCAATATCATCCGCTGCCGGAAGCTCAGGAGTGGCCGCTGTCAGTGCTTCCGACGGGGATGATGACTCTGCCAGCGGTTTAGCCTTTGGGTGGCTTAACTCCGCCCCGTAACCGGCCTGCTTGATGGTATCGATCAGCGCATCCGCGCTGGCGCTGCCGGTCACAGCGGCATGATCGATAGTCACATCAGCGCTTTCCACATCAGGGCGCTGTTCCAGGCTTTCTTTAACGCGTTTGACGCAGTGGCCGCAGGAGAGGCCGTCCAGCGTCAGGTCAATAGTGTGAGACATAACAAAACTCCCGTATAATATTTTGGTCAGTTGTTGACCGGAGTAACGCTTTTCACTAACTGTTATGAAGGTTAAACCTTCCATCAAGGGGAAGGTCAAGGGGGAAATGTGAATATCAGTGATGTGGCAAAAAAAACCGGCTTAACCAGCAAAGCGATTCGCTTTTATGAAGAGAAGGGACTGGTGACGCCGCCGCTGCGCAGTGAAAACGGCTACCGTAGCTACACGCAGCTGCATCTGGATGAACTGACGCTGCTGCGCCAGGCCAGACAGGTCGGTTTTAATCTGGAAGAGTGCGGCGAGCTGGTTAACCTGTTCAACGATCCAAAGCGTCACAGCGCCGACGTGAAAAAACGCACGCTGGAAAAGGTGGCCGAAATTGAACGCCACATCGTCGAGCTACAGGCGATGCGCGAACAGCTGCTGCAGCTCGCGGCGTCCTGTCCGGGGGATGACAGCGCCGACTGCCCGATCATCGATAATCTTGCCGGCTGCTGCCACCGCAAAACCCACGCTTAGCAGGCTTTTACCCGCAGGGTAATGCCCTCCACCGCGATGACCTCCACCCGCGTGCCGGCGCTGAGGTCATCGTCGGCCACCACCGGCCACGAACTGTCACCTACCCGCATGTGCCCACGTCCGTTCACCAGCGTGCTGTCGAGCGTAAAACGCTTGCCGACAATCTGCTGTCCGCGCTGGTTAAGGTGGGCGTCCACCGGTTTCTGCTCGTTAACCCGCCGGTTGAGCCAGCGCCACCACAGCCAGGCGGCCACCAGCGTCAGCACGGCAAACAGCGCGCCCTGCCACGCCCACTCCAGGGGAAGGATCCAGACCAGAAGACCGGTAATGACGGCAGCAACACCGCTCCAGAGCAGGTAGCCGTTGCCGCCCAGCATCTCCGCCGCCAGCAATAAGCCGCCGAGGCTTAGCCAGAAGGCATGAGGATGTGCAACGATCAGCTCAATCATTTTTTACGCTCGTTTCCGCTGTCCTTGATCAGTTCGGCTATGCCCGCGATAGAGCCCATCAGGCTGCTGGCATCCAGCGGCATCATCACCACTTTGCTGTTGTTCGCCGACCCAATCTCTTTCAGCGCGTCGGTATATTTTTGCGCGACAAAGTAGTTCACGGCCTGAATATCGCCGGCGGCAATCGCCTCGGACACCATCTGGGTCGCGCGGGCTTCCGCTTCGGCGGAACGCTCACGCGCTTCCGCCTGCAAGAACGCGGACTGACGGTCGCCTTCCGCTTTCAGGATCTGCGACTGTTTTTCCCCTTCCGCTTTGAGGATCTCCGCCTGGCGCACCCCTTCGGCTTCCAGAATATAGGCGCGCTTGGTTCGCTCGGCTTTCATCTGGGCGTTCATGGAGGCGATCAGCTCCGCCGGCGGGCGCACGTCGCGGATCTCGATGCGGGTAACTTTGATTCCCCACGGGTTCGTTGCCTCGTCGACAATGTGCAGCAGGCGGGTGTTAATGCTGTCGCGCTGGGAAAGCATCTCGTCCAGCTCCATCGAGCCGAGCACGGTACGGATGTTGGTCATCGTCAGGTTGACGATCGCCAGCTCCAGGTTGCTGACCTCATAGGCCGCTTTCGGCGCGTCAATCACCTGAATAAAGCAGACGGCGTCGATGGTGACGTTGGCGTTATCCTTGGAGATCACTTCCTGGGACGGAATGTCCAGAACCTGCTCCATCATGTTGATCTTGCGACCAATTCTGTCCATGAACGGAACAATCAGGCTTAAGCCTGGCTGGAGTGTGTTGGTGTATCGGCCGAAACGCTCGACGGTCCACTGATAACCCTGAGGGACAATTTTGACGCCGGCGCCTACGATAACCAGCGCAACGAAAATAAGGACGGGAACAACGATAAGCATAAAAACCTCCTGTTTTGCATGCTGTGGCGAGTGAAAGTGTGTGTTTATTGCTCGTAAGTATAGGTAAAGTCAGAGATGAATCCATCACCCGCTTCAGCAATGGCTTTCGATAATCCCTGGTAGTAATTCTCCAGCCCCAGCGCTTCGATACGCTGGATCTGTTCGCGAATGGGGGCGCAGAACAGAACGGCATTCCCCGCTTCAACGCGTTTGTTATTCGGTGGAAGGTCGCCCGCGATGGCTTTAAACCAGGTTCTGATGCCCTGCTTTAAATTATGCGGCGCTTTTGCCAGGTTATCCATGCCCGTCAGGATCTGCAGAGTCGGGAACTCATCGGCCAGCACGGCGGTTTTCATGCGTGCAAAGAACTGGCTGAACAGCTCGAACGAGCCCAGATCGGTGACGCGGGGCTTGGTGGTTTTACCGTTTTTATTGCCGATTTTACCTGCCGCTGACGCCGCTGCCGGAACCGCGTTCACCTTTTCCAGCTCCAGTCCGAATAGCAAATTGCAGTGCGCGCGGCGCGCTTTCAGCGGGTAGGACATCAGGACGTCAATGAACTGTGTGGCTTTCACATCCGCAAGATTGTGGTTGATAAGCCACTGGGTGCGTGAAAATTCCGCCGGAGAGACGAACCAGTCCGGCACCTCATTGAAGCGTTTTGATTTGCCTTCACCGTCAAATTCAAGGAAGTGTGTTCCGTTGTCGAAGGCGAAATAGCAATTTTTGAAGCTGCCGATCGTGGTGTTCACGATGAGCGCCTTCTTAACAAAGTCCACCACCTCTGCACCTATCACAAAACGCGTCAGCTCCGACGATTTGATGACTTCCATTAATGTTTCGACATCAGGAACACCAGGCTTCAGGGAGGGAAACTCATAAAAGATATGTGCCATGTCACATACTTCCTGTAGTGATGGAGGTGACAATTCGCAAACAAAAAGTTTAACACTTGCTTCAGCGTGAGGCTATTCGCGCTGTGCGGGCGAAAGGATTATGCTACAGGCGGTTATTACACGAAGCGGTCAACGGAAGCGCGATGAACGATAAAAGAAACGTATTACTGCTCAGGGATGTCGGATTTCGAGTCGGGGAAAACACGATCCTGCAGCACGTCGGGTTTAGCCTGTCGCCGGGCGAGTTTAAATTAATCACGGGTCCCTCAGGCTGTGGTAAAAGCACGCTGCTGAAGATTGTGGCGTCACTCCTCAGCCCGACGGAGGGCGCCATTCTGTTTGAAGGCGAGGATATCGCCTCGCTTTCTCCGGAAAGCTATCGCCAGCAGGTCTCGTACTGCGTGCAAACGCCCGTGCTTTTTGGCGATACGGTCTATGACAACCTGATTTTCCCGTGGCAAATCCGCAATAAAACGCCGGAGCCGGAAAAGTTTATCCAGGATCTGGCCCGCTTTGGCCTGGCGCAGGAGACGCTGAGCAAATCCATCAACGCGCTGTCGGGCGGCGAAAAGCAGCGGGTCTCGCTGATCCGCAACCTGCAGTTTTTACCGAAGGTGTTGTTGCTGGATGAAATCACCAGCGCGCTCGATGACGTCAACAAGCGCAACGTTAACGAGATTATTCATCGTTACGCCCGGGAGCAGAACATTGCCGTGCTGTGGGTGACGCACGACGCTAACGAAATAACCCATGCGGATGACGTTATTACGCTCCAGCCGCACGGCGGGAAAATGCAGGAGGCAAACCGTGGGTGAACACAACATTACCAACGAATCGCTGGCCTTTTCGATGGTGCTGGTGCTGATTGCGATTGTGGTCAGCTACCGCGAAAAGCTGGGGCTGGAAAAAGATATCGTATGGAGTATCTGCCGCGCGGTGATTCAGCTCATCATCGTCGGCTATGTGCTGAAGTATATCTTCAACGTTAACCACGCGGTGCTGACGCTGCTGATGGTGCTCTTTATCTGCTTTAACGCGGCGTGGAATGCGCAAAAGCGCAGTAAATACATCGATAAGGCGTTTGTTTCATCGTTTATCGCGATTACCACCGGAACGGCGCTCACGCTGGCGGTGCTGGTACTTTCCGGCTCGATTGAGTTTACGCCGATGCAGGTTATCCCTATTTCCGGGATGATTGCGGGGAACGCGATGGTGGCCGTTGGGCTCTGTTATAACAACCTCGGCCAGCGTTTCAGTAGCGAACAGCAGCAGCTGCAGGAGAAACTAAGCCTGGGGGCAACGCCAAAAGTGGCCTCGGCGCGGCTGATTCGCGAGAGCATTCGCTCATCGCTGATCCCTACGGTAGATTCCGCCAAAACGGTGGGGCTGGTGAGCCTGCCGGGCATGATGTCGGGGCTGATTTTTGCCGGTATCGATCCGGTAAAAGCGATTAAGTATCAGATCATGGTGACGTTTATGCTGCTTTCCACGGCAAGCCTGTCCACCATCATTGCCTGCTACCTGACCTATCGGAAGTTCTACAACGCGCGTCACCAGCTGGTGGTGACGCAGTTGAAAAAGGTGCGGTGATTGTGCCGGGCGGCACTGCGTTTGCCCGGCCTACGATTCGTTCTTTTGTAGGCCCGGTAAGGCGAAGCCGTCACCGGGCAAAGTGCATCAATACAACAACGCGTAAAGCTGACGACGATACTTCGACGCCAGCGCGTCTCCGGTGCCCAGCGCGGCCAGGATCTCCTGGAACATCTTGCGCGCCTGACCGTCTGCGGCGGCTAAATCTTTTTGCAGATGGCTGAACAGCAGCTCAAGCGCCTCTTCGTTACGCCCCACCTGATGCAGTTGCAGCGCCAGCTGGCTTGCCAGCGCGGCGTCCGCCGGGTTGTCGGCAACCTGCTGCTGCAGCTGCTGAATTTCCGGGGTATCTGCCGCCTGCTTAAGCAGCTCAATTTGTGCAACCAGCCCCTGATAGCGAGTGTCCTGATCCTGCAGCGGAACCGTCTTGAGTACGGCTTCTGCGTCTTCTGAGCGGTGCAGGGCGATCTGCGTTTCCGCCAGCAGCAGGCCAATCTGGCTGTTCTGTTTTGACAGCTGCCATGCGTCTTTGAGCAGCGGCAGCGCCTCGTCGTATTTGCCTTCCTGCATCAGCGCCATGCCTTCCTGCGCTTTCAGCTCTTCTTCGCGCGGCAGCACCTTATCCAGCAGGGCGCGGATAGCGTCTTCCGGCTGTGGTCCCTGGAAGCCATCAACAGGCTGGCCGTTCTGGAACAGATAGACGGTAGGAATGGCGCGCAGACCAAACTGAGACGCGACCATCGGCTCGGCGTCACAATCCAGCTTCGCGAGAATGAACTGACCGTTGTACTGGGCGGCAAGGCTTTCCAGCACCGGCGTCAGCTGCAGACAGTGTTGGCTACGTTCAGACCAGAAGTAGAACAGGACCGGTTTGGTCATCGACTGTTCAAGCGTCTGTTGCAGGTTAGCTTCTGTGATATTGACGATATTCTGTACGGACATGCGGCTTTCTCTTTTGTCGGTTTGTTCTTTACATGGGGATGCGCGTCGGCGCTTCAACTCAACCGTGTAAAATTTTGTCCATTATCCGGCCCGGCAGCAGGCGTTTTAACCAGCCGACGGCATGGGTGACCAGCGTCACCGGATAGCGCATTTTGGGATGGTCACTCTCAAAAGCATGGCGCACTTTGGCCACCACCGCCTCTGGCCCGAGGGTAAAACGTGCGGCGATGCCGGGGTTCTCGACCGGTTTATCTGCCTGCGTCTGGTTAACGTTTTCGGTAAAGCGGGTGCGGATCGGGCCGGGTTCAATCAGGCTGACCTTAATGCCGCTGTGGCGTAGCTCCATGCGAAGGGCGTCGGACCAGGCCTCCAGCGCATATTTGCTGGCGGCGTAGGCGCCGCGGCCCGGGGTGGAAATTAGCCCCATCACCGACGACGTCATCACGATGCGCCCTTCACCGTGCGGCAGCATCGCGGGGAGCAGACGCATGGTGAGCTGATGCACGCCGAAGAAGTTGGTCGAAAACTGCTTCTCCAGCGTTTCGCGGGAGAGGGTGTCCAGCGGGCCATACACGCCGTAACCGGCATTATTAAACAGGCCGTACAGACGATTACCGGTCAGTGCGATCACCTCATCTGCGGCGCGCTCAACGCTCTCCGGCGAGTCCATATCCAGCAGCACGCCGGTAAAGCCCAGACCGTTCATGCGTTCGACATCGTCGGGTTTGCGGCAGGCCGCCAGAACCCGAAACCCCTGGCGCTTTAATTCGAGCGCGCTTTCCAGGCCGATTCCGCTGGAACATCCTGTAATTAAGACCGATTTTTGCATAACTTTACCTGTCAGGATCTCCGCTTAATCAGGAGTCATGTTTAACTAAAGGAGCCAGCCGCGTTGCCATCCAGTCGGCAATAAACGGCTGCGCATCGCGATTGGGGTGGATCCCGTCGTCTTGCATCCACTGGGGTTTGAGATAGACCTCTTCCATGAAAAATGGCAGCAGCGGAATATCAAACTCTTTGGCAAGCTTGGGGTAGATCGCGCTAAAGGCCTCATTATACCGACGACCGTAGTTGGCGGGCAGGCGAATTTGCATCAGCAGCGGCTGGGCGTTTGCCGCCCTGATGTCCTGCAAAATGGTGCGCAGCGTATTCTCCGTTTGCTGAGGCTGGAAACCGCGCAGGCCATCATTACCGCCAAGCTCAACCAGCACCCACCGTGGCTGATGCTGTTTGAGCAGCGCAGGCAGGCGCGACAGCCCCTGCTGCGAGGTGTCGCCGCTGATGCTGGCGTTGATTACAGCCGTTTTGCTCTGCCATTTGTCATTGAGCAGAGCGGGCCAGGCCGCGCTGGCCGCCATACGATAGCCTGCGCTCAGGCTGTCGCCGAGAACCAGTAACGTGTCCGCTGCCGCCGCGCGGAAAGTCATCAGAATCAAAAACAGGAAGGGCAAATGCCAGCGGAAAACAGTGTTGAAGTTCATCATCTTAAGAAGTCCGTCGGTCAGGGGGAGCACGAGCTTTCCATCCTTACCGGAGTTGAACTCGTTGTCAAACGCGCTGAAACCATTGCGCTGATTGGCGAATCCGGTTCCGGTAAGTCCACGCTGCTGGCGATTTTAGCCGGTCTGGACGAAGGCAGCAGCGGTGAGGTCCACCTTGTCGGGCAGCCGCTGCATCAGCTTGATGAAGAGGCGCGGGCCGCGCTGCGCGCGCGTCACGTTGGTTTTGTCTTTCAGTCCTTTATGCTGATCCCGACCCTGAACGCCCTGGAAAACGTCGAGCTCCCTGCGCTGCTGCGCGGTGAAAATAGCCGTGAAAGTCGCGCTCACGCGAAGGCGCTGCTGGAACAGCTCGGTCTGGGGAAACGTCTCGACCATCTTCCCGCCCAGCTTTCCGGCGGTGAGCAGCAGCGCGTGGCGCTGGCCCGCGCGTTTAACGGCCGCCCTGAGGTGCTGTTTGCCGATGAGCCTACCGGCAACCTTGACCGTAAAACCGGAGACCGGATTGCCGACCTGCTGTTTTCGCTCAACCGCGAGCACGGCACTACGCTTATCCTCGTGACCCACGATCCGCAGCTCGCGGCGCGCTGCGACCGTCGCCTGCGGCTGGTCAACGGTGTTCTGCAGGAGGAAGCATGATTACCCGCTGGTTCTGGCGCGAGTGGCGCTCGCCCTCGCTGCTGATTGTCTGGCTGGCGCTCAGCCTGGCGGTGGCCTGCGTGCTGGCGCTCGGCAGCGTCAGTGACCGCATGGAAAAAGGGCTCAGCCAGCAGAGCCGGGAGTTTATGGCGGGTGACAGGGCGCTGGAAAGCTCCCGCCCCGTGCCGCCGGGCTGGATTGAAGCAGCGCGCAAAGAAGGGCTGAAGGTGGGGGAGCAGCTCACCTTCCAGACCATGACCTTCGCGGGCGACACGCCGCAGCTGGCGAGCGTCAAGGCCGTCGATGATATCTATCCGATGTACGGTGACTTGCAGACCCGCCCGCCGGGATTAAAGCCGACGCCCGGTACGGTGCTGCTGGCATCGCGTCTGATGGCGCTGCTGAACCTGAAACCCGGCGACAGTATCGACGTCGGTGACGCTACCCTCAGGATTGCCGGGGAAGTGGTACAGGAGCCCGACGGCGGATTTAACCCGTTCCAGCTTGCGCCGCGCCTGCTGATGAACACCGCGGATGTCGCGGCCACCCATGCGGTACAGCCGGGCAGCCGCGTTACCTGGCGCTATAAATTTGGCGGCACGCCCGCCCAGCTTGACGCCTATGAAAAATGGCTTCTGCCGCAGCTCAAACCGGAACACCGCTGGTACGGGCTGGAGCAGGACGAGGGGGCGCTCGGTAAATCTCTGGAGCGCTCTCAGCAGTTCCTGCTGCTGTCGGCCCTGTTGACCCTGCTGCTGGCGGTGGCGGCGGTGGCCGTGGCGATGGGGCACTACTGCCGCAGCCGCTACGACCTGGTGGCGATCCTCAAAACCCTCGGGGCGGGCCGGGCGCAGCTGCGCAAGCTGATCGTCGGCCAGTGGCTGATGCTGCTGGTCCTGTCGGCGCTGACCGGCGGAATAATGGGGCTGCTGTTTGAAAAACTGCTGATGGTGATGCTGAAATCGGTGCTCCCGGCCGCATTGCCGCCGGCCAGCCTCTGGCCGTGGTTGTGGGCGATGGGCGCGATGACGGTGATCTCGGTGCTGGTGGGGCTCCGGCCTTACCGCCTGCTGCTCGCCACGCAGCCGCTGCGCGTGCTTCGCAACGATGTCGTGGCGAACGTCTGGCCGCTGAAGTTCTACCTACCGGTGATTATTGCGGTGGCGGTGGGGCTGCTGGCGTGGCTGATGGGCGGCAGCACGCTGCTGTGGGCGGTGCTGGCCGGGGCGGTTGTGCTGGCGCTGCTGTGCGGCGTGCTGGGCTGGATACTGCTTAACCTCCTGAAAAGGGTGACGGTAAAATCCCTGCCCGTGCGCCTGGCGGTCAACCGTCTGCTGCACCAGCCCTGGTCTACGCTCAGCCAGCTGTCGGCGTTCTCGCTGTCGTTTATGCTGCTGGCGCTGCTGCTGGTGCTGCGCGGCGATCTGCTCGATCGCTGGCAGCAGCAGCTTCCGCCGGAAAGCCCGAACTATTTCCTGATCAATATCGCCCCTGAGCAGGTTACGCCGCTGAAGGGCTTCCTGGCGGAGCATCACATCATCCCTGAGTCGTTCTATCCCATCGTTCGCGCGCGTCTGACGCAGATCAACGGGCAGCCAACGGAGGGGAACAAGGACGAGTCGCTGAACCGCGAGCTGAACCTCACCTGGCAGGAGAAACGCCCTGACCACAATCCGATAACCGCCGGCACCTGGCCGCCGAAAGCGGGAGAAGTGTCGATGGAGGAGGGACTGGCGACGCGCCTGAACGTGAAGCTGGGAGACAGCGTTACCTTCACAGGGGATACCCAGGATTTCACCGCGAAAGTGACCAGCCTGCGTAAAGTGGACTGGGAAAGCCTGCGGCCCAACTTCTTCTTTATCTTCCCGCCGGGGGCGCTGGACGGGCAGCCCCAGAGCTGGCTGACCAGCTTCCGCTGGGAGAACGGCAACGGCATGCTGACCCAGCTTAACCGGGAGTTTCCGACGGTCAGCCTGCTGGATATTGGGGCGATCCTGAAGCAGGTGGGGCAGGTGCTGGAGCAGGTGAGCCGCGCGCTGGAGGTGATGGTGGTGCTGGTGACGATCTGCGGCGTGCTGTTGCTGCTGGCCCAGGTGCAGGTGGGCATGCGCCAGCGCCATCAGGAGCTGGTGGTATACCGCACGCTGGGGGCCGGTAAGCGGCTGCTGCGAATGACGCTCTGGAGCGAATTTGCGCTACTGGGGCTGGTGGCCGGTCTGGTGGCCGCCATTGGCGCAGAGACGGCGCTGGCGGTGCTGCAGACAAAGGTCTTCGACTTCCCGTGGGAGCCTGA
The DNA here is from genome assembly GCF_001742765.1 of Enterobacter sp. ku-bf2. Lineage (NCBI taxonomy): Bacteria > Pseudomonadati > Pseudomonadota > Gammaproteobacteria > Enterobacterales > Enterobacteriaceae > Enterobacter > Enterobacter sp. ku-bf2. The sequence goes on from NZ_MDVW01000019.1 coordinate 214,338, forward strand.
CTGGCGTCTTTGGTTGATCCTGCCTCTGTGCGGCGCTGCGCTACTTTCTCTCTGCGGAGGCTGGCTCGGCACGCGGCTGTTAAAGGGCAAAGCCCTGTTCCGTCAGTTTGCGAGTTGATTTAGTATGGTGATAATTACGCACCGGATTTTTATGCCGGTGCGTAGTGTTTAAATAGCACAAAGTGATAATACCCACTCATTTAGTAGCACAAAACATTAAAAACCCAACCACACAGCCCGATTATTTCCAGTTAATATTCACCCGCTAAATATTTAGCAGCGTGTCTATTAAGGAAAAATAATGACTATAAAAAAATCAGCGCTGGCGGCAACGATCGGCGCGGCAGTGGCATTAACGACCTTCGCTTCTCAGGCGGAAATCACCGTTCTTAAGCAGGATCCTCAGGCGGGTAACCCGCTGAGCCGCCTGAACTTCACCGTTGGCGGCAGTATTCGTCCTCAGTTCCAGAACATGACCGGCGACGACGGTAAAAACAGCTACAAGCGTAACGGCTTTGACGGCGGCACCCGTTTCCGTTTCGCTGCAGATTACTACCTGTTTGATGACATCAGCTGGATCAGCTACTACGAGCTGGGTGTGAACATTCCTGCGCAGTTTAACTGGGATCACCACTACGCCGAAGGCGCACACGACACCACGCGTCGTATGCTCTACACCGGTCTGAAGAGCGACACCTGGGGTACGCTGACCTTCGGTCAACAGAACAGCGTTTACTATGATGTGGTGGGCGCGAAAACCGATATCTGGGACTACGACATGATCGCTCAGGCGCCAGGTAACGGGATCAACGGCGACTACGACGGTTCTTACCGTTCACGCCAGATGCTGAAATATAAGAAAACCGTGGGCGATGCTGATATTTATGCATCCTACCTGTTTGAAGACAGTGAATACCTGCCGGGCAACGGCCTGCGCTACAAGCGTAAAGGCGGCGGTTCACTGGGCCTGGATTACCACCTGACTACCGACCTGACCTGGGGCGCCGCGTGGAACTACACCCGCGCCGACATGCGTAACCCGGACAACGGCGACAGCAAAACCTACGACCAGAATATCCTCGGTACCGCGCTGAGCTGGACCCCGGACAACTGGACCTTCTCCGCAGGCGGCGGCTGGTACCAGAACTTCCTGACCACCAAAAAAGTGTCTGTTAACGATTACTTTGCGGGCGACGCGTGGGGTATTGAGTACTTCGCAGGTTATAAATTCCCAATCGGTCAGTATGCGGTTAAATCCATCCAGCCTTACTTCATGGGTGACCGCATTGAGTACGTGAACGGCCGTAACTACCAGCGCATCGACAACGGCGTGGGTATTAGCTTCCAGCTGGATTACGGTTTCCGCGTGGATTACGAACACGTGTTCACCTCCAGCACCGACAACCTGGGCGACATGAACCTGGTGCGTCTGCGTTACGACTTCTAAGCCGTCTGTTCCCCGGTGGCGCTGCGCTTACCGGGGCTACAACAGTACGCGTAGGCCGGGTAAGGCGTAGCCGCCACCCGGCTTTATTTTTCAGCGATCAAGCCACTCAGCAATTTCTTCGTACGTCCCGCGATAGACAATCTTTTCCGCCTTTTTCTCCAGCTGATAGCCGTACATCGGGTCGTAATAGTCGTTCAGGAGCGGTACAAGCCAGCTGAAGTGCGCGTCCGTGCGGCCAGATCGTTGCTGTTCCAACAGCGCGGAATCTAACAGCGCGGTAAATTCCGCAAAGCGCTGCAGCCCCAGGCGGCGACGAATGGCGAACAGGCCGTGATGCAGGTACTGGCTGTATTCTTTCCAGCCTGCTTCCTCGCCGTAGGCGGCAGAAAAATCCGCCCACATATGGTCGAAATACTCTTCGCGCAGACGTTCAAGACGGATCTCAAACGGATCCTCTACCACCACGATAGGGGCTTCAACCATGCGGTCGCGCAGGCAGGCTGGCAGGTGATTAGAGCCAATCATCCGGCCTTCATCTTCCAGCACCCAGCGCGCGGCGTCTTTTTTCAATAGCTCAACCGCAAGGTGATTTTCAAAGCTGGCCTGGGAAAGCTGCGGCGTCAGCGTGCGACCAAACGATGAACCGCGATGGTGCGCCAGTCCTTCCAGATCGATACCCTGTGCATGCTGCTTCACCAGCAGGGTTTTACCGTTCCCGGTACAGCCGCCAATAAGCACCATCGGCTTTTGCGACTGCTCAATGGTCACCTGAATTGCCGTCTGGCGCAGGGCCTTATAGCCACCGCGGATCAGCGGGTAGTCGATACCCGCCTCTTTCAGCCAGGCCTGCGAGATATGCGAGCGCTGGCCGCCGCGCGCGCAGCAGAGAAAGCCCTCAGGATGGGCAAGGCTGGCCTCGCGCCAGGCGGTGATGCGGGCCTCACGCGTGTCGCCGCTCACCAGACGATGGCCGAGCGCCAGCGCGGCGTCTGGTCCCTGACGTTTATAACAGGTGCCGACGGCGGCGCGCTCGTCATCATTCATTAAAGGCAGGTTGACTGTCGCTGGCATCGCGCCCTGGGCAAATTCGATCGGCGCGCGAACGTCGATTAAAGGGGTATCGGACGCGAGGATCGCGCGATAGTCCATTCCATCGTTCATGGTTATTCCAGAAGAAAGCTAAGCAGCAATGGGCGGGAATTGTACGCCGGGGAAAGAGGAGGTCAACTCCCCGGCGGAGGGATAACTATTTAAGCTTTGACTGTGCCCAGACAATACCGCTCGCGTATTCCGGCGGCAGGAGCGGGATCATGGCTTCCAGCGTGGCGCTCAGACGGCCCGTGTCGCTGTCGTTGAGGTTCAGGTGGCCAACCTTACGACCCGGACGAACCTCTTTGTCATACCAGTGCAGATGCACCAGCGGCAGCTTCAGCCAGTCGTAGTTCAGATCGGTTCCGATCAGGTTGATCATCACCGACGGGCTGTTCACCACCGGCTGCGGCAGCGGCAGGTCGGTAATTGCGCGCAGGTGCAGCTCGAACTGGCTGATGGAGGCGCCGTTTTGCGTCCAGTGGCCGCTGTTGTGCACGCGCGGTGCCAGCTCGTTGATCAGCAGACCAGACGGGGTGATAAAGCACTCCATCGCCATCACACCCACGTACCCGAGCTCGTGCATGATGGCAGAGAGCATCTCTTCCGCCTGCGCCTGGTGGTCAGCATTGGCCTGCGGGAAGGCCACGCTGGTGCGCAGAATGCCGTCCTGATGGAGGTTATGCGTCAGCGGATAAAACACGGTATGCCCGTCATGACCGCGCGCGCCAACCAGCGACACTTCACCGCTAAAGTTGATGCCCTGCTCAACAATGCACTCGCCGTAGCAATCATCCGGCAGCTCGGCGGTGTCGCCTGCGCGCAGGCGCCACTGGCCGCGGCCGTCGTAGCCACCCACGCGGCGCTTCACGATCGCCAGTTCGCCCAGCATGGCGAAGACGTCGTTCCACTCGCTTTTATCAGACAGGAGCTGCCACGGTGCGGTTGCGAGGCCCAGCTTGTCGAAAAGTTGCTTTTGCGTCAGACGGTCGGCAATGATCGGGAATACGTCGCGGTTAACGAAGGCGTTATGACGCGCAAGCTCGCGGGTCAGGGCGGTCTCCGGCCAGCGTTCGATCTCAGCGGTAATGACGCTCTGGTGGAACGGTACCGCTTCCGGCTCGGCGTCCAGGCCGACGGGCCAGACGGAAATCGCCAGCGGTTCGCCAGCCTGACGCAGCATGCGGCCTAGCTGGCCGTTACCGAGAACGCAAACCTGCTTCATGCGGCACCCCGTGGGTCTGGATTGTCCAGCACCTCGTCGGTCTGGGCTTTACGCCACGCCGCCAGACGCTGGTGTAAGTCTTTATCGTGCGTCGCCAGGATCTGCGCGGCCAGCAGGGCGGCATTGGCGGCGCCCGCTTTACCAATCGCCAGCGTGCCGACGGGAATGCCACGCGGCATCTGAACGATGGAGTAGAGGCTGTCCACACCGCTTAACGCGGCGCTTTGTACCGGGACGCCCAGCACCGGCACCAGGGTTTTGGCGGCAATCATGCCCGGCAGATGTGCTGCGCCGCCCGCACCGGCAATGATCACCTCATAACCGTTCTCTTCGGCGCTTTCGGCGAAGCTGAACAGTTTGTCCGGTGTACGGTGCGCGGAGACCACTTCAACGTGGTGCGGAACATTCAGGATGTCAAAGATTTCGGCGGCGAACTGCATGGTAGCCCAGTCGCTTTTGGACCCCATCACGATGGCGACACGCGCCGGATTATTGCGGGAAGACATGCGTCTTAAAACTCCTGTGGTGCGAAACACACTGCTTTCGAGGGCACAGAGAATAGCATGTTATACGGGCAAGGAAAACGGTTGCGCGGTTAAATTTTGAGCCGTTGTTGCCATCAACTCATAACAAAACAGACCGCATTCTGGCGGTCTGTTTTTGTCGAAGGGCAATCATTATTTCGTCAGTTCTGCGGTCATATAGACGCGGTTGTCGACCTTCGCGCTGGTGATTTTGTAAGACGCGCCCTGTTCAGCAGCCTGTGCAGCGATTTTCGCTTCTGCGCGGTCAAGGGTAGAGGCGGTTGCACTCACGCTCTGCGCGAAAGAACCGAAAGAAACCAGGGAGAGAGCCGCAACTGCAACGAAAGTTTTGATGGATTTCATGGTCGTATTCCTTAAGTGTTTTGTCTGGGATAGGGCGTGTTGCCCTGATGTGATAAATAATAGGCCGACCACGGGCTGATTAAAATCGAAACAATTTGCCAATATTGTTCAAAAAAATAGAATGATATGAAGGGGGTTAAAACGGAAACGCGATCAGCTCCACGCCCTCAGGCGTGACTTTGACCATAGAGCCTTCGGTGTGCCAGGCACCCAACACCACGCGGTGTGCGGGCTGGCCGTTGGCGAGGAGGGAATGCACGTCAGGACGATGGGTATGACCGTGGATGAGCCACTGAACATCATGCTTTTCCATCACCCGCACGACCGCCTGTGGATTGACGTCCATGATGGTCATGGATTTGCTGCTGTTGGCGGCTTTACTGCCTGCGCGCATTCTGGCGGCGATGCGGTTGCGGATAAACAGCGGCAGGGCAAGGAACACTTTCTGGATCCACGGGGTGTGGACTTTGGCGCGAAACGCCAGGTAGCCGGTATCGTCGGTGCAGAGCGTGTCGCCGTGCATGATCAGCACCTTGCGGCCGTAGAGGTCGAGCACCTGTTCTTCCGGCAGCAGCGTCATGCCGCTTTCACGGGCGTAGCGCTTGCCGATCAGGAAATCACGGTTGCCGTGAATGAAGTAGCAGGGGACGCCCGAATCCACCAGCGCGTGAATGGCGGCGGCCATTTCACGGTGCAGCGGGTTAGGGTCATCGTCGCCAATCCAGGCTTCAAAGAGGTCGCCCAGGATGTACAGCGCATCGGCGCTTTTCGCTTCACCGCGTAAAAAACGCAGAAAACCGGCGGTTATCGCCGGTTCTTCTGTTTGCAGATGAAGATCCGCAATAAAGAGTGTCGCCACCAATTACTCGCTGACGGTCACGCTTGTAATCACAACGTCTTCTTTTGGAACGTCCTGGTGCATACCGCTGCGGCCAGTAGAGACGGCTTTGATCTTGTCAACTACGTCCATACCTTCAACCACTTCTGCGAATACGCAGTAGCCCCAACCCTGCAGGCTTTCGCCGGAGAAGTTCAGGAAGTCGTTGTCCGCCACGTTAATGAAGAACTGTGCAGTAGCAGAGTGAGGCGCCTGAGTACGTGCCATCGCCAGCGTGCCGCGAGTGTTTTTCAGGCCGTTGTTCGCTTCGTTCTTGATCGGCTCTTTAGTGGCTTTCTGGTTCATGCCAGGTTCGAAACCGCCGCCCTGGATCATAAAACCGTTGATCACGCGGTGGAAAATGGTGTTGTTGTAGAAACCTTCGCGGCAGTAGTCCAGGAAGTTTTTAACTGTTTCAGGCGCTTTGTCATCAAAGGTTTTGATTACGATATCGCCATGATTAGTGTGGAAAGTAACCATTTTTGCATCCTGTTCCGTTATTGTGGTACGTCGACCCGCCTTCGGGTCATCTATAGGGGCTTGTTATAGCATAACCACAGGATGCGATCACCTTGCATTGTGTGCTGCTTCGGGTTTGAATTACGGGTAGAATAGCCGGTTTTCAACCACACACGTGTTTACATGGAATCTTCGATGTTAAAAATCTTTAATACAATGACGCGCCAAAAAGAGGAATTTAAACCTATCCATGCCGGGGAAGTCGGCATGTACGTGTGTGGTATTACGGTTTACGATCTCTGTCACATTGGCCATGGCCGTACCTTTGTCGCCTTCGACGTGGTGTCACGCTACCTGCGTTTTCTGGGGTACAACCTGAAATACGTGCGCAACATCACCGACATCGACGATAAGATCATCAAGCGCGCGAATGAAAATGGCGAAAGCTTTGTCGCGCTGGTGGATCGCATGATCGCTGAGATGCACAAAGACTTCGACGCCCTGAATATTCTGCGTCCGGACAGCGAGCCGCGCGCGACCCACCATATTCACGAAATCATCGAGATCACCGAAAAGCTGATCGCCCGCGGTCATGCATATGTTGCCGACAACGGCGATGTGATGTTCTCCGTGCCGACGGACCCAACCTACGGTGCGCTTTCCCGTCAGGATCTGGATCAGCTCCAGGCCGGCGCCCGCGTTGACGTGGTTGACGTGAAGCGTAACCCGATGGACTTCGTGCTGTGGAAGATGTCCAAAGAGGGTGAGCCAAGCTGGCCATCCCCGTGGGGCGAAGGCCGTCCGGGCTGGCACATTGAATGTTCTGCGATGAACTGCAAGCAGTTGGGCAAACACTTCGACATTCACGGCGGCGGCTCAGACCTGATGTTCCCGCACCACGAAAACGAAATCGCGCAGTCCACCTGCGCCCACGGCGGCGAGTACGTAAATTACTGGATGCACTCCGGGATGGTAATGGTTGACCGCGAGAAGATGTCGAAATCGCTGGGTAACTTCTTTACCGTGCGCGACGTGCTGAAATACTACGATGCGGAAACCGTGCGCTACTTCCTGATGTCCGGCCACTATCGCAGCCAGCTGAACTACAGCGAAGAGAACCTGAAACAGGCGCGCTCGGCGCTGGAGCGTCTCTACACCGCGCTGCGCGGAACCGACAAGTCTGTTCCGGCGGCAGGCGGTGAAGCGTTCGAAGCACGCTTCGTTGAGGTGATGAACGACGACTTCAACACCCCGGAAGCCTACTCCGTGCTGTTCGACATGGCGCGCGAAGTGAACCGCCTGAAGTCAGAAGATATGGCCGCGGCGAATGCGCTGGCGTCCCATCTGCGTAAGCTCTCTGCCGTGCTTGGCCTGCTGGAGCAGGAGCCGGACGCGTTCCTGCAGAGCGGTGCGCAGGCGGATGACGGTGAAGTGGCGGAGATTGAAGCGTTGATCAAAGCGCGTCTGGAAGCGCGTCAGGCGAAGGACTGGGCGGCGGCAGATGCGGCGCGTAACCGTCTGACCGAGATGGGTATTATTCTGGAAGACGGCCCACAGGGCACTACCTGGCGCCGTAAGTAAGTCTGTAACGCCCGGTGGCGCTCACGCTTGCCGGGCCAACAGGCAAAAGTAGGCCGGGTAAGGCGCAGCCGCCACCCGGCTTTTTTTTACCTTCTTTTCCACCACAACATTCCCATCAGCACCACCCCCGGCAGCCACACCCACAGCAGTTCTGAAATAATCACCTGATGCCCGTACGGCGTGGTATAGCGTGAGAGCGCAAACGGCGCGACCTTAATCACCTGCCACGGCGCAAAGAAGCGTTCATCAGACCACGGCCACAGCCAGCCGACGCCTTTCCCGCCTGTGGTAATCGAATCCAGCAGGCTGTGCGACAGCAGTGACACGGTTAGAAACAGCCAGCACCGCGTCAGGCTGGTCCTGAACCATCGTCGTCCAGTCAGTACGCAAAGTATCGGCACCACGAAGGCAAACAGCAGGGAATGGGTAAAGCCGCGATGGCCGAAAACGTTGCCATACGCGACGCCGAACTTAAATGCCAGCACGTCGGCATCTGGCAGCATGGCGAGAACAATGCCGGCAAACAGCAGGCGGGGTGGGATAACTTTTGTCCCCAAGCCTAAGCCCAGGCAAAGCGGAACAGCAGCGTGTGTAATGACGGTAGGCATTGTGATTATCCATGGCAAATCATGGAAATATAGCAGTCATTTCGCACTAAAAAACCTGTGCGAAATTCTGATTTTACGCCGACTCGCGTGCGATAAGCTGCCCGGAAAGCGTAATGCGCTGGGTTTGCAGTGCCGGCTCCTTCAGCGTGCGAATAATCAGCCCGGCCGCCTGACGCCCCGTCTCTTCGCTGGCGGACGAAACGTAGGTAAACGAGGGTGAGGTGAGGTTAACGTGGAGCATATCTTCGAAACCGACCAGGGCGACCTGCTGCGTCAGAAACACATCTTTACCCACCGTACGCCCGACCTGATGAATACCGGAGATGGAGCCGATCATGGCATCCGGCGAGTGGCAGAGCAGGGCGGTGATGGTATTGTTTTTTTCCAGCAGCTGGCGGGTCGCGAAACCCGCTGCCAGCGTGTCATCGCTGCAGGCCGGAGAGTATTCATCGCGCCAGACCAGCCCGTTTTGCGCCATCGCGCTGCGAAAACCGAGCAGGCGCTGTTCGCGGATAAGGCAGCCTTCGCGTCCGCCAATGTAGGCGATATTACGATGACCGCGCTCGATAAGATAACGCACCGCCAGACTGGCCGCCTGTCGGTTATCGCGCATCACCAGATTGCATTTTTCATCCAGCAGCGACTGCGAGACCACCACCAGCGGCAGCGGGCAGTGGCGAATCTTTTCCGGGAGGGTGGCGGTGCGGGTATCCGAGGCCAGATAGATCACCCCTGCAACGCCCTGCTGCTTAAACGACAGCAGGCAGCGCTCAAGATGGTCATGGTCGTTCTGGGGCTGACCGAGAAAAACCATATACCCCTGTTTTTCAAGATCCTGAACGATGCTCGCCATCACCTTGATGGAGAAACTGTCGCTAAAGTCACGGAGGATCAGGCCAATCAGGTTGGAGGTATTGGCGCGAAGGTTGGCAGCGGCAACGTTATGAACATAGCCCAGGGTATTGATGGCAGCGTTGACCTTCTCGATCGTTGCCTCTGAGATTTTCCCTTTCTGGCGCAGCACCAGCGAGACGGTGGAAACCGACACGCCCGCGTGCTTCGCGACATCAATAATGCTGACTTTCTTCAAAACCGCTCCCTGAAATTTACCGATTATCAGCCAGATAAAACACGTCTCCCAGCGTACAGGAGACGTGTCGTTCAGGCATCTTATTATTTGCCGATCATGGTGGACATGGTCTGGGCGATAAACTGTGCTCTGGCACCGAAAATCACCTGAATACCGTTGTCGCCGACAAACACCACGCCGCGCGCGCCGAGCCCGTTCAGGCCGTCTTTATCCACCGCCTCGCTTTTTGTGACTTCCAGGCGAAGACGAGTGATACAGGCGCCGACGGAGTCGATGTTATGCGCGCCGCCCAGCAGGGTGATGATCTCGGTCGCGAGTTCAGAATCCGATTTCTCATCCGCGTTGGCGGTTACTTCGGTGCGGCCCGGCGTTTTCACGTCGAAACGACGGATCACAAAGCGGAACGTGAAGTAATAAATCAGGCCCATTGGAATGCCGATGATAATGGCGCTCAGGAAGTGGGTCTGGTAGCCGTTAAACGACGGCAGGATCCCGAATGACAGATAGTCGATAAAGCCCGCAGAGAACGACTTGGCGATATGCGCATGCAGCAGGTACATGGTCATGTAGGCCAGGCCCGCCATGATGGCGTTAAAGACGTACAGAATCGGTGCCACGAAGATAAAGGTAAACTCAACCGGTTCGGTGATCCCCGTCAGGAAGCAGGTGAGCGCCGCGGAGAACAGAATACCGGCCGCGATTTTTTTATTCTTCGTATGGGCTTCGTGATACATCGCCAGGCACGCCGCAGGCAGCGCGAACAGCATCAACGGGAATTCACCCTGCATGAACTTGCCGGCGTTCTGGTAGGTGTCGCTGCTGAAGGATTTCACCCCTTCTTCCAGCATCTTGAACCAGATGGTCTGGTCGCCGTGGATCACCTGGCCTGCCTGGGTGGTGTAATCCCCAAACGAATACCAGAACGACGGATACCAGATATGGTGCAGACCGAGCGGGATCAGCGCGCGTTCCACCAGACCGAAGATAAAGGTCGAGGCCGCCTGATTATCGCCGTTAACGACCACGGAGAGGGCGTCGATCCCGGCCTGGATATGCTGCCAGACATACGGCAGCAGCAGCCCCATCAGGAACGAGAGGAACGCCGTTGCAATCGCCACAAAGCGCTTGCCGGAGAAGAAGCCCAGGAATTCCGGAAGCTGCATGGTGTGGAAGCGGTTGTAGCACCAGGCCGCGAGAATACCGCAGATCAGGCCGCCGAAGACGCCCATCTGCAGCGTCGGAATGCCCACCACCATGGCGTATTTCCCGCCCTGGGAAGCCATTTCCGGCGTGATGCTCAGCACGGTGCTGATGGTGATATTGGTGACAAACACCGAGACCGCCGCAGACAGCGCGGCAATACCGGATTCTGACGCCAGGCCCACGGCAGAACCAATGGCAAATAGCATCGGCAGGTTATCAAAAATAACCCCGCCCGCGTTCATCATCAGCGGCAGATGGAACTTATCGCCAAAGGCCAGCAGCAGGCCCGCAGCGGGAAGCAGTGAAATTGGCAGCATTAAGGCGCGACCAATCATCGATAACTTAGACAGCGATTTAACAAACCCTGATATCAGACTCATGCTGATTTCCCCCGAGTAGCGCTTTTTTTGGCGCTGTTATTGTAAGTAGAACGTTTTAGTAGAACGTTCTACTTATCGTGGGCAAAGAGTGAAAAACGCGCAACTGAATTTTCACTTTTCAACAGATGAAATAGTGATTATTTGAAGTGGATCGATAAATAACCGTGATGGGTGTGAGGGGATGATGAGAGACATTGCCGGGTGGCGGCTTCGCCTTACCCGGCCTGGAAACGGAGTTCGGACTGTTCCCTCTCCCCGTTGGGGAGAGGATTAGGGTGAGGGGGCTCAGGCCGTAACGGTTACGCTCTGGCCTTCAAAGCTCACGGTCTGGCCCGCAACAATCTTGCAGCGCTTGCGGGTTTCCACCGCACCGTCCACTTTGACAAGCCCGTCGGCAATGGCAATTTTCGCCTGCGCACCGCTTTCGCTCCAGCCTTCCAGCTTGAGCAGATCGCACAGCTCAACGTGCGGGTGTTTGCCTAATGAAAATGTGGCCATCTTACGCGTCCTCTACGTCGTGATATTCTTCGCATGCCTGCAGGGTATTCTGAATCAGCGTTGCGACGGTCATCGGGCCTACGCCGCCCGGTACTGGGGTAATGTACGAGGCACGCGCGGCGGCATCTTCATACACCACGTCGCCGACCACTTTGCCGTTTTCCAGACGGTTAATCCCGACGTCCACGACAATCGCACCTTCTTTAATCCACTCGCCCGGAATAAAGCCCGGCTTACCGACCGCGACGATCAGCAGATCGGCGTTCTCAACGTGGTGGCGCAGGTTTTTGGTGAAGCGGTGGGTAACGGTGGTGGTGCAGCCGGCCAGCAGCAGCTCCATGCTCATCGGACGGCCCACGATGTTGGACGCGCCAATGACCACGGCGTTCAGGCCGTAAGTATCGATGTTATAACGCTCCAGCAGCGTCACAATACCGCGCGGCGTGCACGGACGCAGACGCGGCGCACGCTGGCACAGGCGGCCCACGTTGTACGGATGGAAACCGTCCACGTCTTTATCCGGTGCGATACGCTCCAGCACCTTCACGTTGTCGATACCGGCTGGCAGCGGCAGCTGAACCAGAATACCGTCGATCTCTTTATCGGCATTCAGAGTGTCAATAAGTTCCAGCAGTTCTGCTTCGCTGGTGGTTTCCGGCAAATCGTAAGAGCGGGAGACGAAGCCGACCTCTTCACACGCTTTGCGCTTGCTGCCGACATAAATCTGCGATGCCGGGTTACTGCCAACCAGCACAACGGCCAGCCCGGGGGCGCGTTTTCCGGCGGCTTTACGCGCCTTCACTTTTTCCGCGACCTCAGAGCGCACCTGCTGCGCAATCGTTTTACCGTCAATAATCTTTGCTGCCATCAGAGAGAAGATTCCGTCTGTAACGTTCGAAAAGGGGGGATGCGTGTATTTTGTCAGAAGCGAGCCTCGCTGTCAGTCACCCTTTGCGCGTTTTTATCAGCAAGCCGCAAAAACCCTTCTTAAGGGATGGTCAATTTCTTAGGCGGGATTAGGATGTGACCTGGCGAAATGGCAGCGTTTTGACATATTTAAAAATCGCCTCCTGAGCTACTTTGTCTCCTCCGAAATAAGCTTTCAATTCATCAATTGAACGTATTTCTTATTCCCGATTATTCGCGGGAAGGGTTATTTACATTTTAAAGGAATAGACATGAAACTCAGCAACATTGCTTCTACTGTTATTGCAACTTTGGCCCTGGTTGCGGGTGCCGCAAATGCCGCAGATCCTGCTGCCCCGGTTTCCGTAAATGGCGGTACCGTACATTTTAAAGGTGAGCTGGTTAATGCGGCTTGTTCAGTCAATACTGATTCTTCCGAGCAGACCGTTAATCTGGGTCAGTATCGTACCGCGAAATTCACCAAAGTGGGCGACACCACCTCTAATATTCCGTTCAACATTGAACTGAACGATTGCGATCCGCTGGTCGCCAAAACCGCAGCCGTTGCGTTCACCGGTCAGATCGACCCAACCGACAAAACCCTGCTGGCCGTCACCTCCGGCAGCAACGACAACACCGCGAAAGGCGTGGGTATCGAGATCCTCGACAGCAAATCCAGCGTTCTGACCCCAGACGGTGCGACCTTCTCTGCTGCGCAGACGCTGATCGAAGGGACAAACACCCTGAAGTTCACCGCGCGTTATAAATCAACGGCTGCGACTACCGAGCCAGGCCAGGCGAACGCTGACGCCACCTTCGTAATGAAATACGAATAATTCCTCCGCACAGGGATGTTCAGGCCTCAGGGACGAGGCCCGTCATACGCTATTGCCAGGAACGAAGGATGACAAGGACAGGAACACTACTGCTGTTAACCCTTGCGATGGCTTGCCCGGCATCGGCGCATACCGTGGTGATCGAAGGCGGCAAGGTTCATCTCCGCGGTGAACTGGTGAACGGCGGCTGCGCCGTGGCGCCCGACAGTCAGAACATGCGCATCGATATGGGGCAGTACCGAACCAACTCATTTTCCGGCGTGGGCAGTTTTTCCACGGTGAATGTGCCGTTCACCGTGCGGTTGCTGGACTGCAGCGTTGATGTTTCGCGCACCGTGGGGATCCAGTTTCAGGGCGTCACACCCGCAGAGGATCCGCAGGTCTTTCTGGCGACATCGCGGCCAGGTGAAACGCCTGTCAGCAGCGGCGTCGGGCTGGCGCTCTTTGACGAACAGCAACGTCAGATTATCCCGAATGCCACGGCCGTCAGCTGGCTGCCGATCGATACCCGCGAGCTGGCGTTCCATTTTAGCGCCCGCTATCGGGCTATTTCCGAACACCTCGAGCCAGGCAAAATTCAGTCGGATGTCTGGTTTACGTTGATTTATCCATAACACCTGCGAACACATTATTAAAGGTACGGTTGTGATGAATACCCTAATTAAACCAGGACTTTTTTTATCGTTTATTTTAATGATGGTTTCTGCCTGCGCGAATGCATCCGGCGGTATTGCGCTGGGAGCCACCCGCGTTATTTATCCCGCAGAGGCGAAGCAAACGTCGCTGGCAATCACCAACAGCAATAAACAGGAACGCTATTTAATTAACGCGTGGATTGAAAATGCGAACGGGCAAAAAGAAAAAACGTTTGCCGTCACGCCGCCCCTGTTTGTTAGCGAGCCGGACAGTGAGAACACGCTGCGCATTATTTACGCCGGTCCTGCGCTGCCTGCCGACCGTGAATCGCTGTTTTACATGAACGTGAAAGCGATCCCGTCAGTGAACAAAGCCAAAACGGAAAACAATAACGTGCTGCAGCTGGCTATTCTCTCGCGCATCAAGCTGTTTGTGCGACCGAACAACCTGGCGATGCAGCCGGAAGAGGCGCTTTCCCAGCTGCGGTTTGAGCGCGCGGGTAACCATCTCAAAGTCAGCAACGCGTCTCCGTATTACATCACCCTCGTCAATCTTAAGCTGGGCGGTCAGACGCTGGATAACCTGATGGTGGCGCCGAAAAGCGCGGCACAGCAGGTGCTGCCAGCCGGTGCCGGCGGCACGCTCTCCTGGCAGAGCGTGAATGACTACGGTGCCATCACGCCGGCGCGTAGCGTCAACCTGTGAGCAGAGTCAGGGCGATGAAAAACCATCAGGGACGTTACTGCCCGGTTGCGCTGGCGCTGATGGCTGCGCTCTGGCCGCAGGCTGGCTGGAGCGAAAGCTATTTCAACCCGGCCTTCCTGTCCGACGACACCGCCAGCGTGGCGGATTTGTCGCGTTTTGAACAAGGGCACCAGCAGGCACCCGGCGTTTATCGCGTGGATATCTGGCGTAACGATGAATTTATCGGAACTCAGGACGTGCGTTTTGAGCAGGCTGAGAACACGCCGCCGGTGGCGGGCGGGTTATCGCCGTGTATTACGCGGGCGATGCTCGACCGCTTTGGCGTCAACGTCGCGGCGTTTCCCGAGCTGGCTCAGGTCCAGGGCGAGACCTGCGTCCCGTTGACCACGGCCATTCCCGGCAGCGAAACGGTATTCAACTTTGCCTCACAGCGTTTGAACGTCAGCCTGCCGCAGGTGGCATTACAGAACAGCGCCCGGGGCTACATTCCGCCTGAACAGTGGGATGAGGGCATTCCCGCCGCGCTGCTGAACTACAGCTTCTCCGGCAACCGGGGCAGCGAAGACGACAGCTATTATCTCAACCTGCAGAGCGGTCTGAACTATGGCGCCTGGCGCTTGCGTAACAACGGCGCATGGCGATACACGCAGACCAACGGGCAGCGACACAGCGAGTGGCAGAATATTGGCACCTGGGCACAGCGCACCGTGATCCCGCTGAAAAGCGAACTGGTCCTGGGCGACAGCAATACCGGCAATGACGTCTTCGACAGCATGGGGTTCCGCGGCGGACGGCTCTTCTCGTCTGACAGCATGTATCCGGACAGCCTGCAGGGCTACGCGCCCACCGTGCGCGGGATCGCACGTACGCCCGCCAAAGTGGTGGTCCGTCAGAATGGCTACGTGATCTATCAAAGCTATGTGCAGCCGGGCGCCTTTGCGATTACCGATCTCAACCCCACCTCTTCAAGCGGTGACCTGGAAGTGACGGTGGAAGAGAAAGACGGCAGCCAGCAGCGCTATACCGTGCCGTACTCCACCGTGCCGCTTCTGCAACGTGAAGGGCGCTGGAAGTATGACCTCGTCGCGGGGGATTACCGCAGCGGTAACAGCGATCAGGACACGCCGTTCTTCACCCAGGGCACCCTGATTACCGGACTTGCCAACGGCTTTACGCTCTACGGCGGAACGCAGCTGGCCTCACGCTATACCGCGGTCGCCGTCGGGGCCGGAAAAAACCTGGGCGACTGGGGCGCGGTTTCGCTCGATATCACCCACGCCCGCAGCCAGCTCGCGGACGACAGCAAGCATGAAGGACAGTCCCTGCGCTTCCTCTATGCGAAATCCCTTAACGGTTTCGGCACCAACTTCCAGCTGCTGGGCTACCGCTACTCCACAAAAGGATTTTACACCCTGGACGATGTGGCCTGGCGCTCAATGGAAGGCTATCAGTATGCCGACAGCCAGGATAATGACGGCGTGCCGGACGTGCAGAGTTATCACAACCTGACGTGGAATAAAAAAGGCCGCTTCCAGCTCAACGTATCTCAGTCTCTGGGGGACTACGGCTCGATCTATATCTCCGGCAGCGAGCAGACCTACTGGGGAACCGACGAGTCGAACCTCTGGTACCAGCTGGGCTATGCGGGGGGCGTGAAGGGGATCAACTACTCCGTTTCGTGGTCGTGGAACAAATCCGTCGGGATCGACGGAACCGACCGGATCGCGTCGTTTAACGTCTCCGTGCCGTTCAGTATCTTTACTCGCCAGGGCTATCGCCGGGACAGCGCGATTGACCGCGCCTATGCCACGGCATCTGCCAGCCGGAACAGCGATGGTGACACGAGCTGGCAAACCGGCGTCAGCGGCACGCTGCTGGAGGACCGCAACCTGAACTACAGCGTGACCCAGGGACACACCAGCACCAACGGCGCAAGCGGAAGCGCCAGCGCCAACTGGCAGGCGACCTACGGCACGTTGGGCGTGGGCTACAACTACAGCGACGATCAGCACGATCTTAACTGGCAGCTCTCCGGCGGGGTCGTCGGTCATGCCGACGGCGTGACCTTCAGCCAGCCGCTGGGCGACACCAACGTGTTGATCAAAGCCCCGGGGGCATCCGGCGTCAGCGTGGAAAACCAGACCGGCGTGAGAACCGACTGGCGAGGCTATGCGGTGATGCCGTATGCCACCGTCTACCGCTATAACCGCGTGGCGCTGGATACCAACACCATGAGCAACAACACCGACATCGAAAACAACGTGAGTAGCGTGGTGCCGACCAAAGGCGCGCTGGTGCGCGCCAGCTTTGATACCCGCATTGGCGTGCGCGCCCTGCTGACGGTGATGCGCGGTAACCAGCCCGTGCCGTTCGGCGCAGTGGTCCGTGAGACCCGGAGCGGTGTCACCAGCATGGTGGGGGACGACGGGCAAATTTACCTGAGCGGGCTGCCGCTGGAAGGCGAACTGCTGATCCAGTGGGGCGACGGGGCAAAGTCCCAGTGTCGCGCGCCTTACAGCTTGCCTGAAAAGAGCCTGCAACAGGCAATCACACTGAAGGGGATTCGCTGTGAATAAAACCCACATCTTTGCCTTGTCGCTTCTGGCGTTACTGCCTGCGACAAACGCATTCGCTACCGTGTGCGTCAATGAAAAGGGCGTGCCGACGGAGGTGCATTACGACCTGACGGATAAATTCAATAGCTCGAATAACCAGATTGGACAGGTCGTGACGCTCAGCGAGAAGTCGCAGTGGGTAGGGGTGAATGCCGTCTGCCCGAAGGGCACCGTCGGGAATACCACCAAGCGTAGCTATGTGACCGACTACCCGGTAACGGGAACGAGCGATGGCTATCAGTATCTGAAGCTTAACGACTATCTGGACGGGGCCATGAAAATCACGGACAGCTATGCTGGCGTGTTTTATCCGCCTAAAAACTATATCCAGATGGGGAGCCACCCTAACGTCTCGAAAAACAAACCGTTTGGCGTGCAGGACTCCAGCCTTGTCTTCCGCCTTAAGGTGACCCGGCGTTTTATTAACATGGTCGTGATCCCGCGCGCCACCATGTTCCGCGTTTACGTCACTACCACCTCCTCCGATCCGCTCACCACGCCGGTCTATACCATTAGCTACAGCGGAACCATTCAGGTGCCGCAAAGCTGCGCCATCAATGCCGGTAACGTGGTGGAGTTTGATTTCGGTGACATTGGTGCCTCCCTGTTCAGCAAGGCGGGTGTAGGTAACAAACCGGAGGGCGTCTCATCGCAAAGCAAAACCATTGCGATCAAATGCACCAACGTGGAGGCGAACGCCATGCTGACGATGCGCGTTGAGGCGGAAAAAGTCTCTGATAATGTGCTGGTGTCGGATAACCCGGACGTCGGGTTTATCATCGCTAACGAGAGCGGGGCGCCGCTGACGCCTAACAACCTGACAAGCAAAATTCCGTTCCGCCTCGACGATAGCGCGCAGGCACAGGTGGGGATCCGGGTCTGGCCGGTGAGCGTGACGGGCAATAAGCCAGCGGAAGGGCGTTTTACCTCGCGCGGGTATCTGCGTGTGGATTACGACTAAGGAGCCGATATGCGAAACGGGATCCGTTTTATCACCGTGGCGCTTTTTGCGCTTTGCACACAGGCTCAGGCGGACACCGCGCTGGGCGAAATTAACATTCGGCTCTACGGCAACATTGTCGATTTTACCTGCGTCGCCGAGGGGAGCGACAGCGACAAGACCGTTACGCTGGGCACCTGGCCCACGAAACAGCTCAGCACGACCGGGAGCCGCACGCAGCCCATGCCGTTTACGTTGAAGCTGACCGGCTGTCCGCCGGGCGCGGCGTCCATTACGTTTTCGGGTAAAGCCGACGGGAGCAATAACGGATTGCTGGCGCTGAACGACGCCAGTACAGCGAGCCGTGTCGCGGTAGAGATCAGGGATGCGGATAAAACGCGTCTGGCTCTCCAGCAGGCCAGCCAGCCGGTCTCGGTTGATGCGCAGGGGAATGCAACATTGTCGTTTTATGCCAACTATATTGCCACTGCAGATAACCCTCAGCCCGGACGAGCCGATGCGGATGCCACCTTTATGATTAACTATAATTAGCACTGACCGCACTCCCTGCAGCTCAGATAAGCTGCAGGGAGTGAATTCAGGTTAAAGCAGCTCGTGCGCTTTGGCGTAATCAATTAATTCCACGATGCTTTGCACACCCAGTTTGGAATAAATATTGGATTTATGCGCGCTAATGGTTTTGTTGCTTAATAGTAGCTGTTCAGCAATTTCCTTATTGGATAATCCATTCGCCAGATACCGTAATACCGTGACCTCGCGATTCGATAATGGCATATCGACAGCCATCCCTTTCCCTGAACCCAAATGGTTTATAAAGTTCAGCGTTTCCGACGGGAAAAAGGAATAGCCCATCAGGATCATTTCTACGGCGTTGTAGATCTCACCCAAATCTTTACGTTTACTGACGAAGCCATTTGCCCCGGCGCGAATAGCGCGACCCGCGTAAAATAACTCTGATTTAGACGAGAGGAACAGAACCTTAATGTCTTTGTTTAAGTTTCTGATTCTCTTAAGTAAAGCGAAAGCATCCGTGCCCGTGAGTTCAATGTCAAGGATCACCAGATCGATAGGGTGATTACGGATACAGTCAAGAACTTCATGGCTATCGCCAGACTTGAGCTTGACTGTGATATTCTTATTTTTCTGTAGCAGGACTTCTATCGACATTCTGACGATAGGATGTTCGTCCATAATGATAACGGATGCCGGTTTCATTTTTAATGCCTCAGATTGTTAAAAGCGTTATGCAGAGTTTGGTAAAACTCTCGAAATGCCGGAAGGATATAATGTGCAGATCCCTATACCGTAGTATTTCCCTGGAAAGAGCGAAAGCATCCTTGTTTACGTAATGAAAAGAACTATGCCTCAGCGCGGTCATCTCATTTGGCTGGTGTTGGCAAAAAGGTTTTTCTTATTCAGATTTGGTACGCATCTTATTATACAGGGTAAGTTTTTTCCGAAAACCCTGTAAATTAATATCCGCTTATGGGTTTGTATTATCTTCTGGATCTGAATCGCTATTTTTTTAAATTTAGCGGAAATATCCTGTTATCTCATTTACCGCATATTTTCATCTTTATGTAATAACAAAAAATAACACATATCTCTTTATGTTGATCAATTGTTAACAAAAATACGCATCATTCAGGGGGACAAACCCACGCTGATGAGGACAACAATTGCCCTCGCAGGCCGTCAGACCTTCATCTGAAAGCGCGCAGGTTGACCCGAAGGCCCACATCTCATGCACAGGAGAACATGCTATCCGCTTCGCTTTTTCCTCCTGAGCGTTCCCGCTAACCTGCTTGTTTTTACATCATTATCATCTTGTTAACGCTGTCTGCATTCACTTAACGGATGGAGGAAAGTGCTGCCGTTCGTTCAATTTGTGGCATTTCGCAAGGTTCGCGGCCATAAATTAGGAATAGTTATAATTTCGACTTTATTGTTAAAAATTAACATTTTTGAAACACGAATGGTAAGTAAATTCCTAAAGCGCTTTAGGAAATAAGGGGTTAGGAGGTGAGTGTAAACGTGCAGTCTGAGAGGTTATTAAGAAGGTGAAGTAATTCCTGCCGATGACTCAGCCCCAGTTTCACCAGGATGCAGCTGAGACGATAGATAATGCGGCTATAGGGACGATTCTGCATAAGGGCAATCTGACGTAACGTCTTGCCCCGGGAAAGTTCCTGCAGGATCGGCCATTCGTTGCGGGAGAACCAGTCTTTGTCGGAGCCCTGTGGGGGGCGGGTATCCAGCAGGCTGTGCTGGAGTGCCGCGGCGTTCAGCTGGCGTTCGAGCACATGAAAAGGACCTGCCGCTTTGCAGAAGAGGCGGGTGTCGTAATTATCGGCCCGGACTAACAGCCAGGGCGTAAGGAAAGGCGGAAACAGGCTGTGGCGTCTCAACTGATCCAGTTTCTCCAGAAGCCCCGTGGACCGGCTTTCAATATCCACGACCAGACGGGCAGAGGGCCACTGCGTCTGCGCGACAAGGGCGTCATCCAGCGTGGCGTAGTCACAGCAGCTGCTCAGCGGGAACTGCCCGTTGAGAAAACCGGTGCGCAGATAGTGATCCTCCGTCACCAGAAGGATAAACGGGGCGTCTGTTTTGCGGGGCTGGCTGATGGACTGGCTCAAGAATTCGAGCCGGTCGAAAAAGGGGGGAGCAAAAGGTGAGCGCGTAAATCCCAGTGCATCACTTCCTGTACGCCGCCGCCGGTAACGGCGCACTGTCATTCGCATGGTCTCCCTCCTGGAAATGGCGTTTTAATCCTCCGGCCATGTCCAGGACGGCCAGTAATATCCCTGGCCGAAGTCTGCGCCTGCCTGCAGTGCCCAGGTACGATCGCGTTCAGTCTCAATACCTTCGATAAGCACTTTCCCGGCAAGCTGAAAGCAAAGGGAAACCAGGTGCCTCAGCGCAGGGGTATCGCGTAAACGCCAGAATGCTTCCTTATCTATTTTGATGCCGCTTAACGGGAGTCGACAGGATAAAAACGACTGCACTAAGACGTCATCGATGTCATCCAGCCAGATTGCGTGCCCCTGTCTGCTCAGCTGCTGCAGATTCTGAACCACATGCTGCTTGCGCGCGACAGACAGCGCCAAAAAAGCCGCAGGGTCGACAAACTCAATATTGAGCGGCACGCAGGGGAGTCTGATAAGACGCTGAAAGGACGCAGGCTCTGTCAGGACGGTTATCGGCAGATTAATAAAAAGGTTATGACCGTGCGGCGTATTTTTTAACGTGGCAAGCTGCGCTTCAAGCAGCGTTATCGACCACTCAGCGGACCGATCGCAAAAAAAGTCCTCACTGTGCCGCGTGTCGGCCAGAACGCTAAGGACCTCGACGCCAACCTGGCGCAAGGAGGTAAGGGCGACGATGGGCTCAAGCTTAATGCCGACGATGTCCTGAGATAGGTACTGTAACCGGGGGGGCGTATCGATCAGGTTTTGCGCTGTCACTCCATTGTCCTGTTGTCTGTCAGCCTCCAGGCGGCCGGGATACCTGACTCTAGTGTGACGAGCTGACGTACAGGAAAACAGCAGGCGTTACTTAAATGCAACTAAGCCTTTTCGCAGTGCTAAATTTTACGGTAAATCGCGGATAAATGTTGAGAAAATAGCCGTATTTACAATCGGCTAGCGGTAATTGCCCCTGAAAATGGAAAAGGCATTGACTCACCTGCCATTGACCGTATAATTCTTCGCGTTTCACCGCCGCGAAGTACACGCTTCTCAGTGCGCCCTTAGCTCAGTTGGATAGAGCAACGGCCTTCTAAGCCGTAGGTCGTAGGTTCGAATCCTACAGGGCGTGCCATTTAGAAACAGGCACTTACGCCAGTTTCAAACCAGCCTGATTTTCTCCTTGTGTCGTATTTGTGTCATGGTTGCCAAAAATGGCATCTATTTTCCGTGCGTGTTCGCTTAAATGGTTCGGTGCCATGTGAGCATAACGACGGACCATTTCGATCGACTCCCAGCCTCCCATTTCCTGCAACACGGAAAGCGGTACACCTGACTGAATTAACCAGCTCGCCCAGGTATGCCGGAGGTCGTGAAAACGGAAGTCCTCTATACCCGCTTTTGCCAGGCCAATGCGCCAGGCGCTGTTATCATCCACGCGCATCTTCCTTACCGCCGGAGTGACAGTTTTATCCGGGCGCGTTGATGGCTTCGTGTGAACGAATACCCACCTGGAACTTTTCCCGATCTGATCCCTTAACACTCTGCATGCGGTATCATTCAGAGCTACGCCGATAGCTTTGCCCGCCTTCGCGTTCTCCGGATTTACCCATGCAACCTTTCTCTGCATATCGACCTGCTGCCACTCCAGATCAATGATGTTGGAGCGGCGCAGGCCGGTTGCCAGCGCAAATATCACCACTGGCTTTATCGACTCCGGCATGCACGCGATAAGCCGTTCAGCCTCATCCCTGGTTAGCCAGCGGATACGTTTGCTGATAGGCTTTTTGGTCTTAATGACGGGGGCCGCCTTTATCCATCCCCAGTCATTGGCTGCAGTTTTCAGCAGTGACCGCATAAAAGACAGGTGCTGGCTTTTAGTCGCCTGACTCACTGGCTTTTCAACATACGGAGGTGGCTCCTTTCCCCTGCGTATGGCTGCGTCCCTGCGCGACTCCCACACCTGAATATGCTTGCGGTTTACCATCTTTGATACGGCGTCATAGACTTGTTCCGCCGTGATGGTCGAAACATCCCTGCCTGAGAAATGCCGCAGGAAGTATTCGATTTTGGTCTTGTCATCATCGAGAGACCGCTTGTGCTCTTTCTCGCGAATCCACCTGATGCAACACTCCTCAAACGTCCTTGTTGGCAACTCCCCGATTTTATCCACACGCCACGCTTCTGCCTTCAGCCTGTCGTGCAACTCCTGAGCTTGTTTCTTGTCCCCCGTACCAAGAGATTGTCTAATTCTTTTCCCTGACGGTGTAACGAAATGACAGTGCCACACTCCGCCTCTGAGGGTGATTGACATAAATACTCTCCTTTATGTTCACCCGCGCTCGCGGCAACAGGATCGCGCGGGTCATGTAAATACGCAATACAGGCGACATCGGTTGTGCGGTATTTGTTACCGACCTTCTTGCCGGCAAGCTGGCCTGAGTCGATGAGCCGATAGACGGTACGCGGCGAGGTTATAAGGAGCTCTGCCGCCTGTCTGGCGGTCAGCGTTTTGGCTTCAACCATCATGTACTCCAGACAAAAAGAAACCGCCTTGTGGCGGTCTTATGTGATATGCACAGGCCTCATCGAGTGTGAGGCTGTGTGATTCCATGGTTACTGCGCAATTAAAGAAGTGGATGATGTTTTGCGCCTTTACTGCTTGAATCAGCTTTAATCTTTAAGCTTCTAGCAGCAGCAAACCATACGTAGTGCCTGAAAAGCCACCCGAATGCGTAAGCGCATCTTTCCCCCTCGAATTCATCAACTTCACAGAAAAATGGTCCGTTAGATAACCAAAGGCGATAGCCATTCCTGCTGGCGGTGTGGTGCGTTCTGCTTATGGAGTTATATTCCGGCACCCACTCACCATTTCTGATTTGTTTTACACAGGCTCGGGCATTATTAAAGTGGGCGACGAAGTCTGATACAAAAGGAATCATTATCTATCTCCAATAAAAAACCGCCATTGCGGCGGTCTAGTCGATGCGTAAAAAAGGCCGCCTTAGCGACCTCTTGTTAACTCATTTTGGCTTTCGGTATCCGTGGCACAGCACAGACATTACTTCACCAGGTGTTGCGTCACCCATATCGGATGAAACAAAGAAGGTTGCAGTATACCCACCGCAGGTTATTTGCTTCTTATGGTAGATACCGTCTCCGTTGATGGTGTGGACCTTTTTATCCATAATTCCTCTCTCACCATCACGCCTTCCGCCAATGATCACATACTCAACCTCATCAGTTTTTACTGGCGCAATAAACCTAGATAAATCCATAAATACCTCGCATGATTGAGCCCTTATGCATCCATTCTACGCTAATTTCTTATACACGCGAGGCTCATCAACAGTAGCCGCGCGAAGTTCGTGTTCGTGGCGAATATCGAAGTTACCGTCATCCCATTTGCACCAGTATTTCGGATGGTCGCTATCCGGCTCAATCTGGCTCTCAACCATCCCTCTGATGCCTCCAGACTTAAGCTGCACTAACGCGCCCACAGCAAATTTAGCCATAACAAGCCCTCTGACATGTGAATGAGTGAAGAGATAGCCGCCCATGCAATAAGACCCGCGATGGCAGCCAGGATAAGGTTGTATTGCATGGTGACTCCGGATAAAGAAAAACCCGCGATGTGCGGGTTTGTTATGCTGCGTATTTCCTGTAAAGGACACTATCTAGCAAAGCATCCCTTACTCTACTGGCGGTATTGGCAATCAGCATTGCTTCCTCTCTCGTTGAGAAGCTTCCAAGGTGCAGCTTCTTGCCATCAATTTGTATTGCCGCTATCCATTTCCTTTGCCGGCCATGCCAATGAACGCCTATCGCGCCGGACTTATTCCTTTTGCTGATTCCAGGATTCTGATTGTTTTCAGCAAGTGTGCATGGGCGAATGTTGCACCAGCGATTGTCATTCCTTATTCTGTTTTTATGATCAACCGCTTTAGGCCACCTACCAGTCATATAGAAAATAGCCAGTCTGTGAGCCCTATATCTCTTACTGTTAATATAAATTTCGATGTATCCCGACTTGTTTAGGCTCCCTGCGATATCTCCCTTCCTTAGATTCCGAATGCTTTTTAGTCGATAAAAATTTCCAGTTTCAGGGTCATAAAAGAAAAGACGCTTAAGTTCCTCAAGAGAGACAACATCAGACATTTGCTACTCCTTTGTTTTTTGCGGCGCTGTAGGGGCGGTGTAAAGCGGCTCAACGCCTGAGCAGTTGGGCTTGTAATCATTTAAAACCCAGTAACCGCCATCAGTTGGAGTTTCCTGAAAATGTCTCCACGCCACAGCCTCCGCTTCGAGCGATGCCAGCGCGATACGCAGCGCCGCCAGGGTGTTGCTGTCGTCTTCGTCCAGGCCGAACGGGATTTCATCGCGGGCAGCTTCCATGTCGGCAATTTTCTGCTGCAGCCATTGTTTGTCGATGTTGCTCATTGGGCGGCCCTCCATCCTTCACATTCAATGTCACGACAACCGTCAAAATCGTATGGGTTGAACTGCCAGCTAATCTTTCCGCAGCAAGGGCAATTCCAACGAACTTTTCCACTACGAGATTTTTTCTTTCGATTGTGCTTCTTCAACCAATCAGGCATGACCAACCCTGCCGCCTGAACCATGGTGCGCCGGTTAAACTCATTTATACTGAACGTGCGGCGCTTAGCGTTATCGGCCAAAGCGAAAGGAATCCAGACAATGCCTGGCTCTGCCGTGTTGGCGGAAACAAAAACGAATGCCTTACTGAAGTCGTCAGTTGGAAGGCCTCCATGTTGCAACCAGTACACATCGTTACCGTTCCAACTGCCTTTTTTGTATGCAACATAGGACTCACATCCAGGCTCAATAACGCTTTCGGTAGGTATGTACTGACAATCGACATGCCAGACAGCCATGGAATCAACACTGTCAGCGCAAACCGGCTGATCAATCTCTCTACCCAATTCCCAGCTTCTTTGAGCTTCTTCACGGGTGTACACGTGGGCGCGGTCGATATTGGAGCTATATCCGTTGCCGTTGTGGCAGTGGAATGACGCGTTACTGCCAACCGTTTCGCGAGTACAAAGCATGTAAAATCTATCGCTCATGACTGCACTCCTTTGCGAAGCTCGTCGGCGAAGTTCTCAGCATCTGCGGCCATGCCAGCAGCCTCTTCAGACATCCTCATGCTTCGGCTGCGCAGAGCCTGCTGTCGCTCTCGCTTATGTGCGGCAAACATTTCCACACCCTGCGCCTGAATCCTTTTCAGTACCGCATCAGTTTCCGGAGTGAGCAGGTTTAAAGACTCGTCAACAGCAGCAGCAAGAGCGGCATCAGTACCGGTTTCAAATGCCTCTGCCACCTCTTCGATGCTCTGTTTCAGGCAGGCATTCTCCGCAGCCAGCTTCTCAAGCTGCATCTGCAGATTCTCGATAGTCGCATCAGCAGCACGGAACTCGCGCTGAGACTCTGCAAGCTTCTGCTCTAGCTCTGTGAACTTACGCACCAGGTACTCGGTGTTCGTTTCGTTGACTTTCATGTCGCCCGGTAAGCACTTGCCACGCAGAAAGCCTTCCATTTCAAATGATTTCATTTCTTCGCCCTCTGGTTTAACCACGCTGTCAGGAATTTGTTCTCGTTCACGCTTGGGAATGATTGACGCTTCAGCATTTCTTCGCGTGGGATATCGTTGATGGGTTTGAAGCGGTGTCCGGCGATTAACTCATTGGGAGTGATAAACGGGTCGTAGTAATTTCCGATCATGCTGCTTTCCTCATGTTCATGTCTCGCTTGCGAAGCCTTGTAACTCTTGACCTGACAGCCGTGTAACCTCTGCCCATCATTTCGGCGATGTCCTTTTGCAGGTATCCCTGGCGATAAAGAGCGGCTAGCGTCTCTTCGTCTTGAGTACTCCATGGGCTCTGTGTGCAGGCTGTAGATAACGAATACTTCTGAGCGAGGTAATAGAATTGGGCTAACGTAAGGCCGAGCTGGTCAGCTGCGCGGGGCGCGACCATACGGCCGCACACCGCCTTCATTTCTTCAGGAGTGACGTTTAGTTTTCGCATTGGTTATTTGATGAGAAGAGTTGGCTTACCGAGCTTGAGTGATGCGCCAGGAATAGCGTTACCGGCCTTGAGTTGATGCTTGATAGCTAACTTGTCGGCTTTGACCGTAGTGACATATTCAACGTACTCAGGTGGCAGGGAGCCTTCATCTGTGATTTCTACCGACTCCACAGGAGAGCGAACGGTTACCTGATGGATGCCAGCGCGAATCTTTTTCTTGCCAATCATCTCAAGCGAATTAGCTATGTAGGTCATGATGCTATCGACCTTGTTGTTGATTACTGCCGCACGCTCATTGAGTGCCTTAGCCTCTTCCTTGAGGCGCTCTGCATATCCGGTTTCGTTCTTACAGATAGCAAGCAACTGCTCAACCTTATCTGTAAGCTCGCCTTCCATACCTTCCAGTGTGTCGGCTATCTCGTCGGCTTCAAAGTCGGCATCCATCAGCCTCGCGTAATCGTTGGCAATCTCATACAGTTTGCTCACTGGCGGCCTCCAGTTTTGACTTGCACTCTGAGTAAATCGCCTGGACATTTTGCTGTAGCTTCATGCCGGCAGTGCGCCTGTAAGCATCAGCGAAGATGCGCTTAAGGTCATCCATGGTTTCAGCCAGTGCCATCTCATCGCAAAGCACCTGTACGTGCTCGATGATTTCCTGCTGGCGTTTGCGCTCATCCTCACGGATATCTTCCTCTGACTTATGCGGCATAACAGGCTCCTGATGCATGCCTTCATCCTCATTGAGCAGGTGAATCGCGTTATCCAGGCGCTGAGCCTTAGGCCAATATTTGCTGGCACGCTTGACAATGGTCTTACGCGCCATTTCTTCCCAGAATGTTCTCCATGGGCCGTTCTTCGCCTTGCTGGTAGCTTCCACTGCCTTAATTTCTGCCAGGCTCATTTCTTCCGTCAGGTAGTCACCGTCAGCAGTCTTAACTGTGCAGTAACCGCCGACAACTTCGCCACGCTCACCAAATGCGTTGTATTTGTGCGTAGGAGCGCTATCAAGGCCGTTTGACTCATAGGTGTCGGCTGAGTACACCAGTTTGCACTGACCCCACTTGATGGAGCCTGTAGACTGCGCCAGATGCAGCAATCCCATGTAACTGATATCGAGACACACCATGCCGTCGCGCGGCACCAGATACGCTAGCTTGCTCGCCGGATTCAGCGTGATACCAATGGCTGCAACGTTGATGATCGCGTTCTGTGCGCTGGTAGGGTTGGATAGGGCGGTTTTGGCGAGGAAGTCATTCTTCTGGAAGTACTGAATTGCAAACTGGCTTTCCTTTGCCCATGTTACTGTCTGTTCTGTCAGTGCGCCGCAGAATAGCGGCTCCTGCTGCTTAACGAACTCAACGATATTGCTCATGCTGCTTCCCCAAATGTGTGCCTACGCAGGAAAATGCCGATCGCATACTCAACTTCTACGCGCGGTCTGAATATGTCCCACATAACCTCGCCAGCGAATTCCTGATAGCTGCAGTCGTCTTCGCCAAGCCACTCAACAGCCGCTTTCGTGTGGTCGTCAGGTTTATGTGCTTCCAGCATGTTGAGCACCGGCCGCATGTTCGCGCACAGCATCTCAACCTGCTTATCAATCGCTGCATTGTCATCGTCGTTAAAGCTCGCGATGATTTGCTTAATCTCTGTTTTGTCTGTCATCGTCAGGCGCATGGTTATTCTCCTCACGCGGAACCGGAAATACGTCTTTAAGGAGTTGATATAACTCCTCGTCACTCCATCTCTGCTCAGCACCAGTCACGGCTGCACCTTTTGATTCAGGAACTCAACAAGACGCTCCAGCAAGCTCTTAACGCGAGGCTGCTTGAAGTCTGCGCCGGTGATGATGTTCTGGCGTGAATGCTGGACAGATAAGATAGGGTCGAAAGGGCGAACCGATGCCGCCCCTGCAATAGCGAACTGTTGCATGGTGTGCTCCTTTTAAATTGATTGGCATAGCGAAAACACCTCGAATGAAGTGCTATGGGTATGCGGTTAAAAAAATGCCCGACATAAGCCGGGCTAAGATG
The DNA here is from genome assembly GCF_001742765.1 of Enterobacter sp. ku-bf2. NCBI lineage: Bacteria > Pseudomonadati > Pseudomonadota > Gammaproteobacteria > Enterobacterales > Enterobacteriaceae > Enterobacter > Enterobacter sp. ku-bf2. The sequence continues at coordinate 243,108 of NZ_MDVW01000019.1, forward strand.
ACAACAAGGGGGTATCAATCAGAACATCACCTATCGTCTCCTTTAGATGATGTGGTGCGGTATTACACCCAATAGCTAACTCAGAGAATTAGCTATCAGCTGCTACTGGCCTTAACCAGCCTCCCACATTGCTTGCCAAACAAAGCAAACAACATCGCTTAATTGCTCCTCATCAACATCATCCTCAAGGCCAGGTAATTCTGTAAGAAGCTGCTCAATACCGGCCTGAATCATCTCTTCTGTTGGTTGAATTGGCTTGTTCATATCACTCCTCCCCCAGAGCCTTGCTGATGGCTGCGCGAGCCATGCCTGTATATTTGTCACCAAGAACAACATATCCGCGAGTCTGCAGCTCAATGATTGATTGCAGAGCTTCGAGCAAATCAGGAGCTGCTGCTATCAACGCGGCATTATGGTCATCCTGTTCACACTCAGCCTTGAGAAGCATAATTTCACCGCCTTCAGCATCGATTAATCCGTAATCGTGATAATCAACGCCGTTAATTCTCCAAGGCGCTGGACTTCCCTCAAATCTTTTCATATTCACCTCTGTGGCTTGCTGCCAAAAGAAGGCCGACTATGCGGCCTGTGCGTGAGATATTTCTGTAAGAGATTTTATTACGTCGACTAAAGACCTACCTTTAATTCTCAAACCAAATCTCTTCGTCATTATTTCTTTAGCGTCAGATATACGCATATGGCCGGTAGAAAGTAATGAAGAAATCCCCATCGAAACATCAATGACACTTTCGCATTCATCTGCCGTTAAATTCCATGTTCCAACAAAATCATCGGGTATTTTTTGATCTAATTGACGCAACCAAACGGATGTTCCAGCCGCTGTTTCATTAACGCTAAACACTACAAACCTTTTTTCACACAGCGCGTACTTATAAACTCCGCCAACTTTGTACTTCATAGTGCACCTCAAATAAGTGGCTTACTGCTCAGCTTCATGCGCTGAACGGCGTGGATTTTGTTACCGAGCGGGTTAGCATCCCGGTAGTAGGTGCGATTCTGCTTAACCGCTATTACTTCAACTTCCTTCTGACGCGTTCCGGCAAGCGAAATGGCGTTGGTTACGCGTGTACTGCATGTGCTATTTGCTACCCGGCGAGCAAGAGAAGCGTCCTGCATTGCCTGTTCACGTTGAGCTTGTCTGCGTGCTCTGCGGCGATTTCTGGCGTTATCATCAGCCAGGTAAGTAACGATTATCATGTTGACCTCCGATGATTGGCTTTGGTGGAAGAGTCGCAGCCTGTGACATCCACGAATTTAAGAGACTTCATAGGTCAGATGCGCAGCACCCTTAGCTCCATCTCTCTCTTCCCCAAAGCCAACTATTCTTTGGTTCCCGCATTTCGGCGGGACAATCCCATCAATGTTAAAGAGCGATTCACCGTCCTGGTGAGTAGCGCGTCCTGCTGATGGGTTAACAATACAAAATGTACTGAACATCGTCAATACAATATGTACTTAAAATTTGCGAGAATGTACGAAGTGTATGAATGGAAAGGGAAAATAAATTTTGGGTATTAAAAAACCCGCCGAAGCGGGTTTGTGGGGAAAGTTTTAAATTACAGGCCTTGCCATTTGGCTTCTATAACTACGCCAATGATTCGGCAGTTCCCATCAATAGGGAACATATGGTAGCTGGGGTTGAGGGGTTTTAGGTATTTCTGCCCAGCATCTACTACGTATTTCTTGAATGTAGCCTCGTTCTCAGAATCCAGCTTTGCAACTACAAGCCGACCATTCGTTGCCTCAATTGCTGGATCAACAAGTATCTGCATTCCCTCAGGTATGCTCAGGCCGGTAGGCGATGTCATGGAATCACCCCTAACCGTTAGCCAGAAGGATCTCTCGCTTGCATGTGCGGTTGTTTCAGGCCATACCTCAATCTCTTGAAGCTGATAAGGCTCAACCGCCTCGCACCAGTTTCCAGCGCTAACCCAGCTAATCAGAGGGAATCTCCTTACCTCAGTGTTAGGGCGTGGATTCGTGACATTACCAAAATCAGAATCTGGATAGTCAACCATCCCATCAGAGCTTAGCACCAACTCCTTAAGGCCGAGCTGCTTCATGATTGATGCAATGTCATCAATGCTAGGCTCGCGGCGGCCGTTTAGCCAATGCCCTATCGCTCCCTGAGTTTTTCCAAGAGCTTCGGCAAGCTTATCCTGGGTGATCCCAATCTGCTTCATCCTGGCTTTAGCCAGTTCGTTCCACGGTGTTTTCATACCACGATTATTACGGGTTGTATTAACAGTCACAACGCACAAAATGTATTAATCTCCTTGCAATCCTTCAGTACGGTTTGTATTATTGTATTACGTACCATCCTGAGGAGATGAACCGATGAGTAATCTTCGGAAAATCCGGGAAACCATGAAGGTTTCTCAAGCCATTCTGGCTGAAAAGGTTGGGTGCACACAGGGAGCAATTGGGCACTACGAATCGGGTCGACGACATCCAGATTTGAAAATGTGCCGCCAGCTCGTTGATGCCCTCAACAGTTTTGGCGCAAAGGTTCAGTTAGATGATGTGTTTCCACCTGAACTGAAAGCAGCTTAAGCAGTACCGCTCTTTAACAGCTCTGGCCTCATTCCCGCCGAAATGCGGGGATAAACCAACGCATCAACAGATGCGTAAACACTTATTAACTAAAGGAAGTATTACAAATGGAAGAATCAATGTATCGCAAGAAAGCAATGCAAATCGAATCAACATTGCTTAACAAGATCGCCGCGTTTGGTCAGTCGAAGCTTTCAAAGCTAACCGGCATAGACGAAGCGCAGATTTGCCGCATGAAGGTGGCAAAGGGAAGGGAGAAGAACAGCTTCTTCAAGACCATGAGCATGATGCTGGCGGTTCTTGAATACGGAATCGAAGACGAGGAAATGGCTGAGCTGACAAAGCGGCTGGCTAGTTATCTCACAAAAGAAAAGGCCCCGATGAGCGGTAACTCATTCGAGGCCTAAGAACACTGTGTTACGTCAATAACCACAGGAATCATTATGGCAAAAACACTCAGTCCTTACCAGGACAAAATGCACAAAAACATACTACGTGATCGCTTCCTGTCCAGCTTCAAGCAGCCTGGTCGATTTCGGGCTGAGTTGGAGAAAGTGAAGCTGATGCAGAAGGAGAAAGGTCATGAGTAACATTCAAAAAATCGCGCCAACTCATAAGTGTTCTTTTTGCGATAAAACGAACCTCGAGGTTAAGCACATGATTGCTGGCCCTGGCGTTTCTATATGCGATGAATGCATTCTTCTTTGCGTCGAAATCATGATTAAAGGAGATGGAAAGGAGAAGAAAGATGAATCTGGCGTATGAGAAAGTCACACCTATACGGCCTCATCTGGAGGCGGTGGAGCATCGCGTGGCAGATACCGAAGATGGTTTCATGCGTGTTGCTAACGAGCTTACAGACAGCTTACTGATGGCTGATTTAACCGCCCGGCAGTTGAAGGTAATGCTCGCTATCATGCGCAAGACATACGGCTTCAATAAGCCAATGGACAGGCTCACAAACACGCAGATAGCAGCGATGACCGGCATTCACCACACGCATATCTGCGCAGCAAAACGCCAACTGATTGAGCGCAAGTTTCTCATTGCAGACGGCGTGAGAATTGGCATTAACAAGGTGGTCTCAGAGTGGATTAGCCAAGACAGCTTAACATTAGCTAAGACGGCTAATAAAACATTAGCCAAGTCAGCTAATGGGTATAAGCCAACTCAGCTAAACACAAAAGACAATATTCAAAAGACAGAAAGAAAAGAAAACACACAGTCATCTTGCGATGACCGCTCGCCGGTTAAACCTGCAAGACGAAAGACTGTTCGCATCAACTACGAAGAGTACCTAGATGCCTATAACGAAATCGTTGGTGACAGGCTTCCTCACGCTGTAGAAGCCAACGCTGAGAGAAAGCGCAAGCTGAAAACACTTATCGGGTCTCTGGCGACAAAAAACCTTGATGGCTTCAAGGCATACGTCAATGCGTTTATGCGCATGGCAAGACCTTTCCACTTTGGCGATAACGATCGCGGCTGGTCCGCTGATTTTGATTATCTGCTTCGCCCTAAAGTATTAACAAAAATTCGTGAGGGAACACTATGAGACAGGATATCGAGGCCAGCGTTATCGGCGGACTTCTCCTGGGTGGATTAACGCCTGCAGCTGGAGACGTTCTGGCTACGCTTGAGCCGGAAGCATTCTCCATCCCGCTCTATCGGAAAGCCTTTGAGGTTATCTGCAAGCAAGCTCGTAATCGAAACCTGATTGACGCTTTGATGGTCGCTGAGGAATGCGGTGATGAGCACGCTACCGACGTGATGATGACTGCGCGTTCATGCCCAAGCGCTGCAAACCTGAAAGGTTATGCCAGCATGGTTGCTGATAATTATCATCGCCGCCTTGTGCTGCAGCTTATTAGCGAGATGCGTGACCCTATCGAGAACGGAACCATCGATACGTCAGGACAGGCTATGGATGAGCTTGTGAAGCGCCTGTCAGCCATCAGGAAGCCACGTGACGAGATTAAACCTGTCCACCTTGGCGATATCATCACAGACTACACTGAAACGCTTGATAAGCGCCTGCGTAACGGTGAAGAGTCAGACAACCTCAAGACAGGTATCGACGAGCTTGACGCAATCCTTGGTGGGATTAACGCCGAAGACCTGATCATCGTTGCAGCGCGACCTGGCATGGGCAAAACGGAATTCTCTCTCAAGCTGGCAGAAAGCGTGGCAAGCAGGACATTGCCTAACTCAGAGCAAAAACGCGGAGTGCTGATTTTCTCGATGGAGATGAGCGCACTGCAGATTGCAGAGCGAAGCATTGCCGGTGCAGGGATGATGTCTGTTAGCGCACTGAGAAACCCAACGCGCATGAACGACGAAGCGTGGGGAAGGGTGGCGGAAGGTATGAAGCGCCTTGCAGGTCTAGATGTTTGGGTGGTCGATGCGTGTCGCCTTACTGTTGAGGAAATCAGGTCAATCGCAGAACGCGTGAAGCAGGAGAATCCACACCTGTCGCTAATCATGGCTGACTACCTCGGCCTCATTCAGAAGCCAAAGGCAGAACGAAACGACCTGGCTATTGCCCACATCTCCGGAAGCCTGAAGGCTATGGCGAAGGAGCTTAAAACCCCTGTCGTATCGCTCAGCCAGCTTTCACGAGAAGTTGAGAAACGCCCGAACAAACGCCCAACCAACGCAGACCTGCGCGACTCAGGCAGTATCGAGCAGGATGCTGACTCAATCATCATGCTGTATCGCGAGGCTGTGTATGACGAAAACAGCCCGGCCGCACCTTACGCAGAAATCATCGTGACGAAAAACCGGTTTGGCTCCCTGGGTACCGTGTATCAGGGATTCAGAAATGGACACTTTGTTGGATGCGACCAGACTGAGGCCAGAGCGAAATGCACAGCTGCAAGCCAGCCACCACAAAAAGGCCGGCGATATTCAGGAGCAGATGTATGAACACACGAGACAAAATACTCAACCACCTTGAAACAAACATTCCCACCTCAGCAGCACAATTCGCAAAACTCCTAGGATGCCAGAAATCACATATCAACCTGCTACTGCGTGACCTTATCGCAGACGGTCAGATTGAGATTGAGCGCATAAGTAAGAGCGTGAAGTATTACCGGTTAGCGTCACTTCATCATGAGCGCACAGAAGCCGTCCTTCGCTATTTGGACGAGCATGAAACCGGAATGGCAGTTGAGATATCAACCGCAACAGGAATCGACAAGCGTCTGGTTACGAAGATGCTCAAGCACCTTCATGAAAAAGGCGAGCTCCATCGTGACTGGTGCCATAAAAACGCGTGGGTATACAGCAAGAAGCCGGTATTTAACTTTGGCGCAGCTAACCCACTGACTGCATTTATCAACCAGAGATTGAGAGAGGTGCGAAGTGAGCGAGCCATCTGAACACGCGCATTATTGCCCATATTGCCAGCGTCATATTGAGCCAGAGCGAGATGAATTTGGAGTGGTTTACATGACAGAAGAAGGTGGCTTTGTTTATGTGCATGACGAAGTGCTACATGACGACGATTACACATTTACGCAACTTAACTAACACCCCAGCACGCTGATGGAGAGGAATGATGAACAAGAAGAAAGCAGACAAGTTATTTCATGAAGCAATGATGGCAGTGCATGCAGCAGGTGAAGACCGCGTTAACTATTGCCTCAGCTTTGTACGCGGCTATCTGGATAGCGTTGGTAAAACCGAGATGCTTCACGAGTGGGATGACGGAACCATGCGCGTGAAGATGACAATTGGCGAGCAGGTTCATTGATGGAGAGGAGTGATGAAGAGGTACAAATTCATTATTGGTGACAATCTGATGTACAACGCAACTCACCTTCGAAGAGTCCGCTGGTACAACTTCCCATTCGTGCGCTCAGGCCTGATTAACATCCTTGAATGGGAAAGCATAGAGGTAAACGAAAAGGTCGCGGAAGGCTTTGCTCGGCTGTACTTCGAACGTCGCGGGATGGTTCCGCATGTGATGGGGAATGAATTGTGATGGAGAGGAATATGGACGAATCAAGAAAGGCTTTCGAGAGCGCAATGTGTGCAGACTATGAGTGGTTTGAAGAGACATTGGAAAAGGCAACCTTTATTGGCGATGACAAGACTGGTTACTACATAGGCGGAGACCACATTTACGACGGATCAACATGCGCGGATGCTTTGTTCTTTGCATGGAGAGGGTGGCAAGCAGCGGTCGCAGCTGAAATCAAAGTGAAGGAGTGAGTATGAGGCCAATTTATGCAAATCGAGATGATCAAGACTGCAGGGGGAGTATTCGCTCCGGCGTTTGAGCATGACCTCCCCCGCCTTACCAAGTTTCAAAACGGCGAGATGTACACTGCCGAATTCAAGTTAACCCGCAATCCAGCATTTCATCGAAAAATGTTCGCGTTCTTCAACTTCTGCTTTCAGCACTGGGCTGCTGACAAGGCTGGCCTTGAACATGCCGACGAAACCACTCAGTTCAACCGGTTCAGAAAAGACCTGACTATTCTGGCTGGCTTCTACGACATGGTGACGAACATTCGTGGAGAGGTTAGGGCTGAGGCTAAAAGCCTGTCATACGGCAGCATGGAGGCAGATGAATTCGAGCGTTGCTACAGCGCCATGATTAACGCAGCTATCAAGCATGTGTTTGGGAAGACGAAAGACCAGAACGTGCTGAATCAGCTCTACAACTTCTTTTGAGGATTTATGAGCCTACGAGTTAGAGACATCCCGCCAGGGGTGAAATTCTGCCTTGTTCGCAACGGGCATAAGTTCACCATGATTAGTCAGCACGAAGAGCTTCACTATCTCTACAGGGTGATAGCGCATCCGTGGGTCGATAAAAAAATGGGTCTCTTCCGTGAGCAAGAAAAAACGCTTAACGGACAGAGTTTCGCAAAGCCAGTTATCAGGATAACGCCATGCGGATGACCTGGTTTCATCACTTAAATCTTACTACCGAAGAAGCAACTCAGTTAATCACCGCCTACCAATCCCGCAACGTAAAAACTCAACGAACGCTAAGTGCAGACCCTCGGTTATGGGTGGTTTCTGCCTTGCTTCCAGAGTACGCCAGCGAGCCAAAGGGTAGGAGTCAGTATCAATCCAGAATGTGGAGTTAGCTATGAGCAGCTTAGACGATGACTACGCAGACCGACTCGCTGACCTTCTTGAGGATATGGAAGGAGACGGCGTTGATTCTGTCGGAATGATTATGAACTGGGTAGCCGGATATGTTCAGGGAAGGATAGAGGTTAATGGCGCGGAAGCCTACATGTACCAGTTCGAAGATGCCGACATGATTATCCAGTTACAGGAACCGGAAGAAACCACAGCAGCGAGGTTGCATTGATATGGACTATTCACAGTTATCAGATTTTGAAATTAACAAACTTGTAGCGATAGCGTTGGGATTAGAGGTTAAGGACTGGCCAGAAGCGGATCACCCATACATTTGGCATGTCGTCAAAAATGAATTGGGAAACGATTATTTTGATTACACGGACTACAAGGATTACTGCAATAACGCTTCAGACGCGTGGCCTATCATCAAGGACAACTTAATCAGCATCATCTTCGATGAAGACGGCAACGAACCTCCGCAAAACGCCTGGTGTAAGGCAATCACCAAAACAGGTGAGTCTCACTATGGCAGCGAGAAAGAGCCGCTAAAAACGGCAATGATCGCGTTCCTCATGAAGGCCAATAAATGCACCTTCTGCGATGGCAATGGATTCATTCAAATTGACCATGGGGAAAACATCGGTATTGAGCATAAAGCCTGCCATCAATGCGAAGGTAAATGCTATGTGCACCCTTAGCCAATCAGAAGCCCAATCATACGAGCAGCAGAGCATACGTCGAACGTTGTGCGCTGGATGCACGAAGGAGCTATCAGATGGCGAGGTTCATTGCTGTGAAGAATGTGCCTCTCTGGCAATAGCGTATCGCGACCCTAACGGATTTATGACGGAGGAAGATGATGATGCTTGAGCGCTCTGAACGTGACCATCCGACAGGCCTGTACTACGGTCCATGTCAAAAATGCGGCCATAACTTTATGGGGCCGAAGCGTGAGCGAATTTGTGCTTTATGTGCAAAGGAGGCCAACAATGGCAAAGCCGCCGAGGCGTAAATGCAAAGTCTGCAATGAGTGGTTCCATCCTGCATTCTCAAATCAGTGGTGGTGCAGTCCGGAACACGGAACTGAATTAGCAATAGAGCGACGAAGCAAGGAGAGAGAAAAAGCACAGAAAGCAGCAGACAAGAAACGACGACGAGAATATCAGCAGCAGAAAGACAAGTTAAAGATTCGAAAGCTCGCCTTAAAACCCCGCAGTTACTGGATTAAACAAGCCCAACAAGCAGTAAACGCCTTCATCAGAGAAAGAGACCGCGACTTACCATGTATCTCGTGCGGAACGTTCACGTCTGCTCAGTGGGATGCCGGGCATTACCGGACAACTGCTGCGGCACCTCAACTCCGATTTGATGAACGCAATATCCATAAGCAATGCGTTGTGTGCAATCAGCACAAGAGCGGGAACCTGGTTCCTTATCGCGTGATGCTCATCGAACGCATCGGGCATGCGGCTTTAGACGAAATCGAATCTGACCATAAGCGCCATCGCTGGACTACCGAAGAGTGCAAGGCGATTAAGACGGAGTTTCAGAAGAAGCTCAAATGCCTGCGTGACAGCAGAAGTGAGGCAGCATGACAAACGTAGTGTGCCTAACAATCTACCTCGTTGCCGTGTTCTGTTTCCTCATCATGGAGGCGGTAAGGCATAAGCGGCTTAAAAGGGCGCTTGGAATAAAGATACGAGCTATTCGATACGCCGAAAAATACAGAATGCTTAAACGATTGATGAGAGGTTAGGCCATGACAGACATAAGCAGAGAAGTCTGTGAGGAATATCTGGACGCTTTGGTCACAGTGGAGCTATCCGTTCGATTCGCCCAGCTCGAAGACCGCAAGATTAATGCAACTATCCGCGCAACAGTAAACGAGTTACTCAAGCGCATCCGCGACAAGAAAATCCGCGCCATCTTCGCAGGTTTAGCCCGTCAACCGTTCCCTGATGGAGCGCTGAAGATGATGCGTCGCCAGTTAGACAGCTTAGTAGGAGAATCCGTATGTGCTCAGTAACTAACATCCAGCAAGTCAAATGGCAGCGTCAGCGAGACATGCATAACGAGCAGGTGCTGATTGGCAAAGAGCAGGAGCTTGAGCGAAGTCTTGAGTATGTACGGGAGCAGCTGCGGGAAGTGCGTAACCGGCTCGGAACGAATAAGCCAGACCATGACCCGGAGGCAGCCTAGATGATCACTCTACTTCTCATCGCCTATGCGTTCATGGCCGGAATGACCACTGAATACACGCATACCAGGCAGAAAGAGCTTGGCTATAAAACCAATCTCAAATGGATATCGCTTTTCGCTGGCATCGCCTGGCCATACACAATCTGGAGAATTTCACGATGAACCTAAAAATGCGGATTATCAAAGTCATTGGGTTGAGCAGGTTTTCTCCGCACTGGATGAAGGTTTTTTGCCTGCAAATGACCATGAATCATATTCAGAAACAGGTAACGAACCGATTCAAAGATGCTGACTTATCAAAAACTGACACCTGAACAAAAGAAGTCTATTCAGGACTGTGTGGACAAGATGAATTTAGCAAGAGGAAAGGGGATTCAAGCATGAATCTGGAAAACTTTGTGAAATTCCATTCTGCCAAGACCGTTCAAATTAGCGATTCCCCACGAGCAACCGCATCTGATTCGCTTTCATGTACGGATGTAATGGCAGCGGGTGGAATGGTTCAGAGTAGAGCACCTTTGGGCTTCTCTGCGTTTTTAGGGAAGATGGAAATCAGCAGCAATGACCGTGAGAAAGCTATTGAACTGCTGACCCAATATGCACTTGAGCATTGCGATAAGGTTGCCGCCTTACGTAAGCTCGAAAATGATATTAAGCAAAAAGTAATGCAAGTGCTCGCAACATTCGCGTTTGCTGACTATTCCCGCAGCGCTGCCAGTACGCGAACTTGTGATTGCTGCGCCGGTAAGAAGTTCGTCGATGCTGAAGTCATGACGATGAAAAGCATCGGCCAGCCGTATCTGACTGAGCGCAAGGAAACGGTGAAGGTGCTGTGTCATAAGTGCAAAGGGAAGGGAGTTTTGACTAATGCATGCCAGTGCAACGGGAAAGGTGTGGTAGTAGACAAAGAGAAAACTATTCTACAGGGCGGAGTGCCTGCATATAAAACATGCAAGCGCTGCAATGGGCGAGGTTATGCTCGATTACTGCCCGATGCGGTCAGGCAATATATCTGCGCAACGGTGATTGATGTGCCAGAAACTACATGGCGCAGGGCATACAAGGACTTCTTCGAAAGCCTGGTTGGTGAGTGTATTAAGCAGGAGGAATACGCAAATCAGATGTTGAGCAAAGTCACTCGCTAGTAAATATTTTCTACAGAAACGGATTTCTGTAGAAATGACACTTTACAAAGTGGCGAAATTTGTTTAATCTGAATTCTAACGATGGGTAACTGACTTCGTTGGCGGTGAGATAACAGAGGCGGGGCTCACCACCGATTCCGCCTAGTTGGTAAAACCACGTGATTGCGTGACTACTCCAACCATCGCAGGCTGAGAGGTCTGCAAGTGTCTAGGCAGTACTGGTTGCGAGAGTGACCATCAAGGCCCTGAGTTAATAGCTCGGGGCTTTTTGCGTTTTAAGCACGACCTTTCTGAAAGCGCATCCCACCAAATACCAGACAGACAATACCCTCACCTTATCCGCTGTGGCTACGGTGCCGGTGCGCTTTGCAAAAAAGAAAACCCGCTCAATGGCGGGCTTCGTGAAAATGGGTGGCAAGAGACTGCTCGAACAGCCTCTTGCCTGATTTGCTCATGCCTTTAGTCACGAACAAACCACGTTACCGCAAAATGTATCCTGGATTTGTTCTGATCACCATCATCCCTAATCCTAATTTGAACAAATCCTCCTGATGTTCTGGAGGTTGGAATGAAAAATATGGCAGACAAAGTAACCACTGCCGCTGCTTACACCACATCTGGGGCAACCTTTCTGGCGGGGAGTATGTCATTAAATGAATGGCTGGCTCTCGGCGGTTTCGTTCTGGCAGTCTTTACGTTCGCCATTAATCTCCATTACCAACGAAAACGAGATCGCCGAGAAGAAAACGCTCTACGGATGCAGTACGGAGACCGGCGCAATGAGTCAAATAATCCCCCTGCTTAACTACGAAGAGGGTTATCGTGAAAAACCTTACATTGATACCGAAGGCTATCCGACAGTGGCTTGCGGTATCAAGATTGGCCCTAAGGGCGCTTCGTTAAGCAATTACACCTTCACCGTTCCGCGAGATGTTGGTGATGTATGGCTTGAGTCAGTCGTCAAAACCACCATCGGCAAGATGAATGCCAACCCTTCCATTGTTGCTGCTATGAAATCCTGTAACCCGGCACGCCTCGACATCCTGATAAGCATGGCTTACCAGATGGGTGTTAACGGTCTGGCAGGATTCAAGAACACGCTCGCAATGATAGCGGCAGGAAACTATGCAGGCGCAGCAAACGGAATGCTATCAAGCCTGTGGGCTAAGCAAACACCTAATCGCGCTAAGCGTCATGCAGAAGTAATGCGCACAGGTGAAATGACTGCATATGCGGGGCTGCTATGAAACTTCGACTCGTTGATGACTGGCGACACTGGTGGAGATGGAATTCAACAAAGGTGATTCTGGCCCTTGGTGCTCTTCCGACTATCTGGTTTGAGCTCCCCCCTGAATGGAAAGCAGAGTTCCCCTCAAGCTGGATGCGCATAGGGGCAATTGTCCTGATGGCTGTTGGTGTTCTGTCGAGAATTACCCTTCAGAAGCCACCAAATGATAAAGGTGATGGCAAATGACTGAACTTCTATCGTCAGGCTGGCAATTAATCTTAGGAATCGGCGGGATAATCGTAGCTGTGCTGGCCGCATGGTTCACTGGCAAAAGCAAAGGCACAACAGAAGCGAAAGCAAAGGCTGATGTTGAATCTGCTAACCAAGCCGTGAAACAATCTCAAGCAGCCAATGATAAGCAAGCCTCCATCATTAAGGTTTCCAAAGATGCAGATCAAACGAATCAGTCTCTTTCTGATGACGCTGCTCGTGACCGCATGCGCAGATCAAAGTACCACTCCAACGATTAAGTACATCAACGTTGATTCAGCCTGCACTGCATTCGGGCCGATTATCACACACGGTAAAGATCCTGACGTGATGGATTCCAGGACAGTGAAGGCTATCAACGCCCACAACGATAAGTGGGATTCACTATGCGAAAACGAGAGCGTGAAATAACACTGCTCTACGGAATGTCACTTATACGCGATGACGTTCTGAACCACCCTCTACCAAAGCACTCAGCCAAAGACAGATTGGTCACCTTCGTGCACTACGCGCTTGCATTCGCATCTGTCATCACACTGGCAGCCTCATCAATCATCCTGATTCTATCTTTCATCCCCACAACGGGATAAAAAACAACGGAGCCACCAATGGCAAAAGCCAAATGGCCTAAGTTGCCTAGTTACTGCGTTCCGCTATTTGATAGCGGAAGGATTTATCTTTGCAGGAGCAGAGATGAATTCAGGCAGGCAATGAACTTCATTGGGGCGTCATCTGACAAAATAGAATCTCTGAATGGCTTGTGCAGGCATTTTGAGAATGAAACGACAAACGAAAATATATACATGCTTGGCGTGTTCAATGGAAAGGAATCGACTTTAGTTCACGAGTGCGCGCATGCGACATTTTTCATATGCAATGACTATGGCGTAACCGTGGACACAGGCGCGGCAAACGAAACGTACTGCTACATGCTAGAACGTATGTTTAGTAACTTCCTTCCATATCTGAAACAGGAATAAAAATGGCAAACATTACCACGATCACAGATGTGAATGAATTAAATCTGAGCTTGTATCGACTTACTCAGCGCGATACGGCTGCAGCGAAGAAGGCGATCGCATTCGTTGGTGGCGACAAGCTCAAACACGAGCTGTTCATCGATGGTTATGCATTAGCTGCTAGTGAGCCTGTTGTAGCACGAACTGATAAAGCCATTCAGATCGCCACTGAAGCGTTAGCACTTTTCAATACTGGAGTCTGACATGCCACTTAAAAAAGGTAAGTCGAAGAAGGTAATCAGCGAGAACATCGCGACCGAGATGAAAGCCGGGAAACCGCAAGACCAGGCTATCGCAATTGCCATGAACAAGGCTGGCAAAAAGAAACCCAAGAAAGGAGCTAAGTAATGGCTATTACTGCTATCCAGACAGCAACGGCAGGCTCAGTCGCTAATCTCGTTACGGTTGTTAAAGGCCACATCGCTGCGTCTCAATATCCCAATGGCGGCATCAAAGGCGTTCACGCTACTACCAGTAAGGTTGAATACTTCCAGCAGGTAGCGACAGGCGGCACAGCGGTTACTGATTACGATATCGTGACAAGCCGGGATCGTGCTGACTTCACCACTAAATGCAACGCGAAGATTACTGCAGGCTTCCTGCCTATCGGTGACCTGTGTGTCATTCAGATGGGTCCAGGTCGCACAGTAGAGTACGCGCAAGCATTCACTAAGGCTTAAGGTGATTTATGGCAGCGCCCAAAGATAACAAATATGCCGAAGGGAACAGCGGCAAGCCTACTCAGTACAAACCTGAGTATGCAGCGCAGGCAGAGAAGCTTTGTTTGCTGGGCGCTACAGATGATGAGCTTGCTGATTTCTTTGATGTGCATCGCTCAACTATCTATCGCTGGAAACTTGAGCATGAAGAGTTTTGCAACTCCATAAAAGCCGCCAAGGAAATTGCCGATGAGCGAGTAGTAAGAAGCTTGTACCAAAAGGCAACTGGATATAACTACGTCGAGCAGCAGGCGTTCAAACTTAAGGTTGACCAGCACGAAGAAGAAATTGAAGTGGTTGATGTTGAACGTCATGCGCCAGCAGATACAACCGCCGCAATCTTCTGGCTCAAGAACAGACAGAAAGACCAGTGGCGAGATAAGCAAGAGGTGGCTCATACCCATCATTTCGAAAATCTAAGTGACGATGAAATTGATCGAAGACTTACGGAGTTAGAAAATGGACAAGCTTCCGCCTCGGCACAATCTGAGCAGAGAGCAGAAGATTGAGCTAATTCAACTTCTAGAAGAAAAGCAGCGGCGTGAAAACGTATACCGTTATAAACGCTTCTACAAGTCACGCTATCCATGGCAAAAGAAATTCATCGCAGCAACATCTCAATTCACTCAGGTTGCATTAATCGCAGCTAACCGTACTGGCAAGACCGATACCGGCACAGGCATCGACGCTATACATGCAATGGGTGATTACCCTGAAGGATGGGATGGCCATAAGTTCGACAACGCACCGCTCATCTGGTGCCTTGGATACTCTGGTGAGAAATGCCGCGACCTGTTGCAGACACCTATTCTTGGTCGGCGTACTGACAATGGATGGGAAGGAGGATTAATCCCCGGAGAGTTGATTGTCGATACTGAGCCAATGCAGGGCACGCCTAATGCAGTTCGTTCAGCATACATAAGGCACAAGTCAGGACAGCTGGCAAAGATTCAGTTCTGGTCATACTCGCAAGGTCAACACGCCCTGATGGGTGATGCCGTCGACTGGTTCCATATCGATGAAGAGCCAAAGGACGCGACGATTTATCCGCAGGTTCTTACTCGTACCGCAACCGGCGACAAAGGAAATGGTGGTCGCGGCATCCTGACGTTTACCCCAGAGAACGGACGAACTGACCTGGTTATCGCCTTCATGGATAACCCATCATCTGGTCAGCATTGCATGAACGTTGGCTGGGATGATGCTCCGCACCTGAGCGAGAAGGTCAAGAAAGACCTGCTTGAATCCTATCCTCCACACCAGAAGGACATGCGAACTAAGGGCATACCAATGCTCGGACATGGTCGCATCTATGACCTTGGCGAAGATTTCATTAAGTGCGATCCGTTTCCTATCCCTGACCACTGGCTTGTTATTGATGGCATGGACTTTGGTTGGGATCACCCGCAGGCACATGTGCAATTAGCCTGGGATATTGAGAACGAAGCATTTTATCTCACTCGCGCTTACAAGGCGCGGCAGGTATCTCCAGCAGAAGCATTCAGCGCCGTTAAGGCATGGGCTGACAATGTTCCTACTGCATGGCCTCCTGATGGCTTGCAGACAGAGAAAGGCTCCGGACTACAGCAGAAGTCATATTACGAAGAAGCTGGATTCCAGATGCTTCCAGAGCATGCTCAGTGGGAGGATGGCAGCAGAGCAGTAGAGCCTGGATTGTTCGAGATATACGACCTGATGCGAAGAGGTAAGTTCAGAGTGTTCTCTGGCCTGCGTGACTTCTTCGAAGAGTACAACTTCTATCACCGCGACGAGAAAGGAAAGATTGTGAAGGTGCGCGACGACATTCTCGATGCCGTCCGTTACGCCTACATGATGCGTCGCTATGCAATTCGTTTTGCAGATATAAAGAATCCTCCAGTTGAAGAGGATGTCTACGTTCCCTCATCCTCCGGTTGGTAAAAATGGCAGAGACATTAGAGAAAAAACATGAGCGCGTCATGCTCAGGTTTGACCGCGCCTATACGCCGCAGCAAGACGTGCGCGAAAAGTGCATTGAGGCTACGCGATTCGCTCGTGTCCCTGGCGGTCAATGGGAAGGAGCAACGGCAGCGGGAACCAAGCTTGATGATCAGTTTGAGAAGTACCCAAAGTTTGAGATTAACAAGGTAGCGACCGAGCTTAACCGCATCATCGCCGAATACCGAAACAACCGTATCACCGTTAAGTTTCGCCCTGGTGACAAAGAGGCCAGCGAAGAGTTAGCCAATAAGCTCAACGGCCTGTTCCGCGCAGACTACGAAGAGACTGACGGTGGCGAGGCTTGCGATAACGCGTTTGATGATGCTGCGACAGGTGGCTTTGGCTGCTTCCGCTTAACATCGATGCTGGTCAACGAGTATGACCCGATGGATGAGCGCCAACGCATCGCTATTGAGCCCATCTACGACCCGTCACGCTCTGTCTGGTTTGATCCTGACGCTAAGAAGTACGACAAGTCAGACGCTATGTGGGCGTTTTGCATGTACTCGCTCTCTCCCGAGAAGTACGAAGCGGAATATGGCAAGACTCCTCCCGCATCGCTTGATGTAACGACGATGACCAGTTGGGAGTATGACTGGTTCGAGCCTGAAGTTGTGTACATCGCCAAGTACTACGAAGTGCGCAAAGAGTCGGTAGACGTAATCAGCTATCGCCAGCCGCTAACTGGAGAGATTGCTACCTACGACAGCGACCAGATTGAAGATATTCAGGATGAGTTAGCCATTGCAGGTTTCGAAGAGGTTGCACGTCGTTCTGTTAAGCGTCGCCGCGTCTATGTCTCAGTGGTTGATGGGCAGAACTTCCTTGAGAAGCCTCGCCGCATTCCCGGTGAGCATATCCCGCTCATCCCTGTGTATGGCAAGCGCTGGTTCATTGACGACATAGAGCGTGTAGAGGGTCACATTGCAAAAGCGATGGACCCGCAGCGGCTCTACAACCTTCAGGTTTCTATGTTGGCCGACACTGCTGCGCAAGACCCTGGGCAGATTCCTATTGTCGGCATGGAGCAGATACGAGGCCTTGAGAAGCACTGGGAGGCTCGCAATAAGAAACGTCCTGCGTTCCTGCCATTACGTGAAGTGAAGGATAAAGCCGGAAACATTATCGCAGGTGCAACGCCAGCAGGATATACGCAACCAGCAGTCATGAACCAGGCTCTTGCCGCGTTACTCCAGCAGACCAGCGCAGACATTCAGGAAGTAACCGGTGGCAGCCAGGCAATGCAGCAGATGCCTAGCAACGTTGCCCAGGAGACAGTTAACAACCTGATGAACCGATCTGACATGGCATCGTTCATCTACCTGGACAACATGGCTAAGAGCCTTAAGCGTGCAGGTGAAGTCTGGCTGTCGATGGCTCGCGAGGTTTATGGTTCAGACCGTGAGGTTCGCGTTGTCAACGAGGACGGCACTGACGACATCGCCTTAATGAATGCGCAGGTAGTTGATCGCCAGACTGGTCGAGTAGTTGCTCTGAATGACCTTTCCACAGGTCGTTACGATGTAACTGTTGATGTTGGTCCAAGCTACACAGCCAGACGTGATGCAACCGTATCCGTTCTGACGAATGTCCTCAGCACGATGCTACCAAACGACCCTATGCGTCCTGCTATTCAGGGAATCATCCTGGATAACATCGATGGTGAAGGTCTGGATGACTTCAAAGAGTACAACCGCAACCAGTTGCTTACCTCAGGCATTGTTAAGCCGAGAAACGAGAAAGAGCAGCAGATTGTCATGCAGGCACAGCAGGCAGCAGCCAACCAGCCTAACCCCGAAATGCTCATTGCACAGGCTAATCTGGTTGCAGCACAAGCCGAAGAGAAGAAAGCAGACAACGAAACGCGCAACACGCTCATCAAAGCGTTTACTGCGCAGCAGGATGCACAGGAAAGCCAGGCTAACGTTGTTTACAAGCTTTCTCAGGCAGAACACATCAACAAACAGGGCGTCATGGATGCTATCAAGCTCCTGAATGAAGTCCTTCAATCGCAACAATCACAAATCCCTACATCACCACAGTCACCGGCAGACTCAATGCCGAGCTAAGCAGGAGTAATCAATGGAAAGCGAACTGATCATCGACGGTCAGGTTATTGACCTGTCTGAAAAACAGGAATCAGCCGAAGAAGTAACCGCTGAGCAGCCGAAACCTGAGGAGAAAGTCCAGGAATCTGAAGTGAAAGCGGAGACCGAGAGTGAACAGGCCGAAGAGCAGCCGGAAGAATACTCCCTGCGCGTCGGTGATGAAGAAATCCCCCTGACGGAAGAGGATGACGATCATGTTGATGGTCAGCCTGCGCCTCAGTGGGTGAAAGATTTACGCAAGAACAACCGCGAGAAAGATAAAGAGTTACGGGAACTGCGCCGCCAGCTTGAGCAAGTTCAATCCAGGCCATCGGAGCAGCTACCACAGCAGCAAACAGACGTCATCCCGCCCAAGCCGACTCTTGAGTCGTGCGAATACGACGAGGAAGCGTTTGAACAGGCAATGACTGACTGGCATGAGAAAAAGAGCCGTGCCGAACAGCATAAGCAGCAACAGGAGCGTCAGCAGCAGGAAAACATTCAGAAGTTCCAGCAGAGACTTCAGAAGCATCAGGAACGAGCCACAAAGCTTCCGGTTAAAGACTATCGGGAGACAGAGGAAATCGTCCGTCGTGAGCTTCCAGTTATTCAGCAGGAGATTCTGATTCATGCAGCAGACGAGGGTTCAGAGCTGATCGCCTATGCGCTCGGTAAGAATCCACAACTACGCCAGCGTGTAGCCGCTGAGACAGACCCAATTCGCGCAGCATTCCTCTTAGGCCAGATTAGCAAGCAAGTAAGCCTTGCGCCGAAGCCTAAGAAAGCCATCAAACCAGAGCCGGAAGTTCGCGGTGGCGGCGCTGATGCGAAACAAGATGACTTCAACAAACTCTGCCCCGGCGCAAAAATCGAATAAAGGAAACTGCTAAATGGCTACTAACGATCTCAACAGTAACGTCAGTCAAATCGTTCTGAAAAAATTCCTGCCTGGCTTCATGTCCGATCTGGTACTCGCTAAAACCGTCGACCGCCAGTTGCTGGCTGGTGAAATCAACTCCAGCACCGGCGATAGCGTAAGCTTCAAGCGCCCACACCAGTTCGCGTCTTTGCGTACTGCGACAGGTGACATCTCAGGACAGGCTAAGAACAACCTGATCTCCGGTAAAGCCACTGGCAAAGTCGGTAACTACATCACCGTCGCCGTGGAATACGGCCAACTGGAAGAAGCTATCAAGCTTAACCAGTTGGATGAAATCCTGGCACCTGTGCGTCAGCGCATCGTCACCGACCTGGAGACTGAGCTTGCCAAGTTCATGATGAACAACGGCGCTCTGTCACTGGGTAGCCCAAATACCCCAATCAACAAATGGTCAGATGTTGCTCAGACAGCATCCTTCCTGAAGGATTTGGGCGTGGAAGAAGGTGAGAACTACGCGGTAATGGACCCATGGTCTGCACAGCGTCTGGCGGATGCTCAGTCCGGACTGCATGCTTCTGACCAACTGGTTCGCACCGCATGGGAGCAGGCTCAGATTGCTTCTAACTTTGGCGGTATCCGTGCTCTGATGTCCAATGGCCTGGCATCTCGCACTCAGGGCGCATTTGGCGGTACTCTGACAGTATCTTCTACCCCTACCGTTACCTACAACGCGGTGAAAGATACCTATCAGTTCACTGTAACCCTGGCTGGCGCAACAGCATCTATCACTGGCTTCCTGAAGGCTGGCGATCAGATTAAGTTCACCAACACCTACTGGCTGCAGCAGCAGAGCAAGCAGGCTCTGTATAACGGCTCTACGCCTATTAGCTTCACCGCGACAGTTCTGGCTGATGCTAACTCCACTGCAGGCGGCCTGGTTACTGTGACGCTGTCTGGTGTGCCGATTTACGACACTACCAACCCACAGTACAACGCAGTAAGCCGCGCTGTAACTGCAGGTGATGCAGTGACCGTGATTGGTACCGCAAGCCAGACCATGAAGCCGAATCTGTTCTACAACAAATTCTTCTGCGGTCTCGGCACCATCCCTCTGCCAAAACTGAACAGCATCGACTCAGCAGTGGCTACCTACGAAGGCTTCTCTATCCGCGTACACAAATACGCAGACGGTGACGCTAACGTGCAGAAAATGCGTTTCGACTTGCTGCCTGCCTACGTGTGCTTCAACCCACACATGGGCGGACAGTTCTTCGGCAATCCGTAATCACAAGGGGCTTCGGCCCCTTTCTTTTTGAGGAGACGATATGGATCGCATGAGCGTATTCCTTACCGCAGATAACGAAGCGGGTCATGTTCAGGCCGTTATCGTAGAGAAAGACTTCCCGATTTACGAAAAGCTCGGCTTTGTCGCATCAGTCGATGACCTGAAGCCAGCAACCAAACGCGGACGTAAGGCGGCAGACAATGGCGACGACTCTAACAAAGGGTGAGATTGTTAACTTTGCATTGAGAAAGCCAGCCCTGGCTTCTAATGCGACGCTAACTGATGTAGAGCCCCAATCTGTAGAAGATGCCATTCACGACCTAGAAGATATGATGTCCGAGTGGATGATTGTTCCTGGTGACATTGGATATATCTTCGCGGCGGATGGTGAGGAGCCGTTGCCTGACGACGACTCCGGACTGCCGCGTAAATACAAGCATGCTGTTGGCTATCAGCTTATTTTGCGGATGATAACAGACTACGGGCTGGAGCCAACTCCGCGCACAGAAACAAACGCTCAGCGCTCATATGACGCACTCCTGACAGACACGCTTGTCGTTCCATCAATGCGCCGTCGTGGTGACTTCCCTGTTGGTCAGGGCAACAAATATGACGTGTTCACATCTGACCGCTACTACCCTGGCGATCTGCCACCGATAGACGGTGATGTTCCAAATCCATAGGTGAGTAAATGCCGATTCAGCAATTGCCGTTAATGAAGGGGGTCGGCAAAGACTTCACCAATGCCGATTACGTCGATTTCCTGCCGGTGAACATGCTGGCAACTCCTAAAGAGGTTCTTAATTCCAGCGGTTACATGAGATCTTTCCCGGGAATAACCAAGGTATCAGACGTTGCTGGCACATCTCGCGGAGCCGATTACAACACATCTCAAAACGTCGTATATCGGGTTATGGGTGGAAAACTATATAAGGGTGATTTAGTAGTAGGAGATGTTACCGGTTCTTCCAGGGTTTCGATGGCACATGGAAGAACGTCACAAGCAGTCTGCGTTAACGGCAATATAGTTGAGTACCGCTATGATGGAACGACAAGTACCGTTCTTAATTGGCCAGTAAGCAGCGGATATGCACAGTATGATTTGGGTTCAGCTCGCGATGTAACAAGATTACGTGGTCGTTACGCATGGTCGAAAGATGGTTCTGATTCTTGGTTTATTACTGACCTTGAAGATGAATCGCACCCTGACAGATATGCTGGAGAATACCGTGCTGAATCTCAACCTGACGGAATTATAGGTATCGGCACATGGCGTGACTTTGTAGTGTGCTTCGGATCAACAACAACAGAGTATTTTTCACTTACTGGAGCAAGTAACTCTGGAGCGCCTATATACGTATCAAATCCGGCGTACATGGTGTCAAAAGGTATCGCTGGAACATTTTGCAAATGCGTATTTATGGATGCTTATGCCATTGTAAGCAATCCGGCCACAGGTGCGCCGTCTGTGTATATCATAGACTCTGGACGCGCAACTCCGATAGCAACTGCAAGTATAGAGAAAATTCTTCGTGACTACGATGCTGATGAACTGGCTGCATCAATTATGGAATCCCTGCGATTCGATTCTCACGAACTTCTGTTGATTCACTTGCCACGCCATGTGTTGGTATATGACGGTACAGCTTCGCAGGGCGGCCCACAATGGTGCATCCTGAAAACAGGCTTGTATGACGATGCGTACAGAGCTATTGACTTTATGTATGAAGGGAATGCGATCACCTGCGGAGATAAACTTGAATCAGTGAAAGGGGCTCTTAAATTCAACATTTCCAGTCAGTACGAAAGCCATCAAGAACACCTGTTATTCACACCGCTTTTCAAAGCTGATAATGCTAGGGTATTTGATTTAGAGGTAGAGTCGTCGACAGGAGTGGCACAATACGCAGATCGTTTATTCCTTTCAGTGACAACGGACGGAATAAATTATGGAAGAGAGCAGATGATTGAACAAAACTCTCCTTTCGTTTACGACAAGCGCGTCATCTGGAAGCGCGTAGGCCGCATTAGAAAAAGTGTTGGATTCAAACTACGTATTATCACTAAGTCACCTGTCACATTATCGGGTGCACAGATAAGGATTGAGTGATGGCCGATCCGTCCCTTAAAAACCCAGTAACCCTTAGGGCAACCAATTTAAGCGCAAAATCACTACCTACTGGGTATAGCCCAGCGTATGAACAATATATTCTGTCTCAGAATGTTGATTTCATCAGTGTTGCTGCCAAAGCAAATGAAGCAGGGCAAGGTGCTTACGATGCTCAGGTTAAAAATGATGAGCAGGATATCACACTCGAAAATCACGAGGAGCGTATTTCAGCAGCTGAATTAACTATTGCTGACCACGAAGTACGTATTGATGCGGCCGAAATTACACTAGCAAACCACGAATCGCGTATCGCTTCTCTGGAATATGCTACCACACGTAAGAAATCTGAGGTTGTTTATACAGGAATATCGCAGGTAATCCCTACCACAGCCACAAATCTTGTTACGATGCTTAAGGCCCTTACTCCGACATCCGGTACGCTTTCGCCGTTCTTTAATACAACATCGAACAAGATGGTTGTATTCAACGAGAACAAGACACTGAATTTTAAACTATCTCTGATTGGAAGTTACCCAGCAGGAACCACAAACCGTTCGATGCAGCTTACTTTTTCCGGATCGGTTCCTGATACTCTAGTAGCAAGTCGTAACTCAGCAACAGCTACTGATAACATTCTCCTTGCAACATTCTTTAGTGTAGATAAGGGAGGATTCCTTGCAACAAATGGCAGCACTATCACCATTCAGGCAAATGGCGGTGCATTTACAGCAACGACAATCAAAATTATCGCGGAGCAATGATGATTACATTCAAGCCAACGCGAGATGCCGATTTGGTTGAGGCTGTAGGAAATCATCCAGAAATCATCGCTGGTAGTAATAACGGTGACGGTTACGACTATAAGCCTGACACGAAATACTTCGAAGTCCACGTGCATGGTGAGTTCGGAGGCATCGTCTATTACCACGAGACGCAGCCGCTAACCTTCGACACTCACGCGATGTATTTGCCAGAAGCAAGGGGATTCAGCTTCGATATTGCGATGGCGTTCTGGCGATATTTGCTTGCAAACACCGGATTCGCCTGTGTGATGTCCTACGCCGCGCGTAAATTCCGTCATGGTCAGATGTACTGCTCTTCAATCGGGTTAAAACGCGTAGGAACCATCCGCAAATACTTCAAAGGCGTCGATGACGTCACTTTCTACTCAGCAACACGTGAAGAAATTCAGGAATTCCTTTCCCGTCATTCAAAATAGGTAAAATTATGCTCATTTTTCAATTATCGAGTAAGCACCTCGAGAATCGCCTATATCTGAAAGGTGGGAAAGGTGGTGATGGTGGGGCTGGCGCGCAGGCAAAGGCGCTGAATAAGCAAACAGAGCTCCAGCGTGAACAGTGGAACACCATCATGAACAACCTTGCGCCATTTACCCCTCTAGCTCAGCAATATGTCCAGCAATTGCAAGGACTGTCAACACTACAGGGTCAGAATGATGCACTTAACAGCTATTACAATTCAGGGCAGTACAAAGGACTTGCAGACCAGGCTCGATATCAGACATTACAGTCTGCAGAAGCAACAGGCGGCCTTGGATCAACTGCTACAAGCAATCAATTGGCCGCTATCGCTCCAACTTTAGGACAAAACTGGCTTTCTGGTCAGATGCAGAATGCGCAAAACCTAGCAAACATTGGCCTTGGCGCATTACAGGGACAAGCTAACGCAGGACAGACTTATGCTAACAACATGGGCTCACTATACCAGCAACAGGCCAATCTAGCCGCAGCTAATGCAAATAGACCATCAGGGTTGCAGTCTGCACTTGGCGGTGGATTGAGTGGTGCAGCCTCTGGTGCTGCTCTTGGGAGCATTATCCCAGGAATTGGCACAGGCATTGGCGCAGCAGTTGGCGGTGGATTAGGCCTGCTTGGCTCTCTATTCTAAGAGGTAATCATGGCTACATGGCAAGGAACAAATGGTGGATTACTGGCTGGTATTGGTGGTGTTAACTCCAACGCACCAGGAGTGAGTGATGCCAATACGGCATTGAGCCTGATTCGTCAGAACAATGACCTTGAGCGCTCAGGTGCCAATAACATCGGTCTGCAGGCACTGCAGGGATTGAGCGGACTGGCTGACGTATATCAAAAGAATCAGCAGGCTCAGCGCCAGCAGGAGTTTCAGCAGTTATATGCTAATGCGTATGCGTCAGGTGATCGCAATGCGTTACGTCAACTTGCCACCCAGTATCCAGACCAGATTGATGCTGTGCGCAAAGGTATGGGATTCATCGATGAAGACCAGCAGAAAGCGGTTGGTAATCTTGCTGCAGGAGCTCGCCTTGCTGCCACTTCTCCTGAAGCAATGGGAACATGGCTGCAGAATAACGCGGCGGAGCTCCAGCGAGTCGGACTCAATCCTGCTGACGTAGCGCAGACATACCAACAGAATCCGCAGCAGTTCGGTGAATTTGTTGATCACCTTGGAATGGCAGCGCTTGGTCCCGTTGATTACTTTAATGCTCAGGACAAGATAGCTGTTCGCGCAATTGACAGAGACAAACTTGCTGAGCAGATTCGCAGCAATCAAGCTGGAGAGGCTCTGACGGCAAGAGGCCAGGATATTACTATTCGAGGTCAAAACATTAGCGCACAAAACGCGGCATTGTCTCGCGAGATTCAGCGGGCGGAGCTTCAGGATAAGGTTCTCGATCGTCAAATCGCACGAGAAACCAACCAGATTAAACTGGAAGATCTTAAACAGAAGCAGGCTGATGTGCGCCAAAAGGCCGATATAGCACGAGCAGACCGTCAGGCTGCAGCCCAAGGTGCGGTTGATACATTCAGTACCGCACTGGATTCTCTTGGTGAGCTTGAGAAAAGCCCAGGCCTATCGAAGGCTGTTGGTGTTCGCTCTGCATTTCCGACAATTCCCGGCTCTGATGCGGCCAACTTCGAAGCGCGGCTTGATACATTCAAGGCTCAGACGTTCCTGCCAATGGTATCCAGCCTAAAGGGGATGGGGGCTTTATCAGATGCAGAGGGTAAGAAGTTATCTGATGCTGTAGGTGCATTGAGCCCGAAAATGAGCGAAGAAGCTTTCAGGTCATCAATTGGTAAAATTAGATCGCAGCTTGAAAGCAAGCTTGGCAGTGTTAAAAAGCAGTTCGATTATCAAGAGCCAGCAGCGCAATCGCCTGCTCAGAAACCTGTTCAGCAATCTCAACCAGCACAGCAATCACAGCAAAGCACCGGCTTCTCTTCACTATGGGGTGACTAATGGCTAAGGCATGGAAAGACGTTATTGCCTCTCCGCAGTATCAGGCATTGGCACCAGAGCAGAAGGCGCAAGCTCAGGAGCAATATTTTAATGAGGTAGTTGCTCCACAGGCTGGCAGCAATGCAGAGCAGGCTAAACAGGCTTTCTATGCTGCATATCCAGTGCCATCAGCAGAGCCACAGCAGGCACAACAACCTCAGCAGCAAGCGCAGCCACAAGAACAAGGCGGCTTCCTGTCTGACCTTGGAAATGCAGCAGCAGAAACAGGAAGAGGCTTACTTCAGGCTGGCGTTAACCTGGCAAACATCCCTGCATCAATGGCTGACGCTGTGGTAAGTGCAGGTGCATGGGCGGGAAATAAGCTGGGATTAGGTGATGGAACATATCAGCCAGCGCCACGAGTAACCACTGAAGGTTTGGCTCAGGATTTAGGGCTTCAGCAGGGGGCGCTAACTCCACAGACTACAGAAGGTAAAATCTTTGCTGAAGCATTGCCATATCTCACACCGGTAGGTGCTGAACGAGTAGCCACTCAAGCTCCGACGATTGCCGGTCGTCTAGCGCAGGGTGCATCCCGCTTACTAGCAGAAAACGCAGTAGGTTCTATGGCTGCGAATAGTGAGCAGAATGACCCATCAGCACTAGCTACCGACCTCGGAACTGGTGTTGTATTGGGTGGCGCTATTAATCAGCTTGGACGTGTTGCTGGAGCTGCATATCGTGGTGTTAAAGGTGCAATCTCACCAGAAGCGCAGCAGGCTATCCGATTCGCTAATTCTGCTGATGCCCCTCTGCATACAACTGACGTTCTGCAGCCTAATTCGCGCGTCGGCCGCATGGCGCAAACAACAGCTGAGAATATTCCATTCGCAGGCACTAGCTCAATGCGTGCAGGCCAGCAGGAAGCTCGCAGTCAACTGGTAGATGAGTTTGCGTCACGATTTGGAGAGTACGACCCATCCATCGTAATTGGCAGCCTAAAGGCAAAGACGTCAGGAATTCGTAAAGCAGCCGGAAACCGTCTTGAGCAGGTACAAAGTGCAATGACCGGTGTAAACCTCCAGCCTACGCGAGCCATACAGCAAATAGACGACGAAATTGGAAAACTGCAGAAATTAGGCGAGGTCGCCGACTCAGATACAATTAGTAAACTTCAATCCTACAGAAATGAATTAGCTAAAGGAAACGTAGATCTTGAACAATTAAGCAGGCTAAGAACGCAGTTCAGAATGGATGTTAGAGGAGAGAGGACACAGATGCCTCCCCCAGCAGAGGCAGCAGTTCAGCGCGTCTACAAGGCTATGACAGGAGATATAGACAACTCCATAGGACAGAACCTTGGAAACGACACGCTGCGCCGTTATAAGCAAGCTAATGCGGTATACGCTGACGAGGCTAGCAAGCTCCAGAATACACGCTTGAAGAATGTTCTGATGAAAGGTGATTTAACACCGGAAGTCGTGAATAACATGCTTTTCAGCAAGAACAAATCAGAAGTGCAGAACCTTTATAACTCTGTCGGTCAGATTGGTAGAGCTCAGATGCGTAATGGCATTATTGGCAAGGCAATGGAGAAATCAGGTGGATCACCTGACCAGTTCCTTCGACAGGTTAATCTGATGTCTAACCAGACAGGAATTGCATTTAAGGGGCGTGATGCTGCCTATCTGAAAGGACTTAAGAACTACCTGGAGTCAACGAAGAGAGCAGGGCAGGCTGGGGTGACCACACCAACCGGCCAGCAGGCGATCCCTTTCATTATGGGCATTGGAACTGTAACTAACCCGGCGTTATTAGGGGTTGGCGGAGGATATGGATTGCTTGCAAGGATGTATGAGAGCGAGCCAGCACGTAATGCAATGCTTCGACTGGCTAATACTCCACGAGGCTCTACCGCATTTGAGAAAGCCCTATCTGATGTTGAGCGTGTTGTTAACTCATTCTCTCAGGGTGCTAAATCAGAAGCCTTAAGTGAATAAAATCTTGCCAACAACAAGTCCGAACATCAAGAACGCAAAGTTTAATAAGTCTCTGTCCATAAATCCTCCATTCTTTAAACCAATTATAACCGACCTTAATGCAACGCTACGCAAGTTTTAGCTTGTGTGGCTTTGCTGCGCCCGGAGCACAGTAAATGTCAGACATCATTGCTAATGTCGTTGTAAGCCAGCCAGCTCAACTTTTTACCATCGCTCGCCAATTTAAGGCAAACGCGAATGGTAGAATTTACATCGGTAATATTGACACCGACCCAGTTAACCCAGCCAATCAAATTCAGGTTTATCTTGAGAACGAAGATGGAAGCCACGTCCCAGTTACTCAGCCGCTTATCATCAATGCTGGAGGCTACCCAGTCTATAATGGTCAGATTGCGAAGTTTGTGACTGTGCAGGGCCATTCTATGGCTATCTATGATGCTTATGGGACACAGCAGTTCTACTACCCTAACGTGCTTAAATACGACCCTGACCAGTTCACAACTCGACTTGCAGGTGGTGATGTTGGAGAGGGGGATGCTCTTGTTGGGGTAAAGCAAGCAACTTCAAATTCAGTCTTAATAACCCAACATGATATAAATCTGCAAACGGTATCTATCCAACAATATGGAGGGAAAGATGATTACAATGGAACTTCTGGCACCAATAGCTGGTCCTCATTATTGAATATCATTTCCGACTTTCCGAACGGTTGCCGAATTAGATTACCTAAAACAGTAGGAGGAACAGGGCGTTATTTTATGAATGGCACCGGTGGTTCTGCCGACATGTCTAAATATTATCTTGACATAGATCCAGGTGTAGACGTGACCCATACTGGGTCAAACACTCCACTTATCGGGCCCGGGCTAGTTGTTAATCGAGAATTAAAAATAAAACTTACCACGCTTGGTTACACATACCATCTAAGCCCAACACCCTACGGTGCTGTATCTGGTAAGCCCTATGTGCTTAGCTCTGGAGATGGGGAAGCACCCATTCTTGAGCGTGGCAACACATCCACTGAAATGGCGTTCAATACCGTTAATCCATCTACTGGCGCACAGTCTGCAGCAACTGCAAGCGCAGACGGAGAAATAGCGTCTTTCAATAATATTCCAAGCGGCCAATTTATCGTCGGCCATTTCTCTGTTCGACCTGGATGGGAGTATCACGCTCAGGTCACAATGCCTGGAGCAACAGCAAGTGCCTCAGCATACATTCAGACAGAGAATGGATGGATTATGTATTGCCAGCCAATAGGTGGTGGGGTGATTACGCGATATGTATTCCTTGAAGGGTTTGCGGTGCAATCAGTAAGCATATCAAATCCTCTGTCAGATAATCCCGCATATAATATGGGGGTGGCTGAAATAGGTATTAAAGTCCACTCACCGACGTCATTCTCATTGCTCTGTAACCATGTAGAAATCTCCCGTATGGATGGGATCACATCTAATATAATCCGAGTAGGGTGGGGAGCCGGATTTGCTAACAACACCAATACTGCATACATCTCTTATCCAGCCAGGGTGAAAAGCAACTTCACATATGGCATGCGACCATTGCGAATAGTAACCGTTGGCGACTCAACTGCAGATAAAGTTAACCCATTTTCATGGGTTAACCATATGATACGAGTAGCCAGTGGTGTCGGCGGTATACAGTTCAAATCTGTTCTTAATCAGGCGATATCTGGGCAGACATCTATCCAGCAAGCTCAGATTTTCAACAGCACTGACTTCCAATCTCTTGGGGGATTCGATTATGCGTTAATAGATGTCGGAATTAACGATATCGGGGGAGGTGCTACGGCATCGCAATTTATCAACTCAATTGTGAGCATGGTAAACACATGTACAACGTACAACATGATCCCTATCATCGGTATTCCTGCAATGTTTTATAACCAGTCGGCGGCTGCCCCATACGGTCAAACAGGTCAGGGAACTGCGAATGCGGACCGTGGTGCACCCTATCGCCTGCAGTTGCTTCGCAAGCTGGCGGAGCTTAACGTGCAGGTTGCCATGCTTCCCATCCAGGACATGGGGGCTATAGTTCCAAGCCTGCTTGGAAATACATCACTTGACCCGGTTGTACAGGACAACGTGCACCAGAGCGCATGGGGTGGAGAACTTAAAGGTATGGGGTGGGCAAAGGCATTGATAGGATTTATGTTTTCAAACGTAAGGAAAAATATTGCCTCAAGAACGATAAAACCAGCATGGATACCTTCTGCAATATCCGGAAGCTACGGTGTGGCATCCAAGCCATCATTCTCTGTTGTCGGGAATGAGTTTTCGATGTCAGGCCTGATGGATACCCCAGCACCAGTTCCGGACAACACCATTATTTTACAACTTCCGCAGGCTTATGCGCCTACTGAGCAGCGGTATATACCAGTAACCTGCCAGGATGTATCTGGAGTATTCCTGACCAGTGTGGCAACTGCTAGGATAGACACAACAGGGAGCATTGCTGTTCGTGGCGTGCCATCTACATCACGCTATATCTTCTTCGGGAACATTCACTACTCCCTTCCAGACTAACTGGCAAACCGACATGGCAGGGACGCCTGTCATCAAAAATTATGCCGCCAAAAAGATCGAGAAATGCCACGGTAAACCCTGTATATTTGTTTCCACTTTACGGTTGGCATCGCTGGATGTGATGTTGTTATCTATATTTTTGGCGAATTATCATGCAATCAACAAGCAAAGAACGAATTATAGGGCCAGATATATTACGCGGGTTTGCCGCGATATCAGTGATAATTGTGCACCTTATCGCACAATCAGGTATTGATTTCGGCCCTGTCGTTTCGCAAATTGGCAGTAGATTTACAGCAAGTGTGACATTATTTTTTGCGATCAGCGCATTCTCTATTGCATATACATACAATGATGAGTTCATAAACAAGTCAGATTTTAAAGCATTCTTTATTAAGCGCTTTTTTAGGCTTGCACCATTGTTTTACTTCGCAATGCTTGTTGAAGGTGTGATTATATTCAATGCATTCAACCACCTTCCTTCTTTATTTGAATTGTTAATGTCAGGTACGTTCCTGTTCAATCTTGTTCCAAAAATGCAGAATGGTATTGTATGGGCGGGCTGGTCTTTGAGTATTGAATGGGTGTTCTATCTTCTTTATCCAGTTATATTTGTTCTATGTAACCATAAAAAGCTCATAGCTATACTATGGCTTATATCGATATTCGTATCATCAAATATTGCACTTGCACCAGGCGCTACTGGTATTGAAGTCTATATGAACATCCTGAACCATATGGTTTTCTTTATCTCTGGTATCGCTGTATATTTATGGCTTCCTGAATTAAGAAAGGCCAGGGGGGTAGTGGGCAACAACGCTGGAATGGTAAGTGGTATAGCGCTGACCGTGATGTTTGCGTTGCTTATTTATTACTTTAGCCTTAAAGATTACCCTGTAAATATGTACCTGTTTTACTCATTGATCTGGATTGGCATGATTTCCGTTTCGATCATCGGGATGCCATCTCTCATAAACACTAGATTTACCAGATTCTTAGGTAAAGCAAGTTATAGCATTTATTTAATGCATGGTATCGTACTCTATTTACTCGAAAGCACGCATGTGTTTGTATATATTAATCAAATTGGTGTTAGTCCTGTAGTTAAGTTTCTCATCGCTGCATTTGTGGCTTGTGGCTTAACAGTTATTGCATCCAGCATCACTTACAAATACATAGAAGTTCCTGGCATGAACTTTGGTAAATGGATTATAAAACGCAAGACCAAGAAAGATAATATGTCTGAATCTGCCGCATAATAGAAAAAGGCCGCTTTATGCGGCCTTTTTTTACTCATCTCTGAAATAAACATCACCATCTTCGCATGAATATTTTATTTTTTTCAGCGCCGGACTGGCTGTAAAGACAGGATCGCCTTCCTTCGTTATATCAGTTCTAATGCATTTATGTTCCTTACTGAACGCTTGCCAGTCATTCACTTCAGGAGAAGAGCCGTTTCTCATTTTTGCTATTATGGTCAGAAACGCAATCGCGGCAACAGCAGTAAGGGCCGTTTTGTAGTTCTTATTCATTGATATTCACTATATAAAAATGATTGTGCGTATTCTGTAATATGGGGCAGGCATTGTAAAGCAAGTTATCCTACTAAAGACACGCACCATAGCTAAGTAGCCTCTTCGGTGTTACATGAATTCATAGTGAGCAATGATTGATTGGGGGTGAGTAATTTAGAAAATGAAACGAACCTGACACCATGCTGCTAAATAAAACATACCAAATAACAGATGCTTAGAGAAGTTTAGTTTGTTTCTTTGTATCTTAGTATTGATCAAAGTTTGCCATCAGTAATACTGTATGCGTATACAGTATTATTGAGGTGCATCATGGGATTTCCATCGCCAGCAGCAGACTACGTTGAAGAACGCATATCACTCGACAAGCGCATCATCACCAGGCCAGCGGCCACGTACTTCATGCGAGCCGGTGCGACGCATTACCGGGAAGGCATCCTCATTGGTTCGCTTCTCGTTGTCGACGCATCGCTAACTCCGTGTGACGGATCACTGCTGGTATGTACTGACGAAGGTGAATTCAGGATTAAGCGCTACCGGACTCACCCGCAACCGCATCTGGAGAATCTGGAGAATGGCAGGAAGGAGTTTTTGCGGATAAAGGATGAGATGGCTGATTCCGATCGGCCAGTGTTCGGCGTGATCACCTACATCATCAACGATGCGCGTTCTGGCGAGTTTGATGATTGTCCGGTGATGTGATGGGGAAAAGGCATAGCTATGCCCTCAGGCATGGCTGTGCACTCTCTGTGTCACAGGTGTGTCATACATGGATGCCACATAACGAAACGCAGAAGCATGTAACGACACATAATGACACAAATCACGTGCGAGCGCGGAAAAACTAATGACATTACAGTGTGTTAAATAGTACTCTACGTTCTTCTAAGCCGTAGGTCGTAGGTTCGAATCCTACAGGGCGTGCCATTTCATTTCATAGAGTTACGCCTCACTCACATCCTCCTGATTTCCGTTGTGGGACATATTTGGGACATCGACCCTAAAATTTATCGGTCATGAAGGACATTTATGTGGTATCTACTCGCGATTTCGCTTGCCGCACTTTCCCTTAATAAAAGCCTGGCTTACCTGCTGCTGGGATTAACGGCATTTCTCGGCTGGAAACAGAGCATTCTTGACGCCCCGGCGCTGCTGGTTATTGCATCAATCGTTATTGGCTGGTCTGTTGTTGAATGGCTACGTAATAAAGATGATAAATATACTTATCTGATTGAAG
This sequence comes from Enterobacter sp. ku-bf2, assembly GCF_001742765.1. Lineage (NCBI taxonomy): Bacteria > Pseudomonadati > Pseudomonadota > Gammaproteobacteria > Enterobacterales > Enterobacteriaceae > Enterobacter > Enterobacter sp. ku-bf2. The sequence continues at coordinate 276,247 of NZ_MDVW01000019.1, forward strand.
GCCTGTGCGTGGTCATCGCCGTTGCCCTGGTTATGCATGTGCTCCCGGGCTTCCATAATCCCAAAGTGCTGGATGCTGTCGTCGTTGGTCCGCAAAGCATACCGTTCAGTATGTACTTTAATATGGACAAGGCGGTGGTGCCGTTCTTTTTAATTACGTGCATGCCAACGCTATTCGTAGCAAAACCCCTCTATAAAATTGGCAAGCTCAGCTGGGGAATATTGGTACTTGCGGTACCCGCGCTGTTACTTCTGGCTGTGGCGTTGGGCGGGCTGAGAATTGAGCCACATGCGCCAGAATGGTTCGCGCAATTTGCCCTTGCGAATATTTTCTTCGTCTCTTTGGCCGAGGAAGCCCTGTTCAGAGGCTACCTGCAGCAGCGCTTGTCCCGGATCGTTCATCCTGTTGTCGCGTTGTTGATTGCCTCAGTCATCTTTGGGCTGATGCATTTTAGCGGCGGTTTACTACTGATTATTTTTGCCAGTCTCTCCGGCATTATTTACGGCCTGGCGTGGATGTGGAGCGGCAGGCTCTGGGTTGCAACGTTATTCCATTTTGGACTGAACTGCGTGCATTTATTGTTCTTCACCTATCCTGTGTATGCCCCTCATGCGGCTATGTAATGCTTTTTAAATGAGTAGCCTAATAAATTTAGCTACCTCCGGATAACCATAAAAAGCCCCCGCAATATCGGGGCTTTTTTATATCTGCCGGGAGCGCGAATAACAGATTTACCTTCGCGCCATAATGAATAGAAGGCTAATGAATTTCGTTGTTGGCAGGCTTAAGGTTTTCTTAATCTAGAAATTATCTCGCATTAAAATTTGGATTTTTATCATTACAAAATCTGCTAAAAAGAAATTTTACACTTTTACGCGTAAACTGGATTGATACTAATTATCATTAGCGTTGTTGTATGCTTTAATCCTGTCCCACAAAGCTATGAGTGGTTACTCCCGTTGGTCTATTAAGGATATGTTCATGAATTCTCGCCTGCTGTCCTGCTTCTCGCTTGCCTTGTTGTCTTCATCCCTTTTCCTTTCCACACAATCGGTTGCCGCCGATAACAACGACGGTATCGTTGTCTATAACGCGCAGCATGAAAACCTGGTGAAGTCGTGGGTTGACGGTTTTACCAAAGAAACCGGGATTAAAGTGACTTTGCGTAATGGTGATGACAGCGAGCTGGGTAACCAGCTGGTTCAGGAAGGCAGCGCATCGCCGGCAGACGTATTCCTGACGGAAAACTCGCCATCCATGGTGCTGGTGGATAACGCCAACCTGTTTGCACCGCTGGATGCCGACACTCTGGAGCAGGTACCGGCAGAGTATCGTCCGGCGCACGGCCGCTGGATCGGCATTGCCGCCCGCAGCACCGTATTCGTCTATAACCCGGCGAAGCTGAGCGAACAGCAGCTGCCTAAATCGCTGATGGATCTGGCGAAACCCGAGTGGAAAGGCCGCTGGGCGGCATCTCCTTCAGGCGCCGATTTCCAGGCCATCGTGAGCGCGATGCTGGCCCTGAAAGGCGAAAAAGCCACCCTGGAATGGCTCAAGGCGATGAAAGCCAACTTCGTTGCCTATAAAGGTAACAGCACGGTGATGAAAGCGGTCAATGCTGGTCAGATTGATGGCGGGGTGATTTATCACTACTACCGCTTTGTCGATCAGTCCAAAACCGGTGAAAACAGCAAAAACACCCAGCTCTACTACTTCAAGCACCAGGATCCGGGCGCGTTCGTAAGCCTTTCCGGCGGTGGCGTGCTGGCGTCCAGCAAACACAAAGCGCAGGCGCAGGCCTTCATCAAATACATTACCGGCAAAGAAGGTCAGGAAAGTCTGCGTACCAACAACGCCTTTGAATACGCCGTGGGTGTGAACGCGGCCTCCAACCCGAAACTGGTTCCGCTGAAAGATCTTGATGCGCCGAAAGTTGAACCTTCAACGCTCAACAGTAAGAAAGTTATCGAGCTGATGACGCAAGCCGGTCTGCTGTGATCCTGAGAGTGAAGTGAACGTCTTATGTCTGGTCTGAGTCTCGACATCGGAAAAAACAGAGTGCAGGAGCCTGCTCGCAGGCGTCCTGCACTGCCGATGGTTGCGTTAGCTGTCTTGTTTTCATTACTGGCGCTTCTGCCTTTGGGTTTTATCGTTGCCATTGGCATTGAGACGGGCTGGGAAACGATAAAGGCGCTGGTGTTTCGCCCGCGTGTGGCTGAGCTGCTCAGCAACACGCTGTGGCTGACGGCTTTAGCGGTTCCGCTGTGTATCGTGACGGGCGTGGCGATAGCCTGGCTCACCGAGCGCACGCAGCTTGCCGGGCGAGGGATCTGGTCTGCACTGGCGGTCGCCCCGCTGGCGATCCCCGCGTTTGTGCAAAGCTATGCCTGGGTGAGCGTTGTTCCGTCCATGCACGGGCTCTCCGCGGGCGTGTTTCTCTCCGTTCTGGCCTACTATCCCTTTATCTACATGCCGGTTGCGGCGGTGCTGCGCCGCCTTGACCCGACGCTCGAAGATGTGGCCGCATCGCTCGGCACCCCGCCGTGGCGGGTCTTTTTCCGCGTGGTGTTGCCCCAGCTCAAGCTGGCTATCTGCGGCGGCGCGCTGCTGGTGGCGCTGCACCTGCTGGCGGAATATGGCCTGTACGTGATGATCCGCTTTGATACCTTCACCACGGCAATTTATGACCAGTTTCAGTCTACCTTCAGCGGCCCGGCGGCAAACATGCTGGCGGGCGTGCTGGCGTTATGCTGCCTGGCTATCTTAGTGCTGGAAGGCGTGACGCGTGGAAAGGCACGCTACGCGCGCATTGGCGCCGGTGCCGCGCGCGAACAGAAACGCTGGCCGCTGAAGCCTGCGGCTGCCGCGCTGGGGCAACTGTTTTTCATCGTGCTGATCGTGCTGGCGCTGGGCGTGCCGTTGGTTGTCCTGTGTCGCTGGATTTGGCTCGGCGGTGTGGAAAACTGGATGAGCGCCGATCTCTGGCATTCGCTGCGCCAGACGCTGATGCTCGGCGTGGGCGGCGCGCTGCTGACGACGACGTGCGTGATCCCCATCGCGTGGCTCGGTATCCGCTATCCGCACCGTATCTTCCGGATGCTGGAAGGGTGCATCTATATCACCAGTTCGCTGCCGGGCATTGTCACGGCGCTGGCCCTGGTCACCGTCACCATTCACTACGCCCGTCCCATTTACCAGACGGAAATAACCCTGTTCCTTGCCTATCTGCTGATGTTTATGCCCCGTGCGCTCATCAATCTGCGGGCGGGAATTGCGCAGGCACCGGTTGAGCTGGAAAACGTGGCGCGCAGCCTTGGCAGCACGCCCGCGAAGGCGCTCTGGAGCGTCACGATGCGGCTGGCCGCGCCGGGTGCGGCGGCGGGAGCCGCGCTGGTTTTCCTCGGCGTCAGCAACGAGTTGACCGCCACGCTGTTGCTCTCTCCCCTGGGCACGCGCACGCTCTCCACCGGATTCTGGGCGCTGACCAGCGAAATTGATTATGTGGCTGCGGCACCTTACGCGATGCTGATGATCCTGATTTCCCTCCCGCTGACCGCCATTCTCTATATGCAGTCGAAGAAAATTGCAGGGCTATGACATGCTTGAATTAACCGCCATTTCTAAATCGTTTGCTGATGTGCAGGTGCTCGACAGCTTAAACCTGAGCGTTGCGCCGGGGAGCAGAACGGCCATTGTCGGGCCGTCGGGGTCGGGTAAAACCACGCTGCTGCGTATTCTTGCCGGGTTTGAGACGCCCGACACCGGACGTATTGTCATGCAGGGAAGAACGCTGTTTGATGAAAACCGTTTTGTCCCAGCCCACCAGCGCGGGATCGGTTTTGTGCCGCAGGAGGGCGCACTGTTCCCCCACCTCAACGTGGCAGATAACATTGCCTGGGGGCTGGACGGGACCCGCCACGAGAAGCGCCAGCGCGTTGAGGCGCTGATGGAGATGGTCTCGCTGGACAGGCAGCTCGCAACACACTGGCCCCACGAGATTTCCGGCGGACAGCAGCAGCGCGTGGCGCTTGCTCGTGCGCTGGCCCAGCGTCCTTCACTGATGCTGCTGGATGAGCCGTTCTCGGCGCTGGATACCGGCCTGCGCGCGATGACGCGTAAGGCAACGGCCGATCTGCTGGCCGAAGCGGGCGTGGCCTCGATTCTGGTCACCCACGACCAGAACGAAGCGTTGTCTTTTGCCACGCAGGTTGCCGTCATGCGTTCCGGACGTTTCACGCAGGTCGGGACGCCTTATGAGGTTTACACCCGTCCCGTTGACGAAGAGACGGCGCTGTTTCTTGGTGATGCGTTAATCCTGCCTGCGCAGCTCACCGCGGGCTACGCCCTGTGCGCCCTGGGTGAGGTGCCGACGGACAACGCGCAGGCGACAGGGCAGGGCAGAGTGATGCTGCGCCCGGAGCAGCTGAGCGTGACGGCATGTGCCTCACATGAAAGCCCAATCTCCATTCTTGATGTGGATTTTACCGGCCACCTGTCGACGCTCACCCTTGGGCTCGCCGGGCAGCACGAGCCCGTGACCCTGAAGACCGTCAGCCAGCCAGGATGGAACCCGGGCACGGCGGTACGCATTGATATTGCTGGCGCCGCGCGTATATTCGACTATTCTTAATATTCGTTAATAATTTCATGCAATGGGTTGTTATAAAAGAATTTTCCCGAAAAAATGGCATTTCCTGAGATTCTCTACCATGCTCATAAAACCTCACCATAATGCGTGAGGTTTTTCGTAGTTGCTGATTAATCTCAAGGAAAAAGGTTATGAAAAAGACGACTGCTATTTTGTTGGGAACGGCGTTACTGTTTACGACCAATGCTTTTGCTGCCCAACTGCTGACTAAAAATGAGTTCAAGAAAGTCGAGTCTCAGTATCAAAAAATCGGTACGGTAAGCACTTCAAATGAAGTATCGGTTGATGATGCAAAAAAAGAACTGATTGAGAAAGCCGATAAGCAAGGCGCGGATGTTCTGGTGCTCACCTCAGGGAACACCAACAATAAAATTCACGGTACGGCCAATATCTACAAGAAAAAATAACGTCACTGCAGCCACCCCGTGTTCGGGGTGGCTGTTCCTCCCCTGTCTCCCCATCTCTTCTTGTTGTTCGCAGTTACGCTTGCTAACGCATGGATAATGCGTATAGTTCTCATTTGCATTGCTATCAATACATTCTAAGGCCCGACAACGGGTCATTTTTGCGCGCACTTTCAAATGAGTTAACGATGAACAACACCAACATACACAAAACGCTGCTGGCGCTCGCCGTTGGCGCGGTAACACATTCCGCCTTCGCGGCGGACGATCAAAAAGAAGATACCCTCGTCGTGCAGGCTAAGCCTGCCAGCGAGTTCAAACCCGGTGGCGATCGGCTGGTACCGGCCTTCCTCGACGGACAGGTGGCAAACGGCGGACGGATGGGGATGCTGGGCCAGCAGAACGCCATGGACGTACCGTTCAACATCATCAGCTACACCTCAAAGCTGGTGGAAGATCAGCAGGCGAAAACCATTGCTGACGTAGTCGCCAACGATGCGGGCGTGCAGTTCGTCCAGGGTTTCGGCAACAGCGCGGAAACCTACCGTATCCGTGGTCTGAAGTTCGACGGTGACGACATGACCTTTGGCGGTCTGTCCGGCGTGCTGCCGCGGCAGGTGGTGGATACGCAGATGGTTGAGCGCATTGAGATCTTCAAAGGGGCAAACGCCCTGATGAACGGCGCGGCGAGCTCCGGCGTGGGCGGGATGATCAACCTTGAGCCAAAACATGCGGGCGAACTCCCGCAGGCGAAAGTGGGCGTCGACTACACTTCCGATTCTCAAATTGGCACCACGCTGGATGCGGGCCGTCGCTACGGCGACAACGACCAGTTTGGCGCGCGGGTGAACCTGGTGCACCGCGAAGGGGAAACCGGTATACCGAACGATCGCCGCCGAACCACGCTGCTCTCTACCGGCCTGGATTACAGCGGTGACCGCTTCCGCACCTCGCTGGATCTGGGCTATCAGAAGAAAACTTTCCACGGCAGCCCAACCAGCGTCAACATATCGGCGGTGGATTTCGTGCCCGAGCCGCCGAAAAACGATCGCAACTTCTCGCAGAAGTGGGCCTACAGCAATATCGAAAACGAGTTCGGGATGTGGCGCAGCGAGTACGACATCACCGACGGCTGGACCGCCTATACCGGGCTTGGCGCGCAGCACGCGCACGAGGAAGGGATCTACAGCGCGCCGAAGCTGGTGGATAAAAGCGGTAAGGCAACGGTCAGCCGCCTTGATACCAACCGCATCAGCGATTCCGTCAGCGGCATGGCGGGCATTCGCGGTAACTTTGATACCGGTTTTATCTCGCACAAGGTCAACGTTGGCTATTCGGCGATGACCAAAAACGAAAAAATCGCGTGGAAAATGTCGGCGACGAAGGATAACCCGACGACCAACATCTACCACAACACCGGCGTGGATATGCCGGACAGCAGCAACTTCAACGGATCTGGCGGAAAGTACAGCGACCCGCTGACCAGCGGACGCACCCGTACCCAGGGCTGGCTGTTGAGCGATACCCTGGGCGTGCTGGACGACAAACTGCTGTTCACCGCTGGCGCACGCCACCAGAAAGTGGTCATTCGCGGGTATAACAAAATTACCGGTGCGGAAAACGCGGCAGACGGCTTCGACGGCAGCCGCTGGATGCCAACCTACGGCGTGGTCTACAAGCCGTGGGAGGAAATCTCGCTCTATGCTAACCATACCGAAGCGCTGCAGCCGGGCAAAACCGCGCCTAATACCGCCACCAACTACGGCCAGAGCACTGGTATCGTTCACTCTAAGCAGAACGAAGTGGGCGTAAAGGCGGACTTTGGCCGCGTAGGCGGATCGCTTGCGCTGTTTGAAATCAAGATGCCGTCGGCGATCCTCGACAGCAACAATTACTACGGCCTGGATGCTGAACAGCGTAACCGTGGCGTGGAGCTGAACATTTTCGGCGAACCCATGCTCGGGATGCGCCTCAACGCCAGCGCCACCTGGCTGCAGGCCGAGCTGACCAAAACCAAAAATGGTGTCAATCAGGGTAACGATGCGATCGGTATTCCGAACTTTTACGCCGTATTGGGTGCAGAGTATGACATCAAGCCGATTGATGGCCTGACGGCGACCGCCCGCGTCAACCACTCCGGTGCGCAGTACGCTGACCTGGCAAACACCAAAAAGCTGGACAGCTACACCACGCTGGATCTGGGGATGCGCTATCGCTTCGCGGTGAACCACAATGCAAACCAGATGATGGTGCGTGCGGGCATCGACAACGTGACCAATGAAAACTACTGGGCCAGCGTGGACGATTCCGGTACCTACATCACGCAGGGCGAACCGCGTACCTTTAAGATCGCGGTTGGCTACGAATTCTAAGCGTTCCATCTCGTTATCCGGGGCAGGGATGCCCCAATCCCTTGCTACCTCCAGCATGAAGTGTTAAAACGTGCCCCTTCTAAAAAAGAGACAGGGGTAGGACGTGAAAGACGCGTCATCCGCTTCAGGCCATGGTAGCGCCGAAGCCTCGTCGGATCAGAATCCGACGCTGCAACGTGGTTTGCAAAATCGACATATTCAGTTAATTGCCCTTGGCGGCGCAATCGGTACCGGGCTCTTTCTCGGCATCGGCCCCGCTATTCAGATGGCGGGCCCGGCGGTGCTGCTGGGTTACGCTATCGCTGGGATTATTGCCTTCCTGATCATGCGCCAGCTTGGCGAGATGGTTGTCGAAGAGCCAGTTTCAGGCTCCTTCGCGCACTTTGCTTATAAATACTGGGGCCCGTTTGCCGGCTTCCTGTCCGGCTGGAACTACTGGGTGATGTTCGTGCTGGTGGGGATGGCGGAGCTGACCGCCGCAGGCATCTATATGCAGTACTGGCTGCCGGATGCCCCGACGTGGATCTGGGCGGCGGCGTTCTTCATCATTATTAACGCCGTTAACCTCGTCAACGTCCGCCTGTATGGCGAAACCGAGTTCTGGTTTGCGCTGATCAAGGTGCTGGCGATTATCGGCATGATCGGCTTTGGCCTGTGGCTGCTGTTCTCAGGCCACGGCGGCGAGCGCGCCACGCTCGACAACCTGTGGCAGCACGGCGGCTTCCTCGCCACCGGCTGGAAAGGGCTGATCCTCTCCCTGGCGGTGATCATGTTCTCCTTCGGCGGACTGGAGCTGATTGGCATTACCGCTGCTGAAGCGCGCGACCCGCATAAAAGCATTCCAAAAGCGGTTAACCAGGTGGTGTACAGGATTCTGCTGTTCTACATCGGCTCGCTGGTGGTGCTGCTGGCGCTCTATCCTTGGGTAGAAGTGAAGTCCGACAGCAGCCCGTTCGTGATGATTTTCCACGATCTGAACAGCAATGTGGTCGCCTCTGCGCTGAACTTCGTCATTCTGGTGGCATCGCTGTCGGTCTATAACAGCGGCGTATACTCCAACAGCCGTATGCTGTTTGGCCTCTCCGTTCAGGGCAACGCACCGCGCTTCTTAACCCGCGTCAGCCGTCGCGGCGTGCCGGTGAACTCCTTGTTATTGTCAGGTGCCATCACGTCGCTGGTGGTGCTGATCAACTACCTGCTGCCGAAAGAGGCCTTTGGCCTGCTGATGGCGCTGGTAGTCGCTACGCTGCTGCTTAACTGGATCATGATCTGCCTGGCGCACCTGCGGTTCCGCGCCGCGATGCGCCGCAAGGGGCGCGAAACGCAGTTCAAAGCGCTGCTTTACCCGGCGGGGAACTACCTCTGTATCGCTTTCCTGGGGCTGATTCTGGTACTGATGTGCACCATGGATGAGATGCGCCTATCGGCGATGCTGCTGCCGGTGTGGGTGGTGTTCCTGTTTATTGCTTTTAAGCTCTCGCGCAAAAAGTAGCGCAGTTTTCTCCCTCTCCCTGTGGGAGAGGGCACCAGACCACACTTGCCTTCATGCCCGGTGGCGCTTCGCTTACCGGGCCTACAAAATCAAAGTAGGCCGGGTAAGGCGAAGCCGCCACCCGGCAACCCACCTCACCGATGCTGAGGGGTCAACGAGCGAATATCATTCCCCGTCGGCGACTGGTGAATACGCAGACCAAATTCATCCACCACCGCGAAAATATGGTCGAAGATGTCGGCCTGAATCTCCTCATATTCTGCCCAGACCACGGTATTGGTGAAGGCATATATTTCAATCGGCAAGCCATTCGCATCAGGCGCTAGCTGGCGCACCATCAGCGTCATATCTTTACGAATACGCGGGTGGTTGCGCAGATATTCGTTCAGGTAGGCGCGGAAGGTGCCGATATTGGTCATCTTGCGCAGGTTTAATACTGATTCCCCTTCACCGTTCTGCTGATTCCACAGGTTAATTTCCTCATGACGTGCGGCCAGATAAGGCTTCAGCAGTTTCGCCTGAATGAGTTTCTGCTGTTCCTGCTCGTCGAGGAAATGAATGCTGGTGGTATCAATGTTCAGGCTGCGCTTAATGCGTCGCCCGCCGGAGGCCGACATGCCGCTCCAGTTGATAAAGGCATCGGAGACCAGCGCCCACGTCGGAATGGTCGTAATCGTATTATCGAAATTGCGCACTTTCACAGTGGTCAGGCCGATGTCCGTCACCGTACCGTTGGCACCGTATTTCGGCATCTCCAGCCAGTCGCCGAGCTTGAGCATGTCGTTGGCAGAAAGCTGAATACCCGCCACAAGTCCGAGTATCGGGTCTTTAAACACCAGCATCAGGACGGCGGCCATGGCGCCAAGACCGCTGATCAGAATTGCCGGGGACTGGCCAATCAGCAGGGAGATAATCAATATCCCCACCAGGATGGCGCTCACCAGCTTGATGCCCTGGAAGATCCCTTTCAGCGGCAGCTGTGACGCGGTAGCCATTTTCTGCGACAGATTGAAAATCACGTCCAGCAGCGAGAAGAAGGAGAGCAGGGCATACACCATCACCCACAGCTTCGCGCAGGTGGTGAGTATTTCCGCCGCTTCGCTGCCCTTTTGCAGCCACAGTACCGCCTGGACGTTGACAATTATCCCCTGCAGGGTAAAGGCCAGACGGTGAAATAATTTATTCTGGGTGATGATCTGCAGCCATAAATGGCTGCTGGCCTGCGCGCGTTTTTCGAATGCGCGAAGTACCCCTTTGTGCAGAATAAAATGAACGATGATGGCGGTAAGAAAAATAATACCAAAGATAATCACTAAAGAGGTGGTGTGATTAATTTCAATGCCTAACTCTTCAACCTGAGCAATCAATTCCTGCATAACGTCTCCTGTATTTTTGCAGCCCCATAATGGCGGCTGCGGATCTATTATGCCAATTCACGAACTTATTTGGCGGCCTGGCAGACCTTTACCACCGGCAGGCACAGGCGATGGCGGATGCGCAGCGTCGCCAGAGCCAGCACCACCATCATGGCTGTTTCCACCATGAGGAAGACGTTAACCGCCTGGGTGTAATCCCCGTGATGGTTTTGAAGCGCATGCAGCAAAATGGCGCCAAAAATAGCCGGGCCAAGACCCAGCGCGGCCTGCTGCAGGGTGCTTAAAATAGCGCTCGCGGCCCCCGCGTCGTCTGGCTGAATGTCGCGCATCCCGATGCGGTAAAAACTGTTCACGATCAGCGCCTGCCCGTAGCCCACCAGTCCGGTCGCGGGTGCCAGCGTCAGGGTGGTATTCTCCATGCCCCAAACGCGGAACGTGGCGATCAGCGCCAGCAGGCCGGTAATCTGGATCGCCAGACCCGTCAGCAGGATGGTGCTGGTGCTGTAGCGGGCAATCAGCCGAGGTGCGAACCACGCCGACACAAAGTAGGTCACGCCCAGGGCGATAAAACTGTTCCCGGATTGCCACGGCGCCATCCCCAGACCGGTTTGCATGGTCAGGGCCATACAGAACATAAACCCGGACCAGACGCTGAAAAAAAGCATCGCAATCAGAATGCCAAAGCGCACGCTGCGAAGCGCAAGCAGGCGCGGCGGGATCAACGGGTGGGCATTCTCACGCTCTTTTTTGCGCGCATTCAGCGCCATCAGCCATGCCAGCGGGACAAGGGCGAGCAGCATCGCCTTCAGCGGCCAGGACCAGTGCCACTGCGGGCCGAGCGCCATCGGGAACAGCAGGCAGCAAAGCATGATGGCCAGCAACACGGTACCCGGCCAGTCGATGCGTGACGGCGTCTCGCGACGGGTTTCCGGTACGAAGCGGCGGCTCAGCGCCAGCACCACCAGACAAATCGGCACGTTGATAAAGAAGGCGTTACGCCAGCCCAGCCCGGCGATATCCGCCGATACCAGCCAGCCGCCGCCCATCTGCCCGACGATAAACGCAATCCCGCCGATGCCGCCGAACAGGCTGATGGCTTTAGCATGCGCCGTACCTTTGAGCGTCACGTGCAGCGTGGCAAGAATTTGCGGCATGATCAGTGCGGCACCCGCGCCCTGAACGATGCGCGCGGCGAGCAGCTGTTCAATGTTCCCCGCTATGCCGCAGAGCAGCGAGGCCAGGCCAAAGCTCGCCACACCCCAAATGAACAGACGGCGACGGCCAAAATTATCCCCCAGCTTGCTGCCGAGCGCGAGGCAGACGGCAAAGGCCACGCCGTAGAGCGCGACGATGAGCTCCAGTTCGGTGGCGGTAGCGTGCAGTGAATGGGTAATGGCGTCCAGCGCCACGTTGGTGATTGAGGTATCAATCATCGGCAGCATCTGGCCGGTTAACAGCAATATCAGGCCAGCGCGACCCGGTGAAACAACTGACGTATTCATGGTAACTCCATTGCGTCATTCAACAGATGGTCGTAGCATCTACCATCAGATAAACGGGTACCAGTTCTTGCTTATACTGGTACTGGCACTACCATGCAGGGGGATTTATGGCGCTGATGTCTGAACCTGTCGTCTCACTTCAGGATGACACCCGAAAACAGCTCGGGGCATTTTTACGCGCCCGGCGTGAAAGCCTCGATCCGCAGCGTCTCGGCTTGCCGCGCAGCGGTCGTCGCCGCACGCCGGGTCTGCGCCGGGAAGAGGTGGCGATGCTCGCTGACGTGGGCGTGACCTGGTACACCTGGCTTGAGCAGGGCAGGGACGTCAATCCGTCCAGCGCGGTGATGGCGGCCGTGGCAAAAGCGCTGCAATGCACCCCGACCGAGGCCCGGCACCTGTTTGTGTTAGCGGGTTTGCCGCCGGGTGAAGCACCACAGGCGGTCTGCTGTGAAGGCATCAGCGAAGGCACCCGACGCCTGCTGGATACGCTGATGCCGAAACCCGCGAGCATTCAAAAACCGAACTTCGATATCGTGGCGTGGAACGACAGCTTCGGGCACTTGATGGGCGTCGATTTCAATGACATCCCTCCCGAAGATCGCAACTGTATTTATCTGTTCCTCACGCATCCGGCGTGGCGCGCGCGCCTCGGCAGACGCGACGACGTGCTGCCCATTTTTGTCTCCTATTTCCGGGCGGCGATGGCCGAACACCGGGGTGACCCACTGTGGGAGGCCAAACTGGCGCGTTTCTTCGCGGTGTCCGAAGAGTTCAAAACCCTGTGGCACCAGCGCAACGACGTGCGCGGCGTGGAGAACCAGCTCAAGCTGTTTACCCATCCCGAGCTGGGGGATTTTACGCTACAGCAGATGTACTGGTATTCCGCGCCGCGAAACGGATCGCGGCTGCTGGTTTATTTACCGGTGGATGAGGCGGGGGAGCGGGCGATGGCGTGGCTGGCGGCGCAGCGTGGCTAGACTGTCGACATCGCTGACATGGTCGCCCCGGTGCTATTTTAGTGTAGAAGTTTAATATGACCGGGAATGCGTGATTGCCCGGTCATAAGGACGTCCGCGTCTGGCACAAAACAGTTTATGGCGACGGGCTCATGAAAATATCAAAATTTATTAATCGAGCGTATTATCAAGCCCCGAATCCACCGTCAATCGTCAGGCTAGCTCCACTGATGTAGCCAGCTTCGGGACTTGAAAGGAAAGCTACAAAGGCGGCGATCTCACTGTCTTTCCCATAACGATTCACCGCAATCAGTTTAATCAGCTCTTCCGCCATTTCGCCAGATGCGGGATTCATATCCGTATCGGTTGGGCCGGGCTGGATATTATTTACAGTGATCCCCCGATGGCCTAAATCGCGCGCCAGTCCTTTGGTGAGACCAACGATAGCGGACTTACTCATAGCATATACAGCTCCGCCAGCGAAGGGCATCCGCTCGGCATTGGTGCTACCGATGGTAATGATGCGGCCACCGTCTGGCATATGTCGCACTGCTTCCTGACTGGCGACAAATACGCTGCGTACGTTTATTGCTAATGTGCTGTCAAAATCTTCCATACCGATTTCTTCAAGTGTCCCGACTTTAAAAATTCCAGCGTTATTAACCAAAATATTAATATGGCCGAAATGATGCGCAGCTTTTTCGACTGCCTGTCGCAATTGCTGCTCATTGGCGCTATCGGCCTGAAGGGCTAAGGCCGTTCCCCCCGCTTTTTCTATCTCCATTACCAGGGCGTTTGCTTTATCCACCGAGGAAACATAGGTAAAGGCTACGCTGGCGCCTTCCTGAACTAATCGGCGGACAATTGCAGCGCCAATACCGCGTGAGCCGCCCTGTACAAAAGCAATTTTTCCAGCCAGTGAAGTGATACGCGTTGTGTTGTTCATGATGTGACTCCAATTTGAGGGTGTATACGTTGATGGATTCATTATCACCCTGATATTTGAGTCGGAATAGCCACAAATCGCTATAATCATTTTAAACTAATGGTTTCAAATGAGGTGAGCTACTTGATTAATCAATTACAATGCTTCGTAGAGAGCGCCGATGCGGGCAGCTTCTCAGCTGCGGGTCGACGACTTGCTTTGACGTCGGCAGCGGTAGGAAAGAATGTGACTTCTTTGGAAAATCAACTAGGGGTTCGGCTATTTCAACGTAGCACCCGCAAGCTCACCCTGACCGAAGCCGGTGCATTTTTTTTGGAAGAAGTTCGTGGTGGTTTGACATCAATTCAGATGGCTATGGACAACCTTGGAGCCAGCGCGCAGCAACCTTCTGGGCCACTGAAGGTAAGTGTGGGGACACATTTCGGCATGCACTACCTGTTGCCTTTGCTGGATGAATTTTTAAGCTATTACCCGCACATACGCCCGGACTGGGAATTTGATAACAGGAAAGTAGACCTGATTGGCGAGCGATTTGACGCGGCGATTGGGGGAGGATTTGAACTGGCTCAGGGGGTTGTGGCTCGAGAACTAGCGCCATCACATTCCATTCTGGCCGCATCACCTGCCTATCTTGCCATGACACCACCTTTTGTCGAACCGGAGGATTTGACGCAGGGTAAAGGCATTCGTATACGCTCTCCGCAAACCGGGCGGATACGTAATTTAGTCCTGCGCGACAGCCAGGATCGACAGTCGGCTATCACCCTGCCAGTACACATAACAGTAAATGAGCCGTGGGCCTGCTGCCAGGCTGCAGTGATGGGATTAGGCATTGCAGTCGCAAGTTTACCTAATTTGCTGCCTTATCTGGAAAGTGGCCAACTTGTGCGGGTATTACCTGGCTGGTATGCCGATAATGGATCGCTATCCCTGTATTTTCCTACACATAAAATGTTGCCAGCTAAGACCCGTGTGTTTGTAGATTTCGTAATTAAAAAGTTTCGTGAACAACAGCTTTACAGGAAATTTGATGCCAGATTAATGTTTTCAGTATGATAAATGGCTATCAATCAAAGTCCGCTCCTGACGCGCGCGCAGATTACGCTTGATTGAAAACAGGCACGCCGGAGCCCAGCGTGCCAGGAGGGATTAGCACTCGGTCACAATCGTGCTCAGCGGCAGGCGGGACTTCGGCAGCGTGGCGTTGAAATCTTCCACGCTGTGGTGCCCAACCGGTACCACCACCAGGCTGGTGAAGCCTTTCTCTTTCAGGCCAAACTCTTCGTCGAGGATCGCGGCGTCGAAACCTTCGATCGGTACCGCGTCCAGGCCCATTGCGCCCACGCCCAGCAGGAAGTTGCCGACGTTCAGGTAAACCTGCTTCGCCATCCACTGGTCGTCATCTTTCAGATCCACGCGGTGCATGTCGGCGAAATAGGTGCGGCCCTTATGGTTCGCGGCTTTAGCTTCCGGGGTGTTGAAGCGACCGTCGGCTTCTTCCTGATCGACAACGCGCTCCAGCCAGGCATCGTCCATCGCGGTTTTCGCGCAGAACACCACCACGTGAGAGGCATCCAGCATTTTGCGTTCATTGAACACATAGGTGCCTGCCGCGGATTTCGCCACGCGCGCTTTTCCTTCCTCGGTGCTGGCCACAATGAAGTGCCACGGCTGGGAGTTGGTGCTGGACGGGCTGTACTGCAGCAGGGTTTTGATTTTTTCCGCTTCTTCAGCGGTCAGTTTTTTGCTTGCGTCGAACGCCTTGGTGGAGTGGCGTTTCAGCGCAACAGAAATGATATCCATAACAACTCCTGATGATGAAATTCGCCCGCGTGCGGGCGCGAAAGATGAGCAGATTACAGCGGGACGGGGAAAAAGATAAGGGCAATTCGAGCGTTTAATTTGTTCGTCTCAGACGAACAATCAGACCGGCCGGATCCACTTCTGGTCTTTTTTCGGCAGTTTATCCACCACCAGATGCCAGGAATCATTGATGAGATCGGTAACCAGTTCCGGCGTCACGTCGTCAGTGCCGTAAAGAGAGATCCAGTGCTTTTTGTTGAGGTGATAGCCCGGTTCAACGCCGCGATAAATCTGCTGGTTTAACAGCGATTTCTCCGGGTCTGACTTCAGGCTGACGTGCGGCCGCCCGTGTGCGACGGCCACAATCATGAAAATTTTTCCACCCACTTTAAACACGTCAAACTCCGGCCCAAACGGCCAGCAGTGTTCGGTGAACGGCAGTTCCAGCGCCACGCGTTTTGCGTGCTCCTGCAACGTTTTACTGTCCATCGCTCTCTTCCTGGGCAAGCCCGCGCCACATCACCTCAAAGCCGAGCGCTTTAAACTCAACAGCGCGGGACGGATCGCGGGTGGCAAATTCCATCGTACTTTCGGCCAGCGATAAGAAAAGCGCATCGCCAAATGTTTTAAATTCATCAGACATAAACACCTGACGCACCGAACGGCGGCAGAGTTCATGCAGCTCCGGAAACATCTCTTTCACCGCCTGTTCCGTTTCGACGCTCAGCTTTTCACTGACGCCAATCTGGCGGATCGCCGCATGCGCAACGGGGTTACGAATACCCCAGTCCACATAGCTGTTCCAGATATTGCGGGTATGTTCTTTAGGCAGCGTGATGGTGCGATCGAGGTTTGCCAGCATGGTCTGGCAGAGATCCTGCTTCAGATGCAGATAGAGGGCATTCAGCAGATCGTCTTTCGTAGCAAAGTAGCGGAACAGGGTGCCTTCGGCGACGCCCGCCTTACGGGCAATAAGCGCCGTTGAAGCGGCAATGCCTGACTGTGCAAACGCCGCCGTTGCGGCTTCCAGTAAGGCCTGTTTTTTATCTTCACTCTTCGGACGTGCCACTAAATTTTTCCTCCTGTCAATTATAAAAACCCTGATTGAAACACGTGCTTTGACACGCTGCAACGCGGAATGTCAAAGATCGAAAACGTCTTGACGACTTTATCATCATATCTATAATGAGTGCTTACTCACTCATAATCAAGTTTACCCTGCGCACGCTATCGGATGGGGCGCGTTTTCGGGTCAGGATATGAAAAAACCTCTCTTCATCTGCGTGGTGTTAATCATGATTATTGCTTCAGCCGCGAGTTTACCGTTTGTTCTGAATGCCGGATTCGGCCAGCCGCCGCAGGGTGAACGCCTCACCGAAGTGGAGGCCTCCCCACAGTATCGCGAGGGGAAATTCCACAATACGCTGCCGACACCGGGATATAACGGTGACAAAAATATGCTGGTCGCGATGTGGGAGTTTCTGACTAAAAAAACCGAAAACGCCCGCCCGACCCAGCCACTGCCGCTGGTGAAAACCGATCTTGCGAGCCTGCCGCTGGAGCAGGACACCCTGGTGTGGCTCGGTCACTCTTCGTGGTATCTGCAGCTCGCAGGCAAACGCATCCTGATTGACCCGGTTCTTGGCAACTATGCCGCGCCGTTCTCGTTCCTCAATAAGGCCTTTGCCGGGGAGTATCCGTGGCGCGCGGAACGCATGCCGGCGATCGACCTGCTGATTATCTCGCACGATCACTACGATCATCTGGATTACGCCACTATCAAGGCGCTACTGCCGAAGGTGAAGCGGGTGGTCACGCCGCTGGGCGTGGGGTCCCACCTGCGTTACTGGGGGATGAAGCCCGAGATTATTGACGAGCGCGACTGGAACCAGTCGGTACGCATCAGCGATGCGCTGACGGTGCACGTTCTGCCTGCGCGTCACTTCTCCGGTCGCGGCATCAAACGCGATCGCACCCTGTGGGGCAGCTTCATGTTCGTCACGCCAGAGCAGAAGGTTTACTACAGCGGGGATTCCGGTTACGGCCCGCACTTAAGGGCCATCGGTGAACAGTTTGGCGAAGTGGACGTCGCCATCATGGAAAACGGCCAGTACGACCAGGACTGGAAGTACATCCACATGCTGCCGGAGGAAACGGCGCAGGCCTCGGTGGATCTGAACGCGAAAGCCGTGGTGCCTGGGCATAACGGACGCTTCGTGCTGGCGAAACACGCCTGGAACGATCCGCTGATCCAGTTGGCAAAAGCCAGCAAGGATAAAAATTATCGGTTGCTGACGCCGGAACTGGGCGAGCCCGTCCGGGTAAGCGACAGCGCACAAACCTTTCGTGCGTGGTGGGAATAATGTTTAAGCGAGAAGCAGAGGGGGACAGCAGTATGACCATTTCCGCTCAAGTCATCGACACTATCGTCGAATGGATCGACGACAATCTGCACCAGCCATTACGAATAGAAGAGATTGCCCGTCACGCGGGTTACTCGAAATGGCACCTGCAGCGGCTGTTTATGCAGTACAAAGGGGAGAGTCTGGGGCGTTATATTCGTGAACGTAAGCTGCTGCTGGCGGCGCGCGATCTGCGAGAATCCGACGCCCGGGTGTACGACATCTGCCTGCGTTACGGGTTT
This sequence comes from Enterobacter sp. ku-bf2, assembly GCF_001742765.1. Taxonomy (NCBI): domain Bacteria; kingdom Pseudomonadati; phylum Pseudomonadota; class Gammaproteobacteria; order Enterobacterales; family Enterobacteriaceae; genus Enterobacter; species Enterobacter sp. ku-bf2. The sequence continues at coordinate 294,390 of NZ_MDVW01000019.1, forward strand.
GACTCGCAGCAGACGTTTACCCGTATCTTCACCCGTACGTTCAACCAGCCGCCGGGTGCGTACCGTAAAGAGAACCATAGCCAGACACATTAACCTGTCGCGTGTAGGCCGGGTAAGGCGTAGCCGCCACCCGGCTTTTTTATGGGCTCAGGACGCGAGTGAAAACCAGCGTCGCCAGACGAAACGCAGCACGAAGAATTCAATCGCCCCGAGCAGTAAAAACCACACGCAGAACAGAATGGTATAGAGCTGGTTAAGATCGACCATGTGAAAGGTCTGAACCAGCTTCTGCGCCAGCACCAGCCCAAGCGAAGGCGCCGGGAGCAGCAGGCACGAAAGCAGGGCCAGTAATAAAATGCCGCCTGCGGTGAGCAGCGATTCTAGCGGGTGTTTCATCGTAATGTTAATCGTCAGTTAAAAATGTCATTGTCCGGCATTCTGTAACGTAAAGCAATATCAGCCCCGCTGACCTTTTTGAATAAAACAAAAACATTATTACTGCGCACAAATAACAACATACGACCCGGCGTTTATATTAATATCGCGTTATGTAAATAAACGTCCGCATCAGGAAAATAATTTTACAAATGTATAGGTGCTATAACCAATTAACGTGGCAATAACAATGGCCGCGATAACGTATAACACCAGTCTGCGCCCGCGATAAATACCCCACATGGTTCCCCCTCGTTTAGTTTTGGTTTAGAAATATTTTGTAAAAATCAGAACATCGAAATAGTTTTAAACAGTTTTGAATAACCGAGAAGTCATTATATTGCGGTAGATCAATTTTACCCGCAAGACTTTAAAATGAATTTATTTAAGCCCGAAAGGAATTCAGGCTTCTGTTCACCGGAAATTGAAGGAAAAATACGATGACTGAAAAAAAAGTGATTCCGAACGTGCCGCCTTCCGGCGGGCTGGCATACCAGCAGACCGTAGAGCAGGTGCTTGCACACGCGCAGAGCCAGGCCAGCGGTCTGGACCGTGCAGAAGCGCAGGTGCGTCTGCAAAAAACAGGGCCGAACGCGCTGCCGGAGAAAAAAGGCAAACCCGCCTGGCTGCGTTTCCTGGCCCATTTTAATGATGTGCTGATTTATGTCCTGCTGGCCGCCGCCGTATTAACGGCAGTAATGGGCCACTGGGTTGATACGCTGGTTATTTTGGGCGTGGCGGTAATCAATGCCTTAATTGGTCATATTCAGGAAAGTAACGCGGAAAAATCCCTGAAGAGTATTCGTAATATGCTCGCCAGCGAGGCGCGCGTTATTCGTAACGGCAACCATGAAACAATCCCCACAACTGAAATAGTCCCGGGCGATATTATTGTATTGCGTGCGGGGGATCGTATTCCGGCGGATATGCGTTTAATTGAAGCGCATAATTTACGTGTGGAAGAGGCGATTCTGACCGGTGAATCCACCGTGGTGGATAAACACGTTAATCCGCTGAGCGGCGAATTACCGCTGGGCGATCGCACCAATATGGTCTTCTCCGGGACGACCGTCAGCGCGGGCGGCGGCATCGGTGTGGTCACCGCGACCGGTCAGGATACGGAACTCGGCCACATCAACCAGATGATGGCGGGTATCGAGAAGCACCGTACGCCGCTGCTGGTGCAGATGGACAAGCTGGGTAAAGCGATCTTCGCGATTATTCTGGCGATGATGGCCGCGCTGTTTGTCTTCAGCCTGGCATTCCGCGAGATCCCTATGGGGGAGCTCCTGCTCTCCCTGATTAGCCTGGCGGTGGCCTCCGTACCGGAAGGTCTGCCGGCCATTATCTCCATCATCCTCTCCCTGGGCGTGCAGGCGATGGCGCGCAAGCGGGCGATTATCCGCAAGCTGCCGACGGTTGAAACGCTCGGCGCGATGACCGTGGTCTGCTCGGATAAAACCGGCACCCTGACCATGAATGAGATGACGGCTAAAGCCATCATCACCGCCGACGCCTGCTACCGCGTGGACGGCAACAGCTACGAGCCGGTAGGCAACATCTACCTGGAAGGCAGCGACGAGCCGGTGCAGATCCAGCCGGGCACCGTGCTGGAGCAGTACCTGCGCACCATCGACCTGTGTAACGACAGCCAGCTGATTGAGGACGATCGCGGGCTGTGGGGCATCACCGGCGGCCCAACCGAGGGCGCGCTGAAGGTGCTGGCGGCGAAAGCCAGCCTTGAGCCGGTGATGACTACGCTGGTTAACAAGATCCCGTTCGACTCGCAGTACAAGTACATGAGCACCCACTACCAGATTGGCGGTGAGGAGCAGATCCTGATCACCGGCGCGCCGGACGTCATTTTCGCCCTCTGCGCGCAGCAGCAGACCCGTCACGGTGCAGAAGCCTTCAACCGCACGTACTGGGAAAGTGAGATGGAGCGCTATGCGCGTCAGGGGCTGCGCATGGTCGCCGCGGCGTTCAAGCCAGCGAACGGCGAGCAGGAACTGACGCACGATAACCTGAGCCACGGCCTGATCTTCCTCGGCATCGCCGGAATGATGGATCCGCCGCGCCCGGAAGCCATTGACGCGATTAACGCCTGCCAGCAGGCGGGGATCCGCGTGAAGATGATCACCGGCGATCACCCGCAGACGGCAATGAGCATCGGGCAGATGCTGGGGATCAGCAACAGCGAGCAGGCGGTCACCGGCTATGAGCTGGAGAAGATGGACGACGCCGAGCTGGCGGACGCGGCGGTGAAGTATGACATCTTCGCCCGTACCAGCCCGGAGCATAAGCTGCGCCTGGTGAAAGCGCTGCAGGACAAAGGCGAAATCGTCGGCATGACCGGCGACGGCGTGAACGATGCCCCGGCGCTGCGTCAGGCGGACGTGGGTATTGCGATGGGCATTAAGGGCACGGAAGTGACCAAAGAGGCGGCGGACATGGTCCTGACGGACGATAACTTCGCCACCATCGCCAGCGCGGTGAAAGAGGGGCGTCGCGTTTACGACAACCTGAAGAAGACCATCCTGTTCATCATGCCGACCAACCTGGCGCAGGGGCTGCTGATTGTGATTGCGCTGCTGGCGGGGAACATCATTCCGCTGACGCCGGTGCTGATTCTGTGGATGAACATGGCCACCTCCGCCACGCTCTCCTTCGGCCTGGCCTTTGAGGCCGCCGAGCGCAACATCATGCGCCGTCCGCCGCGTCAGACCGGGCAGCACGTGATGGACGCCTACGCCGTCTGGCGCGTGGCCTTCGTCGGCACCATGATTGCCATCGCCGCCTTTGCGCTGGAAGCCTGGCTGGCTCCGCGCGGCCACAGCGCGGAGTTTATCCGCACCGTGCTGCTGCAGATGCTGGTCTGCGCCCAGTGGGTATACATGATTAACTGCCGCAACACCGAAGGGTTCTCCCTCAACCGCGGTCTGCTGGCGAACAAAGGGATCTGGCTGGTGACGGGCGTGCTGTTCCTGCTCCAGGCGGCGATTATCTACCTGCCGTTTATGCAGATGCTGTTCGGTACCGAAGCCCTGCCGCTGCGTTACTGGTTTGTGACCCTGGCCGTTGCAGGCGTGATGTTCTTCGTCGTCGAAATCGAGAAGCGACTGACCCGCAGGTTCCGTAAGGCTGCATAACGAAAACCTTACCCCTCACCCTAACCCTCTCCCCACAGGGGAGAGGGGACCGCCCGGTTTTCTCCCTCGCCCCTTTGGGGAGAGGGCCGGGGTGAGGGGAGAAACAACGCTGAGGTACTCCCATGAAATTCCCGGTCCTGTTAGCACTTCTTGTCAGTACCCTGCAACCCGCATTCGCCGCCATTCCCGTTCGCGTCGCCACCGTGGAGCAAACCGCCCACGCCGCCGAGCGCCAGATCCCGGGCCGCATCGAAGCCATTCACACCGTTGAGCTACGGGCGCGCACGGAAGGCGCGATTGCCAAAATCCACTTCCGCGACGGGCAGTACGTGAAAAAAGGCGACGTGCTGTTTGAGCTGGACGACGCCGAGCCGCGCGCCGCCCTGCGCCTGGCGCAGGCCGAAGTGAAAAGCGCCGAAGCCACGCTGCGCCAGGCGCAGCAGCAGCTTTCCCGCTTTGAAAGTCTCGGCAGCAGCAACGCCATCAGCCGTCACGACGTGGACAACGCCCGCATGCAGCGCGACGTCGCCAGTGCCGCTCTCGAGCAGGCGAAGGCCCGGCTCGAAGCCCGCAACGTCACCCTGAGCTACACCCGCATCACCTCGCCGATTGACGGCCGCGTGGGGCACAGCAGCTTCCACGTGGGTAGCCTGGTCAACCCGGCGAGCGGCGTTTTGGTGGAGGTGGTGCAGCTTGACCCGATCCGCATCGCCTTTGCGCTGGAAGAGGGGGCGTTTGCCGCCAAAGCCGGACAGCATGCTGATATCAATGCCATGAAGCGTGCCTGGCAGGCGCTGATCGACAACAACGGCCAGCGCGTCAGCGGCGAGCTGACGTCAGTGGATAACCGCGTTGACCCGCGTACCGCCAGCGTGATGCTGCGCGCCGAGTTTGCCAATCCGCGCCATCAGCTGCTGCCCGGCGGCAATGTGAACGTGTTTTTGCGTCCGGCAAGTGAACAGCCGGTGCTGACCCTGCCCGCCGCCGCGGTCCAGCAGAACGGCGACGGCTACTTTGCTTGGGTCGTTAATGCCGACGGCAACGCCGAAATGCGCCCGCTGAACGTGGCTGGTCAGATTAGCCAGCAGTTCCAGATCACTTCTGGCGTGAAGCCCGGTGAGCGAGCGATTACTGACGGCGCGCAGCGCGTGCAGCCCGGCGCTGCTGTCCAGATACTGAATTAAGGAGCCATCATGCTGACGTTTTTCATCAAACGCCCGCGTTTCGCGATGGTGATTGCGCTGGTCATCACCCTGCTGGGGGCCATTGCGCTGAGGATTATCCCGGTGGAGCAGTACCCGCAGATCACGCCGCCGGTGGTGAACGTCTCTGCCAGCTGGCCGGGTGCCAGCTCCGCTGACGTGGCGGAGGCCATCGCCACGCCGCTGGAGACGCAGCTGAACGGCGTGGACCATATGCTTTACATGGAGTCCACCAGTTCGGACGAAGGCACTTACAGCCTGAACATTACCTTTGCGGCGGGCACCGATCCGGATCTCGCGGCCATCGACGTGCAAAACCGCGTGGCGCAGGCCGTGGCGCAGCTGCCGACCGAGGCGCAGCAAAACGGCGTGCAGGTGCGCAAGCGGGCCACCAACCTGATGATGGGGGTAAGTCTTTACTCACCGAATAACACCCACACGCCGTTGTTCGTCAGCAATTACGCCAGCACCCAGGTGCGCGAGGCGCTGTCGCGTCTGCCCGGCGTAGGGCAGGTGCAGATGTTCGGCGCGCGCGACTACAGCATGCGCATCTGGCTGCGCCCGGACCGCATGAACGCCCTGAACGTCACCACCGATGACGTGGCGCAGGCGCTGCGCGAGCAGAACGTACAGGGCGCGGCGGGTCAGGTGGGCACGCCGCCGGTGTTTAACGGCCAGCAGCAGACCCTGACCATCAACGGGCTGGGGCGCTTAAGCCAGGCCGAAGAGTTTGCCGACATCATCATCCGCGCCGGGGAGATGGGCCAGCTGGTGCGCCTGAAGGACGTCGCCACCATCGAGCTCGGCTCGCGCAGCTACAACTCCGGCGCGCAGCTGAACGGGCACGACTCCGCCTATTTGGGCATCTATCCGACGCCGTCCGCCAACGCCCTGCGCGTGGCCGATGCGGTACGCGCGGAGCTGGAACGCCTCTCAACGCGCTTCCCGGACGACCTGGTTTATGAGGTGAAATTCGACACCACCTCTTTTGTGGCTGCCACCATTAAAGAGATCGGCGTCTCGCTGGCGCTGACGATGCTGGCGGTGGTTATCGTTGTTTCCCTGTTCCTGCAGAGCTGGCGCGCGACGCTGATTGTCGCCCTCGCCATTCCGGTGTCGCTGGTGGGAACCTTCGCGGTGCTCTACACGCTCGGCTACTCCGCCAACACACTCAGCCTGTTTGCCATTATTCTGGCGCTGACCATGGTGGTGGATGACGCCATCGTGGTGGTGGAGAGCGTCGAAACGCTGATGGCGGAAGGACAGAGCCGCATGGCGGCAACCGCGCTGGCGCTGCGCCAGATTGCCGGGCCGGTGATTGCGACGACGCTGGTGCTGCTGGCGGTATTTGTGCCGGTGGCGCTGCTGCCGGGGATTGTCGGCGAACTCTACCGCCAGTTCGCGGTGACGCTCTCCACCGCCGTGACGCTCTCAAGCCTGGTGGCGCTGACCCTGACGCCCGCGCTGTGCGCGATGCTGCTGCGTCCGCGCCCGGAGAAACCTGCGGCCATTTATCACGCCTTCAACCGCGGGCTGGACGCTACACGCGGTTTCTACACCCGCCTCGTGCATGTCTTAAACCTGCGCCCGTGGCTGGCGCTGCTGGCAACCGCAGGCGCGGCGGCAGTCGTGCTGTTCAGCTTTACGTCGATGCCAAAAGGCTTCCTGCCGCAGGAGGACCAGGGCTACTTCTTCGCCAGCGTTCAGTTGCCGGAAGCGGCTTCGCTGGAGCGCACCGAAGCGGTGATGACCACCGCGCGGGAGCTGATCGCCCAAAATCCGGCGGTGGAGGACGTCATTCAGGTCTCCGGATTTAACATCCTCAACGGCACCAGCGCCTCCAACGGCGGGTTTATCTCCATCATGCTGAAGGACTGGAGCGCGCGTCCACCGTTGGAGGAGGTGATGGGCACCCTGCAGCGCCAGCTGCTGGCCCTGCCGGAAGCGACCATCATGACCTTCGCGCCGCCGACGCTGCCGGGGCTGGGCAACGCCTCCGGCTTTGACCTGCGCATCCAGGCCCAGGCGGGGCAGAGCCCGGCGGAGCTGGAGCGCGTCACCCGTGAGGTGCTGGCGGAAGCCAACCAGCATCCGCAGCTGAGCCGTGTGTTCACCACCTGGAGCAGCAACGTGCCGCAGCTGACGCTGACCGTTGACCGCGAGCGCGCCGCCCGTCTCGACGTGCCGGTGTCGCGCATCTTCAGCAGCCTGCAAACCGCCTTTGGCGGCACGCGCGCCGGGGATTTCAGCATCAACAACCGCGTCTACCACGTGGTGATGCAGAACGAGATGCAGTGGCGCGAGCGCGCAGAGCAGATCAGCGAGCTGTTTGTGCGCAGCAACAGCGGCGAGCGGGTGCGCCTGAGCAACCTCGTCACCATCACTCCGACCGTCGGCGCGCCGTTCCTGCAGCAGTACAACCAGTTCCCGTCCGTATCGGTGAGCGGCTCGGCAGCGGCTGGGGTGAGCAGCAGCACCGCGATGGCGGCGATGGGCGAGCTCCTGGCGGAAAGCCTGCCGGCCGGATACGACTACGCCTGGAGCGGTATGTCGTACCAGGAGCAGCAGACAGGTAATCAGGCGATCTGGATCGTGCTGGCGGCGGTGGTGATGGCATGGCTGTTCCTCGTCGCCCAGTACGAGAGCTGGACGCTCCCGGCGAGCGTGATGCTCTCGGTGCTGTTTGCCATTGGCGGGGCGCTGGTCTGGCTGTGGATGGCCGGATACGCCAACGACGTGTACGTGCAGATTGGTCTGGTATTGCTGATCGCGTTAGCGGCCAAGAACGCGATTCTTATCGTTGAGTTCGCCCGCGCGCGGCGTATGGACGGAATGGCGATTGTCGATGCCGCGCGGGAAGGGGCCTCGCGCCGCTTCCGCGCGGTGATGATGACCGCCGTGTCGTTCATTATCGGCGTTCTGCCGATGATGCTGGCGACCGGTGCAGGCGCCCAGAGCCGTCGCATCATCGGCACCACGGTCTTCAGCGGCATGCTGGTGGCGACCGTGGTGGGGATTCTGTTCATCCCCGCGCTGTTCGTGCTGTTCCAGCGCCTGCGGGAGTGGGGCCACGGCCTTACGGACTCGTCGCCCACAGCTCGCAGTGCTTCTGGACCAGAGAAATCAGCGAGCCGCCGTCGGCGATAAAGTCGCGCATGCGCTGCGCCTCGCTCTTGCCCTGCTTTAACAGCAGGGCAATTTCATTGATTGCGCTTGTGGCACCGAGCTTATCGGCCGACGGCGCCACCTGCTCCAGCAGCCAGGCGATGTCCTCCGCCACGGTTCGTTGCTCGCCGGTATGCACATCCGTCAGGATCCCCTCCAGCCCGTAGCGACACGCCTGAAAACGGTTAAAGCGGTAGAGCAGAAAATCCCGTTCCTGATGCTTATACGGTCGCGTGGTCAGCAGCCAGTGTGACGTGGCCTGAATCAGCCCGGCGATGTTAATCGCGTGGCCGAGCGTCAGCGGCGTATCCATCACCCGCACCTCCACGGTGCCAAAATGCGGGCTGGGGCGAATATCCCAGTGCAGATCCTTGATGCTGTCGATCATGCTGGTGGAACTCAGGCGGCGGAACAGCCCTTCGAACTCCTGCCAGCTGTTGACCCACGGCATCTGTCCGTTATCCGGGAACCCGGAGAAGATATTGAGCCGCGACGAGGAGAACTTTGTGTCGGTGCCCTGCATGTACGGCGAGGCGGCCGCCAGGGCAATAAAGTGCGGCACAAAGCGCGACAGGCCGTGAAGGAGGTAAATGGCGTCATCCCCGGTCCTGCAGCCGACGTGAACGTGCTGACCGAACACCGTCGCCTGCAAAATCAGATAGCCAAAGCGCTCCAGCGTGACGTTATAGCGCTCGTCGTCGCACACCTCCTGGCGCTGCCATTTCTGGAACGGATGCGTCCCGCCGCCGCAGATCTGAATGTGCTGCTCTGCCGCCGCGCGCAGGATGCTCTGCTGCATCACCGAGAACTGCGCCGCCGCCTGATCGATGGTCTGACACACGCCGGTGGCGATTTCGAGCATGCTTTCGGTGATGTCGTGTTTGACTTCACCGCCTTTGATGTCGTCTTTGACGGCGGCGATGAGCGCGGAGGAGTCCTGGCTGAGATCGTACCCCGGCGGGTTAACCACCTGCAGTTCGAGCTCGATGCCAAGGGTGAACGGTTCAGAGGATTTAAAATCGGGTAAAGGCATGGCGCACTCCGTTGTCTGTGAATGTTGAGTATAGACAACAGGTGTGGCGCGCCCGTCTCAGGGTGGTATAACTGATAGCAGGCTTAGCAAAAGGGGAGTGACTCATGTCTGACTATCCAGCCATTGCGCTGATTGGTCCCGGTGCGATTGGCACCACCGTTGCCGCGGTACTGCATGACGCGGGCCGCACGCCGCTGCTCTGCGGACGGACCGCACACGCGGCGTTACGCCTGCGTCACGACGAGGGTGAAACGGTGGTGCCCGGCCCGGTATTAACCGATCCGACGGCCATTTCGCGCCCCGTTGACCTCGTGTTTATCGCGGTGAAAACGACGCAAAATGCCGACAGCGCCGGTTGGCTGCGCGCGCTGTGCGATGAAAATACGGTGGTCTGCGCCCTGCAAAACGGCGTGGAACAGAAGGCGCAGCTTGAGCCTTTGGTCAGTGGTGCGACTGTGCTGCCCTCGGTGGTCTGGTTCCCGGCGCAGCGCGAGCCGGATGCCTCCGTCTGGCTGCGCGCCAAACCGCGCCTGACGCTGCCCGATGTGCCTCAGGCACAGCGGGTGGTAGAGGCGCTTCGCGGTACGCGCTGTGAAGTTGAACTCTCGGCAGATTTCCCCACCGTCGCCTGGCGCAAGCTGCTGCAGAATGCGGTCGCCGGGCTGATGGTGCTCGCCAACCGCCGCGCCGGGATGTTCAGGCGCGAGGATATCAGCGAACTTTCGCTGGCCTATCTGCGCGAAGGGCTGTCCGTCGCCCGCGCCGAAGGGGCGAAGCTGAACGATGACGTGGCGCAGGAGATTCTGGCGAACTTCCAGCGCGCGCCAGTGGATTTGGGTACGTCGATTCTCGCTGACCGTCAGGCGGATCGCCCGATGGAGTGGGAAATCCGCAACGGCGTCATCCAGCGCTACGCCCGCAAACACGGCATTGAGGTGCCCATCAGCGACGTGGTGGTGCCGCTGCTGGCGGCGGGGAGCGAGGGGCCGGGTTAACGGTTACTGTTTTTCCGTTCGGCAAAGTAATGGGCGGGCGCGCTGCCCATCGCTTTTCTGAACATGGTGATAAACGCGTTCACAGATTCGTACCCGAGAGTGGGGTGGGGCGATAGAAAGGCGGGAAGATAAGTGAATATGAATATCAGCTTTGTGCCATAATTTTACGTGGTTATCCTGGTAGCGTGTTGATCTGTCGGGAGCAGATCCCGGGAGGTTCAAATGCTTTATAGCTGCATGAATAATACAAAATGGAATGAGATCCGCATGGCAATGGTTAGCATGGAATCTCCCCCCTTATGGAAAATCACTTTTCTCAATGGCTATGAATCTGCAGTTGATGGCGAGTGGTTTTACCATTTCTGTGAAGGTGGCTATTTGGATATCAAGTATCTTGATATTATGACAAACTCAGTTGAACAACATACCATGGTAGGTACTATTCTTCGCGCTATTCATCTCCCTGGAATCGAGGTATCAACCGGTTATAGAATTTGGGGATACGCAGATTCGGTCAGCTATGTAGATTATATTTAACCAGATAAAATCGTTTAATGGCTAACAGGAATACGTTAGTCTTTGCGTAGAATTGGCCTCTACTCCTCACTGTCTAATCGTTACACTGAAAGTTTATTAATTCAAAGTCAATACAATCAGACATCTTCCCATAGCGGCATCAATTCTCCAGGTAATTGTTCCTTATCAAACCCCTCAAACCAATACACAGAGCCTTGCTGTCCAATAATCGGCACTTCTCCCCACCCCGGATGAAACAATGCGCGACTCCAGTCAGGCTTGAGACGACCACGCCGTTTAAGGCGCTGACCATTACACGCAGTTGCTCGTATTGAAGGAAAATTAATAAAGAAACTTAACGGCATTTTCTCTTTGCGCGCACGTTGTAATTGCCTTGATATCCAGTCCTGGTTACGTTTGCGAAGTTTTTGTTTCATTGGCTACTGTTCTGATTGTACTCACTTATCAATCAATGCTCTCACTGTAATCCGACGCCATGCTTTCTACAAGAGTGTCCGTTCTTAACTCAGTGCGGACCTTACCCACTTTTCTGTCCTTTCCGTATAATGAGCGGACGGTGATAGCGTCCGCTCAGTGTTGATGACTGTAAGTGCATTAGTATAGCCATGCATCTTCTGTCATCAAAATGATGAAGCCACTCGTGCTTTTTATCGGATAAACGTTCTTTTTACACGAACAGAGGTTATGAAATAGGGAATCCAAATTAAAGCCGTAATCACGTTTCTAAAAACAGGTACAAGTTCATTATAGCCAATTTCAGCGCCAGGAATTAATATGTAAAGCAAATAGGTATTAAATGACATTGTCGTCACGATTGATATTAAAAACAAAATGTAAAGCTTTGGTAGCGATTTCTTCTTTCTTAGGAAAAATGAAAAAACAGTGACTGTAAAAAGAAATTCGCCAATATAAATAAACAGAGAAACTATGAAGAAAATTTTTGCATTTGCATTCAGGTGCGAATAATTTTCTATCGTAAATTTAAATGCATCTGTCATTGCAAAAAGATAGGAAGCAGCAGTAACCACTAATCCTATAAGAGGTAAAAAAAGAAAACCTCCAATTTTCCTGAAGTTTTTATCTTCACAACTGTCGCAAAACTCTCTGTCCTGAGGTATTTCGACCCCACACTTTATGCATCCCCATTCCATATATGGACCTTTGAAGTATTTTATAACTTACAATAGATTAAACGAAGTCTATTACAAACGCAACTGACTGATAAATAAGTATGCTGTGTAGGTAACTTTTTCGAGTAAATTTGTGTTAAGGGGAGATTCCCGCAGCACAGATATTCATTCTAAGTCCCTACCCGGGACCGAGCTTTGCTAATAACGGTTCCTCAAACATTTCTTTCCGACAATTCCCGACCGGAAAAGAATATTTAAAGTAAAGTGCTAACGCTGAACACCATAAGGTTCTCTGTTGCACTTCAGTCCAGCTTCTCGATATTCATCCTAACCGCTTTCAGCGTTCTCCTGCGGATCCAGCCGCTGCCCGCCCGTATTACCAGCCAGTAAGCCGCCATCCTGAGCCGGGTGCTTCTGTCCGGGCAAAAGACGAACGTTTCCGTACTGAGTTCATGCTGATCTGGTGCCAGTTCCTTTACCTGGTAGCGCAGCAACAGTGTCGCGCTGCCCGGCACGGCAGGCGTCTGAAACGCGCTGGCATCCGGCACGTTTTCCAGACCGAAATCTGCACGCCAGAATTGCCCTCTTAAGCCATAGCAAAGCTCCGATGCTGAATCTTTCAAAAGGGTAAAACTGTGCAGACCAAAGTTGCTGATTGAGTCAGCCTGCTGAACGCGCAGAAGTTTTTGCGGTAATTGCCGCAAAGCCATCAACCGACGAATCACAGCGTCTTGCCGGACGTCAAAGTTGGCAATCAACGGCAGAATATGTTCAGGGTGCGCAGTATGAATGACCGTTCGGTGTTTTTCATGAAACTGGAACTGAGGTAAAAAAGCGGGGACATCCTGCCACTGAGCAAGCGCTTTGCGGGTTACGAATCCAGGATTCAGCATTTCTCTTCCTTGTCATCCCTTGAGTGCAGCCAGAGTATCAGATGGCGTGCTGCAGGCAATCACCAGGAAAAGAGAGGGGGATAGGGCAGTAAATGTAACGAGCCGGTTGGGTTAACGATGTTCGCTTCTTTGCGAATGGAGAAGCTGAGTGATTTCTTTGCGCTTTCTTGTTGCCCATTCGGGCTTGACTGAGAGCATTAAACTGTATTCCTTTCTGAAATAAACCTCTCTGAATTCCCGTTCAGATGAATGTTTTGCTGCATAGGTTGAGGCCAGCCCCGCCAAGGCACTCTCCACAAACCAATAAAGAATTTCATCGTCACTGAGCGTTACTTTTCGCTGTATTTCAAGACCCCTTTCACTGATGATAAAATGATATTCTTTCCCATGAATTTCTAGATAGGGAGTTGCAACCCCATCAGATTGGTCAGGAATAAAGAAGTAATGATTTGGTCTTGTGCCTCCCCCAAGTTGCTCACCTATTTTTAGAAGCTCGTTTCGTAGTTCTTCTATCGTTTTCATCAGCATTCCTTTGTTCTTTTATGTGAAGCACTCATTATCGCAGAATGGGTGCATAGAGTCTGCTCGCGATCACTTCCCCACAAACGCACTCACAGGCAAACCGAAACGCTTCGCCAGCGCCCGCATATGATCCAGGGTCAATGTGCGCTGTCCATTAAGGACCCGACTCACCAGAGACTTCTTACCAATCTCATTCTCGAAATCGCTCTGAGTGAGTTGGTACTGATCCATCAACGTTCGTAATAACGCAACGCCTGACGGAATGCTGGCAATACGCGCGTTAAATTCTGCAAACTCCGGAGACTCGTTTTCGTATTTATCGATTTTCGCGGTAAGCATCTCTACCAGCGGGCTATCGGAGTCGTGCTCAATAAGGTGTTCCACCATCGCCAGCGCATCCTCGTAATCTTGTCGCGACGGGCTTGAGCCCAGGAAGGGAAGCTCGTTAGTCAGCTCGTTTGCCGCTTTGATGGCTGCTGCATAATTCATTCTTTCGTTCTCCGGTAGAGGTCCGTGAGCTTGTCATACTCTGCGTGCGTGCTGATGTGTTTAATGAAGATCTTTCCCCGTTCAAAATCAGCAAAAAATATTATTCTTAAATGCCCGCCACCTACATCAATGACCCACCATTTTTCCCGGTATTTCATCCGGTCCAGGCTGGGAAAGCGCTTTCGCATGTCGCCTGGTGACGAGTAGTGTTCCTTCTTTAGTACCCGGTAAAGATCGTCCAGGGCGAGTGCTTGATTGGGAAAATGTCTGGTCGCCGTATCGAAAGGCGCTCTTGAGACTACGTGCATCCATGCCCCTTGTTTCCAGGATGGAAACATTATAGGTGGTGATTGGTGAGTTGACAATGTGGAAACTACGATGGGAGTGCAGTTTCTACATGCCCGTAATTACGGCGCTCATTTAATGAGTGCGAATACTTTAAGAGGTGGTGGTGAGAGATTAAAGTGGATGGTATGGCTCGGTTTTGGGTATTTGTTTGATTTGCGTAGCGTATTCAGAAATTGTTTGCTGAAAAGGAATCTGGTGGAGGTTAGTTTTACTAACAATATCTTATGGAAGTGTGCGAAAGATGAGTCCGCTTTGTGCCAGCAGCAGACGCTGCAGTATATTCCACTTTCGGCTCGAATCGGACTGAGGTAACGTAGCAGAAATATTTATCCGGACTCAACCAAGATGCCTTCCATCGAAACGTTTATCACTTTTCTTCTCGCGCTGACGCTTCTGGAGATTTCTCCGGGGCCAGACATGATGCTAACTATCGCCAGAGGCGTCGGTCAGGGAAGACGTATTGCACTGTTTACGGTACTGGGTAATGTATTTGTAGCGGGTTTTGTGC
>NZ_MDVW01000020.1:0-187330 GCF_001742765.1 Enterobacter sp. ku-bf2
GCAGGAGCAGGAGCAGGAGCAGGAGCAGGAGCAGGAGCAGGAGCAGGAGCAGGAGCAGGAGCAGGAGCAGGAGCAGGAGCAGGAACTTCCTTGGTCTGTATACCCTTTCGCAGAGCTTCTAAGTGATCCGGGTTGTAGTTAAGCTGCTTTTGAAGATTCGCCCATGAATAGCTCTTGCCTAACTGGGAAGCTTTGAAAGCTATTCCTGTGTATTCGAAAGAGAACCCGTTCATTTTACCTGTGCTTGCGACATTCGCCGTCCAGCCTACTTCTGCTTCTTCCAGCCTCTTGATAAAAGTTAAAAGGTCAGGTGTATCTGCCAAACTTTTGTCAAGAATAATCTGTAATTGCTTCTTATTGCAGGTATTCCCAGTTCTTTCTTCATACATTTCTTCATTCCGGGAAATCTTTTTTGCTTTTTGGGGGATAGCTTTGTTTGCTTCTTTTCCAATATCAGTTGGTTTTAGTGGTTCAAGACCTTTGGTGATAGTGAGATCGTACTTGATTTCAAGCTCCTGAATTATTCGACCACTAACCAAACTCTCGTGCTTACCAAGATGAACTTTACCGTCCACTGAACCTATTCGGTTAGCAATGATGTGTATATGCTGGCCCACACTGTCATCGTGTAATACATAACAACGAAGGTGAGTATCACTAAACCCCATTTGATTCATGTAATCGTCAGCGATCTTTATCCATTGAGCATTTGTAAGTTCATCATTCTTAGGAAGTCTAAGGGAGTTGTGCCATGCTGGTTTTGCGATGTCAGTTCGTCGTTCACTGGCAGTATTGAACTCTGTTATAAGTTCATTTGGACAATCACCTGTCATGTTTCCACCAATAACCACAGGATCTCTTTTATGGTGAGACCCAGGCTTCAACACATACTTTACGACATTAACGAAGCTCTTGTGCCTTTTGATCCGTTGCATTCCTTTCATAGGGATATCTACTCAATAGAAGCTATCAGACACGAACGAAGCTCTTTGATCTGTTTCTTGACTGCGAAGATCTCTGTTTTGGTTAACTCACTATTGCTGCTTTTGGCGTCAAGATGATTTATTAGTTTGTTTAGCTTTTGGGATATGTCAGAAAGTGATTTCCATGCTTCAACATTGATGGCAGGAACAACAGGAGGAAGCCTATCAAGAGAGGTTAATCTGAGCCATTCTCCTTTACTTTTGTTTCCACGATTAGCATTCAGAAGCTCTAATTCGGTTTGATTGAATCGAACACTGACACAGTGTATTCGTAACGATTGAGCAGGGGGGATATGATTGTTGATTGGTTTAAAATCATTTGTATAGGATAAGGTTATTGTATTACTCATAGAAACTCCTTTTCATATGTGTATTCGCTTTATGGTGAGCAATTCCTTTGCATACCTTCTATATTTATAAATTAAATATTTTTTATGTCAATGTTTGCATTGTTTATTTCATATAATATAATCTCTTGAAAACAAAAGGAGATTATGATGAGCATTATAATTATAGATAGTGACTGGGGGGATATCTCAACAAGTGATATCCAGTGTCTAATTAATTCCGCAATAGATTTAATGGACTCATTTTATGGTAAGCCAATTCGTTATGATATCGAAATTAGTAACAATCCGAATATTAATTCTCCAATGGTATATCACAACAGAGGATTGTCAGGGCAATATTATGTGAATTTGACCACTCAAGGAAGCTATTATTCTCAATTATATTACCAATTCTTCCATGAGTATTGCCATATCAGAACTAACTATTTGACTATAGATACTAAATATAGTTGGTTTGAAGAGTCTTTATGTGAATTAGCTTCTATGTTCGGAGTTAAAAAAATGGCATCTGTTTGGAAAAAATCAAAGATTTTACCAAATGCCAAAAATAATTATGGCTATGTCATAGAGAAATATATACAAAAAGTTATAAATAACCCCAAGAAAAATCTTTCCAAACAACAACTATTCAAAAAATGGCTTGATGAAAACATTGAGTATTTAGAACTTGAAAGATACGATAGAGATAAAAATGGAATTGTAGCAAATCAACTTTTATCTCTATTCGAGAGAGAACCAACTTTATGGGAGTTAATGACCTATTGGAATAAATGGGAGATTAACCATAATGACTCAATCTATGAAGCTTTTGATAAATGGTTATCGATTCTTCCTGAAGAAAAAAAAGCAGTAGCCCAAAAATTAATTAATGTGTTTTTATAGACTTCTTTTTTCAACGGAACGGCGAAAAAAGCAAGGGACAAGAGAAGCGGAGCTTCTCTTAGTCATACCTTGCAGATAAATAAAGGTTAAAACACTAATCGGTTTATTAATAATTCATATACTATTTCTTTTATGCATTCGTCGTCAGCAGAAGGATAGCATTCACTTCGTAATGCTGATATATCTTCTTCTGATAACTTATTTATAATATCTTTTTTAATAAAAATTGGTTCTAAGTTGTTTCTTACTTCAAAATAATTCTTGTCAAATATATTGTAAAGAGTAAAAAAAGCTTTTGCGAATAACATCATTCCTTTGTCAAATGTTGCAATAGGTAACGACATATAAGGTTCTAATCGCATAGGTGTGGTTCTAATAACTTTACTCATTTGAACAGGTAAGTGAAATGTGTGGAAGAGAATATAGCAGTCCATATATACATTATAAGCTATTTGATCCTTTGTTTTCTTTTTGGGATTGTCATATTGCTGTTTCTTCAAAAAAGTCGCGGGGGTATCTTTTATATTCGCTTTGTTTCTGTATGAATAAAACAATGCAGTATGAACCAAGAATGGATTAATTAAATGTTGTTTGGATTTGGTGACAGGACCAAAACTTAGGAAATTATCGATGATAACTTTTAAATTTAAATCCTCTATTTCATAAACTCTTCTAAGAAATTGAATTCCACTATTATGGATATCCGTTGATGGATGGTTAAAAGCATCAAGGAAACTCTTTGTAAACTCTTGTCGTTGAAAATTATATCCATAACTCTCAAGTTTTGCTTTTGTTATATAACAATATCGTATGTATTTTTTGGTTTCATCATCAAAAGAAGACGAATTACCTTCTAAGGCCGAGTAGTTTGCACACATTTCATAACCATACAATTTTGCAAACCGACTTGACCAATAGTTACATAACAAATCAGTGCAACAGTTGCTATCTAATGAAATAAGAGATTTTTTCTTATTGAATTCATTTTTAAAGCTATCGAAATCATATATTCTTCTTTTTATTGTATCTATTAAGTATAAATTCTCATTGCGCATTCTATAATCCTTTTAAAAATGATTAAAATAATAGGTATTTAATAAATGCAAACTAAATCTACCCTTTTTTATTGTGTGGATAATGGTATTGACATTTAAAAAAATTAATTTAAAGTTGTTCATTAGTAATTATAAAACATGTGAGGGTATATGAAATCTATTAAAGTTTGCATCTGTATCATCCTTTTTATAATAATTAATGTTTTAGCCTTCAATAACTGGAATAGCACTGAAAATTATGTTGCTTTGTTTAATGTCGCTGTTTTAATCAGCGATATATTTATAACATTATGTGTCGTGGTGTTTGTTTTGGACTTTGTTTTTGATTTTCTCAGGAAAAATCTTTCTGATAAATGAGAAAAGCTTTCTTATCGCACTTGGATATTTTCCAGATAATTTTTCATTTTTTCTGAGACTTAAAAATTCGTTTATGGTAATAAAAATTTTTGCTGTAAGGCAACAGGTTACTACTATAAACTTAGATATCATTAAATAATATGTTTGTGGATCGCTGTCTTTCAAGCCTAAAACAGGGATAATATCAAATTGTTTATTGCCGAAAAATAAATATTCAGAGGCAATAATTCCGGCTGATAGAGCGAGAATTAAATCATTCAGAATTTTGTATGATGCCCTGTGTTTTTGCAATAAATAAATGCCGAATGAAATAATACAAATGGAAGTAAAAAGATACCCTTCGGGGTGCTTTGAAATTAAGCTGTTGTCGATAATAAGGCCAGTTAAAATCCCAATAACTAAAGTGATGTGTATGGCAATAATTATTTTAGCTATTGTTTTCATATATTAATAACATCCGAAGGATAATTTTCCATTGGTTTAATTTAAATAACCATTTTATAATGAAATAAATACAAATTCGACTTATAAATCTTAGTAGGATTCATATAAATGGCTTACACATGTCCCACAAACTTTTCGCCCAATTTTAGCGATTTTCTCCCTTGCTTCTTGTTCAGTAGCACATGTGAAACGATTTTCTTTACTATCTGATTTGTCCATTTTTTTACATATGGATTTTGCCTTTGAATTACATTTATATTCTGAATCTTTTGGATACATATCCCCTTCAAAAAGGTGAAGTTCTCCGGAATCTTTATTTTCTTTAAGTGTGTAAGCTTTCATGTTTTTCCTATTTTATAAAATATAACTCTGTTGTTTATCATTCAAAAAGCCACTTTGCAACTTCGGCTGATTAGGCAAACATTTTTACGGTTACAAGCTTCGAGTTCTATCTACATCCTACTTTCGTGCTTTAAACCATCGTAATTAATGTTCTACCTTCGTCATAGAACTACATATTACCGGGAATAGACATGTGTTGTTTCCCATATGCAGTCGTAAATCCCTATAAATAGTGTATCTATTGAATGGTGGTGAGTAAACAACCAATGCTTAGTTTTTTGCTCTAAGAGGAGTTTGTCATCTGCTTCTATCAAATCACAGCCATACCACCCAGAATGTATGCCATCAGTAAGCAAGAACCTACTTCGCAATCGCTTTCTGCCTCAATTTCAACAATTTGACCATTGAAAAATGGTACTGCTGCATCATCGGCGTATGTGCGTCGAAATTGTCGAGTGTGCTCATGGAGTTATGATGTCCATTTCTTTGAATATAAACCGTTTTGAGCGGCTCAGTGGCCGTTTGTTCCTTCTATTGTCGCATGAAAAAAAGGTACGGCGCAGAAAAATGTCGTCGCTTTACGAGGCATCTTCCGACATTAACTCAATGACTATTTTTCCATGCTCAACGCCCACGCGAACCCGGGAGTGGGTGGTAAACCCAGCCTGTTCAAGCCAGTCTCCTTTTAAGCTCAGCGCTGCATGCACGCTGTAGCGCTTCGGTATCTTGGTATTGCGGTCTTCATGGCGCTTTCTGAAATATCCCACTGTTAAATGGCGATAGGGTTTGTTGATAGCAAGTTCTTGCATAGGGTCTCCCGATAACACGGATAAAAGTCATTACTGATGCCTGTATAAAATACCAGTAATTGTCGGGCGGTGCAGGGCTAAAACTGGAATCAGGCTTCAGAAAACCGCATGCAAAAACTGAAATTCTGCATTGAAAGGTGTATTATTTTTGCACTTTATTGTTCGGTAAGTCGCTATGTCCGGTAAACGAATTTCACGCGAAAAAGAGACCATCGCGAAAATGATCGCGCTGTATCAGAAGCAATGTCCTCAGGCCTCTGTGGAAGAGGGGCACTATCAGGCGCTAAATGCCTATGCCGATAAGCGCCTGGATAAATGCGTTTTCGGGGAGGAAAAGCCTGCCTGTAAACAGTGTCCGGTCCACTGCTACCAGCCTGCCAAACGCGAAGAGATGAAGCAAATTATGCGCTGGGCAGGCCCGCGAATGCTCTGGCGTCACCCCATTCTGACCGTCCGTCATCTGATGGATGATCGTCGTCCCGTACCGGAACTGCCGGAAAAGTATCGTCCGAAAAAGTGACCGGTTCAGCTTCTGAGCGGGCGGCAAATCACGTTCATGGCCAGCGCGCTGCAGAGCGGGAAGAGGGCCAGCAGCAGCCAGGGGAGCATCGCCTGCGTGGAGGGCACCAGGGCGCGATCCAACAGACTGCCAAACAGCAAATTCCCCGTCAGGACCGCGACTCCGCCAGCGGTGGCGAGTGCGCCATAGTGCGCCCCCAGCGTGGACTCTTCGGCAAACCTTGGGATCAGATCCTTTGCCGAGGGTACCAGCAGCATCTGCCCCAGCGTCAACAGCGTCACGAAACAGACCGACGGCAGCAGGCGCAGCCAGCCCTCTGGCGGTGCCGTCGACGCAAACATTGCCACGCTTGCAAAGGCGGCGGAGAGCAGCAAAAAGCCCACCGGCAGGATCCTCACCGCGCCCACGCGCCGGGCGAAACGTGCCAGCGGCAGTTGTAAAGTGATGATCAGAATGGAGGCCAGCATAAAAAGCGGACCGAGATCTTTCTCGTTACCGCCGGAACGCTGGATCTCTACCGGCAGCGCCAGATAGAGCTGGTTATAGCTCAAAAGCCACGAGCTATAGGCAATGATAAAGGCGACAAAGCGGGGCTGGCGGAACGTCGTCCACCAGGGAACGAGCTTCAGCGTCCGCGAGGCGTGGCGTGACGCGGGCAGGCAAAAGTAGAGCACCACCAGCGCAACGATAAAGACCCCTGCGCCCGCCAGCGCCACCTGGCGAAAGCCCAGGCCGGTGAGCAGGGCGCCGGCAACCGGGCCCAGTACCGCACCGAGTTCCCCGCAGACCGCAAAGAGCGCGAACCACTCCGCCCGGCTTCGTTTACCTTTCGCCTCGCTGTGCGTGCCCGCTTTCGCCAGCAATGCTTCAATCGACGGAGAAAACAGCGCGCCGCCCACGCCTGTCAGACACGCGCCCAGAATAATCGGCCACAGCGATCCTCCGAACGCCAGCAGCAGATACCCCGCAACGCGAACAATACAGCCGCTCAGGATAACGACTTTCGCGCCAAACCTGTCCGAGAGCGCACCGCCGACGATAAACATCCCCTGCTGAGAGAAGGTGCGCAGGCCGAGGATCAGCCCGATCAGCCCGCCGGAGAGCAGCATGTCGTCGCGCAGGAATATCGCCAGGAAGGGAACAACGGCGTAAAAGCCGATGTTAAAAACAAACTGGCTACCCAGTAAGACGGGCGGCCAGAGCGTGGTGGCAGGGCGAAGGGGCATCGTTGTTCACTCGCCCCTAAACGATAAAGTGAATGTGCTTTTTGCCATGGAACGGTGAGATCTCAATTTTGGTTTTGACCCGGAAGACGTCCCAGAGCAGCGACTCGGACAGGATGTCCTGCGGTGTTCCCGTCGCCACAATGTGCCCTTTCTGCATCACAATCAGCGAGTCGCAGAACATCGAAGCGTGGTTGAGATCGTGGATGGCGACAACGCTGGTGACCGGTAATTCGCTGATCAACTGCATCAGCTGCATCTGATGATGAATGTCCAGGTGGTTGGTCGGTTCATCCAGCAGGATTTCCGTCGGGGTCTGGGCCAGCGCGCGGGCAATGTGGACGCGCTGTCGCTCGCCGCCGGAGAGGCTCAGCCAGCCCTGCTCACTTTTATCCAGCATATCCACGCGCTGCAGAGCGGCGGTGACGGTCTCGTCATCGTGCGTGCTCCAGTTGGAAAAGGCGGAGTGGTGCGGAATACGTCCAAGTTTCACCACGTCGCGCACGCGCATGTTGGCGTCAGTCATGCCGTGCTGCTCCACGAAGGCGACCCGGCGGGCAAGTTGTTTTTTGGCGATGCGGGTAATGTCCCGTCCGTCCAGGGTGACGCAGCCGGCATCCGGGCGACGCAGCCCCGCGAGGATACGTAAAAGAGACGATTTACCGCAGCCGTTAGGGCCAAGCAGTCCTACCGTTTCGCCCCGTGACACCTTCAGCGAGACGTCATTAACGATGACTTTTTTGCCGACCTTCCAGGTAATATTTTCCGCGCAGATGCTCATCACTTATTCCTTGAACGGTAAATAATCACGGCAAAGAAGGGGACGCCAACCAGCGCGGTGACCACGCCGACGGGCAGGCTTTGCGGTGCTATCAGCATGCGTGAGGCAATGTCTGCCAGCACCATCAGGATCGCGCCTGCCAGCGCGCTGGCAATCAGCAGCGTGCGGTGCAGCGGCCCGAACAGGAAACGCATCACGTGCGGCACCACCAGCCCGACAAAGCCGATTGACCCCGCCATGCTGACGATGGTTGCGGTAATCAGCGCGGTGGTGGTAAAGAGCGCCAGGCGCACCCAGGGAACGGCAATGCCCAGCGACGCGGCGGCGTCGTCACCGAACGTAAAGGCATCCAGCGCCCGGGAATAGTAGAGGCAAATGGCTAACCCAATCAGCACCACGACCAGTGCCAGCTGGAATTCAGGCCAGCGTACGCCGCTGAAGCTGCCCAGCAGCCAGAACATCACGTCGCGCGCCTGCTGGGCGCTGGCGGAGGTGCTGATGGTGTAGGCGGTAATGGCGTTGAAAAGCTGCGAGGCGGCGACGCCTGCCAGAATAGTACGTTCATTCCCGCCGCGCGCGCCGTTCGTCAGAAACGCGACAAATGCAAACGCGGCGAATGCCCCGGCGAAGGCACCGGCAGAAAGGGAGACCGCACCGGTGCCGATCCCCAATACGACAACAGAAACCGCCCCGGTCGACGCGCCCGCGGACACGCCGAGCACGTAGGGTTCCGCCAGCGCGTTCTTCAGCAAGCTCTGCAATACGGCACCGCAGATGGCCAGCCCCGCGCCGCAGCAGGCCGCCACCAGCGCGCGGCTCAGGCGAAAGTCCCAGATGACGCTTTCATAGATGCGAGTGAGCGGAACCTCGGTGAGCCCCATTTTATTGCTGATGGCGTAAAACACGTTATCCAGCGGGATGGACAGCTCGCCGACGCTGACGCTCAGGGCGATCACCAGAAATAGCAGTACCAGGGCGAGCAAAGCCGAGGTCGTCAGAACCAGGCTCTGCCGGGCCTGAAGAACGGCGATTGTCATCAGTTCAGCCCCAGCTTTCTGAGCTGTTCGCCGACCTGCTCAGCCCCGTAAATCGTGCGAATCGTCGGGTTCATGGCCTGACCGTCCATCACCACGATGTGGCCTTTTTTCACCGCGTCCAGCTGGCTGACGGCCGGATCGCTCTTCAGGAATTTGATTTTTTCTTCCGCGTTATCCAGCGCCCAGCGGTTGCGGTCCAGGCTGGAGACCACAATCACATCCGGATTGGCGGCAATAATGCTCTCCCAACCCACGGTTGGCCATTCGGTCTCGGAAGTGATGGCGTTATGCCCGCCCATCAGGCTCGCAATAAACCCGGAGGGGCTATTTTTACCGCCTACGTAGGCGTCCGCAGAGGGGGATGAGCTGGAGAACCAGAAGACAAACGAGAGGTCTTTTTTGTTCTTGCCGAATTCCTTACGCAGGTCGGCCTCACGTTTTTTGAAATCGGCAATCACGGCCTGACCGCGGTCTTCAACGTTAAAGATTTTGGCGAAATCCTCAATCTCCTGATAGAGATACGTCATATCCCACAGTTTCTGGCGGCTGCCGTACATATCGCCCGTGGCTTTTTTGGTCGCGCACATGCCCGGGGACACGTAGCTGTTCACGCCCAGGGTCATCAGATCGTCGCGTTTTGCGACCTTGCTTTCCGGCCCCAGCAACAGCGGCGTTTGGGCGGGGACAAAGTCGGGATTTTGCGCAAGCACGGATTCAAGGGTAGGGATTTCAACCGTCAGGGTTTTGATTTTTGCGTTCTGTTCCGCGAGCTGCGGCAACACTTTCGTCGGCCAGAAGGCGCTGGCCTTCACCTTATCTTCCAGCCCCAGCAGGAGCAAGATTTCGACGGTATTCTGGCCCAGGGCCACGACGCGTTCCGGCGCTTTGGTGAATGTCTCTTTATAGCCACAGTTTTCAATGGTCAGAGGATATGTGGTTGCCAGAGCAGAACTGACCGACGCAACCGCCAGGCCTAACGCGCAGATGACCTTCTTCATGAAACGCTACCCTTGATTAATATTATTATTGATGCAAATGAAACTCATTATTAAGGCGGAATTTTATACAGAGGAAACGATTTTGTGTCAATGAGGGACAATTGCGCAGGGTAACGAAAGGCGGTGTCAGAGCAACACCGCCGGATTGGGGGGCTTAAACCAGGCTCTCTTTATCGATCCCGAGACGCTTCATGCGCGACAGCAGGGTAGTGCGTTTTAATCCTAAACGCTGGGCGGCACCTTTTGGCCCGGCGACCACGCCGTTGGTCTCTTTGAGTACGCGCATAATGAGCTGATATTCATCTTCTCCCTCTTTCGCTGTCTCGGCGGCGGGCACGGTCACGTCAGGCAGCGTCACTTCAGGCAGTGAGAGCTGCAGGACATTCCCGCGCGTCAGCAGCACCGCACGCTCGATGACGTTTTCCAGCTCGCGCACGTTGCCGGGCCACTCCATCGATGAAAGGGTACGTAACGTCTCGGCAGGAATGCTGTCGATATTTCGCCCCATCCGTCGCGCGATCTTGGCGGTAAACGCTTTGACCAGCAGGGGAATATCTTCCGGGCGCTCGCGCAACGGCGGCAGGAAGATCGGGAACACGTTCAGGCGATAGTAGAGATCACTGCGAAACTCGCGGTCGGCGACCATCTTTTTCAGGTCGCGGTTGGTCGCGGCAATCAGCCGCACGTCAGTCTGGATAAGCTTGTTGCTGCCAAGACGTTCAAACTCCTGCTCCTGCAGGACGCGCAGCAGTTTCGGCTGTAGCTCCAGCGGCATATCGCCCACTTCGTCGAGGAACAGCGAGCTTTTGTCCGCCAGCTCAAACCGGCCCAGCCGCTGGCTGCTTGCCCCGGTAAAGGCACCTCGTTCGTGGCCGAACAGGTCGCTTTCCAGCAGCCCTGCGGGCATCGCGGCGCAGTTCATCTTCACCATCCGACGGCTGTTGCGGTTGCTCAGGTTGTGGATGGCGCGGGCAATCAGCTCTTTACCCGTACCGGTTTCGCCCAGAATCAGTACCGTGCTGTCGCTTTGCGCCACCATCTCAACCTGCTTGAGCACGTTGTACATGGCGTCGCTACGTCCGATGATTTCACCAAACTCGCTGTCCACGTTGTTGAGCTGTTCGGTCAGGGCCAGGTTCTCATCCACCAGCCGCTCCTTCAGACGATGAATTTCCTGATAGGCGAGGGCGTTATCCAGGGCGATGGAAATACGCTCGGCGATCTGACGCAGCAGCTTCAGGTTGGCGGTGGTAAAGACGCCTTCCTCGCACTGCGCCAGCTTAAGCACGCCCAGCATGGTGTTGCCGGACATCAGCGGCAGCAGGCACAGGGTCTGAATTTTGTTACCCCAGGTGTTAAACAGCATCCGCTCGTACGGTGCCACCGGATCCTGTTCGTTGAGGTTGATCAGGAGGATCTCTTTGCTTTTGAAGACCCGCTCCGAAAGGGTCCCCGCTTCATCCACTTCGCTCTGCTCGTGTGCCGGGTTGGCTTCATCGAGATAATGCGTAGAGTAGATGTTCAGCTTGCCCTTGCGATGGCCGCGAAGCGCGATGCTGATGGCATCGATTTTGAAATAGTGATGGATCTCTTTCGACACTTCGCTGACCAGTTCGTCCATATCGAGCCGTGACAGTACGGCGTTGGTGATGGCGACCAGAATGCGGAAGTTGTCGCGTTCGCGGCTCAGCAGGTCGTAATCCACATTATTGGTCACGCGGCTTTGGATCTGCTCCGCAACGACGGCCACAATCTGGGTAAAGGTGTGCAGGCGTTCGTATTCCGCCTCGCTCCAGGGCTGGTCGGTCGTGCGGATAAACTCGCAGCCGCCAAAAATCTGACCCTCTGCTGCCAGCGGCAGCATGCAGTAATGCCCGAACGGCTGATAGAGGTTACTCTCCGCGAGCCGCGGCCACGCCTGCCGGAACTCCTCAAAGTTACAGTGCAGCACTTCAGGTCGGGAGAGAATGCGGCGCACCGGGCCATGCGCGAGATACGTTTCGTCTTCGTATTCAAACGTTTTGCCATTGTCACGCGTTGAGTAGTAGCTCGCGCGGTGCGTTCCGCTATGCCACAGTACAATCGCGGCGCTGTCGGCCAGCGCCGACTGCCTGACCAGCCGCGTCAGGGCATCGCTCAGCGCGCCGAGATCGGGCTGCTGTAAAAGTGTGCGCGTGATATCAAACAGGCCCTGCTGTCCAAGATCGCTCATCGGTGTATACGGCATTATTGCTTTCCAATAGAAACTGGCAAAAAAGAGACATTCAGTGCTGACCGCTTATGGCGCGGCTCTAGCAAATTCGGGGTAACGGTTCCGCGTGCGGCAGGTCCAGCGTGCGCTTCACGCCGTAAAGTCCGGTCAGGCGCACCCCCTTGCGCTCAACCACTTCGCCGATGATGGCGGCCTCTTTCCCTAATGGATGCGCGCGCAGCTCTGCAAGAACGGCTTCCGCCGCCGTGCGTTCCACGCCGATCACCAGCTTGCCTTCGTTAGCAAAGTTCAGTGGGTCAAGTCCCAATAGTTCGCACAGCCCGCGCACGGCAGCTTTTACAGGCAGGCCACGCTCGGTCAGTTCAATTCCGCACCCGCTGCTTGCGGCGAATTCGTGAACCACCGCATTCACCCCGCCACGGGTGGCATCACGCAAGGCCTTCACGCCGGGAATAGCACACAGCGTCTGAATCAGCGGGGTGAGCACCGCGCAGTCGCTGCGCAGTTCACCGTCCAGCCCTAAGCCTTCGCGCAGGTTAAGGATAGTCGCTCCGTGGCAGCCCAACGTGCCGGTTACCAGCAGCACGTCGCCTGCGCTAAGCCGCTGTGCGCCCCAGTGAATGTTGGCGGGGATAGCCCCCATTCCGGCGGTGTTGATAAACAGCTTATCGGCCGCACCGCGCTGGACCACTTTGGTGTCCCCGGTGACGATAGCGATACCCGCCTCGCGCGCGGTGTGTGCCATGCTGTTGACCACGGCCGTGAGCGTCTCCATCGGTAATCCCTCTTCAAGGATAAACCCGCAGGAGAGGTAGCGCGGGAGGGCGCCGCTGACGGCGACGTCGTTCGCCGTGCCGCAGACGGCGAGCTTGCCGATATCGCCGCCCGGGAAGAACAGCGGATCGATGACATAGCTGTCGGTGGAGAAGGCCAGTCGGTCGCCCTGGGCGGTGAGGGTGGCGAGGTCAATGCGCGCCTGGTCTTCCTGCTCGGCGAGCCAGGGGTTGTTAAAGGCCTCCATGAACAGCCGGTTAATCAGCTGCTGCATCGCCTGTCCACCGCTTCCGTGCGCCATTTCCACCGTGTTCATGCTTCACACTCCTGGTTGCGATATTGATACCACGCGGCGCATGCCCCTTCGGAGGAGACCATCAGCGCGCCAAACGCCGTTTGCGGGTTACAGGTATTGCCAAATAACGGGCACTGATGCGGTTTGCATTTGCCAGTGAGCACCTCGCCACAGCGGGCCCGGGGATCGTCGCAAACCTGCTGCGGCTGCGGGCGGAAATGCGCTTCGGCGTCGAACGCGCGATAGGCTGGCATCAGGCACACGCCGGATTCAGCAATCAGTCCCAGGCCGCGCCATTCGCTGTCGCCCTCAACGCTAAACACGTCGGCTATCGCCTGCTGCGCTCGTTCATTTCCCGCATCCGGCACCACGCGGCGGTACTGATTTTCCACGGTACTCAGGGCCGCTATTTTCTGCTCAACCAGCATGGTGACACCTTGCAGTAGATCAAGTGGTTCGAAACCAGCCACCACTAACGGACGATTGTACTGTTCAGCGATAAAACCGTAGGCGTCTGTGCCAATCACCATGCTGACGTGGCCCGGTGCCAGAAAGGCGTCAATGCCGTTGCCTGGCTCTTCCAGCAGGCTGCGCAGGGTGGGGATGAGCGTAATGTGCTGGCAGAAGAAGAAAAAGTTATCGACGCCGCGCGCTTTCGCCTGCTGCAGCGTGATGGCGGTGGCGGGCATGGTGGTTTCAAACCCCAGGCCAAAGAACACCACCTTGCGCCCGGGGTTATCCGCTGCCAGCGTCAGGGCATCCATCGGCGAATAGACAATCCGGATGTCTGCGCCGCGCGCTTTCGCCTGTAGCAGCGAACCATTTTTCCCCGGCACGCGCATCGCGTCGCCAAAGGTGCAGAAAATGACGTCGGGCTGGCTGGCAATTTCAATACAGCTGTCGATGCGCCCCATCGGCAGCACGCAGACCGGGCAGCCGGGGCCGTGGATAAACTCAATGTTTTCCGGCAGCAGCTGGTCGAGGCCAAATTTGAAGATCGCGTGCGTGTGCCCGCCGCACACCTCCATGATCCGCAGCGGCCTTTCTTTCGTGTAGTCCAGCCGCGCTGCGCGCGTTTTCAGGTGGCCGATAAGCTGTAGCACCTGCTCCGGCGCGCGGTATTCATCAACGTAACGCATGATTACCGCTCCTCGCCGTACAGCAGCGCGCCGACGTCCGGCTCCACGTCGAACATGTTTTGCAACGCATCCAGCGTGTCGCGGGCTTCCGCTTCGTTAATCACGCTCATGGCAAACCCCACGTGGACCAGCACCCACTGGCCGAGACGCGACGCGCCCGTTTCATCGGTGCTGCCCACCAGCGTCAGGTCGACGTCGCGCAGGATGCCGCAAACCTCGACTTTGGCCTGATTACCGTTGAGGGAATGGATTTGTCCCGGTACGCCTATGCACATCGTTCGTTCTCCAGCCAGCGTAACCAGCCGTCCATGCCGTCGCCGCGCGTGGCGGAGACCAGCAGGATCTCAATCTCCGGGTTCACCTCGCGGGCATACGCCAGGCACTTATCCACGTCGAAATTCAGGTACGGCAGCAGGTCGACTTTGTTCAGCAGCATGACGGACGCGGCGGCAAACATGTGCGGGTACTTCAGCGGCTTGTCTTCGCCTTCGGTCACTGAAAGCACCGCCACCTTGTGTCGTTCGCCGAGGTCGAAGCTCGCCGGGCAGACGAGGTTGCCAACGTTTTCAATAAACAGGATGCCGTTATCTGCCAGCGGCAGGCGCGGGGCGGCGTCGGCAATCATCTGCGCATCCAGGTGGCAGCCTTTGCCTGTGTTGACCTGAATCGCCGGGGTGCCGGTTTCGCGAATGCGCGCCGCGTCGTTAACGGTTTGCTGGTCGCCTTCGATCACCGCGCAGGAGACGCGCCCGTTCAGGCGCTTGAGCGTTTCGGTCAGCAGCGTGGTTTTACCGGAACCTGGGCTGGAGACCAGGTTCAGCGCCAGCTGTTTGCGGGTGGCAAAGCGGGCGCGGTTGCGGGCGGCGAGCTGGTTATTTTTGTCCAGCACGTTGATTTCCACCTCCAGCATCTGGCGCTGGCTCATGCCCGGCGCGTGGGTGCCTGCTTCGCCGTGGCCGTAATGCAGGTCGCCCGCATCGGAGCGTTGCGGCGCAAAGGTAATGCCGGTCAGGGCTGCCGCAGGGCGTGGGGCGGGTGAAAAGGGCGCGGAGCGAAACGCGGAGTGGGGGCGGTGTTCATCCCCTTCTATATACAGGTTGCCTTCGGCGCAACCGCAGGTACTACACATACTTTACTCCTTCTCGATTTCGAGGCGTTGGATCTGCATGCCGTCATCCGCCACGATGCGCAGACCGCCGCTCTGACACTGCGGGCAGCGCTGTACCTTCGATGACAGCAGGGTGACGTACTGCTGACACTGCTCGCACCAGCACTCCGCCTGCTGTTCTTCAATATGCAGTTCGCAGCCTTCCGCCAGCGTGCCGCGGCAGACCAGCTCAAAACAGAAGGTCAGGGCGCTGGTCTCGACGCAGGAAAACGCTCCGACCTTCAGCCAGACGCCGGTGACGCGCTTCGCGTGGTTTTGCACTGCCTGCTGTTCGATAAGTTCCAGAGCCCGCTGGCAGAGGGTGATTTCGTGCATGACGCCTCCTCAATGAATTGCCCCGGTAATGCAATAACAGTGCCAGCTTGGTTTTTGTTAAGGCGTGACGATGTCAACGCTGTCGAAATGACACGTCGACACCGCGGTGATGACAGCGGTTTTTCAGTTTAATCCCTTTAAAATCAGCAAAATAAAAACTGGCATGGAATCTGCTTAACAGCCGCTATCTCCATTAAACGGATACCTTCTATGACTATTTGGGAAATCAGCGAAAAAGCAGATTACATCGCGCAGCGTCATCAACAGTTACAGGACCAGTGGCACCTTTACTGCAACTCGCTGGTTCAGGGCATTACCTTGTCGAAAGCGCGTCTTCACCACGCGATGAGCTGCGCGGCGCAGGGGGATATGCGCTTTGTCCTCTTCGGCCATTTCACCATCAACGTGACCCTGGCGGATAACTTCAACAGCCACACCATTGAGTACTACCTCGAGACAAAAGACGGCGAAAAACAGTGTATTGCGAAGGCGCAGCTGATGGCCGACGGCATGGTGGACGGCCACGTCAGCAACCGCGATCGCCAGCAGGTGCTGGAGCACTATCTGGAAAAAATCGCGCCGGTTTATAACGGCCTGTACGCCGCCGTTGAGCACGATCTTCCGGTCAACCTGAAGCAGCTGATGGATGGAAATGCCTCAGCGAACGTGGCCTGACCCATGCGTGTCGAGAAGTGTCGACAAGACAGCTTTTCGACAAAAATGACTATCACCAGAGGATAACCCGGTGAACCGTTTTGTAATTGCTGACTCGACGGTCTGCATTGGCTGTCGAACCTGTGAGGCGGCGTGTTCGGAAACGCATCGCCTGCATGGGCTGCAGTCCATGCCGCGCCTGCACGTCATGCGTAATGAAAAAGAGTCTGCCCCGCAGCTCTGCCATCACTGTGAAGATGCCCCGTGCGCGGGCGTCTGTCCTGTAAATGCCATCACCCGCGTGGATGGCGCAGTCCAGCTGAACGAAAGCCTGTGCGTAAGCTGCAAGCTGTGCGGCATTGCCTGCCCGTTCGGCGCGATTGAATTTTCCGGCAGCCGCCCGCTGCATATTCCGGCCAATGCCAACTCGCCTAAAGCCCCGCCCGCGCCGCCGGCGCCTGCACGCGTCAGCACACTGCTGGACTGGGTGCCCGGCATCCGTGCCGTGGCGGTGAAGTGCGACCTGTGCAGCTTCGATGAACAGGGCCCGGCCTGCGTACGGACCTGTCCGACGAAAGCGCTGATTCTGGTTAACATTCGCGACATCGCCCGTACCAGCAAGCGCAAGCGCGAGCTGACCATCAACAGTGATTTTGGCGACCTTTCTCTGCTACAGGCGCTTAACGAGGGGGCGAAATGAACGCGGCCATGATGATTACCGGCGCGGTAGCCTGTTTTATTGCCGCAGCTATTCTGGCGCCGATCTTCTCCTTCCATAAAACCCTGAGCGGCGGAATTGCCGGGATCGGCGGGGCGGCAGGTAGCCTGTTGACGCTGGCGGCAGGCGGCGTTGTTCTGCTCGGCGGACAATCCGTTGACACCCTCATACCGCTGGTTCGCCACACCGTTGAGATTACGCCGCTGAACGCCCTCTGGCTGGTGACGTTTGGCCTGTGCGGGCTGTTTATCAGCCTGTTCAATATCGAGTGGCATCGCCACCCGCACGCTAAAGCCAACGGCCTGCTGGTGAACCTGCTGATGGCGACGGCGGTCTGTACCGTTACCGCCAGCAACCTCGGCGCGCTGGTGGTGATGGCGGAAATCATGGCGCTCTGCGGCGTGTTCCTGACGGGCTGTAGCGCCTCCGGAAAATTGTGGTTTGCGCTGGGACGCCTCGGGACGCTGCTGCTGGCGCTGGCCTGCTGGCTGGTGTGGCAGCGCTTCGGCACGCTGGACTTCGCTGCGCTTAACGGGCATCCGCTGGGGAATGACGTCTGGCTGCTGGGCGTGCTCGGCTTTGGCCTGCTCGCCGGAATCATCCCGCTGCACGGCTGGGTGCCGCAGGCGCATGCGAATGCTTCCGCGCCCGCCGCCGCGCTGTTTTCGGTGGTGGTAATGAAGGTCGGTCTGTTTGGGATCCTGGCGATTACGCTGACCGGCGGACAACCGCCGCTGTGGTGGGGCGTGGTGCTGTTGATTGCGGGCATGATCACCGCCTTCGTCGGCGGCCTGTACGCGCTGATGGAGCACAATATCCAGCGTCTTCTGGCGTACCACTCGCTGGAGAATATCGGCATCATTCTGCTCGGCATTGGCGCGGGCGTGACCGGGCTGGCGCTGAATCAACCGGCGCTGATTGCGGCCGGTTTTATCGGCGGTCTTTATCACCTGATCAACCACAGCCTGTTTAAAAGCACCCTGTTCCTCGGGGCGGGCAGCGTCTGGTTCCGCACCGGCCATCGGGATATCGAAAAGCTCGGTGGGATTGGCAAAAAGATGCCGGTGATTTCACTGGCGATGCTGGTCGGGCTGATGGCGATGGCCGCGCTGCCGCCGCTGAACGGCTTTGCCGGGGAGTGGGTGATCTATCAGTCCTTCTTCGCCCTCGGTCAGAGCGAGGCGTTTATCGCCCGTCTGCTGGGGCCGCTGCTGGCGGTCGGGCTGGCGATTACCGGGGCGCTGGCGGTGATGTGCATGGCGAAAGTTTATGGCGTGACCTTCCTCGGCGCACCGCGTACGCGTGAGGCTGAGAATGCCTGCTGCGCACCGCTACTGATGGGCGTAAGCGTGGTCGCGCTGGCGCTGTGCTGCATCGCGGGCGGCGTCGCCGCACCGTGGCTGCTGCCGCTGCTGGGCAATGCCATTCCGCTGCCGCTGACCGCGGCGAATACCACCGTTTCCCAGCCCATGATCGCGCTGCTGCTGATCGGCGCACCGCTGCTGCCGCTGGTTCTGATGCTGTTCTTCAAACGCGACCGGCTCACCTCCCGCTCGCGCGGTGCAGCATGGGCCTGCGGCTACGAACACGAACAGTCGATGGTCATCACCGCCCACGGTTTCGCTATGCCGGTGAAAGAGAACTTTGCCGCCGTGCTGAAGCTGCGCCACTGGCTGAACCCGGTGCGCTGGGTACCCGGCTGGCAGAGCGCTGCCGCACCCGCGCTGTTCCGCCGTCTGGCGGTTATCGAGCTGGCGGTGCTGGTGATCGTTGTGATTTCACGAGGAGCCTGACATGAGTCTGTTACTGGCAATTCTTCAGGCGCTGGTGCTGTTTGCCGCCGCGCCGCTGCTGTCGGGCATCACGCGCGTGGCGCGCGCCCGGATGCACAACCGTCGCGGGCCTGGCGTGCTTCAGGAGTACCGCGATCTCTTCAAACTGCTCTCGCGTCAGAGCGTCGCCCCGGATGCCGCAGGCTGGGTCTTCCGCCTGACGCCGTTCGTGATGGTGGGCGTGATGCTCACCATCGCCACCGCGCTGCCGGTAGTGACGGTGGGATCGCCGCTGCCGGCGCTCGGGGATCTGATTACGCTGATTTACCTGTTTGCCATCGCCCGCTTCTTCTTTGCGATTGCGGGTCTCGACACCGGGAGCCCGTTTACAGGCATCGGTGCCAGTCGCGAGGCGATGCTCGGCGTGCTGGTTGAGCCGATCCTGCTGCTGGGGCTGTGGGTTGCCGCGCAGGTTGCGGGCTCAACCCATATCAGCTTTATCACCCACGCCGTGTACCACTGGCCGGTTGCCCGCTCCCTTCCGCTGGTGCTGGCGCTGTGCGCCTGCGCGTTCGCCACCTTTATCGAGATGGGCAAGCTGCCGTTCGATCTGGCCGAAGCCGAGCAGGAACTGCAGGAAGGACCGCTCACCGAATACAGCGGCTACGGCTTTGCGGTGCTGAAGTGGGGCATCAGCCTTAAACAGCTGGTGGTGCTGCAGATGTTTGTCGGCGTCTTCTTCCCGTGGGGGCAGATGACGCACTTCTCCGCGGGCGGTCTGCTGCTGGCCGTCGTGGTTGCCGTCCTCAAGCTGCTGGTCGGCGTGCTGGTCATTGCCCTGTTCGAAAACAGCATGGCGCGTCTGCGTTTTGTGGAAACGTCACGCATTACCTGGGCCGGTTTTGGTTTTGCATTTTTAGCGTTCGTCTCCTTGCTGGTGGCGTGATTAAAGAGAGTGTTTATGTCTGAAGAAAAGAAAGGTCAGCAGTATCTCGCCGCATTGCATCAGGCTTTCCCCGGCGTGGTGCTGGAGGAATCCTGGCAAACCAAAGACCAGATCACCGTCACCGTAAAGGTGAACTATCTGCCAGAAGTGGTGGAGTTTCTCTACTACCGGCAGGGCGGCTGGCTGTCGGTGCTGTTCGGTAACGACGAGCGCCAGCTGTGCGGCAATTACGCGGTCTACTACGTGATGTCGATGGAGCAGGGCGAGAAGTGCTGGATCACCGTGCGCGTCGAGGTCGACCCGAATAAACCGGAATACCCGTCCGTCACGCCGCGCGTGCCCGCTGCCGTCTGGGGCGAGCGTGAAGTGCGCGACATGTATGGTCTGGTGCCGGTTGGCCTGCCGGATGAACGCCGTCTGGTGCTGCCGGACGACTGGCCGGACGAACTCTATCCGCTGCGCAAAGACAGCATGGACTACCGCCAGCGTCCGGCCCCGACCACCGACAGTGAAACCTACGAATTCATCAACGAGCTGGGCAGCAAGAAGAATAACGTGGTGCCGATCGGCCCGCTGCACGTCACTTCCGACGAGCCGGGCCACTTCCGCCTGTTCGTCGACGGCGAAAACATTATCGACGCCGACTACCGCCTGTTCTACGTCCACCGCGGCATGGAAAAGCTGGCGGAAACCCGCATGGGCTACAACGAAGTCACGTTCCTCTCTGACCGCGTGTGCGGCATCTGCGGCTTCGCCCACAGCACCGCCTACACCACCTCGGTAGAGAACGGCATGGGGATCGTGGTGCCGGAACGCGCGCAGATGATCCGCGCCATCCTGCTGGAGGTGGAGCGCCTGCACTCGCACCTGCTGAACCTCGGCCTGGCCTGCCACTTCGTCGGCTTTGACTCCGGGTTTATGCAGTTCTTCCGCGTGCGCGAGGCGTCGATGAAGATGGCGGAGATCCTCACCGGGGCGCGCAAAACCTACGGTCTGAACCTGATCGGCGGGATCCGCCGCGACCTGCTGAAAGATGACATGATCCAGACCCGCCAGCTGGCGCAGCAGATGCGCCGCGACGTGCAGGAGCTGGTGGACATGCTGCTCAGCACGCCCAACATCGAGCAGCGCACCGTCGGCATTGGCCGCCTCGATCCGGAGATCGCCCGTGACTTCAGCAACGTCGGCCCGATGGTGCGCGCCAGCGGGCACGCCCGCGACACGCGTGCCGATCACCCGTTCGTCGGCTACGGCCTGCTGCCGATGACCGTGCACAGCGAGCAGGGCTGCGACGTCATCTCCCGCCTGAAGGTGCGCATCAACGAGGTGTTCACCGCGCTGAATATGATCGACTTTGGTCTGGACAACCTGCCGGGCGGCCCGCTGATGGTGGAGGGCTTCACCTACATTCCAAACCGCTTTGCCCTCGGCTTTGCCGAAGCGCCGCGCGGGGACGACATTCACTGGAGCATGACCGGCGACAACCAGAAGCTCTACCGCTGGCGCTGCCGTGCGGCGACCTACGCCAACTGGCCAACCCTGCGCTACATGCTGCGCGGTAACACCGTGTCTGATGCGCCGCTGATCATCGGCAGCCTCGACCCGTGCTACTCCTGCACCGACCGCATGACCGTCGTGGACGTGCGCAAGAAGAAAAGCCAGGTGGTGCCGTACAAAGAGCTTGAGCGCTACAGCATCGAGCGTAAGAACTCGCCGCTGAAATAAGGATTCGTCATGTTTACCTTTATCAAAAAAGTGATCAAAACCGGCACGCAGACCAGCCGCTATCCGCTGGAGCCGATGCCGGTCGACAAAAACTTTCGCGGCAAGCCGGAACACAACCCGCAGCAGTGCATCGGCTGCGCGGCCTGCGTCAACGCCTGTCCGTCGAACGCCTTAACGGTGGAAACGGATCTCAAAACCGGCGAGCTGGCCTGGCAGTTTAACCTCGGGCGCTGCATCTTCTGCGGCCGCTGCGAAGAGGTTTGCCCGACGGTCGCCATTCGCTTGTCGCAGGAGTACGAGCTGGCGGTGTGGAAGAAAGAGGATTTCCTGCAGCAGTCGCGCTTTGACCTGTGCCACTGCCGCGTCTGCCAGCGCCCGTTCGCCGTGCAAAAAGAGATCGACTACGCCATCGCGCTGCTGCAGCACAACGGCGACGCCCGCGCGGAGCATCACCGTGAAAGCTTTGAAACCTGTCCGGCGTGCAAGCGACAGAAGTGCCTGCTGCCGTCCGACCGCATTGATATCACCCGCCACATGAGAGAGGCCAGCTGATGGAAAATTTACTTGGCCCACGCGACGCTAACGGCATTCCGGTGCCGATGACGGTGGACGAATCCATCGCCAGCATGAAGGCGTCGCTGCTGAAAAAAATCAAACGCTCGGCCTACGTCTACCGCGTGGATTGCGGGGGCTGCAACGGCTGCGAGATTGAGATCTTCGCTACGCTGTCGCCGCTGTTTGACGCCGAGCGCTTCGGCATCAAAGTGGTGCCGTCCCCGCGTCATGCGGACATCCTGCTGTTCACCGGGGCCGTCACCCGCGCCATGCGCTCGCCCGCGCTGCGCGCCTGGCAGTCCGCCCCTGATCCGAAAATCTGCATCTCGTACGGCGCCTGCGGCAACAGCGGCGGCATCTTCCATGACCTCTACTGCGTCTGGGGCGGCACCGACAAAATCGTGCCGGTGGACGTCTACATTCCGGGCTGCCCGCCGACGCCTGCCGCCACGCTGTACGGCTTCGCGATGGCGCTCGGCCTGCTGGAGCAGAAAATCCACGCCCGCGAGCCGGGCGAGCTCGACAACCAGCCAGCGGCCATTCTGCACCCGGATATGGTGCAGCCGCTGCGGGTGAAGGTGGATCGCGCGGCGCGCAGGCTGGCGGGCTATCGCTACGGCCGTCAGATTGCCGACGACTATCTGCGCCTGCTGAGCCAGGGCGAGCATCAGGTCGCACGCTGGCTGGAGGCGGAAAACGATCCGCGCCTCAATGAGATTGTGGCGAACCTGAACAGTATCGTCGATGAGGCGCGTATCCGATGAGTGAAACGGTGGTGTTCAGCCAGCTGAGCCGTAAGTTTATTGATGAGAACGATGCCACGCCGGATGCGGCGCAGCAGGTGGTCTATTACAGCCTGGCGATTGGGCATCACCTCGGGGTGATTGACTGCCTGGAGGCCGCACTGAGCTGTCCGTGGCCGGAATACCTGGCGTGGATTGCCACGCTGGAGGAGGGCAGTACGGCGCGGCGCAAAATGGAAGGCGTGCCGAAGTACGGTGAGATCGTGATCGATGCGAACCACATTGCCATGCTCGCCAACGCCTTTGACGCGGCGCTCGGCAGACAAACCCCGGAGCAGCAGGCGTGGAGCAAAACGCTGCTCGGTATGCTGCATGATATTCATCAGGAGAGCGCCATCTACCTGATGGTGAGGAGATTACGTGACTGACGTTTTACTGTGTGTCGGCAACAGCATGATGGGTGACGACGGCGCGGGTCCGCTGCTGGCGGAGATGTGCGCCGCGAACCCGCAGGGCAACTGGGTGGTGATTGACGGCGGCAGCGCGCCGGAAAACGACGTGGTGGCCATTCGCGAGCTGCGTCCGGACAGGCTGTTAATCGTCGATGCCACCGATATGGGACTCAACTCCGGCGAGATCCGCCTGATTGACCCGGACGACATCGCCGAGATGTTTATGATGACCACCCACAATATGCCGCTGAACTACCTGGTGGATCAGATCAAAGGTGACGTGGGCGAGGTGCTCTTTTTGGGGATTCAGCCGGACATCGTAGGGTTTTATTACCCGATGACGCCGCCGGTGAAGGAGGCGGTGGACGTGGTGTATTCACGGCTAGCGGGATGGGTTGGGAACGGAGGGTTTTCTCAGCTCTGAGCAGTGCCGGGTGGCGGCTTCGCCTTACCCGGCCTACCAAACCCATCTCCCTCTCCCTGTGGGAGAGGGCTGGGGTGAGGGCAACAGGCTACTCGAGATCCGCCCCGTTACTCGCAATCACCTTCTTATACCATCCGAACGATTTCTTGCGTTTCCGCTCCAGCGTGCCGTTCCCGGCGTCGTCGCGGTCGACGTACACAAACCCGTAACGCTTGCTCATCTCACCGGTTGAGGCCGAGACCAGGTCAATGCAGCCCCAGGTGGTGTAACCCATCAGCGGCACGCCATCCTCAATCGCATCGCCCATCGCGCGGATATGCTCGCGCAGATAGCTGATGCGGTAGTCGTCGTTAATCTCGCCGTTTTCATCAACGACATCTTTCGCCCCCAGGCCGTTTTCCACCAGGAACAGCGGCTTCTGGTAGCGGTCGTACATCATGTTCATGGTGATGCGCAGGCCGAGCGGGTCGATGCCCCAGCCCCATTCGCTCACCTGAATGTGCGGGTTGCGCAGAGATTTGACGATGTTCGCCGCATTGGTGTTGTTCGCGTTCATATCCGCCGAGGCGCAGCGCGAGGCGTAATAGCTGAACGAGACAAAATCGACGGTATTTTTCAGCAGTTCGTCATCGCCCGGATCTTTAACAATCACGACGCCTTTCTCGCGGAACACGCGGGCAGAATAGGCCGGATAGCTGCCGCGCGCCTGCACGTCGATAAAGAACAGGTTCTCGCGGTCTTTCTCCAGCGCCATCCACACGTCTTCCGGCTTGCAGGAATAGGGGTAGAAGTTACCGCCCGCCAGCATGCAGCCGACCTGGTTTTCCGGGTTCACCTCGTGAGCAATTTTAGTCGCCAGCGCGCTCGCCACCAGCTCGTGGTGCGCGGCCTGGTATTTCACCTGGTCTTCGTTTTCGCCTTCCTCAAACACCAGCCCCGCGCCGGAGAACGGGCTGTGCAGCATGATGTTGATTTCGTTGAAGGTCAGCCAGTATTTCACCAGCCCGTTAAACTCCTCGAAGCAGGTGCGGGCGTAGCGGGCAAAGAAATCCACCATTTTGCGGTTGCGCCAGGAGCCGTACTCCGTCACCAGGTGCATCGGCACGTCGAAGTGGCAGAGGGTCACCAGCGGCTCGATGTTGTATTTTTTGCACTCCTCGAACACCGCGCGGTAAAAGGCAATACCCTCTTTGTTCGGCAGCGGTTCGTCGCCGTTCGGATAGAGGCGGCTCCAGGCGATCGAGGTGCGGAACACCGTAAAGCCCATCTCCGCCATCAGGGCGATGTCCTCTTTATAGCGATGGTAAAAATCAATCGCCTCGTGGCTCGGGTAGAATTCGTCGTCACGCAGCGAAAAACGCTTTTCCTTACCGAGCTTCACCGCCAGGCGGTTCGCGCCGTGGGGGATCATATCGACCGTTGTCAGCCCTTTGCCGCCCTCACGGTAAGCGCCTTCACTCTGGTTGGCGGCAAGCGCGCCGCCCCATAAAAATCCTTGTGGAAAAACAGACATTCTTACCTCGCTTTCAATTTATGCTTTTGCTGCGTTGTTCTGTACCGGTGCGGTCTGCAGGGCGCGCGCTTTTTCGGCGTCGTCTTCGACCGGAATATCCTCAAAGCCCAGTATCAGGGTCAGAACAAACGACAGCACCACTGCCAGACCCATTACGCCAAACACCCAGACGATGGTCATCGGGTTCGCCGGGTCGAAGAACTGTACGCTGGTAAACAGCCCCGGTGCCGCCATCGAGTGGCTGGCAAGACCCGCGATACCGGCAACCGCGCCGCAGATAAAGCCGCTGATCAGGCTTGCAATCAGCGGGCGTTTCAGACGTATTGCGACGCCGTACAGGGCCGGTTCAGAGATCCCCGCCATGATGGCGGAGGCCGCCGCCGCCAGCGCCGTCTGGCGCAGCTCCGGGTTTTTGGTTTTCCACGCCACCGCCAGCGACGAACCGCCGAGCGACAGGTTGGCGCCAATTTCCGACGGCATCACCATCCCTTCCTTGCCCGTTTCGGCAATGGTCTGAATGATGGTTGGCGTAAACACGCGGTGCATGCCGGTCATGACCAGCAGCGGCCACAGCGCGCCCATGATGGCCACGGAGAGCCAGCCCAGATAGCCGTGAATGGTGTAGACCAGCGCGGAAATTGCACTACCGATCCAGATGCCCAGCGGTCCAATCAGCACGATGGCGAGCGGGGCGGCAATCAGCACGATCAGCATCGGCTTGAGGAAGTTTTTCGTCACCGCCGGGGTAATGCGATCCACCCAGCGCTCGATGTACGACAGGCACCAGGTCATCACCAGCGCGGGGATGACGGTGTAGGTGTATTTCACCGCCGTCACCGGGATAAACGCGAACTCAACGTGCTCGCCCTGCGCGGCTTTCGCCATCAGCTCGATAAAGCTCGGGTGCACCAGCACGCCCGCAATGGCTATCGCCAGCGACATGTTGGTTTTGAATTTCACCGCCGCCGAGGCCGCCACCATCAGCGGCAGGAAGAAGAACGCGCCGTCGCCGATGACGGTCAAAATGGTGAGCGTCGGCGCGCCTTTGGGCAGCACGCCGGTCATCTCAAGGATCATCGCCAGCAGCTTGACCATCGAGCCGCCGATGATCGCCGGGATCAGCGGGGACATGGTGCCGATCAGCGCGTCGAGGATCCCGGCGCCAATGCGGCGCAGCGTCAGCTTTTGCGGGCCTTCCGGCACCGCGGGCTGCAGGTCAGCGGGCAGCAGGCTTACCACCTCGCGGTACGCCTGGGAGACGGTATTGCCAATAATCACCTGGCACTGGTTGTCGTTGCGCACCACGCCGAGCACGCCGCTGATGCTTTTCAGGCGGGCGGCGTCGGTGAGGGTTTCGTCTTTCAGAACGAAACGCAGTCGCGTCATGCAGTGGGTGACGGCGACGATGTTCTCTTTGCCGCCCAGCGCGCTGATAACGTCGTTCGCCAGCGCAGCGTAATTTTTGGCCATCGGATGTGATCCTGTTATCGTTGTGTGAAATGTAGGAAACCGGTTCCACATAATCATCATGAGTTTTTATGAATGAAACAAGATCGCTTTTTAACCATTTTTTTATTTCGTGACGCCGATCACCAGCAGGAACCCAAAGCGTGATGTCGCCGCTGCGACAATTTTTCTGCAGTGCAGTACACTGCGCTCCATCAGATTCAGACGGAATAACAACATGACCACGATGCTTGAAGTGGCGAAGCGGGCAGGCGTTTCGAAAGCGACGGTATCCCGGGTGCTGTCGGGCAATGGCTATGTCAGCCAGGAGACCAAAGATCGGGTGTTTCAGGCCATTGAAGAGAGCGGCTATCGCCCAAATTTGCTGGCGCGCAACCTGGCGACCAAACGTACCCAGACGCTGGGCCTGGTGGTGACCAACACCTTGTATCACGGCGTCTACTTTAGCGAGCTGCTGTTTCACGCCGCGCGCATGACGGAGGAGAAAGGGCGGCAGCTGATCCTCGCGGACGGCAAGCACAGCGCCGATGAAGAGCGCGAGGCGATCCAGTATCTGCTCGATATGCGCTGCGACGCGGTGATCATCTATCCGCGTTTTCTGAGCGTGGAAGAGATGGATGAGATCGTCGAGAAGTGCGAGCAGCCCATTATGGTGCTCAACCGTCGCCTGCGAAAAAACAGCAGCCACAGCGTGTGGTCCGATCATAAAGCCTCCAGCCAGGACGCGGTGTCACAGCTGATTGCGAAAGGGCATCGTGAGATCGCCTTTATCACCGGCTCGCTGGATTCTCCCACCGGGGTTGAGCGTCTCTCCGGCTATAAGGACGCGCTGGCGCAGCACGGTATTCCGCTGCGCGAGGGGCTGATTGCGCAGGGGAAGTGGAACCCCGCCAGCGGCGCGGCGGCGGTGTCCGAGCTGCTTGCTCGGGGTGAGCGCTTTACGGCGCTGGTGGCGAGCAATGACGATATGGCCATCGGTGCCATGAAGCAGCTGCACGACAGCGGCGTGGCCACGCCGGACGCGGTGTCGGTGATCGGTTTCGACGATGTGGCCATCGCGCCTTACATTGTGCCATCGCTCTCCAGCGTCCGCATCCCGGTAACGGAGATGATCAAAGAGACCATCAGCCGCCTGATCTTTATGCTCGACGGCGGTGAGTTTAAATATCAGCAAATTTTCTCCGGCGAGCTTGTCCTGCGCGACTCGGTTATTGACGGCCCGCACCGCTGATGTCGACAGCTGTCATCGTCATAAGTGACGATGACGGCACCGCTTTAATTTTTAAAATGAAATAAAATCAATAAGTTAATTATTGGCACGGTTTATGAATATCTCCGCGCATAACTGTAATGCTGGAGAAGCAGATGAACCGTTTTATTATGGCCGATGCCAGTAAGTGTATTGGTTGCCGTACCTGTGAAGTGGCGTGCGTGGTTTCCCATCAGGCGGAGCAGGACTGCGCGTCGCTTACCCCTGACACCTTCCTGCCGCGCATCCACGTCATCAAAGGCGTGAATATTTCCACCGCCGCCATCTGTCGCCAGTGCGAAGACGCACCGTGCGCGAACGTCTGCCCGAACGGGGCGATTAAACGCGAGAAAGGCTTTGTGCACGTGATGCAGGAGCGCTGCATTGGCTGCAAAACCTGCGTGGTCGCCTGCCCGTATGGCGCGATGGAGGTGGTGGTCCGTCCGGTAGTGCGTAACAGCGGTATGGGGCTGAGTGTGCGCGCGGACAAAGCCGAAGCCAACAAATGTGACCTGTGCTACGACCGTGAGGCCGGCCCGGCCTGTATGGAAGCCTGCCCGACGCACGCGCTGGTCTGCGTGGATCGCGACAAGCTTGAGCAGATGAGCGCCGAAAAGCGCCGTCGCGCGGCGTTCGACACCTCGTCATCACTGCTGTTCTGAGCCGTATGAGCAGCAACGGCGTTCAGCTGCGGGTGCGCGGCAAAGTGCAGGGCGTCGGGTTTCGTCCCTTCGTCTGGCAGCTGGCGCAGGCGCTTCAGTTGACCGGTGACGTCTGCAATGACGGAGAGGGCGTGCTGGTGCGCCTCGCGGGTAATGGGGGGGCCTTTACCGCGAGGCTGCATCAGGACTGCCCGCCGCTGGCACGCATTGACCGCGTGGAAGCGCAGCCGTTTACCTGGTCGCGCGTGCCGGAGGACTTTACCATCCGCCACAGCGCGGCCGGGACGATGGACACCCAGATTGTCCCCGATGCGGCGACCTGCCCGGCGTGTCTGGCTGAGATGGGCGACCCAGGCGAACGCCGTTATCGCTATCCATTTATCAACTGCACCCACTGCGGGCCGCGGTTTACCATTATCCGCGCCATGCCCTACGACCGCCCGGCCACGGCAATGGCGCCGTTCCCGCTCTGCGGGCCGTGTGAAGCCGAGTACCGCAATCCTGCCGACCGCCGTTTTCACGCCCAGCCGGTCGCCTGCCCGGACTGCGGGCCCGCGCTTATGTGGCGTGCGGGCGACATGACTGCTGAGCGTGAAGCTGCGCTGCGCGCGGCGGTGGCGATGCT
This sequence comes from Enterobacter sp. ku-bf2, assembly GCF_001742765.1. Lineage (NCBI taxonomy): Bacteria > Pseudomonadati > Pseudomonadota > Gammaproteobacteria > Enterobacterales > Enterobacteriaceae > Enterobacter > Enterobacter sp. ku-bf2. Next base: position 29,190 of record NZ_MDVW01000020.1, read on the forward strand.
GAAAAGCGGCGGTATTGTCGCCGTCAAAGGGCTGGGGGGCTTTCACCTCGTCTGCGACGCGCGTAACCCGCAGGCGATCGCGATGCTTCGGTCACGCAAGCAGCGGCCCGCGAAGCCGCTGGCGGTGATGATCCCGCATGCGGATGACCTGCCGGAGACGGTTCAGACGCTGCTACGCTCACCCGCCGCACCCATTGTGCTCACGCCAAAAGCCTGGCTGCCCGCGTTCCCGGAAGGTATCGCACCCGGTCTGGATTCCGTGGGCATCATGCTTCCTGCGAACCCGCTGCAGCACCTTCTGATGATGGACTGCCAGCGCCCGCTGGTGATGACCTCCGGCAACCTCAGCGGCAGACCACCTGCCATCACCAACCGGCAGGCGCTGGATGAGCTCAGCGGCATCGCGGACGGTTTCCTGCTGCATAACCGTGACATTCTGCAGCGGATGGACGATTCGGTGATGGATTGGGACGGTGCGATGCTGCGCCGCGCGCGCGGTTTTGTGCCCGATGCCATCACGCTGCCTGCCGGGTTCGACAATATCCCCGCCATGCTGTGCACCGGGGCGGAGATGAAAAACACCTTCTGCCTGGTGCGTGGGAATCAGGCGGTGCTGAGCCAGCATTTTGGCGATCTCGGTGACGAGGGGGTGGAAGCGCAGTGGCGTTCCGCGCTGTCGGTGATGCAGGACATTTACGCCTTCCAGCCGGCGCGCGTGGTGTGCGATGCCCATCCGGGGTACCGCGCTCGTCAGTGGGCGCAGGCGCAGGCGTTGCCCCTTGAAGAGGTACATCACCATCACGCTCACGCCGCGGCGTGCCTGGCCGAAAACGGCTGGCCGCGCGATGGCGGAGACGTTATCGCCCTGACGCTGGACGGGATCGGTATGGGGGAAAACGGCGCGCTGTGGGGCGGAGAGTGCCTGCGGGTCAGCTATCTCGACTATGCGCATTTGGGTGGTCTGCCTGCCGTTGCGCTGCCGGGCGGCGATCTGGCGGCCATGCAGCCGTGGCGTAATCTGCTCGCCCACTGTCTGGCGTTTGTACCCGACTGGCAGCAGTACCCGGAAACCCATGCGGTTCAGCGCCAGAACTGGCCGTTGCTGGCGACGGCGATCCAGCGTGGCATCAACGCGCCGCGAGCTTCTTCCTGTGGTCGCCTGTTTGACGCGGTTGCCTGTGCGCTCGGCATCGACACGCAGCGTTACGAAGGGGAAGCGGCCTGCCGGCTGGAAGCCCTGGCATCGAAGTGCGCGGGTGTCGACCATCCGGTGACGCTGGAAGTGGATAACCTCGCGCTTTTCTGGCAGCAGTGGCTGAGCTGGCAGGCGGAACCCTGCGCGCGCGCCTGGGCGTTTCACGATGCGCTGGCAAAAGGGCTGGCGGAGCTCGCCGCGTTTCATGCCCGGCGCCAGTCGCTGTCGACAATCTGTCTCAGCGGCGGGGTATTACACAACCGTCTGCTGCGCGCGCGTCTGCGTCATTATCTTTCTGACTTTACGCTTCTTTTTCCTTCGCGCCTGCCCGCAGGTGACGGAGCGATCTCCTTCGGGCAGGCGGTGGTCGCCGCTGCCCGGTCATGTTTACAAAGGACTAAAAATGTTACGACTGTTACGCAATGAACCTCGCGCCGCGCTTCTGCTGCTGGCTCTGGTAATGGCAAACCTGCTGGCCTGGGGATGGGCATGGCACACCTTTAGCGGCAGCACGGCGCTGATGGCGGCAAGCCTGCTGGCGTGGTGCTACGGACTGCGTCATGCGGTGGACGCTGACCACATTGCAGCCATAGATACCGTGACGCGTAAGATGATGCAGCAGGGCAAACGCCCGTCCGGCGTGGGAGCGTGGTTCTCGCTGGGCCACTCCACCATCGTGGTGCTGGCCTCCATTGCCATCGCCGCTACCGCCACGGCGTTTCAGAAGAACATGGCGTGGTTCCACGAAACCGGCAGCCTGATTGGTACCGCCGTTTCCGCGACCTTCCTGCTGGCGATGGCGCTGGTGAATATGGTGATCCTGCGCGGCGTCTGGCGCAGTTTTCAGGCGCTGAAACACGGCAGGCCCATGCAGGACGACATCACGCTACCTGCTCAGGGCGGGGTAATGAACTGGCTGTTTGGCAAGACCTTCCGCCTCGTCAATAAAAGCTGGCAGATGTACCTGGTTGGCTTCCTGTTTGGTCTCGGCTTTGATACGGCCACCGAAATCGGCGTGCTGGGGATCTCTGCCGCCAGCGCGTCCAGCGGGATGTCGGTGTGGTCAATCATGATCTTTCCGGCACTCTTCGCCAGCGGCATGGCGCTGGTGGATACCCTCGATAACCTGCTGATGGTCGGCGCCTACGGCTGGGCGTTTAACAAGCCGCAGCGCAAGCTCTACTACAACATGACCATCACCTGCACCTCCGTGGTGGTGGCGCTGTTTATCGGCGGGCTGGAAGCGCTGGGTCTGCTGATGGATAAATTTGCCCTCAGCGGCGGCCTCTGGGATCTGATTGGCACGGTGAACGACAATCTGGGCAACGCCGGGTTTGTCGTGGTGGGTCTGTTTGTCGCCTGCTGGCTGATTTCCATGGCGAATTATCGCTGGCGCGGCTACGACGCGCTGGTGGTACGTTCCTGAACGACCCAGCCCGGCGGCGCTACGCTTGCACGGGTCTGCATGTAGGCCGGGTAAGCGGAGCGCCACCCGGCATTACGAGGGTTAAGCAGGGAGCGATTTCAGCAGGGCGAAGGCCTCTTTCATCCTGTCTTCACTGACGACAAAGGCGCGCATCTGACCGTCAGCATCGATGCCGCGCGCCACCATGCCCTGCGGCGAAAGGGCAATCTGCCAGTCCAGCTCCTGACGCTGCGTTTCGCCTGCGAGATGCAGCGGTAATTCCGGCGTTTTCACTTTGACCTGCATGGCGGGTAATTTCACCGGCATAGTGCCGCCGAGCAGGTTTTTCGCCAGAGACAGCGCGCTTAATTGAATCGGCTGTAAAAAGGGCAGCACCTGGCCGTTAATTTCCGCGCAGTCGCCCAGGGCATAAATGTCCGGCTGAGTGGTTTGCAGGTAGCAGTCTACCTTCACGCCGCGGTTGATTTCGGCGCCTGCGCGGTGCGCCAGCGCCGTTTCCGGGCGCAACCCTGTCGCCGCAATCACCACATCCACTTCCACGCTGCGGTTGCGATCGAGCGTTGCACGTATGCCGGTGCCGGTTTTGCTCAGGCTCTGCAGCTGCGATTTCAGCAGCAGATGGACGCCCATGTCGGTCAGACGATGCTGTAAGCGGCTGCTCACTTCAGCGGGCATCAGCGCTGACAGAATGCTCGCCGCGTGGTCGACCAGGGTGACGGATTTACCCGCACGGCAGAAATCCATCGCCAGTTCGGTGCCGATCAGCCCGCCGCCGACAATCATCACCCGCGTGGCGTCGCGAAGCTCCGTTTCGCTGGCCTGATACGCCTGCTGGCTGTTGAGCGTGACCATTAGCTCGCGGCCCTCAACCGGCGGCACAAACGCAGAGGCACCCGTGGCCAGCACCAGCTTGTCGTACTGCCAGGTTTTATCTTTCGCTTTCACCAGACGGGCGTCGGCGTCGATATCGGTGACCCAGGTGTACGGAAACAGACGCAGGTTAAACTGTTCTGCGAACGCCCCCGCCGTCTGGCGGGTGAGATCTTCGGCGCGCTGGTTCTGGCTAATGACGTGGCTTAAATCAGGCTTGTTGTACTCGTCCATGCTGTCGGCGGCGATCAGCGTCAACGGCACGTTAGCGTCCTGTTTGCGGATATTTTTTACCAGCTGGCGGGCGGCAAAACCCGAGCCGATAATGACGATGCCGTGGCTCATTTTACCTCCGTTGCCAGTTCATCAAAAACGTCTTTCCCGAGGGAACATTCCGGGCAGAGGAAGTTGTCCGGCACCTCACTCCACGGCGTGCCCGGGGCGACATCCTGCAGCGGCTCGCCCCGTTCCGGGTCGTAAATCCACTGGCATACGCTGCACTGCATGCATGGACCGAGGTCGGCAGCGGCGGCTTCAGCTATGGCTTCCGGCGCAACCGCCGCGGCGGGGGCGGTTTCCGGCAGCGGTGAGAGCGCCCACTGACGGGCAATGTCGCGGCCGTGCTGGCGGCAGATTTCCAGAGCGTCGATATCCGGCCGCCATTTCGCTTTCAGGCTCATGGACATCTCAAAGCCCGCATCCTGTAAGCGGGTGGAGAGACGGTCTACCGCGCCGCCGCTCCAGCCGTGGGAGCCAAAGGCGCTGGCGCGCTTGTTGCGAAAACGCAGGCCGGTCATCTCTTCGACCAGACCGGCAATCTTCGGCATCATCACGTTGTTCATGGTGGACGTACCCACCAGCACCCCTTTTGAGCGGAAGACGTTGGTGAGGATCTCGTTTTTATCACTGCGCGCCACGTTGAAGATTTTCACCGCCACGTTCGGGTCCACTTCGTTGATGCCCTGAGCAATAGCGTCCGCCATCATGCGGGTATTGTTGGACATGGTGTCGTAGAAGATCGTGATGCGATCTTCCTGATAATCTGCCGCCCATTTCAGGTACAGCTCGACGATCTGGGTGGGGTTTTCACGCCACACCACGCCGTGAGAGGTGGCAATCATCTCCACCGGCAGGTTAAAGCCGAGGATCTCGGTGATTTTTGGCGTCACCAGGCGGCTGAACGGGGTGAGGATGTTGGCGTAGTATCGCTGGCACTGCTCGAAAAGCTCGGTCTGATCCACTTCGTCATTAAACAGGCGTTCGTCGCAGTAGTGCTGGCCGAAGGCGTCGTTGCTGAACAGCACCGCGTCGCCGGTCATGTAGGTCATCATGCTGTCCGGCCAGTGCAGCATGGGCGTTTCCACGAAGATCAGCTGTTTGCCGTTGCCGATATCCAGCGCGTCGCCCGTTTTCACGGTATGGAAGTTCCACTCCGGATGGTGGTGGTGACCGTTGATCGAGTCGATGGCGTTGGTGGTGCAGTAGATCGGAGTGTCCGGAATATACGACATCAGCTCGGTCAGGGCACCGGCATGATCCTCCTCCGCATGGTTGATGATGATGTAGTCGATGGCGTTCAGGTCGATTTCACCGCGCAGGTTCTGCACGAACTCGCGGCTGAACTTGTGATCGACGGTATCGATCAGCACGTTTTTTCCTTCGCGGATGAGATAGCTGTTGTAGCTGCTGCCGCGCAGCGTTTTATATTCCGTCCCGTGGAAATCGCGCACTTCCCAGTCACGTTGACCCACCCAATGAATGTTATTTTTAACCAGAATAGACATAGCAAACCTCAGCGTAATATCGCGTTTTTCAAAATAGGATGGTTTACTTATATCAAGCTGCGTGCCAACTTTTAATTTATTGATTTTTATATATTTATATTTTAATGATCCGTAATGGGTAGTCATTTTGACTATCAAAAGCAGTGTCACTATGACAATATGCATTGTCAAAATGACAGCGAGGCAGAAATGAGCTTTTCCGTAGACGTGCTGGCGAAGATCGCCATTGAGCTGCAAACCGGTATCGGCCATCAGGACCGCTTTCAGCGGCTGATCTCCACGCTGCGCCACGTGCTGGCGTGCGACGCTTCGGCGCTGCTGCGCTACGAAGGGCGGCAGTTTATTCCCCTGGCGATCGACGGCCTGGCGAAGGACGTGCTCGGGCGGCGCTTTACCCTTGAAGGCCATCCACGTCTGGAGACCATTGCCCGCGCGGGTGACGTGGTGCGTTTCCCGGCGGACAGCGACTTGCCCGACCCGTATGACGGGCTGATTCCCGGACAGGAGAGCCTGAAGGTGCACGCCTGTATTGGCCTGCCGCTGTTTGCCGGGCAAAACCTGATTGGGGCGCTGACCCTCGACGGCATGTCGCCGGATCAGTTCGATACTTTCAGCGATGAAGAGCTGCGCCTCATTGCCGCGCTGGCCGCCGGGGCGCTTAACAACGCGCTGCTGATTGAACAGCTGGAGAGCCAGAATATCCTTCCCGGCAGCCCGGCGGCGTTTGAGCAGGTCACGCACACGGAGATGATTGGCCTCTCGCCGGGCATGGCGCAGCTCAAAAAAGAGATTGAGATTGTTGCCGCGTCCGATTTGAACGTGCTGATCTTCGGGGAGACCGGCACCGGCAAGGAACTGGTGGCGAAGTCGATTCATGAAGCGTCGCCGCGCGCGGTTAATCCGCTGGTGTACCTCAACTGCGCCGCGCTGCCGGAAAGCGTGGCGGAAAGCGAATTGTTTGGTCATGTCAAAGGAGCGTTTACCGGCGCCATCAGCAACCGCAGCGGCAAGTTCGAAATGGCCGATAACGGTACGCTGTTTCTGGATGAAATAGGCGAGCTTTCCCTGTCGCTACAGGCCAAACTTCTTCGCGTATTGCAGTACGGCGATATCCAGCGCGTGGGGGATGACCGCAGCTTAAGAGTGGATGTGCGCGTGCTGGCGGCGACCAACCGCGACCTGCGTGAGGCGGTGCTGGCCGGGCAGTTCCGCGCCGACCTGTTCCACCGCCTGAGCGTGTTCCCGCTTACCGTGCCGCCGCTGCGCGAGCGCGGGGACGACGTGGTGCTGCTGGCGGGCTATTTCTGCGAACAGTGCCGTCTCAGGATGGGGCTTTCCCGCGTGGTGTTAAGCCCTGGGGCGAGGGCGCATCTGCTGAGCTACGGCTGGCCGGGCAACGTGCGCGAGCTGGAACACGCGATTCATCGTGCGGTGGTGCTGGCGCGAGCAACGCGTTCGGGTGATGAAGTGGTTATACATGCCCGGCATTTTGCGCAGCATGATGAAACCGCACCCACGATTGCCCATGCAGCTCCGGAGATAACGAGTGAAAACCTGCGTGACGCGACAGAGGCGTTTCAGCGTCAGATGATTATCCGCGCGCTGGATCAGAACAACCGCAACTGGGCGGCGTGCGCCCGGGCGCTGGGGATGGACGTCGCCAACCTGCACCGGCTGGCGAAGCGTCTCGGGCTGAAGGGTTAGATAATCCCGGCCTGATAGAAATCCTGCAGGTTGATGGCGCCGCACAGCCTGCCGGTGTCATCCACCACCGGTGCGGCGGTGATTTTGCGTTTCATTAGCACCTCTTTGGCTTCAATGGCGCGGCTCTCGGCGTTCAGCGTCAGCCCGCCCTGGGTCATGGCGTCCGACACTTTGGTTTCCAGCTTGCCGCCGCCCACCAGCCAGCGGCGCAGGTCGCCGTCGGTGAACACGCCTTTGACGTACCCGTCGTCATCGCACACCGCCACCAGCCCCAGACCGGTGCGGCTGAGCTCCAGCATCGCGTCCATGACGCTGGTATTGAGTTTGACCTGCGGAATCGCATCGTCAGTGCGCATCAGGTGGTGAACCTTGTTGAGCAGGCGTGCCCCGAGCGCCCCCGCCGGATGCGAGCGGGCGAAATCTTCTTCGTTAAACCCGCGCGCCTGCATTACCGCCATCGCCAGCGCGTCGCCCATCATCAGGGTATTCACGGTGCTGGAGGTGGGGGCGAGGTGCATCGGACAGGCTTCACGCTCAACGGAAATATCCAGCGTCGCTTTGGCGGCCAGCGCCAGGGGCGAGCGGGATTTCCCGGTCATCGCCAGCAGGGCGACCGATTTTTCCTGCAGACGCGGAATGATGAGATCCAGCTCTTTTGCCGAACCGGAGTAGGAGATAAACAGCATCACGTCGCGGCTCTCAATCATTCCCAGATCGCCGTGCAGCGCCTCTGCAGGATGCACGAAGAAGGCCGGGGTGCCGGTGCTGGCCAGCGTCGCGGCAATCTTTTTGCCGATGTGGCCGGATTTACCGATGCCCGCCACGATCACTTTGCCTTCGCAGTGGATAATGGTGTTGGCGGCGCGGACAAAATCCTCGCCCAGACGTTCCGGCAGGCGGCTGGCTTCCTGCAGCTCCAGCATCAGCGTCTGGCGGCCCGTTTCTAACAGAAAATCACTCATCTCTCTCTCCGGTTACAATCACGTCGATGCCTTTCTCTTCCAGCGCTTTCCTGAACGCCGGATCGATACCCGCGTCGGTAATCAGCTTGTCGACGCTTTCCAGGCTACAGACAATGTTGGGGCTTTTACGGCCAAACTTCGACGAGTCTGCCATCAAAATCACTTCCCGCGCGGCGTTGCACATGGCTTTACTCACGCTGAACACTTCGTTGAACGTCGTGACGCCCGCGTTCAGATCGATGCCGTCGGTGCCCATAAACAGTTTATCAAAGCTGAAGTGGTCGAAGGCGTTCTCCGCCAGCTGTCCGTGAAACGACGCCGATTTTTTGCGGAAGGTGCCGCCGGGCATCAGGATGGTCTGCTCGCTGTCGAACTCCGACAGGGCGTTGACGATGTGCAGGCTGTTGGTCATCACCGTGATGTTGTTAAAGCGGCTGAGCAGCGGGATCATCTGCAGGACGGTACTGCCGGCATCCAGAATGATGGAGTCGCCATCGTGGATAAATTTTACGGCGGCTTCGGCAATCAGCGCTTTCTGGTGGGTATTGATCAGCGTTTTGTGGTCGATAGGCGGATCGGCTTCGTCTTTATTGAGCACCACGCCGCCGTAGGTTCGAATGACGGCGCCAGAGTTTTCGAGCAATACGAGGTCCTTGCGTATCGTTGTGCCGGTGGTGTCAAAGTAGTGGGCCAGATCCTCTACCGAGCATTTTCCCTGCTTTTGCAGATGCTCAAGAATGGCCGCCTGGCGCTGACGAGGTTTCATAGGCGCTTCGTTCCTTAGGTTGCGAAATGATAATTTCGCAAGTCTAGAGCTTTCACAACGAAATTATCCATGTTTCAGATTAAGCGCTAATGATAGTGCATTCTGACAGAGTGGATCATGGGGAAAGATCACATCAGGCTGTAATTCCTGCAACGAAATGCCGTTAATTGCCTGGATTTTCACCGGACGGGCAAAGACGGTCATGCCGCGCATGATGAGGGAATCGCAGACGTTATTGTTTTCATCCAGCGCAATAGCCACGACGACGCGTGGTTTAAAACGTCCGCCGGAACGTCCGACGCCCACGCGGCCTTTCTGACACAGGGCGTCAAACGCGCGGTTAAACTGGTGGATTTGCCAGCCGCCGAACGCCATCTGGCAGAGCCAGGCGAGGGCGGCGACGGTGATGAGTGCGGTAACCATATCTGCTCCTTTAATGGCCGGGTGGGGGCTGCGCCTTACCCGGCCTGCGTGGATTGTAGCCCCGGTAAGCGCAGCGCCACCGGGGAATGAACTCAGAACATCACCTGCCCGCCGGTGACGTTAATCGACTGTCCGGTGCAGTACGAGGCTTTCGGGCTGGCGTAAAACAGCAGCATGTTCAGCACGTCCTGGTAATCGCACCCGCGCTTGAGCGGCACTTTATCGATGTAGTACTGCTCCACTTCTTCCGCTTTGATGCCGAGCTTGGTGGCGTACTGCGGCAGCAGGGACTGGAACATCGGCGATTTCAGCAGGTTGCCCAGCATCAGCGAGTGAACCGTAATGCCGTATTCGGCCAGATCCAGCGCCAGTGACTGGGTCAGCCCCACGCCGCCAAACTTCGCCGCGCTGTAGCCGGAGTTATGCTTGCTGCCCACTTTCCCCGATTTAGAGTTGATCTGAATGATGCGCCCCTGAATGCCGTCGCGGATCATCAGACGGGAAAACTCGCGGGCACACAGGAAATAGCCCACCAGATTGACCTGCAGCGAGCGGTCAAAATCCCCCAGCTCGAAATCGCTGATAAAGGCCGCTTTCGCAATTCCCGCGCTGTAGACCAGCAGGTCGGTACGGCCAAAAATCTCGTCCACGCCGCGGGCCAGCGCCATCACGCTCTGCTCGCTGGTGGCGTCGGCGCCAAACCCGTACGCCATTCCTTCACCAAACTCGGTGTTGATGGTGTCCGCCACGCGGGCGGCTTTTTCACTCTGGATGTCCACTACCGCCACGCGGTAACCCTCTGCGGCAAGCCCACGGCAGAGGAACTCGCCTAAGGTTTGTCCCCCACCAATGACAACGGCAACCTGACTCATGTCTATCTCCTTAATTACGCAACAAATTTTAACGTGCAGCCTGGGGTGACAGCCTGCGGAACCGGGCCCGTTACGTGAACCGTGCCGGGATACTCCGCCTGCGGCTGGCCGTCGAAACGCAGGGTGATGTGGCCCAGTTCGCGCAGGTTTTGTTCAGCGACGTCGCCGACGGCGGTCACGGCATAGCGCGCCTCGCCCAGCTCCAGCTGGCTCCCGGCCTTCAGCTCACCGTTCAGCTCGCCGTGGCAGTGGATGAAGCAAAACTCTTCGATATCAGCAGGCGCCCCTTCGCGAAAGGTGATCAGCATCTGGTCGCTCAGCGCGTCGGCGGCGCTCTGGCCGATGCGGGTAATAGTGGTCTGGTAAATCACGGTCATAGCAGGCACCTCTTATTGATAAATAAAGCCGGAAACAAACCAGGCAATCAGCACCGTTGGCGCGCCCGTCAGGAAGCGGCTGACCAGCACGGACGGCACGCCCACGCGCACGGTGTCCTGGCGCGCTTCGGCCAGCGACAGCCCCACCGGGATAAAGTCGCACGCCGCCTGGGCGTTAATGGCAAACAGGGCGGGCAGGGCGAGGTGCGGGGGAATGTTCCCCAGACCAATCTGCACGCCAATCAGCACGCCGATGACCTGAGCAATCACCGCGCCCGGACCGAGGAACGGCGACAGCAGTGGGAAGGAGCAGATCAGCGCCAGCGTCACCAGCCCAAGCGGGTGGCTGGCAAGCGGGGCGAGCCCATGGGCAATCCAGTCGCCCAGGCCGGAGGCCATGATGATGCCGATCAGCGCCGAGACGAACGCCATAAACGGCAGAATGGTCTTCAGCACCGTGTCGATGGTGTCGCGCCCGGACTGGAACAGCACCGCCACGGCGGAACCCATGCCCATCCCGACTTTCGCCAGCAGGCCATCGCTCTGCTCGGTGATTTTCTTGCTGGTGTCGTACTCGCGCGGGGCCGCTTTTTGCGGCGCGGGAGTCCCATTCACCAGGGTGATGTTGTCTTCCTTAACGCCCGAGACATAAATGTCTTCAAGAATGTACTGCGCCAGCGGGCCGGATTTTCCGGTGGAGTGAATGTTCACCGTTGGAATGCGGCGCTTCGGATAGATGCCGCAGCGCAGCGTGCCGCCGCAGTCGATCACCGCCACGCCGATTTCCGCCTCCGGTGGTTCTCCTTCCTTGAAGCCGTCGACCGCTTCCCAGCCCGTCAACTCGCGCAGCCTGTCGACGATCGCCGGGCGGGTACCCGCGGTGATGTAAACAATCTTTTTGCCTTCGGTGGCGTCGAACTCCAGCGGGCCGCCCCAGCCGCCCGTGCCTTTCTCAATGCGGATCCGGTTCATGCTGTGGCTCCTGAAAGATGGACCTTCTGTTCAAGCTGGATGCCCATTTTTTTCTCGAAAATAGCGGTGGTGAGGTCGGTCACCCAGCCGCGGAAGAAGTTGGTGACCAGACCGACCAGCAGGTAGCTCACCGCCAGCGGGCCGAGCGGCAGGCCAAGCGTGGTAAGGCCGCTGGCGATCCCGAGATAAACGAACAGCTCGCCGGGGTTGATGTGCGGGAACAGGCCGTTCATCGAATGGCAGCTGTAGGAGGCGGCGGCGTAATAGCTCGGCTTGTACTTCTCTGGCATAAAGCGGCCGAGGCTTAAGGTCATCGGGTTGCAGAACACGAAGGTGCCGATAAAGGGCAGTATCAGGTAGCGGGACAGCGGGTTTCCGGCGCAGCGCTGGGCGAAGCGTTCAATACGCTGTTGCCCGATAAAGTTAATCAGCGCGTTCATGATAACCAGCAGGCTGATCAGCAGGGGCAGGATCCCGGTCACCATGCCGGTGAACACTTCTCCGCCTTTCTGAAACAGCCCGATGAACCACTCGGCGCCGTGGGTGATGGTTTCTATCATTCTTCTCTCCTGTAGGGCGTTTGTTTTTGTCTATCTGCGGCTAATAATAATCACTTTGAAAGGTTTTAAAGTGTTAGTCAGATCTCACAATGAAAGAAAAATGTATTATTTTGAAAGTTAATTGACGTGGTGAATGATTTTCGGGGGAAAAAAGCACGGATTTGCGTTGGGGAGGTGCGTACCGCTTCCTTGAGGTGTTGCGGATGCTTTACCATACTGGGTTCTTATCGAACCCGTTAAATGGATGTCTCATGTTCAAGCGTCGTTATGCAGCGCTGTTGCCTGCGCTTATTCTGCTGTCTGCCTGTAGTAGCAAACCTAAGACCGAAGCCGTTCAGCAAACGGCGGGCGCGCCTTCCGGAGGATTCCTGCTGGAGCCGCAGCACAATATGATGCAGATGGGCGGCGACTTCGCGAATAACCCGGCGGCCGAGCAGTTCATCGATAAAATGGTGAGCAAACACGGCTTTGACAGACAGCAGCTGCACGAAATTTTGTCTCAAGCCAAGCGTCTGGACTACGTGCTGCGCCTGATGGACAGACAGGCGCCGACGGCCCAGGTGCCGAGCGGGCCAAACGGGGCGTGGCTGCGCTATCGCAAACAGTTCATTACCCCGGACAACGTGCAAAACGGCGTGGCGTTCTGGAATCAGTATGAAGAGGCGCTCAACCGCGCGTGGCAGGTGTACGGCGTACCGCCTGAAATCATCGTCGGGATTATCGGTGTGGAAACCCGCTGGGGCCGCGTGATGGGCAAAACCCGCATCCTGGACGCGCTGGCGACGCTCTCCTTTAACTATCCGCGTCGCGCGGAGTATTTCTCTTCCGAGCTGGAAACCTTCCTGCTGATGGCGCGTAACGAACAGGACGATCCGCTCGATCTGAAAGGGTCGTTTGCCGGCGCGATGGGCTACGGCCAGTTCATGCCGTCGTCCTATAAACAGTATGCCGTCGACTTTAACGGAGATGGCCATATCAACCTGTGGGATCCGGTGGATGCCATCGGCAGCGTGGCGAACTACTTCAAAGCGCACGGCTGGGTGCCGGGCGGCCAGGTGGCGGTGCAGGCGAACGGTCAGGCGCCGGGGCTGGAAAATGGCTTCAAAACTAACTACAGCATTTCGCAGCTGACCGCGGCAGGCTTAACGCCAACGCAGCCGCTGGGCAATGCACAGCAGGCGAGCCTGCTGCGTCTGGATGTTGGAACAGGCTATCAGTACTGGTACGGACTGCCGAACTTCTACACCATCACCCGCTATAACCACAGCACCCACTATGCGATGGCCGTATGGCAGCTGGGGCTGGCGGTATCGCAGGCCCGCGTGCCGGCGGCGTCACCGTTTAGTCAGTAAGTTACCCCGACGGGTAGGCCGGGTAAGGCAACGCCGCCACCCGGCATGGCTGCGCACACGGTGCGGCCTGATGCCCTCTCCCACGGGAGAGGGCGTTTTGCAGAAACATTTCGCCACACTCCCTTTTCAAACCTGCCATTTACATCTTAACCACCTTTCATTATTGTTATGTTATAACATTTAAACTGGTATCGAGATGTCAACGTCCCTTTTTTCTCTGTCTGCTCCGGTTCGGCTTTTGCTGGCGCTGGTGCTTATTGTCGTTCTCGGGCTGGCCGTGCGCTGGGCGGTGGCGTTGCCATGATTGTGATGAATGAACTGGTCGCGGGTTATGAACGCCAGCCCGTGACGCGGCCCCTCTCGGGCACGATTGCGCGTGGAAGTATGACCGCGATTGTCGGCGCTAACGGCTGCGGGAAATCTACCTTACTGAAAACGCTCGCCGGGTTTATCCCGCCCGTAAGCGGCAGTTTTCGCTGGCAGGGAAAGCGTCCGGTAATCGGCTGGCTGGCACAGCGCCACGCGCTGGAGGCGCAGTTTCCGCTAACCGTTCGGGACGTGGTAAGCATGGGCTGCTGGCCGGGCATTTCGCTGTTTTCCGGGTTTCGCCGCGAAACGCGGCTGCGCATTGCCAGCGCGCTTGAGCGCGTCGGGCTGGAATCCATGGCGTTATCCACCATCGATGAGCTCTCCGGCGGCCAGTTCCAGCGCATGCTGTTCGCCCGCGTCCTGGTGCAGCAGGCGCCGCTGGTGATGCTGGATGAGCCCTTTACCGGGGTCGATGAGGCCACCTGCAACGTGCTGATGGATGTGATGCTGGAGATGTATATGCAGGGGCAAACGCTGCTCGCGGTACTGCACGACAGCGAGCGCGTGTCGCGCCACTTCCCGCAGACGTTACGGCTGGATGCTGACGTTCCTCAATGGAAAACCGAGCGGGTGAGGGTGGCATGATCTGGCATCTCTTTTTTCAGCCGTTTATCGAGTACGGCTTTATGCGTCGCGCGCTGGTGGTTTGCCTGGCGCTCTCGGTCAGCACCACCGCGCTTGGCGTGTTTCTTCAGCTGCGCCGGATGAGCCTGATGGGCGACGCCCTTTCTCACGCCATTTTACCGGGCGTCGCCGTGGGATACTTGCTCAGCGGCATGTCGCTGCTGGCGATGAGTATCGGCGGTTTTATCGCGGGCATTACCGTGGCGCTGCTGGCCGGTCTGGTCAGTCGCCGCACGCCGCTTAAGGAAGATGCCAGCTTTGCCGGGTTTTATCTTGGCTCACTGGCCCTGGGGGTTACGCTGGTGTCGCTTCGTGGGTCGAATGTCGATCTGCTGCATTTGCTGTTTGGCTCCATCCTCGCCGTGGACAACGACGCCGCGCTGTTTGTCACGGGCGTGTGCATGTTCACCCTTATTGTGCTGGCGATGTTCTATCGCGGCCTGGTTACCGAAGCGTTTGACACCGCCTGGCTACAGGTGAACGCCCGCTGGCTGCCCGGCCTGCTGCACGGACTGTTTCTGGCGCTGCTGGTCCTTAACCTGGTGGCCGGTTTTCAGGTGCTCGGCACGCTGATGGCCGTTGGTCTGATGATGCTGCCGGCTGTGGCAGCTCGCTGCTGGGTACGCACGCTACCGGCGTTACTCCTGATGGCGGGCATCAGCGGTATTTTCTGCGCATGGCTGGGGCTGAGCCTCTCCTGGGCGATGAGTCTTCCGGCCGGGCCATCCATCGTGCTCACTGCCAGCGCGCTGTTCTTTATTTCCATTTTATTGGGTACGCGAAGCAGGCTCGCTGGCAGTCTGCGGGCGTATTTTTAACGCAAGGGGAAACGATGAAACGTACAGGATTAGCAGTGGCGCTCGCGCTGGGGATGATGTCGCACGGCGTGATGGCGAAAACGCTGAATGTGGTCACCAGCTTTTCGATACTGGGGGATATCACTCAGGAGGTGGGCGGTGACCATGTGAAAGTGACGACGCTGGTGGGGCCGGACGGCGATCCGCATACCTTCGAGCCGTCGCCGAAAGACAGCGCGGCGCTGAGCAAGGCCGATGTGGTAGTGGTAAACGGCCTGGGGCTGGAGGGCTGGCTTGACCGTCTGGTGAAAGCCTCCGGGTTCAAAGGACAACTGGTCGTTGCCTCAACCGGGGTGAAAACCCACACGCTTGAGGAAGATGGAAAGACCGTGACCGATCCACACGCGTGGAACAGCGCGGCGAACGGGGCGTTATATGCACAAAATATTCTGAACGGGCTGGTGAAAGCCGATCCGCAGGACAAAGCCGCGCTGGAAGCCTCCGGTAAACCCTATATCACGCAGCTTAACCAGCTGGATAGCTGGGCCAAAACGCGCTTTAGCCAGATCCCGCAGGCGAAGCGTAACGTGTTGACCAGCCATGACGCGTTCGGCTATTTCAGCCGTGCCTACGGCGTGAGGTTTATGGCGCCGCAGGGACTGTCCTCCGAGAGCGAGGCCAGCGCGGCGCAGGTTGCTGAGATTATCAATCAGATCAAAGCCGACGGCGTAAAAACCTGGTTTATGGAAAATCAGCTCGATCCGCGTCTGGTGAAGCAAATTGCATCCGCGACGGGCGCGCAGCCGGGGGGCGAGCTTTACCCCGAAGCGCTGTCGGCCAAAGGCGGGGTAGCAGACACCTACGTTAAGGCGTTTCGCCACAATGTGAATACGCTCGCCAACAGCATGAAATAACTTTTCCACGGCCGGTGCGCCCGCACCGGCTTTTTTCTGAAGCTCCCTCGTAAAACCCGAAGCGCGTCCCCACATCTGACGAGAAAGTGCTATCTTGTGCAGCACGTTTTTCTGATGCCTGGAGCGAGAATGACTGACCATGAATTGATGCAGCTTAGCGAGATAGTTGGCCTTGCGCTTAAGCAACGTGGGGCTACCCTTACCACCGCTGAGTCCTGCACCGGCGGCTGGGTGGCGAAAGCGATTACCGACATTGCCGGCAGTTCCGCCTGGTTTGAACGCGGATTTGTGACCTACAGTAACGAAGCTAAAGCACAGATGATTGGCGTGCGCGAATCCACGCTGGAACAGCACGGCGCGGTCAGCGAACCGGTGGTCATCGAGATGGCGATTGGTGCGCTCAAAGCGGCGCGTGCTGATTTCGCCATTTCCATTAGCGGCATCGCGGGGCCGGATGGCGGCAGCGACGTGAAGCCTGTCGGTACCGTCTGGTTTGGTTTTGCCACCGCGAAAGGTGAAGGGATCACCCGCCGGGAGTGCTTTAGCGGCGATCGCGAAAGCGTGCGTCGTCAGGCAACCGTTTATGCGTTAAAAACGCTCTGGCAACAATTTCTACAAAACACTTGATACTGTATGACCATACAGTATAATTGCACCAACAGAACAGAAATCCACGGTGAAGCACAGTCGCTTCTCCCGGCATGACAGGAGTAATAATGGCTATCGACGAAAACAAACAGAAAGCGTTGGCGGCAGCACTGGGCCAGATCGAAAAGCAATTCGGTAAAGGCTCCATCATGCGCCTGGGTGAAGACCGTTCCATGGATGTGGAAACCATCTCCACCGGTTCGCTTTCTCTGGATATCGCGCTGGGCGCTGGCGGTCTGCCTATGGGCCGTATCGTAGAGATCTACGGGCCAGAGTCCTCCGGTAAAACCACCCTGACGCTGCAGGTCATTGCCGCAGCACAGCGCGAAGGTAAAACCTGTGCGTTTATCGATGCCGAGCACGCGCTGGACCCTGTGTATGCCCGTAAGCTGGGCGTCGATATCGACAACCTGCTGTGTTCTCAGCCGGACACCGGTGAGCAGGCGCTGGAAATTTGTGACGCGCTGGCGCGTTCTGGTGCTGTTGACGTTATCGTGGTCGACTCCGTGGCTGCACTGACGCCAAAAGCGGAAATCGAAGGTGAAATCGGCGACTCTCATATGGGCCTCGCGGCACGTATGATGAGCCAGGCGATGCGTAAGCTGGCGGGTAACCTGAAGCAGTCCAACACGCTGCTGATCTTCATTAACCAGATCCGTATGAAAATCGGCGTGATGTTCGGTAACCCGGAAACCACAACCGGGGGTAACGCCCTGAAATTCTACGCCTCTGTCCGTCTGGATATCCGCCGTATTGGCGCGGTGAAAGAGGGTGAGAACGTCGTCGGTAGTGAAACCCGCGTCAAGGTTGTGAAGAACAAAATCGCTGCGCCGTTCAAACAGGCTGAGTTCCAGATCCTCTATGGTGAAGGGATCAACTTCTACGGTGAACTGGTTGACCTGGGCGTGAAAGAGAAGCTGATTGAAAAAGCGGGCGCCTGGTACAGCTACAACGGTGACAAGATTGGTCAGGGTAAAGCGAATGCCATCTCCTGGCTGAAAGAGAACCCGGCTGCGGCGAAAGAGATCGAGAAGAAAGTGCGTGAGCTGCTGCTGAACAACCAGGACTCCACGCCAGATTTCGCGGTTGATAGCGCGGATGCTGAAGAAACTAACGAAGACTTTTAATTCTTTCGTTTAACAATGAAGGGCTGCTGATGCGGCCCTTTTTGCATTTCTGAATCAGCAGGTTTTTTTATGAGTGAACCGACAACACGTCGACCCGCGTATGCACGCCTACTGGATCGCGCGGTGCGCATCCTGGCCGTTCGTGACCACAGTGAACAGGAGCTGCGGCGAAAACTGTCGGCACCGGTGATGAGTAAAAATGGCCCGGAAGAGATTGATGCCACCGCGGAAGATTATGACCGCGTCATCGCATGGTGCTATGAGCATCGCTATCTTGATGACGAGCGTTTTGCCTCGCGATTTCTCGCCAGCCGTGGCCGCAAGGGGTACGGGCCCGCGCGCATCCGGCAGGAGCTAAACCAGAAAGGGGTGGCCCGGGAGTCCATCGAAAAAGCGATGCGCGAATGCGACATTGACTGGTGCGAGCTGGCAAAAGAGCAGGCTATTCGTAAGTACGGCGAACCGCTGCCGCGTGAATTTTCAGAAAAAGTCAAAATCCAGCGCTTTTTGCTCTACCGCGGCTTCCTGATGGAAGATATTCAGGATATCTGGCGTAATTTTGCCGATTGAACGCATGCGGGATTTTACTTCCCACCAAAGAAAACTTATCTTATTCCCACTTTTTCCAGTAGCTGGTCTGTCCAACGGTTTACCGATACAGGCTGGCTACGACATTTCGTTAGCTTGATTTCAGGATAATTATGAGCAAGAGCACCGCTGAGATCCGTCAGGCGTTTCTCGATTTTTTCCATAGTAAGGGACACCAGGTTGTTGCCAGCAGCTCCCTGGTACCGAACAACGATCCGACTCTGCTGTTTACCAACGCCGGGATGAACCAGTTCAAGGATGTGTTCCTTGGTCTCGACAAGCGTAATTATTCCCGCGCCACAACCTCACAGCGTTGCGTGCGTGCGGGCGGTAAACACAACGACCTGGAAAACGTCGGTTACACCGCGCGTCACCACACCTTCTTCGAAATGCTGGGTAACTTCAGCTTCGGCGACTACTTTAAACACGATGCTATTCAATATGCGTGGGAACTGCTGACCGGTGAAAACTGGTTCAACCTGCCGAAAGAGCGTCTGTGGGTTACCGTCTATGAAACCGATGACGAAGCCTACGAAATCTGGGAAAAAGAAGTCGGGATCCCGCGCGAGCGTATTATTCGCATCGGCGATAACAAAGGCGCGCCTTACGCGTCCGATAACTTCTGGCAGATGGGTGACACCGGTCCTTGCGGTCCGTGCACCGAGATCTTCTACGATCACGGCGACCACATCTGGGGCGGCCCTCCGGGCAGCCCGGAAGAAGACGGCGATCGCTACATTGAGATCTGGAACATCGTCTTCATGCAGTTTAACCGTCAGGCCGACGGTACGATGGAGCCGCTGCCGAAGCCGTCCGTTGATACCGGTATGGGTCTGGAGCGTATTGCCGCGGTACTGCAGCACGTTAACTCCAACTATGAGATTGACCTGTTCAGCACCCTGATCAAAGCCGTTGCGGAAGTGACAGGCGCGACCGATCTGAACAACAAATCGCTGCGCGTTATCGCGGACCACATTCGTTCCTGCGCGTTCCTGATTGCCGACGGCGTTATCCCGTCGAATGAAAACCGTGGCTACGTGCTGCGTCGTATCATTCGTCGAGCTATCCGTCACGGCAACATGCTGGGCGCGAAGGACACCTTCTTCTATAAACTCGTTGGGCCACTGATTGGCGTGATGGGGTCAGCCGGTGACGAGCTGAAACGCCAGCAGGCGCAGGTAGAGCAGGTTCTGAAAACCGAAGAAGAGCAGTTTGCCCGTACGCTGGAGCGCGGTCTGGCGCTGCTGGACGAAGAGCTGGCGAAGCTTAAGGGCGACACCCTGGATGGCGAAACCGCTTTCCGTCTGTACGACACCTACGGCTTCCCGGTTGACCTGACGGCGGACGTTTGCCGCGAGCGCAACATCAAAGTTGACGAAGCGGGCTTCGAAGCCGCGATGGAAGCGCAGCGCCGTCGTGCGCGTGAGTCCAGCGGCTTTGGTGCAGACTACAACGCGATGATCCGCGTTGACAGCGCGTCAGAATTCAAAGGTTATGAGGCGCTGGAACTGACCGGCAAAGTGACCGCTCTGTTTGTTGACGGTAAAGCCGTAGACAGCATCAGCGCGGGTCAGGATGCGGTTGTCATTCTGGACAAAACGCCGTTCTACGCCGAATCCGGCGGTCAGGTTGGCGATAAAGGCGAGCTGAAAGGCAATGGCTTTAGCTTCAGCGTGACCGACACCCAAAAATACGGTCAGGCGATTGGTCACCAGGGCAAACTGGTTTCCGGTTCTCTGAAAGTGGGCGAGGGCGTCCAGGCTAACGTTGATGAAGCTCGCCGCGCGCGCATTCGTCTGAACCACTCGGCAACCCACCTGATGCACGCTGCCCTGCGCGACGTACTCGGTACCCATGTTGCACAGAAAGGTTCTTTGGTTAACGACAAAGTGCTGCGCTTCGACTTCTCGCATTTTGAAGCGATGAAGCCGTCTGAAATCCGTGCGGTGGAAGATCTGGTGAACGCGCAGATCCGTCGTAACCTGCCAATCGAGACCCATATCATGGATCTCGAGGACGCGAAGAAAAAAGGTGCGATGGCGCTGTTTGGCGAGAAATACGACGAGCGCGTTCGCGTGCTGAGCATGGGCGACTTCTCTACCGAGCTGTGCGGCGGTACGCACGCCTCGCGCACCGGTGATATCGGCCTGTTCCGCATTGTTTCCGAGTCGGGAACGGCGGCAGGTGTGCGTCGTATTGAAGCGGTGACCGGTGAAGGTGCGATTGCCAGCCTGCATGCACAGAGCGATCAGCTGCACGACATCGCGCAGCTGCTGAAAGGCGATAGCCAGAACCTGGGCGAGAAAGTGCGCGTTGCGCTGGATCGCACGCGTCAGCTGGAAAAAGAGCTGCAGCAGCTGAAAGAGCAGGCTGCGGCGCAGGAGAGTGCAAACCTCTCCAGCAAGGCTGTAGACATTAAGGGCGTCAAACTGCTGGTCAGCGATCTGGCGGGCGTTGAGCCTAAGATGCTGCGTACTATGGTCGACGATCTCAAGAACCAGCTTGGTTCGACCGTTATCGTGCTGGCGACAGTGGCAGAAGGTAAGGTTTCTCTGATTGCGGGCGTCTCTAAGGATGTGACTGACCGCGTAAAAGCAGGGGAACTGATTGGTATGGTCGCTCAGCAGGTGGGCGGCAAGGGTGGCGGTCGTCCGGACATGGCGCAAGCCGGTGGTACGGATGCGGCGGCACTTCCTGCGGCATTAGCCAGCGTTGAAAGCTGGGTAAGCGCGAAACTGTAATAACTACAAAGCACAAGCAGACGCCATAGCGGTAACGTTATGGCGTCTTGTTCACTGTGCTATCGATAACGATAAAGTCAGGTTGAGTTTGTGTATATCGGCTAAACTTACGTTTAACAGAATGTGATGCCGTGACTGCTTACACTTTACGTGTTTGTCATCGCTTACTTTTTGGCGTTATATGATGGATAATGCCGGGATACAAGAGACCCGACTCTTTTAATCTTTCAAGGAGCAAAGAATGCTGATTCTGACTCGTCGAGTTGGTGAGACCCTCATGATTGGGGATGAGGTCACCGTGACAGTTTTAGGGGTAAAGGGTAACCAGGTACGTATTGGTGTTAACGCTCCTAAAGAAGTATCTGTCCACCGTGAAGAGATCTACCAGCGTATCCAGGCTGAAAAATCCCAGCAGTCCAGTTACTGATATTGTCGCGTCTCGCTGTCGGGCGAGACGCAACCCTCCCGCTATTTTTCCTGCTCAAAGTTACCGTTTAATTTCAATCGCTCTCTTTTTAACCACTCCGCTACCCTTATCTCGTCCCAACACTGTCCTTTCTGCATCAGTTTTCTGTGAAGATGTCTGCAAAATCCGCTTATAAAACACCCTCTTTGCGGCTTTTACATGCGAATTGCGTGTGATTTGTGCAAACGATAAAAGCTTTTGGAAAATTGTTTGACTTATAAGTCCCAGAAAGTAATATATGCGCCACGCAGCGACGAGAAGCTCTTAACGAGTTGCTCGAAGCACTCGAAAGAGGCGTTGTGTGGTGAGGTGGCCGAGAGGCTGAAGGCGCTCCCCTGCTAAGGGAGTATGCGGTCAAAAGCTGCATCCGGGGTTCGAATCCCCGCCTCACCGCCATTTTGCATCCGTAGCTCAGCTGGATAGAGTACTCGGCTACGAACCGAGCGGTCGGAGGTTCGAATCCTCCCGGATGCACCATCTATTACTTCATATTGCTTTAGAAGTGATATGAATATCGAGCAGTACAGTAGTAAATCCCGATGCATCCGTAGCTCAGCTGGATAGAGTACTCGGCTACGAACCGAGCGGTCGGAGGTTCGAATCCTCCCGGATGCACCATTTACTATTTCTGAAAGCAGTACCCTGATGCATCCGTAGCTCAGCTGGATAGAGTACTCGGCTACGAACCGAGCGGTCGGAGGTTCGAATCCTCCCGGATGCACCATTACTGTTTCTAAAAGCATTTCCCGATGCATCCGTAGCTCAGCTGGATAGAGTACTCGGCTACGAACCGAGCGGTCGGAGGTTCGAATCCTCCCGGATGCACCATATTCTCCTGGATAACAGCGATGCTGTTGTTTTAAGGTCAGCGAGTTAATCGCAAGCACCAGGGAGGATAACGTTGCTTTAGCAACGGCCCGCAGGGCGAGGCGTAAGCCGAGTAATCCTCCCGGATGCACCATCTTCTCCTTCTTTGTTTATTCCTTCGACGTTCCGTCAGCAATCACACTCTCTGTCAGCGACAAAAACCACCATTTACGATAAAGTAATGCTTTGTTAATCGGTTAGCGAGAGCACGATGTACGCACAGTATGACGGTTTGATTTTCGATATGGATGGTACCCTTCTGGATACCGAACCCACGCATCGTCAAGCCTGGACCGACGTCCTGGGCCGCTACGGTATGCGTTTCGACCTTCAGGCGATGATCGCCCTCAACGGCTCCCCAACCTGGCGTATTGCACAGGCCGTGATTGAATTGAATCAGGCCGATCTCGACCCGCACCTGCTCGCACGCGAAAAAACCGATGCGGTAAAAGCCATGCTTTTAGATACCGTACGTCCTTTGCCGCTAATTGATGTGGTAAAAGAGTGGCACGGGCGTCGCCCGATGTCGGTGGGGACGGGCAGCGAAAGCGCGATTGCAGAGGCATTACTCAATCATCTTGGCCTGCGCCACTATTTCTCTGCCGTGGTTGCCGCCGATCATGTTAAACATCACAAGCCCGCACCGGACACCTTCCTGCTCTGCGCAGAATTAATGGGCGTCCCGGCGGCAAAATGCGTCGTGTTTGAAGATGCCGATTTCGGCATCCAGGCCGCGCGTGATGCTGGAATGGATGCGGTGGATGTGCGCTTACTGTGAGTGACGCGCTGTCACTTGCCTCATTATTCGCCAGCAGTTTTCTCAGCGCCACGCTGTTACCGGGCAATTCGGAAGTGGTGCTGGTGGTGATGCTGTTGTCCGGCGTGAGTCAGCCCTGGCTGCTTGTAGTAATAGCAACAATGGGTAATAGCCTTGGGGGGCTGACTAACGTTATTCTTGGGCGTTTCTTTCCGCTGCGTGAAAAATCGCGCTGGCAGGAAAAGGCAGTCGGCTGGCTAAAACGCTATGGCGCTGCCACGCTGTTATTAAGCTGGATGCCTGTAATAGGCGATTTACTGTGTCTGCTGGCGGGATGGATGCGCATCTCCTGGGGACCGGTGCTCTTTTTTTTGTGCCTTGGCAAGGCGTTGCGTTATGTCCTCGTGGCATGGGCAACGCTGCAGGGTATGACGTGGTGGCACTAATTGGTGGAATGAATACGCGACCTTCAATCGTCAACCATTACAATTATGCTGAGTAACATTACTTTGACAGGCGGGAGGTCAATTTGATCCCGGACGTATCTCAGGCGCTGGCCTGGCTGGAAAACCACCCTCAGGCATTGAAGGGTATTCAGCGTGGTCTCGAGCGTGAAACGCTGCGCGTTAACGCGGACGGCAGTTTAGCGACAACGGGTCACCCGAAGGCGTTAGGCTCGGCGCTGACACATAAATGGATCACAACCGATTTCGCTGAAGCGCTGCTGGAGTTCATCACCCCAGTAGAGGGTGATATTGATCATATGCTGACGATCATGCGCGATATCCATCGCTACACCGCGCGCAACCTGGGCGACGAGCGCATGTGGCCCCTCAGCATGCCGTGCTATATCGAGCAGGGCCAGGAGATTGAGCTAGCACAGTACGGCACGTCAAATATCGGCCGGCTGAAAACGCTTTACCGTGAGGGGCTGAAAAACCGCTACGGCGCGTTGATGCAGACCATCTCTGGCGTGCACTACAACTTCTCGTTGCCGATGGCTTTCTGGGAAGCAAAATGCGGTGAAACGGATAAAGACGCCATCTCAGCAGGCTACTTCCGCCTGATCCGAAACTATTACCGTTTCGGCTGGGTGATCCCGTATCTGTTCGGCGCATCGCCTGCTATTTGCTCATCCTTCCTGCAGGGAAAACCGACGACGCTACCGTTCGAGAAGACCGACTGCGGAATGTACTATCTCCCGTACGCCACCTCTCTGCGCCTGAGCGATCTCGGCTATACCAATAAATCGCAAAGCAATCTCGGTATTACGTTTAACGAATTGCACGAATATGTGGCAGGATTGAAGCGGGCGATCAAAACCCCGTCGGAAGAGTACGAGAAAATCGGCCTCGAAAAAGACGGCAAGCGTCTGCAGATCAACAGCAATGTGCTGCAGATTGAAAACGAGCTGTATGCGCCTATTCGTCCTAAGCGCGTGACGCGCAGCGGCGAAACCCCGTCGGATGCGCTGCAGCGCGGCGGGATCGAATACATTGAAGTGCGCTCGCTGGATATCAACCCGTTTTCACCGATTGGCGTTGATGAACAGCAGATTCGCTTCCTGGATCTGTTTATGGTCTGGTGCGTGCTGGCGGATGCGCCGGAAATGAGTTCAGACGAACTGCTCTGTACCCGTACAAACTGGAACCGCGTGATTCTGGAAGGGCGTAAGCCGGGTCTGACGCTGGGTATCGGCTGCGAAACGGCACAGTTCCCGCTGACGAAAGTCGGCAAAGATCTGTTCCGCGATCTGAAGCGTGTTGCCCGGACGATGGACAGCATCGACGGCGGGGATGCGTATCAACAGATTTGCGACCAGCTGGTGGAATGCTTTGATAACCCGGAACTGACGTTCTCAGCACGCATTCTGCGTTCTATGATTGATCAGGGCATTGGTGGTACGGGGCGTTCACTCTCGGCGGAGTACCGTGAGATGCTGATCCAGGAGCCGTTAGAAATCCTGAGCGAAGCAGATTTTGTCGCGGAACGCGAAGCGTCCGTTGTGCGTCAGAAAGAGGTTGAAGCGGCGGATACCGAGTCGTTTGAGGCGTTTCTGGCGAAGGAGGCTTAAGCAGAAAAGAAAAAGGCCACATCGCTGTGGCCAAAATATACATCTCTGAATTCAGGGATGATGATAACAAATGCGCGTCTTTCATATACTCAGACGCGCATTCTGTAGAAGAGTTCAGTTTATTTTAAAAAAAATCACTATCGGAGGTGACGTATGCCGTTATTAGATAGCTTTACTGTCGACCATACCCGTATGGAAGCACCTGCAGTCCGCGTGGCGAAGACCATGCACACCCCGCACGGCGACACGATCACCGTCTTCGATCTGCGTTTCTGCGTGCCAAACAAAGAAGTGATGCCGGAGAAAGGCATTCATACGCTGGAACACCTGTTCGCTGGCTTCATGCGTGACCACCTGAACGGCAACGGCGTTGAGATCATCGATATCTCTCCGATGGGCTGCCGTACCGGTTTCTACATGAGCCTGATTGGTCAGCCTGAAGAGAAACGTGTGGCAGATGCCTGGAAAGCGGCCATGCAGGACGTGCTGAAGGTGAAAGAGCAGAACCAGATCCCTGAGCTGAACGTTTACCAGTGCGGTACCTACCAGATGCACTCTCTGGAAGAAGCGCAGGAGATCGCGCGCCACATCATCGAACGCGACGTTCGCGTGAACAGCAACGAAGAGCTGGCCCTGCCGAAAGAAAAACTGCAGGAACTGCACATCTAGTATTGTGCCTGTGGATGCCCGGTGGCGCTTCGCTTACCGGGCCTACATTGTGTTGGTGCCTCCTTTGACCACAACCTTAACCTTCTCCTTTACCCACCGTCCCCTCGTTCCGTTTGCCCATGATTACGTTCATGGTGACAGCGAACCCTGGCACAAGCACGACTGCGCGCAGCTGCTGCACACCCTGAGCGGCGTGGTACGGGTGGATACCGCATCAGGATGTTGGGTTGTTCCTCCCGGTCGCGGCGTCTGGCTGCCTGCGGGCACGCAGCATTCCTTGCGCATTACCGGCAACGTGGCGGCGCGAACGCTGTTTATCGATCCGCTGGCGCGGGCCGATCTCCCGGCCACCTGCCAGATCGTGCAGATCACGCCGCTGCTGCGCGAGCTGATCCTCGTCTGCCTTGCTTTACCTGAATCGTACTCACCCGGAAGCCGGGATGAGCGCGTCTATGAGCTCATTCTCGATGAAATCCGCACTATGCCGGTGCTGCCGTTTCACCTGCCGGAGCCGGAAAGTGAGGCGCTACGTCGCCTGTGTCTGCAAACCCGGCAACACCCGGGTGAAAGCTGGAGCAGCGCGCAGGCTGCGAGCATGATGAACATGAGCGAGCGCACGCTGAACCGCCATTTTCAGCAGCAGACGGGATTAAGCTACGGAGAGTGGTTGAGAAGGGCGCGCCTGCTGGAAGCCTTAGTGCGGCTGGCGCAGGGCCAGCCGGTATTACGCGTGGCGCTGGATCTGGGGTACGGCAGTCACAGCGCCTTTACGGCCATGTTCCGTCGGGTGATGGGCGTCTCCCCCAGCGATTACTTTAAGAACGACTGACGGCGTTAAAGAGCGCCTGAAGCGACGCGCGTGCCACGTCGCTATCAATGCCCACGCCCCAGCGGCTGCTGCCGTCCTGGAACAGGCAGCGGATGTAGGCCACCGAGCGGCTGTCGCTGCGTTCGCCTAACGTATGCTCGTGATAATCCTTTATCACGAACGGGGCGTTGACCCAGCGGCTCAGGCCGTGAGCGGCGGCGGAGAGCAGACCGTTTCCCTGACCTTCCAGCTGGCGCGTTCCTCCCTGTGTGACGACGCTGGCCGTCAAACGCAGCTGGCCGTCCTGCTGGCTATCGCTGCGGTAGGATTGCAGCGCATAGTGTGGCGTTGCCACCAGTCCGTAGCGGGTGCGGAACAGCTGCCACAGTGCATTTTGCGTCATCTCTTTTCCGTGACGATCGGTTTCCTGCTGCACGTGCTGGCTGAAATCCTGCTGCAGGGCGCGGGGCAGTTTCAGACCATGGTTTTGCTCAATCAGCCACGCGCTGCCGCTTTTTCCTGACTGGCTGTTTACGCGGATCACCGCTTCGTAGGTGCAGCCAATATCCTGGGGATCGACAGGCAGGTAAGGCATCTCCCAGCGATCGCCTGGCCTGCGGGCATCAAAGCCTTTTTTAATCGCGTCCTGGTGCGAGCCGGAGAAGGCGGTATAGGCCAGCCGTCCTGCCCACGGATGGCGCGGGTGGACCGGCAGCTGATTGCAGGTTTCCACCACTTCCACCACCCGATTCATATCGCTAAAGTCCAGATTCGGGCTAACCCCCTGGCTGTAGAGGTTCATCGCCAGCGTTACCAGGCAGACGTTACCCGTACGTTCCCCGTTACCGAATAGACAGCCCTCCACGCGGTCAGCTCCCGCCATTACGGCCAGCTCCGCGCAGGCAACGCCGGTACCGCGGTCGTTATGCGGATGCACGCTGATGCAGACATCGCGGCGGCGGCTGAAGTGGCGGCAGAAATACTCGATCTGGTCGGCATAGACGTTCGGCGTGCTCACTTCGACGGTGGCAGGTAAGTTGATCACCATAGGCCGCTCGTCGCACGGCTGCCAGATTTCCGCCACGGCTTCACAAATCTCCAGCGCAAACTCCGGCTCGGTAAAGCAGAAGGTTTCCGGGGAGTATTCATATTGCCAGCGGGTGTCGGGATTTTCCTCACACAGCTGGCGAATAAGCCGCGTCGAGCGCGTCGCCAGCTCAACGATTTGCGCTTTCTCCATGCCGAAGACCAGGCGGCGGAAAAGCGGAGCGGTGGCGTTATACAGATGCACGGTAGCCTGCTTCGCGCCGCGCAGGGATTCAAAAGTACGATGGATGAGATCTTCCCGTGCCTGAGTGAGCACCTGAATCGTCACGTCATCCGGGATGCGGTTCTCTTCAATCAGCTGGCGAACGAAGTTGAAATCCGTCTGTGAGGCGGAAGGAAAGGCAACCTCGATCTCTTTGAATCCGCAGCCCAGCAGCAGTGCCCAGAACTGCAGCTTGCGGGCGCTGTCCATCGGCTCGGCAAGGGCCTGGTTGCCGTCGCGCAGGTCGGTCGAGAGCCAGCGCGGCGCGCGGGTAATGCGTTGCTCCGGCCAGCGACGGTCGGGCAGGGAAAGGGTGGGATAGGGTTGGTACTTGTCGGCGGGTGTGTTCAGCATGATGCGCTCCTGTTGTCTTTTCACTATCGTGAATCGATTTCAGGCGCGCTGCTTTATCGGAACTGACAATGGCTGTCGCGTTCTGGACACAGTGCGGTTTTTTGCCGGATGGCGGCTACGCCTTATCCGGCCTACGTTCGTAGGCCCGGTAAGCGTAGCGCCACCGGGCAACCGTCGCACAGAACGAGCAACCCGCGCACAAGACTAGTGCGCGCCGCCACCGCCGCCACCGGCACCAAACGGCGGTCTGGCAAACCACACCAGCCCCAGCAGGACGATAAAGATCCCTGCCGATATCCAGAAAATCTCGTTGGCCGAGATAATCAGCCCCTGGTTGGTGATCTGCTGGGCAATCCAGCCGGACGCCTGCTGCTCCGTCATTCCCATCCCCTGAAGCTGGCTATACATCTGCTGAGCATTCGGGTTGTACGGGTTCACCGCTTCGGTCAGCTGCGCGTGGTGCATCGATTCGCGGTTCGTCCACAGGGTGGTGGTGATCGACGTACCGATGGAGCCCGCCAGCGTACGGGTGAAGTTCGACAGGCTCGACGCGGCTGCCAGACGCTCGGGCGGTAAGCCAGAGAGCGTGATGGTAGTCAGCGGCATAAAGAAGCACGCCACCGCAAAGCCCTGAATGAACTGCGGCCACGCCGAGGCGCCAAAGTCCATTCCCGGCTCAAAGGTATACGCACGCCAGTAGAAGCACACCGCATACATGATGAAGCTGAACGTCACCAGCCGACGCATGTCGAGCTTATGGGCGAAGCGGCCAATTATCGGCGACAGCAGGACCGGGATCACCCCAACGGGTGCTGACGCCAGACCCGCCCAGGTGGCGGTATAGCCATACACCTCCTGCAACAGCTGCGGCAGCAAAACAATCGCGCCGAAGTAGAGCATATAGGCGAGGCTGATACACAGGCAGCCGATGGTGAAGTTTCGCGACTTAAATAGCGAGAGATCGACTATCGGGTTGTCGTCCGTCAGCTCCCAGACGATCAGGAAGCTGATCGACACCACCGCGACAATGGTCAGGATGATAATTTCCTGCGAGTTGAACCAGTCGAGCTCTTTACCGCGGTCGAGCATGATCTGCAGACTGCCGATACCCAGGATCAGCAGCGCCAGCCCGATGCTGTCGATACGCCGTTGTTCGGTGCGCGTCTCTCGTCCCCGCAGCGACTGCAGCGTCATCAATACCACGACGGCGCCAATCGGTACGTTGATGAAGAAGATCCAGCCCCAGTGGTAGTTATCGCTGATGTACCCGCCCAGAATCGGTCCGCAGATAGGCGCGACGATAACGGTCATCGACCAGAGCGCCAGCGCGACGGAACGTTTTGCGGGAGGGTAGTTGCTCAGCAGCAAACTCTGGGAAAGCGGGATCAGCGGCCCCGCGACAATCCCCTGAATGACGCGGAAGAAAATCAGCATCGTCAGGCTGCTGGACATGCCGCACGCCCACGAGGCCAGTACAAACGCCACCGTGGACCAGAGGAACAGCTTCACCTCACCGACGCGCTTTGCCAGCCAGCCGGTGATCGGAATGGAGATGGCGTTTGCCACCCCAAACGAGGTAATGACCCATGTCCCCTGGCTCAGCGACGAACCAAGGTTACCGGCGATGGTTGGGATCGCCACGTTTGCGATGGTGGAGTCCAGCACCTGCATGAATGTCGCCAGCGACAGCGCAATGGTCATAATGACCAGCTGCGCGCCTTCCAGCGGTTTTTGCGGCTTTTGCTGTTGCATAACGCTCACCTTCGGATTAACCGGCGTTTGCCTTCACGATGTCATCGATCAGCTTGTTGACCGGATCGAGGCTAATTTCACGAGCGTTACTTTCATAAGCCGGGCTGCTACGCACCTGGCTTGCCAGGATCTGACCGTCGCGGTTGGCGGTGTCAACCGTCACCAGCGTTGACAGGCCGATACGCAGCGGGTGATCCGCCAGCTGTTTGGCATCCAGTTCGATACGCACGGGCAGACGCTGTACGACTTTGATCCAGTTACCGGTGGCGTTCTGCGCAGGTAGCAGGGAGAAGGCGCTGCCGGTCCCCATATCCAGACCCACCACTTTCCCGGTGTACTTCACGTCATCGCCATAGATGTCGCTGACAACCGTCGCGGTCTGGCCGATACGCATATGGGCAAGCTGCGTCTCTTTAAAGTTGGCGTCGACCCACAGGTTGTCTGCCGGTACGACCGCCATCAGCGGCGTGGTCGGGCTAATCTGCGCCCCTGGCTGAACGGAACGACGGGAGACATAGCCGGTCATTGGGCTGACGATTTTAGTACGCTGCAGGGCAAGCCACGCGTTGCGCACTTCGGTCGCCGCCTGCTGAACAGCGGGCTGGTTTTCCAGGCTGGTGCCCAGCACCATCGCCTGGTTGGCGTTGTACTGTTGAATGGCCACATCCAGCTGTGCCTGAGCGCTGGCGACGGCGTCGCGGGCGTGCTGCAGCTCTTCACGGCCAATCAGGTTGGCGGTGCCGAGCGGCACGCGGCGGTTCAGGTCGCTCTGCGCCTGTGCGAGTGCAGTTTTCTGCACGTCGATGTTGGCCTGCAGCTGCTTGCTGTTGATCATCAGCTGGCGGGTCTGACGGACGCTGGAGGCCAGCGCGGTCTGTGCTTTTTCAAACGCCTGCTGGGCGTCGGTTGGATCGAGAGTCACCAACACATCGCCTTTTTGCACAAAGTCGGTATTGTCAGCCCAGACTTTCGTCACGCTGCCCGACACCTGCGCCATAATTTGTACCTGGTTCCCTGCCACGTACGCGTCGTCAGTCTCTTCAGCATGACGCAGTACTAAAAACCAATAGATCCCATATGCCACGGCAATAATGATAAAGAGCAAGGTCAACAGAAGAAGGGCGCTCTTACGTTTGCCTTTCTTGTTGGCCGGTTGCTGCGGGGTAGTGCTCTCCGCATTTGCGCTCATTGTTGTTCTCCACGATCTTCTTATTTTCACATCGGCTGAGCCGACCTGTTGTCAGAAAGGCCAGCAGTGTGACGTGCTGGCCTGTCGGTTTTCTTATGAATCTGGAATGGTGAGCGTGTCGTCGCGTTAGCGCAGCGCCTCAAGAACGGCGCCGTCTTCATCCATCTGGTCCAGACGGGTGAGCAGCTTGCGAGTGATGTGCTCAAGCTGGTCACGCTCGGCGGTGCTGAGGGCGGACCAGAGTTTGTGCAGGCAATTGTGCTGAGGTGGCAGCACCTCGCGCAGGAACTGGTGACCTTTATCGGTCAGTTGCAGATGCAGGCAGCGGCGATCGTTGTCGCTTTCACGGCGCTCAATCCAGCCACGCTTTTCGAGCTCATCGGCAATTCGGGTCGCATTGGTACGGGAGGAGCCCAGCGCGCAGCTCAGCTCGGAAGGCTGAATGCTGTGATTTTCCTGAGACTCCAGCGTGATCAACGCCATAAACAATGTCTCGTTAATCCCTTGAGCTTTCAGCATTTTATTACGGTTTTCCAGTAGCTTACCCTGCATGTGCATGCACAGGCGAGTCAGCAGGATTTCCTGGTACGGGAAGTCCTCATGGCGACTGGCGCGGAATTTAAGCATTTGTTCAATGGGCGTAAACGAACTATCCATTTGGGCATAACCTCATTAATTACAGCCGATATAGTAACGATAGTGACAAATAATGTAAATGAATTATTTGTGCGGTTATATCCGCCAAATTAATGTCACCATCAGAAAGCGCCGGGTAAGTCCGTGACCCGGTGAGCACAGAAAGCGTAGGGTGTGAACCCGCTGAAGAGAGGATGTGAGGACGGGGGTCTGAACTATTCATGCCAATTGTAAATATGTCACCCACATTAAAATTTCTGGGATAAATGATTACGTTTACATTAACAGAGTGAAGGGCCTCTTAACACCCTAAGAGGCCAACGCAATGTAAAACTTAATGAATTGCATCCTGACGATGGTAGCCGAGCCACCATACTAGCAGGTTAAGCGTGGCGACGATGGCGCCGATCGCACATACCCCTGACCAGCCGGCATGCTGCCATGCCGAGGCGGAAATGAGCGAGCCCGCCGCGCCGCCAATGAAGTAGCTGGTCATGTACCCGGCCGTCAGGCGGTTACGCGCCTCTGGCTTCACGCGATAGATGACGGTCTGATTGGTGATGTGAACGCCCTGCACGGTGAGATCGAGCACCAGGATTCCGACGATCAGCGCCAGCACCGAGACGTGCCCATACCAGATTGCCGCCCAGGAGAGCAGGAGTAATATCAGCCCCGCGGAGGTGGTCAGGTGGGATTTGCCCTTGTCGGCCAGCCCGCCTGCGGGACGCGCGCCCAGTGCGCCTGCGGCACCGGCCAGACCGAACAGGCCAATCACCCCTTCGGAATAATTGAACGGCGGCGCGGCCAGCAGAAACGCCATCGACGTCCACAGAATGCTGAAGTTGGCGAAGGTAAAGCAGCCCAGCAGGGCGCGGGTGCGCAGAAGTTTATCCTGGGTGAACAGGCTGAAAACGGAGGCCAGCAGCTGCGGGTAATTCAGGTGATTTTCCTGCTTCACTTTTGGCAGCCCGCGCCACAGCGCCAGCGCCATGACGACCATCAGCACGCTCGCCACCCAGTATACGGTGCGCCAGCCGCCGAGGCTTGCCAGCAGCCCGGCAACGGTACGCGCCAGCAAAATCCCCAGCAGCAGGCCGCTCATGATGGTGCCCACCACCTTGCCGCGTTTTTCCGGGGAGGCGAGGGTCGCTGCGAGCGGAACCAGGATTTGCGCGACCACGGAGAACAACCCCGTCAGCGCGGTACCGATAATCATCATCGTCAGCGACTGGCTGCTGGCGGTGATCAGCATCCCACCGGCGGCCAGCAGGGTCATGGAGACGATCAGCATTCGGCGTTCAAACATATCGCCGAGCGGCACCAGGAACAGCAGCCCGGCGGCATAACCGAGCTGGGCTGCGGTGACAATAAAGCCTGCTGAACTGGCGGAAAGGTCAAACGCGCGGGCGATGGTGTCGAGAAGAGGTTGCGCGTAATAGTTGCTGGCGACGGCCAGACCCGTGGCCACGGACATTAAAAGAATGAGTGCGGGGCTAAGCCCTTGAGTTGTTTTTGTCATTGGTTTCAGGAATCGTTAGTTAAGTGATTATTTTTCCGGAAACCATAATAGCGAATGATTGTGAATGTTGGGGGATTGTTATGTGTGTGTTTGTGCGGTTATCCCCTCATCCTCTCCCCTTTGGGAAGAGGATGAGGGGTAGGGTTTTGTTTTTTACTTCTGCGCCTCAAGCGCCTCTTTCACCCAGCCGTCAAACTGCTGCTGGTGGGCTTTGATCCAGCCGTCGACGTGGCCTTTGACATCTGCCTCAGACGATTTACCCGCGTGCATCATCGCGTTCTGGGCGTTGATGTCCGCCAGCGGCAGCTTCATCACCGAGAACAGCTTCGCCGCGGCCGGGTTTTTATCGGCCCAGGCTTTGTTCGCCACGATATGCATGGTGTTCACCGGGAAGCCGTAGTTCATGCCGTTCGGCAGTTTGGTGTCGATATCTTTCTGCTCGCCCGGGAGGGAGGAGAACGGCACCTGCAGCCACACCACGTCTTTCCCCGGCTTCAGCACGTCGCTCACCCAGTATGGCGTCCAGGTGTAGTAAATCACCGGTTTACCCTCTTTGAAGCGGGCAATGGTGTCGGCCATCATCGCTGAATAATTGCCGTGGCTCACGTCGACCGTTTTCGCCAGATCGAACGCCTTGTTTTGGTGGTTAATTACCGCTTCGCAGCCCCAGCCCGGCGAGCAGCCCATCATGTCGGCCTTGCCGTCACCGTTGGTGTCGAACAGTTTGGCGATCTTCGGATCCTTCAGCTGTTCGATATTGGTGATGTGGTACTGGTCGGCGGTTTTCTTGTCGATCAGATATCCCTGCGCCGCGCCGGTGACAAATGTGCCTTCACGGTAGAATTTCTTGTCGCCACCGGCGGCGGCATACATGTCGTCGTGCAGCGGCTGCCAGTTCACGGCGGTGAAGGTGGCGTCACCGGAGGCAATCGAGGTATAGCCCACGTTGTAATCCACTTCGCTCGGCGTGTTAACCGTGTAGCCGAGTTTTTCCAGCGCGCGGCTGACGATCAGGGTCTGGAAGCTCTCTTCCGAAATGGTGCTCTGCACCGGCTGCACGGTAATGCCTTTGCCTGGCAGATCAGCCGCGAACGTACTGGTGGAGACAAGGGTGGCAAACGCTGTGGCAAAAAGGACGTTATGTCGCATCGTTGTTCCTTATTTTCTAAAGGGGCGGGTGAGTAACCCGACAGGGCCGGTGGAATACCAGCGACGGTTGCCGCGACTGCGTGAATCGCGACCAACGGCCTGGGTCAGGCGGTCAAGAATAATGGCGAGGATGACAATCCCGACGCCGCCGACGGTGGCCAGCCCCATGTCGAGACGGCCAATGCCGCGCAGCACCATCTGACCGAGACCGCCAACGGCGATCATCGAGGCAATCACCACCATCGACAGGGCCAGCATCAGCGTCTGGTTAACGCCCGCCATGATGGTTGGCATGGCCAGCGGGAGCTGAACCTTAAACAGCATCTGGCGCGGGCTGGCACCGAACGAGCGTGACGCTTCGATCAGGTCCGCAGGCACCTGGTTGATCCCGAGAATGGTCAGACGAATAATCGGCGGCAGGGCAAAGATAATGGTGACCACCACACCCGGCACGTTGCCGATGCCGAACAGCATCACAATCGGCACCAGATAGACGAACGCCGGGGTGGTCTGCATTGCATCCAGCAGCGGACGGATAATCTTCGCTGCCCGCGGGCTGCGCGCCAGCCAGATCCCCATCGGCAGGCCGATGACAATGCAAAAGAGCAGGGCGGTCAGCACCAGCGCCAGGGTGATCATCGCCTGCGACCAGGCCCCAATCGCGCCGATGGCAATCAGCGAAATCAGCGTGGCGACACCCATGCCGGCGCTGCCAAACTGCCAGGCGATCAGGGAGAACAGGATAATCGCCACCGGTGCCGGCATGCCCAGCATCAGCTGCTGGAAGCCGTTCAGGATGTAATCCACCGGGATGCGGATCCCCTGGAACACCGGGCGGAAGTGCGTCACCACCCAGTCGATCCCCTCCGTGACCCAGCTGTCCAGCGGGATCAGCGTTTTATGGAACGGGTCCATGATGTTGAAGTGTTCTGGCGCAGGCGCGGGGGCGCTGTTCAGCCAGTCTGCCGCGCCGCCGCCGTCGGCGGGTGCTGGCGTGGAACCCCACGCGTCGGCGGATTGTGCAGCGTTATCCGCCGCTTCAGTGGTACCCCACGGGTTAGTTTGGTCAGCCATTGTTTGCCCCCTCGCGATCTAAAGCCTGCAGCAGCATCCGCTTTGAGATGATGCCGACGTACTGTTGTTCCTCACCCACGACCGGCACGGCGCACGGCGCCTGCCCTACGTGAGAGAGCAACTCGCTGAGCGGCGTTTCGGCGTCCACGGCAAGCGGAGCGTCAATCAACGCCGCATCGATCCCCTGGTTTTCGCTGAGCGCGGTTTTCAGAGAGTCGATGGAGACAACGCCGACAAATTTATTGCCGCGTTCAACCAGATAACCGTATTCACGGTCTTCGTCCTGCAGCAGCTTAAGCGCCGAGCGCGGGCCGAAGCCTGGGGTTTTACGAATAATGCCGTTTGGCGTTCGACGGGCAATATCTTTGGCGCTAAAGACCTGGCTAATATCCACGCCGCGGAAGAAGGTGCGGACATAATCATTCGCCGGATTATTGAGTATTTCATCCGGCGTGCCGACCTGCACCACTTCACCGTTTTGCATAATGGCAATACGGTCGCCAATACGCATGGCTTCATCCAAATCGTGGGAAATAAAGACAATGGTTCGCTGATGTTTAGCCTGTAATTTTACCAGCTCATCCTGCATCTCGGTGCGAATTAACGGATCGAGGGCGGAGAAAGCTTCGTCCATTAATAAAATGTCTGGATTAATGGCTAATGCGCGGGCTAATCCCACGCGCTGACGCATACCGCCGGAAAGTTCATCCGGGTACGCATGCGCATAATTTTCCAGCCCTACCTGACGCAGGGCATCAAGGGCTTTTTCCTGACGTTCCTGCGCGGGTGTGCCGGCTAATTCCATGCCGAAAGCGGTATTATCCAGCACCGTCATGTGCGGCATCAGCGCGAATGACTGGAATACCATCGCAATCTTCTTTCTGCGCACCTCGCGAAGCTCGGCGTCTGATATTCTGGCGATATCCACGCCGTCAATCAGTACCTGTCCGCGGGTGGGTTCAATCAGGCGAT
Source organism: Enterobacter sp. ku-bf2 (assembly GCF_001742765.1). Taxonomy (NCBI): domain Bacteria; kingdom Pseudomonadati; phylum Pseudomonadota; class Gammaproteobacteria; order Enterobacterales; family Enterobacteriaceae; genus Enterobacter; species Enterobacter sp. ku-bf2. The sequence goes on from NZ_MDVW01000020.1 coordinate 65,856, forward strand.
TGAGAAGGCGAACCATAGTGGATTTACCCGAACCGGATAATCCCATGATGACAAAAATCTCGCCTTCTTCAATGGCCAGACTGGCGTCTTTAACGCCAAGTGATAGCCCGGTTTTTTCCAGAATTTGCTCTTTCGAAAGGCCTTTCTCAATATATTTGAATGCGCGCTGCGGATGCTCGCCAAATACTTTATAAAGATTTTTCACTTCTAATTTAATTGCCATGCAATAGAGAGTGTCCTGTTATTTGTTTATGTCGATATGATTACCATGGTAAATTGTTAACGGGCATAACCCTAACATACTGAGAATCTGAGACAACCCTGGGTTTGCTTATGACGTGAATTTTCAGGGAAGCGAAACGGCTGAATTTCCCATGAGTAAAGGGCTGAGCGTGATCTGAATTTTTCTCAATTTTTTGCTGTGGCGCAGGAGAATTTCGCCTGAATCGGGTGATTCAGGCGAATATGACGCAGAAATGACAGTGTAGTTGCTTTGTAAATATTAGAGAGGAAATTGTTGGGTTTATATTAAATTAACGAACGTTAACGTTCATTAAAAATCCCAGTCTTCATCCTCGGTTTCCACCGCTTTGCCCATCACGTACGATGAACCCGACCCGGAGAAGAAATCGTGGTTTTCGTCGGCGTTGGGCGACAGCGCGGACAGAATCGCCGGGTTCACCTCCGCCATCTCCGGTGGGAAAAGCGCCTCGTAACCCAGGTTCATCAGCGCCTTGTTGGCGTTGTAGCAGAGGAAGGCCTTCACGTCTTCCTCCCAGCCGGTACCAGCGTAGAGCTCTTCGGTATAGCTCAGCTCGTTGTCGTACAGATCCATCAGCAAATCAAGCGCAAACCCTTTGAGCTCCTCTCGCTCCGCGTCGCTGACCTTTTCCAGGCCTTTCTGATACTTATAGCCAATGTAATACCCGTGCACCGCTTCATCACGAATGATGAGGCGAATCAAATCGGCGGTGTTGGTGAGCTTGCCCCGGCTCGACCAGTACATGGGCAGCCAGAAGCCGGAATAGAAGAGGAAGGATTCCAGAAACACGCTGGCGATCTTCTTCTTCAGCGGCTCGTCGGCCCGATAATACGTCAGCACCAGCTCCGCCTTTCTCTGTAGTGACTCGCTCGCTTCACTCCATGCGTAGGCCGCGTCCACGTCTTTGGTCTGGCACAGCGTGGAGAAAATCGAGCTGTAGGAGCGGGCGTGCACCGCCTCCATAAAGCTGATGTTCGACATCACCGCCTCTTCGTGCGGCGTCAGCGCGTCACTCATCAGAGCCGGTGCGCCGACGGTATTTTGAATGGTGTCGAGCAGCGTCAGGCCGGTAAAGACGCGGATCGTCAGCTGCTGCTCGGCGTGGCTCAGGGTTTGCCAGGCCGGAATATCGTTGGAGAGCGGGACCTTTTCTGGCAGCCAGAAGTTGCTGGTCAGGCGGTTCCATACCTCCAGGTCTTTATCGTCCTGGATTTTGTTCCAGTTAACGGCACTCACGCGTGACAGTTTCATCCTTTCTCCTTACAGCGCGCAGGACACGCAGCCTTCAATTTCGGTGCCTTCCAGCGCAAGTTGGCGCAGGCGAATGTAGTAGAGCGTCTTGATACCTTTTTTCCAGGCGTAGATCTGCGCTTTGTTGATGTCCCGCGTGGTGGCGGTATCCGGGAAGAACAGCGTCAGCGAGAGTCCCTGATCCACGTGTTTCGTCGCCTCGGCGTAGGTATCGATGATTTTTTCCGGGCCGATCTCATACGCGTCCTGGTACAAAGCCAGGTTCTCATTGGTCATAAACGGGGCAGGGTAGTAAACGCGTCCGGTTTTGCCTTCTTTGCGAATTTCAATTTTCGACACGATCGGGTGAATGCTCGACGTGGCGTGATTGATGTAGGAGATCGAACCGGTTGGCGGTACGGCCTGCAGGTTCTGGTTGTAGATGCCGTAGCGCATCACGTCATCACGCAACTGCTGCCACATCGCGCGCGTCGGCAACACAATTCCGGCGCGAGCAAACAGTTCGCGTACTTTTTCGGTTTTCGGCTGCCAGTCGCCTTCAAGATACGGGCTAAAATACGCCCCGCTGGCGTAGCGGGACTGCTCAAAGCCCGCGAAACGCTGGTTGCGCTCGCGCGCCAGCATCATCGAGGTATGCAGTGCGTGCCAGGTGACGGTGTAAAAATAGAGGTTGGTGAAGTCCAGCCCTTCCGGACTGCCGTAGGCGATGCCCTCCCGCGCCAGATAGCCGTGGAGGTTCATCTGCCCCAGCCCGATAGCGTGCGACGCAGCGTTGCCCGCTTCGATGGACGGCACGCTGCGGATGTGGCTCATGTCCGACACCGCCGTCAGCCCGCGAATGGCGGTTTCTATCGTGCGGCCAAAGTCGGGGGAATCCATGGTGTGGGCGATATTCAGCGACCCGAGGTTGCAGGAGATGTCTTTGCCGATCTCCGCATAGTCCAGATTCTCGTCATAGCCGGACGCGCTGTTGACCTGCAAAATCTCCGAGCACAGGTTGCTCATGTTGATGCGCCCGGCAATCGGGTTCGCGCGGTTTACCGTATCTTCGTACATGATGTACGGATAGCCGGACTCAAACTGAATTTCGGCAAGCGTCTGGAAGAAATCGCGGGCGTTGATATATTTTTTGCGAATGCGCTCGTCGGCTACCAGCACGTCATAAAGTTCGCTGATGGCCACGTCGCCAAAGGCTTTGCCATAGATTCGCTCAACGTCATACGGCGAGAAGAGCGCCATCTCGGCATTCTCTTTGGCCAGTTTAAAGGTGATATCCGGGATCACCACGCCAAGCGACAGGGTTTTGATACGGATTTTTTCGTCGGCGTTTTCGCGCTTGGTATCGAGAAAACGCAGAATGTCCGGATGGTGCGCGTGCAGGTAAACCGCTCCCGCGCCCTGGCGCGCGCCAAGCTGGTTAGCATAGGAGAACGCATCCTCCAGCATCTTCATCACCGGGATCACGCCGGAGGACTGGTTTTCGATGCGCTTGATCGGCGCGCCCGCTTCGCGCAGGTTAGAGAGCAAAAACGCCACGCCGCCGCCGCGTTTGGAAAGCTGCAGCGCCGAGTTCACCGCGCGACCAATCGACTCCATATTATCTTCGATACGTAGCAGGAAGCAGGAGACCAGCTCACCGCGCTGGGCTTTGCCGCAGTTGAGAAAGGTGGGCGTGGCGGGCTGGAAGCGGCCGGAGAGGATCTCGTCGGTGAGCTGTTGCGCCAGCGCTTCATCGCCCTGCGCCAGGGTCAGCGCGACCATCACCACGCGATCTTCAAAGCTTTCTAAGTAGCGCTTACCGTCAAAGGTCTTCAGGGTGTAGCTGGTGTAGAACTTCCACGCGCCAAGGAATGTCTGGAAACGAAAGCCGCTGGCGTGGGCGCGTTCAAACAGCTTCACGACGAAGGCGCGTTCGTAGCGGGTGAGGACGCGCGCATCGTAGTAACCCTCGTTAACCAGGTGGTCGAGACGTTCATCCTGGCTCGTAAAGGTCACGCTGTTGGGCCGCACGTGGGCGGCAAAAAAGGCGTCCACCGCCTCACGGTCTTTATCAAACTGAATGCGTCCCTCCCGGTCATAGAGGTTAAGCATCGCGTTTAATGCGTGGTAATCCGGCGTCGCCTGTATTACCCGTTCTGCGGTTGTCGTTGCCAAAATTCGTTCACTCCTTTACGCACGTTTTCGACGTCCTGCTGTGTCCCCATCAGCTCAAAGCGATAGAGATACGGCACGCCGCATTTTTGAGAGATGACATCTCCGGCGCGGCCAAAGGCGTCGCCGAAGTTGCGATTCCCCGCCGCAATGACGCCGCGGATCAGCTCCCGGTTATGAGGATCGTTCAGAAAGCGGATCACCTGGCGAGGCACTGCGCCCGCCGTGCCGCCTCCGCCATAGCTGGGCACCACCAGAATGTAAGGTTCCTCTACCCGGATCCGCTCCCGCTCGTTAAGCGGAATGCGCACCGCAGGCAGCCCGACGCGCTCAATAAAACGGAGCGTGTTTTCCGAGCTGCTGGAGAAGAACACCAGTCTGCTCATGCCCGTGTGGCCTGTGCGGCGATGCGGTTGATCATGTCCGGGCGGAAGCCAGACCAGCTGGTCTCCCCGGCCACCACCACCGGAAGCTGACGGAAACCCTGCGCGCGAAGGGTATCGGCGGCCTCGGGCTGTTGGTCAATATTCACCATCTCAAACGCCACGCCGCGGCTTTCCATCGCCCGTTTAGTTGCGTGGCACTGAACACAATCGTTACGAGTGTAAATAATAATGCCCATGATTCGTATTTCCATTTAAAATGAGAGAACGGCGCGAATCATCGCGTCAGGTTGTGTGTGTCTTGCTAAAAGGAATACTAGATGTAGTTATCTTAAGTTTCAACCATACAAGATATGGGAAATTCAGATTGATGTTGTCACGATGATGAGCTCAGCGGGGCAGGGCAGGCTATACGGGTTTTACAGGCGAGAAGGCAAAGAAAAGCCCCGGCAGCCACTGACCACCGGGGCAGATAACGGTGCGTGAGCGGGTTATTTACGCAGGCTAAGCAGAGCGCCCACAAAGATACCGACTGCCGCTACCGTGCCGAGCGTACAGAGCGGCTTCTCGCGCACGAAGGTCGTTGCGCAGCTGACCGCATCGCAGGCAGCCTGTGTCGTACGCGTGCGGCCGTTTAAGCGCGCGCGGGTTTCACGGAGCAGAGACTGAGCCTTACGTTTTGCGGCATCCGCTTCGTCCTTCGCGTCACTTCCCCAGGATTTCAGCACCTCTTCCAGCGTGTCCGCTAATTGGCTGACATCATTACGAATATCCTGCGCATCGTCATTAATATCGTTTCGGTTCGGTCTGTTAAACATACGATCCTCCGTAATTTTGCGTTCCCGTTCAGTTTAGTTCAGAAATTTAATATCTGAAGCGCATCACGCGTTATCCGGCAGTTTATGGACTATTCTGAAAGCCCTGCTAATGCTGAATACTGTAAGGTTGCCGGGCAGGAAAAGATAACGAGGAAAAGATATGTATTTACGACCTGATGAGGTGGCGCGCGTTCTTGAAAAAGAGGGATTCACCATGGATGAGGTGACGCCAAAAGCGTATGGATATCGCCGTGGCGAGAATTATGTTTACGTTAATCGTGAAGCAAGAATGGGACGTACCGCTCTCATTATTCACCCGACGCTGAAAGACAGAAGCCTGTCATTTGCTGAGCCTGCCTCGGATATTAAAACCTGCGATCACTATCAGCAATTTCCGCTCTATTTAGGCGGAGAGACGCATGAGCATTATGGTATTCCGCATGGTTTCAGCTCGCGTATGGCGCTGGAACGATTTTTGAAGGGACTGTTTGGCGACGTACAGTAAATTTGCGACTGGCGTGCGCCAGTCGCTTCACATCACGCTTTTGCCTGGCTGTACTGGCTGACCTTAAACAGGCGGCGACAGTAGTCGAGGAAATAGCCATACACCGCCCCCATCAGCATTGAAATCACAATATTCGAACTGACCGCCGCAGCGATCTGGTGCCAGTCCGCGCCCACCGTCAGCAGAATAGCCACGTAAACCGGCGACTGGAACGTCACATAGGCCAGAACGTCCGCCAGGTTTTTCACCCAGCCTGCGGGGCTGATACGACGTGCGAAACGCATGACGGCATCGCGGTATAAGCCGTAAGGCCATGCAATAATAATATTGACCGGGATCGCCACCAGACGAGAAGAAAGTGACTGCTCGAAGGTCATTCCGGAGAGGAATATTTCGATCAGCATGTTCACAACGGAACAGTAGACAACCATCGCGAAAGTATCCGCCACGGCATGGCGAAGGCGTGATTGCGGTGAGAACATGTCTGAACTCCTTGAGAAGAACACAAAAGAAACGATTTTCCCGAAGCGATTAGTGCTTTAGGTTGGTTTGTTTGACGTGTATAGCGTATATCTCTATGTTTGAACTAACAACTAGTGATTAATTTTTATTTAAACGCGTTTTGTCCACAAAATTCTCTAAAATTGATGGTTTTTTGTTCGCTTCGTTATAATGTGTCTCGTGTGATGATTTTTTAATGTAAATCATAGGGTTGTATCTCTTCGCACTGACGAGGGCGTCAACCCGCTTTTGGAAAGCGCAGGATGCTGAAATTTTGATTAAGAATGACCATTTATTTTGATTGGGTGATTGAATCCATGCGTATCCCACAGGCGTTATAAGATAATATTAAGGGTGGCAGTAAAACATATTTACGCTATTGGCAGGGACGCCCCGCGGGTAGATATTTCAGCGGAAATGAATTATTCTGTCGGTGATTTATCTATTTACCCTAAAGAGAAGGTTTTCAAATAATATGTCTTTGACGTTACAGAATCTTAATAATATCCGAACTCTGCGCGCCATGGCACGCGAATTATCCCTGGACGTTCTTGAGGAAATGCTGGAAAAGGTCAGGGTCGTTGCTGAAGAGAAACGTAGTGAGCTGGCGGAATTAGAGCAGCAGCGGGCTGAACAGCAGGAGAAAATTAATGCCCTGCTGGAACGAATGAAAGCCGATGGTATTTCACCGACCGATCTGCTGGGCTCTGAACTGGGGCAGGCGGGTAAGCCAGTGAAAAAGCGCAAGCCGCGTGATGCCAAATATCGCTTTATTGACCAGAACGGTGAAGAGAAAACGTGGACCGGCCAGGGCCGCACGCCGAAGCCTATTGCCAGCGCGCTGGCAAACGGCAAATCACTGGAAGATTTTCTGATCTAAACAGGTAAACCGGGCGGAACACGCCGCCCGGCATTTTTTCAGCAGACGCCGAAATCACCGTCTTCAGTATACGGCGCCAGATCGGCCGCTTTCAGGGTATATTTCTCGCCTTGCTCATTGCTGGCCTGTACCGCCACAACGCTGTCACCATTCACTTCAAGCACTTTCAGCTTCGGGCCGCCTTTACGCGGTTGTACATAATCACCGACAGAAAACATATTACCTCCTCATCGTTTTAGCGATCTTCACCTTAGCCCACGTATGACGGCGGGTACAGCGTATTTCAGCGATTACTGCTTATGAGGTACGACGGTTCCAGGGCATCACCTTGAGCAGCCTCGCCATGCCGCAAAAACCGGTCACACCGGCGAACAGCAGCCCGGCTCCTACGAAGCCGCTGAGCAGGAAAAAGCCGCCGGAGACGCTATAGCCGAGCACCACGCCGCAGAGAATGAGCAGCCCGGCGGCAATTTGCACCTGACGCATCAGCGGCAGCGGCTGGGTTTTGTCTTCGACAGTCTGCAGACCCGCCTGCTTCCAGCCCTGAATGCCCCCTTCGACCACCAGTGCCTGAGCGGGTGCGGCGGCCTGCGCAAGGCGTTCGGCATTGCCTGAGGTGCGGGCGCCAGACTGGCAGTGAAAAATCACCGTTTCGCCCGCGTGCGTTTTAAGTCCACCGGGTAAGGTATCCAGCGGCATGGACTGCGCGGCGGGAATATGCTCGCGGGCGTACTCGTCGGCATCACGAATATCAATCAGCTTTGCACCTTCAGCGATGCGGGCGCTGGCCTCGCGCGGCGAAATAAGGGGAAGTGACATGGCGGCTCCTTACGGGCAATAAAGGGTTTTCAGGGTGCTGATGAGCTGATGCACCGCATCGTTTTTAATGAAATAGCGAATGCGCTGTGCCTGGCGGGTACTGTCAATCAGACCTTCCTCACGCATGCGCGCCAGATGCTGCGACGTGGCGGAAGGGCTCAGCCCCGTCGCGCGGGCCAGTTCCCCCGCGCTGGTGCCGGGGGCGCCGCACAGCATGCAGAGGATCAGCAGGCGACGCGGATTGCTCATCGCTTTTAAAAGGTTTGCGGCCTGCTCTGCGCTGGCCTGAAGCTGTTCGAGTTCGGTCATGATAGTTTAGTATTTGCTTAATTAAGTTAATGCTAAAATAATTCTGCGCATTACGCCAGCGTCAAAAGCGTAAAAGAGGGTAAACGCAGGGGAGAGAACTGGCGCAGACAGGTAAACTGGCTATGCTTAGAGATAGTTCTCTTTATTATTTTCAATGGATTAGCTTGCACGGAGTTTTGATATGGGTTTTTGGCGTATTGTTTTTACCATCCTGTTGCCGCCGCTGGGCGTGCTGTTGGGCAAAGGTTTCGGCTGGGCGTTTATTATCAACATTATTCTGACGCTGCTGGGCTACATCCCGGGTCTTATCCACGCTTTCTGGGTTCAGAGTAAGAGCTAAGCACGCCAGAGTAAGTCGCTGTAGATCCCGGTCAGTACGCCCTGGGGGCCAAACTGCTGTTTGATCCAGCGCGTGACCTGGCCGGTCGCGGCATGCTGCGTGGCGAGCAGCATGCGCGAATCCTGACGCGGGTTATTGATACGCCGCGTCACCAGCAGCCCGTCTTCCACCGCTTCCCGCGCCATATACTCCGGTAAAAAACCTATCCCTTCGCCCAGGATCTGACACTGGCATTTGGTATTAAAGTCCGGCACCAGAATCGCCTCCTGTCCGTGTAGCAGCCAGCCCACCTTCTTGTTAATGGTGTGCGCGGTATCTTCCACCATGATGTTGGGGTACAGGCGCAGCTGGCTTTCCGCTATCGGTTCCGGAACGAACGCCAGCGGGTGCGCCGGCGCGATGGCAAACACCCAGCGGATAGCGCCGATCTCGGTGTAGTCAATTCCGCCGCCGTCGAGCAGCGTGTCCGGTGCGCCAATGGCGATATTGGCCTGGTTGTTGATAATGGAGTCCCATACGCCGTTATAGACCTCGGTGGTGACGGTGATCTGGCAGGTGGGAAACTGCTTTTTCAGCACCTGCAGCAGCCGCGCCGTATGGCGCGGCGTATACAACAGCTGGTTGATACAGATGCGCACCCGCGCCTCGATGCCCTGTGAGATGGTATCAATCCCGCGCTTGATGGCGTGAAAGTCGTTAAGCAGGTCGGTGGCTTTGCGGTAAAAGTAAAAGCCGGACTCGGTCAGTTCAATGCTGCGCGTGTTACGCACGAACAGCACCACGTCCAGCCCGGTCTCCATGCGCTTAATGGTGTAACTGATGGCGGAGGTGGTGACGCCCAGTTCGGCGGCGGCTTTGCTGAAGCTGCCAAAGCGGGCGGCGGTGGTGAAGGCCAGCAGGTTCTCTTCGGTAAAGATGGAATTCATATCACGGCTCCGTCAGACATCAGTTTTGAACATATTTTAACAACGCTGTTACAACGCATTTGAAGCCGATCACAGTTCTGACGCTTTGCCGAAAGCCCTGGTGCATAAGGCTTTATCAGACATAAGCATAATGCGTTTTGATGCGCTAAAAAGCGGTTAAACATAAGAAAAAGGTTGCACAGACGCACGTTTTGACCGAACTGTTGAATTTAACTCAACAATGAATTGACTGTCGATGAATCATTTTTAAGCGGATTCTTTTATGACCAGGCTGTTGCTATTCTCAGGTCAACAGAAAGAAAAACATCGGGAGTCTGAATATGTCTGCAACTGAACTGGTTACCGAATTTCTGCTGGCGGCAGAAGAGGGCAATAGCGATGCGCTAAAAGCCTGTCTGGAGAAAGGCGTGGATATTAACGCCACTAACCGCCAGAAAAGAACCGCCGTTACGATTGCCAGCCTGAAAAAACACTATTCCTGCGTAGAATTTTTAATTGCCGCCGGGGCAGATATTGATAAACAGGATCAGACCTGCTTTAACCCTTTCCTCATTAGCTGCCTGACGAATGATTTAACCCTCCTGCGGCTGGTATTACCCGCGAATCCGGATCTCGACCGCCTGACGCGTTTTGGCGGCGTGGGCATTACGCCTGCCAGTGAAAAAGGGCACGTGGAGATCGTGCGCGAGCTGCTGGAAAAAACCGATATCAACGTTAACCACACCAACTTTGTCGGCTGGACGCCGCTGCTGGAAGCCATTGTGTTAAACGACGGCGGTGCGAAACAGCAAGAGATTGTGAAGCTGTTGCTGGATCACGGCGCGAACCCGCATATGACCGACAAATACGGCAAAACCCCGCTCGAACTGGCGCGGGAGAAAGGCTTCACTGAGATTGCCGACCTGCTGCTGGCGGCGGGCGCGTAAAACAATCGGTCAGCCCGTCCCGGCTGGCCGCTAATTAAATAAAGCATTTTTTACCGACGTGCATTGTGCACGACGGCGGCCCCCTTTTATCCGCTTTCAGGAGAAAATAATGCCAACGAAAATTGTCATAAAAAAGAACACCTATTTTGACTCCGTGTCATTAATGTCCGTTTCCACTAAAGCCAATAAATTGCCGGGCGTTGAACAGGCCTTTGTCGCCATGGCAACGGAAATGAATAAGGGCGTATTAAAAAACCTCGGGCTGTTAACGCCGGAATTAAATGAGGCGAAAAACGGCGACCTGATGATCGTCATTAAAGGTGACGCGGCGAATGATGAAACGCTGGCCGCTATTGAAGCGCTGTTCACGCGTAAAGAGAGCGCGGGCTCTCATGAAGCGCGCTACGCGACGATTGCCAGCGCTAAAACCCATCGCCCGGAGAGCAACCTTGCGGTGATCTCCGTCAATGGCACCTTCGCCGCCCGCGAGGCGCGTCAGGCGCTGGAAAACGATCTCAACGTAATGCTCTTCTCCGATAACGTCTCGCTCGACGACGAGCTGGCGCTGAAGCAGCTGGCGCACCAGAAAGGACTGCTGATGATGGGGCCGGACTGCGGCACCGCCATCATCAACGGCGCGGGACTGTGCTTCGCCAACGCGGTGCGTCGCGGACCGATTGGCATCGTCGGCGCATCCGGCACCGGCAGCCAGGAGCTGAGCGTGCGCATCCACGAATTCGGCGGCGGCGTGTCGCAGCTGATTGGCACCGGCGGGCGCGATCTCAGCGAGAAAATTGGCGGCCTGATGATGCTGGACGCCATCGACATGCTGGAAGCCGACGAGGGCACCCAGGTTATCGCGCTGATCTCCAAACCAGCGGCTCCTGCCGTGGCAGAAAAGGTGCTGGCCCGCGCCAGAGCCTGCCGCAAGCCGGTGGTTGTTTGCTTCCTCGGGCGCAATGAACCGCCCGCCGATGAGGACGGACTGCAGTTTGCGCGCGGCACCAAAGAGGCGGCGCTGAAGGCCGTTCTGCTCACCGGCATCAAAAAAGAGTCCCTTGATCTGCACCCGCTCAACTGGCCATTGATTGAAGAGGTGCGCGCCCGCCTGACCCCGCAGCAGAAGTACATTCGCGGCCTGTTCTGCGGCGGCACTCTGTGCGACGAAGCGATGTTTGCCGCGCTGGAGAAGTTCGACGACGTGTACAGCAATATCCAGCCGGATCCCGCTAAACGCCTGCCGGACGTCAGCGTCAGTAAAGCTCACACCTTCCTCGACTTTGGCGACGACGATTTCACCAACGGCAAGCCGCATCCGATGATCGACCCGACCAACCGCATCAGCCGACTGCTTCAGGAGGCGCGCGATCCGGAAGTGGGCGTCATCGTGATGGACTTTGTGCTGGGCTTCGGCGCGCACGAGGATCCGGTGGGGGTGATGATCGAGGCGATCAAAGAGGCGCAGGCCATCGCGAAGGCCGATAACCGTCCGCTTGAGATCCTCGGATACGTGCTCGGCACCGATCAGGATCCGCAGTCGCTGGCGCAGCAGTGCCAGATGCTGACCGACGCAGGCGTCATCTGGGCCAGCAGCAGCACCAATACCGGATTACTGGCACGCGAATTTGTCTGCAAAGGAGAGAACGCATAATGACCACCTTATTTAACCAGCCGCTGAACGTCATTAACGTGGGTATCGCGATGTTCAGCGACGATCTTAAAAAGCAGCACGTTCCCGTGACCCAGCTCGACTGGACGCCGCCGGGGCAGGGCAATATGCAGGTGGTTGAAGCGCTGGATCAGCTGGCGGAAAAACCGCTGGCGGAGAAGATCGCCGCCGCCAACCAAATCGCCCTTGAGCGCATTATTCAGTCCCATCCGGTGCTGGTGGGCTATGACCAGGCGATTAACGTCGTGCCGGGGATGACCCGCACCACCATTCTGCACGCTGGTCCGCCAGTCTCCTGGGAAAACATGTGTGGCGCGATGAAAGGCGCGGTCACCGGTGCGCTGGTGTTTGAAGGGCTGGCGAAAGATCTGGACGACGCGGCACGGCTTGCCGCCTCCGGCGAGATCACCTTCTCGCCGTGCCACGAGCATGACTGCGTGGGCTCCATGGCGGGCGTTACCTCTGCGTCGATGTTTATGCACATTGTTGAGAACAAAACCTACGGCAACCGCGCCTTCACCAACCTCAGCGAGCAGATGGCGAAGATCCTGCGCATGGGCGCCAACGACCAGAGCGTCATCGACCGCCTGAACTGGATGCGCGACGTTCTCGGTCCGATGCTGCGCGACGCGATGAAGATTATCGGCGAAATCGACCTGCGCCTGATGCTGGCCCAGGCGCTGCACATGGGCGATGAGTGCCACAACCGCAACAATGCGGGCACCACGCTGCTGATCCAGGCGCTGACCCCGGGGCTGATCCAGGCGGGCTATCCGGTTGAGCAGCAGCGCGAGGTGTTCGAGTTTGTCGCCAGCAGCGACTACTTCTCCGGCCCGACGTGGATGGCGATGTGTAAAGCCGCCCTGGATGCCGCTCACGGCATTGAATACAGCACCGTGGTTACCACCATGGCGCGCAACGGCTACGAGTTCGGCCTGCGCGTTTCCGGCCTTCCGGGGCAGTGGTTCACCGGCCCGGCGCAGCAGGTGATCGGCCCGATGTTCGCGGGCTATAAGCCGGAAGACTCCGGGCTGGATATCGGCGACAGCGCCATCACCGAAACCTACGGCATCGGCGGCTTTGCGATGGCGACGGCCCCGGCGATCGTTGCGCTGGTGGGCGGCACGGTGGAGGAAGCTATCGACTTCTCCCGTCAGATGCGCGAAATCACCCTCGGCGAAAACCCGAACGTCACTATTCCGTTGCTCTCGTTTATGGGGATCCCGACCGCCATCGACATCACCAGAGTCGCCGGCAGCGGCATTCTCCCGGTAATTAACACCGCTATTGCGCATAAAGATGCGGGCATCGGCATGATTGGGGCGGGCATCGTTCACCCGCCGTTTAGCTGTTTTGAAAAGGCGCTGTTGACCTTCCGCGATCGCTACTTTTTATAAGGCATGCATCCATGAAAAACATGAAACTGGAGTGGAAAAGAGGTGACTGGGCGGCGTATTTCGGGTTGATGACCAACAACCTGACCAATTCGCTGACCATGATGGGGTTGCTCATTTTTGTCGTCGGCATCCCGAAGGAGATTGTTTATGGACGCATTGCGCCAGCCTTCGGGCTGGCGGTGCTGACCGCGAGTATTTGCTACGCCTGGTTTGGCATGCAGATGGCGCGCCAGACCGGGCGCACGGACGTCACCGCGCTGCCGTCCGGCCCCAGCGCGCCGTCTATTTTTACCGTAACCTTCCTGGTGCTGATGCCGGTCTATCAGCAGACCGGTGATGCGGAGTTCGCTATCCAGATTGGCCTGGTGTGGTGCTTCGTGGAGGCGATGATCCTGGCGGGTGGCTCGTTTTTAGGGGAAACCATCCGCAAGATGATCCCGCGTACCGTGCTGCTGTCGTGCCTGTCCGGTTTGGGTCTGCTGCTGCTGGCGATGAACCCGATGCTGCAGGCGTTCGAGGCGCCGACCGTGTCGTTTATCGTGCTGCTGCTGATTTTCATCAACTGGTTCGGTAAAAAACCGATCTTTGCCCGCATCCCGACCGGTCTTCTGCTGCTGATTGCCGGTACGGCCCTGGCGTGGATCTCCGGCCTGCAGAGCCCGGAGGCGATTAAAGCTTCCATGTCATCCTTCGGCTTTAACCCGCCGCAGGTGCACGTGGAAGGTTTCCTGCAGGGGCTGCCGCACGCGCTACCGTATCTTGCCTCTGCCGTACCGCTGGGTCTGGCGAACTACATCTTTGACCTGGAGAACATCGAAAGCGCCCACGCGGCGGGGGATGAATACCCGACGCGTAAAGTCATGCTGGCGAACGGTCTGGCCTCCATGCTCGGCTGCCTGATGGGCAACCCGTTCCCGGTGACGGTCTACGTCGGCCATCCCGGCTGGAAAGCGATGGGTGCGAGCATCGGCTACACGCTGGCCTCCGGCGTGACCATGTTCATCGTGCCGCTGTTCGGGCTGGGGGCGTTTATGCTCGCCATCATTCCGATGACTGCCATCGTGCCGATTCTGGTGTTTATCGGCGTGGTCACCGCCAACCAGGTGGTGAGGGAAACGCCGAAGGTGGAAGTGCCCGTGATCTTCATCTGCCTGTTCCCGTGGATCGCCAACTGGGCGCTGACCATGATGAACAGCGTGATGGGCGCGGCGGGCACGAATGCCGCCAAAATCGGCACCGACGTGCTGCACAGCAAAGGGATCTACTACGAAGGATTAGTCCATCTGGGGAACGGGGCACCGCTCGCCAGCATGCTGTGGGGATGTATCGCCATTTTCGCCATCATCAACAAACCGCTGCGCGGTGCCGTGGCTGCGGCGGGCGGGGCGCTGCTGGCGCTGTTCGGGGTGATCCACGCTCCGGTCGTGGGCTTTGCCGAAGGCCGTTCGCTGATGTTCGTCACCGCGTATCTGATGATGGGCGGCATGTTTGTGGTGAAGCATGTGCTGGATAGCCGCGAAGCGGCGAGCGCTGAGCCGGGTACTGTTGCGAAGGAGCACGTATGAAAGAGCTTATGGTCGTCGCCATTGGCGGCAACAGCATTATCAAAGACAACGCCAGCCAGTCGGTTGAACATCAGGCGCAGGCGGTTAAAGCGGTGGCAGAGTCAGTGCTCGAAATGCTGGCCTCCGACTATGACATCGTGCTTACCCACGGCAACGGCCCTCAGGTGGGGCTGGATCTGCGCCGGGCTGAAATTGCCCACGAGCGGGAGGGGCTTCCCCTCACGCCGCTGGCAAACTGCGTGGCGGACACCCAGGGCGGCATTGGCTACCTGATCCAGCAGGCGCTGAACAACCGCCTGGCCGCACGCGGGGAGCAAAAAGCGGTCACGGTCGTCACGCAGGTGGAAGTGGATAAAAACGATCCTGGTTTTACGCACCCGACGAAACCGATCGGCGCGTTCTTCAGCGAGGCGCAGCGCGACGAACTGCAGCGCGCGCACCCGGACTGGCACTTTGTTGAGGACTCGGGCCGGGGATATCGTCGCGTGGTGGCCTCGCCGCAGCCGCTGCGCATTGTAGAGGCCGATGCGATCAAGACCCTGACGCAAAAAGGGTTTGTGGTGATCGGCGCGGGCGGCGGCGGTATTCCGGTGGTGCGCACTGAGCAGGGCGATTACCAGAGCGTCGACGCGGTGATTGATAAAGATCTCTCCACCGCGCTGCTGGCGCGCGAGATCCGCGCCGACGTGCTGGTGATTACCACCGGCGTGGAGAAGGTGTGCGTCAACTTCGGCAAGCCAAACCAGCAGGCGCTGGACACCGTCAACGTAGCGGAGATGACGCGCTACAGGGAAGAAGGCCACTTCCCGGCGGGCAGCATGCTGCCCAAAATCGTCGCCTCGCTGGAATTTTTACACCACGGCGGCAAGCGGGTGATCATCACCTCGCCAGACTGCCTGCCCGCCGCGCTGCGCGGGGAAACCGGTACCCATATTGTGAATGAAGGAAGATAAGATGAGTGAAAACAAAAGCCGCCGTGAATTTATCAGCCAGAGCGGCAAAATGGTGACCGCCTGCGCGCTGTTTGGCGCGACCGGATCCGTCGCGTATGCTGCTGACTCCGCAAAGCCACTCTGCGAGACCGGTAAGCCTATGAATATCACCGCGAAACATTACTATCTGGACAACGTGCTGCTCGAAGCCGGGTTTAACTTCGACGGCGGTGTGGCGACGAGCACCCGTACCGAGCTGAAAACGCTGGAGATCAAGGACGAGAAGATCGTCGCCCTGCACGACAACAAGCGCCACGCCGACGCCACGCTGCCGCACTATGATGCGGGCAACAAGCTGATGCTCCCGGCAATGCGCGACATGCACATCCACCTGGATAAAACCTTCTACGGCGGCCCGTGGCGATCGCTCAACCGCCCGGCGGGCACCACGATTCAGGATATGATCCGCCTGGAACAGAAGCTGCTGCCTGAGCTGCAGCCCTACACCCAGGAGCGTGCGGAAAAGCTGATCGACCTGATCCAGTCGAAAGGCTCCACCATCGCCCGCAGCCACTGCAACATTGAGCCGGTTTCCGGCCTGAAAAACCTGGAAAATTTGCAGGCGGTCCTGGCGCGCCGCAAACCTGGTTTTGACTGCGAAATCGTCGCCTTCCCGCAGCACGGGCTGCTGCTGTCGAATTCTGAAAAGCTGATGCGCGAGGCGATGCAGGCCGGGGCGCACTACGTTGGCGGGCTGGACCCGACCAACGTCGACGGCGCGATGGAGAAATCTCTCGATCTGATGTTCCAGATTGCGCTGGACTACGACAAAGGGGTGGACATTCACCTGCACGAAACCAGCCCGGCGGGCGTGGCGGCGGTGAACTACATGGTCGAAACCGTGGAGAAAACGCCGGCGTTGAAGGGGAAACTCACCATCAGCCACGCCTTCGCGCTGGCGACGCTCAACGAACAGCAGGTGGATGAGATTGCCACCCGCATGGCGGCGCAGCAGGTAACCATCGCCTCCACCGTGCCGATTGGCACCCTGCATATGCCGCTGAAGCAGCTGCGGGACAAGGGCGTGTTTGTGATGACCGGCACCGACAGCGTGATCGACCACTGGTCGCCGTACGGTCTGGGGGACATGCTGGAGAAAGCCAATCTCTATGCCCAGCTCTATATTCGCCCGAACGAGCAAACGCTCTCCCGTGCGCTGGGGATTGCGACCGGCGACGTGCTGCCGCTGAACGACAAAGGCGAACGCGTGTGGCCGAAAGTGCAGGATGACGCCAGCTTTGTGCTGGTGGACGCCTCCTGTTCCGCCGAAGCCGTGGCGCGCATTTCCCCGCGTACCGCAACGTTCCATAAAGGAAATCTGGTCTGGGGTACGGTGGGCTAATGGGTTGCCGGGTGGCGCTGCGCTTACCCGGCCTACGGTTCGGAGATTTTGTAGGTCGGGTAAGGCGAAGCCGCCACCCGACAATGCAGTATACTGCTGTGCACATTCTTAAAGAGGGATCTGCCATGGCACAAAACATCTACGACAACCCGGCGTTTTTTGAAGGCTACGCCCAGCTTCCGCGTTCGGTGCAGGGGCTGGACGGCGCGCCGGAGTGGCCCGCGCTGAAAAGCCTGCTGCCCGATTTAACCGGCAAATCGGTTGTCGATCTCGGCTGCGGCTACGGCTGGTTCTGCCGCGCCGCGCGCGAGTTGGGTGCTGCTCACGTCACGGGGATCGATATCTCAGAAAAGATGCTCGCCCGCGCAGCGGAGCTTACCGCGGACCCACTGATTCACTATCAGCGTAGCGATCTGGACTCTCTCAGCCTCGACGAAAACAGCGTCGATCTGGTCTACAGCTCGCTGGCGCTGCACTATCTGCCGGAACTGGACACGGTATTTGCCGAGGCTCAGCGCGCGCTTAAGCCCGGCGGCAGCCTGGTCTTTTCGATGGAGCACCCGATATATACCTGCGCCTCGCGTCAGGGCTGGCTGACCGACGATAACGGCGAGAGGTTCTGGGGCGTGAATCATTATCAGGACGAAGGCCAGCGCGTCAGCAACTGGCTGGCGGACGGGGTGATCAAATACCACCGCACGCTGGGCACCACGCTTAACGCGCTGATCAAGGCCGGATTAACGATAAGCAACGTCAACGAGTGGGGACCAACGCAGGCGCAGATTGACGCCTGGCCCGCGCTGGCCGAGGAGGCGGAGCGCCCGATGCTGGTGCTGATCGCCGCCCGCAAGGATCAGTAGCCGACCTTGTATACGCGCCCGGTCTGCACGCCTTCCACGCTGCGACGATAGGCTTGCGCCACCGTGGCGGCAGGCACGCTTTCGAAGCCCGGGAAGAAGCCATCGTACGTGTCGACCGATTCGGTAAGCACCGTCGGGCTGATCAGGTTGATGCGGATCCCGCGCGGCAGTTCGCAGGCTGCCGCGCGAACAAACCCTTCCAGCGCGGCATTCACCGTGGTGGCGTTCACGCCCTGCGCAATCGGCTCGTGTGCCACGATCCCGCTTATCAACGTAATCGAGCCGCCTTCATTCAGGTAGTGCTGGCCGGTCAGCGCCAGGCGCACCTGCCCCAGCAGCTTATCCTGCAGCCCCTGGTTAAAGTCGCTGTCTTTCATGGTCGCGAGCGGGCCGAAGTAGAGGCCACCGCTGGCGGACACAATCGCATCCACCTGGCCGATTTTCTCGAACAGCGCCTGAACGCTTGACTGCGAGGTGATATCCACCTGCTCGTCGCCCTGCGTGCGACCGACGCGGATGACCTCGTGGCGACGACTCAGCTCTTCCGTTACCGCACGACCGACCGTACCGCTGGCACCAATAATGACGATTTTCATAGCCGACTCCTTATGTTGTGAGCCTTCATTCTTTAATAAATTAAAATGCGGATAAACTGGGCTAAAGTTAGAAGATTGCTAACCAGAGGTTTGGAATATGGATAAGCTCCGCAGCATGGAGACGTTTATTGCCGTGGTGGAAAGCGGCAGCTTCACCGGTGCGGCGGCGCGGCTGGAGATTTCGGCGGTAATGGTGGGGAAGTACGTTGCGCTGCTGGAATCCCAGCTTGGCACCCGCCTGCTGGAGCGTAACACGCGCCGCCAGAGCCTGACGGATGCCGGACGCGTCTATTTCGACGAGGCGAAGCGGGTGCTGGAGCAGGTCTCCATTGCTGAGAATGCAGTCGAGCGGCTCCGTGCTGCACCTGCCGGAACGTTGCGCGTCACGGCGCCCACGTCGTTTGGCGGCTGCGTGATCGCCCCGCTGACGGCCACCTTTTTACAGCGCTACCCGGAGGTACGCATCGAGTTGGATCTCACCAACCGAATGGTCGATCTGGTGGAGGAGGGCGTCGATCTGGCCATTCGCATTGGCGACGTTCGCAACGACGATCTGGTGGCGAAATACCTGTGCCCCTACAACATGGTGATCTGCGCCGCGCCGGACTATTTAGCGCGACACGGCACGCCGCAAATGCCAGACGATCTGGTGGATCATCTCTGTCTTTCGCACACGGTGTGGACGGCACGCAACGAGTGGCGGCTGCCGGGCGTGGAAGGGGAGGTGCGCTGGAAACGGGATGCCGTATTACGGTGTAACGACGGCTACGGCTTACGCATGGCGGCGCGAGCCGGGGCGGGGCTGTTGCTGCAACCGGAAGTGCTGGTGGCGGAAGAACTGGCAAGCGGCAGACTGGTGCGGGTAATGGAACCGTTCACGCCCGCGCCAAGGCCTGTGCATCTACTGTGGCGCCAGGATTTGCGGCCACTGCCTAAGCTGACGGAATTTATCGCCCATATTCTGCTAAGATTGAGCACACTATAAAAACAGAAGGTAAGCAAAGAATGTCCGTGAGTAAACTCGCCAGCAGCGCGCAGGGCCTGCAATCATCTGCCATCCGTGAATTATTAAAACACAGCAAAATGGCCGGCGTCATTTCGCTGGGCGGGGGTATTCCTAATCCCGATCTGTTCGATCGCGAAGGGCTGAAAATCGCTGCTGATGCCGTATTATCTCAGCATTTTGGCGAGGCGTTTCAGTATGGCCTGACCGAAGGCGTACTGGGACTGCGGGAAGAGATTCAGCGCATTTGCGAGGGGCGTGGCATTCGCTGTAAGGCCGATGACGTGGTCGTGACCTCCGGTTCACAGCAGTCCCTCGACGTGCTGGCGCGCGCGTTAATTAACCCGGGCGATATTGTTGTCGTCGAGCGTCCAACCTATCTCGCCGCCCTGCAGGTATTCGGCCTGGCGCAGGCGAATTTTGAATCCGTTGGCACCGACGGCGACGGCATGAAGGTGGATGAGCTCGAAGCGCTGGTGGCCAAAAAAGCCATTAAAGCGGTGTATATCGTTCCAACGTTTGGTAACCCCGGCGGCGTCACGCTTTCCGAAGCGCGCCGTAAGCAGCTGGTGGAACTCTCGAAGCGCTATGACTTCGTGATCATTGAAGACGATCCGTACAGCGAAATTAATTATACCGATGAAGTCTTCCGCCCGTTAATTGCCCATGCCAAAGATATCGGCAACGAAGAGAATGTGGTGTATACCTCCACCTTCTCTAAAATCCTTGCGCCGGGCACGCGCGTAGGCTGGGTGGTGGTGCCGGAATGGTTGAAGCGCGCGGTGGTGAACCTGAAGCAAACCACCGATCTGCACACCAGCACGCTGTCGCAGCTGATGACGTATGAGTACCTGAAGACCGGCCGTCTGGCCGATCAGATTAAAACGATCCGCGAAGCCTATCGTCAGAAATACCAGACGTTCGCCACGGAACTGGAAGCCGAGCTGGGCGACGTGATGTCGTTCCACAAGCCGAAGGGCGGCATGTTCCTGTGGGCGAAAATGAACAACGGCATGAACACCACCCGCTGGCTGGAAAAAACGTTAAGTAACGGCGTGGTATTTGTGCCGGGCGAATTTTTCTACTGCAATGAGCCGGACCCAGCGACGCTGCGCATGTCGTTTGTCACGCCAACGGATGAAGAGCTGAAAGAGGCCGTTCGACGCCTGAAAGCCTCTTTATAACAGAATGGTGGGGTATGATTCTGGACGTTATTTAAGCGGTGAAGCTGAAAATGCAGATCAGGAACTTCACGTTAACTTGCGCAGGATCATACCCGGGCCATGTTTTTGGATTGTATTCGAAAAGTAATACCAAAATTAACATTATCTAACTCATTAATTATTAATGCTTTTCTTCTAAGAAAAGCATTTTTTGTATTATCCTTTTTCGGATTGCTCTTACACTTGTTGCCCATATTCTTATTTGCATCTCATTCATTTTGATCTGAATAATGTCTCATGGAATAAGCGCAGTCGTTGGATGATTTTTTAGCGTTCGCTCAGGGTTAAATCACTTCACAGGCTCTATTCCCGGAATGTTATACATGGATCAGTATAAGGTTACGGATGATGATTATTTGTGTATCTGATAATGTCTGGTTCAGAATTGGGTTGAGTGAAATCATACAAAATTGCCAGAGAGATAAGCAGGAACTGAAGTTTTTAGCATTTGAAAAAGCCAGCGTAACGCTGAGCACGATGGTAATGAGATCACCGGTCACGATAATCATTGACTATTATATTGCTGACCACGGTTTACTGTTGTTACTGTTAAAGATGAAGCGCCAGAATGTTTTTGACAATATACTTATTATTACGACTAATGCGCGAATTGTGGAAGTGACTGAAAATATTTTGCTGGACTCGGTTGCGGATATCTTAATTGATAACAGCGAATCATTTGATAAACTCAGCACTTTTATGGTCAAAGATAAGGCTGGCCAGATTATTTCAAAATCCGTGACCAATAAAACCTGGGCGATGATTAAGAAAAATTCAAATCTCACCCACCGGGAATTAGACCTGATGCCGTTTTTTATTACAGGGAAAGGTAATAAAGAGATCTCCCGGCAGGTCGATATTAGTGAGAAGATGGTCAGTATTCACCGGCGTAACATTTATTCCAAACTCCAGGTTGAGAGTCTTACCGGGCTTTATCATTATCTGACAACGGATATAAAGGTTACATAACGTTCGCCGGGAAATGAAGCGTTTTATGCGGGTGTAGTATTCAGGCAGAAACGATGCACTGTTATTCATAATATGTTGTATAAACAGAAGGAGCTGTATATGAAATTGAAATCTCTTTGCGCGGCGATGGTTGCCCTGGGGCTTTTTACCTCTTTTGCCCATGCGGCAGACGGTAAGTTAAAATTTGTAGGGCAAATTGGCTCATCATCCTGCAAGCTCTCCGGGGAAAGCACTGCCGAAATTACGGTTCCGATGGGAACTATTCCGATGGAAACCTTAAAACAAGATGCTAACGGTCCGGAGGTGGGCTTTGCCATTAACCTGACGGGCTGTCAGCCGGGCACCTATTATCTGGTTCTTGACGGCGTCAGCCCGTCCGGTCAGCCGAACGTGCTGGACCTGGATAACGCGACCGCCAGCACCACGGCAAAAGGGGTGGGGATTCAGATTAAAGATATCTCCGACCAGAACATTACCTTATCCAAAACCCTTGATAAATCCGATGCCAGCATCACCATTGCTGAAGGCGACACCTCGGGCAGCGGGACGTTCTTCCTGAAAGCGAACTATTACGCCTATAACAAAGATGCGGTCACCACCGGGGAAGCAAACGCAACGGCCACCTTCACCATTGTTCAACAATAACAGGAGCAGGCCTTCGGGCCTGCTTTTAAGGTGGTATGATGAAGTCACTTATTATTGCGCTATTCGCGCTGTACTCCGCATCGGCTATTTCAGCTATTCAGATTGAAAGTTCACGGGTGATTTATTCCGGTGAGAATAAATCGGCCTCGTTAACGCTGCATAACGCGTCGCAAAAAAATTATATTATCCAGACCTGGCTGGACGAAGATTCAGACAAGCCCGGAAAAGAGATGGTGGTGACGCCGCCTATTATGAAGGTGAAACCCGATCAATCCGCCGTGTTACGTTTTATCTATTCCGGTAAAGGATTACCGACCGACAGAGAAAGCGTTTACTGGATTAACGTTCAGGAAATACCGCCCCGGGCCAGCGAGCCTAATGTGATGCAGCTGGCGATTCGAACGCGCCTTAAGCTTTTTTATCGCCCGGTTGGGATGAAGGCAAAACTGGACGAGCAGATAGGTCAGTTAACGCTGACGAAAAGCAGTGAGGCACTGGTCGTCAGCAATCCGGGGCCTCTGCATATTAGCCTGAGCCAGTTAATTATTAAAACCCCGCAGGGAAAAGAACAAAAAATAACGGCCCCGATGATCGCTCCCTTTGGCAGCGAAACGATTCCTTTTCCCAAAGGCTCGCGGGTGGTTGGCTTAACGTACATTAACGATTACGGCGGCGTTGCCGACGTGAAAATGCACTAAGCCCACCGTTGCAGATTATTAAATAATGTCATGGATGAATCATTATGCAACGAACATGGATCCCCCTGTGCGCGCTTACCTCTTTACTGGTTTCCGGCAGCGAATGTCTGGCGCAAAGTGAATATAACACCGCATTTTTTCATGGAACGGGCGAGCAATCGTTCATTAATTTGATCGACCCTGATTCCGGCATTATTCCCGGAACCTATTCCCTCGATGTTTACGTTAACCGAAAGCTCGTTGAACAGCGTGACGTTGAGATCGTCCGCGATAAGCCCGACAGCGCGCTGCACCCGTGCATTAGCGCCGATCGGCTACGCGCGTGGTCCGTCGCTCTTCCCGCTGACGATGACGAGTCGTGCTATCCCCTCGAGCGCCGGATTGCGGGGGCGTCCATGAACGTTACGATGACCGAGCACCGGCTGGATA
The DNA here is from genome assembly GCF_001742765.1 of Enterobacter sp. ku-bf2. Classification (NCBI taxonomy): domain Bacteria; kingdom Pseudomonadati; phylum Pseudomonadota; class Gammaproteobacteria; order Enterobacterales; family Enterobacteriaceae; genus Enterobacter; species Enterobacter sp. ku-bf2. The sequence goes on from NZ_MDVW01000020.1 coordinate 89,315, forward strand.
TTCAGGTTCCCCAGCTCAATATGCTGACGCAACCGCGCGGAACGGTACCCGCCACGCGTTACGACGAGGGCATCAATGCCGCTTTTGTGAACTACAACCTGGCGGCGAACACCATCAGAAGCTACGGGCAAAACAGCCAGTACGCCTACCTTTACCTGAATAACGGCATCAATATAGGGGCGTGGCGCTTGCGCCAGATGGCGAACCTGACAAAGCGGGATGGGGAAACGGGCCACTGGAAAAATGTCTCGTCGTGGGCTGAAAGGGCGCTTCCGTCACTCAGGAGTCGTCTGCTGCTGGGACAAGGGAGTACCGGAACAACCCTCTACGACAGTATTCCGTTTCGTGGGGTGCAGCTGGCCTCGGAGCCCATGATGCGTGCAGACAGCCAGTCGCGCTATGCCCCTGTCGTCAGAGGCGTGGCGGAAAGCAATGCCCGCGTGGAGGTTCGACAGAATAAGTATCTGATCTACTCCACCAACGTGCCGCCGGGACCGTTCGCGTTTGATGACATTGTGCCGGTCAGTCAGAGCGGGGATCTGTTTGTCACCATCATTGAAACCGACGGACGGAAAACCAATCTGGTGATCCCCTATACCGTGCTCCCGGGACTGGTTCGCAAGGGGCAGTGGAACTATGAAATCACGGCCGCAAAATATCATGACGGTGCCGACGGCTATGCCCCTGCGTTTGTTGAAAGCCAGCTCGCCAGAGGGATGAGCGATACGGTGACCCTGTCGGGCGGCCTGCTTTCGGCGGAACACTACCGCAGCGCGGCGATGGGCGTGGGCAAAAACATGGGGCATTTTGGCGCGGTGTCCGTCGATCTGGCGTTATCCGACACGCGGCTGGCGCGGGGCGACGATGAGCAAGGGGGGAGCGCTCGCTTCCTGTACGCGAAATCCTTTCTCGATTCCCGCACCGATTTCCAGGTGGCGGGCTATCGTTACTCCTCGTCCGGTTATTACGATTTCCAGGAGTCGGTTCAGGAACGTCGCCGCTGGGATAATGGCCGATATAAAACCTATTACTGGGATGACGCCGATCAGGATAACCCTGACTGGGTCGCGTCAAAGCCTGAAATCCATTACGACAGCCGCTACGCAACCAAAAAAGCGCGGCTGGATATCTCAATGAGCCAGCAGATAGGTGAGATCAGCCAGCTTTATCTCACCTTCAGCAAGCAAAGCTACTGGCAGGATGCCGGTTCTGATACCACGGTTCAGTCTGGCTTTACCTCACGGCTGGGCAATGTGACCTGGAGTCTGTACTACCAGAATACGCGCAACCACTACATTGCACATGACAGCAGCATTAACCTGCGCCTGTCCCTGCCGCTCAGTTTTGGCAGCCACCCGGCGACGGCGACGACAGGCCTTCACGCCGATCGTGCCGGAAACGTGTCCTCCTCCGCGGGGCTGAGTGGCTCCCTGCTTGAGGATAACCGCCTTAGCTACGCCATGCAGGTGCAGCAAAACGATGCTGAGGGGACGGCGGGCGATCTGAGCATGGGCTACAAGGGGGGCGCCGGAAATCTGTGGCTGGGCTATTCCAGAGCGGAAGATGTGCAGCAAAGCAGCATGAACCTCAGCGGCGGTATCCTTGCTCACGCTGGCGGCGTGACGCTGTCCCAGCCACCGGGCAGTACCTTTACCCTGATTGAGGCTCAGGATGCGCAGGGGGTGAGGGTAGAGAATCAGGCCGGAGTGCGGATCGACGCTGCGGGCTATGCCGTTGCCCCGCATGCGATTCCTTATCGCAACAATACCTGGTCGTTGAACACCCAGGACTTCCCGGAGGGGCTCGACGTGCCTGTTGCCACCCAGAATAACGTCCCTACCCGCGGCGCGATTACGCGCGTGACGTTTGAAACATATCGGGGCGACAGCGTGCTGATTCACAGCAAACGACCCGACAACAGCGTGCCGCCGGTTGGCGCGCAGGCCTACAGCCGGGGCGAGCGTAACAACGGCATTGTCGGGCCTGACGGGGATATTTTTGTTTCAGGCGTGCTGCCGGGCGAAGCGATCGCCATTCGCTGGGGGGAGGGGGATGACGAACAGTGTCGCATCCAGCTTCCGGATGAGGAACGGCGTGAACAGGATACCGCGGGCTATCGCGAGATCAGCGCAATTTGTCGATAAAGGAGAGGACAATGCAATTTCAGGGACGACATATGCTGTACGCCGCGGTGATTTTTTGCTTCGGCCTGTTTTCTTCCACCGTTATGGCGCTGACCTGTAAAGCCCAGGGCTCGGTGAGCCAGTACGTTGCCATTAACAGCATCATCAAAGCGTCAATCGGCGACTTCGGCACCAACACCAAAATATGGGTATCGTCACCGATCACGGCGACGTTTACCTGCTCTGACACGGACGCCTATCCAAACGGCGAGAGCGCCTATTTATGGCTCGATCCGAAAGATGCGGTGAAAAACGTGCACAACTCTCTGGAGATTGGCATCACCTTCAGGAACGTCGATTACAAGCTGAAGAAGGGCGATAAAATAGAAATTGGACCAGGTACCGTGTGCCGCCCTAACGGCAACAAAGGCTGTCTCTCCCCGGCGGCCCCGCAGACGTTCACGCTCACCTATCAGGTTTACATCAAAACCACCGGCCTTCCGGCGGCCACCAATGGCAAAGTGATGGGGGATGTCAGCCTGTCGCTCTTTCAGGTAGATGGCGTGGGCGGTCTGCGAGGCGGCACGGTGACTCAGGACGGTAACTTTAACCTGACCATTACCGGGCTGGATAAAATCACCTTTCTGGCCTGCACGCCAAAAGTGCTGCTGGTACCCGATACCCTCGACTTTGGCGTCATCAACGGCAGCTGGGCGACGCCCGGTAAGATTGAAAAAACAAAACCCTTTACGCTACAGGTCGATTTGACGCGTGAAGCCAGCGGTAAAACCTGCACGGGGGAGACGTTGCTGATGACGTTAAGCTCGACGAATACGGTCAAAGACGGGGCAATCATCATGCCCGCGGCAGACAGCGGCTTTGGGTTTATCATTTCCGCCAGCAGCCTGATGGAGCCGCGCATTGCGCTGAACACGCCTCAGGAGATAGGAACGATCGGTGGAGATCGGCTCACGCATGATTATCACGCAGGGTTTATATGGACGACCACGACGCCGAAGCTTGGGGATTACAGTGCGACAGCCACCTTTACCGTGACGTTCAAGTAACAAAAGTGGGGATTGCGCGCGGGCTATTTTGCGTAATACTAATCCCGCGCGATAACGGCCGCGTGATACCCACGGTAAACAGCTATGTTCGAACAACTGACTGGTATTCTGACGCACACCCCCATCTGGGTCTGGGTGCTGTTTGTGTTTCTGGTTTCTCGTGGGCTCCGGGCCCGCCGGCCCGCCACGGTCACGCTGGAAAAACTGGCGATAATCCCGGCCATTTTTCTGCTATGGGATATTTACGATCTGGTGATGTACCGCACCCTCAGCGTCGCGACGCTGTCGATGTGGCTTGCGGGCATTCTGGCTGGCGCTGCGCTGGGTTACGCATTGATTCGCCCGACGGCGGTAACTCGCGCCGCCGCGCCGCGTACCCTTTGCCGCCAGGCGGATTACACCGCGCTGCCGTTTATGATGCTGGCGTTCGCGGTGAAATACGTGCTGGGGGTAATGAGCGCCATCGCGCCGCAGACGCTGCAGCAGCCCGCCATCAGCGCCCTTGCGATTGTCTCCGGCGGGCTGTTTGCCGGGGTGTTTATCGGCAAGTTTACGCGGTATGTTGAGGTGTTTAGCCGTACCGCGCCGCGCCCGGCGGAGTGACGTTATTCTGTCGCGTGTGCCAGGGTGCGATCTGAAGCATCGCCGCTGAGGGCTCGCGTGACTTCATGGATCCGCCAGATTTTCCCTTCACGCAGCGCGGCAAACAGATAAACCTCTATCTCTGCCTGACGACCATCAGGATACGTGACCGTCACGATATGCCGGTCAGCCAGAAGTTCGTCATGACAGGCTATCTCCGCCACGCTAAAGGCGATCGCGCGGATCTGCGAGCGAACGTGGTTCAGGTGCTGAATAAAACCCCGGTAGTCAAGGGCGTGACCGTCCGTAAACTGCTGGTAATCGGGCGTAAATACCTCTGCCGGATCGATATCGCCGTTGAATAAGCGGGTTAACAGGCACGCCATTTTTTCGCGCTGCGCGGCGTTGTCAGGCTGGGCTACCAGGGAGGTGATAATGCTCATACGGGCTCCTTATGTGGTTGAGTCCCCATTATCCTTGACAGCTGAAGACGTGGTTTCTGTAATAGGTCGATGAATAACGATTTTCGGTCAAAATGAGATGGTCAGTTTTGAAACGCTCCGTCATCCCGGCGGGTATCGAACACCGTGGCACAGTCATCGCACCGGCCAGCTGTGGCGCATTGCAACGGGTCTGCTGGTCATTGAGACGCAGCAGGCGCGCTCGGTCGTACCGGCAAAACACATCGGCTGGATCCCGCCAGGTCAGCAGCATGCCGCCTTTTCTGAAAGCGCAATAGAAGGCTGCGCCATCTATCTTGACCCCGCCTGCTGTGCAGGGCTTCCCGATGCGCCCGCGCTGTTCGAGCCCGACGATCTCACTCATGCACTGTTTTCCCGTTTATGTGGTGCAGAGAACGAGTACGATCCGCGAAAGCTGACTTTGCTGCTGGATGAGCTTGCCCTGACGCCCCAGGTTCACTTTTCTCTGCCCGTGCCGACGGATCCGCGTCTGAAGAACGTGGTCAGCCATTTGCTGCAGTTTGTCGATGATAACCAGACGGTCGAGAGTCATGCTATTCATGCTGGGATGAGCGTGCGTACGTTCAATCGTCGGTTTAGTGCCCAGACTGGAATGAACTTTGTTAACTGGCGGCAGCTGGCGCGCGTCATGCAGGCAATGGAGTGGCTGGCGGCGGGGAAGCCGGTAGGGTGGATTGCGCTGTCCTGCGGCTACAGCAGCGTCAGCGCATTTATTGAGGTTTTCAGAGCATGGACCGGTAAAACACCGGGGCAGTGGGCGATGTTGCGGTCTGATGCCCTCCCCACGTCCCGCTGAGCTTCACAATGTAGGCCGGGTAAGGCGAAGCCGCCACCCGGCGATTGACTACCGCTCCCTCAGCGCCTCTTTCGCCCGGTTAAACGGCTTAATCAGATAATCCAGCACCGTTTTTTCTCCGGTCTTAATGTCCACCGTGGCAATCATCCCCGGCACAATCGAGAAATGCCTGCCCGCCTTATTGACCAGGTAATCCTGGCTGGTGCGGATAAATACCCGGTAGTAAAACACCTCCGGCTTGGCCTCGTCCTGAATAGTGTCCGGCGAAATCGTCTCCACGACCCCGTGCAGCCCGCCGTAAATGGCGTAATCGTAGGCGGTGATCTTCACCAGCGCCTCCTGATTCGGGTGGATAAAGGCGATATCACGGGGCGACAGGCGGGTTTCAATCAGCAGATGATCGTCCACCGGCACAATCTCCATCAGCTCGCCGTTGGGCGGGATCACGCCGCCGATGGTGGTGACCTTGATGTTTTTGACGATCCCGCGCACCGGGGATTTTACCGTCAGACGGGTGACGGAATCCTGACGGCCCTTGAGGATCGCCGAAACCATATCCACCTCCGCGTTGGCCTTGGAGAGCGCCTCGCGGGCCTGGACGTAATACTGCGAACGCACGTCGGTGAGCTTCAGTTCCAGATCGCTTTTCTGCCGCTGCAGGCGCAGCACCTCCACGTGGCTGGCGGCCCCGGTCTTCACCAGCCTCTGGGTAATGGCCAGCTCTTTATTCGCCAGATCTAACGCGGCGCGAAGCTCCCGCTGGGTATCCTCCAGCTGAGCGCGGCGCGAGTTGTACAGCCGCGTTTCGTCGGCAATCAGATCCGGCCATTTCGCCAGCGAAGGAGGGAACTTCAGCGGCAGATCGTTCACCTCGGCATACAGGCGGGCGCTGGAGGCCAGAGACGCGCGGTAGCGCGCCGCGCTTTCGCCGACGTTTGATTCGGAACGGGTAGGGTCAAGCCGCGCCAGCACCTGTCCGGCCTGCACCTGATCGCCCTCGTGGACGTTCAGCTCGGTGAGGATCCCCCCGTCCAGCGACTGTAAAACTTGCTCACGCGAGCTGGGGATCACTTTCCCCGATCCGGTTGACACCTCATCCAGCACGCCAAACCACGCCCAGATGCCCAGCACCACAAACATCAGCAGCGAGAAGATCACGATCCGACGCGCGCCGGTGTAGCCGCTTTCGGAGTCGAGGGCATTATCCAGATCGTCCATTGCCGCCACGTCACGCTGACTGATTTTCATTTTTCCACTCCCGTCCGGTTGCTGCCTGCTGTTGTTGCTGCTGCATACGGCTGTTGCTCAGCGCCTGGGCTTTTGGCGCGTCCATCACCAGCATCCCATCTTTCAACACGACCACGCGCTCCACCAGCTCCAGCACCGGTACGCGATGGGTGGCGACGATCAGGGTGCGGTGCCCGAGCCAGTCGCCCAGCCGCTGGATAAATTCCCGCTCGGTGTGCTCGTCCAGCGAGGCGGTGGGTTCATCCATCAGCACGATATTCGGATCGCGCAGCAGCATTCGCGCCAGCAGAATCGACTGACGCTGCCCGCCGGAGAGCCCCACGCCGTTTTCCATGATCGGGTAGTCCAGCCCCTTGGGCAGCTTCTGCACGAAACTTGCCGCGCAGGTCAGTTCCAGCGCTTCAAAGATCTCTTCGTCGGTGGCGCGCGGCATGCCGAGGGTGATGTTCTCGCGCAGGGTGCCGTAAAACAGCCGCGCGTTCTGGGTCATAAAGCCGACGTTGCGCCGCACGTCCGCCACGTCGAGATGCGGCAGGCTGAAGCCGTCGAGCCGCAGCTCGCCCGCCGCCAGATCCATCCCGCCCGCCATCGCCTGCAGCAGGGTCGATTTGCCCGCGCCGTTGCGCCCGAGGATCGCCACTTTCTCACCCGGCACGATCTCGAGGCGGTTAATGCGCAGCGCCATGCGCGGATCGTCCGGCTGATAGCGGAACTGCGCCTGTTCAAAGAGGTAGTGACCGCGCAGCACGTCCTGGCGGATCGGCGTCTCCTCGCGCTGGTTTTCGGTGGGGAGCTGCATGATGCTGTCCAGCCCCTCTTTTGCCGCTTTGACCTGCTGCCAGCGGGCCAGCACGCCGCACAGCGTCGCCATCGGGGCGATCATGCGGGAGGCCAGCATCGAGGCGGCGACCACCGAGCCGGTGGTCAGGGTGCCGTCGATCACCATCGGCGCGCCGACCACAATCACGGCGGCGTAAACCAGGCTCTGGATGGTCATCCCCCAGCTGATCAGGTTCTGCGTCAGCTCGCGGGTGCGCAGGCCGGATTCGGCGGTGATCTGGATATAGCTGTTCCACTGCTGCAAAAAGCGGTTTTCCGCCTGCATCAGCTTGATGTCCTCCAGCCCCTGCACGCTCTCCACCAGTACCGCGTTGCGCAGGGTTGATTCATGCGCCGACTGCTTTGCCAGCTCCGCCAGCTTTTTCTGCAGCAGCAGGCCGGGCAGGACCATGATCACCGCCGCGACCGGGGCGATCCACGCCAGCTGTGGGGCGATGATCGCCAGCACCACCACGAACAGTAAAAAGAAGGGCAGGTCGACAATCGTTGAGATGGTGGACGAGGTGACCATCTCGCGGATCTGCTCCAGCTCGCGCAGCTGTGAGATAAAGCTGCCGGTGGAGCGGGGAATCGCACTGTTGCGCAGCCGCAGCGCGTGGCCGAAGACGCGATCCGAGACGCGCATATCCGAGCGCTTACCGAGCAGATCCATAATGTGGCCGCGCGCCACGCGCAGTACGAAGCCAAACAGGGTGGCGATCAGCACCCCAATGGTCAGGACGTACAGCGTCGGGTAGGACTGGGCGGGGATCACCCGGTCATACACCTGCATGGAAAAGACGATCCCGGAAAGCGACAGCACGTTGATAAACAGCGCGGCCAGCATTACCCAACTGTAGGGGCGGAGATCGCGCATCACCAGCCGGTAGAGCCAGTCCGGGCGATATTTTGAGATATAGGCATCCACGCGGCTGTCCTTGAGCGCGGCGAGTGGTCGCAGGGCAATGACGTGGCGGATGGCGGGCAGCATGGCCGTCATCGACAGCCGGTTAGTGTAGGTCTGGTCGTCGAAGAAGCTGACTTCCAGCGTGTCGTCGCCGTCGAAGTGCTCGATCGCACCGACCCGGCCGTCATTCAGCGCCACCACCACCGGCAGACGCCAGCTGTTGATCGACTGCTGGTCAGCGGTGAGCAGTTGAAACGACAGCCCCGCCTCACGCGCCAACTGGGTGAGGGCGGGCACCATCGGTTTGCCTTTCAGCCACGGTGCGCCTGCGATCAGCGCGCCGGGCGAGCAGGCGACGCGGTAGCGCGTGGCGATAAAGCCAAAGGCCTGCGCCCACTGGGCCAGCGCCTCATCCGTCATGTTTTCACCTTGCGGGATATCACGCTGCTTCATGGCTGGATCTCCACGGTCTGGATGGTGCGGTTATCAAGGTCGAACGCATGACGCAATTGCCCGGTGTTATACAGGCAGTTGAGCTGCAGCTGGTGCAACTGACCGAGGGTCTGCTGCTGGGTGAAGCGCGCCTGATAAACCTCCTGTTCGGCGTTGAGCACGTCGAGCAGCGGGCGCGAGCCGAGGTCAAGATACTGCTGCTGGTACAGTTCGCGGGTGCGGGCGCTGAGCGCCTCCTGACGGCCCTGAATTTGCAGCGTGCTTTGCAGGCTCATCACCTGACTGCGGGCTTCCAGCAGTTTCTGGCGGACATCCAGGCGCGTGCGCTGAATGGTGGACTGTGCCGCTTCCACCGCGTGTCCGGCGGCGTTACGCCGGGCGGTGAGGCCGCCGCCCTGATAGAGCGGCATCTGCACTTTCACCCATGCGGAATACTGGGTGCGATCCCGCGTGTCGCTGCCCGCGTAGCGATCGTTCATGTAATGGCGCACCTCCGGCTCCAGCGAGACGGTTGGCGTCATCTGCGCGTCGGCGTAGTCGAGGTTAGCCTGGGCGACGTTAGCCTGCGCCCAGGCGGCGAGCACCGCAGGAACCAGGCGGTCGTCCGGCTCGGCGACATCGCAGCTGCGGGCCAGCTTTTGCGGAAAGTCGTTGCTGATCGCGTTCAGGCTGTTCCAGCCGAGAAAGCTCATCAGCGTCGCGCGTGCGCTCTCCAGGCTGGCCTGGTACTGCATCAGTTGGGCGCGCGCGCCTTCGATACGGGCATCGGTCTGTACCACGTCAGAGAGCGACGTGGCGCCCTCGTCGTTACGCTGGCGGGTCAGCGTGCCGATGGAGGAGAGGGCCTCAAGCTGCTCTTTGGCGGTGTCGACCATCTGCTGCCAGGTCTGCACCTGTACCATGGCGACGGCGGTATCGTGGGCGATGGTGTCGATACTCACCAGCACGTTGGCCTGCTGCTGGGCAACGCCAGCGCTCTCGGCGCGCACCTGGCTGGCCACTTTGCCGAAGTCATAGAGCATTTGAGAGAGAGAAAGCACCAGCGACGGCGTAAAGCCATTCTGGTCGCCGTCGTGGGAATACCCGTTGTCCACGCCGGCATTAATCTGCGGATAGTATTTTGACTTCGCGACGTCCACCTCTTCGCTCTGCTGGTAGAGTTTGCCCACGGCTTCGCTGATGGCCGGGTGCCACGTGACGGCACGGTTAACGGCTTCGCCAAGCTGTAATGAACCGGGAGCGGCGTTGCCAGCCACCGGGGCCACGCGGCCGTTGAGTGAGGGGAGTTCCTGCGTTTCGCGAAGCTGTCCGGTATTGATGGTTGCCGCCGGATTTGCGCAGAAAGCGGGCACAGATATCAGGCAGCACGAGAGCCACCAGTAAGGCATCTTCATTCCCATGTCATGTCCCTAATAAAAAAGTACAGCTTTATTATTAATGCCCGGGCGCTGTGCGCCCGGGTCATCTCTTGCAGGTGCTATCAGGTAATGATGTGTTGCTGGTTAACGAGCTCGTCGTACGTGGTCTGAACGTTATCAAGCGTAACGAGTGCAGTATTAGTGTAGGTGGACCCTGCACCATCACGGTCGATGGAGATCACAGTGTTGCTACCGCTTTGTGTGACATGGATATAATTCCCCAACGAGGCGGTATTTCCGTCCCAGCCCACCAGCAGATCGCCGATGTCGATCTTGTCCCCCTGCGCCAGCGAGAACCCGGTCCAGTGATCGCCTCCGGCGCTGCTGGTGTTACCCGCCGTGGCATTTCCCACCGTACTGTTCAGCACCTGGTAAATCAGCGTATCGCCGTAGGCTGTACCGGTTATGGCGTCGTTATGTTCCGAGCTGATGAACTGCGGCGCCATATTGATGGTCAGCGTGGCGCTGTCCGTTCTTCCGGCAGAGTCGGTCAGGGTGTAGTTGAAGGTCTCCTTCGAGGTCATGGTTGAGAGCGATACCCCGCTGTTGAGGGTATAGGTGTAATGGCCGTCAGCGCCGATCGCCAGCGTGCCGTAGTGGCCGACAATGTTCACCGTTGCGCTGCCGGTATACGGATCCAGCGTGGTGGTCACGCCGTTGTAGCCGGTTACGCTCAGACGGGTATCCACCGAGTGGAGCTGATCCAGCACGCCGCCAGAGTCGGTACCGTCAAAGATATTGCCGTTGACGGTGTGGCTGCCGGTGACGTCGAAATTACTCAGCGAGTAGGTGGTGCCGTTTACGCTTGGCGTGATGGTGATGGTCCCGACGCTGAGCCCCGGGACGCTACCGGTAAAGTTCAGCGTATAGGTCCCGGCGTTGAGATCCAGCCCGGTCAGCGCGATGTCGATACTGCCGCCCAGCAGGGAGGCGCCGCTGAAGGAGCCGCTGCGGATCACGCTCGAGCCGTCGCTGATGGACCAGTTCACCGTCAGCCCGCCCAGGGACAGCAGCGAGGCCACGTTAAAGTGCAGCGACGCGTTGTGCAGCGCGGTATTCGGGTCGACAACGAAGGTTCCGCTGCCGCTGCCCTGGGTTGATGAGAACAGGGCTGTCGTCCAGCTGGCGGTGCCCACGGTGGTATCCGAGTACGCCGACGTGTGGTGCACCGAGGTGAGGTCCATCGTGGCGCTGACATCGTTGACCGCATTCATTGCCTGCGCGGTTGGAGTGATGTTGAGCGATGCCGTATCCTTCGAGCCGTCAGGCGCGGTAACGGTGTAGACGAACGTATCCGGCGTGCTGATATGGTCCGCGCCCACGCCGCTCCTCAGGGTATAGGTGTACTGACCGGACGCATTGATGGTCAGCGTGCCGTATTCCCCCTGAATGGTGGTGGTGCCGCTGCTGTTGACCGCCACGCCGTTCACTTCGGTGACCAGCGTGCCCGCCGGAACCGGATCATTCGCCAGCACGTCGCCCGTGGTCGTTTCGCTGATGCTTGCCACGCTGTAGACATGATCCTGCAGGACGCTCAGCGTGTAACCCGTCAGTACAGCGATCCCGGACGCGGTATTCAGCAGGAACAGGTACTCCCCGGCAGGCAGGTTCAGCGTCAGCTGTGGTGACGTTCCCCCCAGCAGCGGCGCGCGCAGCCAGCCCGACTCGACGCGGACCTGCTCGAAGGTCTGGGTCGCGTTGTTGAACTTATAGACGTACAGATCGAACACCGACGCAAGCGCCACGCCGCCCACGGAGGCCTGGATGGTCATGGTACGGGTCGTGCCTTCCTCCACGTTGTAGATGATCGGGTTGGTCATGTCGTCCAGCAGGTTAAGCCCCAGCGTGCTGCCAAGATTAATGCCCACCACGGTAAAGCCACCCTGAGACGAGGCACCGTTATTAATCTCACTTACGGTGGTGTCAAAGGTCAGCGAGGCCGTGTCGTCCACCGCCACAATGCCGTTGAGTACCGTACCGGCACCCAGAGACAGTACCAGGTTCGCCGACGCGCTGACGCCGTTATGGGTGATGGTGTAGGTGAAGCTCTCCGTCCGGCCAATGACCGCGGCGCTGGTGTCGGTCAGGTTGTAGGTGTAGCTGCCGTCGCGGTTGATGGTCAGCGTACCGTATTTGCCCTGGATCACCGTGCCGTCGGCGTTCACGCTGGTGGTCACGCCCTGCGCGTTAGTGACCGTGGAAATGGTGGTTCCGGCCGGGGCATTGTCGCTGCCGGCGGTCGGGTCCGTATCGAGGATCACGTTGCCGTTGAGGCTGGTATCGCCCGTGACCGTACCCGGACCGGTCTCTTTCACCGCCACGTCGAGGCTGGTGTAGGAGCCGGTCGCCAGCAGGTTGGTGTTATAGCTGAGTACGCGGTAGTTGCCGTCGGCCAGCCCGGTCAGGTTCAGCGAGACGCCGGTAGCGCCGAGGGTCAGGAGATCGGCAAACTGCGGCTGGCCGGTATCCACCACGGTTGTCCAGACACCGTTGACGTAGTGCTGCACCACCAGCTCAAGGGTATTGAGCAGAGAGAGCACCGCCCCTGTGGCGTTGGCATTGACCACAATATCCGCGCTGCCGCCGTTGCCTACCGTGAAGTTCACCTGCGCGGTGTCATTACCGATCAGCGTCAGGACGTTGCCCACGGCGCCGACCAGCAGGAAGCCGTAGTCGCTGTACTGGCTGTTGGTCACGGTCGCCGTGGTGCTGAGGTTCAGCTCCTCAACGTTATTGCTGGCGGAGAGCGGCACCACCGGCGCAAGGGCGGAGCCCGGCAGGGAGGTGTTGCCCGCGACGTCGGTAGCGGTGATCTGCAGCGTCTGGCCTTCGATCTGCTTGTTCGTGAAGGTGTAGCTGTAGGTGCCGTTGCTGCCCGCAATGGCGGTCACCGTTGAACCGTCCGCAAGGCGGATTGTGACGGTGCTGCCCGCCTCTGCGCTCCCGGTCAGGACGCTACCGTCGGCGTTGAAGGTCCCGGTCGGTGCCGTTGGCGCGGTCGTATCGACGATAATCGTCGTCACGGCTGACGCCACGCTGGTGTTGCCCGCCGCATCGGTGGCTGTGGCGGTGAAGTTATGCGTGCCCTGCGTCAGCGTGGTGGTGGTTTGTGGCAGGGTCCAGTTGCCGCTGCCATCGGCGGTGACCGTACCCACCAGCGTGATGCCGTCGTAGATCCGGACCGTGGCATTCGCTTCGGCGGTCCCGCTCAGCGTTGGGCGGGTGTCGTTAGTCGGGTTCGTACCGGTCACGGGGCCGGTGACGCTGCCGACATCATCAATGACCGAACTGATGACCGGCGCGGCTGGCGGGAGGGTATCGACGTTAATCACGTACCCGGCGGTGGGCGCGCTGGCGTTGCCCACCGCATCGGTGGCGGTAAAGGTCAACGTGTGCGCGCCGTTGCTCAGCGCCGGAGATGGCGTAAAGCTCCACGCGCCGCCGGTCGCCGTCACGCTGCCGATCTGGACCCCGTTATCAAAGATTTTCACCGTCGACCCCGCTTCCGCCGTGCCGCTGAGCGTCGGCTGCGCGTCGTTGGTGAACCCGCCGTTGGCAACCGGCGTCGCCGCGTTGCCCACATCATCCAGAATACTGGTCAGCACCGGCAGCGCAGGCGGCGTGGTATCGACGGTGAGGCTGAAGCTGGTCGACGACACGCTGGTGTTGCCTGCCGCATCCGTGGCCTGCGCGGTGAAGCTGTGCGGGCCACTCGCCAGCGTGGTGGTGAGCAAGATACTCCAGCTCCCGCTGCCGTCCGCGGTGCCCGTTCCGACCAGGGTGGTTCCCTCATAGATCTTCACGGTGGCAAACGGCTCGCTGGTTCCAACAAGCCGCGGTAAGGTGTCGTCGGTCGTCTGCCCGGACGTGAGCGGTCCGGTGAGGCTGCCCACGTCGTCGATTGCCTGGCTGATAACCGGCGCATTCGGTGCTGTGGTATCGACAATCAGGGTAAAGTTTGGCGACGCCGGGCTGACGTTGCCCGCTGCATCGGTGACCGTGGCGGTCCAGGTGTGGCTGCCGCTGGACAGCGGCGTTGACGGCGTGAAGCTCCAGTTGCCGCTGCCGTCCGCTAGCACGGTGCCGACCGGCTGTCCGTTTTCATATACGGTGACCGTGGCGTTGGCGCTGGCGGTGCCGTTCAGGGTCGGCGTGGTGTCGTCGGTGCTCTGCCCGGAAGAGAGCGGGGTTTGAATACTGCCCACGTTGTCACCCGCGGTCGAAATGACCGGTGCCGACGGCACGCCCGTATCCACCGTCAGGTTAAACGGTGCCGTTGTGGTGCCGGTGTTGCCTGCCGCATCGGTAGCGTTGAAGGTGATCGTATGGGACCCGTCGCCCAGATCGGTGCCCGGGGTGAAGGTCCAGTTGCCCTGGGCATTCACCACCGCCGTACCTATTTCGTTCCCGTCGACAATCACGTGCACTGTGGCACCGACGTCGCCCGTGCCGTTGAAGGTCGGACGCGCGTCGTTAGTGCTGTTGCCCGACGTGAGCGTCCCGGTGACCGGACCGACATCGTCAACCACGCTGGTGACTACTGGTACGCCAGGGGCTGCGGTATCCACGGTAAAGGCGAAGACCGATGAGTTAGCCGAGGCATTGCCTGCCGCATCCGTTGCATAAACGCGAAGGGCGTAGCTGCCGTCGCCCAGCGGCGTGGTTGGGGTAAAGGACCAGTTCCCGCTTCCGTCAACGGTTGCAGTACCAATCTGCGTCCCGTTGTTCATGATGTGAACAGTGCTGCCTGCCTGCCCGGTGCCGCCAATCGTAGGGGTGTTGTCGTTGGTCACCTGCCCGCTGGTGAGGTTGCCCTGGACACCGCCTGGGACGTTGTCATTTACCGTATCCAGCGTTGGAACCGTCGGTGCCGTCAGGTCAATCACCACGCTCCAGGGTGCGGAGACCGCGCTGAGGTTGCCCTGCGGGTCGGTCGCCTGGACGGTGAAGCTGTGCGAGCCTTCGCCGAGGGCGGTATCAGGAGTAAACGTCCATGCGCCGGTACTGTCAGCTGTCACTACGGCAATCTGCGTGCCGCCGTCGAAAAGGGTCACCACGCTGTTTGCGTCAGCTGTCCCCGAAAGGGTTGGCGTGGCGTCGTTGGTGAGACCACCGCTGACCACCGTGGTGGCGGCATTGCCCACATTATCCGTGACGTTGGTGATGACCGGCGTGGCGGAAACGGAATCCACCACGACGGTGAAGCCCGCCGAAGGACCGCTCTGGTTCCCTGCCGGATCGGTCTCGCGGATGGTCAGGACGTGATTGCCCTCTGCCAGGACAGGCGTGGTGTAGCTCCAGGTGCCGGTGATGCCGACCTCTGCGGTCCCCAGCAACACGCCGTTGTTGTAGATGGAGATAGTATCACCCACCGCACCAGTGCCGGTGAGGGTCGGCTGGTTGTCGTTGGTGGTCTGGCCGCTGGTCAGCGGGCCGGTGCCCGGACCAACGTCGTCAATCACGGCGCCGATGGTCGGCGTGCCCGGCGCGGTAAGGTCAACGGTGACGCTGGCCGCCGGAGAGCGACCGCTGGTCTGACCGTTGAGGGTGGCGGTCACCTCAAAGGTGTGCAGCCCTTCGCCAAGCGCGGCTGGCGTGTAGCTCCAGTTGCCGCTGCCGTCAGCGGTGACCGTCGTCAATGGCGTCGCGCTACCGTCCAGGTAGATAGCGATCTGGCTCCCCGCCTGAGCCGTACCGGTGAGGGTTGGGGTGGTGTCGTTGGTGGTTTTGCCTTTCACATCGCCAATGATTGGGTCGACGTCATCGTTGATTGCCGTGATGACGGGTACATCAGGAAGATTCGGCTCCGTACCGGTGACGGTGTAATTCGCAACGGGACTTTCATGCCCGGCAGCATCTGTCGCGGTCACGGTCAGGGTCGCGCCATCCTGCTGAGCGGGGCTGACAGCGATGGAGAAGTTGCCGCCGGTGGCAACCCCGGTACCAATGACGTTGCCATTACTGTCTTTCACCG
Source organism: Enterobacter sp. ku-bf2 (assembly GCF_001742765.1). Taxonomy (NCBI): domain Bacteria; kingdom Pseudomonadati; phylum Pseudomonadota; class Gammaproteobacteria; order Enterobacterales; family Enterobacteriaceae; genus Enterobacter; species Enterobacter sp. ku-bf2. Next base: position 105,184 of record NZ_MDVW01000020.1, read on the forward strand.
TGATGAGGCTTCCCGCTTCGGCACTACCGGTTAGTGGCGTACCTTCTGGTGCCAGGTTCAGATTGTCAGGGGCGTCCGGGGTGAGGGTGTCCACCGTCACGTTCAGCGGGGCTGAACTTCCTGAAGCGTTACCCGCAGGATCGGTAGCGGAGACAGTGAAGGTATGCGGACCCTCTGAGAGCGTGGTGCCTGCGGTCCAGCTCCAGCTGCCGTCCGGCTGGATCGTGACCGGCACCCCTGACGGGATACCGTCGACGGAGACAATCACGGTGGTGCCGGGTTCGCTTGTCCCGGTAAGGGTCGGCGTGCCGTCGCGGGTGTAGAGCACGTTGTTGGTGAGCTGGCTGTCTGAGACGGCACTGATCTGCGGGATCCCTGGCGCAACGGTATCGAGCGTGACGGTAAAGACCGAACTCGGCGCGCTGACGTTGCCCGCTGTGTCCACGCCCGCCACGGTAATGTTCAGCGGGCCGTCCGTTTGCGCTGGAAGCGTCAGGCTCCATTCTCCGTTCACCACCGCGACACGGCCCAGCTCGACGCCGTTGTTGTAGACGATCACCGTCTCACCGTTAACGCCGGTTCCGCCCACTATCGGCGTGGTATCCGTGATGTAGCCCCCGTTCGGTTCACCGCCCACGGCGCTGATCGCTGGCGTAGCCGGTGCCACGGTATCAACGGTGATCGCGATCGCCGGGGAAGCGTCAGAGACGTTGCCCGCTTCATCGGTGGCGGTGGCGGTATAGACGTGGCTGCCCTCCGCAATATTACTGTCAGGGCGCCAGCTCCAGTTGCCGTTGCTGTCTACCGTGACGGTACCAACGATAGTTGGCGTGCCGCCGTTAACCGTGTCAGTGATGTTGATAACGTCGTTCGGCGTACCGGTGCCGCTCAGCACCGGGCGCGGATCGTTTGTGGTGCCGCCATCGGGAACGGGGCCAGTGATCTGGGTGACGCTGTCAGTAATGACCGGTGCTGCAGGCGTAGCCGGCGCCTCGGTGTCAATGGTGATGGTGACTGGCTGCGACGGGGCGCTTTCGTTGCCCGTGCCGTCCACGTTGGTGACGGTCAGGGTGATGTCATAGGTGCCGCCAGCCAGGGGGGATGGCGGTGTCCAGGTCCAGTTGCCGGTATTGTCCACGACAGCGTCGCCGATTTTGACGCCGTTGTTGTAGATCGTCACGGTATCACCCGGATTGCCGGTACCGCTCAGGGTCGGCGTGGTGTCGCGGGTGATTTCGCCCGGGTTCAGCGGCGTTGCTGTGCCGTCAGGATTGACGGTAATGGCCGGGATATCCGGCGTGGCAGGCGCAACGGTATCCACCGTCAGTTCAAATGGCGTTGAGATGGTGGTATTGCCCGCGGCGTCCGTGGCGTGCACCGTCAGGGAATGCGGACCGTCGGTGAGCGGGGGCACGGGCGTGAAGCTCCAGCTGCCGCTGCCGTTGAGGATGGCGGTGCCAAGCAGAGTCGTGCCGTCATAGACGGTGATCACCGTGTCTGCAGGGGCAGTGCCCTGCAGCAGGGGGCGAGTGTCATCCGTGGTATCGCCGCTGTTGAGCGAACCCTGTACGCTGCCGACATCGTCGATCACGGTGGCGATGGTGGCCGCCGCTGGCGCAGTGATATCGACGTTCAGGGTGAAGTCGTCTGACGGCTGGCTGGTGTTACCCGCCGCGTCGGTGGCGACGACGCTAAAGGTATGAGGACCTTCGTCAAGCGGCGTGGTAAGGGTATAGGTCCAGGTGCCGCTGCCGTCGACCGGGATCGTAATAAGATCGGCACCATCCAGGCGGATGGTAACGGTTGAGCCCGGTTCAGCCGTGCCGTTGAGCGTTGGCGTGGTGTCGTTGGTGCTGTCGTTGGGGTTGAGCGCGCCGAGGCGCTCCGGCACATCATCCAGCACCTGGGTAATGACCGGCGCCGCAGGCGCGACGCTGTCAACCGTCAGGGTCCAGGTGTTGGAGATGGGGCTGGGGTTGCCTGCCGCATCGGTTGCGACGGCGGTCAGGGCGTGGGGGCCTTCACCGATTGAGGAGGAAGGGGTAAAGCTCCATACGCCGAGGCCATTGGCAACGGTTGTACCAATTTCAACACCGTCCACGCGCAGGCTGATCGTCGCGTTTGCTTCAGCGGTACCGCTGAGCGTCGGGGTGGCGTCGTTGGTGGTCCCGTTCAAGTCGATCGCGCCGGCCTGCCCTGGGATATCGTTTGCAACCTGTAAAATCACCGGGGCGGTAGGCGCCGTCCCGTCAACGTTAATTGTCCACGCATTTGATATCCCGCTCGGGTTACCGGCGGGATCCGTCGCCTTCGCGGTCAGCACCCAGGTGCCATCGGTCAGCGGTGTGGGCGGCGTAAAGCTCCACTGGCCGGAGGAGGGAACAACCACCGTACCGAGGGCATCGCTGCCGTTATAAATCGTGATGGTCGAGCCTGCCTCGCCTGTGCCGTTCAGGGTCGGTGCCCGGTCGTTGGTCAGCCCATTCTGGGCCACGGGGCCGGTGGTGGCCTGCACGTCATCAATCACCGACAGGATGACCGGGGTCTGCGGCGGGGTAATGTCCGGTGCCGCTGCGGAGGTGGTTGGACTGGTGTTGCCCGCCGTGTCGGTGGCGTCAGCGGTCAGGATTTCGCCGTTGATCCTCGGCGGGCTCAGCGTCAGGCTGAAGTTCCCCTGGCTATCAACAACCACTGTGCCAAGGGTGAAATCGCCTTCACGGATGGTCACCGTGCTGCCTGCTTCTCCGATACCGCTGATGGTACCGCCATCATTTGACACCACGAGGTTTCCTGGGGCAGACGGCGGCGTGGTATCCACGGTAAAGGTGATGGGTTCAGAGGCCGTACTCTGGTTTCCGGCGGCATCGGTTTCAGTGACGGTGATCGAATGCGTACCGTCCGGAAGCGGGCCCCCTGGGGTAACGCTCCAGGTACCGTTAGGCAGCACCGTCGTTGTGCCAATCGCCACGCCGTTATCGTAAATAGTGATGGTTCCACCGGGCTCGCCCGTTCCCGCCAGAATCGGCTGCGAGGCATCGGTAGGCACGCCCGACGTGATTGTTCCTCGGATAATGCCCGTATCGTCGAGCAGCACAATCGCGGTGGGCGCTGTCGGAGGGGTGAGATCGACGGTGAGGGTGAATACCGGTGAGGCTGGTCCGGTGTTGCCGGCGGCGTCGGTTGCCCGTACGGTAATCTGGTGGGTGCTTTCATTCAGGTCGACGGACGGGGTGAATGTCCATGTGCCATTGCTGGCGACGACCGCGGTGCCAATGGCTATTCCGCCGTCATAAATCGTCACGGTGGAGCCCGCTTCGGCGGTGCCGGAGAGCTGCGGTCGCTGATCGTTGGTGCTGCCGCCGTTGGTCACCGTCCCCGTCTGAGGGGCGATATCGTCGATTACGCTGCCAATCGTTGGTGCATCGGGTGCGGTGAGATCCGGTGCGGTGACGCTTGAACCCTGGCTGGTATTCCCGGCGCTATCCGTTGCGGTGGCAGTTACCTGCTCGCCGTTGGTCAACGGTGTCCCGAGGGAGACGCTAAAGTTGCCGTCGCTGCCCGTTTTTCCTGTACCAATGACGTTGCCGTTCGCGTCTTTCAGCGTGATGGTGCTGCCGGGTTCCGCGGAACCGGTGACGGTTTTACCGTCTGACGAGAAACGAAGGCTGGATGGCGCATTCGGCGGTGTCGTATCCGGATCGGCGGGGTCGACAGGGGGGTTGGGGTTGGTGCTGTTGTTATTACCGTCATCGCCACCACCACCTCCTCCGCCAGTACTTGCCGCGGCCGCGATGCCGCCCGCAGCCGCAATACCGCCCAGAGCCCACGGCCAGATGGCGGCGCCACCGGCATCACTTCCTGACGCTGCAAGCAGCACATCCGTGGACGCGATAGATTCGTACGTGGCGGCACCAGCCGGATCTTCAATCCACCATAACGCGCCGTTGCTGTCCTGCAGAACCAGTTGGCTCACGCCCTGCGCATCCGCGACGTAGAAATTTTTAAGGGTGATCACTTCGCCGGAGTGCAGTGTCACCAGCAGGTCGTTACCGCTTCGCGCGAAGTGGGAGACGCTCGCTCGCTCGACGTGAAGCTCAACGACAGAGGAATGGTTCAGCGTAACCTGTGTACCTTCCAGGGTCGTTTCTACGCCAGTAAGTTTTGAAATAACAGAGATTTGGCTCATTTTGTTATTACTCCAGCAGAAGTGTCATGAACGGCGAGCAAGACGAGCCATCTCTGCTGAAGGTAAAGGGCGCCCCCGGCGCAGTTGCTGTTATAAAGCAGCTCTCACCGTAGAATTCAGCGCGCACGATGCCCGCCATGCGTCAGAGTGGCAACATCAGAGCGAATCTAATGACTGATGAAAAAACGTTTTAATGGGTGTTTTGTATTTTATAAAACCCTGTAATTAATAGAGGAATTGGTTTCTGGAATATAAAAATGATATAGACAGAAAATGCGTGTTGTGCAAATTAAGCTTTCGTAAATAAAGGCGGAAACAATGAAGGTGGCATTAATCTATTGATGTGTTTTATAATTCATATTTGTTATCTTTTTGTTTTTGAATGATTTTTATTTAATGTAATGACTCTGTTATTTAACGTTTACGACCCAGTATGATAATTGGTAGGGAGCATTTTAAATAACATGTTAAGCGTTATTGTTTAAGCGGGCTTAACGTGTGTTTAAGTTAGGGTAACGTTTTTGATGTAAGATATATTATGTCATTGAGGTAATAAAATATATTCTTGTACAGGGTTAAAACTCTGCTATCACGCGTAAGCAATAATAACGGGCAAGCAAAGAGAAAATATGCTGATTTATTTTCTTTGGGACTGAGGCGCGGGCAGGACTTCAGGACAGTAAAAAAATTCACCGAAGAATGAATAAAAATCGTCAGCCGGACGTTTACTGACGTCACTCCCCACTTACCCTGGAGTTTTGTATGAACACGACCTCGTTTCGTTTGATCCCGGTGCTGATTTTTTCCCTGCTGTCTCCACTGGCGCTGGCCATGGGCAATAATAGTACCGAGAGCAAAACGCCTGATTGTCCTTCCGGACAGGTGTATGACAGCGCCACGCAGAAATGCGTGCCGGACAAGAGCAGCAGCCTCAGCGACCAGGACAAAACCAACTACGCGTACCATCTCGCGAAGAAAGGGGAGTACCAGGCGGCGCTGAATCTGCTTGATTCGCTGAAAAATGGCAATACGGCTGAAGCGTGGAACTATCGCGGGTTCGCCACGCGCAAACTGGGCCGCACGGACGAAGGGATTGGTTACTACCAGCGCGCGCTGGCTATCGCGCCGGATTATGCCAAAGCCCGGGAGTATCTCGGTGAAGCATGGATGGTGAAAGGACGCCCGGACCTCGCGAAAGAACAGCTGAAGGTGATTGCCGGTATCTGTGGCCAGTCCTGCGAGGAGTACCGTGACCTGCAGGCCGCCATCAATGGACACCCCGAATCCTGATCTTCTCGTGGAGGGAAAACCCATCGCAACCCGTGAGGTTCGTCAACAGCTCGCCGCACTCCTGCCGCGTCTCTGGCGCTATGGGCTGGTGCTGTCGCGAAACAGGGATATCGCCGAAGAGCTGGTTCAGTCCACCTGCGTGCGTGCGCTTGAAAGAAGCAGCCAGTATACGCCGGGCACGCGCATCGACAGGTGGCTGTTCGCGATCCTGCACTCCATCTGGATCTCTGAGCTTCGGGCACGACACGTTCGACAGGGGCAGGGATTTTTTCCCAGCGACGAGCTGCTGGCGCCGGACACCCACGAACAGAATGAGACGCGCCTGCATTACCTTCAGGTAATGCAGCGCGTTAACGCGCTGCCTGAAGCCCAGCGCAACGCGGTATTTTTGGTTTATGTCGAAGGCTTTACCTACCAGGAGGCGGCGGAGACCCTGGCGGTGCCGATCGGTACCGTGATGAGCCGGCTGGCGACGGCGAGGGCTCGGCTTGCCAGATCCGCTGACGCACTCCCTCCGGTAAAGGAGAACCGCTCTTGAACGCGCACCGTTTTACACCGCCCTATAACGACGACGCCATCGTGGCCTGGATAGATGGCGAGATGTGTCGCGCCGACGCGCAGCAGTTTGAAGAACAGTTAAAGTGTGACGAACGCCTCGCCGGACGAACCGATGAACTGATGAAAAGCAGCCAGGATTACGCCGGGGCGTTTGCCTCCCTGCTGGATGACGCGCCTCTTGAGACGATGCAGGCGCGTCTTGCGGCACTTCCCGACCCGCAGTCCGCCACGCCGACTGGCGTCAGCCGACGGGCGCTGATCGCCGCCTCGGTCAGTTTCTTGCTGGTCGGCTCCGGGCTGGGCTACCTGCTGCGGCCTGCTGCTGCACCAGAGGATGAGAATGCCCATATCCGCGACCTCGAAGCGCAATATATGTCCCTGTACAGCGTCGAGACGCTGCTGGATATGGACAGCGCAACGCCGGTTCTGCAGCGCGGGCTGGAACGGGCCGCGCAGGACATCGGCATGACGCTAAACCTGTCGCAGCTTACCCTGCAGGGGGCAGAGCTTAAAATGGTGCGCATGCTGCGCTATGAAACGACGTCTATCGCGCAGATTGCCTGGATCAGCGCCGACTACGGCCCGATGGCCCTCTGTATTTCGCCTGTTGATGAGAAGGCGACGGCCTCGCTCCAACAGGAGCAGCGGCACAGCATGAACCTGGCGTGGTGGCAGGAGGCAGGCTACCAGTTTGTCCTGATTGGCCGCAACCCGCCGTCCTATCTGCGGGAACACGCGGAGCAGCTACAGCGCCTGATCTCAGGGTGACGGCACCTTGTTCGTCTGAATCGCAATGGCGATGGCAATACGATCGTCCACGACCAGGGCAAACTTATCCATCCCATAGGACGCGCGCGAGATCGCCGTGGTGGCGTCCAGCGTGGGGGCCTGCGCATGCGGGTCTTTCACCACGGCCTCCAGGATCACCGGCCGGGCAATATTTCGTACGGTCAGCGTGCCGAACACCCTGAACCGTCCGGCGCCCTGGGCGACCACGCGAGAGCTGATGAACTCGATGGTCGGATAGTGCTCCGCATCAAAAAACATGTCGCTTTTTAATTGCCAGGTGAGCAGCTTGTTTGAGGCCACCAGGGTTGCCACAGGAATGGTGACGTGGATGTGGTCGTCAACGTCGTTATCCGGATTGAGCGTCACGGCACCCGTTACGCCGCTGAACGTTGCCCAGGAGAGGATGCCGCCGAAGGCATGCCACGAGAGCCGAATGGCGGTGTTATCGGTATCGATAAGGTAGCTTTTCGGGGCAGCATGCAGGGAAGGGCACAACAGCAGAACGGTCAGAAAGGCCAAAAGGCGGTACATAGTGGTTTCTCCGATAAGTGCGCACTGCGTAAACGCCTGAGGTGCTAATTATATTCGAAGAAATAAAAAAGGCCGCAAGCGCGACCTTTTCGTGAGTATAACTAATTACTCAGTGACTTTCTTTTCCAGCTCGCTGGCACCTTCTTTGGTTTTGTTCCAGCCTTTCACAGCGCCTTCTTTGGTGGCATCCCACCCTTTCTCGGTGCCTTCTTTGGTTTTATGCCAGGCTTTCTGGGAATCTTCGCTGACCTTGCTGCCCAGGCTCTCGCTCTTGCCTTCCGCAGCATGCTTCTGTTTCAGCTTCAACTCTTCACCTTTGTTCTGCTCTTCGTGCAGTTTTTGCTTCGCCTCGTTGGCGTTTGCGTTCGCCGCCGCGACGGTATCGTCAGTTGCATGTGTGGTCGCAGCAAATACTGGGGAAGCCAGCAGAACGGCAGATAATGCGATAATTGTTTTTTTCATAATATCCTCATTTAACGTTATCGGTTATGAGCGTGATTCAGCATGGCACAGGCGAAACGGGATGGCTTTAGGAAAAAACTGTAATGAGATCAACATGCCCAGATGAGAGGTATTTAGCCTGAGGATTATCCAAAGGATAAAACGCCTATTTCCGCGAGGGCGGCGAGCGTCAGAAGAATGAATATGATGACGGTTATGGGTCTGTACATGGTGGGATTCCTTCCGGGTTGAGAGGCTATTCCGTAGCGCGGGGTGGTGTGGGTAATTTTGCACAGGAGGGAGGAAGAGGGTGTTGATATTTGTCAATGTCATGGGGTTAACAATACAACTACTGGCCCGTAGGTCGGTTTTTTTTTGCAAAGATCACGGTATACTTGCTCTGATTAGAAGGAGAGGAATGTCATGGCGATAACAGAAGAAGCGTTGCTTAGGTCGGGTTTCACAAAAGAAGAGCTGCAAAAGCTTAAACGTTATGTGGATACTCAGCATTCGACGCTGGATATTTTGCTTCCTGCGCTTTCAAATCGGTTTAAAGGGACAATCATTCTTTCCGTCGTACTTACGGTTCTGTTCATCCTGGCGGTATGCTTTTCTTCCCGAGAAAATATCATCTCATCAGGCATTGCTGTAGTATTTATCTTTGGTATCTTCTGTTGGATGACTCCCCTCAAATTAACGTATAAAGCCTGGCGTTTTAAGCAGGATTATTATCAATAGACAGCAAGTCAAAAACAATTTTTGCGTTTATGCCATATCCGATGATTTTCATGGTGAGTTTTGGCCGACTCATAGAGTCCATTTTTCTGTAAAAATCTGAGCGCATAAAATAAAAAAGACGCCAGGAACCCGGTTTGCGAAGTAAGCCGAATACGCTGTACGCATTTGCAGCAAGGCTTACCGTTTTATACGCAGCCAGACCAGTCTCACCGCGAAATCCCATAAACTCTGCAACCGACATTGCTGTGTCAGCAACAAATCCCTGCGAATCAGGTTTGTTCAGTAATTGATTATTCACTTCTCTGGATACGGTATTAGCCGCATCAATCACCAGTGTGGCACCTAACAACACACCGACAGGCGTCATCGAGCTCGCAAGGAGTAATCCACCTGCGGCTTGTAACCCAGCAAAAACAACCTGTACAGCGGAAATGACATAGCCAACAATTTTATTGTTTTCCTTAATGAACTCAACCCTTGCATAAAGCTGCGCTGCTTTTGTTCTGAGCAGGCGATCTTGTTCAAGAAGATTTTCGTTCTCTGCCCTGAGATTTTTTATATAGGAAATCCCTTCTTCGTCGGATGTCGCTCTGCGGGCAAGAGAAAATTGCTCAGTGATAAAAGACTTAATGTCTTCCATAAACTGAATTCTGGTGAGCCCATCTTTGAGATGGTCAGCAGCTACCCTATTTGCGGTATTAATGAGTTTACGTGCTTCCAGATTAATCATGGTCGCTGACCATGCGTTTGTCTGTTGTCCTGTAAGCAGTGAAATGTCCATATATATCCTCATGAACGCGTTATGCCAGCACCGGCCAAAAGCATATAACAATGTTTACTCGTTTGCATATGTTCTTGCAGAGCAAGGGCTACGCAGAGGGCCGTGTCATAATCTCATAAGGACTGCTTTGTTACCTTTACTGGTACGACTATGTTAGTCAGATATCCGAGTAATCGACGATGGTAAGAAATTTCTCCGAGTTTACAGGGCAATATAACGCATCGGGAGAACCCTCTCAGGACATTATTGTTCCTGCAAAAAATATCTGGCCTGCCTATAAACAGCGCGATACTCTGTAATGCTTTGTCTTTTTTGTGAATAGGAAAAAGTATGCTTAGTACGTTACCCGATTTACACAGAAGTTTTGCAGAGCAACTCAAGCTTAAATTTCAGGCTGATTCGCGGATTCACTCCCTTCTCGCTGGCGGCTCGCTTGTTCATGGCGGGTTCGATAAATACTCCGATCTCGATTTTGTCGTTGTGGTAGACCCTCTCTATTATGACGAAATCATGGCTCAGCGTATTGTGTTCGCCGGAACATTGGGTCACCTGCTCCATGCTTTCACCGGGGAACATGTGGGAGAGCCTCGTCTGCTTATCTGCCTGTATGGCCCCGAACTTCTTCATGTCGATCTGAAATTTGTCACCCTCGAAATGCTCACTCAACGCGTCGAGGAGCCAGCGGTGTTATTTACCCGTGATAACCTGGCTCTGGAGCGCCAGCTGGCAAAATTTAGCGCTCACTGGCCCAACATGACGCCGGAGTGGTTTGAGTCCCGAGCCTGGATCTGGCTTCATTACGCGGTCTTGAAGCTGGAAAGGGGAGAACTCTTTGAAGCGATAGGCATGCTGGCATTCTTCCGGGAGCAAGTGCTGGGGCCGATGCTATACCGTCGAGCAAATCTACCGCAACGTGGGGTTCGCCGCATCGAATTCCTCAGCATTGATCCTGATGCCCTGCTGACTTCGACGCTGGCAACGCACGATCGTGATTCCGTTAGCATGGCCATCAGAAAGGCTGTTGATGCTTATATCACTCTGCGGGCTGATGCGCTGCCGGAAAATATCGCAGACGATGCGGCACGTTGGGTGGTTATTGCCATGCTCGAAGCCAGAACCTGACCTTAAAAGGTTTGGTCTGTTCCGCACCCATGTTCAGACGACGTTTGCTAAAAAATGGTCGTCTGAATTTCGGTTGTGAGGTTCTTCCTGAGTGCTTAGATTCATTTTCAATCTATCGAGAGGATATGAATATGAACTTTGCAGAACGCCACTATCAGCATGAGCCTCTTCTTATCGCCAACGTCTGGGATGCCGCCAGTGCTGTCGCAGCGCAAAAAGCAGGCTACCAGGTTCTGGGAACGTCCAGTGCAGCTATAGCGTCCACACTGGGATATGATGACGGGCAGGGAGTGCCGTTTGATGAGTTATTTTATATGGTCACCCGGATCCGGGCTGCCAGCAGCCTGCCATTGAGCGTTGACATGGAAGCAGGGTATGGTGATTCAGCCGAAGAGATAGCAGACAATCTGCGGCGTCTTGCTCAGACAGGCGTCGCAGGCGTTAACCTCGAAGACAGCCGAGTCATAAACGGGGTTCGTCAGCTTGACGATGCCTCTGATTTTTCCCGTAACCTTAGAACAGTATGCGATACGCTGAGAAGCGAAAATTACAGCCTGTTTCTGAACATCCGGACTGACACTTACCTGCTCGGGCATGAAGACGCGTTGCAGGAGACGATATTACGGGGTCAACGCTATAAAGCTGCAGGTGCTGACGGCCTTTTTGTTCCCTGCCTGACGTCAGAGAAAGACATCAGCCTCATTGCAGAGGCAACGGGATTGCCTTTGAATGTCATGTGTATGCCCGATCTTCCGTCATTCGACAGGCTGAAATGGGCAGGGGTAAGCCGTATTTCAATGGGCAATTTTGTTCATTCAGCGATGCAGTCAACGCTGACTGATATCATGCATGCGATCCGATCTCGTCAGACGTTTGAAGGACTTTTTGGCGATGAAAATAACCGATAAAAATCTGTGTGATATCTGGTATCAGGCATTACTTGAACGTGCTTCAGACTACACTGGCGTGTTTTTTGTTGGCGTCAAAACCACTGGCGTATTCTGCATTTCGGTATGCCGGGCGCGAAAGCCCAAGCGCGAAAATGTTGAATTTTATAAAGATGCCAAATCTGCCCTGGCGGACGGCTTTCGTCCCTGTAAAGTCTGCAGACCTGCGGAAAATGCGCACAGCGCGCCATTATTCGTTGAGCAGGCGCTTGCGCTTGTCAGGCGCGATATCAAATCCCGTGTAGCAGACGCGGAGCTTCGTCAGCATGGCATCAGCCCGGAGCGGGTAAGGCGCTGGTTCCTGCAACATCACGGCATCACTTTTCAGGCTTTCCAGCGAATGCAGCGGGTGAACGTTGCCCTGCAGGAGCTAAAAAGTGGACGACCGGCGACTGACGTTGCGCTGGACAATGGCTATGAATCGCTTAGCGGCTTTGGTTATACCTACAAGCGGCTTACTGGCGCAGCGCCGACTCAGGCAACCCAGGTGATAGTCATTCACCGGTTTACCACGACGCTTGGACCGATGTTTGTCTGCGCGACAGAGCGGGGAGTCTGTCTGCTGGAGTTTACCGATCGCCGGATGTTGGAAACAGAATTCCGCGATATCCAGCGTTTATTTAACGCCAGAATCGTCACCGGCGAAAACAGCCATACCCGGCAGACAGTAAAAGAGATCGGCGAGTATTTTGCCGGAACGCGCCGACAGTTTGATCTGGCTTTAGATGCTCCGGGCAGTGATTTTCAACAATCCGTCTGGCATGCTTTGCGTGCTGTTCCCTATGGACAGACCTCACACTATCAGGCCATTTCACTACGGCTTAATAAGCCCAATGCCGTGCGCGCCGTCGCTGCCGCTAACGGTGCCAACCGGATTGCGATTGTGATCCCCTGTCACAGGATAATTGGAAAAGATGGGACGATGACAGGTTATGGAGGGGGGATTTCACGCAAAGAATGGCTTATTGAGCATGAGAAAAACAATGTTTAATGGCGTGAAGTTGCTGTGTCGCCGGGAAAATTTACGGACTTCGCGGGACATGTTGAGGGTACAAAAAAGCCCGCAGGGCTTGCGCCATGCGGGCTTTCAGGACTTCATCGGATGCGAAGTCTGCATACTTCTCAGGAGCATTTATCCAGCTCAGCGGAAAGCCTTTTCATTCTGATAAATAGTGACTTCAGCTTACGTTTTCCGACGCCGGTGCGGCAGATATCGTTATGTACTTTTTCAGACCAGACTCCCGTTTAACCCCTTTGGGATCGGAAACGAAAGGAAGCCGTAAGCGAGGTGAATCGGATACTTTTAGTGTCCAGATATAATTCCCAATAAACCTGAAATCCACGCTATCGTCAGTGACCTGGAGATCTGCAAAAGTTCCTGTAGAGTACTCATTGCCCAAACGAACAATTTCTTTAAGCCCGTAATGAACGTCAATAAGGACAATTGTCAGGGATTCTTCAAAAATAATGTCATCCGTCAGAAACAGGATGTAACGCTGCTCATTAACCTGGACCGCTGCTTCAAGCACTTGCCCCGGTACAATAATGCCGGTGCTTTTACCATTGAGCACAACGTCAGATTGAGCCTGGGATACATCGGTAGCTTCACTAACCTTAACCAATGTTATTGAATTAACCTGTTGCATAATCAATTCCACAAACGTCCTCTTTCCCATGCGGCAAGCGCGCCGCCGACGAAGCCACCGATAGTTGTGCCAACCGTACCAGTAGTACCACTTGTGCCAACGCCTCCTATTGAATGATAAGGCCGTCTGGCAATTTCTGGTATCCATTGAAGCCTGAAGACGCGCAAAGTTGTTCATAACGGGAACTTGGTTTGCATCCTTCCCCAACATTCCTTGTAGCGGCAACATCTAAATCCAAATTTAGGATAACGTTGTGGTGTATGTTCTGGACGATATCTAAGGCCAGTATTAGGATTTAGTTCGTTAGCTTATACAGGGAAAGACTATGGATACGACCGAACAGTTAAACGGAACATACTTCTTTGAGGGAATGAGCGTCGACAAAGAGGAGCTATTTTACTGGCTTATTCTCGATGAATTTAAAAAGCAGTTTAGTGATGTGTGAATCGCCACAGGTTTAACAGACACCTCAGAGTCATTTAAGAAGGTGCAGCAGTAAGCGTTATCCCGAAGAGTTTAGAATTGAAGCAGTCAAACAGGTTGTTGATCGTGGTTATTCTGTTTCCAGCGTTGCAACACGTCTTGATATCACCACCCACAGCCTTTACGCCTGGATAAAGAAGTACGGTCCGGATGCTTCCACTAATAAAGAACAGTCAGATGCTCAGGCTGAGATCCGCCGTCTCCAGAAAGAGCTGAAGCGGGTTACCGACGAACGGGACATATTAAAAAAAGCAGCGGCGTACTTCGCAAAACTGTCCAACTGAGGTACGCCTTTATCCGTAACAACACCTGCTGCTGGCCTGTTCGCCTGCTCTGTCGGGTGCTGGATGTTCATCCCAGTGGCTTTTATTCTTGGCTTCAGCAGCCGCATTCACAACGCCATCAGGTAGAACTGAGACTGACAGGACAGATTAAACAGTTCTGGCTGGAATCGGGATGCGCCTATGGTTATCGCAAGATCCATCTGGATCTGCGGGATAGCGGGCAACAGTGCGGAATCAACAGAGTCTGGCGACTGATGAAACGTGCCGGGATAAAGGCTCAGGTCGGATACCGGAGCCCGCGGGCACGTAAAGGCGAGGTCAGTATCGTATCGTCCAACAGGCTCCAGCGACAGTTCAATCCGGATGCTCCGGATGAGCGTTGGGTAACGGACATAACCTACATCAGGACCCACGAAGGCTGGCTGTATCTTGCCGTGGTTGTTGATCTGTTCTCACGCAAAATTATCGGCTGGTCAATGCAATCCCGGATGTCAAAGGACATTGTCCTGAATGCATTGCTGATGGCTGTATGGCGGCGTAATCCCCAAAAACAGGTGCTGGTTCACTCTGATCAGGGCAGTCAGTACACAAGCCATGAGTGGCAGTCGTTCCTGAAATCACACGCCCTGGAGGGCAGCATGAGCCGTCGCGGTAACTGCCACGATAATGCGGTTGCAGAAAGCTTTTTCCAGTTGCTGAAGCGTGAACGGATAAAGAAAAAGTTCTACGGAACGCGGGAAGAAGCTCGCAGCGATATTTTTGATTACATTGAAATGTTTTATAACAGTAAGTGTCGGCATGGTTCGAGTGATTAGATGCCACCGACTGAATATGAAAACCAGTATTATCAACGGCTCGGAAGTGTCTAGATTATCCGTGGCGATTCAAACATTGGATTTTCCACCATTGTTTTCACCGACCAATACAGTCAAATCTGGGCGGAGACTAACAGTCACATCATCACAAGACCGAAACCGCGAAATTTTTAGTCTACCTAAATACATAAATATCCTTATGTAAGTCTCTTGGGTTTATTCATTCACATCAGTCTCAAACTGTATGACAACGGACGGCGCTTCAAGCAATCCACCTAACCTGATCCCATTGGTAGGGATGACATTGGCACAATTAACCGGATCAAAAATGAGCCTGATTTCATCGGTCTGGCCGGTTTCAAGCCCTGATACCAGGGCGAGAATGAAATTATTACCCCGTTCTTTTGCTCGCTGATACTCATTGTTAGACATCTCTATCTGACTCTGAGGACCACGCCCAGTGGCTTTCATTTCGATGAACAGTTTCCAGTCAATAACGCCATCGGCGCCGACACCATGATTGCGCCGGAAGTCAATAATCCTCTGGTCGTTGGTCGTGTCCAGTGCCTGGGAAAGTAGCTCCCAACCTCTCTGCTCAAGATCTGCATTGGTATAAGCCACTGGAGTGGAAATTGACGTGTTGGTTCCTGATTTTACCGGAGGCGGTGTCGTTTTCAGTCCACGAGCGCCTTTGCTGGTGGTGGTTGTCTTAGCCGTTCCTGTACCTGTTTTTACAGAGGCACGGACCATCGCACCAACTGATGGTTTCAGTGTTCTTGGTTGTACTTGTGCAGAACGACTTTTGGGGGCCGTAACGTTAATTTTGTGTTTTAATGCGGCATTAATATTTGTAGCGATATCTTCCATGGCTTCAGTACGTGCCTCATCACTTGCCAGCCGGATTGGCTCAGCGACTGAATCGAGACTCTTTTTCCATGCGATAGTCCACTCCGCATCAATGCGTCGACGTTCTTTCGATGGAAACAGTGAAGCGATGACTCGGCCACCGAAATCGCGGTCACCAATAGCATCCTGATAAAAATGGAAAGCCTGAGAATTATCTAAACTCACGGCTTTGAGCGAAAGGTCAACAAATCCGCCTGGGAATTCTGGTGCTAAAGCGCGGATGGTGGCGGGTGAATCGTAAATATAGAGCGTTGTATTTTTGAACTTATCCCAACTGATAGGCAGCTTATCACGCAGATCAGGCATACTTTTTGCTAGTTCATTTGAAAGATGCTCAATTGCGTGGCCAAAGCGCAATCTTTCCTGCTCTCCACGCTCTTTCGAGTCGGTATTATCGTTGACACTCTGAAGCTTGGGATTCAGTTCCACAACACGTAGTGCTTTAACCAGTCTTGGAAAATACTGGATATCGCAAGGAGGCACCCAGCACTGGAGGTCGGGAAGCGCTTTGCCTAATTGCTCTCTGAGTTCTGGGTTATCAAGCGAGTAAATGGGCCGCTGTGTCACCCAGCCTGAAGAGCAGAAGAGTGGTAACGTGCGTAATTTATCTTTTGGGTCTCGCTCCTCCTTCTCGAGCCGTGTCTCCATGTAACGATAAACGTCCATCAGTTGGGATTCTGTTTCGGTGCTATACGGCTTGTGAGACAGTTCACGGCAGTACTGAATACAATCAGCAAGACTCGGTTCGGGAATATTCAGGGCATACCAAAGGTTCTGGCAATGCGATGTCGTACCTCCAGGTACAAATGGCCGCTTTCCATGGAAAATATCGAGTCCTCTGAACAATTCATTGGGTCTGGACCAGCCTCTGCCAGAAACATAGATTAACCCGCTCCCCTCAAGAAATCGGGTCCTGAGTTCTTGGATACTCAATTCGCCGACTCGTGTTGCGAAGGTAATCGTTGCGGGGCAGTGCTTTGCAATGGCCCTGTATATTTGCTGTGTCTGTGCCTGAATAACAATTTCTTCGTTCGTTCGTATCGTTTCCAGTGCGGTCAACAAGTCCCCAATCCTGACATCCGTAATAATATTTAAAACACGTAAAAATTCCTTATCGAGGTCTTTTGCATTCACGCCGCAGATGAAGGTCTGATAAAGCGTCTGAGTTTCAGGTGTTTTCAGCACGGCGGAATGGGGTAAAACCGTTTCCCCTTTACCGACTGCAACCCAACTTACATCTCTTAACGTATTCAGCCACGCTGCGGTTACATTCGCTTTAGGATAAAAGTATTTAATGGCTTTGTGTGCGGAAGGAACCGATGAGGTTGGAACATACAGGCGTTGCCAGTTTTTGGTGAGAGTCGTGAGTAGGGCAGGACTCCGCCGTTTTGCGTGTTGTTTGCTTGTTGCTTTGATGCTTTGAATCACGCGTTCGAGATCCGGGGATTCGAAGTCGTAATAAACCAGTTCGGCACCATTAGCCCGAAGTTCTGCTCTCCGACGTTCAGTTACTCCGTAACGATGTTCATCAATTTTTTGTACCCGAGGCGAATATTCAACCCCAAGTAGTAACAGGAACTTTCTGGCACCACGAGATTGTGTTCCATCCTCGCGCTTGCGCTTCGCTCCTCTAGTTATGTTGGTTTTTAAAATGGCTTCGTATTTTGCTCCAACCCACTGGATACCCGGCGTGTTGTCTGCTGCATCAGGCCAGGTAGAGTTTTCGCTATCCAGAGTTTTACACAGGTAGCTTTCTGAAAGCCGCACTTTTTGCCGTACGATCTTGCCGTTTTTATAGACATAACCATCCAGCTTAAGAATCGCGCCTATTTTGATACCTAAAGCTTTTGCTTCTGTATCCCGCAGTTTATCAAACATGTCCCGCAGCGAGCGAAGATCGTCTTCTGATATTTCGATGCTGTCTTGTTCAAATTTTTCAGCAAAGGCTGAGAGCTCAATCACCGTGTTAGCTTGACTGACAAAGGCGGCATTAGCATCCAACCAGGTGGTAACCTGTTCGCCTGCATCCCCATCCTCGTATGCCACATGCAGGCGCTGTATAAGTTGCCAGCGTTGCGCAAATTCAGAAGGTGGGTTCAGCACCAGGGGAATGTCGGTTACATCATCAGAGCTACAAGAAATCGGCTCATTAAGATGCGAGAGTAAGAAAGCGCGGTCAAATAATTCACTCTCTTCATGATGTTCCACCAAGAGTGCGCCCGCCCGGACCCACCATGGTGCAGGTTTAAAATTGAAGAGTTTATTCTCCAGGGAGTCAAGTAACTCATCTGTGCTGACTAGACTTGAGACGTTTAGTTCTTTAATGACTTCGCGCCAGCGGTCCTGAGTATCCCGGACACTTCTGTGCAGAGCATGCTGTCCTTGATGGATACGTTCGACATCGTCCTCGCTAAGAAATGCTTTCAACGTTTGCGCTTCATAACTCAGTGCTGAAAAAGGGTAATGGCCAGAGGGTAACTGGACTACAGCATGCTGAGCTAACCAGGTACGGGTTTTATTCAGTGCAGTTGAAAAGCAGCGGTTAAGTACCGAGTTACGCTCTGGATCGACAAGCTCGGTAGTGAGCGGGATGAGGCGCCAGGCGCTTTTCGGGACGGTAGCGAGCATTCCCGCTGCAATATTTCCCACCACTTCGGCGGTGCGCTCAATGAGCCATCGGTTCCAGTCGTTTTCTATAATAGATTCGCGGGAGGTACTTGGATCGAACTGCGCATCCAGTGAAAAGGTGAGGGTTGTGGGAATGTCAGTACGAAAACCAATATAGACCCCGGATTGGGTTCGCTGTGACGAAATA
Source organism: Enterobacter sp. ku-bf2 (assembly GCF_001742765.1). Classification (NCBI taxonomy): domain Bacteria; kingdom Pseudomonadati; phylum Pseudomonadota; class Gammaproteobacteria; order Enterobacterales; family Enterobacteriaceae; genus Enterobacter; species Enterobacter sp. ku-bf2. Next base: position 123,516 of record NZ_MDVW01000020.1, read on the forward strand.
GCAATGGAAATATCGGTAACTTCGCTGCGCGCTTTATGCGCTGGATGTAAATGTTCAGGAACTGCGACTGATGCTCGCCAGATGGTCCAGTCATTCTCTTGTGCTTTGGTGAATCTACACTGGAGTTTGTGCATTCCTGAGTGGTGTAATGTATAGCCCGTATCTGTCCAGTCTGAAAAAGTCAGTGCACGCTGGCTTTTTATGCTGCCATCGAGCTCGCACCATGTTAACTGGCTTACCGAAGCCAGAAACAGCAACCCGTCGTGGCGCCATGAATCAAACCATGCGGTGAGCTCTGACTCATCAAAGGCAGAATTCAGGTCCGCAACAATAAGCGTATGCTGCATCGGGTCGTAAAATCCGGGAAGGGCCGGTTCTGGTGGCAGGCGGTCAAAATCTAACTGATTACAGGAGAAATGATACGGGGCAGAGTGCACTGCAAGCGTGTCGGCAATACGGAGAAGGGTTTTCATACCGATACCAAAACGCCCGCGCTGATCGGTTCGATTAGTCTTGGAAGTCTGATAGGGGAGGACCATGCCGAGCACATTAAGACAGGTAACCGGGGCACCGTCGTGAACTAGCAAAAGTTGTTTACCTGTTTTCGTCTGCCTGAGTGCAAACCATACCTGTGTGGCCCTGACATCATCGGCGTTCTGTATCACTTCGATGATCCCCTGAAAGGTGGCCACGGCAAGATCTTCTGCGCCTGCTGTTGCGCGTTCAACCAGATCTTTAAATATGCCGGCCGCATTTTTAAGTTCGCTGGCCGCAGTATCCATCATGGCGTTCGCAAACTCAGTGGTTCGGGGATCGTGAATATGTGCTGCTGCAGGATCATTATCAATGATAAGTCGGGCGGCATTTTCCCCTTTAAGAGTATCTGATAGGTCGGGTGCTGTGCTGGTGTGCTGGGAAAGGGACATAGAGCAAAAGACTCGCTGGAAGTGATGACAAAGGCTGTAAGCCTGTTATCAGGCCTTTGCAGCCGTACCCTGTTTGATGAGAATGATAGTGGCGTGGCGCACCGCAGACGGCACTATCAACGATGTCTCGTATTGATAAGCGAGGGGCTCGCTTGGTACTGGTTAAGTGCCCACTCTGATTGGATTACGCTAGCTTACCATTTTGTTGTTTGCTAGTGGATGATTTCCGCAGGACGAGATAAGTGGACGTTCTTCGAAAGAAATATAGCCAGCAGTTTTCTGCATGCGCTGAGTATTTGTTAGCGAACGTGGGGCACTTACTGGCTCGAAAGCAAAGCGGCAATCATCAAATCACATGATTCTGGCACAATATTCGTAACCAGTAAGCGCATACCCTGAATCACTTAAAAGTGTAACTCTCAGGGTTCGAATGACTATATCTGGCGCAGAACGGGCTGCCAGCATTATAAAAGTATTCAGATATATATCATTCCTCTGAACATACACGATTAACGGTGGAATCTCACGATTCTGCCATTTTTTATTATTTTTCAGAGGAGTAGTAATGAACTATTCTGAAGGTTTGAAGTCGTTTCAGCAATCGCTTGCTGGTCTGCCACAGTGGGTATCAGAGCGGATTCTGCAGCAAATAAACCAGTTAACAAACTACGAGCCAGTTATTGGCGTTATGGGTAAATCCGGAGCCGGGAAATCCAGCCTGTGTAATGCACTGTTTGCCAGTGAGGTATCACCAGTCAGCGATGTGGCGGCCTGCACCCGTGAACCTTTACGCTTTCGTCTGCAGGTTGGCGACCGCCATATGACGCTGGTGGACCTGCCCGGCGTGGGCGAAAGTGGCGCTCGCGATAACGAATATGCTGCGCTGTACCGCGAACAGCTTCCCCGGCTTGACCTAGTGCTGTGGCTGATTAAGGCCGATGACCGGGCGCTGGCAGCGGATGAACACTTTTATCATCAGGTGATTGGTGAGGCATTCCGGCATAAGGTGCTGTTTGTTATCAGCCAGTCGGATAAGGCCGAGCCCACCAGCGGTGGGGGGCCATTGTCCACAGAGCAGAAGCAGAATATCAGCCGCAAAATTTGTCTGCTGCATGAGCTTTTCCAGCCCGTACATCCGGTATGCGCCGTGTCTGTCCGCCTGCAGTGGGGGCTGCGGGTGATGGCTGAACGAATGATTAAGAGCCTGCCACGTGAAGCCACCAGCCCGGTGGCGTCGCAACTCCAGCCTTCCTTTCGCACGACGGTAGTCCAGAAAAAAGCGCGTGACGATTTTGGTGGAACGGTCGGCGCGGTACTGGACACGGTAAGTGCTTTCCCACTCATGCCGGCTCCGGTGCGGGCCGTCATTCAGGCCGTGCGCACCACCGTGGTGTCAGTGGCCCGTGCCGTCTGGGATTTCTTCTTCTGAGTATTTAACCCATCCCTGTTATTTCCCTGACCCTGTCGCCGATGCTACGGGGCTTTCTTTTATTTGTTTTCCCATTATGAGGAGTCTGCTTATGGCCCGTCTGGCTTCGCGCTTTGGCGCTGCAAACATTATCCGTCGTGACCGTCCGTTAACCCGCGAGGAGCTGTTTCGCGTGGTGCCCAGTGTATTCTGCGAAGACAAATATGAATCCCGCAGTGAGCGTTATACCTATATACCCACCATCTCTTTGCTGGACAGCCTACAGCGAGAAGGCTTCCAGCCATTCTTTGCCTGTCAGACCCGCGTGCGTGACCCCGGTCGTCGTGAACATACAAAGCATATGCTGCGCTGCGGCGTGAGGGGCAGATTACCGGTAAACAGGCGCCGGAAATTATCCTGCTCAACTCTCACGATGGCACCAGTTCGTACCAGATGTTGCCGGGTTTATTTCGTGCGGTTTGTCAGAACGGGCTCGTCTGTGGTGAGTCGTTTGGCGAGGTGCGGGTGCCGCACAAAGGAGATGTCGTGAGTCAGGTGATTGAGGGGGCGTATAAAGTATTGGGGATCTTTGACCGTGTGGAAGAAAAACGGGATGCCATGCAGTCGCTGATGCTGCCCCCGCCTACACAACAAGCTCTGTCACAGGCTGCACTGACGTACCGTTTCGGTGAGGACCACCAGCCGGTGACAGCACCTCAGATACTCTCCCCACGCCGCTGGCAGGATGAGAGCAATGACCTGTGGGCTACGTACCAGCGTATTCAGGAGAACCTGATTAAGGGCGGTCTCAGTGGGCGTAACGCCAAAGGAGGACGGTCATATACCCGTGCCGTTCGCGGTATTGACGGGGACGTGAAACTTAACCGGGCACTATGGGTGATGGCGGAAGCGATGCTCACGCAGCTGCAGTAAGCGTTTCATGTTGCCACGTTGTTAATACCGGACACCACCTGTCCGCATTGCAACGTGCTGGCGGTCCTCACTCACCGAGGGATGGCCTGTAACCCCCGCTACATCTTTATCCAGGCGTAAAGGCTGTGGGTGGTGTTATCAAGACGTGTTGCAACGCTGGAAACAGAATAACCACGATCAACAACCTGTTTGACTGTTTCAATTTTAAACTCTTCGGGATAACGCTTACTGCTGCACCTCTTTTTAAGTCATCTTAAATGACTCTGAGGTGTCTGTTAAACCTGTGGCGATTCAATTTTGGCTTCTTGAGAATTTCTAATCTGTTCTTTCTGATGTTCCTGAGGATCAATGTCTTTCGCCAATAAAACTCGAGATTCAGCTCTGAGTTTACGTGCATCAGAAAGCGAGACGGCAGGGTAGGCACCGAAGCTCTGTTTGGTTCGCTGCTTGGTCAGAGGGCGATAGTAACGGAACTGCCAGAGCTTACTACCGCTGGCCTTGATTAGCAGAGTAAGCCCGTCGCCGTGATACAGCTGGTAATCGGCATCTTTAGGTTTAGCTGCTTTGATTTCCGTATCGGTTAACGGCTTAGTTTTTCTTGCCATGGGGAGTCTCCATGCGTTTAGGCCCAACGAAAACAATAGAGCTTTTCGTTGGGCCTATCAATGGGCCTAAAAGGTTCGGATTTAATTAGTTCTCTTCGGACTTCGCGGGACAAATTGAGGGCACAAAAAAGCCCGCAGGGCTTGCGCCGTGCGGGCTCTTAGGACTTCATCGGATGACTCTGGTAATCACCGATGGAGAATTTTGGTGGCTGGCGTCCTTGTAATTGGTGGGGGAGGTGGTTGAGTTTGTTGGAGATTTTGATTTTTTGCGAGAAAGGGAAGGCGCAAAAAGAGTGGCGATGGTGTTGATATGGAAGGGGTTTTTGTATCTGTTTGATTTTTAATTTGATTGTTGGGAGCGGGATTTTCCGTGCTAGTTTAGGCTCTGGTGGACGCTATAGGCTTGTCGTTCGTTTCCGAAAGTGAGCGTTTCTGTCGGATAATTCACTCTCTTTAATTTTCTGGCCTGTAGACCATGCTCATCAAATACATACTAATAATCGACGGCGATACAGGGTAAGCGTAAAGTGATAGCCGTCAATGCGGCTATCACTTTACGCTTACCAATAATCTTCGATATCTTAACTGACTTCTACAGGAGCTTGTTACCTGAATAGGTGGTGGCAACCTTACGTTTCTTAAGCTCTTAAAATACTTAACGTTATTATAGGAACCCCATGAAATCAGAGCCGCTTACCGTCAATCAACTCTTCCAGAATCGTCGGCAGTATTGCGTTCCATTTTATCAACGAGCCTATGTATGGACACTAAGAGACCAATGGTCAGCTTTATTAGAAGATATTATCGATAAGGCTGAGAGCAGACTTTCTAAAACAAAACCAACGCCTCACTTCCTCGGGGCCATCGTGCTCGAACCACAATCCAAAGACAGCCTATTGGGGGTGGATACGTCACACATCATTGATGGCCAGCAGCGACTCACCACACTTCAGTATGTTCTTGCTTCCATCCGTCTTGCTCTTCGGGCAACAGGACTTTCCGGCCTGGAGAAGATCGTATTGCCTTGTTTACGCAACATAAACGAAGAGACTATGCGTAATGTAGACGTTGAACGTTTCAAACTTTGGCCGACATTCCGTGATCAAAAAGACTTTATTAAAAGTCTCAACGTTGACTCAGTCGAAGCTCTTCGCGAGGTCTATCCGGAAAACTTCACACAACACGGGACCCTGCGTAAGTATTTCAGCCACCCACCCTCACTGGAAGCATTATGGTTCTTTAGTGACGCTTTTATTCAGTTCATCAACGCGGAAGGGCACCCTGTAGCCTCAAATGCAGAGGCTTTGATTAATGCAGTCCTGACTGACCTCAAAATGATCAACATCACCCTGGAGGAAGGAGATGATGCTCAAATCATTTTTGAAACGTTAAATGGCCGTGGGGCAGAACTTCATGCAACTGATCTCATTCGCAATTACATCTTTATGCGCGCTGTAAGTGACGATATTGATGCTGCGATGTTGTATGAGAATGACTGGAAGCCTTTTGAAGATCCCTACTGGACTGAAAATCAACGCCGTGGTCGTATTTATAAACCCCGACTGGAATGGTTAATTCACGCCACGCTACAGGCTGAAAAACGCAGTGAGGTGGATTTGTCGCGCCTTTACAATGAATTCCGGGACTTTGTGACTAAGGATATGCCTGCGCGCCGCGCCGATCAGCAGGTCGCGCTTCTCACTCGCTATGCTAATCAATATAAAGAACTGATCGGAGATAGTGGTACGACTCCTGTCGCGCGCTTTGGCCGTCGTATTGCAGCCTATGACGTGACGACTATTCATCCTCTTGCGCTCCTGATTTCAGTCACTGATATCTCTGATACCGAAAAGACAATCATGTTTAATGATCTAGTCTCATATGTTGTACGAAGAGCCGTGTGTGGGTTGACACCTAAGAACTACAATAACGTATTCATGGCTGTCTTACGGCACCTGGCTAAAACTGCCGTTTCTAGTATTGAGCTACGCTACAGCCTTAAGAATCTGAATGGCGAGGCTTCTCGCTGGCCGACTGACTCAGAATTCCTTAATGCCTGTATCACCGCACAGCTTTATCCTGGCAGGCTTGATACGCCGAAGATGCGTATGATGCTGACAGAGCTTGAAGGGGAACTGCGCCGTCAGGTTAAAACAGAGGAACCAGATGTTCCTAAACTTTCCAGCCTTGATATCGATCACCTTATGCCTCAACAGTGGTTCTCTCACTGGCCTCTCGAAAATGGGCAATCTGTTACGGATACAGAAGCATCAGCGGTTGCTCAGATAGTTCTTGCAGGGGCGGAGCTGACGCCTGATCAGGAACTGGTGCGGAAACGGCAGCAAGTAATTGCAACTTTGGGAAATCTTACGTTACTTAACCTCAGCGTGAATCGATCCCTCCAACACTCAGATTTTCTAAAGAAACGCGATGCTTTTCTTGCCCATACCAGCCTGCGTTTGAACGTGCCTCTGACCGTTAAAGACAGATGGGATGAGGAACAAATTCTCTCCCGTGGTGTGTTGCTAGGTAATGCCGCACTTAAAATGTGGCCGCGAGCTGATTAACGTCTTGCGTGAGATTACTTCAAAGCCTGCCGTTTCAACAGTCTAGTTAGGTTGCATCGGACTAAAAAAAGGCCGCTTTCGCGGCCTTTTCGTTATAAGACTTACCCTTCTTATTCAGGCCATTCCATTTCTGGTCCGAACTCCGAGAGTGCTCATGTCCCGTCAGCATTGTGCCAAGAGCGGACGTTATTAACTGAACGTAGATTTAATTTTAGGTGTAGATCAATAGCCTCTTTTTCCACACAACATAATGCTTAAACCATTTTTAAACGGCAGGTAAATCAAAGTAGAATGCTTGTAAACGCTCAGTTACGCGGTGCGTGACAAATCGGTTATGCAACCTCAAAGTGAACGTACTACATTCTGACAGGAAGAATTATGGCTCATATCAGCGCCGTCGTAACCCTACGACCAATTCGATTCGCATTCCTCGTTAAACCTAATGACAGTAAACGGTTACTGGAAATCTTCCAAATAAACACATGCCTTTGGGGCGGTAAATTTAACCCTATCATTCCAATTTTTGGCCATGTGCCTAAATGGTGGGATAGGGATGACTACAAACCTGAGAGCGCTTTGCAGATCGTCAATGGCTATCTTGATGCTTTCGAACCTGATTTCCTTGTAGAAGCTGAAGCAGGGCTGGCTAAAGGGTTTGGCTATGACCCAGACCGAGTACTGCAACTTTCAGCCATGCTAAGGCGATCTGATGAACTGCGGGGTCAAGCTGGGCTTGATGTCTTCGACCTATATAAAGATCTGTATAAGAAACAATTTCAATTCGTGCGTCGACATGAGCACAATATCGTGGAACTCATACCTCGGACGAATGCATTGAAGTCGTTCTGTGCTTGCCTATCTGGCAGCTTCCCTGAGGATGAAGACCTTAAATATTTTGGCCAAGGGTTCTGTGATGCTTTTGATCCCAAACAGGTTGAATTATCCCCAGAAGCTCTAGTAGACCTGTACAAGGATGGATTTAATTCAGCACTACAAATCGGTCACTCGAATATTGAGGTTAATTATCATGACAATGCGGATCCAACGCTCTTTGTCATGGATGCACATGACTCGCGCGATCTTATTGACTTCTGGAACCTTCGCGCTATGCGGAAATATGTCCGACCAATTCCACTCCAATGGATTGATGCGCTTTCCCCATACTGCAGAGAATACATTGAAGATTGCCATCGCCCCGTTCGAGGGAATCAATTTGGCTTAATGACTCATGCTACCGTAATGTTTGCAAGATCTATCCCTACTGCGAATATCGAACAACTTTACGCCGACTATTTGCGGGTTAATCAAGATGAGGCAAATAGGCGTCAAGATTGGTATCCACCGATTTGGCGACCATCATCTGGTTTTACAGTTCGCAGTACTCGACCTACTCTATCCTGTGCAGAAAAAACGTTTGACACACAAATCGAAGGTGACCGAACCGAAGTTCGATTTGATTATCTCCATCCAGAATTCACTGAAAGATATGGTGCCAATGATGCTCGCTGGGTGAACGTAGTGAAATTAAAAAATTGGTCAAATACCAGTCGGGCTGCAACCGTTTATCCTTGTAATTACAGGTCGCCCAAGATGCCACGTTTCCAGTCAATACAGAGAAGCATCTTATCTACAACTGAAGGTTTTGTTGTATTTTGCCGTTTCCATAATATGTCCGATCTCTGGCGTTTGAGTGACGGCACAACGGCGATAAGTGAATGGCTAAAAAACAATGGAGTTGAAAGCCAAATCTCCGATGCAGGACAAGCTACACAGCAAATTATTAATACGCTCGGAGGTTTCAGGGGAATTAGTAGTTTTGCTCATGCAGAGATAGTGAAACTTCTCAATAAAATTTCTCGACGGCCCATTTCACCCTCAATTCAACACCAAGAATTTCAGAACAAAATTAATAATGTGGTGAAGGGTGATATATGGCGAAATAAAAATGCTGAAACTTTAGTTGAGCTTGGTGCTGTTGAGCTTGGCTTGGAGTTAAAGTGTGCAAAATGCTCTACTTGGGGATGGCACGCGCTACGCGAACTGGATCTTGTAGTAGCATGCGGCCTTTGCCTAAATAAGTTTAGCTTTCCAATGATCGATCCAAGTTCGAGTCAATTGTCCCGTTGGGCTTACAGGTTGATAGGCCCCTTTGCACTTCCCGATTATGCTCGTGGGGGATACGCCGCATCCCTAACGCTAAGATTTCTCGCCAACACATTTGGAAATCATGATGCCACGATTACATGGTCAACTGGCCAAATACTGACATTGGCCCCAAAACAATATATTGAAGCTGACCTAATACTCTGGCACCGACGCAAAGTTTTCAATGAGCTGGATCACCACGCAGAACTCGTATTTGGAGAGGCAAAAAGCTTTAGGGGCGAGAATTCCGAAGAGAAAAAAGCTGTTGCTGATGCATTTGAAGTTGAAGATGTAGAAAGAATGAAACAACTTGCTATCCGCTTCCCTGGCGCAATTTTGGTTTTTGCAACCATGAAGCAGGCAGGAGATCTTTCCCCGGCCGAAATTCAGCGAATTACAAAACTCGCGTCTTGGGGGCGTGAATACATCCACGAGCGCCGACAAACAAGGGCTCCTGTAATACTCTTAACTGGTCTAGAGCTGTTCGCACCATATTCGCTTTCTCAAGCCTGGGATGCTGCAGGTGGCCGCCATGCTGAAATGGGAAAGGGACACTTCGGCTATACAGATAATCTTCGCGTTCTGGCCGATATGACACAGCAGTTATACCTTAACATGCCGGCATATAGCGAATGGTTACGAGCAAAGTGGGAAAAAAGAAATCAGCGTCGTCAAGTGCGACAAGCTGCTGCGGTGCCAGCACGAGATGCTGGAGATCATTAATGTAATCCAAGAGTGCGGAAAACCGGATGCTAAATCTTCCGGTTTTCCACATGAACACAATGTCTGCTTCTCGCTCACAGCGGACCTTCAGCTTAGATAACTTGCTTGCTTCGTGCCTAGAACGGACGTTGAGAACATTATGATGTGGCTTTATCGGAGCATATCAATATCGTTTACATTGCTAAACTCAACGAGATATATGCAACCTGAATACGGAGCACTTGATGATTACCACACATGTTTTCATCGCGGTCAGTCTTGATGGTTATATCGCTCGACAGGATGGCGATATCGACTGGCTGTTGAAGCGCGATGACCCGACAGAAGATCATGGCTATGCCGCATTCATCGCGGACAAAGATTGGATCATTATGGGGCGAGGCAGCTATGAGAAAGTGCTGACTTTTGACGAATGGCCTTATGATCAACCTGTGCTGGTGCTTTCCCGACAGCTAACCGATATTCCCGTGCCAGAGGCGCTGAAGGGCAAAGTGCAGTTTTCATGCCGCACGCCAGGGGAGGCTCTTGCTGACCTGATGGAGAAAAACGTGCACAGGGTCTATATCGATGGTGGGCAGTTAATACAGTCGTTCCTGCGCGAGGGTCTGGTCGCCGATATCGTTATCACTACCGTTCCTGTCCTGCTCGGTTCGGGAAAACCGCTGTTCGGAGTACTGCCCCATGATATCGATCTGACGCTATTATCCAGCCGCAGCTTCCCTTCAGGTCTGGTGCAATCGCACTATCGACTGACGTCATAAGCTGAATCTAAGCACAGTGGTGACCTCCGCTACAGCGAGAGCATGCCCCACGACCTTGCTTCAGTTCACTGAAAAAGCAGTCATCAGAAAACGGGCCTACAAAACCCAGGATCTGGATCGTGCAGATATCTTCGATGACATTGACCTGTTCAGCAATCGGAGCTGGAGGTAAAGTTTTCTTGGGGCGTCAGTACAGAGGCCTTTGAACAGTCTCCGTCGTGAGGACGTAGCCAATGCAGATGACCAAACGTTCTCCGAACCCAAATCCCGCACTTCCCTCCCTTACCCTTAAAGGCCTTTAAAGGCCCTTTAGCGAGCTTTTGCGGGCGTGCATTATTCGAGCCAAAGTTGGCTAAAATCCGGCCATCCTAGCGTATTTAAATCCCGCCAGGTAAATGACTTCTCGGTCGCAAATTCCATCCAGTGATGCAGCAAAGGAATGACATATCGCTGGTGGGTAATCTCATGGAAAAAGGCGGCAATGGTTGCGAATGCCTGTTCATCGTTGCTGTTAAGAATCGTCGGCAGCAGCGCGTTCAGGTTTCGTCGCTGGGCTTCAGGCAAGCGCGTAAACAGCGTGGTGGAAGCCAGCCATTCCAGAAACGCCGGAACCGAAAGGGTATCGAGCATAAAGTTGCTGAGCCAGATATCCGCAGGAGGGCGCGGCTGGCTGTTGAAGTGGTCAAATGGGTCGATCCGTATTTCGGCGCGAATATGCCAGCGCTCAAGCAAGATGCGAATCGCCCCGGCAAGTTCCACCAGTTCCGGCTGCTGAAAGGTGCTGATGATAACCGGCTGACGCAGGTTAAACGGCGCGGTGATCCCGCCGAAATCCACCGGGCGGTGGTTCCACTGCGGCAGCATGCCCTGAGCAACCGAAAGGATGCGCGCATATTCGTCGGGAAGCTGCGTCTGGCTGAGGAGTTCGACAGGTTGCAGCAGGTAATTGATAAACCGTCTTCCGGCTTCATCCGCAAAGGCCCCGTCATTGTCGAGCAGCACAAAGCAGCAGCCCTGCTCCAGACTGCGCTCGTTGAGTGGGCGGTCATCCTGCGCCTCCTCGCCCCGCAGCAGGGGAATAAAGCTCATGCTGATATGTTCTGGCGCCCAGGTGAAAATGGTGATTTCATCCAGTCCGGGCCGCGCCTGGTGCCAGTGTTGATTGCGCCGCAGGACCATAAAGTTGTCGCTGTGCTCCTGCAGGTGGAAAGCGCCGGTACAGCGGATGTGTCCGCGCTGGTAATCAAACAGCATCGTCGGCTGGGTGGCGAGCAGACAGTCGAGCCGTCTGACCGGGTGATGCGTTTCAATCACCAGATGCCAGGGGGCGTCAGCGGTGATGGTTTTGATTGGGCTGAAAAGCGGGGCGAATTGCGGGCTCTGGCTGGCGGCGAGCAGGCAGCGCTCAACAGCACTGGCATCCAGCTCGCCGCCATCGGCAAAGCGGGCGGTGGATTTCAGCCAGAACTCCCAGCGGGTAAAGTCCTCGCTGTGGGTCCAGTAGTGGGCGATATCGGGGACGATCTTGCCCTGAACGGCGTCATAGCGCGTCAACCCGCTCAGGCACTGGCGCAGGAGGTGGCGTTCGGTTCGCCGCAGGGGAACGAGCGGGTTAAGCGGATCCAGATTGCGGTAGTAGGGGATGCGCACCCGCGTTTCGCTGCTTTTATCCTGTACCCCAAAGCGCCACAGGCTCAGGCGATCCAGCAGATACTTGTCGTTACCGATAAAGCGCAGCACGTTGCCGTAATCCTGCTTCTCCAGCAGCTTATTGACGTTCTGGCTGAACAGCTTTTCCGGTGAGGTTAACAGGTGGAGCCGTGAGCGCTTGCCGCGCCCGCGCTGGGGCTGCCAGTCGAGCCATTTTTCCTGATGCATCTTTTTCAGCGCATTCCGGCAATTACGCACTGAACAGCCGAAGATGGCGGCGATCTCCTGCATCTGTAATTCGTGCGTCTGGCCTGCGCCGTAGCGGGCGTACAGCCTGCGAAAATGCGCCTCGAAGATACTCATATGATGGCCTCCCGCCGAACGCGATTTCCTCTTTTATCCCTTTCTGACGGTTTCCGGCGTGATTGCCCTCATAAATTTTCCGGTTTTAAGCGAAAACCGGAAATAACTTTCGTCGTCGGTTGCTGTTTTTTTAATCATCTCCGGTTCGGATACTGAAGGTGTTCGGAGCAGAACCTGCTGTTGTGCGAATCCCTGTCATAAAGACGCGCTCAGGAGATCGAGATGAAAAGATTCAACCTTCTGCAAATGTTACAAAGCATCGGGCGATCGTTAATGATCCCCATTGCCATGCTGCCTGCCGCCGGTATTTTGCTGGCCTTCGGCGTCAGCTTTCAGGATCCCAATATTGTCGCCAGCCTGCCGTTTCTCGGCGCTGACTGGCTGGTTCACGTGCTGAAGCTGATGGCGGAAGCGGGCAGTGCGATTTTCGCTAACCTGCCGCTGCTGTTTGCGGTCGGCGTGGCGGTAGGACTCAGTGACGATCAGGGGATTGCCGGGCTGTCGGCGATCGCCGGGTTTCTGATTATGAACGTCACCATCGGCCAGTTTCTGGGGATCACGCCCGAGTCGGTGGCGCAGGTGCGTGACTACACGATGGTGCTGGGCATCCCTTCGCTGCAGACCGGCGTGTTTGGCGGCATCATTATCGGGATTATTGCCGCCTGGCTGTATAAACGCTATTACCGCATCCAGCTTCCTTCGTGGCTGGAGTTCTTCTCAGGCAAGCGATTTGTGCCGATAGTGACCTCCTTCGCCGCGCTGTTTGTCGGGCTGGTGATGGCGGTGGTCTGGCCGCCGGTTCAGCATCTGATTAATGGCCTGTCGAATACCATGACGGTGCAGGGGCCGGGCGTGTCCGCCTTCCTGTTCGGTTTTGTCGAGCGACTGCTGATCCCGTTTGGTCTTAACCATGTCTGGTGGCCGACGTTCTGGCTGCAGTTTGGCGAGTACGTGAACAAAGCCGGGCAGGTGGTGCATGGCGACCAGCTTATCTTCTTTGCCCAGTTGAAAGATCAGGTGCCGATTACCGCCGGAACCTTTATGGCCGGGCTGACGCCCATCAAGATGTTCTGTATTCCGGCGATTGCGCTGGCGATCTACCGCTGCGCCAGCCCGGAAAACAGAGCGCGGGTGAAGGGCATTATGCTCTCTGGCGCGATCACCTCCATTGTCTGCGGTATCACCGAGCCGATTGAGTTCTCCTTCCTGTTTGTTGCGCCCGTGCTGTATGGCATTCACGCCGTCCTGGCGGGGCTGGTGTTCCTGCTGATGGAGTGGTTCAGCGTGCATATCGGGCTCTCTTTCTCCGGCGGGCTTATCGACTATCTGTTCTTTGGCGTCCTGCCGCGCGCGCCTCACTGGTACATGGTGTTCCCGGTCGGGCTGGTGATGGGCGCGCTGTACTACGCCCTGTTTACCTTTGCTATTCGTCGCTGGAATTTGCTGACGCCGGGGCGTGAAGTCGAAGAAAGCACTGTGGTGCAGGAAAGCGAACACAACGACCTGGTGAGCGGCATCATTCTGGCCTATGGCGGGCTGGGGAATATGACCAGCATCGAAGCGTGCATGTCACGTCTGCGCATTGACGTGACGGATAAGACGCTGGTGGACAAGGCGCTGCTGAAACAGCTTGGCGCGGCGGGCGTCGTCGAGGTCGGGAACAACATCCAGAGCGTATTTGGCATGAAATCCGATCGGCTGAAAGAGGCGATCCGCGCGATTAAAGCGCATCCGGTTTCCGGACATTGTGAACCCATACACTAAATAATTCGAGTTGTAGCAAGGCGGCAAGCGCGTGAGTTCCCGGGAGCATAGATAACTATGTGACCGGGATGAAGGCGCGCAGCCAACGCAGCAACAACTTGAAGTATGACGTGTATACAGGAGGCAAAATGAAACAGCTACACCACAGCGGCCTGCCGCTGTATCTCGATGACGACGGCGTGATGGCGCTGAAACCCCCGCTAAACTATCTCGGTTTTGGCCGCAAAAGCGCCGGGCAGATGGCGGTGGTTTTACCGGAATTCACCGAAGTGCAGCGTGATGAACCGGCTTACGATGTTTACCGCGGGCTCAGCTTTGCGGAGGATCAGGAACGGCTTGCCGCTGACCAGTACCAGTACGACATCACCATCATCATGCCGGGGACGATTGGCCATGAGCGCAAGAAAACCAGCGGTCACTATCACGGCTATAACGACACGCGGCGCAACACCCATCCGGAAGTGTACGAAGTGATTAAGGGGACAGCGGCGTATATCCTGCAAAAGTCGCCGGATTTTGCCGTCGCGCCAAAAGATCTGCTGGTGGACGATCTTATCGTGGCCGTCGTGAAGGAGGGGCAGAGCATTATCGTGCCGCCGAATTACGGCCATTGCTCCATCAATATCGGCGTCGGGCCGCTGGTGTTCAGCAACCTGGCGTATAAACCCTGTGCGGTTCACTACGACACGGTGCAGTTTTACCACGGTATGGCCTGCTACATCGTGGAAGAGAACGGGCAACTGTGCGTGCGCAAAAATCACTACTATCCGCATATTCCGCACATCAAATTCGCCACCGTCAAAGAGAATCCGCATCTTGGCATCACCTTCGATACGCCGCTTTACCAGCGCTACCGCGCCGCGCCGGAACGTTTTCACTTTCTGGGGCATGTCGATAACTATGTCCGGGAAATCATGGGGATGCTCGAGTATCAGGATGATTTATTCCCGCTCTGTCAGGAGGACGCATGATGGAAACGCAATCTGTTGCAGGCGTTGCCTGTAGCGACCTGAATCAGGCGATGTCGCGGATTGATGGCGCTGCGCTGGCGTGTCTGGAGCAGGCCATTGCTGACGCGAACGCGATATTTGTTTTTGGCGCAGGCCGTTCGCTGTTGATGCTAAAAGCTTTTGCGATGCGCCTGATGCATATCGGCCTGAAGGTGCATGTTGTCGGCGATGTGGTGACGCCTGCGCTGCAAAAAGGCGACCTGCTGCTGCTGGCTAGCGCATCGGGCGAAACGGCTTCGCTGGTGAATGTGGCTACGAAAGCGAAGCAACTGGGTGGCACAGTGGCCCTGCTGACCATTTTCCCCGAGTCCACGCTGGGGAATCTGGCGGAGGTGGTGGTCAGGATCCCGGCCTATACCGACAAACTGCCGGATGGACCCGATAACGTGAAAGGTATTCTGCCCGGCGGCAGCCTGTTTGAAGAGGCCGTCATGGTGCTGGGCGATGCCATGATTGTGAGTCTGGCGCAGTCGACGGGATATCACTTAACCAAAGGCTTTGCGCTGCACGCCAACCTCGAATAGTCATTCGACACAAGGAAACCAACATGAAATTACAGCTTGCCCTGGACGAGTTAACCCTGCCTGAAGCGCTGGCATTTATTGATAAGGTGGTTGACGACGTTGATATTATTGAAGTGGGTACACCTTTTCTTATTCGGGAAGGCGTGAATGCAATTAAAGCCATTAAAGAGAAATACCCGCATAAGGAAGTGCTGGCGGATGCGAAAATTATGGATGGCGGCCATTTTGAGTCGCAGCTGCTTTTCGACGCCGGGGCAGACTATGTCACGGTATTAGGCGTGACCGATGTGCTGACAATCAAGTCCTGCATCCTCGCGGCAAAAGAGGCCGGAAAGCAGGTGGTGGTGGATATGATCTGCGTCGACGAACTGCCCGCGCGGGTTCGCCTGCTGGAAGAGGCGGGGGCGGATATGCTGGCGGTACATACCGGCACCGACCAGCAGGCAGCAGGGCGCAAGCCGATTGATGATTTGATAACGATGCTTAAGGCGCGCCGGAAAGCCCAGATTGCCGTGGCAGGCGGCATCAGCAGCCAGACGGTGAAGGACTATGCGTTGTTAGGCCCGGATGTGGTGATTGTGGGGGCGGCGATCACGCATTCGGCGGATCCGGCAGGTGAAGCGAGGCAGATTTCACAGGTGTTGTTGCAGCATCACTGAGATTAGACGAACAGAACGGCATCTGGCGCGACTGTGTGCCAGATGTCGACCAATAGTGGACATGCGGTTAAGTGAGTAAATTTTCTAAGGGCATAACTGTTCCTGCAAAAAATATCTGGCTGAATATAAACTACTCGATATTCTGAAATGCTTTGTATTTTTTGTGAACAGGAAAAAGTATGCTGAGTACGTTACCCGATTTACACAGAAGTTTTGCAGAGCAACTCAAACTTAAATTTCAGTCAGATTCGCGAATTCATTCCCTTCTTGCTGGCGGCTCGATGATTCATGGCGGATTTGATAAATACTCCGATCTGGTTTTTGTCGTTGTCGTAGATCCTCTCTACTATGACGAAATTATGACGCAGCGTAGGGAACTTGCCGGAACATTAGGCCATCTGCTGCATGCTTTCACCGGGGAACATGTGGGAGAGCCTCGCCTGCTTATATGCCTGTATGGCCCTGAACTCCTCCATGTCGATCTGAAATTTGTCACCCTGGACATGCTCACTCAACGCGTTGAGGAGCCAGCGGTGTTATTTACCCGTGATAACACTGCTCTGAAGCGACAACTGGCAAAATTTAGTGCTCACTGGCCCAACATGACGCCGGAGTGGTTTGAGTCCCGAGCCTGGATCTGGCTTCATTACGCAGTGGTTAAACTGGGAAGGGGCGAACTCTTTGAGGCGATTGGTATGCTGGCATTCTTCCGGGAGCAGGTGCTGGGACCAATGCTGTACCGTCGCGCAAATCTACCGCAACGTGGGGTTCGCCGCATTGAATTCTACGGCATTGATCCTGATGGTCTGCTGACTTCCACGTTGGCAACGCACGATCGTGACTCCGCCGGTGTTGCCATCAGAATGGCTGTTGACGCTTATATCAATCTGCGGGCTGATGCTTTGCCTGAAAATATCGCAGATGATGCGGCACGATGGGCGGTTCTTACCATGTTGAAAGAGTATTCTGACAGGGGTTAAATTTATGCTCCGGTCGCTTACACGGCCGGAGTAAAAGTATCATCGGAGAGGCAGGCAATAGCCAAATCCCGAGGTGGATATCGCTATTTAGCGACTGCAATCCATGCTAAAGCCAGGTTCAGGTGTACGAGAGAGGGTAAATTTCAAATGTCGGCAGAGTGCCAACAGTGGAAGTTGGAGGGCCAGAGACTCTCTAAAAGTTGATGGTTCTTTTTGCAGGGATACGTACAGTGGCGGCAGGTATGGTAGAGCTGATAAGCTATGTATAGAGTTCAAAATTCATTTAATCGCGAGATAACAGTCAAATTATGCAAAGAATTATTCCTGATAAAAATTGGTGGGATAACGAGAGTCATAATCGAAATGCAGCAACTGTATGCCCATACGCGAATTCGCATAGCTGCCCTCGATACCATGACAGTGTAGTTCTGCTTAAACGTAGCAAAATGATAGCGGGCATAACGGATACAAAAGAAGAGGAGTTGAGTGAGTATTGGGAAAGAACCAAATTTTCATCTTTATGTGATGAAGAATTACCCTCAGTTTGTTCAAATAAAAACGGAGGTGTTTCATCGATCAGTAATTTTTGCCCTGAAATATCATATAAGTATTTTTACTATTATGCTGATTACATGTGTAAATATGTCGATGAAATAGATCAGGATACAGGTGTGCGTATTGCGAAAAAAGATAATATAAAAAATGACTGGAAGTATTCATGGATGACCGTTACTCCTAGGTTTTATTTGGATTGCGATGTCTTTAGTCATGTTAAACAGTTCAATGAAACTTTGGGGAATGATTACTTAAAAAGATTGCACCCCAATATTGTTCAGCAAATAAGTAGAATGAATAATTGTTTAGATTCCAATGACCCGGCAGGAGCGTTGCACGCCGCCTCTAATATTTTAGAAACAATGGCGAAAGATATTTCTCAAAACCCAAATGTATCAAATCAATCATTGGGTGGTTTTTTTGAACAGTTCAAGAAAAAGTCAAACCTATCTAATAACCTTATTGTTGCGATTAAAGATATTTATGATTTGCGTAACAAATTACCTACTGCTGGACATGGAAGCCTAGACAAGCCTGAATTGACTATGGCAGATGCTATAGCTATTGCGGCAATGACAAAGGCGATATTAGAAATTGAATATCGAAGCAAGGCCATCTAATAAGTCAAATTCAACAACGCTTCAATTTCCCAACGTTGTTGCTATGACGACAAAGAACGCAACCACGCCGGTGGTTTTACTCAACCTACATACCCGACAAGGATTCCCGGATATGCCCAAGGCTATCAGTGAAACCCGGAGCCGCAGCTGGGGTGTATGCCCATGTTCGCATGGCCAATGTCAACTCAGCATTGAATTCACCGCAAGAACAGCAGCGTTTACTCACCTGCCCACTTTTAATAGCTTCATCTCGCGCTAGGCGCATTTGTACTCGAGCAGCCAGAAGAACTAACCGAGACCGGCCTCGGCCAGGTAACGGCTGAGTCCGCACTTTCTACGACCGTTTGCAGGAACATGCCCTGATGTTACGTACTATAGTAGACCAGAATGACCGACTGCTTAGTGCCAAAAGCGGACATTGGTTGTACGTCTGGGCAAATATACAGTGTTATTTGCTTTCACCATAAAATAGGTACACTTTGAGCAAATTAACAGGAGCATTTATCTGTTGCTAAAAAAGAAAAAATATTCTAGTTTAGAAGCTTAGGGTGGACTGACTTAAAATTATAGGCCAAACAAAAGTAATAATGTGCCAGCATGCTTTGGACAGGAGTTAACAGTGGTTTTTTGAATTTCAATAAATTAACGTCGGATGTTAATCTGGTAGAGCCAGATAAAACGTGTCGGCTCAATAAGGCATCATTCACGGAGTAGTAGCTATTGAATATAAAACAAATTAATTACTCAGCTGCCTATTCTTTTGCTGATACTGTTGTTTCTGCTGTGCGGAACCCATCAGGAATTGGAACAGGTGACATAATTGCTGATTTCTTTGAGTTTCGAACCCTGAATTTTTTTGAGCAAATTGAGAAGCCAAAAAAATACACATTGCTTCATACCTTTATTTCCAGCGTAAATGGATTCGGAATACAGCACTACCTCGGAAAGGTTGATGCGGAAATCATCATATCTGACTATGGAGCATTACTTGATGGGGCAAACATTCCACGCCCAACATGGTTTACGGAACAAGATGTTAGCGATCATATACCTGAATTGAGAGAAATCATGGAGACTGCCACCGAAACAATTACTGAAGCAGCCTTCCAATTGCTATTTGCAGATAGAACATTTTTATATGAATTTAGTCTGTTTATTCAGCCATTTATTGCTCGGCTACAGCCCAATGAGCATCAATGCATTGCTAGCCTGGGAGTTATCAAGAGATCATACTTCCCCGTATGGTTAAAAAACGCAGTATTTCATCGTGACAAAGGAAGGTGCCAACTCTGTGGTTGTGATCTCACTAATATTTTAGTGCCAACAGAGTCTAGACACATAGATCATATGGTTCCGTTAAATGCATCAGGAACCAACGATCCGACAAATTTTCAACTCACATGTGAATCGTGTAACACATCTAAAGGGGCTCAAGTACTTGCAAACCCTCATTATACGTATCCATATTGGTAGCCTAACAAGTGCAGGTTGTCGGATAAGTACTACGCTGTGCTCCGTACCTGCAGCAACTACAAGCGTCAATTTACACAAGGAGCCATCATGACTTTTTCAGACATGTTAAATGACAACGTCGTCCTGCTGAGAAATTTTCGTTGCGGCTTCGCTACACTACATAGATGCGCATGCGCGAGGTGTTAATGTCCGCTCCTCACCCACAGCGGACCTTTGGCTAAGTTAGCTTGTCCGTTCCATGCCAGGAGCGGACGTATCAAACTTCATAACAAGTAATGTGTGTGAGGCTGTTCACGCATTTTTTGTCTAAAGACGTTGTTTGACGTATTGCACTATTCTGATAATTGCTAAATGATGAAGAATTAACGATAAATGCTTTATAGCTATACGGGGAAGGATGATGGACACTAAACTTTCAACTAATTTTATAGACGTAATTGAAAATACTATCGGTAGACCACTGTTAAAAAAAGAGCTACTTAAAAGACCTGTGGGAAGTAAAGAATTAGAAAATCTTGGCATGGCTCTTAATGATTTTAATAATCAATATAAGCTACCAATTAAAAAAGAAACTGATTTGAGGCCTTCTATATCGCCAAGACTTGACACAATATACGATTTGGGTTTCAACTATGTTAGTCGTATACATGATGTCTCTCAGTTCCAAGGTGCGTTCACAGGAGAACTAAAAAAGTATTTACTATATTGTCACGGTTTAGTGATAGAAGACCCTTTGGTTTATCTTTTAGACTATTTTAGACCCGGTAGTTCTAACAATCAGCATGCATTAGCGAGGCTGCCAGCGATAAATTCGTTGCTTCTGGAGTACAGTGATATTTCCGATTTAATAAGGTCTGGCATTGTTTTCCCAGTTTCTGAACCCCAATACTCGGATAATGAAGTACCTTATCCAGAAGATAGCTTGTTAAAAGAGTTAAGTAAAAGAATAATCGATAAAAATGACACAATCCCCCAACTTGCTGCATTTGTTTTAAGAGAACAATTTAGGAAAAAACAGTTTCATAATAATATAGATTCATTTTACCCAAGTTTCGAGCATGTTAGTGTCCTTAAAGAAATAATGAAGATTCAGCAAGAAAAATTTACTCGCAATGAGATTATAACACCTTTTGGAACTAATGTTATCGGTAGCATTTCTTTATTGAATATGAACAACATTTCGATTAAAGATATTTGTTACATGAGAAAGCAAGAAGAGCTATTTTCGGAATGGAGAGGTTTCTTAAACTCCACATTTAGGGAACTATACAACCATTCTTCTGACTACACTGATCTGGATAATGAGTTTTTATCTGAGGTGAGGAGTGAGTTTTCTAATTTAGAAATGAGAGTAAATAATCGATTAAGTAAGGCATTCTCTAATTCATCATTGATTAACACTGGTAAAAATATAAGCATTGGCGCTGTTTCAGGTGCGTTATCAGGAATAGTAACTGGAGATTTGAAAACAACTTTCTTTATGACATTATTCGGCGGTATGCTTTCCGGGGGAATGCAACCAAGTGTTGAAGCAGTTTTAGACTTGGTGAAAAATGAATCTCGTCGTAAAGAGACGAAAGTTATAAAAAATCATTTCTTAACTCTCGGTTTACCATCATAGTAGAAATACACATAAAGATATAGCTCATCTCTCGTTAGTATGCTTCCAATGGCTAGCGTATATAAGTATCTATGTCAGCTCTTCGCTCAAAGCTGACCATGCTTTCTAATCATTCCTGTGCTTTGACTGGTTTGCTGGGTTAAGGGCTTTACCAATCTGACGTAGCAGAAAGGTACCGCCCTTAAAGTTATGGCATTATGGGCATTCAGGTTTACCGCTCTCCAGACTGCGATGCACCGCTTCGCAAATCCGGCTTACCGCCAGCCCGTCCTCTGCCGTCACCGGGTACGGAGACCGGTTCCTGACCGCCCGCACAAAGTCATTGATCGGGTTGATACCAAAACCGCTGGCGACGCCGTTGCGGTAGTTGATGAAATAGCTGTTGGGCGTGAGCGTCATGCCCGGCGTAGTGATTTCCAGCCCGCGATGCTGTGAAGTGCTGCGGATATACGTTGCCTCGCAGAGAATATCGATACGTCCGTCGTTGTCCTTCGGAAAGCCCTCCGGCAGCACCCATGAGTTTTCCACCACCCACGAACTGCCGTCGGCCATTGTCAGCAAGCTCTGCACGCTGTCGAAGGTGTCGAGGCCGCATTCGACCATCAGCCGCTTCTGTCCGACGGCGTACACCGATACCACCTCCTGCCCGGAAAGATGGCGCACCAGGTCAAAGCAGTGTGAGCCGAGAAACCACACCGGGGAGCTTGCGCCCGCCCAGTTCAGCCACTCCGTCGGGACACTAATCACGTCGTCCATACTGATATGCCCCCGCAGTATGCGCCCGGCTTCCGGCTTCTCCAGTTCAGCCTTAATGCGCATCACCGCCGGGTCCCAGCGTTTGTGGAAATCGACGCCGACCAGCAGGTCCCGCTGCTGCGCCATCTCCACGATAAGCTCACACTCGCGTACTGAGGTGGCGAGCGGCTTTTCGGCCAGCACATGCTTACCGTGGCGCAGGGCGGTGAGGATGGATTCGGTGTGGTACGGGTCCGGTGTTGCTACGGAGACCACATCGATAGCTTCCTCTTCCAGCAGCGTTTCCAGCCGGGTATAGCCGATTACGCCGTACGCCATGGCAAGGTCGTCGCAGCGTTCTGCGTCGGTGTCGCAGATGGCGACCAGCACCGTGTCCAGATTATGGCGGTATGCGTTCATATGGTGTTTGCCGTAGATACCCGCGCCGACCACGGCGGCTCTGATTTTGTTCATCGTTGAGTCCTCAGAATAAGCCCAGGGAAAACAACCAGCCGACTATTACCGCCAGCGGCCCGGTTAACTGACGTGAGAGCAGAAAGGCGGGGACACCTTTCGCGATGGTCTCCGGCTTTGCCTCCTGCATCGAAAGACCAACCGGTACGAAGTCGCAGCCCACCTGCACGTTGATGGCGAACAGCGCGGGCAGGGCGAAGGCCGGAGATATCGCCCCTGCGCCAATCTGGGTGCCAATCATTACGCCGATGACCTGCGAGATGGCTGCCCCCGGCCCGAGCACCGGGGAGAGAAACGGAATGCCGCAGATGAGCGACAGCAGCACCAGTCCCCACAGCGAGTTCGCCAGCGGCGTCAGGGCGTGGGCAATCAGGCTGCCGAGCGCAGTTTCCTGCACCAGGGCTATCAGCAGTGAGACAAAGGCCATAAACGGGATAACGTTGCGCAGCGACACGTCCACCGCTTCACGGCTGGCGCCGAACAGCAGGGCGATAACGTGTCCGACGGTAGTGCCGGTCTGCTCGACCATGCGCACCAGTTTCTCCGCGCCATGTGGAGGCGGTGGCGTGGTGATAACCCGTGGTGTAGCGACAGGCACGGATTCCGGTTCACCGTCCGGGGCTTCGGCAGTATCCACCAGTACCAGCTGCTCCATCGTCACGCCGGAAACGTAGTTATCCTCGGTAATAAACTGCGCCAGCGGTCCGGAGCGCCAGGTGGGCAGCACGTTGACGGTCGGGATGCCTTTCTGCGGGTACAGGCCGCAGCGCAGGGACCCGGCGCAGTTAATCACCACGCACAGGATGTCGTTATCCGGCGGAATGTCTGAGAAGCCGTTGACGATTTCCGATTCGGTCAGTGCACCGATTTCAATGGCGATGGGATGAATCTCGCGTCCGGTCAGTGAGAGCACCTTTTTGCCGCTCCCTATGGGCAGCCACAGCCCTTTACCGTAGCCACCGGGACCGGGAGGAATAAGCACCGTGTTCATGGGCGTCCCTCCGCAATCATCAGTTCGCCGTGCAGGGCGGAAAGTAAAGGCACCGGGCCGGAGAGATGGACCACGCCGGGATGGAAGGCATTCAGGCTGCCGTCAAATTTTATCGTCAGATGGCCGAGTTCAAACAGCGACTGCTGTGCTTCTCTGCCCACAGCCGTAATGAGGTAGCTGTATCCGGCCAGTAACAGGGTATCGCCCGGCAGAATGAACAGATTTTCTTCCCGTATGTTCGGTTCCAGTGACAGGGAGTAGTCCAGACAGTCCTTCGGCCCGTTGCTGTCGAAGGTGATGAGTATTTTGTCGGTGAGGCCGTCGGCGACAAACAGGCCGATGGCGGCGATACGCGCGCAGTAGGTCATCATGGTTCGTTCCCCCGCCTGCTGAGCCGCAGGAACAGGTACTCGGTGATAATCCCGCGGATTAAACCAATCAGCATGGCGGCGGCAATATAGCGCAGCGCCAGCGAGGTGACGGGCAGACCGAGCGCCTTAACCCCGGCGGCGACGCCGAGCCAGACGAACAGCTCCGACGGCACCACATGGGGGAACAGGCTGGTGAGAGGATGGGCGGTGGTGCCGAGGGCATCCTCATAGCCGGGCTTGCTCTTTTCGGGAAGGAGCTTGCCAAGCGTCAGTGCGCCGGGGCTGCTCATAAAGAACCAGCCGAGTACGGGCAGCACGCCGTAGGTGAGGATGCGCGAGCGGCCCAGCAGGGCGGCGACTTTCTCCATTCTGACGGTGCCGACCAGCTTCATCAGGAAGTTGATGGCCAGCAGCAGACAGATGAGCATCGGGATTAGCCCGGTCATCATGTCGAGGAAGATTTTGCCTGCGGCCTGGAACAGGTGGATAAAACCTTCAGCCAGGGAGACCAGAAACATGGCGGCCTCCTGTACTCAGTGCGATGGTGCATGGTTGTGGTTCGGTGTGCATAAACAACTCTCCTGTCAGGTATCGTTGGTTAATGCGTCCTGCCACTCAAAGCGCGGGTCGTTATGTCCCGGAGTTGTCGGTTGTTGTCATCGGGTGAAGCGGTTTTCGGGGTTCACGTTTGTTACTGGCATTGAGGTAACGAGCGGGCCAGATCTCTGATGGATGCACGTCCAGCGCGATGGCAATCAGCCACTCACCTTTCGGCCACGGGCGGTTCAGGGCATTCGCCAGCGTCGACGAGGCCAGGCCTGCTTCCCGCGACAGTTTCGCCAGACTGGTACCGCGCTTGTGTAAAGCGGCGACGATGTCGGCGGGGTGCCAGTCTTTTTTAGTCATTCCGTTTACCTCTCTCAGGTCTAAAACCAGTCAAGACAATCCCTTACCTATTATTTAGGAAGTTTAAAGATAACTCATCTTAAGGAATGCTAAAGATGCTGTCAATATAACCACTAATAGGACAGGGTTATGGTTCCGAAGCGTCTTAGGATTGCGAGAGAGTTAGCCGATATGTCGCAAGAGGAATTGGCTATTGCAGCAGGCATTTCAGAAGAAACGGGTTATTCGCGAATGTCCCATTACGAAAATGGGAGGCATAAACCTAAATTCGAACTGGTTTGTCGATTTGCTGAAGTTCTCAATTTGCCTGAAGGTTACTTCTACACGCTGGATGACAGCTTTGCAGATGCAATGCTGAAGCTATATGGGGGAAAGCGGGTGCAGTGGAAAAGGTGCATAATAAGTTAATTGGTCGTGTTAGTACTTCCTTTAATGTTATGGTTTCTATCTTTATGAAGTCTAAAGATAAAAGAACTTGAGCAATGCTAAAGATTACCGTGAAATCCCTATAAGGTGCACGGTATGATCCCCAAAAGACTGAAGGAAGCTCGTTTGCGAGCAAAGCTGACCCAGGAAAAGCTTGGTGTACTTGCAGGTATAGAAGAGGCTACGGCTTACTCGCGGTTGTCGCATTATGAGAATGGTACGCATAAGCCGACATTTGAGTTGGTGTGTGAGTTTGCGCGAGTGCTTGATGTACCGGAGTGTTATTTTTATACTGTTGATGATGGCTTTGCAGAAAAAATATTACAATTATATATGCTATATACACAAAAGGAATAATTAAAAAAGAACCTATGATGTTATATTGCACATGCAATTTTTTTTTACAATGGAACTATAAATGCTAATTAACGAACTGATGCAAGAAATTTCTACCACAACTAAAAATGATGGAAAAAAGATTTTTTATATTATAGGGAATAACGGAACTGGTAAAAGCATGCTTCTAAATGAAATTGCAAATAAAGCCAGTCAAGATAAAACGGTAAATAAAGTATTATGTATTTCTAATACGCTATATGATAAGTTTAAACTTGAAAATGATAAGGCTATATACTTAGGATTGCGTACAGTAAATAATGCGATTTTTTTTAGTGTTGTTGAGCGAACATTATGTGGCTTTCTGTTACATTGCATTAATAAAAATACGCTAAACAAGCTGGAAAAAAACTTAAACATGAAATTTTCCATCGTGTTCGAAAGTGGAAAGAAAATAAATGATATAGGATCATATTATGATAAAAGGAAAACAAAGAATAAGCATATATCAGATATACTCTCTGAACGAGAAATAACCATATTCCTAGATATGATTGGGCATGAAATTAATTTTAAAGAACTTAATGAAGAGCAAATTGTAACTTTAGAGAAATTTCTACCCTTAAATCCTAATAGCATTAAGCTAAAGGTGAAAAAAGATAATGGTAAGTTCCTATTTGAAGATTTGAGTTCTGGTGAACAGAATAGAATTCTTCTGTCATCAAAGGTTTTGTCTAATATAGATAATAAATGTGTTATTGTTATTGATGAACCTGAGATTAGTCTTCATTTGCATTGGCAAATAGATTTTCATGCTTTTCTTAATGGATTGATATCCTCCTACAAAGGCGTTTCGATTTTCATCGCCTCCCATTCACCTATACTTGTATCAGAAGCTTATAAGGATAAAAATGTAAGTACTATAATTATATTAGGCGGGCAAGGGAGAAATCATGAATATTTAAATGTTCAACAGAGTTCAAATGCTAATTTTGAAAACATTGTCTTGGATTTTTTTAATACTGCAACATATCGATCAATAGCTATAGATGAAGAAATAGCAAGGATTATCACAAGTTTCAAAAATGAAACTGAAAGTGTAGATGATTCTATTTCTAAATTGGAAAGTTTAAAAAAGAACGTCAAAGGGATACAAAATAAAATTACCCTTATAGATGAGGCAATCAACCTTATATCAAAACTTAGCGTTAACTTAATTAAGGGGGAGTAAAGGATATGAATACAACTAACCTTCTTGGATTGAACTCTAATGAGAGAGGCGTGATTAAAAGATTAGTTGATTATGTTACTAATAATCCCACTCATAAAACATCAGATATATGGAGTTGCTTTTCTCGGCCAGAATTATCACGAAAAATATCTGACGATTTAGGAAATAAACATGATATCACTTTTAGTAAAATAGAAAAAGATTCTCTTGCAAGTGCCAAAGTAAAACTGACTAAATACCTTGCAAAAATATGTTTAAATAGATGTTCTTATTGCAAAAGGCCTATGGGGAATTATGGCTGGAGTTGGCATATTGAACATATAAAATGTAAGCAACATCATCGTAATGCTACTTTTCTGCTTGAAAACTTCACCCTTGCATGTGTAGATTGTAATTATAGGAAAGCTTCAGGAGTGGATAAACCTAACAGGTTTAGTGATATAATAAACCCAAATTCAGTTGGCTTTCATTATAAAAATCATTTGGAAATGAATATACATGGTAATGAAGTGATCCTATCTTTGAATTTTTCTAAAATAGATCATTTAGGAAGTAATACTTATGATTTGTTAAAGCTTAAAAATTTAGAATACTCGACGACATTAAGAAGTATCAATCAATCTATTGACGTATTAATTGGTGATATTGATAGGATTTTAATTGAAGAACCTAAAGATGAAAACGAAGAAAGATTAATGTCACTACTGAATGAATTGAAAACTAATTTAATAGAAAGATAAAATACCTCATTTTTATAACATTAATGCTCTTACATTATGTGAGAGTATTAATGTTGATTTGAGTTTTTTGCTTTTAGCGCAGTTATATTTTTTGTTATATGATATGAACTTCCCCCTTTTAAAGGGCAGGCCCGTTCCCCTTATTCTCCCTTCCTTTCAGCCTTTGCCGTTTCAGCCCCTTTTCGCCATTTTCAGTTCTTCTGTTTTTGAGGTGGTACAGGTGGGACAAGTGGTACAACCGCGCCAGCCGTGGCTTTGCGCTGTACCACCTGAAAAATACCAGTCGGAAAAGTGGGACAGATTCAGCAACGGCTGTCCCACCTTGTACCACTTTTTTTAAACCAAATTCTCTAAGGTGGGACGCTGAAACCCGCGCCAGCCCTGCGTGTACCACTTGTCCCACCCTGTACCACCTTTTTTTAAGACACGCGAGATGGCACTCAGATACTGAGGATGCGGGAGGTGAGCCGGTAGACCCTGGTTTTGCCGATCTCCGGCAGGCGAACCTGCGACTGGTATTTCCCGTCGCTGCCGGGCAGCAGGCATTCCGCTTCCAGACATAATCTGGCCGCTCTGGCGGGACTGAATCCCCGGCACATTTCCCGCCAGCCCTCCGGCAGGATGTGAAACAGCGTGTGCTCCTCGCCCGTCAGCGGATCTTTTTCCACCCGGCGAAAGCCCACCATATTCAGCGGGCGGTCCGGGCCATCCCACGAGGCAAAGCGGCTGTACTGGTGTGCGGTGATGAACCGTTTGATCTGCGCCAGCACGCCTTCATCCTCCTGGTTGGCAATATGGCCGCGTTCGTTCAGCCAGGCATGCAGGCAGATCTGCACTGCCTCATACGCCGTGCCTTTCTGCCAGCCCGTGATGCCGTGCAACGTTGCCATCTCTCCGGCCACCGCCAGCAGGGCAAAACGGGCCACGATGCGCTGCACCTGGTTTCCGGCATGCTCCGGCATCAGGGCGGTCTGGTAGCGGCGAAGTAACTCTCTCGCCAGCGTGGTGCTGGCATCCATGTGATGGGTGAGGAAGGCCAGCCAGGCACGAAAGGCGGTGCCGTGGAAGCGGGCGACCCGGTCGCAGAGGGCATCGGCGAACTGCTGGCCGCTGGCAAAGCCGTGTAGCTGCTCAAACGCGCCATGCTGCCCGGTGTCGCTGGGGATTTGTACCATGCGCACGTCCATCCCGGCGTAGAGGCGTTCTCCGGCGCGTTCGGTGTGTTCCGCCAGCGACAGCTCCCCGGTGGAGAAGAGCAGCAGTGTCCAGTGCCTGCGGTTGCGTACTTCGCCGTCGGTGCGGGCGCGCCCCTTGCCCTGGCCGTTCGCCAGCATATAGGCAATCATTCCGGCTTCCCGCGGGTCCACTTCGCGCAGTTCATCGAGCGGCAGCAGGGCATCGTTGTGGCGACTGGCAATCCCCTCCAGCGCATTCCCGGTGGCTCGCCAGGAGTGCCAGTAGTCGGTACCGCCACACACGGAAGCGGCCACTTTCATCACCGTGGTTTTACCGTCAGTGGACTCACCACGCAGATGAAAGCCTCCGCCGCCCGTTCCGGTCAGGCGCAGCAGCGGGGCGGCCAGCGCGCAGCAGACGGCAAAGAGCAGACGTGAGTTGCCTGCACAGAGTGCGGCGACCTGCTCCTGCCATTCCGCCAGCGTACCGGATTGTGCAAAGCCGCCAGTCAGGTAGTGGCTGCCCTGAAGGATGACATTGTCGCTACCGGGACCGATAACCTCATCCGGCAGCACGTACACGCCGTTGTGCCAGCCGGTTTTCTCCACGCAGGTGACCCGGCGTCCGGGGAGTGACCGTGAGATGTACTCGCACAGCAGGCTGCGCAGGGCGGGGCGAGTGGCGATGTAGGTCAGGCCGTTCTCCAGCAGGATGCGCCGCAGCTCCTCGCCGTTGCCGCTAAGCATCGCCATCGGCATAGCCCAGCGCCGCAATTGCCCGGTGGTGGTGTGCCATTCCAGCAGGCGGCCATAGCTGCCGTCATGGCTGTCGCAGGTGATGGCGGTGATGCACAGAGGGGAGCAGATGCGCTGGGGCTGGACGTCGCTTTCCCCGTCGCGGCGTTCGGTGAGCTTGTCAAACCACAGTGCTTCTTCATCGAGGCGGAAGTGATCCGGCAGGATGTCAGAAGGCCTTTCCTGCCGCAGGCGTGCAAGCTGACCGCTCCAGTTCTCCAGTAACTCACCGTCGTGGCTCATCAGCCGGGCCATCTGCACACCCGCGTGCGCCAGTTTTACGGCGATTTTCAGCAGATCTTCTTCGCGGATATCGCCGGTGCGAAGTACCCGGGCGTAGAGTGTGTCGGGCCTGATAATGGTCAGATTGCTCAGATCGGCCAGTTCATCCGGGCCGAGTACCACCGGGGGAACATCATCTTCCCGGTCGGGATCTTTTCGACAGGCGCGTGAGGTCTCCCATGCCAGGCTTCCGGCGAGGATCACCACTTCGAGTGTGCGGTCGGGAGACTGCTTGTTGAGAAAAGGGGCGCGTTTCATGATGAGGTATCGGTCGGCTCATCCCTGAGCGTGGATTAACGAATAGCGGCGCGGCGCTGTTGCCACTGGCGGATTTCAGCAGCATCGAAGACCACCAGTCGGGAAGAGAGGTGGACGGGGCGGGGAAAGTCGGTGTTTTTAATCAGGCGGTAAACCGACGATTCGCTCATCGCCAGAAACTGGACCACCTGCCGCATACGCACATTGCCGCTTTCGGGAAAAGCATCGTTGATGTCAGCACGGGTTTTCATGATTGCACCTCACGGGAACAGAGTGTCGGAGCGGTTATAGCGCGGAACGGGAAGGGGAGGTATAGGTCCGGGTGAAAAACTTAAGTCCAGAAAGAAAGTAATGAGTCCGAGAGGATATTCTTTGCCATCAAAACTGATGGTGTTAGATTAATTTATTGAAAATAAATGGTTTAATTGCGATTTGAATCTGTCGGATTCAAATATCTTCAGGTCCATGGATGGCTACGCACGACTTCGAGCATCTTACAATCACTGGCGCAATCAAGTTGTACCCTACCACTTGGTAGTAATGACAGCAGGCATTTAAGAGATATTATGTGTGGCTGCTTAAACACAGCCACACTTCTGATCACTCAATTATTTTTAATGAGTAATTGTTCGGGGAATAATACTCTCCGACCACAAATTCGCTTTCAGTGAATTTAGGGTTAATCTCAGATGTTGCAAATATTAATTGATAATCATGTTCATAATGAGAACACTCATTGATTATTATCTCTTGTAAATTATGACTTCTATTTTTTTCCATGCCGCCATCATCTATTCCATCTAGCATCATGAATCTTGGGAGTCTCATTGAATGATTTTCCATACTTGCAGAAAGAAGTGCTAAATGGAAAATATGTCTAAGAACCACTGCCGAGCTTTCGGAGAAATTTTTGCTACCATTGACATAAACACTGTTATCGGTAAAACTGAATTCTACGCTTTCGGGTGTGATAAACTCTTTTTGTAAAGGTAAATCTTCTTGTAATAATTCTTGTGCGATGGTGCTTACAGAGTCATAGATTTTATCTTTAAGTCGCTCTTCAGCTTTTTCATATAAATCTATAAGATCATCTAGTCTGTTTTTTTCAGCCTGTAATTCATCACGTCGTTCTTGTAATTCATTAATTACGACAATAAGTTTCTTATCCTCGTAAGCTCTTTTTATTTCTTCGTCTAGTCGTCCGATTGCCCTATATATTTCACCTATAGCTGCTTCTTGAGGGGATGCCCAATAGTTCGACTCCTTGAAAAATTCTTGTTCAAGTCTTTTTAGTTCACTATCTGCTAAAGGAACTTCTCGCTTTAACCGAGCTAATTCATCTCTTCTTCTACTCATCAGTTGAAGAGATTCTTTTATTTGAAGCGTAAGTTCATTTTTCATTCTCAGCAACTGATTTGTCGCTTTATCATCTGATTGTTCTGATTTACATAAATGACATGTATGACTACTGTTAATAGTATCGATTTTCGTGAGGCAACTTGGGCAAAATTCAAAGTTCATGCTATCAAATATGCCTCGGGTTTCTCCGGACTGTTCCAAATTTTTCAGTCTGTCTTGTAGTTCTGATATAAACATTTCAGAGTCTGAAATCTCAAACTCTAATGACTGAATTTTGTTTTTCAGTTTGGCTGTTTTGCCTTTAGCATGGTTTAGTTCATCTCGTAACGAATTTACACGTTTTTCTGAGTCAACTTTATCATTAGATAAAAATGCTGTCCCATCTGTAAGCTTTTTATTTTCAATTGTTCGTAGTTCGTTCAGGTCTTTTATTTTTTCATCAATACCTTGCATATCAGGAGCTTGACCAGAACGGCCTAAAACGTTAAAAATGCTTTTTAATTCGGCAACTTTCTTTGTTAACTCTGTTTCTACATCTCTGAGAGAGAGTTGTGCATTGTACAATTCATCGTTATAAACCCCACATAGGTATCCCCCTACAGTTTCACGTGTCAGTGCATTGTCAAATCTATCAAATCGGAAAATTGGACTATGCACAGAAGGTTGATCAGCGTATAAAACACGCAAAACCTGATGCAACGTAAGATTTGATGAGCCAGCCCCTTGCGCCAGCGGCATGGAAAGTGCAGTGAAAACAGCCTGAGTGAAGCTTATTTTACTTTCAGAACGTTTGAATGGATATAACTCCCACTCATGTACGCCAGCCTCTAGAGCCTTAGCTATTGGCCCCCAGTAAATATACAGAGGGCGCATTGGATCTGTCGATATTTCGCGCTTAAAACATGCTTTCTCATTATTTAAAAATACCTCAACAATGGTACTTGTACATTTCAATGCTTGCGGTTTCCATCTGATATTTTCCGCGCCTAATGAAAAAGCCAACATATCCATGATAGTGGTTTTGCCGGAGCTATTTCTTCCACGGATAATGTTTACACCTTTGTGAAATTCGCAATCAAATGCACGATGTCCATTCTGAAATACTGTTAGTCTATTTACAATAAGGGTTGGCTTAATGAATGTCATATCTATGCTCCATGAGTTTAGTTCTAGACTTGAGTCCATCTGGTCCAATCAAATGAAATTTAGCCATGCTTTGGATAATGAAGGATGAAAAAGGTTCTTTGTTGTCCAGGAATTCCTTCATTTCCAAGGCCAGTTTTTGTGGTAATTTCTTATCTGTCCTTACAACATAACCTGTATTTAGCTCATCGGAGCCAATATAACCTGCTGCCAGCATACATTTTATTGCCGCATCCTGAATATGTCGCATTTCTTTAAAAATTATCTCTGGATTCAGTGGGTCATGATATTCATTATAAATCCGTTCGGCAGTCTTTTTTATTTTTACATGTTGGCGAGGCATTTTTACATTGCTTAATAAAAATGGAAACAAAACATAAAAATCCAAAATTTTAAGCTTGTCTATTTCAACTTCACCAGTTCTTTCGATAATTGCCATCATTCTAAAAAGACAATGATAGGCATCATACGCTGGATGATAAACTAACATTTATCCCACCTTATATGACAATTTCCACCTAAAAAATATAATAATCCTAAGAGATCTTTTTCTGATAAATCTAACAAGTTATCACCTAACATTTCACTAATATTCTCTAATATTAATGATGTTTTCTCATCGACAACTACCCTATCTTCTTCACCTTGTATAAGCGGTGTGATCTTCAACATAAAGTCAGTGTGAATTTTATCCAATATTAGCGCATAAATTTCTTGTGCAGTTTTGGAGGACTGACACTTCAATATCGCCTTAAACGCCTTTTCTTTAAGGTCCGTTGCGAAATATATAAGTTCGGTTCTGTCACTGTCTGTTAGTTTTGTTTCTAAATCTCTGATGTCAGGGTTAGTGTCTGTTGCTAAATAATGTTTTAATTTATCACAAAAATCCTGTCCACTACTTACCCCATCCTCTTGTGAAAGTTTTTGGTACAGGCGATCCAGAGTTCGATTACTGCTGCGAGCAATATTAGTTATGTAATTTTTTTGGTCCCCGCCAACAATACTCCCTCCATTAACCCTGTTACCAGATTGTTCTTGTTTGCTAAACACATCAATCACTCCCTCAGTGAGAATTAGTCTGATCTCGTCCGACTACGCTTCCGTTCGTTACTGTGTTGTTATTCTGTGTGGGAGTGCTTTGATTCATATTTATTTGTTTCAATTTGAAACTATATACAGTAAACGTGGCTACCCAACTAATGCCCGCGCCAGCTAAAAAGCTAATGATTTCGCTTAAATATTCCATGATGCCTCCAATTGAATGATTTTAAGGACAATTCTAATTGTGAAACGGCATCTTTAACAACCCTTCAAATACAATATAATGCGTCCTCGTTATTCTCACCGTGCCTGCACGCTTTAAGTACTGGTTTTCTTATAGTCGCTTGAGATACGAAAAATCCTGCTAGAACTGACTGGGTCAGGCTATAAGGAGCATTTGAATCTGTAACATCGTCCCCCGTACACTATGTGATGTATGTAATCCTGCATTTCCCCTTTGACTTCTACCTATCAATCTTGGTGCTGTATGTATATACAGTATATTAGTTGTTTAGAACTGTAAAACTCTTTTTTTAGTTTCAAGTAGATGGTTTTGATAGGTGGTAAATCATAGGGAAATCAATAAAGTCAGGTTTCTTTGTTTCACCACGAAAGGTATGCCGAGCAGAGGCTGCGCTGGAGGTTGCTTTAGTCTTCGGGA
Source organism: Enterobacter sp. ku-bf2 (assembly GCF_001742765.1). Classification (NCBI taxonomy): domain Bacteria; kingdom Pseudomonadati; phylum Pseudomonadota; class Gammaproteobacteria; order Enterobacterales; family Enterobacteriaceae; genus Enterobacter; species Enterobacter sp. ku-bf2. Next base: position 157,727 of record NZ_MDVW01000020.1, read on the forward strand.
GTACCACCATTAGCGCTGAATGGCTCGGTTAATGCCATCAAAAACTGATGCAGCAACAATGTGCCTTTTACGGGCTGTGGTCATGTATGATGTTTAACGCCCCATCTTCAACACCTCATAAAACGTCCCTCGCCCAAGCCCATCAAACGACAATCCCCGCTCCTGAGCCAGCATCTTCAGCTTTCGAAGTATCCGATCCGAAGCCGGTTTATCAGACGTCCCATACCGTCCGTCAGTCTCCTCAACCAGAAGCTGAACCAATAGCCAGCAGAGTCGGGCAGTATTCTCACGTGCCTTGTCGCGTTTATGCATCCCACGCTGGGAAGGTTGTGCTGAAGTAGTGAGATCTGGTAGCGCGTCGTCACCGAGCGTTTTCAGCCACTTGCGGCCACGGCTGTTACGCGACAGTTTCATCACCGCCTTCTGGCTGCGGGCCTTAATTTCTGGCGGCGTAAGTTCGTCATCAATAAGCCGCCAGGCCAGTGCGAACATCTCATCGGCATAGAACATGCGTTTGTTCGCCGGGGCGCTGACCATGCCCGTTGCTTTGATGGTGCGGCTGATAGCGTCGTGCAGGATACGGTAATTCTCCTGATGTTCTTCCGGCAGGGCGTTTGCAGGTTGGGAAGCATCGAGGCCGAGAAGCAGAAGGGCGAGATGCCGCGCTTCCAGCAGCGGCATATCACATTCCCGTTCAAACAGATTCTGACGAATGGGACTGGTCACATTATTCTCCTTCCACGATCTGCAGTGGTTCTTCTGCACCGAGCAGCGCCTGCCGTCTGGCAGCATCAACGTAGTTTCCCCACCACTGCATCAGCGGTCGCCTTTGTTCCAGATAGTCGCTGCGGTTGTAGGCCGCTTCGATCTCGTCTTCTTTCTGATGCGCCAGCGCAGATTCCAGTACTTCACGGGGAAAATGACCTGCCCCCGCCGTTCTGGCGATGCTGCGCATGCCGTGGGCGACCAGCTCGCCGCCAAACCCCATTCGGATAAGTGCGGCGTTCGCGGTTTGCTGGTGCATATGCTCCAGTGGTTTGCGGATGCTGGGGAAAACCCACGGGCGATGGCTGCTGACGGGTTCCATAACCTGAAGAACGCGCAGCGCCTGTTTGCTGAGCGGCACCGTGTGCGAACGGTTCATCTTCATAAAGGTGTCAGGGATGCGCCATTCCGCTTTTTTCATGTCGATGTCGCACCAGCGGGCGCTGACGGCTTCGCCGGGGCGAACCCAGGTCAGTAGCTCCCATTCGATAAGGCAGCGGGTTTCCTTGCGGATAGAGGCGTTCTGTAACGCCAGCATCAGTCTGCCCAGCTCGCTGGGGTGAAGGGCGGGCATATTCTGCTTTTTCGGTTTCTTGAAGCGGGCGACCAGGTTGTCAGCCGGATTGAACTCGATGAGTTCTTCGGAGATGGCGAAGCGAAAGATTTCATTAAGCCGTGAGATCACCCGCCGCAGCGTTTTCAGTATGCCCTGTTCTTCCAGTGGCGTGAGGTGTTCCTTGAGCATCTTCGGGCGGATCTCAGTGACGGGCATGTTACCCAGAGAAGGGAAGACGTGCATCTCCAGCGAGCGCCAGACATCTTTGGCGTGATCTTCGCTAAGGTCGCTGGTCCGTTTCTTCTCTTTGAGCCACTGTTCCGCAACTTTTTCCAGTGTGCATTCATTCTGGATGCGTTTTTCTTCGGCTATTCCTGCTAAGTGTTGACGGGGATCGATGCCCTGATAGAGCAGTCGTCTGTATTTCGTGCGAGTTTCGCGGGCCATCGCCAGTGTAACGACCGGGTAAGGGCCAAGGCTGGTTTTGGTGCGCTTTTTGGTGACGGGATGATAATACTCGAAATGCCAGGCCTTCCTCCCTGAAGTCTTAACCAGCAAGTACAGGCCTTCACCGTCCCGTAGCTCATAGTCTGTGCTACGGGGCTTCGCGCCAGCGATCTCCACATTTGTTAAGGGTTTCAGTTGCTTAGGCATGTTTTAGCACCACGCTTTTTTAGCCCCACGATACCGTGGTGCTAAAAAAGCGTGGTGCCAAAAGCTCAAGATTCATACAGAGATCATGACCACACATGCAACAAAAAAGCCTGCAACTCGTTGAAGTTACAGGCTTTTTTAAGGTTCATGATGCATCATGAATGAATGTTTGGTGGAGCTGGCGGGAGTTGAACCCGCGTCCGAAATTTCTACATCCTCGGTACTACATGCTTAGTTTGTCTTTACATTCGCACGCCAGCTGCGGACAGACACGCCACTAACGAACTAGCCTGATTAGTTTTAACGCTTCAACCCCAGGCAGGGTTTCCACGCGATCTCTTTTGGGTTTGACCTCTCTTTGATCCCCGTCTTAAGAGCGGAAGCTAGGGAGAGAGGGCTCAGAGCAGGTTATTAAGCTGCTAAAGCGTAGTTTTCGTCGTTTGCGACTATTTTTTTGCGGCTTTTAACGAGGCAAACCGCCCCTCGGCATGCACCTTGGGTTTCGCAAATCCCGTCGAATCCAGAATCAGCCCCAATAGTGTTGAACTGAGTATACCAGATTTCACTTCCTGGATACCAGCCCGGAACGCTAACTTATTGAATAGTACAATAAGTGTGCAGAATCAACGTCCTGCGTTTTTCATAATGCGCGCTTTGTCCAACTGCCATTCGCGCTCTTTCAGGTCAGTACGTTTGTCGTGCTGTTTTTTACCCTTCGCGACGCCAATTTTCACTTTGCACCAGGCGTTTTTCCAGTACAGCGACAGGGCGACCACGGTGAAACCTTCGCGGTTGATGCGTCCGTAGAGGGATTCCAGCTCACGCTTGTTCAGCAGCAATTTGCGCGTGCGCGTTGGGTCACACACGTAGTGTGAAGAGGCGACGGTCAGCGGCGTAAAGTTCGCGCCGAACAGGAAGGCTTCGCCATCTTTCAGGATCACGTAGCTATCGCCGATGTTGGCTTTCCCGGCGCGCAGCGATTTTACTTCCCAGCCCTGCAACGCAAGGCCAGCTTCGAATTCTTCTTCAATGAAATACTCGTGGCGAGCACGCTTGTTGAGCGCAATGGTCGCCGAGCCTGGTTTATGTGCTTTTTTCTTCGTCATAAGTGTCGTAAAGCCGTCGGTAATCTGATTTCAAAAAGTCACCTCATTGCGTCCTGTGAGGTCTAACGCGCTATCTTAGCACGAGATGAGGCTTAGCGTTTTTTTAACAGGTGATAAATGTTATTATTTGTCCGTTGTGTGACCATGGGAAATGCTATGCCTCAGATTAGCCGTACTGCGCTTGTGCCTTACAGCGCGGAACAAATGTATCAGTTAGTGAACGATGTTCAGTCTTATCCAGAATTTATTCCGGGATGCACCGGGAGTCGCGTTCTGGAGTCCGGCCCGACGCAGATGACCGCGGCGGTGGATGTCTCCAAAGCGGGGATCAGCAAGACGTTCACCACCCGTAATACGCTGACGAGCAATCAGAGTATTTTGATGCATCTGGTGGATGGTCCGTTTAAGACCCTGATGGGGGGCTGGAAGTTTACGCCGCTGAGCGCTGACGCCTGCCGCATTGAGTTCCATCTGGACTTCGAGTTTACCAATAAGCTGATTGAGCTGGCGTTTGGCCGCATCTTTAAAGAGCTGGCATCGAATATGGTTCAGGCGTTCACCACCCGCGCCAAAGAGGTTTACAGTGTCGCATAAGATTGCTGTAGAAGTGGTGTACGCGCTGCCGGAGAAGCAGTATCTGCAGCGCGTGACGCTGGAAGAGGGGGCGTCCGTTGAGGCGGCCATCCGTGCTTCCGGCATACTTGAGCTTCGCAGCGATATCGACCTGACGAAGAACAAGGTCGGGATTTACAGCCGTCCGGTGAAGCTCGGCGATGTGCTGAAAGAGGGCGACCGAGTGGAGATTTATCGTCCGCTGATTGCCGACCCGAAAGAGCTGCGTCGTCAGCGCGCGGAGAAGGCCAGTAAGTAGCGCTTTCTTCCCCGGTGGCGCTGCGCTTACCGGGGCTACGATTCTTCGTAAGAACTCAGATACAAAAAAGGTGCTCAATGAGCACCTTTTTGCTTTTCTGACACCGGATTATTTGGTCAGGGCAGGCTTGTTGTCGATGTTGGTCAACACACCGGCGCTGCTGAAGGTCAGCGTCAGGGTCTGCTGGGTCGCATCTTCATGGCCCGGCTTCTGACGGAATACATAGAACCAGGTGTTAGTGCCGAACGGATCGGACATCATCGGGGTTCCCAGTGCATAAGCGACCTGCTGTTGTGTCATCCCCACGCGGATTTTGGACACATCGTTAGGGGTAAGGTAGTTCCCCTGGTTGATGTCAGGACGGTAAACCACTTTCTCCAGAGTGGAACAGCCTGCGGTCAACATCAGAAGAACCGCTGCGGCAGCGGTCAGCATTTTACAACGCATAGTGATTTGATTCCTTTTCGGGCCCGAGCAGAACGCGGCTCATATGTAATATGCCGATGATAATAGACCTTGCCCCACTTTGAAACCGGTCTGGCGGCGTTTTTGTTGTTCTGTATGACCATGAGATCCCGAAAAAGTTTATGCCGCCAGCAGTTCTTTCGCGTTCGCGAGCGTGTTACGTGTGACTTCGCTGCCGCCGAGCAGGCGTGCCAGCTCCTGCAGACGCGCACGTTTATCCAGCGGCTTCATGTGCGTTTCGGTCATTTCACCGTCGGTTTCTTTGCTGACGATAAAGTGATGATGACCGCAGCCCGCGACCTGCGGCAGGTGGGTGACACACATCACCTGCGTGGATTCGCCGAGCTGGCGCAGCAGTTTACCCACCACCGCCGCCGTCGGGCCGCTGATGCCGACATCCACTTCATCGAAAATCAGCGCCGGGGTGTCCATTTTACGCGCGGTGATCACCTGAATCGCCAGTGCAATACGTGACAGTTCACCGCCGGAGGCCACTTTGGAAATCGCCTGCAGCGGCTGCCCCGGGTTGGTGGTGACGCGGAATTCGATGCGATCCGCACCTTCCGCCGTCAGGTGATTCTCTTCAAAGCGAACGTCAATGGTGAAGACGCCATGCGGCATCGCCAGCGTGTGCATGCTGTCGGTAATGTGCTGGCTTAACTCCTGAGCATAGTGCTGACGAATTTCATGCAGCTTTTGCGCTGTCGCCAGCGCCTGTTCATGGTGCAGGCTCACCGCCAGAGAGAGGGTTTCCAGCGAGTCAGCCTGATCGTCAAGCTGCTGCTGCTCGTCCAGCAGAGACTGATAGTAGCCCGGGAGCTCTTCCGGCGTAACGTGGTGCTTGCGCGCCAGCGAGATCTGACGGGAGATACGCTGTTCCAGCTCAAACAGACGGTTCGGGTCGAGATCCAGACGCTCACAGTAGTGGCGCAGTTCGTCACCAGCTTCAGAGATCTGAATGGCCGCCTCTTCCAGCATATCCAGGACGCCAGACAGTTTGCTGTCCATGCCGACCAGTTCGGTAAGCAGCTGACGGACGTTATACAGCTGGCTCTGCAGGTTCACGTCTTCGCCATCCGCCAGCAGGTTGAGCGCATTCTGGCTGGTTGAGAGCAGATGCCCGCTGTTCGCCAGGCGCTTGTACTCTTCGTCGATTTGCTCAAACTCACCCGCCTGCGGGTTAAATTCGTTCAGCTCTTTGAGCTGGTATTCCAGCAGCTCCGTACGGGCGGCGCGCTCCTGGCTTTGCTGCTGGTGCTGAGCGAGCTCGCGGCAGCTCTGATGCCACTGGCGATAGTGCTCCGCCATAAGTTGAGTAAGCGCGTACTCACCCGCATAGCCATCCAGCAGCGCTTTCTGCTGTTCGGGTTTGACGAGTTGCTGATGCGCGTGCTGACCGTGGATCTGGATAAGCAGCTGACCGAGTTCACGGAGCTGGGAGAGCGGGACCGCCGTGCCGTTGATAAAGCCGCGTGAGCGACCGTCGCTGCTGATCACGCGGCGAAGTAAACACTCACGTCCATCTTCAAGCTGGTTCTGCTCCAGCCAGCGCTGGGCTGCAGGGGTGTCTTTCAGGGAGAAGCGGGCGCACAGGTCGGCACGGTTTGCGCCCATGCGCACCATGTCGCCCTCGGCGCGGCCACCAAGGCACAAGCCGAGGGCATCAATGGCAATGGATTTACCCGCACCGGTTTCCCCGGTGATCGCCGTCATGCCGCTGTGGAAATCGATCTCAAGCTCACGAACAATGGCAAAGTTGCTGATGGTCAGTTGTGCCAGCATAATTGTTTTCCTGTATGAAAAACCATAACTGTGTTTTCATACAGTATAAACTGGTTTTATATACAGTAAAGTCCTGGATGCAAAATCAGAACAATTTTTTTGACCAGCCAAGCTTCGAACTTAATGTATTGAAATAGCTGTAATCTTTCGGATGAATCAAATTCAGGTGGTAATCACACCGGCGAATAAGCACATCTTCACCTTCCTGGATCGGAAGCGCAATCTGGCTGTCGCAGCTGATCTCCAGGTCGTTTCGGCGGTGCGAGAAGCGCAGACGGATCGTGCTGTCGCCGTTGATCACCAGCGGGCGGGCGGAGAGCGTGTGCGGGAACATCGGCACCAGGGTTATGGCGTCCAGAGAGGGGGTCAGGATCGGGCCGCCGGCAGATAGCGAGTAGGCGGTTGAACCGGTCGGTGTCGAGATAATCAGCCCGTCAGAACGCTGGGAGAAGGCAAAGATTTCGTCGATATAGACTTCGAACTCAATCATGTGCGCCACTTTACCGGGGTGAAGAACTACCTCGTTAATCGCGGTGCTGATGCGCTTCTGGCAGTCCTGCTGGCACACCTGCGCTTCCAGTAAAAAGCGTTTTTCACTGATATAGTGGCCTTCCAGCACGTCGGCCAGTTGCTGCTGCGCATTGTCCGGGTCGAGGTCGGTTAAAAAACCGAGATTGCCACGGTTGATACCGATGACCTTGATGTCATAACGCGCCAGCGTGCGGGCAGCGCCGAGCATGTTGCCGTCGCCGCCCACCACCACGGCGAGATCGGCCTGTTGGCCAATTTCCGCCAGCGTGCCGGTTTTGACGCTCTTCAGCTGCAGCTCCTGAGCAATCTGCTGCTCGACCATCACTTCATAGCCTTTGCTACACAACCAGCGATACAACATTTCATGTGTCGTTAGTGCGGTAGGGTGACGCGGATGCCCGACGATCCCAATACACCTGAAATGATTATTCATTTTCTGGAGGTCCTTGTGCCTGATGAATGATGACAATCTGTCTTGTTCCCTTGAATCCCGGAAACTGATCCCCATAATAAGCGAAGTTAGCGAGATGAATGCAGAAAAACGCGGAGAAATTCATGAGTAGTAAAGAACAGAAAACGCCTGAGGGGCAAGCCCCTGAAGAAATTATCACGGAACAGCACGATGAAGTTGAGGCTGTAGAGCCAGACGCATCTGCTGAGCAGGTGGACCCGCGCGATGAAAAAATTGCGAATCTGGAAGCCCAGCTGGTAGAAGCACAGAATCGCGAACGCGACAGTGTTCTGCGCATCAAGGCGGAGATGGAAAACCTGCGTCGCCGTACCGAGCAGGACGTTGAGAAGGCGCATAAATTTGCGCTGGAGAAATTCGTCAACGAACTGCTGCCGGTGATCGATAGCCTCGATCGTGCGCTGGAAGTGGCTGACAAAGCGAATCCGGACAACGCCGCAATGATCGAAGGTATCGAACTGACGCTGAAATCCATGCTCGACGTGGTGCGTAAGTTTGGCGTGGAAGTGATTGCCGATACTGACGTTCCTCTGGATCCAAACGTTCACCAGGCGATTGCAATGGTTGAATCTGAAGAGATTGAAGCCGGTAAAGTGCTGGGCGTAATGCAGAAAGGTTACACCCTGAACGGCCGTACCATTCGCGCGGCGATGGTAACCGTGGCGAAAGCGAAAGCGTAATTCGCTATCCGTAGTGCCGGGTAGCGGCGTTCGCCTTACCCGGCCTATAACCTTACTCCGCGATACTTTCGCGCAGGGGTTTAACGGGCAGGACTTTCACCTGCTTGATCATATTGTCCTGCACGTCCAGGATATCAATATCGTACTGCTCAATGCGCACCCGCGTGCCCGCGGCCGGAATCTCTTCCAGCGCTTCCAGAATCATCCCGTTAATGGTGCGAGCCTCATCTTCCGGCAAATGCCAGTTAAAGGCTTTGTTGAGTTCACGAATGTTTGCGCTTCCGTCAATCAGCACCGAGCCATCGTTTTGCGGGGTGACCTCTTCCGCAAGGGAAGGAGACATTGAGGTGGTAAAGTCCCCGACAATCTCTTCCAGAATATCTTCGACCGTCACCAGCCCCTGGATATCGCCGTACTCGTTGACCACCAGGCCGACCTTCTTCTTGTTGCGCTGGAATTTCACCAGCTGCGTGCTGAGCGGCGTTCCTTCCGGCACGTAGTAAATTTCGTCGGCGGCGCGCAGCATCACCTCTTTGGTGAACTCTTTTTTCTCGGTCATCAGACGGTAGGCTTCGCGCACGCGCAGCATGCTGATGGCGTCATCCAGCGAGTCGCGGTACAGCACAATGCGCCCGTGCGGAGAGTGCGTCAGCTGGCGAACGATGGCTTTCCAGTCGTCATTGATGTCGATACCGACGATTTCGTTACGCGGCACCATGATGTCGTTCACGCTCACCTTTTCCAGATCCAGCACCGACAGGAGCATGTCCTGATTGCGCCGGGAGATCTGCGAGCGGGATTCATTCACGATAGTGCGCAGCTCCTCTTTGCTGAGTGCGCTGCTGATAGTGACGTCGGCTTTGATTCCCACCATCCGCATCAGGACGCGCGTCACCATGTTCAGCAGCCAGACCAGCGGCATCATCAGGATCTGCAGCGGTGCCAGCAGGAAGCTGCTCGGGTAGGCGACCTTCTCCGGGTAAAGCGCGGCGATGGTTTTCGGCAGCACTTCGGCAAACACCAGCACCACGAACGTCAGCACGCCGGTGGCAATCGCCACCCCGGCGTTACCGTACAGGCGCATCCCGACAATGGTGCCGAGGGCAGAGGCCAGAATGTTGACGAGGTTGTTGCCGATGAGCACCAGGCTTATCAGGCGATCCGGCTTGCGGAGCAGCTTTTCAACGCGACGGGCGGCACGGTTACCCTGTTTAGCACGATGCCGTAACCGGTAACGGTTTAAGGTCATCATGCCGGTTTCCGAGCCGGAGAAATAGGCGGAGATGACCACCATGACGATCAGCGTAACGATCAGCGTGGTGGTAGAGATGTGTTCCAGGGGGAACTCCTTTGTTTCTTAGCCAGCAAATTGCTGTATGAAGCGGCTGCCAAAATAGGCAAGGGTGAGAATGCCCGCACCCGCGACGTTGAACCAGACCACGCGACGACCGCGCCAGCCTTCATGATAATGGCCCCATAACAGGACAATATAGACAAACCACGCGATGATGGAGAGCACCGCTTTATCGATATTCTCCACGCTGAACAGGTTCTTCATGTAAAACAGGCCCGTGCAGAGCGTGAGCGTCAGCAGCACCACCCCCACCTGGGTGATATGGAACATCTTACGCTCAATGACCATCAGCGGCGGCATTTCATGGTTAAAGGCCAGCTTTTTGTTTTTCAGCTGGTAGTCAATCCAGGCGAGCTGCATGGCGTAAAGCGCGGCGATAATCAGCGTCGCGTAGGCAAAGAGCGAAAGGCCGATATGCACCAGCATCCCCGGCGTCGCCTCCAGATGCGTAATGAACTCATTAGGCATAAAGGTGGCGAGGGCCAGATTGATCAGCGCGAAGGTGTAGACAATCGGCAGCAGTAGCCAGCCGCGATTTTTAGACGCGACGATGGTCATTACCGTACAGATCATCAGGCTGACCAGCGAGCCGACGTTGAGGACGCTCAGGTTTTGCACGCTGCCGTCGCCGGGGATGATGCGTGATTCCAGCGCAAAGGCGTGGCTAATCAGTGCGATGACCGCAGAAAGAATAGCCATGCGCCGCCAGCCGCTGTTTTTTTGCAGCAGTCCGGGAACGATCAGCGCGAGGCTGACAGAGTAGGCAACAAGGGCGATCAGTGCGAAAACAGGCATATAGGCATCGACAGTTGTCTTAATAAGAAAGAGAAGCAGTATAACGTTACGTGACGCCTGCTCCAACCGTTGCATAACAACAAAGGCGCCTTCATGTTATACTCCGGCAAAATTCTGTGTATGTGTCGCTCATGGCGGCCCAACGTTTCTACTCAGGCGAGAGACAATGTTTGATAATTTAACCGATCGTTTGTCGCGCACGCTGCGCAACATCAGCGGCCGCGGACGCCTTACTGAAGAGAACATCAAGGAAACGCTGCGCGAAGTGCGCATGGCGCTGCTGGAAGCAGACGTCGCGTTGCCGGTTGTTCGTGATTTTATCAACCGCGTAAAAGAGAAGGCGGTTGGTCATGAAGTTAACAAGAGCCTGACCCCGGGTCAGGAGTTCGTCAAAATCGTTCGTAATGAACTGGTTTCGGCGATGGGCGAAGAGAACCAGGTGCTTAACCTGGCCGCTCAGCCACCGGCCGTGGTGCTGATGGCGGGCCTGCAGGGTGCGGGTAAAACCACCAGCGTCGGTAAGCTGGGTAAATTCCTGCGCGAAAAGCACAAAAAGAAAGTGCTGGTGGTCTCTGCGGACGTCTATCGCCCGGCGGCGATCAAGCAGCTGGAAACCCTGGCCGAGCAGGTTGGCGTGGATTTCTTCCCGTCCGACGTGGCACAGAAGCCTGTCGACATCGTTAACGCCGCGCTGAAAGAGGCGAAGCTGAAATTCTACGACGTGCTGCTGGTGGATACCGCCGGTCGTCTGCACGTTGACGAAGCGATGATGGACGAGATCAAGCAGGTGCATGCCTCTATCAACCCGGTAGAGACCCTGTTTGTTGTCGACGCCATGACCGGTCAGGATGCGGCGAATACCGCGAAAGCGTTTAACGAAGCGCTGCCGTTAACCGGCGTGGTGCTGACCAAGGTGGACGGTGACGCCCGCGGCGGTGCGGCCCTTTCCATTCGTCACATCACCGGCAAGCCGATCAAATTCCTCGGCGTGGGCGAGAAAACCGAAGCGCTGGAGCCGTTCCACCCGGATCGTATTGCCTCCCGTATCCTCGGCATGGGCGACGTGCTGTCGCTGATCGAAGATATCGAGAGCAAGGTTGACCGCGCGCAGGCCGAGAAGCTGGCCAGCAAGCTGAAAAAAGGCGACGGTTTCGATCTCACCGACTTCCTTGAGCAGCTGCGTCAGATGAAAAACATGGGCGGTATGGCCAGCCTGATGGGCAAACTGCCGGGCATGGGCCAGATCCCTGACAACGTGAAAGCGCAGATGGATGACAAGGTGCTGGTGCGTATGGAGGCGATCATCAACTCGATGACGCTGAAAGAACGCGCTAACCCGGACATCATCAAAGGTTCCCGTAAACGCCGTATTGCAGCCGGTTGCGGCATGCAGGTGCAGGACGTTAACCGCCTTCTGAAACAGTTCGACGACATGCAGCGCATGATGAAGAAAATGAAGAAAGGCGGCATGGCGAAGATGATGCGCGGCATGAAAGGGATGATGCCTCCCGGTTTTCCAGGGCGTTAATCGCTTTTGAGATTGCTTTTTGCCCGAAAATGAGTAAAATTTTCGGGCTTTTAATATGACACCCGGGCTCCGTTCCTCGATGGGGCCCGGTTGTTTTATTCACACAAGAGGATGTTATGGTAACTATTCGTTTAGCACGTCACGGCGCTAAAAAGCGTCCGTTCTACCAGGTTGTTGTGACTGACAGCCGTAATGCACGCAACGGTCGCTTCATCGAGCGCGTTGGTTTCTTCAACCCACTGGCCGCTGGCGCAGAAGAAGAAACTCGTCTGGATCTGGATCGTATCGCTCACTGGGTTGGCCAGGGCGCTACTGTTTCCGATCGCGTTGCTACGCTGATCAAAGCAGCAAACAAAGCAGCTTAATCTGTCACGGTGGTCATGATGAGCAATAAAGCACCTGTTGAACCGATCGTATTGGGAAAAATGGGTTCTTGCTACGGTATCCGTGGTTGGCTCAGAGTGTTTTCCTCCACTGAAGACGCTGATAGCATTTTTGATTACCAGCCCTGGTTTATCCAGAAAGGCGGTAAGTGGGAAGAGGTCGAGCTGGAAAGCTGGCGTCACCACAATCAGGACATCATCATCAAGCTGAAAGGCGTTGACGATCGTGATGCCGCGAATGCGCTGACTAATTGTGAAATTGTCGTGGATTCGTCGCAGTTGCCACAGCTGGAAGAGGGCGACTACTACTGGAAAGACCTTATGGGTTGCCAGGTAGTCACTACCGAAGGCTACAGCCTGGGGAAAGTCATCGATATGATGGAAACCGGGTCGAATGACGTTCTCGTCATTAAGGCAAACCTGAAAGATGCATTTGGCATCAAGGAGCGGTTGGTCCCGTTCCTCGATGGACAGGTTATCAAGAAAGTCGATCTCACTACTCAAACCATTGAAGTAGATTGGGATCCTGGTTTTTAAATTCTCCGGATAAACGGTAAAAGACGGCGCTATGTGGATTGGCATAATTAGCCTGTTTCCTGAAATGTTCCGCGCGATTACCGATTACGGGGTAACTGGCCGGGCAGTAAAGAATGGCCTGCTGAGCATCCAGAGCTGGAGTCCTCGTGACTTTACTCATGACCGGCACCGTACCGTGGACGATCGTCCTTACGGCGGCGGACCGGGGATGCTAATGATGGTGCAACCCTTACGGGACGCCATTCACACAGCAAAAGCCGCGGCAGGTGAAGGCGCAAAGGTGATTTATCTGTCACCTCAGGGACGCAAGCTTGATCAAGCGGGCGTGAGCGAACTGGCGACGAATCAAAAGCTGATTCTGGTCTGTGGGCGCTACGAAGGGATAGATGAGCGCGTAATTCAAACCGAGATTGACGAAGAATGGTCTATCGGCGATTACGTTCTCAGCGGTGGTGAGTTACCGGCAATGACGCTGATTGACTCCGTCGCCCGGTTTATTCCGGGTGTTCTGGGCCATGAAGCTTCGGCAACGGAAGATTCCTTTGCCGATGGGTTGCTGGACTGTCCACACTATACTCGTCCTGAAGTGTTAGAAGGGATGGAGGTCCCGGCAGTGTTACTGTCTGGAAACCATGCCGAGATACGTCGCTGGCGTTTGAAGCAGTCGCTGGGCCGAACCTGGCTTAGAAGACCTGAACTTCTGGAAAACCTGGCTCTGACTGAAGAGCAAGCAAAGTTGCTGGCCGAGTTCAAAACTGAACACGCGCAACAGCAGCATGAACATGATGGGAATGCGTAATACGCTCCCGAATATCAGTTTACCCAGGATAAGAGATTAAATTATGAGCAACATTATTAAGCAACTTGAACAAGAGCAGATGAAGCAGGACGTACCTTCCTTCCGTCCAGGTGACACCGTGGAAGTGAAAGTATGGGTTGTTGAAGGTTCCAAAAAACGTCTGCAGGCATTCGAGGGCGTGGTTATCGCTATTCGTAACCGCGGTCTGCACTCTGCATTCACTGTTCGTAAAATTTCCAACGGCGAAGGCGTTGAGCGTGTCTTCCAGACTCACTCTCCGGTAGTTGACAGCATTGCTGTTAAACGTCGTGGTGCTGTACGTAAAGCTAAACTGTACTACCTGCGTGAGCGTACTGGTAAGTCTGCTCGTATTAAAGAGCGTCTGAACTAAGATTCGCTTAAGCGACATCCTGTTAGAAAGGGCTGGCCGAAAGGCTGGCCCTTTTTTTATCCTATCGCACCTCTCGCGTTAACCCTTTCGTCATAAATCATTTACAATGCTTGCCTCTTGAATGGAGGGGACGTGGATAACGTACTGCATCAGCCTGACCGGAAACGCGCAGCGGCTTTGACCGCGCTGTTCGCGATCCTGCTGATCGTGGTAGCACCCCTTATCTCCGTCTCGTTGCAGAAAGATCCCATGAGCGCCATGCCGGGCATGCATCATGACATGAGCATGATGTCGATGGACGAGCATCACGGCGATATGCCGCACACGATGCCTGTCGACCATGCGGAAGCGTGCGGCTACTGCGTGCTGTTAGCGCATGTCCCTGGCGTGATGCTGGCGCTCATCGTCCTGCTCAGTGTGGTGCTGCAGAGGCTTCGCGTTAAGCCGCCGCGTCAGGCGGTCAACCACTGGCACTTCTTCCCCTGGCTTTACCCTGATACCCGCGCGCCGCCGCGGCAGTCTGCTTTTTCCCAATAAAAAATATCGATAACTTTTTGCCTTAAAAAGGAAAAGTATGACTACCTGCACCTCGCGCGCGGCATGGGGAAACCTGCTGCGTCGCCTTCATTTCTACGTTGGGCTGTTTGTCGGCCCGTTTATCTTCTTTGCCGCGCTGACCGGGACGCTGTATGTGGCGACCCCACAGCTGGAAAACGCACTCTACCGGCACGCGCTCCACGCGGATTCCGTGGGCGAGCCGCAGCCTCTGGCGGAACAAATCGCCGTGGCGGAAAAAACCGTTGGATCAGATTTACGTTTGCACGCCGTTCGTCCGGGGCTGGTTGCGGGCGAAACCACCCGCGTGATGTTCGCTGACCCGAAACTTGGGCCATCGGAGAACCGGGCTATCTTTATCGATCCGGTGAGCCTGGCGGTGCTGGGAGATCTGACGGTATACGGCACCAGCGGGATTTTACCCCTGCGTCAGACTATTGATTACCTGCATACGTCCCTGATGCTGGGCGACATTGGGTGCCTCTACAGCGAGCTTGCGGCCTCGTGGATGTGGGTTGCCGCGCTGGGCGGTATTGCCCTGTGGTTTTATACCCGACCCAAACGACGGATCAACAATCGCTTCCAGAACCGGCGTCGGGTGCACGTGACGCTGGGCTGGGTTCTGCTGGGAGGAATGCTGCTGTTCTCCGCAACCGGCCTGACCTGGTCCCAGTGGGCTGGTGGGAACGTGGATAAGCTGCGTGCAGAGATGAACTGGCTCACCCCGCAGGTGAACACGACGCTATCCGGCCAACATGAGGTTATGGATGAACATGCCGAACACCGTGGTCATCACGGTGGGATGATGATGCCGGAAATGGCGATGGATTTGACGCTGTTTGACGGGGTGTTAAGCGCGGCACGTCACGCGGGGATTGATGCCAGCAAGCTGGAGATCCGGCCGGCGAAAACGAGGGATCGTGCCTGGACCGTGACGGAAATCGATCGCAGCTGGCCGACCCAGGTGGACGCCGTGGCGGTTGATCCCCATACGATGCAGATCCTGGACAGAACCCGATTCGAGGATTTTCCGTTAATGGCTAAACTGACCCGCTGGGGCGTGGATTTCCATATGGGGATCTTATTCGGCCTGGCAAATCAGCTGCTGCTCGTGGCGTTCGGCCTCGCCCTGTGCGTGCTCATTATCTGGGGATACCGGATGTGGTGGATGCGTCGTCCTGCGCAATCGGCAGTGAGTCCGGTACAGACGCTGTGCCAGAGCTGGCTGGCGCTGTCAGAATGGGGAAGAGGCGTTACGGTGATAACCAGCGTGCTGTTGGGGCTGGCCCTGCCGGTAATGGGCGTGAGTCTGGCGCTGTTTGTTCTGGTGGACTGGCTGCGCTGGCGAGCGGCAACCCGAGTGACGCTCGCCGATTCATCCGCTAAATAACCCTATGGCGTGCTGATCACCACTGCGACGCGGCGGTTTTCAGCACGCCCTTGCGGGGTACTGTTGCTCGCAACAGGGTATTTTTGACCTAATCCCCGCGTGGTGAGATTGCTGCGCGGGATATTTGCCCCCTTCGCCCAGGCGTCGGCCACGGCGTTGGCGCGTTTTAACGACAGCGCTTCGTTGTAGCTTTCTTCCCCGTAGTTATCCGTGTGACCGTCCATTCGCGCGTGGTTCAGGCCGGTTTCCGCCAGGCGAGAGGCCATGGACTGGATCTGCGTTTCACTTTCCGGGCGCAGCCGGGCGTCATTTTTATCAAACAGGATGGTGTCCGACATGCCAAGCGACCAGTCACCGTTCAGTTCGTTAAAACCGTAAGACTTCATCGCCGCAATTTGCTCAGGAGTGAATTTGCCTTCCGGCGGCGACTGACAGCCTGCCAGAACCAGTGAGGCCAGTACTAACGGCGCGAAGTAACGTTTTAACATAGTGTATCCTTTCTAACTTATTGTTTTCGTACGCTGGTTTTTAACCTGGTACATATTGCGGTCAGCCCTCTCCAGTAATGCTTCCACGGAAGCATTTTCCCACGCCAGAGCAAAGCCAATGCTGAGTGACATCGATGCTTTTTGTCCGTTATGAAGATCAAACGGACGGATAAACTGCTGCGAAAGCGCAGCACAAATGTGTTGAACCTCAAGCTCGGAGTGAACGCCGTACAGCACCATGGCAAATTCGTCTCCGCCAAGACGGTAAGACTGATGACGTTTGTCGCCAAACTCCATCATCCTGCTGGCGACTTCGATCAGCACACAGTCTCCTGCCGCGTGTCCCCAGGTGTCGTTAATAAACTTAAAATTATCACCGTCGAGGAAGAGCAGGGCCGAGTTTGTTCTGGCTGAAGGGTCGTTCATTAATGCCGCAATGCTGTTACGAAACGCCGCGCGGTTGGCAAGACCGGTAAGCGGGTCGTGCATGGCGGTCCGCAACAGCTGAGCGTTCTTCGCCTGAAGCTTCAGTTGCCACTCTTCCATTTCATCCAGAAGACTGTTGAAGTCCTCGCCAAACTGGTGAAATTCTTCGATACGGCCGTCTTTCACCCGGCGGGAGAAGTTGCGGTTCGTGCGTACGTCATGCACAACGTCGGTAATGTTCTGCAGGGCCGTGACCATTCCACGATGCAAAGACTGGGTAATGATGAGAGCGACGACGGCGGCAAAGAGAATGCAGCCGGTCAGTACGGCAAACGACGTCCAGATGAAATGGCTGATCAAACTGTCGCGTGCGGTAAGGCGGATTTCGCCGATCGTTAAGCCGTTATGCATGATGGGCTGCGCAACCGGTACGGGGAAAAGCCAGCGACTGACCAGCGCGCCCAGCGTGTCGTTGTTATCCTCCGGGTTCCAGGACCAGTAGGCGAACCGCTTTTTATGCGCGTTAATCACCTCCGCTGCGGCAAACTGTCCTTGTTTGCCCAGGGCGGCAAGCGTTTCGTTGGCCGCCAGCGAGTCGTTGAAAACCAGCGAGGCTTCCAGGCTGTGGCTCATTGTGGCGCCAGTTAATTCGAGATTCTTTTGCGCATATTGTTTTAACGTCACGACGGAAGCAAAACAGAGCAACAGCCATATTAACGTCATGGTAATAATGACGCTTATCATGCTGTTTCGCCTCAACGTTCTTTTAAACGTCGGACGTGGCGTTGAAGTGAAATCTTTATCCATGCTGCTTATTCCGTGCCAGCATTAATACATCCGGATTGACTCTTACGCCACTGCGCGTCAATGCATCCAGGTTGACGGAAAACCGTACCTGGCCGCGATCGATCATCAGGCAAAAGGCACTGCCAATTACACATTCCGGATTTTGCTCTGAGATTAATAGCAACGCTCTGCCCTGATATTGACTTATTAATTCAAGTTGTTTTGCCGGTGATTCAGACCCGAAATATATTGCATCGCACGTCGCGGCCAGGGCTTCCCGATCGTTACGTACAATAACGGGAGTATAGGGTAACTCGTTGTGCCCTTCGTCGCCGCTGAGCGCGTGTGTATAGTGAGAAGTAGCATAGACGCATAGTCTGGGCTGCCCGGATAGTGACGGCCATCGCGTATAGCTCACAATGCCTGAGACAATCGAACGTACCGATTTATCCGTTTCCGTAAGCGTGCCTGCCGTCGCTGGGCCCACCATAAGGAACAGCATTAACACCAGAGTGAGTCGGAAAAAAGAGATCAAGAATAAATTTCTCACCAGAATCCGCCACATCGCTCCGGAAATAGATGTCCTTAAGAGTTGCGGGCAGAATACCATTGTTTATCAGAGCCGTCATTATGTCAGAAATAGCCTCAGGCCAACCTAAGCTAAATCCTACTGTTGTTTATTTTCCGGTGGTTAAAAGCAGACTTAATTGAGTCTGCTGGAACGCATACCTTCATCCATTCCTTTTTGCCATGACGCACGCAGTTTTGTCGCGTTTTCGACAGTATCGCAACTGGCAGGGAAAGATTTGCCCGCTAATCCCCAGGCGTGAATAAACCCTTCTTCGCAGACTCTCTTCTGACCATCGGCATAGCCGCGAAGATATTCACTACGATCAACGTGGGTGTCGTTAAAACTATCGGCCAGGGTCTGGTTATCTTTAACCGGCAGGCCATTCATGGCGTCTTCTTTACCGGCATCAAACCAGGATGGACTGGTCCAGTCGGGCTGGAAGGTGTAAGGATTGATCTGGCAGCCCGTTAAAAACAGCGACAACAGCGTGAGAGCAATTGAACGCATAGCCATTCTCCTTTTTTCTTCAGCATAGCCTGGCTTAAGAAAATATGTCTGTAATTTAAACTTTACGTTTTTATCGGCTGATTTTTGCAATAAATTGGCTTCTGTAAACTAATGTGTACGTATTTTGGATTGAAATGTTTACTTTTTATGGTATCGTGGTCTCACCTCACCGAGGAAAACAACTATCGCAAACGAGCTTTACAGGATCGCCATCATGCAAAAAGACGCGCTGAACAACGTACATATCACTGACGAACAGGTTTTAATTACTCCGGATCAACTGAAAGCGGAATTTCCGCTGAGCGTCGCGCAGGAGGCTCAGATTGAGCACTCGCGTCAGACCATTTCAAATATCATCGCCGGCCGCGATCCGCGCCTGCTGGTGGTGTGTGGTCCTTGCTCCATTCACGATCCTGAAACCGCCATTGAGTACGCTCGTCGATTTAAAGCATTAGCGGAGGAGGTCAGCGATAGCCTCTATCTGGTGATGCGCGTCTATTTTGAGAAGCCACGTACCACTGTCGGCTGGAAAGGGTTGATTAACGATCCGCACATGGATGGCTCGTTTGATGTGGAAGCAGGTCTGAAGATTGCGCGTCGCCTGCTGGTGGAGCTGGTCAGCATGGGGCTGCCTCTGGCAACCGAAGCGCTGGATCCGAACAGCCCGCAATACCTTGGCGATCTGTTCAGCTGGTCCGCGATTGGCGCGCGTACCACGGAATCGCAAACCCACCGCGAGATGGCGTCTGGTCTGTCGATGCCGGTTGGTTTTAAAAACGGTACCGATGGCAGTCTGGCGACGGCGATCAACGCCATGCGCGCTGCCGCCATGCCGCACCGTTTCGTCGGTATCAACCAGGCGGGCCAGGTTTGCCTCCTGCAAACGCAGGGCAACCCGGACGGTCACGTGATCCTGCGCGGCGGGAAAGCCCCGAACTACAGCCCGGCGGACGTGGCGCAGTGTGAAAAAGAGATGGAGCAGGCGGGACTGCGCCCGGCACTGATGGTAGATTGCAGTCATGGTAATTCGAATAAAGATTACCGTCGCCAGCCTGCGGTTGCGGAATCCGTGGTCGCACAGATCAAAGATGGCAATCGTTCGATTATCGGTCTGATGATTGAGAGCAATATTCATGAAGGCAATCAATCATCTGAACAACCGCGCAGCGCCATGAAGCACGGCGTCTCCGTGACGGATGCCTGCATCAGCTGGGAGACCACCGATGCGCTGCTGCGTGAGATCCATAAAGATTTAAGCGGCCAGCTGGCGACGCGTCTGGCTTAAGAGGGTAGTTATGGTTGCTGAATTGACCGCACTGCGCGATCAAATTGATGAAGTGGATAAGGCGCTGCTGGATCTGCTGGCGCGCCGCATGGCCCTGGTTGCCGAAGTCGGTGAGGTGAAAAGCAAATACGGCCTGCCGATCTACGTCCCGGAGCGCGAGGCCTCCATGCTGGCCTCCCGTCGCAAAGAGGCGCAGGCGCTGGGCGTTTCGCCGGATTTGATTGAGGATGTTCTGCGTCGCGTGATGCGGGAGTCCTATTCCAGTGAAAACGACAAGGGCTTCAAAACCCTCTGTCCGACCCTGCGTCCGGTGGTGATTGTCGGCGGTGCAGGACAGATGGGGCGCCTGTTTGAAAAAATGCTGACCCTTTCTGGCTATCAGGTGCGCATTCTGGAAAAAGAGGACTGGGCCCAGGCGCCGGAACTCATGAAAGATGCCGGAATGGTTATCGTCAGCGTGCCGATCCACGTGACGGAGCAAATCGTCGGGAAGCTGCCTCCTTTACCGAAAGATTGCATCCTGGTGGATCTGGCCTCCGTCAAAAATGGTCCGCTACAGGCTATGCTGGCGGCGCATACGGGGCCGGTGCTGGGTCTGCACCCAATGTTTGGCCCGGACAGCGGCAGCCTGGCTAAGCAGGTGGTGGTTTACTGCGACGGTCGTCAGCCGGAAGCCTATCAGTGGTTCCTGGAACAGATTCAGGTATGGGGCGCACGGCTGCACCGCATCAGCGCGGTTGAGCACGACCAGAACATGGCGTTCATTCAGGCGCTGCGCCACTTTGCGACGTTTGCCTACGGCCTGCATCTGGCGGAAGAGAACGTGCAGCTTGAACAGCTGCTGGCGCTCTCTTCACCTATCTATCGTCTGGAGCTGGCGATGGTCGGGCGTCTGTTCGCGCAGGATCCGCAACTGTACGCGGATATTATTATGTCCTCGGAAAATAACCTGGCGCTGATCAAGCGCTACTATCAGCGCTTTGGTGAAGCCATTACGCTGCTGGAGCACGGAGACAAGCAGGCCTTTATCGACAGCTTCCGCAAGGTCGAGCACTGGTTTGGCGATTACGCGCAGCGTTTCCAGAATGAGAGCCGGACGTTGTTGCGCCAGGCAAATGACAGTCGCCAGTAATGCGATGATGTATATACTGAAAGCCAGCATTGCTGGCTTTTTTCATTTTGGGGAACTGTCATGGCCGAACCGCAGCTGCTGTTGAATTACACCGGGCATTTGCCTGAATGCCCGACGTGGAGCGCCGACGAGCACGCGCTCTACTGGGCCGATATTCTGGAAGGAGAGATCCACCGCTACCATCTGCCGACGGCGGAACACACCGTGCTTTCTTTCCACGAGGAGGTGGGCTGTTTCGCGCTGCGCGAGCGCGGCGGGTTTATCGTCGCCATGCGCAATGGCATCTGGCTTGCCGATAAGCATGGCCTTCTGCAGCGCAAGGTGTGCGACAACCCCTCTAACCCGCAGCTGGCGCGTTTTAACGATGGGGGTACCGACCATCAGGGCCGGTTCTATGCGGGCACGTTCTGGGGGCCGGGAGATTACAACGGTGCCCTGCTGATGCGCATCGACAACGATCTGACGCCGAAGGTGATCCAGTGCGATATTCACGGGCACAACGGCTTAGCGTTTAGCCCGGATAAGCAGTGGATGTTTACCTCAGACACGCCAAACGGTGTGATTTACCGTACCCCGCTTGATGAGCAGGGCGAACCGGGTAAGCGAGAGGTGTTTCGTCAGTTTAAAGAGGGCGAGGGGATACCGGACGGCGCGGCGATGGATGTGGAAGGTTGCTACTGGAGCGCGCTGTTTGACGGCTGGCGCATCGCGCGTTTTTCACCGCAAGGGGAGCAGTTGGAAGAGTATCGCATGCCGGTACGTTGCCCGACGATGGTCTGCTTTGGCGGCGATGATATGAAAACGCTGTTTATTACCACCACGCGGGAAAATATGGATGCGGAGGAGGTGACGAAATATCCGCTCTCCGGGGCCATCTTCACCCTGCCGGTGAGCGTGGCAGGGATGAAGAAAAGCCGTTTTATCGAACGTTAGATCGGATCGACCGGGACGACGTTTTCGCTCGGGTAGCAGCCCAGCACCTTCATGGAACGCGTGATCTCGCCCAGCTCGCGCAGGGCTTTCTGCATGGAAGCAGACTCCAGGTTGGCCTGGATATCGAGGTAGAACATCTCTTCCCATGGATTACCGTGGATTGGGCGCGATTCCAGCCGGGTCATGATCAGGTTGTGATTACGCAGTACCAGCAGGGCTTCAACCAGCGCACCGGCCTGTTGGCCGGTGGCCATCAGCAGCGTGGTTTTGGCCGGTACCTGGTCAGAGACATTGATTGCCTTGCGGGCCAGCACCACGAAGCGGGTAATGTTTTGCGTCTGGTTTGCCAGGTTGCGTTCCAGCACCTGTAAACCATACAGCGCGCCACCCGCTTCGCTGCCGAGCGCCGCGACGGTGGGAGAGTTCGCCTGGGCGACTTTTTCCATCGCCGCCGAGGTGCTTTCGGTGTACTCAATTTTCCAGTTCGGATAGCGGTTCAGGAACTGGCTGCACTGCTGGAACGGCTGCGGGTGGCTGTAGACGGTTTCGATCGTGTTCAGGTCCGTTGAACCGGAGACCAGCACGCAGTGATCGATAGGGATCGTCAGCTCGCCGACCAGCGACAGGCTGGTGTGCTGCAGCAAGTCGTAGACGTCGTTGATGGCGCCGGAGCTGGTGTTTTCAATCGGCACCACGGCGTAATCCGCCTGGCCGGTCTCGACCTGGTTAAAAATGTCGGCAAACTTCGCGCAGCCGCTTTCAATAAATTCTTCGAAATGACGAGCGGCATACTGACGTGCGGCCAGGTGAGAATAGGAGCCCTTTGGCCCGAGGAAAGCGATACGCGCAGAGTGCGGATTGGTTTTATTGAGATGCTGCTGCAGTAGCGCTTGCTGGGTCAGAACGGAATCTTCGATGATGAGCTGGAACAACCGGGTGATGTAGTGGGCATCGAGGTGATGCGCTTTGCCGAGCTGAATGAGCCGTTCCAGCAGATCCCGCTCGCGGTCGATATCACGGACCGGACGATGGGAGTCCAGCTTGGCTTTACCCACTTCAACGGCAAGGGCGCGGCGTTCGGCCAGCAGCGCCAGCAGTTTCTCATCCAGCGCGCTGATTTTTACTCGCAGATCCAGTAACGGGTTTTCCGGTGTCATAGTGTTGCCTGTCTCATCTTATCGTTATCAATAAAAAAGGCCCCCCGGTGTGGGAGGCCTTGTTGTTCGTCTTCGCATTCTTTATCACACGACGAAACGCCTCCCGTTCAGGGGAAGGTAAAAAAGAATGCGAAGAAGAACGGCGTAAGTTTCATAAAGTCATCCTGTGAGTGATACCGTTAAAGTACCCGTACTGTTTTCACCCTGTCAATAAAAAACAAAAAACGCGCCCGAAGGCGCGTTGGCGGTACACTCAATTTAAAGGATTACTCTTCTTCAACTTCTTCCGCGAAGCTGGCGTCTTTCACCGACGTTGTGGCGCGACGGGCTTCACCTTTGTGTTGCACTTTATTGAGCTGCCGTTCCAGCTTGTTGATCAAATCGTTAATAGCGGTGTACATATCCTCATGTTTTGCGCTGGCGACCAGATGGCCGTTTGGAGTATTGATAGTTGCGTCAGCGATGAAACCCTGCGGCTCCTTGGACAGGATGATATGTGGATTAATCAAATGTGTTTGCCATTTATCCAGTTTGGCGAGACGGTCTGCGACGTGCTGGCGAATTGCCGGAGTAATTTCCATTTGTTTACTGGTAATGTTCATTGTCATAAATTTTACCTCTTGTCTTTCCGTCTTGGTGATTCCAGCATACCCGACCTAATGTCAAAATGTGTGATTTAGATCACGTTATTTTGTCGGTTTTTGTCAGGGAATCTTTTTTGTGAGGCAGGGCAGGAAGAGGTGAGATTTACCTTGTAGAAGGCATAAATTGGGGCCATAGTTGACAGGATGTGTTGAGGCTAACGCGCTTCAGCGACGCTCAGAAACGAATAAAAAAACGGCAGCCTTCGGGCTGCCGTTTTGCATTGAGGCAAAATCAGGTGTTGCTGCTGTTCGCGGCGATGATTTTCGCCACTTTTTCAGCCTGACCGGTCATCTGCATCTGACGGTAAGCATTTTCCATCAGCTTCAGGCCGTCGCGCGTTGCCTGAGTATCCGGGTAATCACGCAGCATACCTTCTACGCGGTTAACCACGGCAACCCATGCGCCACGGCGGGTATAATATTCCGCCACGGAGTATTCATATTTCGCCAGACGATCTTTAAGGAACACCAGACGTTTGGTTGCGTCGGTCACGTACTGGCTGTTCGGATAGCCGCGCACCAGCTTGGAGAAGTCATTGAAGGCATCACGCGCATGCTGCGGGTCACGGTCAGAACGATCCACGCCGAAGAAGCCCTGCAGCGCACTGTCGTCCAGCGCCATGTTGGTGAGGCCGCGCATGTACATTACGTAGTCGATGTTAGGATGAGTCGGGTTCAGACGCATGAAACGATCGATGGTTGCCTGAGCCAGCGGCAGATCGGCATTTTTATAGTATGCGTAGATGAGATCTAACTGTACCTGCTGCGAATACGGACCAAATGGATAGCGATTATCCAACGCTTCCAGTTGCGTTATCGCCTGTTTCCAGTTACCGTCCTGCAACTTTTGTTGTGCAGTCGCATAGATTTCATTCGGCGGATTGTCAGGGACCTGTTCATTTGAACCGGAGCAGCCCACCAAAGCCAGGCTCAACGTGGCCGCTGCCACCAGATATTTCATGCGCGTCATGACGTTTTGACTTTCCTCAAATGTTTGTCCGGGAGAAACTCTGTTCCTGCTCCCGATTAAGACCAGCTACAATAGCACACTATATTAAACGGCAAAGCCGTAAAACCCAACGTTAAACGAAGAAGCAGTTTATGGCACAACGAGTAGAACTCACCGCAACAGTCTCCGAAAATCAGCTCGGTCAACGCTTAGATCAGGCTTTGGCCGAATTGTTCCCTGATTATTCGCGTTCACGCATAAAAGAATGGATCCTTGACCAGCGCGTGATGGTAAACGGCAAGATCTGGGACAAACCAAAAGAGAAAGTGTTAGGTGGGGAAGCTGTCGCCATCAATGCTGAAATCGAAGAGGAAATCCGCTTCGAGCCGCAGGATATCCCACTGGACATCGTCTATGAAGATGATGACATTCTGGTGATCAACAAGCCGCGCGACCTGGTTGTTCACCCGGGTGCGGGAAACCCTGACGGTACGGTACTTAACGCACTTCTCCATTATTATCCGCCGATCGCGGATGTTCCGCGCGCGGGCATCGTGCACCGTCTGGATAAAGACACTACCGGTCTGATGGTGGTGGCGAAGACCGTTCCTGCTCAGACCCGTCTGGTGGAGTCGCTGCAGCTGCGCGAAATCACCCGTGAGTATGAGGCGGTAGCCATTGGGCATATGACCTCTGGCGGGACGGTAGAAGAGCCTATCAGCCGTCACCCGACCAAGCGAACCCATATGTCGGTGCATCCGATGGGTAAACCGGCGGTGACGCACTATCGCATTATGGAGCATTTCCGTATCCATACGCGTCTGCGTCTGCGTCTGGAGACCGGACGTACCCACCAGATCCGCGTGCATATGGCCCACATTACCCATCCGCTGGTGGGGGATCAGGTCTACGGTGGTCGTCCTCGCCCGCCTAAAGGCGCATCGGATGAGTTCATCAGCGTATTGCGTAAATTCGACCGTCAGGCGCTGCACGCGACCATGCTGCGTCTTTACCATCCTATCACCGGCATTCAGATGGAGTGGCATGCGCCTATCCCGCAGGATATGGTGGACCTTATTGACGCCATGCGTGCCGATTTCGAAGAACATAAGGATCAAGTGGACTGGTTATGACCAAACTGATTGTCCCGGAGTGGCCATTGCCTGCCGGCGTGGCTGCCTGCAGTTCAACCCGTATTGGCGGTGTTAGCCAGGGCGCGTGGGCGTCGTTGAACCTCGGCGCACACTGTGGCGATAACCTGGAACACGTGGAAGAGAACCGCAGGCGTCTGTTTGCTGCGGGGAACCTGCCTTCAAATCCGGTCTGGCTGGAACAGGTTCATGGCAAGGCGGTGCTGAAGTTGACGGGGGAACCCTATGCTTCTAAACGTGCTGATGCCTCTTACAGCAATACTCCGGGAACCGTTTGTGCCGTAATGACCGCCGATTGTCTGCCGGTGCTGTTCTGCAACCGTGCAGGCACCGAGGTGGCTGCAGCGCACGCGGGCTGGCGTGGACTGTGTGAAGGCGTGCTGGAAGAAACCGTCGCCTGCTTTAAGGATGAACCCGCCAATATTATGGCCTGGCTTGGCCCGGCCATTGGTCCTCGCGCTTTTGAAGTGGGGCCGGAGGTTCGCGAAGCCTTTATGGATAAAGATCCGCAAGCGGTGGACGCTTTCCTGCCTTCTGGAGATAAATATCTGGCCGATATTTACCAGCTTGCTCGTCAGCGCCTGAACAGCGTCGGCATAACGCAGATCTTCGGCGGCGATCGCTGCACATTCACCGAAAAGGGTGATTTTTTCTCTTATCGCCGCGACAAGACGACGGGGCGTATGGCAAGTTTCATTTGGCTGATATAACCTAAAGAATCAAGACGATCCGGCACGTGCCGTTTTCTTTTCACATAATTCAGGTCATTAACCTTGAATAATTGAGGGATGACCTCATTTAATCTCCAGTAGCAAATTTGACCTGTTATGGGAGGAGTTATGCGTCTGGATCGTCTTACTAATAAATTCCAGCTTGCTCTCGCCGATGCCCAGTCCCTCGCACTGGGGCACGACAACCAATTTATCGAACCTCTTCATTTAATGAGCGCCTTGCTGAATCAGGAAGGGGGATCGGTTCGTCCTTTATTAACGTCCGCTGGCATTAATGCTGGCCAGTTACGCACCGCTATCGATCAGGCGCTGAGCCGTTTACCGCAGGTCGAAGGGACCGGCGGCGACGTTCAGCCGTCTCAGGATCTGGTGCGCGTCCTGAACCTTTGCGACAAGCTGGCGCAAAAACGTGGGGACAATTTTATTTCGTCAGAGCTGTTTGTTCTGGCGGCGCTTGAATCACGCGGTACCTTGACCGACCTGCTGAAATCCGCCGGTGCGACCACCGCTAATGTGACTCAGGCGATTGAGAACATGCGCGGAGGTGAAAGCGTGAACGATCAGGGAGCCGAAGACCAACGTCAGGCTTTGAAGAAATTTACGGTCGATCTGACCGAGCGTGCTGAACAGGGCAAACTTGACCCGGTGATCGGCCGTGATGAAGAAATTCGCCGTACCATTCAGGTACTGCAGCGTCGTACCAAGAACAACCCGGTACTGATAGGTGAACCGGGGGTCGGTAAAACCGCCATCGTTGAAGGGTTGGCGCAGCGTATTGTGAACGGTGAAGTGCCGGAAGGTCTGAAGGGCCGCCGCGTACTGGCGCTGGACATGGGCGCGCTGGTGGCCGGTGCGAAATACCGCGGCGAGTTCGAAGAGCGTCTGAAAGGCGTGCTTAATGACCTGGCGAAGCAGGAAGGCAACGTTATCCTGTTTATCGATGAGCTGCACACCATGGTTGGTGCCGGTAAGGCAGACGGCGCGATGGATGCCGGGAACATGCTGAAACCTGCGCTGGCGCGCGGTGAACTTCACTGCGTCGGTGCCACTACGCTGGATGAGTACCGTCAGTACATTGAGAAAGATGCTGCGCTGGAACGTCGTTTCCAGAAAGTGTTTGTTGCCGAGCCAAGCGTTGAAGATACCATCGCGATCCTGCGTGGTCTGAAAGAGCGCTATGAACTGCACCACCATGTGCAGATCACTGACCCGGCCATCGTTGCGGCGGCGACGCTTTCGCATCGTTATATTGCTGACCGTCAGCTGCCGGATAAAGCGATCGACCTGATTGATGAAGCGGCGTCGAGCATTCGTATGCAAATTGACTCGAAGCCGGAAGAGCTGGATCGACTCGACCGACGCATCATTCAGCTCAAGCTGGAACAGCAGGCGCTGAAGAAAGAGTCTGATGAAGCCAGTAAGAAACGCCTCGATATGCTCAATGAGGAACTGGACGATAAAGAGCGCCAGTATTCTGAGCTGGAAGAAGAGTGGAAAGCCGAGAAAGCCTCCCTTTCCGGTACGCAGACCATCAAAGCTGAACTCGAACAGGCAAAAATTGCCATTGAGCAGGCGCGACGCGTGGGCGACCTGGCGCGGATGTCAGAGCTGCAGTATGGCAAAATTCCTGAGCTGGAAAAACAGCTTGAGATGGCGACGCAGTCAGAAGGGAAAACGATGCGTCTGTTACGTAATAAAGTGACGGATGCCGAGATTGCGGAAGTGCTTGCCCGCTGGACCGGTATTCCGGTGGCGCGCATGCTGGAAGGCGAGCGTGAAAAACTGCTGCGCATGGAGAACGATCTCCACAATCGTGTGATTGGTCAAAATGAAGCGGTTGAAGCGGTATCGAATGCTATTCGTCGTAGCCGTGCAGGGCTGTCCGATCCAAACCGCCCGATTGGTTCGTTCCTGTTCCTGGGGCCGACCGGTGTCGGTAAAACCGAGCTGTGCAAAGCGCTGGCTAACTTTATGTTCGACAGCGACGATGCGATGGTGCGTATCGACATGTCCGAGTTTATGGAGAAACACTCCGTCTCGCGTCTGGTCGGGGCGCCTCCAGGATATGTGGGTTATGAAGAAGGTGGGTACCTGACAGAAGCGGTGCGTCGTCGTCCTTATTCCGTCATCCTGCTGGATGAGGTGGAAAAAGCGCATCCGGATGTGTTCAACATCCTGCTTCAGGTGCTGGATGATGGTCGTCTGACCGACGGGCAGGGGAGAACGGTCGACTTCCGTAATACGGTTGTCATTATGACCTCGAACCTGGGTTCCGATTTGATTCAGGAACGTTTCGGTGAACTGGACTACAGCCATATGAAGGATTTGGTGCTGGGTGTGGTAAGCCATAACTTCCGTCCGGAGTTCATCAACCGTATTGATGAAGTGGTGGTATTCCATCCTCTGGGTGAGAAACACATTGCGTCGATTGCGCAGATCCAGCTGCAGCGTCTGTACAAACGTCTGGAAGAGCGTGGATATGAAATTCACATCTCCGACGATGCGCTGAAGCTGCTGAGTAAGAATGGTTACGATCCGGTGTACGGTGCGCGTCCATTGAAACGCGCTATCCAGCAGCAGATCGAAAACCCGCTGGCGCAGCAGATCCTCTCCGGGGAGCTGGTTCCTGGCAAAGTTATCCGTCTGGAAGCCAACGACGATCGCATTGTGGCAGTGCAGTAAGTCACAAAACGCAAAAACGAGCCGCTTGCGGCTCGTTTTTGTTTAAAAACCAGGCGAAAATTGAGGTCTGGAGTCGGTTTTGCCTGGAAAGTGAGCAGTCAGTAAATAAATTTCACTTTATCCTTGCAGGTTCAGAATTACTCCCTATAATGCGCCTCCACTGACACGGAACAACGGCACACACGCCGCCGGGTCAGCAGAGAAAAGCAAAAATAAACGCTTGACTCTGAAGCGGGAAAGCGTAATATGCACACCCCGCGCCGCAGCGAAAACGAAGCGGCACTGCTCTTTAACAATTTATCAGACAATCTGTGTGGGCACTCAAAGTGACATGGATTCTTAATGTCTTCGGACAATAAATGAATACCAAGTCTCTGAGTGAACATACGTAATTCATTACGAAGTTTAATTCACGAGCATCAAACTTAAATTGAAGAGTTTGATCATGGCTCAGATTGAACGCTGGCGGCAGGCCTAACACATGCAAGTCGAGCGGCAGCGGAAAGTAGCTTGCTACTTTGCCGGCGAGCGGCGGACGGGTGAGTAATGTC
>NZ_MDVW01000021.1:0-183803 GCF_001742765.1 Enterobacter sp. ku-bf2
GAATTGCTGAGTGGGTACGCCCTGAACGTGGTATCCGGGAAAAACAGGTCTCTGACTACTATAAATCCCTGCTGCAGAAAATGGACAGTGACAACAGTGGTGACCTTTCCGGCGAAGAACTGCGCCAGGCGGTGAATTACGCGGAACTGGATGTCAGGGATATCGCGGCACGAATGGTGGTCAGACACGACAGTGAGTGGTTTGGCGGCAGCAACCATCACCGGTGGAGAATATTTTTAAAGCAGCTGGATCCGCTGTGCATCAGCTATGTCAGACAGTGGTTTGACAACATGGAATGGATGAGCAAGGTGGACGGATTAAGTGGTGGTGCGCCTGTCTGGCATATGCATCCGGTGATTTTTTTGAATGCGCTTTCTGATGGCGAGGAAATGATCACCTACGAGCAATTAAAGGCAATGCTTCCTGCCGACAAAGAAAAATATGTACAGATTTATCTTGAACCTCTAAATGAAACAATGAAGCTGTTTGAAATAAATACCCCTCTGAGAAAAGCGCATTTTATGGCACAGATCCTTCATGAAACGGGCTTCTTTAAATATACTGAAGAAACTGCATCAGGAAAAGCCTACGAAGGTCGTAGTGATTTAGGTAATAACCAAGCTGGAGATGGTCCCTTGTTTAAAGGGAGGGGGTTATTACAAATTACAGGCCGTGATAATTATACAAAATGTCAGCAGTATCTAAGAACCAAACTTAACGACAACTCATTCGATATAACATCAACAACAGCTAAGGCTAGCCGCCTTTCAAACAACCCAAGGTATGCGGCACTAGCATCTGGTTACTTTTGGAGATACATAAAACCTAAGTTAAACAGTTCGGCTGATAAAGATGATATATACTGGGTGTCAGTTTGTGTTAATGGCTGGGCTGTACAAAAGAAACCTTATTATCCTGACAAAGCTAAAGAACCGAACCACATGGATGATCGAGTGGCAAAATTATCGATAGCTAAGAATGCATTTGGTCTGGAGTGATCGAAATGAAAAAAATACTATTATTGTCTGTTTGTGTGTTTTCTTTTTTTTGTAATGCGTCCGAAGAAATTAATGCTGAATATACGATAACTTCCTTATATAACGGCACCATAGGGAAAGGTAACATCACAATGAGCCTTACTGCATCCAGCGGGACGTATTCTGGTGTTTATATTTATAATAAATTCAAGAAAAACATCTTGCTAAACGGAACGTCCTCTGCCGACTCGGTTGTATTGAATGAGAAAGTAGGTGAAAGTACAGCAGTGATAACGCTCAAACATACAGTAGATGGATACAAAGGTCAGTGGTGTGGGAAGAAATGCCTTCCTGTAACCCTTTTAGCTCATGATTCATTTAAAGACGGTCTATTGAGTGGTGTAAAAATATCTGATTCTGAGAATGGTGGTTCCGAACTGAAGTTGGAATTCAATGGTAAAGTTGAAAATATATCCTTGCCGGAATCTATTGACACTCCTACCATCGATTTTATGGATGTTAATGGTGATGGTTTTTATGACGTAATTGCCAGAACTGATCACAGGCCAAATAATGGAAGTCAGAGTGTGTATATTTCAACCAGTAAAGGCTTTGTGGAGCAGAAAGTATTAAGCGGCGTAAATGGTACGTTGACATACAGACCATTCACTAAAAATATAGTATTTGATTCAAAGGATGATTGCTGCGAGAAGTATAGTAAAACTATTTACTCATTCGACAATGGCAAGCTTGTTAAAATTAATGATGTGTCTTTTGATTATTCAAGCGATAAAGGTCATTCTGAAAATGGTAGTGAAGTTTCAAAATCCATGTTTGAGTCTTATTGACTATAAATAATATCAAGGGAAGTATATGCAAGGAATAATCCGTCTCGGCGACAAAACCACACACGGTGGTGCCGTATTGTCCTGCTCAACGACCATGCTTTTTGGTGATATTGGCGTGGCCCGTAAAGGTGACCGTGTTTCCTGCCCTGAGCATGGTGATACCACTATTGTCGAAGGTAACCCAAATTATCGCGATCGCGGAGTTCCTGTGGCTTTCCATGGCCACAAGTGTGGTTGCGGCTGCACGCTTATCAGCTCACTGCCCAATGCTCTGGTGGGGTAAACGTGCCGGTTGAACTTGAGCGTATTCCCGCGCAGGAAAAACTGCCGCCCCGTCCGCGTTTTAAACGCTGGCTGCTCCTGGGCATTGTGATGCTGCTGGCGGGAGTTGCAGCTACATTCCTGTTCTGGAAGGGCGAGCGCTCCGGTGCTGCGTTCTGGGGGCTGTCAACAGGACTACCTGTCGTGTTATGGGGCCTTTTGATTGTCGGGCGCTATTTTGGCTACGTGCTCCTTTGTGCCAGTTGTGAGAGAAAAAATGCAACAACCGCCGCCCGGTACCGCTCAGACGTTGCGCGCGGACAGCGCTTTGCCTGGCTTATCGGTGAAGTCCTGATTAACGGGCTGGGGCCTGTCAGCCCGATGACACACGAGGCGGTGTTAGCCAAAAAGCCCCTGATGATGCCCTGTGAGCCCGTTAATGGCGGGAATCCGGTTCGTCACCGGGCGCTGGCGGCGATGGGAGAAATGGCTGACCGTGAAGCGCATTACTTCCAGGAGATCACCGCCCACGTTCAGAATCTGGTGTCGTTGCTACCGCCGACGCTGACCTGCTATCTGGCGGTGGATACCGGTGAACAGTTTTCGACACTGCCTTCGCTCCTGCAAAAAAGCGTTACTCGCCCGCTGGTGCGCATTCGCGACCTGACGGGGCTGGAAATCCTGGACTACTGGCTGGACTGCCATTATGACCGGGCTGCTGCGTTACTGGTTGTCAGCGCTCAGCTTTACGAACACCCGCCAGAGGACAGTGGCGAGGCCATTTCCATGTTACTGCTGACCAACTGCCGCCTGAAGGACATCCCGGATGTGTCGGTCAGGGTTCACCGGCCGCAGATCTGTCGCGATGGCAATCTCGATCGGGCATTTGAGCGTGTCATGATGTGGTCAGGACTGGAAAAAAATGCACTGAAGCAGGCATGGACCAGCGGCGGCCAGATGGCCTCCGGCGATATCTTCAGCAAGGCCCGGGAGGCACATGCCCCGGGGCTTAAAGCCGATAAAATTACCCATATTGATACGGTTGTCGGGTTTGCGGGCGTTGCCGCTCCCTGGCAGGCGTTACAGCTGGCAGCCCGTCAGTGTTTGAGCGACAGTGAAACCCAGCTAATTGTCACCGAACTTTCAGAAGACAACCGACAACTCTGTATTGTCACCCCGGAATAACTCTCAAGGGATTGCTCTCCTCCGTTATGAAAATCGCATCCACTTTTCTGCTTGCGCTGCTTCTGGGCGCACTATCTGTCTGCCTCATTGGCGGCGCACTCTTGTTATGGCCGGAGTGGGTTAAGGACACCTTCAATATCGGGCCATTCAGTACGACCGGCATAGTGATAATCAGCCTGCTGCTGATGCTGGCAGCTCTGATCGTCGGCTGGGTACTTGAAACTGTATTCACGAAGAACGGTGAGAAACAGGGAACGCTGGATGTGGTCGCCTCCGGACAGCAGGCTGCTGCATCCCAGCCTGAAGCAAAGCATACCGACGCGGACACCTCCCGGTTTGTGGCTGAGGCGCTGGTCGATCATCTGCGCCTGCGCTACCGCCGTCGCTGGAAAGCCAAAGTTCGCCTGCTGCTGGTACAGGGTACCGACAGTGATATCGAAAAGGTTGTGCCGGGTCTTAAAGGCGATCACTGGCAGGAAAGTGACGGTATTGTGCTTATTTACGGCGGTCTTGCGGAAAGCGTGCCGGATGATGAGTTCCTGTCCGTGCTGAAAGCAGTGCGACCACAGCGTCCACTGGATGGCGTGGTGCAGGTGATGAACGCGGCTGCACTGCCCGATACGGCGAAGCAGGACACGCTGGTGCGCGTACGTCAGAAAACCGATATTCAGCTGGGCTGGCAACTGCCGGTCTGGCTGTGGCTTGTCCGGGAAGGCTACTGGGACCAGGACGGAGTGGGTGTACCTCCAGCCGGCGCGCTGTTTGGTCCAGGTGCGACAACGGAAGAGGTCCGTTCGACATTGACCTCACTCTCGTCAGACCTGCAAACCCCAGGCGTGTCGGCGCTGCTGGAGAACTCTCAGCACCACTGGCTGTTGAGCCTGTCGAAAGCCCTGCGCGGCTCGTTGCGACGCTCCCTGATCCCGCTGCTGACCACGCTGATGTCAGGGCCAGCCCCATACCGTCTGCGTGGGGTGATGTTCAGTCCGGCAATGCCAGGGACCGAAACGGTGCCGCATGCGCGCCTTTCACCACCGGTCTGGCAGGCGCTCGAAAACGACAGCCTGCAGGTACATGCCCGTAAAATCGGTTTCCACTGGCAAAAGGTGCTGCGCCTGGTGCTGCTCGGTCTGGTACTGCTCTGGGGTGCGGGCACGCTACTGTCCCTGTCCGTCAACCGCACCCAAATCTGGCTGGCCCAGGATACGGCCCGGGTTGCCGCTGACACTAAACAGCCTCTTCCGGTGCGCCTGCGTAACCAGTTAGCACTGCAGCAGACCATTGCCCGCCTGCAGAACCGCGAAGTGCACGGTGCGCCGTGGTACACCCGCTTTGGCCTGAACCAGGACAGCGACACGCTGAAGCTGCTCTGGCCATTGTATGCCCGTAACAATCAGGCGCTGATGCGTGATGCACTGGCTGACGAACTTCACCGTCAGCTCAACGCTTTCGTGCAGTTGCCTCCGGCAAGCGATGCGCGCACCTCTGCCACTCAGAAGACCTATGGTTTGCTTAAAGGCTACCTGATGCTGTCCCGTCCAGACAAAGCGGATGCGGAGTGGCTGGCAGGCAATATGCTGAAGGCCTGGCCGCACCGCAGCGGCGTGCCGGAGAGCGTGTGGCAGACCCAGGCGCCGAAGCTGCTCGGCTTCTGGGCGCAGAACTTACCGGCACACCCGGAGTGGAAAATTTCTCCTGACCGCGAACTGGTGGGGACGGTACGCCAGATTTTGCTTAAACAGATAGGTCAGCGTAACGCCGAATCCGGTCTGTACCAGGAGATGCTCGGGCGCATTGCCCGAAACTGGCCGGATTTAACCCTGGCGGATATGACCGGCGACACGGACGCGTCAACCCTGTTTTCTTCTGAAGAAGTGGTGCCGGGGATGTTCACCCGTCAGGCGTGGGAAGAGCAGGTTGAAGATGCGATTGATGAGGTAGTGAAGACCCGCCGTGATGAAATTGACTGGGTGCTGACCGACAAAACCCATCAGCCGGGCAGCGACGTCTCGCCGGAAGCGCTCAAACAGCGCCTGACAGAGCGTTACTTCACCGATTTTGGCAACGCCTGGCTCAACATGGCCAACAGTATCCAGTGGCACGAAGCGTCATCGCTTTCGGAGGCCATTGCGCAGCTGAACTTGCTGGCAGATGTGCGTCAGTCCCCTCTGGTGGCACTGATGAATACGCTTGCCTGGCAGGGACAGACCGGGACAAAAGGAGAGGCTCTGGCTGACACCCTGGTGGACTCGGCGAAAAAACTGGTGGGGCGTCAGAAGAGTGCAAAACAGTTTATTGAACAGGCACAGGGGCCGAAAGGGCCGCTGGACGGCGTCTTTGGTCCGCTCACGGGACTGATGGCCGGCAAGGACGGTACCGGCTCAAACGGTAACCTCAGCTTCCAGTCCTGGCTTGCCCGTGTAACCCAAGTGCGTCTCAAGCTGCAGCAGGTGACCAGCGCCCCTGATCCGCAGGCGATGGCGCAGATGCTGGCTCAGACTGTTTTCCAGGGAAAAGCCATCGATCTGACTGACACCCGTGACTACGGCTCTCTGGTAGCGGCAAGTCTCGGGCAGGAGTGGAACGGTTTCGGGCAAGCATTGTTTGTGCAGCCGCTCGATCTGGCCTGGCGTCAGGTGCTGGCTCCGGCAGCAGGCAGCCTCAATGCCCGCTGGCAGAGCACCATTGTTTCGCAGTGGAACACCGCCTTTGCCGGACGCTATCCATTTAAGGCCACCGGCAGCGATGCTTCACTGCCACTGCTGGCCCAGTTCCTGCGCAGCGACTCCGGGCGTATCGCGGCATTTATCAAAAACAATCTCGGCGGCATGCTGCATCAGGAAGGCAGTCACTGGGTGGTGAATCCGGCTGCCAGCCAGGGAATGAGCATCAGCCCTGCGTTTCTCGCCGCCATCAATAAGCTTGCCGATATTTCGGATATTGTCTTTGCCCAGGGCGATGCCGGGGTGCATTTCGAACTGATGGCCCGACCGTCACGCGATGTGGCCCGCACCCAACTGACACTTGATGGTCAGAAACTGGATTACTTCAACCAGATGGAAAGCTGGCAGAGCTTCACCTGGCCGGGCAATACGTACTATCCGGGTGTCGATCTGAGCTGGCGCTCAACCAGCGCTGAAATGCGTCTCTTTGCCAGCAACCAGGGTAACTGGGGCTTTATTCGTCTGCTCGATAAGGCGCTGATCACCCCGCTTGACAGCAGCCGTACCCAACTGGTGTGGATCACTCCGGACGGTAATCCTCTGAAATTTATCATGCGCAGTGAGCTTAGCAACGGGCCACTGGCGCTGCTCGAACTGCAGGGCTTCAGCCTGCCGCAGACCATCTTTACTGTGGGTGCAATTGACAGCGCGCCCACTTTTGCCGGAGACGAATAAATGGCGACTGCAGAAACACTTCTGACCCTGTGTCTTCCGGATGCAGCCCAGCGTGCTGCACTGCTCGTACAGACCCGGGAAAACCTTTCCCGGTGGGCGCCGTGGCTGACGGTACTCCCTACCGGTCATGGTTCCGGAGACGACCCGACCTATGAAGATGATTTCCAACTGATGCGCGAGGAAATCAACAAGCTGTCTGGTACCGATACTGGGATGCTGTGCCGCCTGGCGGAAAGCATTCTTACCCGCCATGCCCGGGATATCCGGGTGGTGACCTGGTATACCTTTGCCCGCCTGCAGCGTGACGGCGATACCGGGCTGACGGATGGCATCCTGCTGCTGGCAGCCATGCTGGAGCAGGCCGGATCGCACAGCCACCCACAGCGCAGCGCCGCAAGACTGGCTGCACTCGACTGGCTGAACAGTGAGAAGGTGCTCGATACATTCTCGCGCTGGCCGGATGTGACGCGTGAAGAGACTGCAAGAACGGCGGCGGCGCTGTGCCTGCTGGAGACCTCGCTGAAACAACTACCGGAGGCGGAACGCCCCAGCTTTGCCGGTCTGCTGCGGACGCTGGAAATCCGCCTTGCCGGTAGCGGTGGGCTGGATACGCCAGTGGCTGCATCAGGCCAGGATCATGTTGGTGTAACCCCCTACAGCAAAGCGACATCGGGCGCGACTGTGCCGGAAGCCGCTGTCGTCAAATCGGAGGTGGAGTTGGTACGCCAGTTGCGCGTGCTTTCCGGCTGGGTGGTTGAGCAGCCGCAGGGCTGGCTTGCCGCCCACCGAATGATGAAGGCCGCCCGCTGGGACCTGGTGACACAACTGCCAGCGCTGGATGCGAGCGGCAGGACGCGTTTGCTACCGCCGAAAGCCGAATACCGCGCTCAGCTTAAACGCCTGTATCTGCAGCAAAGCTGGACTGAACTGGTGGAGCAGGTGGATGTTATGTTCACCGAAGGCGGTAACCGCTTCTGGCTCGATTTGCAGTGGTATCTGTGGCAGGGGCTGAGCCGGGCTGGCGGGCCGTGGGAACACTGGGCGGAGTACATACTCAGCGACCTGAGGCTGTTACTGAAACGCCTGCCAGGCCTGGAGACGCTTGCCTGGAACGATGGCACGCCGCTGGCCGATGAGGTGACACTGAACTGGATAGCCGAAAAGGTCAACGATGACATGCCCGGGTTTGCCGATGCGCCTGCGGTGGCAAATGGAGGCCAGACGGATGACATATCTGCGCTGGAAGTGGAAGCGATGGAAAAAGGTGACCGCGATGGCCCGGAGGCAGCGCTGACCTGGCTTCAGAATCGTCCGGACATGGCTTCACCCCGAAGCCGCTGGTTAATCCGTTTAATCATGGCCCGGGTGGCAGAGCAGTACGGGCGTAACGAACTCGCGCTGCACCTGCTCGGTGAACTTTCCGGGAGCGCACCGCTGCTCACCCTCAGTGAGTGGGAGCCGGGGCTGTTGTTTGATGTACAGGCCCGCCGTCTTCGGCTGTTGCGCCTGAAAGCCGGTCGCAGCGAGAGCGACAAAACCCGTTTTGCCCCTGAAATGGATAGTCTGCTGGCCGCGCTAATTACCCTCGACCCGGCGCGTGCGATGGTGCTGTGTGGGTAGGTTCTGCATTTACGTGACATTGTACCGATGCCGTCTCTTTTCTTTTTGTTGATTTCTACACTCAGGAAGTCCGTCCATGGATGATTTAACCCTGCGCTACTATGAAGCTGAAATGCGCTACCTGCGTGAAGCAGGTAAAGAGTTTGCCCGTGCTCATCCAGACCGCGCGGCTATGCTCAACCTGGATAAAAGTGGGGCCCGTGACCCGTACGTAGAGCGCCTGTTCGAGGGATTCGCCTTCCTGATGGGACGCCTGCGTGAAAAGCTTGATGATGACCTGCCGGAACTGACAGAAGGGCTGGTGAGCCTGCTGTGGCCGCATTACATGCGCACGATCCCGTCGCTCTCCGTGGTAGTGTTCACGCCGGACTGGCGTCAGCTTCGCAAAATGGAAGTGCTTGAGAACGGCTTTTCCGTGCTGTCGCGACCGGTCGGTCCCGATAACACGGTCTGTCAGTATCGCACCACCCGTGACGTACCATTGCAGCCGTTGCATCTGAGTGAGGCCCGCCTGCAGACTGAGCCTGATGGACGCGCCGCCATTCGTCTGCGTTTCGAATGCCCCGAAAAAGTGGACTGGTCAAAAACCGGGATTGAAAAGGTTGCCATTTTCCTCGATGCAGACAGCCCGGTGGCCTCGGCTCTGCATCTGGCGCTGACACGCCGGGTGCAGGCAATGTATGTCCGCCACAGTGAGACCCGTACCGAGAGGGTACGTTTTGACGGCTGGTGTAAACCAATGGGCTTTGATGATGCTGACCGGCTGTGGCCAAAAGGGGACTCAGCGTTCAGTGGCTATCAGTTGCTGCTGGAGTATTTTAGCTTCCGCGAGAAGTTCATGTTCGTGGAGCTCAGAGGTCTGGAGCTGGCAGGGTTGAGTCAGAAAACCACCTGGTTTGAGACTGATATTGTGCTCGACGGCGGCTGGCCGTCAGACATGCCGTTTGAGACCGATAATTTCCGTCTGCACTGCGCGCCGGTCATTAATTTGTTCTCACTGGAGGCGGACCCGCTGACGCCTGATCCGCTGCAGAACGAATACCTGCTGCGGCCGATGCGCGTGCAGGATGGGCATACGGAAATCTACAGTGTGGACTCTATTCATGGTGCGGTGAAGAATGGCAAACATCCATACGTACCGTTCACCAGTTTCCGTCACCGCGGTGGCATGATGCGCCATGACGCGCCGGAGCGTTACTTCCATACCCGCGTCAAGCGTGGACCCTCGGGACTGTATGACACGTGGCTTATCCTTGGCGGTAAGTCATTCGAACTGGAGCAGCTGTCGCAGGCCCCGGAGTCGCTCTCCATCCGCATTACGGGCACTAACGGACAACTGCCGCGCCGCTCACTCCAGAGCACGCTGCTGGACAGAGTGGTGAAGGCGGGTAAAGTGCCGGTTCGGGTCATGAACCTGACGGTGCCAACTTTGCCGCTTTACCCACCGGCAAATGACCGCTTCCACTGGCGGGTGATGAGCCATCTGGGTTCAAGTTTCTTAAGCATGATGGATAACCCGGAAGTGTTACGCGGCACGCTGGCGCTGTATGACTGGACCGACGATGAGATGAACCGCCGACGCCTGGAGGCGATTGTTGCCGTGAAGCACACGCTTATTCGTCGCTTTGAAAAGGGCTTTATGCTGCGCGGGGTGGACATTGAAATCACCCTTAATGCCGATAACTTTGCCGGGGAGGGCGACGTCACGCTGTTTGGCGAGATGCTGCATCGCTTCTTTGCCCTTTATGCCGATGTCCACCTCTTTAATCAGCTCACGCTGGTCCTGCAACCGACAGGGAAACGACTGCGATGGAAAGAGAATCACAGCCAGCACGTTCCGGGCTGACAGAAGCGCTTCGCGACGACATCTGGCGGGTTAATTTCTACCGCTTCTGTCAGTTGCTGGAGCAGGAGAACCCGGACGCGCCGAAACTGGGCAGTACCGAGAAACTGTCCGCCGACCCGGTGCGTTTTCGTCCGTGGCCGGGAATGGGCTTCCCGGTCAGTGAACTGAAGGCGGTTGAAACCGATGAGGACCACCCGGACCTGTCGCCGACGGTGCGGACCACTTTCCTCGGAATGTACGGGGTGGACTCCCCGCTACCGACGGCGTACCTCGATGATATTGTGCAGCGCCGGGAGGGGTATGAAGCCACCACAGCGTTTCTCGATATCTTCAGCCACCGTATTCACACCCAGTACTATCGTATCTGGCGCAAATACGCTTACCCGGCCACCTTCGAAGACGGCGGCGTGGATGACACATCTCAGTGCCTGCTGGGACTGGTCGGTCTTGGCATCCCGGGTACGGCGGAGCAGATTGCCACGCCGGTCTCCCGCTTCCTGGCGCTGCTTGGCACCATGCGGTTGCCAACCCGAAACGCCGAAGGCATCCGCCAGCTGGTGGGCCTGCTGGCCCCGGAGACCCGGGCCATGGTTATCAGCCCGGACCCGGTGAAAGTCCCCGTGGAGAGCCGCAGTGGACTCGGCAAAGCCAACCGCGTGTCGCTGTCACAGCGGGCCACACTCGGCAGGACCGGGAAAGAAGCCTGCAGCCGTATCCTCCTGATGCTGGCGACTGACAATCCGCAGGAGGCGCAGGGCTGGTTGCCCGGCGGTCAGCTGCACACTGACCTGATGGTGCTGCTGCGGGTGTACATGGGTTATCGCTCCGATGTACGCCTTCGCCTCACGGTACCGGTAAGCTGTCTGCCTGAACCACGTCTGGGTAAGACAAGCCGGGTTCAACTGGGCCGCACCGGCGTGCTGGGCCTCAAACGCGACCGTCCCACGATCCGTACGCACCTCACCGTAAGTCTGGGCACCTGTGAAGGCCTGACCTGTGAGACCCTGCGGCCGGCCGAGCCCGGCGGCTATCGCTTCGACTGATTTTCCGGAATGCAATACCCAATACCAGACACATTCAACACGCCCCTGTTTCTGAACGCTGAAAAGGACTCCACGAATGACTTTCGCTTCCCTGTCGCG
This sequence comes from Enterobacter sp. ku-bf2, assembly GCF_001742765.1. NCBI lineage: Bacteria > Pseudomonadati > Pseudomonadota > Gammaproteobacteria > Enterobacterales > Enterobacteriaceae > Enterobacter > Enterobacter sp. ku-bf2. The sequence goes on from NZ_MDVW01000021.1 coordinate 11,278, forward strand.
CAGCGCCGCACTGATGCTGCTCTGTTCCCTTTTGACCGCATGTGGCCTGACTCAGGCCGTGTCGGACGGCACTGTCAGCGCAACCAGAGCCATTTTCTACAAAAAAATAAAGGTGCTGCACCTGGACTTCGAGCCACGTGCCGCTGCCAATGCCGATGAAGGGCAGACACCACTGGCCACCATGATGCAGGTTTATCAGCTCCGGGACCGCCAGAAGGTGGATGCGGCCGACTACCAGAAACTGCTGCGCGATGCGGATAACACCCTTAAAGAGGACATTGTCGCCAGCAAGTCTCTACTGGTGATGCCCAAAGGCAGCGTGACGCTCAATATGCCGATGAGCGAAGAGGCGAAATTTGTGGCGGTGGTGGGGCTGTTTAATCGGCCGGATATCAAAAACAACACCTGGAAGCTGGTACTGAGCCGCGACGACCTCGACCCGGACAAGCCGCGCACCATCCAGCTCAACAGCACCGGGCTGACCCTGGTTCCGGTGAAGGAGTAAACCCATGGACACCACCCTCGATAACTGGCTGGCGCTGTTTGACGGGCAGACCCGCTACCGCTTTGAGATAAACGACAGCATCCTGAAGCCGGATGTGCTGAACCTCCACGGTCGGGAAGCGCTGAATGCACCGTTCAAATGGCGCATTGAGTTCACCACGCCGCAGAAAGGCATCAGCCGTCAGGATGCGATGCTGAAGTATGCCACCCTCAGCATGCTCAGTGGCAGAGTCGTGCAGGGTATCATTACCGGCTTTGAGGTCCTCAACGAAACCGTGGACCAGACGCATTTCGCCGTAACGCTTTCATCGCGCCTGGCACTGCTTGCCCATACCCGCCGCTGCGCGGTCTGGCAGAATGTTTCGGTACCAGAAATGGTGGCGCAGGTCCTGCGCAGCCACGGGCTGGAAGGAGGAGATTTTGAATTCCGGCTGGAACGGACTTACCCGGTCCGCAAACTGATAACCCAGTGGCGTGAGACCGACCTGCAGTTTATTCAGCGAATACTGGCCGAAGACGGCATCTGGTTCCGCACCGGGGTCAACACTACCACCGGGCTGGATACGGTGACCTTCGCCGACAGCCAGCTTCAGTATCAGTTTGATGTACGCCTGCCGTATCGTGAGCCTTCTGCCCTCCATGACGGCGCGGTGGAGGCGGTATGGGATGCCAGAGTGTGGCACCACACGGTGACCGGCAGTGTGGCCACACGGGATTATAACTACCGCACCGCCAGCACGCCGATGGATGCGACCGCAACCGTCAGAAACGAGGCGGCCACCACTGGCGAACGCTATCGCTATGCGGCCTCGTACCGCAAAGCGGGCGATGACAGTACTTCTGAGCCGGAAACCGAAAGCGGGGCGTTTTATGCTCGTATCCATCACGAACGTGAACTGAACAGGGCCATCCGCCTGCATCTCTTTAGTAACGCCAGCCACCTGACGCCGGGCATGGTGCTGGAGACCGACGACAGTGGCGTGCCGGAGCTGAAAGAGGGGCTAGTGATTACACTCACCACCTTCCGCGCGGCCCGGGATACCCGTCTGCACGTTTCCGTGTGGGGTATGCCCTACAGCGAGCAGTTTTGCTTCAGACCTGAGCCTGTACCACGCCCGCTGATCGCCGGTACGCTGATGGCCCGCGTGGAGAGTGACGAGAAGAACGCACCGTATGCCCATCTCGATGAAACGGGGCGTTACCGGGTGAAGCTGGACTTCAGCCGTGAAGACGCAGAGCCCGGTTATAACTACCTGTGGATACGCCAGGCCAAACCGTACGCCGGGGAAACGTACGGCTGGCACACGCCGCTGATAAATGGCACTGAAGTGGGGATTGCCTTTGACGGCGGCGACCCGGACCGCCCGTATATCGCCCATGCGTTCCATGATTCTGAACATCCGGACGTGGTCACCCGGGACAATCGCAGCCAGAACATCCTGCGCACCGCAGGTCAGAACGAACTGCGAATGGAAGACCTGCGCCAAAGCGAGCATATTGCGCTGAAAACGCCGTTTGGAGCCACGGCCCTTAACCAGGGCCATATCGTTGATGCACAGAACGAGCCGCGGGGCACCGGCTTTGAGCTGCGCACCGATGAGTTCGGGGTTATACGTGTGGCAAAAGGGCTGCTGGTCACCGCCGATGGCAAAGTGCACGGCGAAGGCGATGTGCTGGATATGGACGTGCCACTAAAGGAAATTGAGGCCGTCCGGACGCAAATCGAGGGACTGGCCACAGCAACCCGACAGGCGAAAGCCCTCGAAGCTGATATCGCCAGCCAGCAGGCAATGTTCGCCACACGGCTGAAAACTCTCAATGAGATGCTTCACTTCTCAGCACCCGAGGGGATGGCTTTTACCAGCGCAGAGCATCTGCAGCTGGCGGCCACTGACAATATTGCCCTGAATGCCGGTGGTGATATCAGTGTCGGGACCCAGGGGCATATCACCGGACTGGCAGGCGACAGCGTGGGAATGTTTGCTCAGCACGGCAAGCTGAGCCTGATTTCGGCTCAGGGGCCGGTCCAGTTTCAGGCGCAGAACGGCGTGATGAACCTGAGTGCGGAGCAGAAACTGTCTCTCATCTCTGCCAGAGAGATGCTGCTGGCCGGGAAGAAGCGAATTCGTCTGGTGGGTGGCGGGAGCTCCATCCTCATCGAGCAGGGGCAAATCAAGTACGAGACGGCGGGAACGTACACCCGCAAGGCCAGACGACTGGACACGGAAGGTGGTGCTTCACAGAGGATAGAAATGCCAGTTTTGTACCCGCCAATCGAAAATAAAATTTGTATTCCTTGTCTGCTTAAAGCTATTCAGGCGAATGATGCGATAGTGCAGGGAGCATAAAATTGGACAGTACAGAACTCATTACAGCGTTATCCTGCAGTTCAGACGAGAACATCAGCCTGCTGTTTGAAGCCGGAGCGCAGCCGGAGGCCGATTTTCTGGCATTTAAAGAGCAGCATGCTCACAGGCTGCATTCTCTGTATATCCATCCTCAATTGACAGAATTTCAGAACTACGGCCCCTGGTTGCTGGAAATTGATAATGCAGAGCAGTTACCTGATTATCTGACGTCTTTGCCGGGATGTGCCGCAGTCATTGTTTCAACGCGTTATTCATCAATGCTGTCAGTGCAGCTATCACGTGGATGCACTATTGTGCAACCTGATGGTTCTACGGCGCTGACGCGCTTCTATGCGAGCCACGTTATCGGTGTGCTGGCGCAGTGTGCCGAGAACGACTGGCATGCCTTTCTGTTCAACGGCATCACACAATGGTGGCTTCCTGGCGAAACACAGTGGCAGGCGCTTGCCATAAAGCCCCTGGAAGCAGATAAGCCCACTAATCCTATTATCAGGCTTGATAAAGCGACATGGGAGCAGATTACGGATAAGCCGGAAGTGACCAGTGTGTTGAGAGAATGGCAAAAAATGCCGACCAGCAGGGCGTTCCCAGCTTGTGCGCAGCGACTGATGGTGATTAAGGCGCTGAATAAAAGTAAAGAATCGGGTTTGTTATCCGCGGCTGATCAGAAAGTGTACGCGCTGTATTACCTTAATGGTGGGCGGCAGGAGCTGGAATCAGATGCACTGAAGGTTGCATTACCAAAGGTGCTGAATGGAACACAGTCGCTGGCAGAGGTGTTGGTTAACCTTGCGGATATACAGTACTGAAAATCTGAACGGTTAATGGTAGTTGCTTCAATCAGGGAAATAAAAATGGGATTTTTTAAGACTTACGACAAAGTTGATAACGCCGTCAATCGTGGCTATGCCCGCTGGAAAAAATGGATCTGGGGCAGTTTATTGGCGGTGGTTCTGACATACGGTGGCTGGCTAGTCTGGGCATTAATCTGGGGGCCGCCGACGGGTCCAGTAACATTGATCATTCACAGTGAAATTGACAGGCCCATTCTGGGATTCAGTGTTAACGGAGTGGCAGGCTCAAACGCTTTTGCCCATGGTGGTGGTGGCGCAACCTGTTGCGGCAGCATCAGCGGGAAAACAGCGGAGGTAATATGGACCCTTGATATTACTCATGAGCAGTATCTCAAAGGTATGCGTCTTGAAAAACGTCGGGTTGTGATGCCAATGCCAGAAAGAAAGTGGGGAGAGAATGATTTGCATGTTCACTTTTTGCCCGGGGATAAAGTGTTACTGGGCTGGAGCGATAATGCCTGGTCGCCTTATGAAAAGCGGCCAGAAAATATTAAATAACGGGTGAGTCAGGGAAATAAAAATGGGATTTTTTAAGACTTACTACAAAGTTGATAACGCTGTAAATCGTGGCTATGCCCGCTGGGGGAAATGGATCTGGGGCAGTTTATTGGTGGTGGTTCTGGCATACGGTGGCTGGCTAGTCTGGGCATCCATCTGGGGGCCACCGACGGGGCCAGTAACATTAATTATTCACAGTGAAATTGACAGGCCCATTCTGGGATTCAGTGTTAACGGAGTGGCAGGGGCAAATGCTTCTGCTCATGACAAAAATAATCCATATGGTTCGGGACCAGGTGGATCAACTTGTTGTGGCAGTATCAGTGGTAATACGGCGGAAGTCATTTGGACATTAAGTACCACACGTGCTCAGTACGATGCGGGTCTTCGTAAAGAAACTCGTCGGGTTATTATGCCATTACCAAAAAGAAAATGGGAAGAAAATTATCTCCATGTTTATTTTTTTCCAGGAGATAAAGTTCGACTATGGTGGGGAACTGGCTTCGTAAGCCCTAAGGCTGAAGTGATTTTAGAGCATGCTGACTGACAGGAATTATAGACATGGATATTGAAAGCATAATTGCAGCAGCGAATCGTGCACAGCAAGCTGAAGATGAAAATATAGGGAATTGCAATCGAAATTGGCTGGTGGGATTCTTTTTTGATGGTATTCACCGTAATATTGAACAGGATGCGTCAGAGAATCGCCTAAGTAACGTTGCTCGTTTATTTCGGGCTTTTCCCAGTATGCAGCAAGATACATCCCATGAAAACTATTCAAAATTCTATATTTCCGGGTTAGGCACCCCATTCAAAGAAAATCTAACCTCAAAACTTCATGCTATTATGGACGGTGCCCAGAGTTCTGTTATGGATGACCTTAAAGATCAGCCAAAAGAAATAGCGAAAGATGCCGGTATGGAATTACTGAAAGGTAGTGACTGGTGGGAGGTTTTAAAGGACTCAGGAAAAAAACTGATAAGCCCTTCAGAGTGGAAATCGCTGGTGGGTGATGTAACCAAAAACGCTGCAAAGAAATCAGGTATCGAGGCAACCCCTTGGTTGCGTGATAATCCCACTATTGCCGATATGTTGGTAACAGGTGTTGATACCAGAATTACTTCGACGAAAACTACATTTGAAGAAGCTTTTAAAGAAATCAAAACTAAGAGTCCGGTACCAGTAAAACTAATATCTATTTCACTCTTTGGATACGATGTCGGAGCGACTCTTGCACGTAAATTCATTGATATGTTGATTGATGATATTTGTCAGAAACAGGGTGATAAACATACTTACCAGGGGATCCCCGTAGAGATTGTTTTTGCCGGCCTGTTTGACTGTGCTCGTCATACCCCTGCCAGTAATAATAATGGCGTGGACTGGTTTATTTCTGCTTTCGGGGGGCCAGTAAAAGGGATTAGCGTGCTGATGGGCGATAAGTCTGTTGATCAGGAATCGGCATTGCCGGATACGGTTAAAAATGCACTGCACCTGGTCGCAGCCCATGAAAACCGGCCATGGCGTAGCGTCTATTGCCTTGGTGGGAGTAATAATAAACATAAGGAAGAGTTGTTACCCGGCTGTGCAGAGGACGTAGGGGGAGGCCTGAAGCCAAATGAACAAAAACCGAGTGCAGAACTTTGTCGGGTTGCTCTTCACCGGATGTACCGGGCCGCAACGATGGCTGGTGTTCCATTTCCAGATTTACAAACACTAGATCAGACGGATACTGATGTTGCTGCCTATTTCATCATGCAGGACAAGGTTAAGAACAAGTCTGTCACTCAATGGACAAAGCTGTATCAGCAAGCGATGCCTTTTAACGCTGTCAATATCGGATCGCAGAACCGTCATCTGGACAGCTATATTGAGTGGCTTGGGCAACAATATTATCAATACCGCTGTGAGTGCATGAAGTATGAAAAACAACGTGGCGATATTTTAGTCTCCGCCGGTGCTTCTGCCGGGTTATTGGGGATTTCACCACAGGCAAAAGAAGCGTCAAGACATTACCAGAATGAACTTGATGTGTTGTACAAAAATTGGGGTTGGCTGGACGATGTCCATGATGCCGCAATAAGAATGAAGAACAGTATGGAAAACAATCCCAATGATAAGCGTATCCACATCGTGCCTGATATCTACAGGCCTGCATTGAGGCGAGCGAGACGTTTTCTCGATTATGCCCATGCAGCTTATCTTGGTCAGCCTCAGCCTTTCCCCGAAGATAATGCGCCCTCTGATATGTATGCCTGGTTTATTCATAACAGACAAGCAACTGGAAATGATGTTGGCATCTCTCAGGATTTCCTGGTGATTCGTTCACTGGAAAAACCTGAGGTGTAACCTGTAACCGTCATTGATCCTTGGGTCATTCATCTTTATCTATTCTTTAACGCTTATTACTTGATATCCCGTCATTGCCAGGATACAGATGGTGTGTGGTATGAAGAAAATAATGCTTCGCATGCGTAGTGGCCTCGGCAGATTATAGTTACTATTCAATTATGGAATAACTTTGCTCTTGGATTTCTCCCTTAAAAAACTCAAGTACAGCTAAAAAGCAAACTTGATAATCGTAATTGAGATGGTTGTTCATATCGTGATGAAGAAAGAAATTTGTTGATTTTATTAAGTAGTGCAGGAGCGATGATTAATTGTATTGCCACCGTGTTCTCGTTGCATTCGAATTACCTTGAGCAGTTTGACTCTTTATAATTAATGAAATAACTAAAGCAATGTTAATGTTGACTAGATTGAGCTTAATCGTAATTATGAAGGAAGTGACCCTTGAATAAAAATCCCCCCTCTCTGTGCGAGATGCTTTATGGCAATTTTGTCGGTGATCTCGACCTTCAGCATATCAGTGAAGAAAATCAGGTTATCCTGTCGGTGCTGGATAATATGCAGCGGATCCTTAACTGTCGCGCCGGTACTCTGTCACATCTGCCAGACTATGGTCTGCCAGATATGACCACCATTCTGCAGGGACTTCCCGGCACCGCGCATAAGCTGATGTCGACGCTGTCTGCGGTCTTGCTGAAATATGAGCCGCGCCTGAAGTCTATTGAGGTGTTACTGCTTGATCAGGAAATTCCTGGTGAGCTGCGCTACGCCATAGATGCAGAACTTAGCGGTGTTGGTCTGGTGCGCTATGGCACTGAGTTTATGCCGGAGGGACGAGTAATGTTACGCCATCTTAAGCAACAGCAGTATATCGATACTGCAACCCATCTGTAAGGCCAGAGAGCATCATGTCAGTAAAATCACAGTTTCTTGATAAATTGCAGACCAGACAGTCTGCTCCGGCTTCATCTGTCAGTAAGAGTCAGGCCGATATAGCTGAGTTTTGCCTGCGAATGACGCAACTTAAGGAGCAGATGGACGTGTGGCTGGAAAGTACCGGACTAAGCGTGGAAGCGTACAGTACATCCGTTACGGATCTGCTGGTGAAGAACGGGACTTTTGAGATTACCGCCCTCGTTCTGCGTATCGATGACCGGTCTGTAAAATTTGTGCCAGCGTTCCTTTATGGTCAGGGTGTGACCGGGTGCGTGGAGGCGACCTTCCATGATGGGAGACATAGGACTTCACTGGGACGTTTATTCATGCGGTCAGGAAGGGTGAACAACTGGACCTTTATTCCGCCTGGTGTTTTATCCCGCCCAGGGCAGGGTTTTGATGAGAGCACTTTTTTTGGTTTGATTCTGGTGCTCCTTCCATAGTGCAACCGGAATGAGCAATAGCTATATATTTTTTTGCCTGTCAGTCATTGCATAATTACCTGGCGAAACAGTTAATAGCTGACGGAGAACAGAGCCACAAAATTACGAAATAAATTACGGATATGGAAATGAGAAAATTAATCTTCCTTCTGGTTTCAGAAATTTTTTTTACAGCACAGGCTGATGCTGCGCGTGGAAGGCAGCCCTGTTCCGGTTCAAAGGGGGGTATAGCGCACTGCACATCGGATGGACGCTTTGTCTGTAATGACGGGAGTCTGAGTCAGTCGAAACGATTCTGTTCCGGGTATCGTTCTTCAGAAACCAGCAATCCGGTAAGACCGTCCACTTCCACCCGCAAAGCTAAGACGAAAAAAGTGACAACGGCGAAAAAGCAGGACCCGCAACGTGTTGAAGAGAACGACGAACCGGTCAGTACCCAACCCCGACCGCCCACATGCGCGCCCCTCTATATGGCCAGTAAGCCCGGATATACCCATTTACCGATTTGTTCAGGGAATCAGTATTAATCGGATATGGAAAAGATTCCCTGCCCGTTGTAAAGATTAAATAGTCAGGATTAAAAGAAAAAAGGAAAAAAATAAAATATGGCACGAAGAAAAAAAGATGACAATGCTGCGGGTATTATTCTGGTTATTATTGGCGTCGTTGTCTGGGGTATTTATGTTGCGGTAAGAGCATTAATCAATATCAATGAGCGATTTATTGAATCTGTGTCGAATCCGGCCGGAATCATCGGTCTGTTCTTTGGTTTACTGATAGCCGTTGCGTTGATAATCCGGGTTTTCATTTACCGGGGTTTCCGGAAGAAAACAGCAGAACTCGAGCAGGCCATGTCGGACCTGGCCCAGAAAGAGAAAGCCTTTGACGAAACGGTCAGTACTGAAGTGGCTCGTGGCCTGTATCAGGAAAAGAAAGAGCTTTCCGGTCAATGGGATGACTTTCACAATGCCAGAAATAAAGCCTCCCGGGCACTACAGCGTATTGTGGACTCCGCGTATAAATTCAAAGTCAAAACCCTGCTTTCCGGCACCACGGTAAATAACTGGCAAAGCAAGTACGACCAGCTCAGAAAAGAGAGAGACGCTTATGCTGCTATAAGCGAGAAAATTACCTTTCTGGAACTGGAAGATAATGCCGACTGGGAAGGCGTAAAACAGCAGTTTCTGAATAAGGTAGCTCTGCTGGAAAAAGCGCAGGAAGAAAAAGAATATCAGGCTGAGCTCAAGCGTCAGATGCGGGAAGAGAAACAGCGTCAGGATGAACTGGAGCAGCAGCAGCGAGAAGCGGAAGAGGAGGAGCAACGCCTTGCTGAGCAGCAGCGTTTACTGGAAGACGCTCTGCTCGCCGCTGAAGGTGCGCACAGGGAAGAGCTGGAAAGACAGCGTCTGGAGCTGGAGCAGAAAATCCAGGACGTGCATCAACAGTATGAACGCGCCAAATCCATGGCCCAGCTCACGAAGCAGGGACACGTATATGTGATTTCGAATATTGGCTCCTTCGGTGAAAACGTATTTAAAATCGGTATGACCCGACGACTGGAGCCTATGGAGCGCGTGAAAGAACTGAGCGGAGCAGCAGTGCCGTTTGATTTTGACGTCCATGCCATGATTTCCTGCGATGACGCCCCTGCGCTTGAAAAGACGTTACATGACCATCTGGAACGCTACCGGATTAACCGAATTAATCTGCGCAAGGAGTTTTTCCGGGTAGAGCTTAGTCGAATTATCGATGAGGTGGAGCGTCACCACGGGCAGGTTGAATATATTGCTGACCCGGTGGCGCTACAGTATCTGCAGAGTCTCGAATACGCAGAAAGCGAAGCCGCATAAACGTTAATTTCGTCTGGTTCAAGCCACATCAAATGGATATATGGTCATGAATAATATCATCCCACGTAAAATTAAAACCGGCGGCGACCCGCGCACGCTGCCAGATTACGCTGCTCTCCGCGATGAACTCAGCAAGCTGACGCATCCTGCTCGCCCGGATGTAAACTGGCAATATGTCGAAAAACGCTGTCTCTCTCTGTTTGAACAAAACGGTGTGGAGTTGCAGACTGCGGCCTGGTACACCCTTGCCCGGACTCACCTGTCTGGATTGGCTGGCCTGAACGAAGGGCTGGCGATTCTGGAGGCCCTGATTAGCCATCAGTGGGACGTTTTCTGGCCGAAGACGTTACATACTCGTCTGGAGATCCTTACCGGCCTGAGCCAGCGACTGCAGCAGCGCATGCGTATGCTTCCACTCAACAACAGCCATCTAAGTGAGCTTTACAGTGCTGAAACGTTGCTTACCCGGCTGAGTGCGGTGCTCCAGCGTCTTGAACTGAAACACCTAAGCCAGTTCGATACGTTACGAACAATGATACGTTCGAATGCTGAACGGCTGGAAAGCAGTAATGACGCATCAGATCAGAATGCACGCATGATGCCCGGTTGCGAAATACCTCAGGAAAGGGCAGAGCCGGTTGACGAAGTGAAATGGGTCTATGTTGTGCAGCCGGAAAATCAGCCTGATGCAGAGGGGCTTACGACAGCGCACGGGTCGGTCAGACCATGGAAGCCCTTTGTCGCCGGGATGTGTTCTATGCTGGTGGTCTGCGTCGCCGTGGCGTGGGAAGGGGGCTTTCTGTCCAGACCCGATCCCTTAACGATTCAGGCTGTTGCCTCGCTGGTGCCGTTACCTGAAGCGCTTACACCTGCTCAGCAAGAGGCGTTAGCACAGCGAGGCACTTTACCGTCCACATTTATCACTGAAACGCAGCAGCAGCTTGCCCGACTGGATAAGCTGCCTCCTGACTGGAATATTTCCTACAGCCTTCAGTTGTTAGCGCAACTCCAGACGGTGCGGCCGGAGGAGGCGAAGCCGCTCGCCGTGCAGTGGCAGCAAAAATTTAACGCGGCAGCGTTGCCTGCTGAGGCCATGAACAGCTGGTACCAGGGAATGATGAAGCTTCAGCAACTGAGCCATCGGCTGAGTAGTCTGGATGAGCAAAAGGGAAAATATATCACCGTGAGTGAGCTTAAATCGGTGGTTTTTTCGACTATACAGTCATTTAACCAAACAATACCGGCTGAAGAACAACTCAGACGCCTGTCACAGCATCCCGCAGGAGGTGTGCTTCCTGAAGCTGAAAAGACCCAGCTGGAGTTGCGTCTTAAACAGCTGGCAACGCGTTACGCTCAAATAAAACGGGATTCTTCTTCGCAGTGAATTCTGCGGTGGACAGGCGAATGTGTTCAACAACGCGTGGAGTTCAAAGTGTCCCCTGCAGGAATCGAACCTGCAACTAGCCCTTAGGAGGGGCTCGTTATATCCATTTAACTAAGGGGACGAGGCGGCACGAGTATAGCCTTATTTACACTATGCGTTAAGCGCATCGCCGCCTGACTGCTCAAAGAGTCACCATTCAGGACGGTTTTTTTGTCGATTTATCATCATTTTCCCGTGCCTTAAGCTCAGCTTTGCGTTTGTTCGACATGTCGTTACGGATTTGGGCATGGCTTAACAGCGCGAAGATAAACGTTCCGCCGCAGATGTTACCCGCCAGCGTCGGTAGGGCGAACGGCCAGAAAAAATCGCTCCAGTGAAGCGTACCGTTAAAGACCAGATACAGTATTTCAACGGTACCGACCACGATATGCGTGGTATCAGCCAGCGCAATCAGCCAGGTCATCAATATAATCACCACAATTTTGGCGCTCCCTGCTGAAGGAAACATCCAGACCATTGTGGCGATGATCCAGCCGGAGATGATGGCATTCGAGAACATCTCCACCGGCGTGTTTTTCATCACATCCATGCCGATTTTTACAAACGCGTCCCGGGTGGGTTCATCAAAGATCGGCATGTATTCAAACGCCCAGGCCGCGATGCCTGTGCCGATGATATTACCCAGCAGGACGACGCTCCACAGACGCATCAATAAACCGAAATTGCCGATGGTGGGGTTTTGCATTACCGGCAGAACGGCGGTCACCGTGTTCTCGGTAAACAGCTGCTGGCGGGCCATGATGACAATCACAAAGCCGAAGGTATAGCCGAGGTTCTCGAGTAAAAATCCGCCGGGTACGCCTTCCAGCTGAACATGAAATATCCCTTTGGCGAGCAAAGATGCGCCCATTGAGAGCCCAGCGGCGATAGCTGACCAGAAGAGGGCCATGGCATCGCGCTCCATCTCTTTTTCACCGTCCTGGCGGATATGCTCGTGGATGGCCATCGCGCGGGAAGGCAGGCGATCTTCATCAATTTCTATTTTCTCGCCACGCGCTTTCTCCTCGCTTTCAATTTCAATTTCCTCATTGCTCTCGCCAATTTTTTCTTCGCCCACTTCTTTCATATCTGCTCCCGGAGGTTGATCTTTCTGTTAAGCGTAGCGGCTTTTATCGGGATGCCTGTGGGGATGCTCTTAAATTGGCGGCAATGACAACAAAGGTGATACATCTCTTTCAAAGACATTATAAAATTGCCAGCGAAACGAATTCCAAAAGCCAGGCTATGCTGAGATCAGAGTCACGGTGGTTACTGCCCGTAATTGTGCTCATAGACATCGGTAAACGTGCTGTTACAATCGCTTGCACGTTTACAGACGGAGCGTCAACGGCTCCGTTACGGATGGCAATCAACGATAGCCATACTGAACAGGGAGATATTTATGAAACTTCGGCTGTCGGCGCTTGCGCTGGGCGCGACGATGCTTGTGGGCTGCGCCAGCTCCGGGGAGCAAACGGGACGCTCCGATCCTCTCGAAGGATTTAACCGCTCCATGTATAGCTTTAACTACAACGTGCTGGACCCGTATGTGGTTCGCCCGGTGGCAGTGGCATGGCGCGATTATGTTCCACAACCCGCGCGTAACGGGTTAAGTAACTTTACCAGCAACCTCGAAGAGCCTGCGGTAATGGTGAACTACTTCCTGCAGGGCGACCCGTATCAGGGGATGGTGCACTTTACCCGCTTCTTCCTGAACTCCATTCTGGGTATGGGCGGCTTTATTGACGTCGCTGGCATGGCGAACCCGAAACTGCAGCGTGAACAGCCGCACCGTTTTGGTAGTACGCTGGGGCATTATGGTGTCGGCTACGGCCCTTATGTTCATCTGCCGTTCTATGGCAGCTTCACCGTGCGTGATGATGGCGGTGATATGGTCGATACGCTGTATCCGGTTCTGTCGTGGCTGACTTGGCCGCTGTCGGTAGGTAAATGGACGGTGGAAGGGATTGAAACCCGTGCGCAACTGCTTGACTCTGACGGTCTGCTGCGCCAGTCTTCTGACCCGTACATTATGGTGCGTGAAGCGTACTTCCAGAATCATGACTTTATTGCCAACGGCGGTAAGCTGAAGCCGGAAGAAAATCCAAACGCGAAGGCTATCGAAAACGAACTAAAAGATATCGATTCCGAGTAAATAAAAAAGGTGAGCAATGCTCACCTTTTTTGATTCCAGTACGATTAGAACGCGTAGTTGAAGTTCGTACCGAACAGCCAGGCTTTACCTTCAGAGGTAAACTCGTAAGGGCCTTCCTGGAACGTAACTTTCTGACCGTGCATATAAGAAACGCCCGCATCGATGGATGCATTCTCGTTGAACGCATATGTCGCGCCAGCACTTAACCAGAAGCGGTCCTGATCCGGAATGGAAATAGAACGCTTGTCTGCCGGAACCGGGCTGTCGTCAAATGCGATACCGGAGCGGAAAGTCCAGTTTTTATCGTAGTAGTAGGTGGTACCCAACGCAATACGATAGGCGTCGTGGAAGCTTTCGTCCTTATAGAACAGCGTTTGACCATTGGTTCCGGTCGCTTTCAGCTCCTGGAACTGGCTCCAGCTGGTATAGGCCAGGCTATAGTGGATCGCCCATTGAGGTGCAACGCGGTTGTAACCGGACACTTCCCACATTTCTGGCAAATGCAGTGACAGTGAACCTGGAACGGTCTGGTTTGACGTTCCCCAAGGAATGGTGGTACCCGCACCAGGAACCAGGTTGTTCACCGGCTTCAGGATGCCGCTCTTGTAATCGCCGTCGAAGTCAATTTTCACTTCGGAACGATAGGTCAGGCCCCAACGGTTGTTTTTGTCCAGCTCGTACAGGATACCGGCGTTCCAGCCATAGCCCCACTCATCACCTTCAAGGCTGGCAATTTTATTGCTGTTTTTTGGCAGGCGAGCAGTTTGCTCTCCGGAGTAACGTTCAATTTTGGCATCGGCGTAGACGGCATCAAAGCCCAGACCAAAGCTCCAGTTATCGTTCAGGCGATAAGCACCGCTCAGGTTCAGGTTCAGCGTAGTAAGGTCTGTTTTACCGCCGTATTCACCAGCCGGATAGTTGCTATTGAACTCGGTAGCAAGGCCGTAGTTAGAGGTTACGGATGCTCCCCAGCCAAACTGTTCATTGATAGGTGCAACGAAGTGCAGGTTAGGGACCCATGCTGTTGGGGCAATATTGTCCGCTTTAAGGCTCGCACCAGTGAAAGGCGACTTGCCTGAAATGTTGACATCAGGATCGATATAAACCGCACCAGCAGAGAAGGTCGGACGATCAAACATCATGATCAATGCAGGGTTACGACTCGCGTTACCCGCATCATCCGCAATCGCACCTTCCCCCGAATACGCGCGGCCAAGGCCAGAGGAAGAAAATTCGTTTAACTGAAAGCCCGCTGACCATGCGGAAGTGGAGACGAGTGCCACTGCGACTGCCAGCGCAGTCTTGTTGAACAGGGTTTTCTGGCTCATGACCATAACCTCATTGAGTTATTTTTATTCAATAATTGTTACATACCGTAACAGGAGCGCGAAGTGTAGGGTCTGAGGTATGACAGACAAATCAGACCAGTGGCCAGAGTATAGGTCCGACCAGCCTGAATGTTGCAAGTTTGTTTATTAATATTTTCAAACATGTTTCGTGAAACGAGATCTGGTTGGCAAAATTGTGACCATCGCGACTCACCCAAAAGGGTGGTTTTTGTTTTAGATCATTTTTTAGTGTGATATTGGTCACTTATCCGATTTTGCGCCATTAACGGCTGGAGAGAGCCCGAGCCGGGGCGTAAAATAGCAGCATCGTGTTTATCTCGCGCGCTGCGCGAATACAGAGGAAATTGAGCTATGAGTAAATGCAGTGCTGATGAAACCCCGGTTTGCTGCTGTATGGATGTTGGGACCATCATGGACAACACCGATTGCACCGCGTCTTACAGCCGTGTGTTCACCAACCGCGCCGAAGCGGAAGAGACCCTGGCCGCGCTGAGCAAGCGTGCGCGTGATGTTGAATCCGATCCGTGTGAAATCAAGTCGACCTTTACCGAAGTGGAAGGCGGCGTGAAGTTGGACATCGACTTTGTTTTCGCTTGCGAAGCAGAAACGCTGATATTCCAGCTGGGTCTGCGTTAATTTCTGCGGCCTGATGCCCTCACCCCGACCCTCTCCCACGGGAGAGGGCGCAAACATTAAAAACGGTAACCTACGGGTTACCGTTTTGCTTTTACCTTGCGCACCCGGCAACATACCGCACAAATGCCCCTGCCATGCAGGGGCATTTTCTTTTTCTTCTCTGTGTTTTAGCTCGCATTTTTTCGTTTCCCCGATTGGCTGAATGTAAAAAAATGGTTAAGACTATTATCAGGTCAGACCACTTTGCGTTTGCGAAAATTTTTTTACAGGGGAGTGTTATGAGTCAGGCATTACCGCTTATTACCCGTCAGGGCGATCGCATTGCCATCGTCAGTGGATTGCGCACGCCATTTGCGCGTCAGGCAACGGCGTTTCATGGCATACCGGCCGTCGACCTGGGGAAAATGGTAGTGGGGGAGATGCTGGCTCGCAGCGAAATTCCGCCGGAGGTCATCGAACAGCTGGTTTTTGGCCAGGTCGTGCAGATGCCTGAAGCCCCCAACATCGCGCGGGAAATCGTCCTCGGTACCGGGATGAATGTTCATACCGACGCCTACAGCGTCAGCCGTGCCTGCGCAACCAGCTTCCAGGCCGTGGCGAATGTCGCCGAAAGTCTGATGGCGGGTACCATTCGCGCCGGGATAGCGGGTGGAGCGGACTCCTCTTCGGTACTGCCGATTGGGGTCAGTAAAAAGCTGGCGCGTATCCTGGTCGATGCCAACAAAGCCCGCACGACGGGTCAGAAGCTCAAACTCTTCTCGCGTTTACGTCTGCGCGATCTGATGCCTGTCCCCCCTGCCGTAGCGGAATATTCCACCGGCCTGCGCATGGGCGATACCGCCGAGCAGATGGCGAAAACCTACGGCATTACCCGTGAACAGCAGGATGCGCTGGCGCATCGCTCGCATCAGCTTGCGGCAAAAGCCTGGTCGGAAGGCAAGCTGACCGACGAGGTCATGACCGCCTACATTCCGCCCTATCGCGAACCGCTTGCGGAAGATAACAATATTCGCGGCACCTCAACGCTGGCGGATTACGCCAAACTGCGCCCGGCATTTGACCGCAAGCACGGCACCGTGACGGCGGCGAACAGTACGCCGCTGACGGACGGGGCTGCCGCCGTGATCCTGATGACCGAATCTCGTGCGAAGGAGCTGGGCATTACTCCCCTGGGCTATTTACGCAGCTACGCCTTCACCGCCATTGACGTCTGGCAGGACATGCTGTTAGGTCCGGCGTGGTCCACGCCGCTGGCGCTGGATCGCGCGGGGCTGACGCTGGCTGATTTAACCCTGATTGATATGCACGAAGCGTTTGCCGCGCAAACCCTGGCAAACGTCCAGCTGCTGGCAAGCGAGCGTTTCGCACGCGATGTGCTGGGCCGCGCCCATGCCACAGGCGAAGTGGAACAGAGTAAATTCAACGTGCTGGGCGGCTCTATCGCCTACGGTCATCCGTTTGCCGCCACCGGCGCGCGAATGATCACGCAAACATTACATGAACTCCGTCGCCGTGGCGGCGGGTTTGGCCTTGTAACCGCCTGTGCGGCGGGCGGCCTTGGCGCAGCAATGGTTCTGGAGGCTGAATAATGGATATGCCATCTGCATTTAATATGACGGTTCGCCTCGATAACGTGGCCGTTATCACTATTGATGTGCCTGATGAAAAGATGAATACCCTGAAGGCCGAATTTGGCGTTCAGGTGCGCGCGATGCTAAAGCAGATCCGCGACAACAAAGCCATTCGCGGTCTGGTGTTTATCTCTGCCAAACCCGACAACTTTATAGCCGGGGCAGATATCAACATGATCGCCCGGGCGCAAAGCGCGCTGGAGGCCGAAGAGCTGGCGCGTCAAGGCCAGCAGGTGATGGCGGAGATCAACAGCCTGCCAATCCCGGTTATCGCCGCGATCCACGGGGCGTGTCTGGGCGGTGGGCTGGAGCTTGCGCTGGCCTGCCATAGCCGTATATGTACCGACGATCCGAAAACCATTCTGGGCCTGCCTGAAGTGCAGCTGGGGCTGCTGCCTGGCTCCGGCGGAACGCAACGTCTGCCGCGCCTGGTGGGCGTCAGCACGGCGCTGGAGATGATCTTAACCGGTAAACAGCTGCGTGCCCGTCAGGCGCTGAAAGCCGGTCTGGTCGATGACGTCGTGCCGCAGTCCATTTTGCTGGAGGCCGCCGTTGAGCTTGCGCTGAAAGGGCGTCAGGCAAGACGTCCTCTGCCGGTTCGCGAGCGCGTGCTGGCCGGCCCGCTGGGCAGAACGCTCCTGTTCAACATGGTGGGCAAAAAGACCGAACAAAAGACCAAAGGCAATTACCCGGCGGCAAAGCGGATCCTGGACGTGATCGAAATCGGGCTATCGCAGGGCAGCAGCAGCGGCTATGCCGCGGAGGCCAAAGCCTTTGGCGAACTGGCGATGACGCCCCAGTCACAGGCGCTGCGCAGCATCTTCTTCGCCAGCACAGAGGTGAAAAAAGACCCGGGCAGCGAGGCATCGCCTGCGCCGCTACGTGCCATTGGCGTGCTGGGTGGGGGGCTTATGGGCGGCGGTATCGCTTTTGTTACCGCAAGCAAAGGCAAATTGCCTGTACGCATCAAAGACATTAATTCTAAGGGAATCAACCACGCGCTGCAGTACAGCTGGCAGAACCTTGATCAAAAGGTCAAGCGCCGCCATATCAAGGCAAGCGAACGTGATAAAACCCTGGCGATGATCTCCGGCACAACGGATTACAGCGGTTTTGCGCATCGCGATCTGGTGATTGAAGCCGTGTTTGAGGATCTGGCGCTTAAGCAGCAGATGGTGGCAGACGTTGAGCAGCACTGCGCCCCGCACACCATTTTTGCCTCTAACACGTCGTCATTACCGATTGGCGATATCGCAGCAAAAGCCGCGCGTCCGGAGCAGGTGATCGGACTGCACTTCTTTAGCCCGGTAGAAAAAATGCCGCTGGTGGAAGTTATTCCACATGCCACCACCAGTCCGCAAACCATCGCCACGGTAGTCAAACTTGCGAAGAAGCAGGGTAAAACGCCGATCGTGGTCGCAGACAAAGCTGGCTTCTACGTCAACCGTATTCTGGCGCCGTATATTAATGAAGCCATGCGGCTGCTGACGGAAGGCGAGAAGATCGAGCACGTCGACGAGGCGCTGGTAAAGTTTGGTTTCCCCGTGGGCCCAATCCAACTTTTGGATGAGGTGGGAATAGACACCGGCACTAAAATTATACCTGTACTGGAGGCGGCTTATGGCGATCGTTTTAGCCCGCCTGCAAACATTGTTTCTGCAATTTTGAAGGACGATCGCAAAGGCAGAAAAAATGAACGCGGTTTCTATCTTTACGGCGCGAAAGGGCGTAAAAGCAAGAAACAGGTCGACCCTTCGGTTTATGGGCTTATTTCGACCACCGGTCAGGGAAAACTGTCCGCCGTACAGTGCGCTGAACGCTGCGTGATGATGATGCTCAATGAAGCGGCGCGCTGCTTTGGTGAGCAGGTAATCAAAAGCGCGCGCGATGGCGACATCGGCGCGGTATTTGGCATAGGTTTCCCGCCGTTCCTTGGCGGCCCGTTCCGTTACATGGATACGCTCGGCGCGGGTGAAGTGGTTGCTATCCTGCAACGTCTGGCTTCGCAATATGGTCCACGCTTTACACCGTGTGACGAATTATTGCAGATGGCGGAACGGGGCCAGACATTTTGGCCTGCAAGGGAAACTGTCCTCGTAAGCTGAGGTCAAAGAAGGGTAAATCCTGAAGTGAATGAACCTGTTTTGGCGATTTTGTAAACAGAGATTGACTATACTTACGCCATTGAGGTAAAAAACAGCGTTTCATTCACCGAATGGATCAGGCACAATGCCCGGCCATCGGGTTTTCTACCTCTCAGCATTTATCGCGGGTAGTTAACGCCGGTGATTCTGGTTAACAAAAGCGGTGCAATATGCAAGTTTTTATCATGCGTCACGGCGACGCGGCACTCGATGCCGCCAGTGACTCAGTACGTCCTTTGACCGTGTGTGGCTGCGACGAATCTCGTCAGATGGCGACCTGGCTTAAAGGTCAAAAAGTGGACATCGAACGTGTTCTGGTGAGTCCGTTCCTGCGTGCTGAACAGACGCTGGAGGTGGTAGGGGAGTGTATGAACCTGCCTGCCAGCGTGGATGTTCTTCCTGAACTCACCCCCTGTGGCGATGTAGGCCTTGTCAGTGCCTATCTTCAGGCGCTGTGCAATGAAGGTGTTGCGTCCGCGCTGGTCATTTCCCACCTGCCACTGGTTGGCTATCTGGTATCTGAGTTGTGCCCGGGCGAAACGCCGCCGATGTTCACGACATCCGCCATTGCCAATGTGTCTCTGGACGAAACGGGTAAAGGTGTCTTTAACTGGCAAATGAGTCCGTGCAACCTGAGGATGGCAAAAGCCATCTGACGTGACGTGTGATTGTGCGGGGGCGCAAAACAGGCCTCCCGCCTTCCTGTCAGGGTAATTCTGGCGGCTGCCACTCTTCCACTTCAATCAACACCAGCAATGCGGCATCTCCGCCGTACTCTTTGGGTGCCTGATGAAACGCCATCACGTGTGGATGCTGAGCCAGCCACAGCGGCGTCTGCTGCTTGAGGATATGCTTACCGTGGCCGTGCATCACGCAGGCGCAAAAAACATGTTCGCGGCGACAGGCGGCGATCAATGCCCCCAGCTCCTGTTTTGCCTGCATCTGCGTTAAACCATGCAGATCGAGAAACAGCTCCGGCGAATAATCTCCGCGACGTAACTTTTTCAGTTCAAAATGGCTGACGTCTTCGCGCACGTACTTCACCGCACCCTGCGTATTGAGCAGCGGCTGAAATTCATCTGAAAAATAGTGGCTGTTATCCGCCTGCTCCTGCAGCAGCCGTTTGACCGGGACTTCGCTGATTTTTTTACGCTGCGGGCGATGAACGATGGTGTCCTGCGCGATTTTCCGCGTCCCGGTCATTAGCTGGCGGAAGAGCGCCTGATCCTCCTCGCTGAGCGATGTTTTCTTTTTCATTCGTCATTCTCATCTCGTATTTCCGATAGTGTACCCGACTAAACGCATTTTTTAACCTCAAGCGGTACGCGTCATTGCTGATTTATCGCCGTCTTCATGGCAAACTAGCCGCCGAAAATTATGCGAGCATGCCCTGGAGGAAAGAGTGGATAAAATATTTGTCGATGAAGCAGTAAACGAGCTGCATACCATACAGGACATGTTGCGCTGGTCGGTTAGCCGCTTCAGCGCCGCCAATATCTGGTACGGACACGGTACCGACAACCCGTGGGATGAGGCCGTACAGCTGGTGCTGCCGTCACTCTATCTGCCGCTGGATATTCCGGAAGACATGCGCACCGCGCGTCTGACCTCCAGCGAAAAACACCGCATCGTTGAGCGCGTGATCCGTCGCGTCAACGAACGCATCCCGGTCGCCTACCTGACCAACAAAGCCTGGTTCTGCGGTCACGAGTTCTATGTCGATGAACGCGTGCTGGTGCCGCGCTCGCCGATTGGTGAGCTGATTAACAACCACTTTGAAGGCCTGATCGGCCATCAGCCGCAACACATCCTGGATATGTGTACCGGCAGCGGTTGTATCGCGATTGCCTGCGCTTACGCCTTCCCGGAAGCGGAAGTCGATGCCGTCGATATCTCCACCGACGCGCTGGCCGTGACCGAGCACAACATTGAAGAGCACGGCCTGATCCATCACGTCACGCCAATTCGCTCCGATCTATTCCGCGATCTGCCGACGCTGCAGTACGATCTGATCGTCACCAACCCGCCGTACGTCGATGCGGAAGACATGTCCGATCTGCCGAACGAATACCGTCACGAGCCGGAGCTGGGTCTGGCGTCAGGATCTGACGGCCTGAAGCTGACCCGCCGCATTCTGGCCTGCGCGCCGGATTATCTGACCGACGACGGCGTTCTGATTTGTGAAGTGGGCAACAGCATGGTACATCTGATAGAGCAGTACCCGGATGTGCCGTTCACCTGGCTTGAGTTCGACAACGGCGGTGACGGCGTCTTTATGCTGACCAAAGCGCAGCTGCTCGACGCGCGCGAACACTTCAGCATCTATAAAGATTAATCCAGCGGGCTTCGGCCCGTTTCACAACGCTCAAACACAAACAACAACATCGGAGCCGTGATGGCAGGAAACAGTATTGGACAGGTATTCCGCGTGACCACCTTTGGCGAGTCGCACGGGCTGGCGCTGGGCTGTATCGTTGATGGCGTACCGCCAGGCATCGAACTGACCGAAGCCGATTTGCAGCACGACCTCGACCGTCGTCGTCCGGGCACCTCTCGCTACACCACGCAGCGTCGCGAGCCGGACCAGGTCAAAATTCTCTCCGGCGTCTTTGAAGGACGCACTACAGGCACCAGCATTGGTCTGCTGATTGAAAACACCGATCAGCGCTCCCAGGATTACGGCGCCATCAAAGACGTGTTCCGTCCGGGCCACGCCGACTATACCTACGAACAAAAGTACGGCTTCCGCGACTATCGTGGCGGCGGACGTTCTTCTGCGCGTGAAACCGCGATGCGCGTGGCGGCTGGCGCCATTGCCAAAAAATACCTGCAGCAGAAATTTGGCATCGTTATCCGCGGCTGTCTGACCCAGATGGGCGACATTCCGCTGGCGATCAAAGACTGGGATCTGGTCGAGCAAAACCCGTTCTTCTGTGCCGATGCCGACAAGCTGGACGCGCTGGACGAAATGATGCGGGGCCTGAAAAAAGAGGGCGACTCCATCGGGGCGAAAGTGACCGTTGTGGCCGACGGCGTCCCGCCAGGCTGGGGCGAGCCGGTATTTGACCGTCTCGACGCCGACATCGCCCACGCGCTGATGAGCATCAACGCGGTGAAGGGCGTTGAGATTGGCGACGGTTTTGACGTGGTATCCCTGCGCGGTAGCCAGAACCGTGACGAGATCACGAAGGCGGGCTTCCAGAGCAACCACGCGGGCGGCATTCTGGGCGGTATCAGCAGCGGGCAGCAGATTATTGCCAACATCGCGCTGAAGCCAACCTCCAGCATTACCGTGCCGGGCCACACGATTAACCGCGATGGCGAAGAAGTTGAGATGATCACCAAAGGACGTCACGATCCGTGCGTGGGGATCCGCGCGGTGCCGATCGCAGAAGCGATGCTGGCGATCGTGCTGATGGATCACTTCCTGCGCCAGCGCGCGCAGAATGCGGATGTGACGACCACCATTCCACGCTGGTAAACATGAAAAAAACCGCAATTGCTCTGCTGGCGCTGCTGGCCAGTGGAGCCAGTCTGGCCGCGACGCCATGGCAAAAAATCACCCACCCGGTGGCGGGGAGCGCGCAGTCCATCGGCGCCTTTTCCAACGGCTGTATCGTCGGCGCGCAGGAACTTCCACTGCAATCAGACACCTATCAGGTGATGCGTACCGACCAGCGTCGCTATTTTGGCCACCCGGATCTGGTGCTGTTTATTCAGCGTCTTGGCAACCAGGTGCATAACCTGGGGCTGGGCACGATGCTGATCGGTGATATGGGGATGCCTGCCGGCGGGCGTTTTAATGGGGGACACGCCAGTCACCAGACCGGACTGGATGTCGATATCTTCCTGCAGCTGCCGAAAGCGCGCTGGAGTTCAGCGCAGCTGCTGAAGCCGCAGGCGCTGGATCTGGTGGCGAGCGACGGCAAGCGCGTTGTGCCGTCCCTGTGGACGCGAGAGGTCTCCAGCATGATCAAGCTGGCGGCAGAAGATAACGACGTCACGCGGATTTTCGTCAACCCGGCCATCAAGCAGCAGCTCTGCCTGGATGCCGGAACGGACCGCGACTGGCTGCGCAAAGTGCGCCCGTGGTTCCAGCATCGCGCGCACATGCACGTTCGCCTGCGTTGCCCGGCGAACAGCCTGGAATGTGAAGATCAGCCGCTTCCGCCGCCAGGCGATGGCTGCGGTGCGGAACTGCAAAGCTGGTTTGAACCGGCAAAACCTGGAACCTCTAAGCCTGAGAAGAAGACACCGCCTCCGTTGCCGCCTTCCTGCCAGGCGCTACTGGATGAGCATGTACTTTAATGGATAATTTCGTCGATCTGTTTATGGTGTCACCGCTGCTGCTGGTGGTGCTGTTCTTCGTGGCCATGCTGGCCGGTTTTATTGATGCCCTTGCGGGCGGCGGTGGGTTATTAACCGTACCCGCGCTGCTGGCGGCGGGCATGAGCCCGGCGCAGGCGCTTGCCACCAACAAGCTGCAGGCCTGCGGCGGCTCGCTCTCAGCGTCGCTCTATTTTATCCGCCGCAAGGTGGTGAGCCTGGCCGACCAGAAGCTCAATATCCTGATGACCTTTATCGGTTCCACGTCGGGCGCGCTGCTGGTTCAGCACGTGCAGTCGGATATTTTGCGCCAGATCCTGCCGGTTCTGGTCATCTGCATCGGGCTTTATTTTCTGCTGATGCCGAAGCTCGGCGAGGAAGACCGCCAGCGTCGTCTGCACGGTCTGCCGTTTGCCCTGATTGCCGGTGGCTGCGTCGGTTTTTACGACGGTTTCTTCGGCCCGGGGGCGGGCTCGTTTTACGCGCTGGCGTTCGTGACGCTGGCCGGGTTTAACCTCGCCAAGTCGACCGCTCATGCCAAAGTGCTCAACGCGACGTCGAACCTCGGCGGTCTGCTGCTGTTTATCATTGGCGGCAAGGTCATCTGGGCAACCGGATTCGTCATGATGGCAGGGCAGTTCCTGGGCGCGCGCGCGGGTTCGCGTCTGGTATTAAGCAAAGGACAAAAGCTGATTCGACCGATGATCGTCATCGTCTCGGCCGTAATGAGCGCCAAACTTCTTTATGACAGCCATGGACAGGAGATCCTCACCTGGTTGGGGATGCATTAATGAACAGTACGCATAAATACGAACAGCTGATTGAGATTTTTGACGGCTGTTTTGCTGACGATTTTAATACCCGTCTGATTAAAGGCGACGACGAACCGATCTATCTTCCTGCTGATGCAGAGGTTCCGTATAACCGCATCGTCTTTGCGCACGGCTTTTACGCCAGCGGTTTGCACGAAATTTCGCACTGGTGCATCGCCGGAAAAGCGCGTCGCGAGCTGGTGGACTTTGGTTACTGGTACTGCCCGGACGGGCGTGACGCCGCAACGCAGGGGCAGTTTGAGGATGTGGAAGTGAAGCCGCAGGCGCTGGAATGGCTATTCTGCGTCGCGGCGGGTTTCCCATTCAATGTGAGCTGTGACAACCTCGAAGGCGACTTCGAGCCAGACCGTATCGTCTTCCAGCGCCGCGTGCATGCGCAGGTGATGGACTATCTTGAGAAAGGCATCCCGGAACGTCCGGCGCGCCTGATTGAGGCCTTACAGAATTATTACCACACGCCGGTGATCACGGCGGAATGCTTCCCTTGGCCGGAAGATCTTTAACAGAGGAAAGAAGATGATCGCAGAATTTGAATCACGCATTCTGGCGTTAATTGATGACATGGTGGAACACGCCAGCGATGATGAGCTGTTCGCCAGCGGTTATCTGCGTGGTCACCTGACGCTCGCGGTAGCTGAGCTGGAAGCAGGTGACGATCACTCTGCCGATGCTGTTCATGAGGAAGTGACCCGCAGTCTGGAGAAAGCCATTCAGGCCGGGGAACTTTCTCCGCGCGACCAGTCTCTGGTGCTGGGCATGTGGGACAACCTGTTCCAGCAGGCGAAAGCGAAGTAAGCGTTTCACCTCCCTCTCCCGGTGGGAGAGGGCACCCTACTTAACCTGCTTCCCCTTCAGCAGTTTCCGTACCCATAATCGATTCGGATTCAGGCCCGCAAGCGTAACCCTGTCCAGCGGAATCGGCTCGTCGCTCATCTGCGCGGCTAACACTTCGGCCAGCAGCGGGGCAGAGCACAGCCCGCGGGAACCCAGTCCGCCCAGCATAAACAGCTCTGGATAGACCGGTGAAGTCACCGCCGTTTCCTGGTGTTCAGCCAGATCCTCATAGGCCGCAAGCGTCGCCTCGTAGTCCGGCACGTTGCCCGCCATCGGCAGATGGTCGCGGGTGGCGCAACGCACGCCGCAGCGCGCGTCACCCTCGCTAACGTCGACCTCTTTCGCCCACGCCGCATCCGGGAAACAGTCAATCAGGCGCTGGCGGTTTTGCAACTGATCCGCCTCGCTGTAGTGCATCTCCGTTTCGCCACGATGATAGCTGGCCCCGATGCAGTGATGGCCGTTAGACGGATTTTGCGGCGTCAGATAGCCGTCATAGCACAGCACCTGGCGCAGTTTGCCGAGCGCAGGCGCGGTCGGGATATGGCTCACCTGGCCGCCGACCGGATAAACCGGCAACGTCGCTGTCTGAATAAACTGGCTGATGTGATGCCCGTTGGCCAGCACAACGCTGGCATGGCTCGCCTCCCTGCCATCAGCGAAACGTAGATCCCAGCGTTCTGTCCGGGTGAGCGATGCCACCTTGTGGCCATACTGCACCATCAGCCCGCGCGACTGCGCCAGGGCAATGACCGCCGCGGTCAGTTCAGCCGGGCACAGCCAGCCGCCGAGCGGATACTGAATGCCCCCACACCCGGTTTCCACGCCAGCGGTGTCTTTCACCTCTTGCGCGCTCACCGCGCGGGCAATTTCTTCGGGCAGGCCCAGAGAGAGCATCTGCGCGATCTTCTGCTGGCTCTTTTCATCCCAGCCAAGCTGCGTGACGCCGCACCAGTCATGGTCGAACGCCACCGGAAGCGCGTCATACAGGCGACGGGCGAAGGTAAACGCTGCCGGGAAAAACTGGAACAGGGCCGGGTCGTGCGCGCTTAAAAGCGGATAGAGCGCCCCCTGACGGTTGCCGGACGCGCCGCTGGCGGGCGCGTCGTCAGCGCAGTAGAGCGTGACCTGCCAGCCACGCTGGAGAAGCGCGAGCGAAAGCAGGGCGCTGGCGATCCCACCGCCAACGATCGCCACGTCGCGCGATGCGCTGGCGCGGCGCGCAAACCAGGGCGTCTGAGCGGGGATCTCCTGCGTCTGCTCCATCCTGCCGACCAGCATGTCGCGTTTGCGGCCAAAGCCTTTGGTCTTCTGCATGGTAAAGCCCGCCTCCTGCAGCCCACGGCGGACAAAGCCCGCCGAGGTGAAGGTGGCAAGCGTTGCGCCAGGGCGAGCCAGCCGCGCCATCGCGTTAAACAGATGCTGGCTCCACATGTCCGGGTTTTTGGCAGGGGCAAAACCGTCCAGGAACCACGCGTCGACCTTCTGATTCATCGAATCATCGAGCCTGTCGGTCAGGTCGTTGATGTCGCCGAGCCATAAGTCCAGCGTGACGCGTCCGCCGTCCAGCAACAGACGATGACAGCCGCCGATGTGGGGTGGCCACTGCGCCTGAAGCTGCTCTGCCCAGGGCGCAAGATCCGGCCAGCGCTGGTGGGCAAGCCGCAGATCGTGCGCGGTAAGCGGGAATTTTTCGAAACTGATGAAATGTAATCTTTGTAGCGTAGCCTCGGGGTGAGCAGCGTGGAACTGGTTAAACGCCTGCCAGAGGGTTAAAAAATTCAGCCCGGTGCCGAATCCACTTTCCGCGACCACAAACAGGCTCCGGGGGTGCGCCGGGAAGCGGGTGCTGAGCTGGTTTCCGTCGAGGAAAACATAGCGAGTTTCTTCGAGTCCGTTATCATTAGAAAAATAGACATCATCAAAATCTCGGGAAACAGGTGTACCCTCAGCGTTGAATTCGAGGTTGGCGGGTTGTATAGCGTTTTGTTTCACGTAAGTTACTCGTCTGACAGGCAGTGGCACGATCTTAACGATGTGAGTCCATCGGTGCAAATTTCCGCAGAAAATGTCTGATCGGACTTGTTCGGCGTACAAGTGTACGCTATTGTGCGACTCGAAACTTACTATAGTG
Organism: Enterobacter sp. ku-bf2; assembly: GCF_001742765.1. Taxonomy (NCBI): domain Bacteria; kingdom Pseudomonadati; phylum Pseudomonadota; class Gammaproteobacteria; order Enterobacterales; family Enterobacteriaceae; genus Enterobacter; species Enterobacter sp. ku-bf2. The sequence goes on from NZ_MDVW01000021.1 coordinate 38,546, forward strand.
CGACTTACAGAGGTATTGAATGAAACGTGCAGTGATTACTGGCCTGGGCATTGTTTCCAGCATCGGTAATAACCAGCAGGAAGTCCTGGCATCTCTGCGTGAAGGACGCTCCGGGATCACTTTCTCTGAAGAGTTTAAAGATTCAGGTATGCGTAGCCACGTATGGGGTAACGTCAAACTGGACACCACCGGTTTGATTGACCGCAAAGTGGTTCGTTTCATGAACGATGCCTCTATTTATGCTTATCTCTCCATGCAGGAAGCGATCAAAGATTCTGGCCTGAGCGAAGAGGTTTATCAGAACAACCCGCGCGTGGGTTTGATCGCCGGTTCCGGCGGCTCATCTAAAGCGCAGGTATTTGGTGCTGACGCAATGCGTAGCCCGCGTGGTCTGAAAGCGGTAGGTCCGTACGTGGTGACTAAAGCCATGGGTTCTGCGGTTTCCGCATGCCTGGCGACCCCGTTCAAAATCCACGGTGTGAACTACTCCATCAGCTCTGCGTGTGCGACTTCCGCGCACTGCATCGGTAATGCTGTTGAGCAGATCCAACTGGGTAAACAGGACATCGTATTTGCTGGCGGCGGCGAAGAGCTGGGCTGGGAAATGGCCTGTGAATTCGACGCGATGGGCGCACTGTCCACCAAGTACAATGAGACTCCGGACAAAGCTTCTCGTACCTACGATGCGCACCGTGACGGTTTCGTCATCGCGGGCGGCGGCGGTATGGTTGTGGTTGAAGAGCTGGAGCACGCCCTGGCACGTGGTGCGCACATCTATGCTGAGATCGTGGGCTACGGTGCAACGTCTGACGGCGCCGACATGGTTGCGCCATCCGGCGAAGGCGCGGTGCGCTGCATGAAGATGGCGATGCACGGCGTTGACACTCCAATCGACTACCTGAACTCTCACGGTACCTCTACGCCGGTAGGCGACGTGAAAGAGCTGGGTGCGATCCGCGAAGTCTTCGGCGACAACAGCCCGGCGATCTCTGCGACCAAAGCCATGACCGGTCACTCTCTGGGTGCGGCTGGCGTTCAGGAAGCGATCTACTCTCTGCTGATGCTGGAAAACGGCTTTATCGCCCCAAGCATCAATATCGAAGAGATGGACGAGCAGGCTGCTGGCCTGAACATCGTGACCAAACCAACGGAAGCGACGCTGACTACTGTCATGTCCAACAGCTTCGGTTTCGGCGGCACCAACGCCACGCTGGTCATGCGTAAGCTGAAAGCATAAGTTTTATGTTTGATTCAGAAGGGGAGCCATAAGGCTCCCTTTTTTTATGCATTGACAAGCAGCTGATCTCACAGGCAAACTTCACCACTCAACATTATCCTCACGATAATGCGTAAGCGTTTAACGTCAACCAACGCACCTTAATCCTGATAATCAGGTAGAGGGGGCGTGGCATTTCCCCGCCTTACTCTTCATTTCGGAGTAAAGCATGACTGCAGTAACTCAAACAGAAACAACCCCTTCAGCGAACGTCTCGCTGTTCCGTATCGCCTTTGCGGTATTTCTGACCTATATGACCGTTGGCCTGCCGCTGCCGGTGATCCCGCTGTTCGTTCATCAGGAGCTGGGCTATGGCAACACCATGGTCGGCATTGCCGTGGGCATTCAGTTTTTAGCCACGGTATTAACCCGCGGATACGCTGGACGGCTGGCGGATCAGCACGGTGCCAAACGCTCGGCGCTGCAGGGGATGTTTGCCTGCGGGCTGGCGGGCGGCGCCTGGCTGCTGGCGGCTCTTCTGCCGGTCGATGCGGCGTATAAATTTGCGCTGCTGGTGCTGGGCCGTTTAATTCTTGGCTTCGGTGAAAGCCAGTTGCTGACCGGCACCCTGACCTGGGGAATGGGGCTGGTGGGGCCAGCACGTTCCGGCAAGGTGATGTCCTGGAACGGCATGGCCATCTACGGCGCGCTGGCCGCCGGTGCACCGCTTGGCCTGCTGATCAACAGCCAGTTTGGTTTTGCGGCGCTGGCTGCCACCACCATGGCGCTGCCGCTGGTGGCATGGGCGTTTAACGGCTCGGTGCGTAAGGTGCCCGCGCACAAAGGCGAGCGTCCTTCCCTGTGGAGCGTGGTCGGCCAAATCTGGCAGCCGGGCCTGGGCCTGGCGCTGCAGGGTGTGGGTTTTGCGGTAATAGGGACGTTCGTCTCGCTCTATTTTATGAGCCGCGGCTGGGCGATGGCCGGTTTTACGCTTACTGCGTTTGGCGGCGCGTTTGTGCTGATGCGCGTGCTTTTTGGCTGGATGCCGGATCGCTTCGGCGGCGTGAAGGTAGCGGTGGCGTCGCTGGTCATTGAAACCATCGGTCTTCTGCTGTTATGGAACGCACCCGTGGCATCCGTGGCGCTTCTGGGGGCGGCGCTGACCGGCTGCGGCTGTTCTCTGATCTTCCCGGCGCTGGGCGTTGAAGTGGTGAAGCGCGTGGCCCCTCAGGTGCGCGGGACGGCGCTGGGCGGCTATGCGGCGTTTCAGGATATCTCATACGGCGTTACCGGGCCGCTGGCCGGGCTGTTAGCGACCTCGTTTGGCTATCCGTCCGTCTTCCTGGCCGGTGCGGTTTCCGCGGTGGTGGGGATCGTGGTGACGCTGGTGGCGTTTCGCAGAACGTGAGTCTTTGTTGCCGGGTGGCGGCTGCGCCTTACCCGGCCTACGGTTCGAGCCGTTGTAGGCCCGGTAAGCGCAGCGCCACCGGGCAAAATATCAGGCAACCAGCCAGAAAATCGCCAGCGCAATCAGCAGTGCAATAAACATCAATCCCGGACGCGCAGAAAGTGTTCTGAAGGTCTCCACGACCGGTGCAAACAGCGGGCTGTAAATCGGCTGAACATTTCTCACCTCCGGCACGCCGCCTTCACGTTCGGCGCGGCGAACGAAGATCTGGTTGAGCAGGTCTTGCACCTGCGCGGTAGTCAGTACCGTCTGCGGCGTGGCCTGCCAGTTTTGCTGGGCATAATCCCGAATCACCTCGAACTCGTGTGGTTCAAGCGGCTGTTTCAGCGCGGCCTGGACAGTATGCAGAGTCGGGGCGCTCTGGGTGCTGAGCGTCTGGCGTGCCTGGAGCCAGGTCACCAGATGGGTAAACTGTTTGGCCGGGATCAGCTCGCCCGCCTTCACGCCGGACAGCTCCAGCATGGATTGCCAGATGAGCTTCGTCGGCTCGCCGGTGGCCGCGGCCAGCTTGGTCACCATCTGCTTGAGCGTATTGTGCTCGGCGGGCAGCAGCGGACGCTCGGTCGCCGGGCGTACCTGCGGCTGCGGAATCGACAGCTCATTGTTCTGCAGCAGCGTCAGCACGGTTTTGAGCTGATCGGGCGTCAGCTGGCCCAGCGCGGTCTGACCATACTGCTGGCGAATAAAATCACTCACCGCCTGGCGGTTATTTCCCTGGCCCAGCAGCTCCGTCAGCTGAGAAACAATCTGGCGCGTGGTGTGGTTCTGCTGCGCGGTCGTAATACGCTGGTTCAGATTTTGCTCGGCAGCGGGGAAATGACGCGACTGCAGCGGTGCGTCGTTCCTCACGCCTAAATCATGCTTCACCCCGGCCCAGACTTCCGCGTTTTGCTGCGAAGTCAGCGCAATCAGGCGCGTGATCAGTCGCTCCAGCACGGTGCGCTGTTGCGTGGATAGCGGTTGTTCACCGGCAACGTTTGGCGTGACAGGGCCTTCACCCGGAGGGCGTGGCGGCGTACCTGAAATGGGCTGCATCGTCAAAAATCCTTAAAGTCAAAACTCAGCGTAAACCTGGCAGACGTATATGCCTGGCGGCCAGATTATGGCACACTTGGCAGGTTTTCTTCCTCTCAAACAGGTACTCAGACGTGAAAATCCTCGTTGATGAAAATATGCCTTACGCCCGTGAGCTGTTTAGCCGCCTGGGTAACGTTAAGGCTGTTCCTGGTCGCCCGATCCCGGTCAACGAACTGGACGACGCCGACGCCCTGATGGTGCGCTCGGTGACCAAAGTAAATGAGGCGTTGCTCGCCGGTAAGGCGGTTAAGTTCGTTGGGACCGCAACGGCAGGGACCGATCATGTGGATGATAAATGGCTGAAGCAGGCCGGAATCGGTTTCTCCGCCGCGCCGGGCTGTAACGCGATTGCCGTCGTGGAATACGTTTTCTCCTCGCTGCTGATGCTGGCCGAGCGCGACGGGTTTGCGCTGAAAGACCGCACCGTGGGGATTGTCGGCGTGGGTAACGTCGGCGGGCGCCTGCAAAAGCGCCTGGAAGCGTTAGGGATCCGCACGCTGCTGTGCGATCCGCCGCGCAAAGACAATGGCGATGACGGGGATTTCCGCTCGCTGGACGAGCTGGTTGAACAGTGTGACGTGCTGACGTTCCACACGCCGCTGTTTAAAGAGGGGCCGTATAAGTCGCTGCATCTTGCCGATGAGGCGCTCATTCGCCGTCTGAAGGCTGGCACTATTCTGATAAATGCCTGTCGTGGTCCGGTAGTCGATAACGCCGCGCTGCTGACGTGTCTGAACGAAGGACAAGATCTCAGCGTGGTGCTGGACGTCTGGGAGCCGGAGCCGGACCTCAACGTTGAGCTGCTTAACAAGGTGGACGTGGGCACCGCACATATCGCCGGTTATACCCTCGAAGGGAAAGCCCGCGGCACGACGCAGGTCTTCGAGGCCTACAGCGCCTTTATCGGTCATCCGCAGCAGGTGGCGCTGGATACCTTACTCCCCGCGCCTGAATTTGGCCGCATTACCCTTCACGGCCCGCTCGATCAGGCAACGCTGAAAAGGCTGGTGCATTTGGTGTATGATGTGCGCCGCGATGATGCGCTGCTGCGTAAAGTGGCAGGGATCCCGGGTGAGTTTGATAAGCTGCGCAAGCACTACGTTGAGCGCCGCGAGTGGTCTTCCCTGTATGTCATGTGCGACGATGCGTCGGCGGCGACGCTGCTGCACAAGCTGGGGTTTAACGCCGTTCATCACCCGGCGCATTAATGTCTTCTTAATGCTCCCTGTCGGATACTCCGACAGGGACGCTTTTTTATTTCTGGAGTAAACCACCATGTCTGAAGGCTGGAACATTGCCATTTTAGGTGCCACGGGTGCCGTGGGCGAAGCCCTGCTCGAAACGCTTGCTGAGCGTCAGTTCCCGGTGGGCGATATCTATGCGCTGGCGCGTACCGATAGCGCGGGTGAGCATCTGCGTTTTAACAGTAAATCCGTCATGGTTCAGGATGCGGCGGCGTTCGACTGGACGCAGGCGCAGCTGGCGTTTTTCGCCGCAGGCGCTGAAGCCACTGCGGCGTACGTTGAAGAGGCGACCAACGCAGGCTGCCTGGTCATCGACCTTAGCGGCCTGTTCTCCATGGAGCCGGATGTGCCGCTGGTGGTGCCGGACGTGAACCCGTTTGTACTGGCTGATTACCGCAACCGTAACGTCATTGCGGTACCGAACAGCCTGACCAGCCAGCTGCTGACCGCCCTGAAACCGCTGATCGACGACGGCGGCCTGTCGCGCATTACCGTCACCAGTCTGCTGTCCGCGTCCGCAAACGGCAAAAAGGCCGTTGACGCGCTGGCCGGGCAGAGCGCGAAGCTGCTGAACGGCATTCCGATTGACGAAGATGATTTCTTTGGCCGCCAGCTGGCGTTCAACATGCTGCCGCTGCTGCCGGACCGCGAGGGTTCCGTGCGCGAAGAGCGTCGTATCGTCGATGAAGTGCGTAAAATTCTGCAGGACGATGGCCTGATGATCTCCGCAAGCGTCGTGCAGTCCCCGGTCTTCTACGGCCACGCGCAGATGGTCGGCTTTGAAGCGCTGCGTCCGCTGGCGGCAGAAGAGGCGCGCGATGCGTTTGGCCGCGGGGAAGACATCGTCCTCTCTGAAGAGAGCGAGTTCCCGACCCAGGTGGGCGATGCCACCGGCAGCGCGCATCTTTCCGTTGGCTGCGTGCGTAACGACTACGGTATGCCGGAGCAGGTCCAGTTCTGGTCCGTTGCCGACAACGTTCGTTTCGGCGGCGCGCTGATGGCGGTCAAGATCGCTGAAAAACTGGTGCAGGAGTACCTGTACTGATGTCAGACGTGGAACAAAAGCCGGTTCATAAAATTGCCCTCGGTATTGAGTACGATGGCAGTAAATATTATGGCTGGCAGCGTCAGAATGAGGTGCGCAGCGTCCAGGAGAAGCTGGAGAAAGCGCTCTCTCAGGTGGCAAACGAGCCGATTAACGTCCTGTGCGCAGGCCGTACGGATGCGGGCGTTCACGGCACGGGGCAGGTGGTGCACTTTGAAACCACCGCCGTGCGTAAGGATGCCGCCTGGACGCTGGGGGTAAATGCGAATTTGCCTGGTGACATTGCGGTGCGCTGGGTGAAAGCTGTGCCGGATGATTTTCACGCGCGCTTCAGCGCCACCGCGCGTCGCTACCGTTATGTCATCTACAATCAGCGTCTGCGTCCGGCGGTGTTAAGCCAGGGCGTGACGCATTTTTATGAACCGCTCGATGCGGAACGTATGCATCGCGCGGCGCAGTGTCTGATTGGGGAGAATGACTTTACCTCGTTTCGTGCGGTGCAGTGTCAGTCCCGCACGCCGTGGCGTAACGTCATGCACATCAACGTCAGCCGTTTTGGCGCGTATGTGGTGGTGGATATCAAAGCCAATGCCTTTGTACATCATATGGTGCGGAATATTGTGGGCAGCCTGATGGAAGTGGGTGCCGGACACCAGCCGGAGAGCTGGATTGCAGACCTGCTGGCAGCGAAGGACAGAACGCTTGCGGCAGCCACGGCGAAAGCGGAAGGGTTGTATCTGGTCTCGGTAGACTATCCGGATCGGTTTGACCTGCCGAAACCGCCAATGGGTCCGCTGTTTTTAGCGGACTAAACAAAGGTGCAATTAGGGCTTAGACAATATGGACGTAATTCGTTTTATAATTGATTTCATCCTGCATATTGATGTTCACCTGGCGGAGCTGGTCGCGCAGTATGGCGTCTGGGTTTACGCTATTCTGTTCCTCATTCTGTTCTGTGAAACCGGGCTGGTTGTAACCCCGTTCCTGCCGGGGGATTCTCTACTGTTCGTTGCCGGGGCGTTATCGGCGCTGCCCACCAACGATCTGAACGTGCATCTTATGGTGGTGCTGATGGTGATTGCCGCCATCGTCGGTGATGCGGTCAACTACACGATTGGACGCGTATTCGGTGAGCGGCTGTTCAGTAATCCGGATTCAAAAATTTTCCGTCGCAGCTATTTAGACAAAACCCATGCGTTTTATGAACGCCATGGCGGAAAAACCATTATCCTTGCGCGCTTTGTGCCTATTGTGCGCACATTTGCACCGTTTGTGGCGGGAATGGGGCATATGTCCTATCGTCATTTTGCCATGTATAACGTCGTGGGGGCGCTGTTGTGGGTGCTGCTGTTTACCTATGCAGGCTACCTGTTTGGCGATCTCCCGGTGGTTCAGGAAAATCTTAAGTTACTGATTGTAGCGATTATTGTGCTTTCCGTACTGCCGGGCGTTATCGAAATCATTCGTCATAAACGTGCGGCGGCAAAGCAAGCGAAGTAAATGCACACTGGCGGTTCGACCACTTTTTTATCCAAAGTTTCGGGCTGTTATGTTTTAATGTGCAACATTCATGGTCTGTTGGAGGCAAAAATGGCATTATTCGCCTCTTATAGCAAAACTGGCATACGACCAGGTTCAGGCAGAAAGGTTATCAATGAGCTGGATTGAACGAATTAAAAGCAACATTACCCCAACGCGTAAAGCGAGCATTCCTGAAGGGGTATGGACGAAGTGTGATAGCTGCGGCCAGGTTCTGTATCGCGCAGAGCTGGAGCGCAACCTTGAGGTGTGTCCGAAGTGTGACCACCATATGCGTATGTCGGCGCGCAACCGCCTGCATAGCCTGCTGGACGAAGGTTCTCTGGTAGAACTGGGCAGCGAGCTTGAGCCAAAAGACGTGCTGAAGTTCCGCGATTCCAAAAAATATAAAGATCGTCTGGCCTCTGCACAGAAAGAGACCGGCGAGAAAGACGCGCTGGTCGTCATGAAAGGCACCCTGCACGGGATGCCAGCTGTTGCCGCTGCGTTTGAGTTCTCCTTTATGGGCGGCTCAATGGGCTCCGTGGTCGGTGCGCGCTTCGTGCGTGCCGTTGAGCAGGCGCTGGAAGACAACTGTCCGCTGATCTGCTTCTCTGCCTCCGGCGGTGCGCGCATGCAGGAAGCGCTGATGTCGCTGATGCAGATGGCAAAAACCTCTGCAGCGCTGGCGAAGATGCAGGAGCGCGGTCTGCCGTATATCTCCGTGCTGACCGACCCAACCATGGGCGGCGTCTCCGCGAGCTTCGCGATGCTGGGCGATCTGAACATCGCTGAGCCAAAAGCGCTGATCGGCTTTGCGGGTCCTCGCGTTATCGAGCAGACCGTTCGTGAAAAACTGCCGCCGGGCTTCCAGCGCAGTGAGTTCCTCATCGAGAAAGGCGCCATCGACATGATCGTCCGCCGTCCGGAAATGCGCCTGAAGCTGGCGAGCATCCTGGCGAAGCTGATGAATCTGCCAGCGCCGAACCCGGATGAACCGCGCGAAGGCGTGGTGGTACCGGATCAGGAACCCGAGGCCTGATAACTGAAAAGGGCAGGGCCGGTTGGCGCTGCCCTTTTGCTTTCTAATCTGTTAATGACAACCGGGCATTATGGAAAATAAAAGCATTCCCCAAGCCACGTCGCCCCTGGCCACGTGGCTTTCTTATCTGGAAAACCTGCACAGTAAAACCATCGATATGGGGCTTGAACGCGTAAGCCAGGTTGCGGCGCGTCTTGACGTGCTCAAACCGGCGCCTTTCGTGTTCACCGTCGCGGGAACCAACGGCAAAGGCACGACCTGCCGTACGCTGGAATCCGTCCTGATGGCGGCGGGTTACAGGGTTGGCGTTTACAGCTCTCCACACCTGGTACGCTACACCGAGCGGGTTCGCGTACAGAACCGCGAGCTGCCGGAATCCGCGCATACGGCGTCGTTTGCTGAAATTGAAGCCGCGCGCGGAGAGATCTCATTAACCTATTTTGAATACGGTACCCTGTCGGCCCTGTGGCTGTTTAAACAGGCGCAACTGGATGTGGTGATCCTTGAGGTCGGTCTCGGCGGACGTCTTGATGCGACCAATATCGTGGATGCGGACGTGGCGGTGGTGACTTCCATCGCGCTGGATCATGTCGACTGGCTGGGGCCCGATCGTGAAAGTATCGGCCGTGAGAAGGCCGGTATTTTCCGGGCAAATAAGCCCGCGGTGGTCGGCGAGCCGGATATGCCGCATACCATTGCTGACGTGGCGAAGGAGAAGGGCGCGCAGCTGCTGCGCCGCGGTGTTGACTGGCAGTATGAGGTTCAGGACAACGGCTGGCGCTTTAGCGATGCGCAGGGGGCGCTTGACAACCTGCCGCTGCCCCAGGTGCCGCAGCCGAACGCAGCCACCGCGCTGGCGGCACTGCGCGCCAGCGGCCTCGTGGTCAGCGAACAGGCGATCCGCGAGGGCATACAAAACGCGATTCTGCCCGGACGTTTTCAGTTAGTCAGCGAGTCACCGCGCCTGATCCTGGATGTGGCGCACAACCCCCACGCGGCGGCGTATCTCGCGGGACGTCTCAAATCGTTACTAAAAACCGGGCGCGTGCTGGCGGTTATCGGTATGCTTCATGATAAAGATATCGGCGGGACGCTGGCCTGCATGGAGAGTGTGGTCGATAGCTGGTATTGTGCTCCTCTGGAGGGGCCTCGCGGCGCGACGGCTGAGCAGCTGATGGAACATCTCGGCAAAGGCGCAATCTACAGTAGCGTGGCGCAGGCCTGGCATGCCGCGATGGCGGATGCTAAACCAGAAGATACCGTGCTGGTGTGTGGTTCATTCCACACGGTGGCACATGTCATGGAAGTGATGGACGCGGGGAGAACCGGTGGCGAGTAAGTTTCAGAACCGTTTAACAGGAACCATTGTGCTGGTCGCGCTCGGGGTGATTATTCTTCCCGGGCTGCTCGACGGGCAGAAAAAGCATTATCAGGATGAGTTTGCCGCGATTCCTCTGGTGCCGAAACCGGGTGACCGCGATGAGCCGGATATGCTGCCCGCGGCGACGCAGGCGCTGCCTGCTCAGCCACCGGAAGGCGCGGCGGAAGAAGTGCGCGCGGGTGATGCCGCCGCACCGTCGCTCGACCCGTCTCGCCTGGCGGCCACGAGCAACAGCGATATCGATCCTGTGCCGGTCGAGCAGCCTAAACCGGTTGAAAAACCGAAGCCGGTTGAGAAGCCGCAGCCGAAACCGCAGCGTGATAAAGCGGCAGAACAGCTCGCCGCGGCGTCAGAGACGCCTCCGCCAGCAAAACCGACGCAGCAGGACGCTGCTGCCCCAACGGGTAAAGCCTATGTGGTGCAGCTCGGTGCATTGAAAAATGCCGATAAAGTCAACGAGGTCGTGAGCAAACTGCGCAGTGCGGGATATCGTGTTTACACTTCACCTTCCACGCCGGTGCAGGGTAAAATTACGCGTATCCTCGTGGGGCCAGAAGCGTCTAAAGACAAACTGAAAGGGTCGCTGGGTGAGCTGAAGCAGATCTCCGGCCTGAGCGGTGTGGTGATGGGCTACAGCGCAAACTAAGTACGACCTGCTCCTTTAAGAGAGAGGCGATAAGCCACGGCGTTGAACATTTTTTCAGCGCCTTTTTTATTTACGCGCGGGAAGGAAATCCCTACGCAAACGTTTTCTTTTTCTGTTAGAATTCGCCCCGAACTGGATGACAGGGCGTTAAATCGTGGGACACATATGGTCTGGATTGATTACGCCATCATTGCGGTGATTGGTTTTTCCTGTCTGGTTAGCCTGATCCGTGGCTTTGTTCGTGAAGCGTTATCGCTGGTGACCTGGGGTTGTGCTTTCTTTGTCGCCAGTCATTACTACACTTACCTGTCTGTCTGGTTCACGGGCTTTGAAGATGAACTGGTCCGAAATGGAATCGCTATCGCGGTGCTGTTTATCGCAACGCTGATTGTCGGCGCTATCGTGAATTACGTGATAGGTCAGCTGGTCGAGAAAACCGGTCTGTCAGGAACGGACAGGGTGCTCGGGATCTGTTTCGGGGCATTACGAGGCGTGCTGATTGTGGCCGCGATTCTGTTCTTCCTGGATACCTTCACCGGGTTCTCCAAAAGCGAAGACTGGCAGAAATCGCAGCTCATTCCAGAGTTCAGCTTCATCATCAGATGGTTCTTTGACTATCTGCAAAGCTCGTCGAGTTTTTTGCCCAGGGCATAAACCCTGAGATGTGGCTTAACGAGGAAAAGACGAATGTGCGGTATTGTCGGTATCGCCGGTTTCATGCCGGTAAACCAGTCGATTTATGACGCGTTAACGGTGCTTCAGCACCGTGGGCAGGATGCTGCGGGTATCATCACCATTGATGCAAACAACTGCTTCCGTTTACGTAAGGCGAATGGCCTGGTAAACGATGTGTTTGAAGCCCGCCATATGCAGCGTCTGCAAGGTAATATGGGGATCGGTCACGTTCGTTATCCTACTGCTGGCAGTTCCAGCGCCTCTGAGGCACAGCCTTTCTACGTCAACTCACCGTATGGCATCACCCTTGCTCATAACGGCAACCTGACCAACGCGCATGAACTGCGTAAAAAGCTGTTCGAAGAGAAACGTCGCCACATTAACACCACCTCTGATTCTGAAATCCTGCTCAATGTGTTCGCCAGTGAGCTGGATAACTTCCGTCACTATCCGCTGGAAGCAGACAACATTTTTGCCGCGATTGCCGCGACAAACCGTCAGATCCGCGGCGCGTACGCCTGCGTTGCGATGATCATCGGTCACGGTATGGTCGCCTTCCGCGATCCAAACGGCATTCGTCCGCTGGTGCTCGGCAAGCGCGACCTCGGCGATGGCCGTACTGAATATATGGTTGCCTCTGAGAGCGTGGCGCTGGACACCCTGGGCTTTGAATTCCTGCGCGACGTGGCGCCGGGCGAAGCGGTCTACATCACCGAGAAGGGCCAGCTGTTTACCCGCCAGTGTGCCGACAACCCGGTCAGCAACCCGTGCCTGTTTGAATACGTTTACTTTGCCCGTCCGGATTCGTTCATCGACAAGATTTCCGTCTACAGCGCGCGCGTCAATATGGGCACGAAGCTCGGCGAGAAGATTGCCCGCGAGTGGGACGATCTGGACATCGACGTGGTGATTCCTATCCCGGAAACCTCCTGCGATATCGCGCTGGAGATCGCCCGCATTCTGGACAAGCCATACCGTCAGGGCTTCGTGAAGAACCGCTACGTTGGCCGCACGTTTATCATGCCGGGTCAGCATCTGCGCCGTAAGTCCGTGCGTCGCAAGCTGAACGCCAACCGCGCGGAATTCCGCGATAAGAACGTTCTGCTGGTGGATGACTCCATTGTTCGTGGCACCACCTCTGAGCAGATTATCGAGATGGCCCGCGAAGCGGGTGCGAAGAAAGTCTATCTGGCCTCTGCTGCGCCGGAGATTCGCTTCCCGAACGTGTACGGTATTGATATGCCAACCGCCAACGAGCTGATCGCTCACGGCCGTGAAGTGGATGAAATTCGCCAGATCATCGGCGCTGATGGCCTGATTTTCCAGGACCTGAACGATCTCATCGACGCGGTACGTGCCGAGAATCCAGAAATTCAGCAGTTTGAATGCTCCGTGTTCAACGGTATTTACGTGACCAAGGACGTTGACCAGCAGTACCTCGACTATCTTGATTCGCTGCGCAACGACGACGCCAAAGCCGTCCAGCTGCAGAACGATCTTGAAAGCTTGGAGATGCACAACGAAGGTTGATGCTCTGGCAGGTGAGGGCGTATGCCCTCACTTGCAACTCCCCGGAAAATCCTGCACAGTCTGCCCTGAAATCAGTAAGGGCGAAAATCATGAAACGACTCATAGTTGGGCTCAGCGGCGCCAGCGGCGCGATTTACGGCGTACGTTTGTTACAGGTTCTGCGTAACGTGGTGGACGTCGAAACCCATCTGGTGATGAGCCAGGCGGCGCGGCAGACCCTCTCGCTGGAAACCGATCTCTCCCTGCGCGATGTTCAGGCGCTGGCGGATGTCGTTCACGATGCCCGTGATATCGCTGCCAGCATCTCCTCAGGCTCATTTAAAACAGCCGGCATGGTTATCCTGCCCTGTTCAATTAAAACGCTCTCCGGCATTGTGAATAGCTATACGGACACCCTGGTGACGCGCGCGGCGGATGTGGTGCTGAAGGAGCGGCGTCCTCTGGTGCTGTGCGTGCGGGAAACGCCGCTGCACCTGGGCCATCTGCGCTTAATGACGCAGGCTGCGGAGCTGGGCGCGGTCATCATGCCGCCGGTACCCGCGTTCTACCATCGCCCGCAAACGCTGGACGACGTCATCAATCAGACGGTTAACCGGGTGCTCGATCAGTTTGACATCGACCTGCCCGACGATCTCTTCACCCGCTGGCAGGGTGCCTGAATCTGTGCACAAACCAGGTGCATGAAAAGACAAGTTGCCCTGTTTCAGGGCAATTATGCAACGGCGATCATATCCTCGACATTTAATTCGTTTTTTCCCTTTTTCTCTCTCCGGTTCGTTCGGCAGACCTGCTATCTTTCACCATTAAGGCAATATCGCAACGTTTTATTAACATATTTAACGTCGAAGTTTTGACCAGACGGCAATGTGGCATAAGACCTGCAAGATGAAGCCTGCAACACAACACACAACACAATACATAATAAAATCACGGTACTTGAGGGTAAATGTATGAAGAAGACGGTTCTGGCTCTGTCTTTGCTCGTGGGGTTAAGTGCGGCAGCAGGTAGCTACGCAGCGCTTCCACAGACGGTACGTATCGGTACAGACGCAACCTACGCGCCATTCTCTTCCAAGGATGCGAAAGGCGATTTCGTGGGGTTTGATATCGATCTGGGTAATGAAATGTGCAAGCGTATTGCGGTGAAATGCACATGGGTGGGCAGCGACTTTGACGCGTTAATTCCGTCGCTGAAAGCCAAGAAAATCGACGCCATTATCTCTTCTCTCTCCATCACCGAAAAACGCCAGCAGGAGATTGCCTTCTCTGACAAGCTCTACGCCGCGGATTCTCGCCTGATTGCCCCTAAAGGCTCCCCGATTAAGCCCAACATCGACTCGCTGAAAGGCAAACACGTCGGCGTGCTTCAGGGTTCGACGCAGGAAGGCTATGCCAATGCTAACTGGCGTGAGAAGGGCGTAGACGTGGTGGCTTATCAGAACCAGGATCTGATTTACTCTGACCTGGCGGCAGGCCGTCTGGATGCGGCATTCCAGGATGAAGTCGCCGCGAGCGAAGGCTTCCTGAAGCAGCCTGCGGGCAAAGAATTCGCGTTTGCAGGCCCGTCGGTGAAAGACAAAAAGTACTTTGGTGACGGCACCGGGATTGGCCTGCGTAAGGATGATACCGAGCTGAAAGCCGCCTTTGACAAAGCCTTTGCGGAGCTGCGTAAAGACGGTACTTACGACAAACTGGCGAAGAAATACTTCGACTTCAACGTATACGGTGAATAACACCTGGCGGTAACGCACCGTTACGGTGCGTTACGGGAGCGGTTGACCCAATACGGTGCATGTGTTGCACCGTATTGGATCGCTTTGTGCATACTTACGCATTTATAATGCAAAAATTCCCGCCTGAAAGGCATTAATCTTTGCCTGACTGAGGGGATTAATGGCACATTAGCACCACCCCGTCGTCGTAAAAATCCCGTATGAAGACAGTTTGTTGAGGACAAATATGAAAAAACTCGTGTTGTCATTATCACTGGTACTGGCCTTTTCCAGCGCCACCGCGGCATTCGCAGCTATTCCGCAGAAAATTCGCATTGGTACCGACCCTACCTATGCGCCGTTCGAATCGAAGAATTCAAAGGGTGAACTGGTCGGTTTTGACATCGATCTGGCCAATGAGCTGTGCAAACGCATCAAAGCACAGTGTACCTACGTTGAGAACCCGCTGGATGCGCTGATCCCTTCCCTGAAAGCGAAAAAAATCGACGTGATCATGTCCTCCCTCTCCATCACCGAAAAACGCCAGCAGGAGATTGCCTTCACCGACAAACTCTACGCGGCCGATTCACGTCTGGTGGTGGCGAAATCGTCTGACATTCAGCCAACGCTGGAGTCGCTGAAGGGCAAACGCGTGGGCGTGCTGCAGGGCACTACTCAGGAAACCTACGGTAACGAACACTGGGCACCGAAGGGGATTGAAATTGTCTCCTATCAGGGCCAGGAAAATATCTACGCTGACCTGACGGCAGGCCGAATTGATGCCGCATTCCAGGATGAAGTCGCGGCTAGCGAAGGCTTCCTGAAAACGCCGGTGGGTAAAGATTACAAGTTTGGCGGCCCGTCCATTAAGGATGTGAAGTTGTTTGGTGTGGGCACCGGTATGGGCCTGCGCAAAGAAGACAACGAACTGCGTGAGGCGCTGAACAAAGCGTTCGCTGAAATGCGCGCTGACGGCACCTACGACAAGCTGGCGAAAAAGTACTTTGATTTTAATGTTTACGGCGGCTAATCGCCCCGTCATATAACGTGCGGCCCCTCCCACGGCGGGAGGGGAAAAGACACGGTTCCACCACTCACGATACGACAGGGCTCGCGGTATGCTGTACGGATTTTCTGGCGTTATTTTACAGGGCGCGCTTGTCACCCTTGAGCTGGCTATCAGCTCCGTGGTGCTGGCGGTGCTGATAGGACTGGCAGGCGCAGGGGCGAAGCTTTCGGCTAACAAACCGCTGGCGCTGATCTTTGAAGGCTACACCACGCTTATTCGCGGCGTTCCCGATCTGGTGCTGATGCTGCTTATCTTTTACGGTCTGCAGATTGCGCTGAACAGCGTGACGGACGCGATGGGCATGGGACAAATTGATATCGACCCAATGGTGGCCGGTATTATTACCCTCGGTTTTATCTACGGCGCCTACTTCACCGAAACCTTCCGCGGTGCTTACATGGCCGTGCCGAAAGGTCACATTGAGGCGGCAACCGCATTTGGTTTTACCTCATCACAAACGTTTCGTCGGATTATGTTCCCGGCCATGATGCGTTATGCGCTCCCGGGCATCGGCAACAACTGGCAGGTTATCCTCAAAGCGACAGCGCTGGTCTCGCTGCTCGGTCTGGAAGACGTCGTGAAAGCGACTCAACTGGCGGGCAAGAGTACCTGGGAGCCGTTCTACTTTGCGGTGGTCTGTGGCGTGATTTATCTGGTCTTTACGACCGTCTCCAATGGTGTGCTGCTTCTGCTCGAGCGTCGCTACTCCGTGGGTGTGAAGAGGGCTGACCTGTGATTGAGATTATTCAGGAATACTGGAAATCGCTGCTGTGGACGGATGGCTACCGCTTTACCGGCGTGGCGATTACGCTCTGGCTGCTGATCTCCTCCGTGGTAATGGGCGGAATTCTGGCGGTGTTTCTCGCCATTGGCCGCGTGTCGAACAATAAATTTATCCAGTTCCCGATCTGGCTCTTCACCTACGTGTTTCGCGGTACGCCGCTGTACGTGCAGCTGCTGGTGTTCTACTCGGGGATGTACACGCTTGAGATCGTAAAAGGCACTGAGATGCTGAATGCGTTCTTCCGCAGCGGTCTGAACTGTACGGTGCTGGCGTTGACGCTCAACACCTGCGCCTACACCACCGAGATTTTCGCGGGGGCAATTCGCTCTGTCCCTTACGGTGAGATTGAAGCCGCGCGGGCCTACGGCTTCTCGTCGGTGAAACTGTACCGCTGCATCATTCTGCCGTCGGCCTTGCGTATCGCGTTACCGGCGTACAGTAATGAGGTGATTTTGATGCTGCACTCGACCGCGCTTGCCTTTACCGCGACGGTGCCGGATCTGCTTAAAATCGCGCGCGATATTAACTCCGCGACCTATCAGCCGTTTACCGCATTTGGCATTGCGGCGGTGCTCTATTTAATTATCTCTTATGTTCTGATTAGCCTGTTCCGTAAGGCTGAAAAACGCTGGTTGCAGCATATAAAACCTTCTTCGACGCACTGAGAAAGATGATGGCTGAGAACAAATTAAACGTTATTGATTTGCACAAACGCTACGGCGAACATGAAGTGCTGAAAGGGGTGTCGCTGCAGGCTAACGCGGGCGACGTGATCAGTATCATCGGCTCATCCGGCTCGGGTAAAAGTACCTTCCTGCGCTGCATTAACTTCCTGGAAAAGCCGAGCGAAGGCTCGATTGTGGTGAGCGGGCAGAACATCAACCTGGTGCGTGACAAAGACGGTCAGCTGAAGGTGGCCGATAAGCACCAGCTGCGTCTGCTGCGTACGCGTCTGACGATGGTGTTCCAGCATTTTAACCTCTGGAGCCACATGACGGTGCTGGAGAACGTGATGGAAGCGCCGGTTCAGGTGCTTGGCCTGAGCAAGCATGAAGCCCGCGAGCGCGCGGTGAAATACCTGGCAAAAGTGGGCATCGACGAGCGCCAGCAAATGAAATACCCGGTGCATCTCTCCGGCGGTCAGCAGCAGCGTGTCTCCATTGCGCGCGCGCTGGCGATGGAGCCCGAGGTGCTGCTGTTCGACGAACCGACCTCCGCGCTCGACCCGGAACTCGTTGGCGAAGTGCTGCGCATCATGCAGAAGCTGGCTGAAGAGGGCAAAACGATGGTGGTGGTGACGCACGAGATGGGCTTCGCCCGTAACGTCTCGAACCACGTGATTTTCCTGCACCAGGGGAAAATTGAAGAGCAGGGACACCCGGACGAGGTGCTGGCGAACCCGCAAAGTCCGCGTTTGCAGCAGTTCCTTAAAGGCTCCCTGAAGTAAGAGGGCATCAGACCGTAGTGCAGGCCAATCGCCCGGTGGCGCTTCGCTTACCGGGCCTACAAAACCGTAGGCCGGGCAAACGCAGTGCCGCCCGGCATTCAGGCCGCACGACACTCCAGCCGGTACACCCAGTCGTCATAGCGCACGCCGTCAATCTCATACGCCTTTTCCAGCACCTGCATACGCACAAACCCGGCTTTCTCCAGCACCCGCACCGAACCGCCGTTGTCCGCCAGCACGTACGCGTTAATCGCCTTCACGCCAGTCTGGTTGAACGCGTAATCACACACCGCGCGCAGCGCCTCGCTGGCGATACCTTTCCCCTGCGCGGCAGGCACAACCGTATAACCGATATCCGCCTCTTCACGATTCTCTGCGCTGATTTGCAGGCCGATATCGCCCAGCGGCGTATCATCATCCCGGGCGCGAATGACAAACACATGAGCAGCAGCGAGTCGCGCGGCAAACACGCGTCGGGTCTCTTTTTCCGGGGCGATGGCGGCCATATAGCGCATGATGGCGCGATCTTCACGCAGCGAGCGGAAGAAGGCCCAGTCAGTGGGTTCGAAAGGGGTGAGGTGAAGTCGGGGTGTGGTGATGGTTGCCATTGTGACGCCATATCTTCGGAAAATGGCCTGTCACTGTACCATATTCACCGCACCACATCCCCCAGCGCCTCTTCTAATTCATACCAGCGGAACGCAAACCCGGCCGCTTCCAGTCGTTTTGGCAGCGCTCTCTGTCCGCCTAATACCAGAACAGACGCTTCACCCATCAGCAGACGAATGACCGTGGCAGGCACGCGCAAAATTGCCGGACGGTGCAGGGCATGCCCCAGCGCGTGAGCAAACTGTTCATTACGCACCGGATACGGCGCAACCATATTGAACGGCCCGCGCAGATCGTTATCCAGTAGCCAGAGAATCCCGTTGACCATATCGTCGATATGGATCCAGGCCATATACTGACGGCCATTACCAATGGGGCCCCCGAGTCCGAGCCTGAAAGGGGGAAGCATCTTCGCCAGGATGCCGCCTTTCGGCGCCAGAACGACACCGGTCCGCAGCAGGCAGACGCGGGTTCGATCGCTTTGCGCCGCACTGGCGATACGCTCCCACTGGGCACAGAGTTTGTGGGTAAACTCGTTATGGGGCGGCTCTTCCTCGGTCACCACCACCTCGCCAAGATCGCCGTAGTAGCCCACGGCGGAACCCGAAATCAGCACGGAAGGCGGCGTGTGGCTGTTGCGGATCAGCTCGACCAGCTTTTCGGTGATGTTCCACCGGCTGCTGCATAACAGCTGTTTTTGCTCTTCCGTCCAGCGCTTATCGGCGATGGGTTCACCCGCGAGGTTAATGACGGCGTCGAAGCCGTCCAGATTTTGCTGATCGGCCAGATTTTTCCAGATATCGACACCCGCCCCCAGCACCTGACGCGCTTTCTCCGGGCTGCGCGTGACCACGGTAATGTCGTGATGCAAGGCCTGCAGACGCGCAATGAGGTGACGACCAATCAGGCCTGTACCGCCGGTCAGCAAAATCTTCATACAACCTCCAGGTTTACGCCTGGCGCCGCCAGCTTAACGTCATGGAGACGGAATCGGCGTAGCGCAGGGCGTGAAGTTTATCGATCTCAACTTCAGCATAAGTGACCCAGTGATGTTCGCGTGCGATATCGAGCACATCCTGAGTTAATTTTTCCAGCAGAGAGAAGCGGTTATTCTCCACAAACTGGATAATGTTCTTGGTGATTGTGCGGTAGTTCAGCGCGTCATTGATATCTTCGCTGGCGCGCGCTTTGTCTGCGGGATAGTGAATCACCACGTTAATGACAATATCCTGACGGTTGGCGATCTCTTCCTCTTTGATACCGATAAAGGTACGCAGGCGTAAATTTTTTATACGAATAATGGCGTCTGGCTGTGACATTGCAGGTCTTCTCCGTGTCAGTATTTCCTGCTCATAATACATGAGTGCCTCACAGGCACCCAGCCTCATACCGGGTTAAATTTGCTGGATTTTTTGCATCGCCCGCTCGGTCGCCGGGCGGGTCCGGATGCGCTCGAACCAGTTGTTTACCGCCGGGTAAGAGGCCAGGTCAATTCGGTGTTTTTCATGCGTATTCACCCATGGCCAGCAGGCGATATCGGCAATACTGTAATGATCGCCCCCGAGCCACGGCGTTTTCATCAGCCGACGGTTCAGAACGTCATAGAGCCGCTGCGTCTCGACCTGATAGCGTTCTATCGCGTAAGGAATGGGTTGCGGGGCGTAAGCGGTAAAGTGATGATTTTGACCCAGCATGGGGCCCAGCCCGCTCGCCTGCCAGAAAAGCCACTGCAGGGTATGGTGACGCTCACGCAGCTCGCCGCTCAGCAGCTTGCCGGTTTTCTCTGCCAGATAGAGCAAAATTTCACCGGATTCAAACAGGCTCAACGGTCTGCCCCCGTCCGCTGGCTGGTTATCAATAATGGCCGGGATTTTATTATTCGGCGAGATAGCCAGAAAAAGAGGGCTGAACTGTTCGCCTTTGCTGATATCCACGCGAATGATCCTGTAATCCAGCTCGGCTTCTTCAAGAAAGAGGGTGATCTTATGGCCGTTTGGGGTAGGGGCGTAATAAAGGTCGATCATTCTCAACTCCTGTCCATGCGAAGAGTGGTGCCATGACAAAAGAGTATAGGTGGTTGTTGTAAATCGTGAGTTTTCATCAAGTGACAGCGAGGCAAAGAGATTATATGTTGAATAAAAACCGATCAGCCTATGAGGATGTTATGAACCAGCCCGTCATCACGTTGTGGTCCGATGCGAACTTCTTTTCCCCCTATGTTATGAGCGTATACGTTGCGCTGGCCGAAAAAGGGCTCACCTTTACGCTGAAGACCGTTGATCTTGACGGTGGTGAGCATCTTAAACCGCACTGGCAGGGCTACGATCTGACCCGACGCGTGCCGGTGCTGGAGATTGATGGATTTGCCCTGAGCGAATCGTCGGCGATCGATGAGTATCTGGAAGATCGGTTCGCCCCCCCGGAGTGGGAACGTATCTATCCTCACGATCTGCAAAAGCGCGCCCGGGCGCGGCAGATCCAGGCGTGGCTGCGAAGCGATCTGGTGCCGATTCGCGTCGAACGCTCCACGGACGTTGTGTTTGCCGGGGTGAAAAAGCCAGCCCTCAGCGCAGAAGGTGCAGAAAGCGCGCAGAAGCTGATTGAAACCGCCACCTCGCTGCTCGCCCATGGCAACCCAAACCTGTTTGGCGAGTGGTGCATTGCCGATGCCGATCTGGCGTTGATGTTAAACCGCCTGATCCTCAACGGTGATGAGGTGCCGCAGCTGCTGGTGGATTATGCCGCGTTCCAGTGGCAGCGTGCCTCCGTGCAGCGCTATGTGGCACTCTCGGCTAAGCGCGTGGGCTGATAAGCCCTGCCGCTTCAGGTATCATGGGGGCAGTCTGTTTTCCCGAGGAGTGACTGATGAAACTGATGTTTGCGTCGGATATCCATGGATCGCTGCCCGCTACCGAGCGTGTCCTTTCCCTGTTTGCACAAAGCGGTGCGCAGTGGCTGATTATTTTGGGCGACGTGTTGAATCACGGCCCGCGCAACGCGCTGCCGGAGGGCTATGCCCCTGCGCAGGTCGCGGAAAAACTCAACCAGTCCGCCTCGCGCATCATTGCCGTTCGCGGCAACTGCGACAGCGAAGTGGACCAGATGCTGCTGCATTTCCCTCTTACCGCACCGTGGCAACAGGTGCTGCTTGAACAACACCGCCTGTTCCTGACCCACGGACATCTTTTCAGCCCGGATAATCTTCCGGCCCTCGCGGCTGGCGATGTCCTGGTTTACGGTCATACTCATATTCCGGTTGCGGAAAAACGCGGTGAGATTTATCACTTTAATCCGGGCTCGGTCAGCATCCCAAAAGGCGGGTATCCTGCGAGCTACGGCATGCTGGAAGGAAATACCCTGAGCGTTATCGCACTTAATGATCAGCAAGTTATTGCGCAGGTAGCGATTAATCCGTAAGTTACACCTCAACTGCAAACGCGCCGAAAGAGCGCTTAGAAGAGAAGGTTTCCCGATGGTGGAGCAGAGTCATTTGGCAAGTACAGAGTGGG
Source organism: Enterobacter sp. ku-bf2 (assembly GCF_001742765.1). Classification (NCBI taxonomy): domain Bacteria; kingdom Pseudomonadati; phylum Pseudomonadota; class Gammaproteobacteria; order Enterobacterales; family Enterobacteriaceae; genus Enterobacter; species Enterobacter sp. ku-bf2. The sequence goes on from NZ_MDVW01000021.1 coordinate 60,518, forward strand.
TTGACATTGTCAACGAAGAGAATGAAGTGATCGCGCAGGCCAGCCGCGAGCAAATGCGTGCGGAGCGCCTGCGTCACCGTGCGACATATATCGTTGTGCATGACGGTATGGGTAAAATTCTGGTTCAGCGCCGCACGGACACGAAAGATTTTCTCCCGGGTATGCTGGATGCGACTGCAGGTGGCGTCGTCCAGGCGGATGAAGTGCTGCTGGATTCCGCGCGTCGTGAAGCGGAAGAAGAGTTAGGCATTGCCGGTGTGCCGTTTGCCGAGCACGGGCAGTTCTACTTCGAGGATGAACACTGTCGCGTCTGGGGCGGGCTGTTTAGCTGCGTCTCTCACGGCCCGTTCGCCCTGCAGGAAGAAGAAGTCAGCGAAGTGAACTGGATGACGCCGGAGGAGATTACCGCGCGCTGCGACGAGTTCACGCCGGATTCGTTAAAAGCGCTGGCGCTCTGGATGAGCCGCAACGCCAATAACGAATCGACCAAATCAGAGAAAGAGGAAGAGGCTGAGTAAGCTTCAGCAACTCTCTCTCAGACACAGACTGGACGCGATGGGCTTTTGATCGCGCCAGTCTCCGCCATTCAGGCGCTCCAGTAACGCTTTCCCGGCTTCAATTCCAATCTTACGATGCGGCACCGCCATGGTCGTCAGCGGCGGCTGACAGACGCGGCTCACGTCGCTATCGCCAAAACCTACCACCGCCAGATCGTCCGGCACTTTGATTCGCCTGCGCTGGCACTCGTACAGCGCGCCACAGGCCAGCTCGTCAGAGACGCACACCAGCGCATCCAGCTCCGGCCAGGCCAGCAGGAACTCGGGCAGTTGCGCCGCGCCGGTCGAGAAGCTCGGCGGCATCGCCGCGTTAATGACCCGGTTCGGCGACATATGGTGGCGAAGCATGGCTTTGTACCAGCCCTGCAGATGCTGCTGGAAAATCCACTGCTCCTGATTGGCACACAGTAGGCCAATATTTTGATAGCCGCGCTTAATGACCATCTCCGTGAGCTCATACATGGCCGCCACGTTATCAATCCCGATATTCATATCAATCGGATCGGCGCGCATGGCGCCCATCTCCATCACCGGAATTGAGGCGTTTTTCAGCCAGTGGCGAACGGTGTCGGTATGTTCAACGCTGAGCAGGATAGCGGCGGCAATGTTCGACGCCAGCAGCGTCTCCAGCAGTTTCTCCTCCTGCTCAAGACGATGCTGGGACTCAGCCAGCATGATCTGATACCCGGCAGGTTGCAGCACCTGCTGTAGCCCGGCGAACATCTCAGAGCAGCCTGCTTCGGAGAGGTTGGGCACCACCATGGCTATCGTCCATGACGACGCCGAGGCCAGGGCACTGGCGGCAAGATTAGGCATATAACCCAGTTCCTGCACGGCAGCTTCAATTTTTTCTCGTAGTTTATCGGAAACCTGTTCGGGCGTGCGAAGCGCACGGGACACGGTCATCGTGCCCACACCGGCAAGCTGTGCGACATCGGCGAGTGTCACTTTACCAGTACTGCGCCGTTTTCGGGTTAGAGACATACACCTTCCTGCTGACCAGACGCGTTCTTATTTTCCTTCGTTTCACGTGACAGGCAGTATACGCCTTAAATCCCTTTTTTTGCTGTGATTTAGCAACGTGATTGCAATTTGATAGCGCTATCACATTTCTGCATGATAACCATTGGTAGCGCTATCTTTGTGATCGCGATCGCAGTCAATCAGTGATGCGTTGAATAAAGTTTGCTCATCTTAAGCGTGTCGCGGGAGTGAAAAGTGCTCAAAAAATGGATATATGATACAACCATCACGCTGCAGGAGAGCGTGGAAAACTGGCCGCAGGCGCTGGAGCTGTGTGCGAAGCCGCTGCTGGATTTGCAGGTGATTGAGCCTGAATACGTCACGGCCATCATCCAGCAGCACCACACGTTAGGACCTTATTATGTGCTGGCACCAGGGCTGGCGATGCCGCATGCGCGGCCGGAGGAAGGCGCCAAAGGACTGGGGTTGTCGTTATTAAAACTAAAACAGGGCGTCTCGTTTGGTGCCGGTGAGTTTGACCCTGTCGACGTCATTATTATGCTCGCGGCACCCGACAAAAATAGCCATATCGAGATGATCTCGTCGCTGGCAGAGTTATTTTCCAGCGATACCGATATGGCCGAACTGCATCAGGTGAATACCCTGGAGGAAATTAAAACGATTATTAACCGCTTCTGATTTAATTCTTTAATCCGGTTTTTCACAACATTACGCGTCAGCGTGATGGGGCGTACTCTACTCAAAATAAGGGGACAACAATGAAAATCATGGCTATTTGCGGTTCTGGCCTGGGCAGTAGTTTTATGGTCGAAATGAATATTAAAAAGGTGCTCAAAAAGCTGGAGATTGAAGCTGAGGTTGAACACTCCGATCTCTCCTCAGCCACGCCGGGCGCGGCCGATCTGTTCGTGATGGCAAAAGACATTGCCGCCAGCGCCAGCGTGCCGGAAAGCCAGCTGGTGGTGATCAACAACATCATCGACATCAACGAACTTGAAGCGCAGCTGCGCGGCTGGTTCGAAAGACAATAACCCTGATAAGGCGAGGTGGATATGTTTATCCTTGAAACGCTGAATTTCGTTGTTGATATTTTAAAAGTCCCTTCGGTGCTGGTGGGTTTAATTGCGTTAATCGGTCTGGTTGCGCAGAAAAAAGCGTTTTCAGACGTGGTGAAAGGGACCATTAAAACCATCCTGGGCTTTATTGTACTGGGCGGCGGCGCCACGGTGCTGGTCGGGTCATTAAATCCCTTAGGCGGTATGTTTGAACACGCCTTTACTATCCAGGGGATTATTCCAAACAATGAAGCGATCGTGTCCATTGCACTGGAAAAATACGGTGCAGCGACCGCGCTGATTATGGCCTTCGGGATGGTGGCGAATATTATCGTCGCCCGCTTTACCCGCCTGAAGTATATCTTCCTGACCGGACACCACACGTTTTATATGGCGTGCATGATTGGCGTGATCCTGACGGTGGCGGGCTTTGAGGGCGTGGGGCTGGTCTTTACCGGGTCGCTGATCCTTGGCCTGATCATGGCTTTCTTCCCGGCGATTGCTCAGCGCTACATGAAGCGCATTACCGGCAACGATGAGATTGCCTTCGGCCACTTTGGCACGCTGGGCTACGTGCTGTCCGGCTGGATTGGCAGCAAGGTCGGCAAAGGATCCCGCTCAACGGAAGAGATGAACCTGCCGAAGAACCTGAGCTTCCTGCGCGACAGCTCGATCTCCATCTCCCTGACCATGATGATTATCTACCTGATCATGGCGGTGAGCGCCGGGCGCGAGTACGTCGAAGCCACCTTCAGCGCCGGGCAGAACTACCTCGTCTACGCCATCATCATGGCGATCACCTTCGCGGCGGGGGTGTTCATCATTCTGCAGGGCGTACGCCTGATTCTGGCGGAAATCGTTCCAGCCTTTACCGGCTTCTCGGAAAAACTGGTGCCGAACGCGCGTCCTGCGCTGGACTGCCCGGTGGTGTACCCCTATGCGCCTAACGCGGTGCTGATTGGCTTCCTGTTCAGCTTCCTCGGCGGGATTGTGGGGTTGTTCATCTGCGGTCAGTTTAGCTGGGTGCTGATCCTCCCGGGCGTGGTGCCGCACTTCTTCACCGGCGCAACGGCGGGCGTGTTCGGTAACGCCACCGGCGGACGTCGTGGTGCAATGATTGGCGCCTTTGCCAACGGCCTGCTGATTACCTTCCTGCCAGTCCTGCTGCTGCCGGTACTGGGCGCCATTGGCTTTGCCAACACCACCTTCTCTGACGCCGACTTCGGCGCGGTCGGGATTGTCCTCGGCAACCTGGCGCGCTTCCTGTCGCCGCTGGCCATCACCGGGCTGGTCGTGGCGCTGTTCGCGCTGCTGGTGGCGTACAACGTCTTCGCGAAAAACAAACCTGCGGGCGGTAACGCGCAGGAAAACACCGGAGCCAAATCATGAATGAGAAAGAGATAACCGAACTCGCGCGTCAGATTCGTCTTGAGACGCTGAAATCCCTGACGCAGCTGGGCTTTGGCCACTACGGGGGCAGCATGTCGGTGGTAGAAACCCTGGCCGTGCTGTACGGCGCGGTGATGAAAATCGACCCGGCGGATCCGGACTGGCCGGAGCGAGACTACTTTGTCCTGTCGAAAGGCCATGCGGGCCCGGCGCTCTACAGTACCCTGGCGATCAAGGGCTACTTCCCGACAGAAGAGCTGAGTACCCTCAACCAGAACGGCACGCGCCTGCCCAGCCACCCGGACCGCCTAAAAACGCGCGGCGTGGACGCCACTACCGGTTCGCTGGGGCAGGGGATTTCCATCGCGGGCGGCATGGCGCTGTCGCACAGGCTGGCCGGGCGACCGAATCGGGTCTTCTGCATCGTCGGCGACGGCGAGCTGAACGAAGGGCAGTGCTGGGAGGCGTTCCAGTTTATTGCCCACCATCGCCTGAACAACCTGACGGTATTTGTCGACTGGAACAAACAGCAGCTCGACGGCGAGCTGGACGAGATCATCAGCGCGTTTGACCTGGAGGGCAAATTCCGCGCCTTTGGCTTTGACGTGGTGACGGTGAAGGGGGACGACATTCCGGGTCTGCTGGCAGTGACATCGCGCATCCCGACAGCCGATGCGCGTCCGTTAGTCGTCATCCTCGACAGCATCAAAGGCCAGGGGGTGCCGTATCTGGAGCAGCTCAGCAACTCACACCATCTGCGATTGACCGCGGAGAGCAAAGCCGCCCTCAACGAGACGATTCGCCAACTGGAGGCTTCACATGATTAAGGTTGCACCGGCAGGACAGAAAGACGCCGTTGAGATGCGTAAAGTTTACGCTGGCTTCGTGGCAAAACAGATTGAGGCCGGAAGTGACATCATTGCGCTCGAAGCAGACCTGATGAGCTCGATGGCAATGGACGGCGTGGCGCGCGATTATCCGCAGCACGTGATTAACTGCGGCATTATGGAAGCTAACGTCATCGGCACGGCAGCCGGGCTGTCGCTTACCGGACGCAAGCCGTTCGTTCACACCTTCACCGCCTTTGCCAGCCGCCGCTGTTTTGACCAGCTGTTTATGTCCCTGGACTATCAGCGCAACAACGTGAAAGTGATAGCGTCGGATGCGGGTGTGACGGCCTGCCACAACGGCGGAACGCATATGTCGTTTGAGGATATGGGCATCGTACGCGGTCTGGCGCACTCGGTGGTGCTGGAAGTCACTGATGCGGTGATGTTTGAGGACGTGCTGCGCCAGCTTATCGATCTTGACGGCTTCTACTGGGTGCGGACCATCCGTAAGCAGGCGCCGAGCGTGTATGCCCCGGGCTCCACCTTCACCATCGGAAAAGGCAACGTGCTGCGCGAGGGGAGTGATATCACTCTGATTGCCAACGGCATCATGGTGTCGGAAGCGCTGGAAGCCGCGCGCCAGCTTGAGCAGGAGGGTGTCAGCGCGGCGGTCATCGACATGTTTACCCTGAAACCCATCGACCGGATGCTGGTGAAAAACTACGCCGAGAAAACCGGGCGCATCGTGACCTGTGAAAACCACAGCATTCACAACGGGCTGGGGTCGGCGGTGGCGGAAGTGCTGGTGGAAACCTGCCCGGTGCCGATGCGGCGGGTGGGCGTCAAGGAGCGTTACGGCCAGGTGGGAACGCAGGATTTCCTGCAGAAAGAGTATGGCCTGACGGCTCATGACATTGTATCGGCGGCGCGCGAGCTGCTGTAAATAAAAAAGGCGACCGGTTAAGTGGTCGCCTTTTTGTTGCCCGGTGGCGCTTGCGCTTACCGGGCCTACGGTCCTGTAGGCCGGATAAGCGAAGCGCCATCCGGCAAGACCTTACAATTACTGCTGCTGCGAAGACTGGATCGCCGTCAGCGCGATGGTGTAGACGATATCGTCTACCAATGCGCCACGAGACAGGTCGTTCACAGGTTTGCGCATGCCCTGCAGCATTGGCCCGATGGAGATCAGGTCGGCAGAACGCTGTACCGCTTTGTAGGTGGTGTTACCGGTGTTCAGATCCGGGAAGATGAACACGGTAGCGCGACCAGCAACCGGTGAGTTCGGCGCTTTGGATTTCGCAACGTCAGCCATGACCGCGGCGTCGTACTGCAGTGGGCCGTCGATCATCAGATCAGGACGTTTTTCCTGCGCAATACGGGTCGCTTCACGCACTTTCTCTACGTCGCTACCTGCACCTGAGGTGCCGGTGGAGTAGGAGAGCATCGCCACGCGCGGCTCGATACCGAAAGCGGTCGCGGAGTCTGCGGACTGGATAGCGATCTCAGCCAGCTGTTCTGCAGTTGGATCCGGGTTGATCGCGCAGTCGCCGTAAACGTAAACCTGTTCAGGCAGCAGCATGAAGAACACGGAAGACACCAGAGAGCTGCCTGGCGCGGTTTTGATCAGCTGCAGCGGTGGACGGATGGTGTTCGCCGTGGTGTGAACCGCACCGGAAACCAGACCGTCAACTTCGTCCTGCTCCAGCATCAGCGTGCCCAGCACCACGTTGTCTTCCAGCTGCTCACGCGCAACGGCTTCGGTCATGCCTTTGCTCTTACGCAGCTCAACCAGACGGGCAACGTAGCTTTCGCGAACCACTTCAGGGTCAACGATTTCGATGCCTGCGCCCAGCTCAACGCCCTGAGAGGCCGCTACGCGGTTGATCTCATCCGGGTTACCCAGCAGCACACAGGTCGCGATGCCGCGCTCTGCACAGATAGCAGCCGCTTTAACGGTACGTGGTTCGTCGCCTTCTGGCAGAACAACGCGTTTGCCCGCTTTGCGCGCCAGCTCGGTCAGCTGGTAACGGAATGCTGGAGGAGACAGACGGCGGCTGCGCTCGGAGGTCGCGGTCAGGGATTCGATCCAGTCTGCGTTGATGTAGCCTGCAACGTATTCTTGAACTTTCTCGATACGCTCGTGGTCATCAACCGGCACTTCCAGGTTGAAGCTCTGCAGGCTCAGGGAGGTCTGCCAGGTGTTGGTGTTCACCATGAAGACCGGCAGGCCGGTAGCGAACGCGCGTTCGCACAGCTTACTGACGCGTGGGTCCATCTCGTAGGCACCGGTCAGCAGGATCGCACCGATTTCCACGCCGTTCATTGCGGCCAGACAGGCTGCAACCAGAACGTCAGGACGGTCTGCGGAAGTCACCAGCAGGGAACCTGCGCGGAAGTGTTCCAGCATGTGCGGAATGCTACGCGCACAGAAGGTCACGGACTTCACGCGACGGGTGTTGATGTCGCCTTCGTTAATCACGGTCGCGTTCAGGTGACGCGCCATGTCGATTGCACGGGTGGCAATCAGATCGAAGCTCCATGGCACCGCGCCCAGAACCGGAAGCGGGCTGGATTCCTGCAGCTTAGCCGGGTCAACTTTGATGACTTTCGCTTTGGACGAGTCGTCGAAGATCTCGGACAGGTCAGGGCGAGTACGGCCCTGCTCATCCACTGGCGCGTTCAGCTTGTTGACGATCACGCCGGTGATGTTGGTATTTTTCGCGCCGCCGAAGCTGCTGCGCGTCAGTTCGATACGCTCGTTCAGCTGCTCTGGGGTATCAGTGCCCTGAGACATCACGAAAACGATCTCTGCGTTCAGGGTTTTCGCGATTTCGAAGTTCAGAGACTGGGCAAACTGGTGTTTGCGGGTTGGCACCAGACCTTCAACCAGCACCACTTCCGCGTCTTGCGCGTTAGCATGGTAGTTGGCGATGATCTCTTCCATCAGCACGTCTTTCTGGTTGCTGGACAGCAGAGATTCAACGTGGCTCATCTTCAGCGGTTCGGCCGCCGGCAGATTGGAGTTCTTGCGAACGATGGTGGTGGTCTGGTCTGGCGCATCGCCACCGGCACGTGGCTGGGCGATTGGCTTAAAGACGCTCAGACGAACGCCTTTGCGTTCCATAGCACGGATCACGCCAAGGCTGACGCTGGTCAGGCCGACGCTGGTTCCGGTAGGGATCAGCATAATAGTACGGGACACGGTTTATCCTCTTTCGTTACCACCCAAATGGGGCGGGTTACAAAACAGCACCGCCAGCATTGCTGGCGGTGTGGAATCAGGCAGTCAGGCGGTGCGCGTCTTGCGCGATGACCAGCTCTTCGTTAGTTGGGATAACGAGAGCAGGGCGGGTGCCTTCTTTGTTGATGAAGCCAGACTTGCCGAAGCGGGCAGCCAGGTTACGTTCGTGATCAACCTCGAAGCCCAGAACGCCCAGTTTGCCCAGGGACAGTTCACGAACCATTGCCGCGTTCTCACCGATACCACCGGTGAAGATAACCGCGTCCAGACGGCCTTCCATCAGCGCAGTGTAAGAGCCGATGTATTTCGCCAGACGATGGCAGTAAACGTCCATTGCACGTTTAGCGTCTTCTTTCTCTGCGTAGTTGTCTTCAACGTAACGGCAGTCGCTGGTGACTTCGGTCAGACCCAGCAGGCCAGACTCTTTGGTCAGCATTTTGTTGATCTGGTCAACGCTCATGCCCAGGGTGTCGTGCAGGTGGAAGATGATCGCCGGGTCGATGTCACCGGAACGGGTACCCATCACCAGACCTTCCAGCGGGGTCAGACCCATGGACGTATCAACACATTTACCGTTGCGGATAGCCGAAACAGAACCACCGTTGCCCAGGTGGCAGGTGATGATGTTCAGTTCTTCAACCGGCTTGTTCAGCACTTTTGCCGCTTCCTGAGTCACATAGAAGTGGCTGGTGCCGTGCGCGCCGTAACGACGTACGCCGTGCTCTTTGTACAGGCTGTATGGCAGGGCATAGAGGTAAGACTCTTCCGGCATGGTCTGATGGAACGCGGTGTCGAATACGGCCACGTTTTTGTCTTTCAGATTCGGGAAGGATTTCAGCGCTTCAGCGATACCGATCAGGTGAGCCGGGTTGTGCAGCGGTGCGAAAGAGGCAGAGTCTTTGATGCCCTGGATCACAGAGTCGTCGATCACGACGGAGCTGGTGTATTTTTCGCCGCCGTGGACGATACGGTGACCAATCGCAGTCAGCTGAGCAGACAGTTCTGGTTTTTGTGCCAGAATAGTGTTAACGATAAAGTTCAGCGCTTCACTGTGAGCGGCGCCTGCACCTAAAGCCGCTTCTTGTTTGCTGCCGTCCATCTTCCACTTGATACGTGCTTCAGGCAGATGGAAACATTCGGCCAAACCAGAGAGGTATTCGTCACCGTTGAGCGCATCGATGATGGCGAATTTCAGTGAGGAGCTACCGCAGTTCAGAACCAGTACTAACTTACTCGACATGGAAGTACCTATTATTGATACGTGGCTAAAAAAACGTCAGTGAGTCTAACAGCGTAACGCATGATGACTCGGACATTTATGATTAACATCATGCCAAACGAACATTGTGGCATGATGGAAGAAATAACTATGATTTTATGCCATTTTGCACAATTTTCAGCCAATGGCATAATATGCAATAATTTGACGAGCTAATGATTCTCGTCTATGGCCCTATCAGGCTGGCACAGGATACCCGATACGGGGTAGAGATGACAAAATATTTTGAACGTTGTCATAGCTTGTTGTGGTTTTGCACGAAAATTTTAATTTTTATATGTGAAGTTGAGGTACAGCCATGTCGACACCAGAGAACCCGTCCGTAAATTTCTTCAGTCTGTTTCGTCGGGGACAGCATTACGCAAAGACGTGGCCAATGGAAAAGCGCCTTGCGCCGATGTTTATTGAGAATCGCACCATCCGCGCCACGCGCTATGCGATTCGCTTTATGCCGCCTGTCGCTATCTTTACGCTGTGCTGGCAGATTGCGCTGGGTGGGCAGCTTGGACCTGCCGTTGCCACGGCGCTCTTCGCATTAAGCCTGCCGATGCAGGGCCTGTGGTGGTTAGGTAAACGGTCCATCACGCCACTTCCTCCTTCTATTTTACACTGGTTTTATGAAGTGCGCGGTAAGCTGGAAGAGGCCGGTCAGGCGCTCGCCCCGGTGGAAGGCAAGCCGGATTACCAGGCGCTGGCGGACACGTTAAAGCGTGCTTTTAAGCAACTGGATAAAACATTCCTCGATGATTTGTGATTGATCATCGAAACGACGACGAAAAGAGGGCACAGTAACAATCAGTTACCGTGTCTTTTTTTTAAGTGCAATGCGCTACAGGAGTCGAAAGATGGAAATGACCCATGCTCAACGTCTGATTTTGTCCAACCAGTACAAGATGATGACTATGCTTGATCCCGATAACGCTGCGCGCTACAGCCGCCTGCAAACCATCGTCGAACGCGGCTTTGGTCTGCAAATGCGCGAACTGGACCGCGAGTTTGGCGAGCTGAAAGAAGAAACCTGTCGCATCGTGATCGACATTATGGAGATGTATCACGCCCTGCACGTCTCCTGGACGAATCTCAAAGATCAACAGTCCATTGACGAGCGCCGCGTCACCTTCTTAGGCTTTGATGCCGCAACGGAAGCGCGTTATCTGAGCTATGTTCGCTTTATGGTGAATACGGAAGGGCGTTATACCCACTTTGACGCGGGTACCCACGGCTTCAACGCGCAGACCCCGATGTGGGATAAATATCAGCGCATGCTGAGCGCGTGGCATGCCTGCCCGCGTCAGTACCATTTAAGCAGCAACGAAATTCAACAAATCATTAATGCCTGACGGAGGTGCGTGTGCAGTGTAGAGGTTTTCTGTTTGATCTGGACGGTACGCTGGTGGATTCGCTGCCGGTTGTGGAACGTTCCTGGTGCCATTGGGCTGACAGACATGGCATCGACCATCAGGACGTGCTGAATTTTATCCATGGCAAACAGGCCATCACCTCGCTACGGCACTTCCTGGCCGGACGCTCTGAGGACGACATTCAGGCGGAGTTCAAATACCTGGAACACATTGAAGCCACCGATACGGACGGCATCACCGCGTTACCGGGCGCGCGCGAACTGCTTGAACATCTGAACGAGGCGCAGATACCGTGGGCTATCGTCACCTCCGGTTCCGTGCCGGTTGCACACGCCCGACACAAGGCGGCAGGGTTGCCGACGCCGGACGTGTTTATCACGGCGGAGCGCGTGAAGCGGGGTAAACCGGAGCCTGACGCATTTTTACTGGGCGCTGAACTGCTGGGCCTCGATCCTGCAGAGTGCGTGGTGGTGGAAGATGCGGCGGCTGGCGTACTGGCCGGGTTGAACGCAGGAAGCCACGTCATCGCCGTTAACGTTCCGGCCGGTTCTCCCCGCCTGGAGGAGGCAGATTTGGTGCTGGATTCCCTGACGGCACTGTCTGTTTCAAAAGCCTCTGACGGAGTTGTAACCGTCTCGCTAAAAGTGTAATCCCATGATATGGCCCCACATTGCTGGGGCTTTATTATGGCAAAATTCCTCATCTTCCACTGACAAGGATAGGTTGTGAACGGTGAACTGATTTGGGTCCTGAGCCTGCTTTTAATCGCCATCATTCTTTTTGCCACGGGCAAGGTACGCATGGACGCCGTCGCCCTGTTTGTCATCGTCGCGTTTGTGCTGAGCGGAACGCTGACGCTGCCGGAAGCCTTCTCCGGATTTAGCGATCCCAACGTTATCCTGATTGCTGCCCTGTTTATCATCGGGGATGGGCTGGTGCGCACCGGCGTGGCGACCATCATGGGGTCGTGGCTGGTGAAGGTGGCGGGCAGCAGCGAAACCAAGATGTTGATCTACCTGATGGTGACTGTCGCCGGACTGGGGGCGTTTATGAGCTCCACGGGCGTGGTCGCCATCTTTATCCCGGTGGTGCTGAGCGTTTCCATGCGGATGCAGAGCTCGCCGTCGCGCCTGATGATGCCCCTGAGTTTTGCCGGTTTGATCAGCGGGATGATGACGCTGGTGGCAACGCCGCCGAACCTGGTCGTTAACAGCGAACTGATCCGGGAAGGATTTGAGGGCTTCAGCTTTTTCAGCGTCACCCCGCTTGGGCTGGTCATTCTGGTCATGGGCGTGGTCTACATGCTGCTGACCCGGTTCGCCCTGAAGGGTGAAAAACAGGACAAAAACAAAGAAGGATGGAAGCGACGCACCTTCCGCGATTTGATTAAAGAGTACCGCCTTACCGGGCGCGCGCGCCGTCTGGCTATTCGCCCCGGCTCGCCGATGGTGGGACAGCGGCTGGATGACCTGAAGCTGCGTGAGCGCTATGGCGCGAACGTGATCGGCGTAGAGCGCTGGCGGCGGTTTCGTCGGGTGATCGTCAACGTCAACGGGGTGTCTGAATTCCGCGCGCGTGACGTCCTGCTGATTGATATGTCCACCGCGGATGTGGACCTGCGCGAGTTTTGCAGCGAACAGCTGCTGGAGCCGATGGTGCTGCGCGGGGAGTATTTCTCCGATCAGGCGCTGGATGTCGGCATGGCCGAGGTGTCGCTGATCCCGGAGTCGGAACTGTTAGGTAAAACCGTGCGGGAGATGGGGTTCCGTACCCGCTATGGCCTGAACGTCGTGGGGCTGAAGCGCGATGGCGTAGCGATGGAAGGGGCGGTGGTGGATGAGCCGATCCTGCTGGGCGATATCTTTCTCGTTGTCGGTAACTGGAAGCTCATTAGCCAGCTCGGACAAAAAGGGCGCGATTTTGTGGTGCTCAACATGCCTGTCGAGGAGAGCGACGCATCGCCAGCGCACAGCCAGGCGCCACACGCGATTTTTTGTCTGGTGCTGATGGTGGCGCTGATGCTGACCGATGAGATCCCCAATCCGGTCGCCGCAATCATCGCCTGCCTGTTGATGGGCAAATTCCGCTGCATTGACGCCGAAAGCGCCTATAAAGCCATTCACTGGCCGAGCATCATTCTCATTGTTGGGATGATGCCCTTCGCCCTGGCGCTGCAAAAAACCGGCGGGGTGGATCTGATCGTTAAAGGCTTAATGGACGTGGGCGGCGGGTATGGGCCGTACATGATGATGGTCTGCCTGTTTATCATGTGCGCCACCATCGGCCTGTTTATCTCGAACACCGCGACGGCGGTACTGATGGCGCCTATCGCGCTGGCGATGGCGAAGTCCATGGGCGTGTCGCCGTATCCGTTTGCGATGATGGTGGCGATGGCCGCTTCCGCGGCATTTATGACGCCAGTCTCTTCACCGGTGAACACGCTGGTACTGGGACCGGGGAACTATCGATTCAGCGATTTCGTGAAGCTGGGCGTGCCGTTTACCGTGCTGGTGATGGTGGTGTGCGTGGTACTGATACCGGTCCTGTTTCCGTTCTGAGCATTTTGCCGGGTGGCGGCTACGCCTTACCCGGCCTACAACCCCGTAGGCCCTGCAAGCGCAGCGCCGCTGGGCGAAAATCAGAGTGGCGAATCCTGGCTGATCTCATCCAGCGATAAATGGAAGCTCGGTACAAACACCTGCATAAAGTAATCCATCTCTTCGCTGCGGCGGGATTCCAGCGTTTTTTCCAGGCGCGTTTTCGCCAGCAGGAATTCGTTATTCCCTGCGGACAACTCTTCGAGACACTTCAGATAGGCACACAGCGCGTCGGCCTGTTTGACCAGCGACTTTTCATCTTCCGTGTACTGATGCTCGTTGATAAGCGGCTCGAAGATATCACGCAGTTCTTCGGGCACCATCTCAATCAGCTTCTGCTGGGCAATTTTCTCGATGGCCTTATATTCCTGCGCAATTTGCGAGTTGAAATATTTCACCGGCGTAGGCAGATCCCCAGTCAGCACTTCTGACGCATCGTGGTACATCGCCAGCAGGGCGATGCGCTCTGGATTGACTTGACCGTTGAATTTGCGGTTTTTAATGGCGGCCAGCGCGTGAGCGACCATCGCAACCTGCAGGCTGTGCTCTGACACATTTTCCGTGCGGACATTGCGCATCAGCGGCCAGCGGTTGATGAGTTTCAGGCGGGAGAGGTGGGCAAAGAAATGACTCTGACTCATAGGTTACCTTTTGTCTTCACTGCGACAGGCGTTCATTGTGCGGGGAGGGGAGGCAAGATGCAAATTTGCGGATTTTGTAGGCCGGGTAAGCGAAGCGCCACCCGGCCGAAAGGCAATGTTACTGATGGTATCCGGAGAGGAAGCGCCCGAAGCGGCTGATGGCCATTTCGAGGTCATCTTCGCGCGGCAGCGTCACGATACGCACGTGATCCGGCCACGGCCAGTTAAACGCCGTCCCCTGAACCAGCAGCACTTTTTCCTGCAGCAGGAAATCGAGCACCATTTTCTGGTCGTCGTGAATATTGAAGCGCTTCGCGTCAATTTTCGGGAACATATAGAGCGCCCCGTTCGGCTTCACGCAGGAGACGCCCGGGATATCGTTAATCAGTTCCCACGCGCGGTTACGCTGTTCGTACAGGCGACCACCGGGCACGATAAACTCGCTAATGCTCTGATAGCCGCCGAGTGCGGTCTGGATCGCGTGCTGTGCCGGAACGTTGGCGCATAAACGCATGGAAGCCAGCATCTCCAGCCCTTCAATATAGCCTTTGGCGTGCTTTTTCGGACCGTTTAACACCATCCAGCCCTGACGGAAACCGGCCACGCGGTAGGTTTTGGACAGGCCGTTAAAGGTGACGGTCAGCAGGTCCGGGGCCAGCGCGGCGATGGAGTGGTGCTGCGCCGCGTCGTACAGGATCTTGTCGTAAATTTCGTCGGCGAAGATGATCAGGTTGTGCTGACGCGCCAGCTCGACGATCTCCATCAGCAGCTCTTTTGAGTAGACCGCGCCCGTCGGGTTGTTCGGGTTAATAATGACAATACCGCGCGTGCGGGGCGTAATTTTTGCGCGAATATCGTCCAGGTCCGGGAACCAGTCAGAGGATTCGTCGCACAGATAGTGCACCGCTTTACCGCTGGACAGCGACACGGCAGCCGTCCACAGCGGATAGTCCGGCGCAGGGACCAGCATTTCGTCCCCGCTGTTCAGCAGGGCCTGCATGGCTTGCACAATCAGTTCGGAGACGCCGTTGCCGATATAGATATCTTCAACGGTAACATCGCGCATACCACGTGCCTGGTAGTGCTGCATGATGGCTTTACGTGCGGAGTAAAGTCCTTTTGAATCGCAATAGCCTTGTGCAGTGGGAAGGTTGCGGATCACATCAACCAGAATTTCATCCGGCGCTTCAAAACCAAATGGCGCAGGGTTACCAATGTTGAGTTTCAGAACCTTGTTGCCCTCTTCTTCAAGACGTTTTGCCTCTTTCAGAACCGGGCCGCGGATGTCATAACAGACGTTATCTAGCTTGCTGGATTTTTCGATAGGGGACATGAACCTTTAACCTTTTCGCTATTATTGCCGCTCCCTGCCGTGGAAGTCAGCACGGAATAATGTACTCCCCCCTCGCTTCGTTTTGAAGGGTGTGCAGTAGAAGATTTTGTGCGGGGTGCAAATTTTTGATGAATCTTTTTCGCTGCGGGTACGCTTTTTCACTGTCTTAAAGTTGTGCGCATAGCGAGAGCATAGGTTAAATGTGCTATTCATTTACCAAAATACTGTATAATGTGCTGTTAAAAATAAGTGGTGAGCTGGACAGCGGTGGCAGTCACCCTGAGTGACTTTTCGTAAAACCTGAATGCTTGATACCTGTTTCTGTAATAGCATACTGTGGATAAAAGTTACCCATGTGAAATTAATGTTAAGTGCCATTAATGAATGGTCTTAATCTAAATTAAAATTTATTTATTATTAACCTATAAAATGCAACTTTAGTTAATTTTAATAAAATTAGTTTAGAAGCTTAACATTCTTCTTTAATCCTTAATATTGCAATAAGACTTATAAATAAAGTGGATTTGGGTTAAGATGTCTTCCAGGAAAGCAGAGGGCAGATGCACGTTTTTTGTATATCTGACCCTGGTTTTCCGAATTAATTGATTGTTATTGTTAGAGTTATCTCTGGCTGGAATGTGTCGCACATCTCCTGCTACGTTGACAGCGCTGCGATACAGATGGCAGAAAAGGTGTTATACCTTTAATGTAATTTACATAAACCTGCGAACATCTAAATATCCTGAACGTTTAAGAGAATAAAAATATCGTCATGAAACGTGCTTTCTGACTGTTGATATAAAGCAGCACAATAACTATCTGTCAGGCAGTCTGCCGGGCCGGGATGCGAGGGAAAATCTTCAGAGGGAATTGCTTAACTGTACACACACAGCTTCAACCCGGGCAGCTCCGCACGAGCAACCTGAAAGTGAATAGATATGATAAATGCAAATCGTCCGATAATGAATCTCGACCTCGATCTGCTGAGAACGTTTGTTGCGGTCGCCGATCTCAACACTTTTGCAGCAGCTGCTGCCGCCGTTTGCCGAACTCAGTCCGCCGTCAGCCAGCAAATGCAGCGGCTGGAGCAACTGGTTGGTAAAGAGCTTTTTGCCCGTCACGGGCGTAATAAGCTCTTAACGGAACACGGTATTCAGCTTCTGGGTTATGCCAGGAAAATTCTTCGCTTTAATGATGAAGCATGTATGTCATTAATGTTTAGCAACCTTCAGGGCGTGCTAACGTTAGGTGCATCTGATGAGTCGGCGGATACTATATTGCCGTTTCTTCTCAATCGTATTAGTTCGGTTTATCCGAAGCTTGCGCTGGACGTGAGCGTAAAGCGCAATGCTTTTATGGTTGAGATGTTAAATGAGAATAAAGTCGACCTGGTGGTCACCACGCATCGTCCCGGGCAGTTTGACTGCCTGACGTTGCGTACATCGCCTACGCACTGGTATTGCGCGGCCGAATACGTGCTGCAAAAAGGGGAGCCGGTGCCGCTGGTGTTGCTGGATGACCCGAGCCCGTTCCGCGATATGGTGCTGACGGCGCTGAATGAGGCTAATATTCCGTGGCGTCTGGCGTATGTGGCGTCCACGCTGCCAGCGGTGCGTGCCGCCGTGAAAGCCGGTCTGGGCGTCACCGCCCGTCCGGTAGAAATGATGAGCCCCGATCTGCGCGTTCTGGGCAAATCCGATGGCCTGCCTGCACTGCCGGATACGGAGTATCTGCTCTGCCACAATTCGTCCAGTCATAACGAACTGGCGAAGGTGGTGTTCGAGGCGATGGAAAACTACCATAACCCATGGCAGTTCGAGCGCGTTACCTCCGAAGGGGGGGATGACTCCCTGATCGTTGAAGGGGATTTTGAGTGATCGCCAGCTCAGAATTCTGGTAACAAAATGTAAGTGTAAAAAAAAGCCACTCGTGTGATTTTCACATGCAGTGGCTTTTTTTTAGCAAAAATACCCGCTTATGACGCGTGGGTTTTCAGGATATTCTATATTTATCAATGAACTAAATGGTTTTGTCTAAAACTTGTCCGTTTTCCGTTCTAACTTCATCCACATCCCTCCTATGTTAAAAAAACAGGAAATATGTTGCCGTTTTCCAGGTTGAATTAACAAAAGCGTGTCGCAGATCAAGAAAATACTCCTATTTGGGGGGAGGAATCGTTGGCAAATCCTGTCAAAATAGGAGGGTTATTTTTTTTACTTCCGAAACGGACACGATTCAACAACATACATTTGACGGAAAGTCATGTACCCACCAGGGTTAAAGGGCACCAAATGTTAATGAGAATCGCTCGATGTAATTTAATGTGAAGAAACCTTTGTTAAAGTTGACAATAGGTTATAGAAAGGAGTAAAAAACCCCATCATTTTGCTGTCTACGTCTCATTTCTGACAGTTAGTGTAAGGTTATTTGTTCCTCCCCATGAATCGATGTGATGCCCATCTGCCAGCAAGAGCAGTGTCGTTGGTATCACTTTTGATGAGTAAGCAATGAGTATGTCAACATCCACAGAAGTCATCGCTCATCACTGGGCATTCGCAATCTTTCTTATTGTAGCCATTGGCCTGTGCTGCCTGATGTTAGTCGGCGGCTGGTTCCTGGGCGGTCGCGCCCGTGCAAGGCACAAAAACACACCTTTCGAATCAGGTATTGATTCAGTAGGTACCGCTCGCTTACGCCTGTCTGCCAAGTTTTATCTGGTAGCCATGTTCTTCGTCATCTTCGACGTGGAAGCGCTTTACCTTTTCGCATGGTCGACCTCCATTCGCGAAAGTGGTTGGGTGGGCTTTGTCGAGGCCGCAATTTTCATTTTAGTGCTACTGGCCGGTCTGGTTTATCTGGTGCGTATTGGCGCGCTTGACTGGACGCCTGCGCGTTCACGTCGTGAACACATCAACCCGGAAAACAGTATCTCTAATCGTCAGCAGTAACAGCGAGGCAATAAGATGGATTATACGCTCACCCGCATAGATCCTAACGGTGAGAATGACCGTTACCCCCTGCAAAAACAGGAGATCGTAACCGACCCCCTGGAGCAAGAAGTCAATAAAAGCGTGTACATGGGCAAACTCGAACATGCCATGCACGATATGGTCAACTGGGGTCGTAAGAACTCCATCTGGCCTTACAACTTTGGCCTTTCTTGCTGCTACGTTGAAATGGTGACGTCATTCACTGCGGTGCATGACGTTGCGCGTTTTGGGGCAGAGGTACTGCGTGCTTCCCCACGTCAGGCTGACCTGATGGTGGTAGCCGGTACCTGCTTTACCAAGATGGCACCTGTTATTCAGCGTCTTTATGACCAGATGCTGGAGCCAAAATGGGTTATCTCCATGGGCGCATGTGCAAACTCTGGCGGTATGTACGACATCTATTCCGTCGTACAGGGCGTAGATAAATTTATCCCAGTGGATGTGTACATCCCGGGTTGTCCGCCTCGTCCGGAAGCCTACATGCAGGCGCTGATGCTGCTGCAGGAGTCCATCGGTAAAGAACGTCGCCCACTGTCGTGGGTCGTTGGCGATCAGGGTGTGTATCGCGCGAACATGCAGTCTGAGCGCGAGCGTAAACGTGGTGAACGTATTGCCGTCACCAATCTGCGTACGCCTGACGAAATTTAATTTGCGCCTGTAGGCCTGGAGAACACCTTCGCATATCACTACTCAAATAGCGCGAAGCCAGGCTCAACAGTCACCACGGACCATTTGCAATGGTGAACAATATGACCGACTTAACCGCGCAAGAAGCCGCCTGGCAGACCCGGGATCATCTGGATGACCCAGTCATTGGCGAACTGCGCAACCGTTTTGGGCCGGATGCCTTTACTGTTCAGGCTACCCGCACCGGGGTACCCGTTGTTTGGGTGAAGCGTGAACAATTGCTGGAAGTTGTCGATTTCCTCAAGAAATTGCCAAAACCGTACGTCATGCTGTTTGACTTACACGGCATGGATGAACGTCTCAGAACGCACCGCCAGGGTCTCCCTGCTGCGGATTTTTCCGTTTTCTACCACCTGATCTCAATAGACCGTAATACGGATATCATGCTCAAGGTGGCATTGTCTGAAAACGACATGCATCTGCCGACGATCACCAAACTTTTCCCGAACGCCAACTGGTACGAGCGTGAAACCTGGGAAATGTTCGGCATGACCTTTGACGGCCACCCGCACCTGACGCGCATCATGATGCCGCAGACCTGGACCGGCCACCCGCTGCGTAAAGACTACCCGGCACGTGCTACCGAATTCGATCCGTTTGAGCTGACCAAAGCCAAGCAGGATCTGGAGATGGAAGCGCTGACCTTCAAACCGGAAGACTGGGGCATGAAGCGCGGTACCGACAACGAGGACTTCATGTTCCTCAACCTCGGTCCAAACCACCCGTCTGCGCACGGTGCATTCCGTATTATTCTTCAGCTCGACGGTGAAGAGATTGTCGACTGCGTGCCTGACATCGGTTACCACCACCGTGGTGCTGAGAAGATGGGCGAGCGTCAGTCCTGGCACAGCTACATTCCGTATACCGACCGTATCGAGTACCTCGGCGGTTGCGTCAACGAAATGCCATACGTGCTGGCCGTTGAGAAACTGGCGGGTATTGTTACGCCGGATCGCGTTAACGTGATTCGCGTCATGCTGTCAGAACTGTTCCGTATCAACAGCCACCTGCTGTACATCTCCACGTTCATTCAGGACGTCGGCGCGATGACCCCGGTCTTCTTCGCCTTTACCGACCGTCAGAAAATCTACGATCTGGTAGAAGCCATTACCGGTTTCCGTATGCACCCGGCCTGGTTCCGTATCGGCGGTGTGGCACACGATCTGCCGCGCGGCTGGGACCGTCTGCTGCGTGAATTCCTCGACTGGATGCCGAAACGTCTGGCGTCTTACGAGAAAGCCGCGCTGCGCAACACCATCCTGAAAGGCCGTTCCCAGGGCGTTGCTGCCTACGGCGCGAAAGAGGCGCTGGAGTGGGGGACGACAGGGGCAGGTCTGCGTGCGACCGGTATTGATTTCGACGTGCGTAAAGCCCGTCCTTACTCTGGCTACGAGAACTTCGACTTTGAAGTCCCGGTGGGCGGCGGCGTGTCCGACTGCTACACCCGCGTGATGCTGAAAGTGGAAGAGCTGCGCCAGAGTCTGCGCATCCTTGAGCAGTGCCTCAACAACATGCCGGAAGGCCCGTTCAAGGCGGATCACCCGCTGACGACGCCGCCACCGAAAGAGCGCACGCTGCAACATATCGAAACCCTGATCACCCACTTCCTGCAGGTTTCCTGGGGTCCGGTCATGCCGGCGCAAGAATCCTTCCAGATGATTGAAGCGACCAAGGGTATTAACAGTTACTACCTGACCAGTGACGGCAGCACCATGAGCTACCGTACCCGCGTGCGTACGCCGAGCTTTGCGCACCTGCAGCAGATCCCGTCCGCCATCCGCGGCAGTCTGGTCTCCGACCTGATTGTGTATCTGGGTAGTATCGATTTTGTTATGTCAGATGTGGACCGCTAATTATGCACGAGAATCAACAACCACAAACCGAGGCTTTTGAGCTGAGTGAAGCAGAACGTGCCGCCATTGAGCACGAGATGCACCACTACGAAGACCCGCGTGCGGCGTCCATTGAAGCGCTGAAAATCGTACAGAAACAGCGTGGTTGGGTGCCGGATGGGGCGATCTATGCGATCGCGAAAGTGCTGGGTATTCCGGCAAGTGACGTAGAAGGCGTAGCCACGTTCTACAGCCAGATCTTCCGTCAGCCGGTAGGCCGCCATGTGATCCGCTACTGTGACAGCGTGGTCTGCCACATCACCGGTTATCAGGGCATTCAGGCTGCGATTGAGAAGAAGCTCAATATCAAGCCGGGCCAGACCACGTTCGATGGTCGCTTTACTCTGCTGCCAACCTGCTGCCTGGGTAACTGCGACAAGGGGCCGACCATGATGATTGATGAGGACACTCACAGTCATCTGACGCCGGAAGCGATTCCTGACCTGCTGGAGCAGTACAAATGAAAACTGTAATTCGTACTGCTGAGACGCATCCGCTGACCTGGCGTCTGCGTGATGACAAACAGCCGGTATGGCTCGACGAATATCAGAGCAAAAACGGCTATGCCGGTGCGCGTAAAGCCCTTGGCGGCATGGCGCCGGACGACATCGTTAACGCGGTAAAAGAGTCTGGCCTGAAAGGCCGCGGCGGCGCGGGCTTCTCCACCGGTCTGAAGTGGAGCCTGATGCCAAAAGACGAATCCATGAACATCCGTTACCTGTTGTGTAACGCCGATGAAATGGAGCCGGGCACCTATAAAGACCGCCTGCTGATGGAGCAGCTGCCGCACCTGCTGGTGGAAGGCATGCTGATCTCCGCGTTTGCGCTGAAAGCGTACCGTGGCTACATCTTCCTGCGCGGTGAGTACATCGAAGCAGCGGAAAACCTGCGTCGCGCGATTGCCGAAGCCACCGAAGCGGGCCTGCTGGGCAAAAACATCCTGGGTACCGGGTTTGACTTCGAACTGTTCGTGCACACCGGTGCCGGGCGTTACATCTGCGGTGAAGAGACCGCGCTGATTAACTCCCTGGAAGGCCGCCGCGCGAACCCGCGTTCCAAGCCACCGTTCCCGGCCAGCTCCGGCGTGTGGGGGAAACCGACCTGCGTAAACAACGTCGAAACCCTGTGTAACGTTCCGGCTATCCTCGCGAACGGCGTGGAGTGGTATCAGGGTATCTCCTCAAGCAAAGATGCCGGTACCAAGCTGATGGGCTTCTCCGGTCGCGTGAAAAATCCTGGCGTCTGGGAACTGCCGTTCGGTACTACCGCGCGCGAAATTCTTGAAGACTACGCTGGCGGCATGCGCGATGGCCTGAAATTCAAAGCCTGGCAGCCGGGTGGGGCAGGGACAGACTTCCTGACCGAAGCCCACCTTGACCTGCCGATGGAATTCGAAAGCATTGGTAAAGCAGGCAGCCGTCTGGGTACGGCGCTGGCGATGGCCGTCGACCACGAGATCGGCATGGTCTCGCTGGTGCGTAACCTGGAAGAGTTCTTCGCCCGTGAGTCCTGCGGCTGGTGTACACCGTGCCGTGATGGTCTGCCGTGGAGCGTGAAGATCCTGCGTGCAATCGAACGTGGCGAAGGCCAGCCTGGCGATATCGAAACGCTTGAGCAACTGTGTCGATTCTTAGGCCCGGGTAAAACCTTCTGTGCCCACGCACCGGGTGCCGTCGAACCTCTGCAGAGCGCGATCAAATATTTCCGCGACGAGTTCGAAGCAGGCATCAAGCAGCCGTTCAGCAATACCCATGCGATCAATGGGATTCAGCCGAACCTGCTTAAAGCGCGCTGGTAACGACAAGAATTTTGATTAACGCTCGGTTTCGACCGAGCCAACTGGAAGCATGCTAATGGCTACGATTCATGTAGACGGCAAAGAATACGAAGTCAACGGGGCGGACAACCTGCTGGAAGCTTGTCTGTCTCTTGGCCTCGATATTCCGTACTTTTGCTGGCATCCGGCGCTGGGCAGCGTCGGTGCTTGCCGCCAGTGTGCGGTGAAGCAATATCAAAACGCGGAAGACACGCGTGGTCGCCTGGTGATGTCCTGTATGACGCCAGCCACCGAAGGCACCTTTATTTCGATTGATGACGAAGAAGCCAAACAGTTCCGCGAAAGCGTGGTGGAGTGGTTAATGACCAACCACCCGCACGACTGTCCGGTTTGTGAAGAGGGCGGTAACTGCCACCTTCAGGATATGACCGTGATGACCGGTCACAGCTTCCGTCGCTATCGCTTTACCAAGCGTACCCACCGTAACCAGGATCTGGGGCCGTTCATCTCTCACGAAATGAACCGCTGCATCGCCTGCTATCGCTGCGTGCGTTACTACAAAGACTATGCAGACGGTCAGGATCTGGGCGTGTATGGCGCGCATGACAACGTCTACTTCGGTCGTCCGGAAGACGGCGTGCTGGAGAGCGAATTCTCCGGTAACCTGGTAGAAATCTGCCCGACCGGCGTCTTCACGGATAAAACTCACTCCGAGCGTTACAACCGTAAATGGGACATGCAGTTTGCGCCAAGCATCTGCCAGCAGTGTTCCCTCGGCTGTAACACCAGCCCGGGTGAGCGCTACGGCGAACTGCGTCGTATCGAAAACCGCTACAACGGTACCGTTAACCACTACTTCCTGTGCGACCGCGGTCGTTTCGGCTATGGCTATGTGAACCTGAAAGACCGTCCGCGTCAGCCGGTTCAGCGCCGTGGCGACGATTTCATTACCCTGAACGCAGAACAGGCGATGCAGGGCGCGGCAGATATTCTGCGCCAGTCGAAGAAAGTGATCGGTATCGGTTCCCCGCGTGCCAGCATCGAAAGCAACTTCGCGCTGCGCGAGCTGGTCGGGGCGGAAAACTTCTATACCGGCATCGCCCAGGGCGAGCAGGAACGTCTGCAGCTGGTACTGAAAGTGCTGCGTGAAGGCGGTATCCATACCCCTGCGCTGCGCGAAATCGAATCCTATGATGCGGTCCTGGTGCTGGGTGAAGACCTGACCCAGACAGGCGCCCGCGCAGCTCTGGCGGTTCGTCAGGCGGTGAAGGGTAAAGCACGTGAAATGGCAGCGGCGCAAAAAGTGGCTGACTGGCAGATTGCGGCGATCCTGAACATCGGTCAGCGCGCGAAGCATCCTCTGTTTGTGACCAACGTCGACAATACCCGTCTGGACGATATCGCGGCGTGGACCTACTGCGCACCGGTTGAAGATCAGGCGCGTCTTGGTTTTGCCATTGCCCACGCGCTGGACAACAACTCACCGGCCGTTGAGCTGGATCGCGACCTGCAAAACAAGGTTGACGTGATTGTTCAGGCCCTGGCCGGTGCGAAGAAACCGCTGATTATTTCCGGTACCAACGCCGGTAGCGCAGAGATCATTCAGGCCGCAGCCAACGTGGCCAAAGCCCTGAAAGGCCGCGGTGCTGACGTCGGTGTGACCATGATTGCCCGTGCGGTGAACAGCATTGGTCTGGGCATGATTGGCGGCGGCTCGCTGGAAGCTGCGTTAAGCGAACTGGAATCCGGTGCCGCTGACGCCGTGGTGGTGCTGGAAAACGACCTGCATCGCCATGCTTCTGCCGCTCGCGTTGACGCCGCGCTCTCCAAAGCGCCGCTGGTGATGGTGATTGACCATCAGCGCACCGCGATTATGGACAAAGCGCACCTGGTGCTCTCTGCGGCAAGCTTCGCAGAAAGCGACGGTACCGTTATCAACAACGAAGGCCGCGCGCAGCGTTTCTTCCAGGTTTATGACCCGTCTTACTACGACAGCAACACCGTGATGCTGGAAAGCTGGCGCTGGCTGCACTCCCTGCACAGCACCGTGCAGAGCCGTGAAGTGGACTGGACGCAGCTCGACCACGTTATCGACGCGGTGGTGGAAAAACTGCCTCAGCTGGCAGGCATTAAAGATGCCGCGCCTGAAGCGAGCTTCCGCATTCGCGGCCAGAAACTGGCGCGTGAACCGCACCGTTACAGCGGCCGTACTGCAATGCGCGCCAATATCAGCGTGCACGAACCGCGCCAGCCGCAGGATAAAGACACCATGTTCGCCTTCTCCATGGAAGGGAACAACCAGCCGTCTGCGCCGCGTTCGCAAATCCCGTTCGCATGGGCACCGGGCTGGAACTCCCCGCAGGCATGGAACAAGTTCCAGGCTGAAGTGGGCGGTTCCCTGCGCCACGGCGATCCGGGCGTGCGTCTGATTGAAGCTTCCGAAACCGGTCTGGACTTCTTCACCACCGTACCGGCGAGCTTCCAGGCGCAGGACGGTAGCTGGCGTATTGCGCCGTACTACCACCTGTTCGGTAGCGACGAGCTGTCCCAGCGTTCACCGGTCTTCCAGACCCGTATGCCGCAGCCGTACATCAAGCTTAACCCGGCGGATGCCGCGAAGCTTGGCGTTAACGCGGGTGCGAACATCGCCTTTAGCTATGACGGTCAGACCATCAGCCTGCCGCTGATTATTTCTGAAAGTCTGACAGCAGGGCAGGTCGGTCTGCCGATGGGTATGCCTGGCATCGCGCCGGTTCTGGCGGGTGCGCGTCTTGATAATCTGCAGGAGGCAAAAGCATGAGTTGGTTAACGCCGGATCTTATCGACATCCTGCTGAGCATTCTGAAAGCGATTGTTATCCTGCTGGTGGTGGTCACCTGCGGCGCGTTCATGAGCTTTGGTGAACGTCGTCTGCTCGGTCTGTTCCAGAACCGTTACGGACCGAACCGCGTGGGCTGGGGTGGTTCACTCCAGCTGGTCGCGGATATGATCAAGATGTTCTTTAAAGAGGACTGGATCCCGCGCTTCTCGGATCGCGTGATCTTTACTCTGGCACCGATGATCGCCTTCACCTCGCTGCTGCTGGCGTTTGCTATCGTGCCGGTCAGCCCGACCTGGGTGGTCGCTGACCTGAACATCGGCATTCTGTTCTTCCTGATGATGGCAGGCCTCGCGGTTTACGCGGTCCTGTTCGCAGGCTGGTCCAGTAACAACAAATACTCGCTGCTGGGTGCGATGCGTGCTTCCGCGCAGACCCTGAGCTACGAAGTGTTCCTGGGTCTCTCCCTGATGGGCGTGGTGGCGCAGGCCGGTTCATTCAACATGACCGACATCGTCAACAACCAGGCCGACATCTGGAACGTTATTCCGCAGTTCTTTGGGTTTATTACCTTTGCCATCGCGGGCGTGGCCGTGTGTCACCGTCACCCGTTTGACCAGCCAGAAGCCGAACAGGAACTGGCCGACGGTTACCACATCGAATATTCCGGTATGAAATTCGGTCTGTTCTTCGTGGGCGAGTACATCGGTATTGTCACCATTTCCGCGTTGATGGTAACGCTGTTCTTCGGTGGCTGGCATGGCCCGTTCTTACCGCCGTTCATCTGGTTCGCGCTGAAAACCGCGTTCTTCATGATGATGTTCATTTTGATTCGCGCAGCGTTACCGCGTCCGCGTTATGACCAGGTAATGTCCTTCGGCTGGAAAGTGTGCCTGCCGCTGACGCTCGTCAACTTGTTGGTAACGGCCGCTGTCATTCTCTGGCAGCAGCCATAAGGGGCAATAGACCATGACCTTAAAAGAATTACTGGTAGGCTTCGGTACCCAGGTACGCAGTATCTGGATGATCGGCCTGCATGCGTTTGCCAAACGCGAAACCCGGATGTACCCGGAAGAGCCGGTATATCTGCCGCCGCGCTACCGTGGCCGTATCGTGCTGACGCGCGACCCGGACGGTTCCGAGCGCTGCGTTGCCTGTAACCTGTGTGCGGTAGCGTGCCCGGTCGGCTGTATCTCTCTGCAGAAAGCCGAGACGGTAGACGGCCGCTGGTACCCTGAGTTTTTCCGCATCAACTTCTCACGCTGCATCTTCTGCGGTCTGTGTGAAGAAGCGTGCCCAACCACGGCGATTCAGCTGACTCCAGACTTCGAGCTGGGTGAGTACAAGCGTCAGGACCTGGTGTACGAGAAAGAGGATCTGCTGATTTCCGGTCCGGGCAAATACCCGGAATATAACTTCTACCGGATGGCGGGTATGGCAATCGACGGCAAAGATAAGGGCGAAGCAGAGAACGAAGCTAAGCCTATCGACGTCAAGAGCCTGTTACCGTAAGGAGAGGGCAATGG
The DNA here is from genome assembly GCF_001742765.1 of Enterobacter sp. ku-bf2. NCBI lineage: Bacteria > Pseudomonadati > Pseudomonadota > Gammaproteobacteria > Enterobacterales > Enterobacteriaceae > Enterobacter > Enterobacter sp. ku-bf2. Next base: position 87,475 of record NZ_MDVW01000021.1, read on the forward strand.
AATTCGCTTTTTATATCTGTGGCCTTATCGCCATCCTGGCTACGCTGCGAGTGATCACGCACACCAATCCGGTGCATGCGCTGCTGTACTTAATCATCTCGCTGCTGGCCATTTCCGGGGTGTTCTTCGCACTGGGCGCGCACTTCGCCGGTGCGCTGGAAATCATCGTCTACGCCGGGGCCATCATGGTGCTGTTCGTGTTCGTGGTGATGATGCTGAACCTGGGCGGCTCTGAAATTGAGCAGGAACGTCAGTGGTTAAAACCGCAGGTGTGGATCGGCCCGGCAATTTTGTCGGCCATCATGCTGGTGGTGATCGTTTACGCCATTCTGGGTGTTAACGATCAGGGCATCGACGGTACGCCGATTGGCGCGAAAGAGGTGGGTATCACGCTCTTTGGCCCATACGTTCTGGCAGTGGAACTGGCCTCAATGCTGCTGCTGGCAGGTCTGGTTGTGGCTTTCCACGTTGGCCGCGAAGAGCGTGCTGGCGAGGTGCTGAGCAACCGCACTGACGACCGCGCGAAAAGAAAAACGGAGGAGCGCGCATGATCCCCTTAACACATGGACTGATCCTCGCTGCGATTTTATTCGTTCTGGGTCTGACCGGTCTGGTTATCCGCCGCAATCTTCTGTTTATGCTGATCGGGCTGGAAATCATGATTAACGCCTCCGCGCTGGCCTTCGTGGTCGCCGGAAGCTACTGGGGCCAGACCGATGGTCAGGTGATGTACATTCTCGCCATCAGCCTCGCGGCTGCCGAAGCGAGTATTGGCCTGGCGCTGTTGCTGCAGCTCCATCGTCGCCGCCAGAATCTGAACATCGATTCAGTAAGTGAGTTGCGTGGATGAACATGCTTGCCTTAACCATTATTTTTCCGCTGATTGGCTTCGTGCTGCTGGCGTTTTCTCGCGGCCGCTGGTCTGAGAATCTGTCTGCAACCGTCGGCATGGGCTCTGTTGGCCTGGCCGCGCTGGTGACAGCGTATGCGGGTATCGACTTCTTTAACAACGGGCGTCAGCCTTTCAGCGTGCCGCTGTGGACCTGGATGTCAGTCGGTGATTTCAACATCGGTTTCAACCTGGTGCTGGATGGTCTCTCTCTGACCATGCTCTCCGTGGTCACCGGCGTCGGCTTCCTGATCCACATGTTCGCCTCCTGGTATATGCGCGGTGAAGAGGGTTACTCCCGCTTCTTCGCCTACACCAACCTGTTTATCGCCAGCATGGTGGTTCTGGTCCTGGCCGATAACCTGCTGCTGATGTATCTGGGCTGGGAAGGCGTGGGTCTGTGTTCTTACCTGCTGATCGGTTTCTACTATACCGATCCGAAGAATGGCGCAGCGGCCATGAAAGCGTTCGTCGTGACCCGCGTGGGTGATGTCTTCCTCGCTTTCGCGCTGTTCATTCTTTACAACGAACTGGGCACGCTGAACTTCCGCGAAATGGTGGAACTGGCGCCAGCGCACTTCGCCGCAGGCAACAACATGCTGTGGTGGGCAACGCTGATGCTGCTGGGTGGTGCCGTGGGTAAATCCGCACAGCTGCCGTTGCAGACATGGCTGGCAGACGCGATGGCGGGTCCAACCCCTGTCTCCGCGCTGATCCACGCTGCGACCATGGTCACCGCCGGTGTCTACCTGATTGCGCGTACCCATGGCCTGTTCCTGATGACCCCGGAAATTCTGCATCTGGTGGGTATCGTCGGTGCGGTCACGCTGGTGCTGGCAGGCTTTGCCGCGCTGGTGCAGACCGACATCAAGCGCGTTCTCGCGTACTCAACCATGAGCCAGATTGGTTACATGTTCCTCGCGCTGGGCGTTCAGGCGTGGGACGCGGCCATTTTCCACCTGATGACGCACGCGTTCTTTAAAGCGCTGCTGTTCCTCTCATCCGGTTCGGTGATTCTGGCCTGCCATCACGAGCAGAACATCTTCAAAATGGGCGGACTGCGTAAGTCTATCCCGCTGGTCTATGTCTGCTTCCTGGTGGGCGGCGCGGCGCTGGCGGCACTGCCGCTGATCACCGCGGGCTTCTTCAGTAAGGACGAAATCCTTGCGGGTGCCATGGCGAATGGTCATATCAATCTGATGGTTGCGGGTCTGGTCGGTGCGTTCATGACCTCCCTGTATACCTTCCGTATGATTTTCATCGTATTCCACGGTAAAGAACAAATTCACGCTCACGCAGGGAAGGGGATTACCCATCACCTGCCGCTGATTGTGCTGCTGGTACTGTCCACCTTCGTTGGCGCGATGATTGTGCCTCCGCTGCAGGGCGTGCTGCCAGACACCACCGAGCTTGAGCACGGTCGCGTTCTGACGCTTGAAATCACCTCCGGTGTGGTCGCTATCGCGGGCATCCTGATTGCCGCATGGCTGTGGCTGGGCAAACGTACGCTGGTCACTGCCGTGGCCAACAGTGCGCCGGGCCGCCTGCTGGGCACCTGGTGGTACAACGCGTGGGGCTTCGACTGGCTGTACGACATGATCTTCGTTAAGCCGTTCCTGGGCATCGCGTGGCTGCTGAAGCGCGACCCGCTGAACAGCCTGATGAATATCCCGGCGATCCTTTCCCGCTTTGCAGGCAAAGGCCTGCTGTACAGCGAGAACGGTTACCTGCGCTGGTATGTGGCGTCCATGAGCATCGGTGCGGTTGTCGTGCTGGCGCTGCTGATGGTGTTGCGTTGATCGTTAAGTGAATTTTATTCGAATTCGTTGAAAATCAGGCCCCTTCTGGGGGCCTTAAAAAGGAATGTAAATCGCCATGTTACTACCCTGGCTAATATTAATTCCCTTCATCGGCGGCTTCCTGTGCTGGCAGACTGAACGCTTTGGCGTGAAGATGCCGCGCTGGATCGCGCTGATCACCATGGGATTGACGCTCGCGCTTGGCCTGCAACTGTGGTTGCAGGGCGGTTACTCACTGACCCAGTCTGCGGGCATTCCGCAGTGGCAGTCTGAGTTCATCCTGCCGTGGATCCCACGTTTCGGCATTACGATCCACCTGGCGATTGACGGTCTCTCACTGCTGATGGTGGTGTTGACCGGTCTGCTCGGCGTTCTGGCGGTACTCTGCTCCTGGCGTGAAATCGAAAAATACCAGGGCTTCTTCCACCTGAACCTGATGTGGATCCTGGGCGGCGTAATCGGCGTGTTCCTTGCCATCGACATGTTCCTGTTCTTCTTCTTCTGGGAGATGATGCTGGTGCCGATGTACTTCCTGATCGCGCTGTGGGGCCACAAGGCGTCCGACGGTAAAACGCGTATCACGGCGGCAACCAAGTTCTTCATCTATACCCAGGCGAGTGGTCTCGTGATGTTGATTGCCATTCTGGCGCTGGTGTTTGTTCACCACAACGCGACCGGCACCTGGACCTTCAACTACGAAGACCTGCTGAAGACCCCAATGTCTCACGGCGTGGAATATCTGCTGATGCTGGGCTTCTTCATCGCCTTCGCGGTGAAAATGCCGGTGGTTCCGCTGCACGGCTGGCTGCCAGACGCGCACTCTCAGGCGCCAACGGCGGGTTCCGTTGACCTGGCGGGCATCTTGCTGAAAACGGCGGCCTACGGTCTGCTGCGTTTCGCTCTGCCGCTGTTCCCGAACGCCTCCGCAGAATTCGCACCGATTGCCATGTGGCTGGGTGTGATCGGTATCTTCTACGGTGCCTGGATGGCCTTCACCCAGTACGACATCAAGCGTCTGATTGCCTACACCTCCGTTTCCCACATGGGCTTCGTGCTGATTGCTATCTACACCGGCAGCCAGCTGGCGTACCAGGGTGCGGTGATCCAGATGATTGCGCACGGTCTGTCCGCAGCCGGTCTCTTCATCCTGTGCGGTCAGCTGTACGAACGTCTGCACACCCGCGACATGCGTATGATGGGCGGCCTGTGGAGCAAAATTAAGTGGCTGCCAGCGCTCTCCATGTTCTTCGCGGTGGCGACTCTGGGGATGCCGGGCACCGGTAACTTCGTCGGCGAATTTATGATTCTGTTCGGCAGCTTCAAAGTGGTACCGCTGATTACCGTGATCTCCACCTTTGGTCTGGTGTTCGCTTCCGTCTACTCGCTGGCGATGCTGCACCGCGCTTACTTCGGTAAAGCGAAGAGCGAAATTGCTGCACAAGAACTGCCGGGGATGTCGCTGCGTGAGCTGTTCATCATCCTGCTGCTGGTCGTACTGCTGGTGCTGCTGGGCTTCTTCCCGCAGCCGATTCTGGATACCTCGCACAGCGCGATGGGCAATATCCAGCAGTGGTTTGTTAATTCTGTTTCTACTACAAGGCCGTAATTCGCCATGACAATAACTCCACAACAACTGATCGCGCTGCTACCGCTGCTGATCGTCGGATTGACGGTGGTGGTTGTGATGCTCTCCATTGCGTGGCGACGCAATCACTTCCTGAATGCCACGCTGTCGGTCATCGGCCTGAACGCCGCGTTAGTCTCTCTCTGGTTTGTTGGCCAGGGTGGGGCGATGGACGTCACCCCGCTGATGCGCGTTGACGGTTACGCCATGCTGTATACCGGTCTGGTGCTGCTGGCGAGCCTGGCAACCTGTACCTTTGCGTACCCGTGGCTCGAAGGCTTCAACGACAACAAAGAAGAGTTTTACCTGCTGGTTCTGATTGCCGCGCTCGGCGGCATTCTGCTGGCGAATGCGAACCACCTGGCCGCGCTGTTCCTCGGCATTGAGCTGATCTCTCTGCCGCTGTTCGGTCTGATTGGTTACGCCTTCCGCCAGAAGCGCTCCCTGGAAGCAAGCATCAAGTACACCATCCTGTCTGCGGCGGCGTCCTCGTTCCTGCTGTTTGGTATTGCGCTGGTATACGCACAGTCCGGTAACCTCTCCTTTATGGCGCTCGGCAAGAGCCTCGGTGACGGCATGCTGCATGAGCCGCTGCTGCTGGCGGGTCTGGGCATGATGATTGTTGGCCTCGGCTTCAAACTCTCTCTGGTGCCGTTCCACCTGTGGACGCCAGACGTTTACCAGGGCGCGCCAGCGCCGGTGTCGACCTTCCTGGCGACGGCGAGCAAAATCGCCATCTTCGGGGTGGTTATGCGTCTGTTCCTGTACGCACCGGTGGGTGACAGTGAAGCGGTTCGCGTGGTGCTGGGCATTATCGCGTTCGTCTCCATCATCTTCGGTAACCTGATGGCGCTGAGCCAGACCAACATCAAACGTCTGCTGGGCTACTCGTCTATCTCTCATCTGGGCTACCTGATGGTGGCGCTGATTGCGCTGCAGAGCGGTGAGATGTCGATGGAAGCCGTGGGCGTCTATCTGGCCGGTTACCTGTTCAGCAGCCTCGGCGCCTTCGGCGTGGTGAGCCTTATGTCCAGCCCGTACCGTGGTCCGGATGCCGATTCACTGTTCTCCTACCGTGGTCTGTTCTGGCACCGTCCGATCCTGTCTGCGGTGATGACGGTGATGATGCTCTCTCTGGCGGGTATCCCGATGACGCTCGGCTTTATCGGTAAGTTCTACGTGCTGGCCGTCGGTGTGCAGGCGCACCTGTGGTGGCTGACTGCGGGCGTGGTGATCGGCTCCGCGATTGGTCTCTACTACTACCTGCGCGTGGCCGTGAGCCTGTACCTGAGCGCGCCTCAGCAGCTCAACCGTGATGCCCCAACCAACTGGCAGTACAGCGCTGGCGGTATTGTGGTTCTCATCTCCGCGCTGCTGGTGCTGATCTTCGGTATCTATCCGCAGCCGCTGATTGATATCGTGCAGCGAGCGATGCCATTAATGTAAAAACAAAAAACCCGCCTCGGCGGGTTTTTTATTGCCCAGCGGCGCTACGCTTGCAGGGCCTACGGGTTTTGTAGGTCGGGTAAGCGAAGCGCCACCCGACTAAGCCAGCTGTTTGCGGCTAATCAACGGCCCGTCAATCTTCTTCATCGAGCGGTCCAGCACTTCCTCAATCACTGACGACAGCTCGTTCAGCTCAAACTTCGCGACGTAGCCATCCGCTTTCACCTTACGAATATGGTCTTCGTTGGCGTTGCCGGAAAGGGAAGAGTGGATCACGACCGGAATATCTTTCAATACCGGATCGGTTTTGATTTTGCGCGTCAGCGTAAAACCGTCCATCTCCGGCATTTCGAGGTCGGTCAGCACCAGCGCGATCTTATCGGTGATGGGAACACCCTCAGCCTGCGCCTGTGCGGCCAGAACCCCAATTTTCTCCCACGCCTCTTTGCCGGTGATATGCAGCTGCGCCGGGATCTCCATCGCCTGCAGACCTTTCTCCAGCATTGAGCGCGCCACTTTGGAGTCTTCCGCGACGATGGCGACCGCACCCGGCTTGATATGGAATTTGGTGGTTTTCAGATTGGTGGCGTGCAGATCGTGGTTGGCCGGGGTGATGTCGTACAGGATCTGCTCAACGTCCAGCACCATCGCCAGATCGTTGGTATCGCTCTTCTCGTCAAGACACGCAATGCTGGTGATGTAGCGACCGCTGACGGCAGTTTCCGCCGCGTGCACCTGCTTCCAGTCCAGGCGCATGATGTTCTCAACCGACTCCACGGCAAACGCCTGCACGCTGCGCGCGTATTCGGTGATCAGCAGGATATTCAGCCCGGTGGTAGGCTTACAGCCCGCCACGGCGGCCAGGTCGATCACCGGGATCACCTGATCGCGAATATTCACCATTCCCATCAGCGGTGATTTCATCCCGGCGGGTTTCGTGAACTCCGGCATCGGCACAATTTCACGCAGCTTAAAGACGTTAATGCCAAACAGCTCAGATTTATTTTCGTTAAGAGAGGTGCCAAGACGGAACAGCAACAGTTCAAAACGGTTCGACAGGGTCAGATTCGCCCTGTCATCAATATCTTTCTGGAAATTATCCATTCTACCCTCGAGAGAAATGCTGACCTTTTAATCGTTATCGGCATCCTGAGGGAAAAATGAAGGACTAAACGCTGACCTGAGCGAAATCTTCGGCCAGCTCACATTCCGGGAACAGCGCGCGACACTCTGCCAGCAGCTTTTCACAGCCCCGCGCGTCGTAGCGCGAGCTGACGTGGGTGACGATGAGCCTCCCGACGCCCGCGTCACGGGCAAGCTGCGCCGCCTGTCGCGTGGAGCTATGACCCCGGCCGTTGGCTTTCTCTTCCATCGCCGTTTCAAGGGTCGCTTCATGTACCATCACGTCTACGCCCTGGGCCAGTGTGAGCGCCGCCCGGCACGGGGCCGTGTCGCCAAAAATTGCCAGCTTCTTGCCGGGCTGCGGTGCGGCGAGATAATCCTGACCGTTGATGACGCGCCCGTCCTCCAGCGTGACGGTCTCACCGTGCTTCAGGCGCTGGAACAGCGGTCCGGGTTTTACGCCATCGGCCTTCAGCGCGGCGGCGTCCAGCGCGCCGGGTTTGTCATGCGCGTCAATGCGATAGCCATAGCACTCGACAGGGTGATTGAGCGGCTGAGCGCTCACCTTATAATCGCCGTCATCGAAAATCAGGCCTTCGCTAATCTCAACGACCTCCAGCGGATAATCCGTCCACGACCCGCTCAGGCGCAGTGTGGTTTCAACAAATTCACGAATACCCGCAGGCCCGTAAATCGTCAGCGGGTTGGCGTTACCGGCCATCGAGCGGCTGCACAGCAGGCCGGGAAGGCCAAACAGATGGTCGCCATGCAGATGGGTGATAAAAATTTTATCCAGCTTGCCGGGGTGATAAGCGGTGTGTAACAGCTGATGCTGCGTCCCTTCACCACAGTCAAACAGCCACAGCCCGCCGCGGGTGGGGTGTTTAAGATCCAGCAGTATCGCCGTCACATTTCGTGAGCGGGTTGGCACGCCCGCGGACGTACCCAGAAAAATCAGTTCCATAACGCAATCAGCCCTTTGCCGAACGGGGAGGGGTTTAGTATAACGTGATGAACCCCAGGAAGGAGACTGACATGATCCAGTGGCAAGATTTACACCATAGTGACCTCACCGTTCATTCACTTTACGCCGTGCTGAAACTGCGCTGCGAAGTGTTCGTGGTTGAACAGACCTGCCCGTATCAGGACATCGACGGCGACGATCTCGTCGGCGAGAACCGCCATATCCTCGGCTGGCGGAATAACGAGCTGGTGGCGTATGCGAGGATTCTGAAAAGCGAAGACGATTTTGAGCCTGTCGTCATTGGCCGCGTCATCATCAGCGGCAAAGCGCGCGGTGAAAAACTGGGCTATCAGCTGATGGAGAAAACGCTGGAGGCATGCCAGAAACAGTGGCCGAACAAGGCGTTATACCTGGGCGCGCAGGCGCACCTGCAGTCCTTCTACGGCCACTTTGGTTTCGTGCCGGTCACCGAGGTGTACGATGAAGACGGCATTCCCCACATCGGCATGGCGCGGGAAGCGAAGCAGGCGTAATGACGAGTCGTTGGCTATAGTTAGCGGACTGGTGTACTAACATGGAGAAAAATATGTCATTTCAATCCTGGGATACCCGTATCGACGACGACCTGGCCTTACTGAGCGAAACGCTGGAAGAGGTGTTACGTTCCTCGGGCGACCCTGCCGATCAGAAATATATTGAGCTAAAAGCCCGCGCCGAGCAGGCGCTGCATGAAGTGAAAAACCGCGTCAGCCATGCGTCTGATACCTACTACTACCGCGCCAAAAAAGCGGTGTACCGTGCCGATGATTACGTGCATGAAAAACCGTGGCAGGGTATTGGAGTCGGTGCTGCCGTTGGGCTGGTACTGGGGCTGCTCTTAGCCCGTCGTTAGGCCGCTTAACCACTCCCTATACGTGGGTACTGCTATTTATTGCCAGTACCCCGTATAATACGAGGTTTTAACAGGGAGAGGTTCGCGTGAATTCGATTTTCCTCGCGCTGGAGCAATTGCGTACCCAGCTTTCGCAAGCGTTACCCGCAACACCCGGCATACGTCATTTCGACGTCTCTTTCCCGTTAAACGACGCTTTCGACCCTCTCGCCTGGCTTGGGGCGCAGCAGTGCTATCCGCAGTTTTACTGGCAGCAGCGTAACGGCGATGAAGAGCTGGCTGCGCTGGGGGCGGTGATCCCCTTTTCCTCTCTGGCGTTAGCCACGCAGTTTTTGCGTGAGCAAAACGCGGCAGGTGATACCCGTATCTGTGGCCTGAACGCCTTTACTCCGGAGCAGGGCAGCCTCTTTTTACCGCGACTGCTCTGGCGACGCACCGCCGGCACCGCTACGCTGCGTCTGCAGCTGTGGAGTGATTATTCACTTCAGGAAGATGCCCTCGCCGCGCGGGATTTTTTAGAGCAACTCCGTCCTGCGAGATCTATCCGTCCGCTGTCCGTTAAGGTTGAGCACGAAACCCATCAGCCGCAACAGGCCGAATGGCTGACGCTTATCCGCAGAGCGACGGAGACCATCGCGCGCGGTGATTTTGAAAAGGTGGTTCTCGCCCGGGCAACCGATATCCGGTTTACACAGCGGGTTAACCCTGTCGCGCTGATGGCGGCCAGCCGCGCCCTGAATTTACATTGCTACCATTTCTGCATGATTTTCGACGCCAGCAACGCGTTTCTTGGCTCGACCCCCGAGCGTCTCTGGCGGCGGCGCGGCACGCTGCTGCGCACCGAAGCGCTGGCGGGCACCGTCGCCAGCCATGCCGATGATGGCCAGGCGCAGCGTCTCGGCGAATGGCTGCTGAACGACGATAAAAACCAGCGCGAAAATATGCTGGTCGTGGAAGATATTTGCCAGCGTCTTCAGCACTACACGCAGACGCTTGAGGTACTGCCCCCCCAGGTGGTGCGCCTGCGTAAAGTGCAGCATTTGCGCCGCTGTATCTGGACCGAACTCAAACAGGCCGACGACGAGCAGTGCCTGCATATGCTACAACCGACGGCGGCCGTTGCCGGTTTGCCGCGACAGCCTGCGCGCGAATTTATTCAGAAGGTTGAGCCCTTTAACCGCGAGTGGTACGCCGGTTCTGCCGGGTATTTATCGCCTGACCAGAGTGAATTTTGCGTGGCGTTGCGCTCCGCCCGCGTCCAGGATGACTCCCTGCGGCTCTACGCCGGGGCCGGCATTGTCAGCGGGTCTGACCCGGAACAGGAGTGGCAGGAGATCGAAAACAAAGCGGCCGGATTGCGCTCTCTGCTCCTTAGGGATTAATACTGATTCGCGCAATCCCGATTCATATCAAAATTCCAATTTTTTCTATTATTTATACTGTGTCGCATTCTTGATACCGGACAATCTCATGTCAGTAAGTTCTTTTAACCGACGCTGGGCGGCGGTGATCCTTGAAGCCCTGACGCGCCACGGCGTCAGGCACGTGTGTATTGCACCGGGTTCTCGCTCAACGCCGCTGACGCTGGCGGCCGCCGAAAACCGGGCGTTGATTCACCACACCCACTTTGATGAGCGTGGCCTCGGGCATCTCGCGCTGGGGCTGGCGAAGGTCAGCAAAGAACCTGTGGCGGTGATTGTCACTTCCGGTACTGCCGTGGCGAACCTCTATCCGGCTCTGATTGAAGCCGGGTTAACCGGTGAAAAGCTGATTCTGCTGACGGCCGATCGTCCCCCTGAGCTTATCGACTGCGGCGCCAATCAGGCCATCCGTCAGCCGGGACTCTTTTCTTCGCATCCTTCGCAGACGATTTCGCTGCCCCGTCCCACCCAGGATATTCCGGCAAGCTGGCTGGTCTCCACTGTCGATCATGCCATGGAGACGCTGCGCAGCGGGGCGCTGCATATTAACTGCCCGTTTGCCGAGCCCCTGTACGGCGAGCTGGACGATACGGGTCTTGACTGGCAGCAGACCCTCGGCGACTGGTGGCAGAGTGAGAAACCGTGGCTGCGCGAGCAGACGCACCTTGAGAGCGCGAAACAGCGCGACTGGTTCTTCTGGCGGCAGAAGCGCGGCGTGGTTATCGCCGGGCGCATGAGCGCCGCCGAAGGCAAGCTGGTCGCCGAGTGGGCGCAAACCCTGGGCTGGCCGCTGATAGGCGATGTGCTTTCCCAGACCGGGCAGCCGCTGCCGTGCGCGGATCTCTGGCTGGGTAATGCCAAAGCGGTCACCGAGCTGTCGCAGGCGCAGATTGTGGTCCAGCTTGGATCGAGTTTAACCGGCAAACGGTTACTGCAGTGGCAGGCCACCTGCACACCGGACGAATACTGGCTGGTGGACGCGCTGGAAGGGCGTCTTGACCCGGCGCACCATCGCGGTCGTCGTCTGGTCAGCCGTATCGACGCCTGGCTGGCGCTCCATCCGGCTGAAAAACGCAAACCCTGGGCGGTTACCCTCCCGGACCTGTCGCGTCAGGCGTGGGAACTGACCCATGCGCGCTGTGAAGCGTTCAGCGAGGCCGGGCTGGCGCACCGTATTCGCCAGTACCTGCCCGAGCAGGGGCAGCTGTTTGTCGGCAACAGCCTGGTCGTGCGGCTGATAGACGCCTTTTCACAGCTGCCAGCAGGTTACCCGGTGTACAGCAACCGTGGCGCCAGCGGCATCGACGGGCTGATCTCCACGGCAGCAGGCGTGCAGCGCGCCAGCGCGAAATCGACGCTGGCCATCGTGGGGGATCTCTCCGCGCTCTACGATCTCAACGCGCTGGCGCTGCTGCGTCAGGTGTCAGCCCCGTTCGTGCTGATTGTGGTCAACAACAACGGCGGGCAGATTTTCTCCCTGCTGCCTACGCCGCAGAGCGAGCGCGAGCGCTTCTATCTGATGCCGCAGAACGTGCAGTTCGAACACGCCGCGGCAATGTTCAGCCTGAAATATCATCGCCCGGAAAGCTGGGAACAGCTGGGTGCCGCGCTCGGTACAGCCTGGAAACAGCCCGGCGCGACGCTGATTGAGCTGGTGGTGAACGAGGCTGACGGTGCGCAGACCCTGCAAAGCCTGCTGGCGCAGGTGAGCCAGCTGTGATCCTCTCGGGCGTGCAGCAGGCCGGAAAACCAGGCTATCCCTGGCTGGTCTTTTTGCACGGTTTTTCCGGCGATTGCCGCGAGTGGCAGGGTGTTGGGGAGCGACTTCGTGACTACCCCCGGCTGTATCTGGATCTGCCGGGTCACGGTGGATCCCGGCACTTGGGCGTCGAGGGCTTCGACGAGATGAGCGCGTTGCTCACCCGAACTCTGATTAGTTACAACATACTGAAATTCTGGCTCGTCGGGTACTCTCTCGGCGGCCGCATTGCGATGTTCCATGCCTGCCAGCAGCCAAAGGGGCTGTTGGGCCTGACGGTAGAAGGGGGACATCCGGGCCTACAGGATGCCGATGCGCGACAGGCGCGGCTGGCATCCGACCGCCGCTGGGCAGCACGTTTTCGCAGCGAACCGCTGGATAAGGTGTTCGCTGACTGGTACCAACAGCCCGTGTTTGCCTCCCTGACGGACGCCCAGCGCGACGCGCTGATTACCCTGCGCAGCCAGAACCACGGCGCGACGCTGGCGATGATGCTCGAGGCGACATCGCTGGCCGTGCAGCCCGACCTGCGTGCTGCCCTGAGCGCGCGCCATTTCTCTTTTGATTATCTCTATGGCGAACGTGATGAGAAGTTTGCGGCCCTTGCCGCGGAGCTGAACGCCGTCTGCCATGCAATTCCCAACGCCGGACACAACGCCCACCGGGAAAACCCCGATGCGGTTGCGGCAAGTCTGGCTCAGATACTGCGTCTTCGAATAAAGGACACTCTATGATCTACCCTGATGAACACATGCTTTACGCTCCGGTTGAATGGCAGGACTGCTCCGAAGGCTACACCGACATTCGTTACCACAAATCCACCGACGGCATTGCCAAAATCACCATCAACCGCCCGCAGGTGCGTAACGCCTTCCGTCCGCTGACCGTGAAAGAGATGATTCAGGCCCTGGCGGATGCGCGCTACGACGACAACATCGGCGTGATTGTCCTGACCGGCGAAGGCGAGAAAGCGTTCTGCTCCGGTGGCGATCAGAAAGTGCGCGGTGACTACGGCGGATACCAGGACGACGCGGGTACGCATCACCTGAACGTCCTCGATTTCCAGCGTCAGATCCGCACCTGTCCAAAACCGGTGGTGGCGATGGTGGCGGGCTACTCTATCGGCGGTGGCCACGTGCTGCACATGATGTGCGACCTGACCATTGCCGCCGAGAACGCCATCTTTGGCCAGACGGGCCCGAAAGTGGGATCTTTCGATGGCGGCTGGGGGGCCTCCTACATGGCGCGCATCGTCGGTCAGAAAAAAGCCCGCGAAATCTGGTTCCTGTGCCGTCAGTACAACGCGCAGGAAGCGCTGGATATGGGCCTGGTGAACACCGTGGTGCCGCTTGCCGAGCTCGAAAAAGAGACCGTGCGCTGGTGCCGTGAAATGCTGCAAAACAGCCCGATGGCGCTGCGTTGCCTGAAAGCGGCACTCAACGCCGACTGTGATGGTCAGGCGGGTCTGCAGGAGCTGGCGGGTAACGCCACCATGCTGTTCTACATGACCGAAGAGGGTCAGGAAGGGCGCAACGCGTTTAACGAAAAACGCCAGCCAGACTTCAGCAAATACAAACGGAATCCGTAATGCGTCGCGCGCAGGTTTACCGCTGGCAGATACCGATGGACGCGGGCGTGGTGCTGCGTGAACGGCGGTTAAAAACCCGTGACGGCTTCTTTGTGCATCTGCAGCAGGGCGAGCGGGAAGGCTGGGGCGAGATTTCGCCTCTGCCGGGCTTTAGTCTCGAGTCGCTGGATGACGCTCAGACGGCCTTGCTGGCGTGGGCGGACGCGTGGCGCGAGGGTGCGGATCCGGCGCTGCCGGAGGTGCCTTCCGCGGCTTTTGGTATCAGCTGCGCGCTGGCGGAGCTGGACGGCAGCCTGCCGGAAGCGGGGAATTACCGCGCGGCGCCGCTCTGCACGGGCGATCCGGACGAGCTGTTCGCACTGCTCTCCGCCATGCCGGGCGAGAAAGTCGCGAAAATCAAAGTTGGGCTCTACGAGGCGGTGCGTGACGGCATGGTCGCCAACCTGCTGCTGGAGGCGATCCCCGATCTGCATCTGCGTCTGGACGCCAACCGCGCCTGGACGCCGCTCAAGGCGCAGCAGTTTGCGAAGTACGTCAACCCGGCCTACCGGAGCCGCATTGCCTTCCTGGAAGAGCCGTGCAAAACCCGCGATGATTCGCGCGCGTTTGCCCGCGAAACGGGGATTGCCATCGCCTGGGATGAAAGCCTGCGCGAGGCCGATTTTGAATTCGCTGCCGAGCCCGGCGTCAGCGCGGTGGTGATTAAACCGACGCTGACCGGCAGCCTGGCGAAAGTGCGCGAGCAGGTCGCGGCGGCGCATGCCTTAGGGCTGACGGCGGTGATCAGCTCGTCGATTGAGTCCAGCCTTGGGCTAACCCAGCTGGCGCGCGTGGCCGCCTGGCTAACGCCGGATACGGTTCCTGGCCTCGACACGCTGAACCTGATGCAGGCTCAGCTTCTCCGCCCTTGGCCGGACAGCGCGCTGCCGTGCCTCGACGTCGCGGCGCTGGAGCCGTTGCGATGAGTTTTACCGACTGGCCGTGGCGACACTGGTGCGCGCTGTTTGCCGATAAACCGGCCCTGAGGCTGAACGACGAGGTGCTCAGCTGGCAACAGCTGTGCGCGCGCATCGACAGCCTTGCGGCGGGCTTTCACCGGCAGGGCGTGGAAGAGGGCTGCGGCGTGCTGCTGCAGGCCCATAATCATCCGCAAACCCTGCTGGCGTGGCTGGCGCTGCTCCAGTGCGGGGCGCGTATTCTTCCCGTTAATCCGCAACTGCCGCGCCCGCTGCTGGACGTGCTGCTCCCGCAGATGACGCTGCGCTTTGCGCTGGTGCTGGACGGCAGCTACGACGCTCTTCCTGCCCTGCGCATGCACGAGACCGCCGATGCGTATTGCGCTGCGTGGCAACCGGCGCGGCTGGCCTCCATGACGCTGACCTCCGGCTCCACCGGGCTGCCGAAAGCGGCGGTCCATACCTGCGAGGCCCACCTTGCCAGCGCGCGCGGCGTTTTGGCGTTGATGCCCTACGGTGAAGACGACGACTGGCTGCTTTCGCTGCCGCTGTTTCACGTTTCCGGCCAGGGGATCTTATGGCGCTGGCTGCAGGCCGGCGCGCGGTTAACCGTACGCGAGAAACAGCCTCTGGAGCAGGCGCTGTGCGGCTGCACCCACGCCTCGCTGGTGCCAACCCAGCTCTGGCGTCTGCTGAATGCCCACCAGCCTGTCGCACTGAAAGCGGTGCTGCTTGGCGGGGCGGCCATCCCTGTTGAATTGACCGAACAGGCGCGAGAGCAGGATATACGCACCTTCTGCGGCTACGGTCTGACCGAGTTTGCCTCTACCGTCTGTGCGAAAGAGGCGGACGGCGAGCCGGACGTGGGCTGTGCGCTGCCGGGCAGAGAGGTGCAGGTCGTTAACGGTGAAGTCTGGATCAGGGCGCAAAGCATTGCCTCAGGCTACTGGCGGGATGGCGAACTGATTCCGCTGACCAACGCGCAGGGATGGTTCGCCACACGCGATCGCGGCGAATGGCATGACGGCCGTCTGACGATCCTTGGCCGCATGGACAACCTCTTTTTTAGCGGTGGAGAAGGGATCCAGCCGGAATCGCTGGAGCGCGTTATCGCCACGCACCCGCAGGTTAACCAGGTGTTTATCGTTCCGCTGGACGACGCTGAATTCGGGCAACGTCCGGTGGCGGTCGTGGAGTGCGAGCCGGGAACGAATATCGCCTGCTTACCCGACTGGGTCAGGGACAAGGTGGCGCGTTTTGAGCAACCCGTCCGCTGGCTGCTGCTGCCGACCGAACTCAAAAATGGCGGCATTAAAGTTTCGCGCCGCGCGCTGCAGGAGTGGGTCAACGCAACGCTGAAGGGATAATAGCCGTTTCAAATAGTTACAATCTACTGACCGGCCGCACGCAGAGTGCTTGATCCCCGGAAGACCCAGGTTAAAATCTCGCGGTTTTGGGACTTCTCTATAAAAATTGTGCGGGATCACGACAATGAAAAAAGTGGCATTACTGGGCTTCGGCCTGATGGTTGTATCTGCGGCGGCGAACGCCATTAGCATTAACGGCTCGGCGGGTCAGGATTATACCCACCTGGGCTTTGGCATGGGTACCGAGACATCCGGTCTGGCGATGACCGGCGGCTGGACGCATAACGATGACGACGGCGACGCTGCCAGCCTCGGCCTGGGTCTCAACGTTCCTCTTGGCCCGTTCCTGGCGACCGTCGGCGGTAAAGGTATCTACACCAACCCAAACGACGGTGATGAAGGGTATGCGGCGGCAGTGGGCGGCGGTCTGCAGTGGAAAATTGGCGACAGCTTTGGGCTGTTTGGTGAGTACTACTACTCTCCAGATTCCCTCTCAAGCGGTATCGACAGCTATGAAGAGGCCAACGCTGGCGCACGCTGGACCATCATGCGTCCAATCACCATCGAAGCAGGCTATCGCTATCTGAACCTGGCCGGCAAAGACGGTAACCGCGATAACGCGCTGGCCGACGGCCCGTACGTGGGCGTCAGCGCAGGCTTCTAATCTCTCCGGCGCGGCATGCTGTCGCGCCAGTTTCTCTCTGCTCCACCCCGCGTTTGCGCTATAGTGTTTTGACCAAATAAGCGGGAGAACACAATGATTAACGTGGAGATGTTATCCACCGGCGACGAAGTGCTGCATGGACAAATTATTGATACCAATGCTGCCTGGCTGGCCGATCTTTTCTTTGAGCAAGGATTACCGTTAACGCGCCGCAATACGGTGGGCGACAATCTTGAGTCACTGGTCGCTGTTCTGCGCGAGCGCAGTGAACAGTGCGACGTGCTGATTGTGAACGGCGGGCTCGGTCCCACCAGTGACGATCTCAGCGCCCTGGCCGCCGCGACCGCAAAAGGCGAAGGACTGGTGCTGCATGAGGCGTGGCTCTCGCAGATGGAGCGTTTTTTCTCCGAACGTGGCCGCGTCATGGCCCCCAGCAACCGCAAACAGGCTGAAATTCCCGCCAGTGCTGAACTGGTCGATAACCCGGTCGGTACCGCGTGTGGGTTTGCCATGCAGCTGAACCGCTGTCTGATGTTCTTCACGCCGGGCGTGCCCTCAGAATTTAAAGTGATGGTCGAGCAGCAGATCCTGCCGCGCCTTCGCGATCGTTTTACCCTGCCGGAACCGCCGCTGTGCCTGCGTCTGACCACCTTTGGTCGCTCGGAAAGCGATCTGGCCCAGAGCCTCGATCACCTTCCGCTGCCGCCGGGCGTGTCCATGGGCTATCGCTCCTCCATGCCGATCATTGAACTTAAGCTGACAGGCCCGGCCGAACAGAAAGAGGCGATGCTGGCGTTGTGGCCCGAGGTGCAGCGCGTGGCGGGCGAAAGCCTGATCTTTGAAGGTACGGAAGGGTTGCCCGCGCAGATTGCGAAGCAGCTGCAGGCGCGTCAACTGAGCGTGACCTTAAGCGAGCAGTTCACCGGTGGCCTGCTGGCACTTCAGCTGTCGCGCGTCAACGCGCCGCTGCTGGCGAGCGAAGTGGTGCCGTTCCAGCAGGAGACCCTGGCGCAGACCGCCCGCTGGGCGTCCGAGAGAAGGGTGAAGCATTTTGCCGGTCTGGCGCTGTTTGTCGGCGGGCTGGATGAAGAACATCTCAACTTCGCGCTGGCGACGCCCGAGGGCACCCACGCCCTGCGGGTAAAAATGAGCATTACCCGCCACAGCCTGGCGGTGCGTCAGGAGGTGTGCGCCATGATGGCGCTGAACATGCTGCGCCGCTGGCTGAATGGCAAAGAGGTGACCAGCGAGCACGGCTGGATTAACGTGGTTGAGTCGCTGTTCGTGGAGTAACGCCTGTGCCGGGGCCTTTCGCCCCGGCCATGTTCACCCGAGCGCCTTTGCCAGCAGCGTAATCGGATGCTCGCAGCGCTTGCTGGTGGACATCTCAATCTGCCACTTGCAGGTTTCGCAGTCCGTCACCACGATATCCGCGCCGCTCTCCTCAATTTGACGGAACAGCGGAGCGCCGATCGCCTGCGACGTTTCGTAGTTTTCACGCTTAAAGCCGTAGGTTCCCGCAATCCCGCAGCAGCGCGAGTCCAGCACCGTCAGCTCCAGCCCCGGGATTAACCGCAGCAGCTCCAGCGTATAGAGCGACCAGCCCATCTTCTCCATATGACACGGCGTGTGATACACCACTTTCAGCGGCAATTTCCCCAGCGGCAACGTCTGCCCGCTGTCCAGCTTACGCCACAGGAAGCGCGTTGCCAGCTCGATGTGCTCTCGCAGGCCGGTGTTGTCCACGTCCAGCAGATGCGGATACTCATCGCGCAGGGTGAAGGTACAGGTGGACGAGGTCGCCAGCACCGGTATGCCTTTGTCGACGATGGCTTCATGCAGGAAGGTGACATTGCTTTGAGCCTGCCTGCGCGCTTTATCGGTAAACCCATTAGCAATCAGCGGTACGCCGCAGCACTTCTCCTTGCTAAGCAGCTGTACGCCGGTTCCCATGGCGTTCAGCACCTTCAGCAGATCTTTACCCAGCTGCGGATGGTTGTAATTCACATAGCAGCCGTGGAAAAAGGCCACCTGCTCGGCGTACTGCGCCTGCTTCGCCGCCACGGATTTATACCAGCGGCGGAAGGTGCCGTGAGAATATTTCGGCAGGCTGCGGTGATGGTCTATTTTCAGCGTGGCATCCAGCAGCTGGCGCACCGGTTTGAGAGCGGTCGCGGCATTCACCAGCGGGGCAAACGGCGTAGAGACGCTGCCCATCAGATCGGTGTGGCTCAGAATCGCGTCCCGCAGCGACGGCTTTTGCGTACTGTAGCGCGCCCGGGCGCGCTGGATAATATCGCCGATTTTCACATCCGACGGGCAGGCGACTTCGCAGCGTTTGCAGTTGATGCAGTATTTCAGGGCTTCATCGTACAGCTTGCCGTCCTTCAGGCGCAGGCGCTCGCCGTCCGGTCCGGCCTGTTTAGGCCCGGGATAGCGTGGGTTCACGCCGCTGACCGGGCAGACGGTGGTACACACCGTGCATTTGATGCAGCTTTCAAAACGGGTGTCGTTCATTGTTCAGCCTCCGTGCGCTGGCTAATCTGCTCTGCCACATACAGCGCCGTGACGGCGCAGACGCCGCCACCGCATCCCTGGGCGATGGGATCGTATCCGCCCAGCAGCGAACCGATAGCAAAAAGAGTTCTGACGGGCTTACCGGAAAGCTGCGGATGCAGGTGGTTATCGACAATCACGCCGAACTGCTGCCAGGGCTGCGGCGAGAAGAAATCACTCTGATACCAGTCCGCGCGGGAGGCTCGCTGGCGAACATCCAGCCCCATAATGGCTTCCCGAATGCCTTCCCGGCTGCTCAGCAGCCCGTTGCTGAAGAAACTGCCGCTTGCCAGCACCGTATAGCGGGCGCGAAGCGGAATATCCTCGTGGTTTCGCGTCCAGATTTCGCTTACCGCGCCGTCCACCAGGGTAATTTTCTTCACCTCATCCCCCGCCATCCACACGCCGCCCTGGGCAACAAACTGGCGCTGGAGCTGGGTGTGCAGGCGGATACCGGGCACGGACGGGGGCAGCGTGGGCAGCAGGCCGAGCGAGCAGGGCAGACGATCCGAGAGCCAGCGCCAGAGCCGGTTGTCGCGTAAACCGAAGCAGGCGGGCATCAGCAGGGCGTCACAGTTGTTGCTAAGCGGCCTGAGGGCGTCATACAGCAACGGCCATTTCTCTTCGTTATCCAGAAAACGGGCGATATTCACCGCGCGAAACTCGCTCGGGTTATCGCGCAGGACATCAAGCTCAGGCAGCTCTATCTCTGCCGTTTCGGCGTTAACGCCCTGGCGACAGAGCGACGCCGCCGCGAGATGGGGCTGGAAATCCAGAAAGCCGCTAATCCCTACCACCCGCACGCGTTCCGCGCGAATGGGGGCAACGGGCACCTCCTCCGGGCTGAGCCACGCGGAACGCAGGGTGCCGAGCGGCGTGACGCGCTGGTGATTGAGCCGGGCGCTGCCCTGCAGACGTGCGCCGCAGTCTGCCAGCAGCGCTTCGGTCTCCAGCGCAAAGCGGTCAATATGCTGCGCGCCAATCAGGTGATACGGATGCTCGGGTGGCAGCTTATCGCGGTACGCTTCGTCCACCAGATCCAGCGAGCCCGACGAGAAGTGCAGGGCGCTCTGCCCCCGGGTGATAATCGCGCAGCGCAGCCCCTGCTTCGTGAGCTTAATGCCGCAGAGCAGGCCCGCCAGCCCGCCGCCGACAATCACGGTATCAAATTTCATCGCGTTGCTCCTTCTCAAGACCGCAAAGCCCCTGGTAGACCCAGCGGGTAAATTCACTTTCACGCAGGGCATCGCCCCAGGCGACAGGCTGAATACCTTTCCAGCGCTCGTTTAAAAACGCGCTGAGCTGATCGAGCGACTGGGTAGCGGTGGTGGTGTGAAAACGCTGCAACAGCCCGGCGGCGCGACAGGCGCACAGTTCGCCCTGGCAGGTGCCCATTCCGACGCGGGTGCGGCGGCGAAGATCGAGCAGGCTGGTGACCGTCAGGTTCTCCACCGCGTACTGCACCTCACCGGCGGTGACGGCTTCGCACTCGCACACGAGACTGCGGCTTACTCGTCCTTCACCGAGCCACGGTGGCGTTCTGTCGCCGTGGCGGTATACCGCGGACCCGCGCAGCGGCGCGGGCAGAGAGATGATTTTTTGCAGCGTTTTTTCGGTGGACTGGCGCGATCCCGGCAGCGGCTGCTCTGCCGTCACGCACGGCCTGGTATTCCCCAGCTTGCGGCAGACGGCATCGGTTGCCCACTCGGCCATCAGGCGATAGGTCATCAGCTTGCCGCCGGTGATGGTGATAAACCCGTCCATGCCGTCGCGCGCGGCGTGATCGAGCAGCACGATGCCCCGGCTGACGTTACGTCCGCTCGGATCGTTGTCGCTGGCGACCAGCGGACGCACGCCCGCGTAGGCGCGCAGAATGCGCGTCTGCGCCATCACCGGCGCCAGTTTTTCCCCTTCGCGCAGCAGGATATCCACCTCTTCAGCGGTGACGCGGTTGTAGTCAATTTCGCTGTAGTCCACGTGGGTTGAGGTCGTCCCGATTAACGAAATGGTATCTCCCGGCACGAGGATATCGGCGTCAGACGGTTTGCGGCAGCGGTTGATCACATGGTTATTAATGCGGTGGTCGAGGATCAGCAGCGAGCCTTTCGCCGGGAACATGCGCACCGACAGGTCAGCGTATTCCGCAATCCGCTGCCCCCAGATCCCCGCCGCGTTGACCACCACGGTGGCATACAGCTCGCTGTGCTCATTGTATTGCGTATTAAAAAGCCGCACGCCGCAGATGCGATGGCCTTCGCGGATAAGGCCGGTCACTTCGTGCCCGGTGAGGATATGTGCGCCATGCTCCCGGGCGTCCAGCATGTTGGCGGCGGTCAGGCGGAACGGATCGACGGTGCCGTCAGGGACTTTCACCGCGCCGATAAGCGCCGGGTTAACCGACGGTTCCAGCCGCCGCGCCAGCGCCGGATCCATCGCTTCAGCCTGAATGCCCGCGGCGCCGCAGGCGGTAATAAAGGTGTCCTGAAAGGCGAGGTCATCTTCGGGAAGGGTAATAAAGAGGCCGTCGGTCGGCTCAATGCAGTGTCGGGCGATACGCTTGAGGATCTGGTTTTCAGCAATACATTCGCGTGCGGATTCCGCGTCGGTGACCGCATACCGGGCGCCGCTGTGCAGCAGGCCGTGGTTACGCCCGGTTGCTCCCGTGGCGATATCATGGCGTTCCAGAAGCGTGACGCTTAAGCCGCGAAGGGCGCAATCGCGCGCGATCCCGGCGCCGGTTGCGCCACCACCAATGATTATCACATCACTATAACGAGGATCGTGACTGGTCATTGTTTACCCTCTATGTTCGTTTTTTATCATTTAGCCATATTAATTTTGTGGTTTGTTTGATTTCGAACATAAACGCGCGTAATTCGAAAGTGAAACGTGATTTCATGCGCTTTTTTGCGCATTCTGTCATATTTCTGTAACAATCTGTGCGTTGATTCACAGTAACAATCACCGTGATTTCTTAACATCCCCGCCTCTGGAATTCAGGTGCGAGCCGCCTGCTCATTCATTTCAAGGCCACGGAGGCTGTTATGCTCAGTATCTTCAAACCTGCGCCCCACAGGGCGCGTCTGCCAGAGGCAGAAATAGATCCGCTCTATCGCCGTCTGCGTTGGCAAATCTTCCTGGGGATCTTCTTCGGGTACGCGGCGTACTACCTTGTACGTAAAAACTTCGCGCTCGCCATGCCGTATCTGGTGGAGCAGGGCTTTTCCCGCGGCGATCTGGGGTTCGCGCTGTCGGGGATATCCATCGCCTACGGTTTTTCCAAATTCATCATGGGCTCCGTATCGGATCGCTCGAATCCGCGCGTGTTCCTGCCTGCCGGTCTGATCCTGGCGGCCGCGGTCATGCTGTTCATGGGCTTTGTGCCGTGGGCAACCTCCAGCATTGCCATCATGTTCGTGCTGCTGTTCCTCTGCGGCTGGTTCCAGGGGATGGGGTGGCCACCGTGCGGGCGTACCATGGTGCACTGGTGGTCGCAGAAAGAGCGCGGCGGCATCGTGTCGGTGTGGAACTGCGCCCATAACGTGGGCGGCGGTATTCCGCCTCTGCTGTTCCTGCTGGGGATGGCCTGGTTCAACGACTGGCACGCGGCGCTCTACATGCCTGCCTTTGGCGCCATTCTGGTGGCGATTATTGCCTTCGCCCTGATGCGCGATACGCCGCAGTCCTGCGGCCTGCCGCCGATTGAAGAGTACAAAAACGACTATCCGGATGATTACAGCAAGGAGCATGAAGAAGAGCTGACCGCAAAACAGATCTTCATGAAGTACGTGCTGCCGAACAAGCTGCTGTGGTACATCGCGGTCGCGAACGTGTTCGTTTACCTGCTGCGCTACGGCATCCTCGACTGGTCGCCAACCTACCTGAAAGAGGTGAAGCACTTCGCGCTGGATAAATCCTCCTGGGCGTACTTCCTGTATGAATACGCCGGGATCCCGGGCACGCTGCTTTGCGGCTGGATGTCGGACAAAGTGTTTAAAGGTAACCGCGGTGCGACGGGCGTGTTCTTTATGACGCTGGTGACCATCGCGACGGTCGTTTACTGGCTCAACCCGCCGGGCAACCCATCAGTAGATATGGCCTGCATGATCGTCATCGGCTTCCTGATTTACGGCCCGGTGATGCTGATCGGTCTGCATGCCCTGGAGCTGGCGCCGAAAAAAGCGGCGGGCACGGCGGCGGGCTTTACCGGCCTGTTCGGCTACCTCGGCGGTTCGGTCGCGGCGAGCGCCATTGTGGGCTACACCGTTGACTTCTTCGGCTGGGACGGCGGCTTTATGGTGATGATCGGCGGTAGCGTGCTGGCGGTACTCCTGCTGATTGTTGTGATGATCGGGGAAAAACGTCACCACGCTGAAGTGCTGGCACGTCGTCAATAAGGAGCTTTGCGATGAAATTAACTCAGTTAGCGACAGGCCTGCTGCTGGCGGGCCTGATGACCGGCTCCGCGCTGGCGGCGGATAAAATCGTTATTGCCCACCGCGGCGCGAGCGGCTATCTGCCGGAGCATACGCTGCCGGCGAAAGCGATGGCCTATGCGCAGGGCGCGGATTATCTGGAGCAGGATCTGGTGATGACGAAGGACGACCAGCTGGTCGTCCTGCACGATCACTATCTTGACCGCGTGACGGACGTGGCGGAGCGCTTCCCGGACCGCGCCCGCAAAGATGGCCGCTTCTACGCCATTGACTTCACGCTGGCGGAGATCCGCTCTCTGAAGTTTACCGAAGGCTTCGAGATTGAAAACGGCAAGAAGGTGCAGGTCTATCCGGGACGTTTCCCGATGGGCAAATCTGACTTCCGGATCCATACCTTCCAGGAAGAGATTGAGTTTGTTCAGGGGCTGAACCACTCAACCGGTAAAAACATCGGCATCTATCCGGAAATCAAAGCGCCGTGGTTCCACCATCAGGAAGGGAAGGACATTGCCGCGAAGACGCTGGAGGTGCTGAAACAGTACGGCTACACCAGCAAGAAGGACAAGGTCTACCTGCAGTGTTTTGATGCCGCAGAGCTGAAGCGCATCAAAACCGAGCTGGAGCCGAAGATGGGCATGAACCTCAACCTGGTGCAGCTGATTGCCTACACTGACTGGAATGAAACCCAGGAGAAGCAGCCGGACGGGACGTGGGTGAACTACAACTACGACTGGATGTTTAAGCCGGGCGCGATGAAGCAGATTGCGCAGTACGCCGACGGCATTGGGCCTGATTACCATATGCTCGTGGCGGAAGGCTCAACGCCGGGCCACGTGAAGCTGACGGCGATGGTGAAAGAGGCGCATGCCAGCAAGATGCAAGTGCATCCGTACACCGTGCGTGCAGACCAGCTGCCGCCGTATGCCACGGATGTGAATCAGCTTTATGAGGTGTTGTATAAGCAGGCGGGCGTGGACGGACTGTTTACGGATTTCCCGGATAAAGCGGTGAGCTTTTTGAAGGATTAACGCTGAAATTGCCGGGTGGCGGCTGCGCCTTACCCGGCCTACGAACTGCGGTTTTGTAGGTCGGGTAAGCAAAGCGCCACCCGACACATTCACATCTCGATCTCGATATCGCCTTTTGCCCGGCAGCAGCAGGGCAAAATTTCCCCTTCGTTGATAAAGGCCAGCGGTTCGGTCAGCCAGTCCACCTGGCCGGCGACCAGACGGCAGCGGCACGAGCCGCAATAGCCTTCACGACACTGGTACTCGACCTCCACCTGATGCGCTTCAAGCGCCACCAGCAGGGAAGGGTGCTCTTCCTGGCACAGCACTTCTGTACCCGAAAGGCTCAGCGTGACGCGCGTCATCAGAGCTGGAAATCGCTCAGGTCGTCGGTGTTGACTTCAGAATCAATCTGACCGACCAGATAAGAACTCACTTCCACTTCCTGCGGCGCGACCTGCACGTTATCGGACACCAGCCAGGTGTTGATCCACGGGATAGGGTTAGAGCGCGTCTGGAACGGCAGGTCGAGACCGACAGCCTGCATGCGGATGTTGGTGATGTACTCCACGTACTGGCACAGGATGTCTTTGTTCAGGCCAATCATGGAGCCGTCACGGAACAGGTAGTCTGCCCACTCTTTCTCCTGCTGGGCCGCCAGCACGAACAGGTCGTAGCACTCCTGCTTGCACTCTTCGGCGATGGCCGCCATCTCAGGATCGTCCGTGCCGCTGCGCAGCAGGTTCAGCATGTGCTGGGTACCGGTCAGGTGCAGGGCTTCATCACGGGCAATCAGACGGATGATCTTGGCGTTGCCTTCCATCAGCTTGCGCTCGGCAAAGGCGAAGGAGCAGGCGAAGCTCACGTAGAAGCGGATCGCTTCCAGCGCGTTGACGCTCATCAGGCACAGGTACAGCTGCTTTTTCAGCGCACGCAGGTTTACGGTGATGGTTTTGCCATCCACGTGGTGGGTGCCTTCACCCAGCAGATGCCAGTAGCTGGTCATCTCGATCAGCTCGTCGTAGTAATGAGCAATGCCTTCCGCGCGCTTCTGGATCTGCTCGTTGGTGACGATATCGTCAAACACCACCGCCGGATCGTTCACGATGTTGCGGATAATGTGGGTATAAGAGCGGGAGTGGATCGTCTCGGAGAACGCCCAGGTTTCCACCCAGGTTTCCAGCTCTGGAATCGAGATCAGCGGCAGCAGCGCCACGTTCGGGCTACGGCCCTGAATGGAGTCCAGCAGCGTCTGGTACTTCAGGTTGCTGATGAAGATATGTTTTTCGTGATCCGGCAGAGACTGGTAGTCAATACGGTCGCGGGAGACGTCCACTTCTTCCGGACGCCAGAAGAAGGAGAGTTGCTTTTCAATCAGCTTTTCGAAGATGTCATATTTTTGCTGATCGTAGCGTGCCACGTTGACCGGCTGGCCGAAGAACATCGGCTCTTTGAGCTGGTCGTTTTTCGTCTGTGAAAAGGTGGTATATGCCATTGCGGTGAGTCCTGTTGAGATTTTATTGCCCGGCGGCACTGCGTTTGCCGGGCCTACAAAACCGTAGGCCGGGTAAGCGTAGCGCCACCCGGCGAAGTGCTTAGATCTTACATGCGCCGCTTTCGCAGCCATCGTCCTGAATTGACGGAACCAGGTCGTCCTGCGCGTCTTCCGCACCATCACGGGTGTTGTGATAGTACAGCGTTTTCACGCCAAATTTGTAGGCGGTGAGCAGATCTTTCAGCAGTTGCTGCATCGGAACTTTGCCGGACGGGAAGCGCGTCGGGTCATAGTTGGTATTGGCAGAGATCGACTGGTCGATAAACTTCTGCATGATACCCACCAGCTGCAGGTAACCGTCGTTGTTTGGCATTTCCCACAGCAGCTCGTAGTTGTCACCCAGCGTCTCGTAATCCGGCACCACCTGACGCAGCACGCCGTCTTTCGAGGCTTTGATGCTGACGTGGCCGCGCGGTGGCTCAATGCCGTTGGTGGCGTTAGAGATCTGCGAAGAGGTCTCAGACGGCATCAGGGCAGAGAGCGTGGAGTTACGCAGGCCGTGCGTTTTAATGGACTCGCGCAGGCCTTCCCAGTCGAGATGCAGCGGCTCGCTGACGATCGCATCCAGGTCTTTCTTGTAGGTGTCGATTGGCAGAATGCCTTTCGCGTAGGTGGTTTCGTTGAACCACGGGCACGCGCCTTGCTCTTTCGCCAGCTCGTTGGACGCTTTCATCAGGTAGTACTGAATGGCTTCGAACGTCTGGTGCGTCAGGTTGTTAGCGCTGCCGTCGGAGTAACGCTTGCCGTTTTTCGCCAGCCAGTAGGCGAAGTTGATCACACCGATACCCAGGGTACGGCGGCCCATCGCACCGCGTTTCGCTGCCGGGATTGGGTAATCCTGGTAGTCCAGCAGAGCGTCGAGGGCACGAACTGCCAGCACGGCCAGCTCTTCCAGCTCGTCCAGGCTCTTAATTGCGCCCAGGTTGAATGCGGACAGCGTACACAGCGCAATTTCACCGTTTTCGTCGTTCACATCTTCCAGCGGTTTGGTCGGCAGGGCGATCTCCAGGCACAGGTTAGACTGGCGCACCGGCGCAACGACCGGATCAAACGGGCTGTGGGTGTTGCAGTGGTCAACGTTCTGGATGTAGATACGGCCGGTAGAGGCACGTTCCTGCATCATCAGGGAGAACAGATCGACCGCCTTCACGCGCTGCTTGCGGATGCTGTCGTCTTTTTCGTATTTGGTGTACAGACGCTCGAACTCGTCCTGATCGGCGAAGAACGCGTCGTACAGGCCCGGGACGTCGGACGGGCTGAACAGGGTAATGTCTTCGCCCTTCAGCAGACGGGTGTACATCAGCTTGTTGATCTGCACGCCGTAGTCCA
Organism: Enterobacter sp. ku-bf2; assembly: GCF_001742765.1. NCBI lineage: Bacteria > Pseudomonadati > Pseudomonadota > Gammaproteobacteria > Enterobacterales > Enterobacteriaceae > Enterobacter > Enterobacter sp. ku-bf2. Next base: position 114,849 of record NZ_MDVW01000021.1, read on the forward strand.
TGTGACGCACGCGGTTGCCTTCGACACCACGGTTGTTTTTCAGAACCAGCAGGCTTTCCACTTCCAGGTGCCACATTGGGTAGAACAGGGTCGCAGCACCGCCGCGTACGCCGCCCTGAGAGCAGGATTTTACTGCCGTCTGGAAGTGCTTATAGAACGGGATACAGCCGGTGTGGAACGCTTCACCGCCGCGAATCGGGCTGCCCAGCGCACGAATGCGGCCGGCGTTGATGCCGATACCGGCGCGCTGGGAAACGTATTTCACAATGGCGCTGGAGGTGGCGTTGATGGAATCCAGGCTGTCACCACACTCGATCAGCACGCAGGAGCTGAACTGACGGGTAGGGGTGCGCACGCCAGACATGATTGGCGTCGGCAGAGAAATCTTGAACGTCGATACCGCATCGTAGAAACGCTTCACGTAATCCAGACGGGTATCACGTGGGTAGTTTGAGAACAGGCAGGCGGCCACCAGAATGTAGAGGAACTGGGCGCTTTCGTAGATCTCACCGGTTACACGGTTCTGAACCAGGTATTTGCCTTCGAGCTGCTTCACCGCCGCGTAGGAGAAGTTCATGTCGCGCCAGTGATCGATAAACCCGTTCATCTGCTCGAACTCTTCTTCCGTATAGTCTTCCAGCAGATGCGTGTCGTATTTGCCCAGCTCAACCATTTTCACCACGTGATCGTAAAGCTTCGGCGGCTCAAACTGGCCGTAGGCTTTTTTACGCAGGTGGAAAATCGCCAGACGTGCAGCCAGGTACTGATAATCCGGTGCTTCGCGGGAGATCAGGTCCGCCGCCGCTTTGATGATGGTTTCGTGGATATCAGACGTTTTGATGCCGTCGTAGAACTGAATATGAGAACGCAGTTCAACCTGGGAAATAGATACGTTGTTCAGTCCTTCTGCTGCCCAGTCGAGAACTCGATGGATTTTGTCCAGATTGATACGCTCGGTAGTACCGTCGCGCTTTGTCACCAGCAGACTCTGATTCATGTGGGTTTTACCTGTCCGTGAAATAAAAAATATCCCCCGCTTATCCACAGAACCGTCTTGTGACTAACTCTGTGGATAAATACTACATATAGGGGGTTTGCGATAAGAAAAACGCTATATGGTGAGTATTCTAGTATCGAATCTTTTCAGCACAAGGGTTGATTTTGACGTTAAATTGAGGTTGTGAAAGGGTAAAAAAGGCTAAGTCCTCGTACCGTAAGGCCTGGAAGACATGTCAATAATTAAGAAAAAAAATTCAAAATTTGATCGAGTGCTGATTTCTTCAACGGGAGGTCAGAATTGCGCAACATGATGTCGCGCAATCTTTATAAGAATAACGAATGACGTTAGTCGTTTTTGGCGGTTGTGTGCAACATATAGTTAACATCAACGCCCGGTGCGAGTTTGAATTTATTGGTCAGCGGATTGTAGTGCAGGCCGGTGATGTGCTGCTCTTTGAGCCACGTCTGGTCAACCCAGCTTAACAGCTCCGCCGGCTTGATGAATTTCTTCACGTCGTGCGTGCCTTTCGGCACCATGCGCAGCACATACTCCGCGCCGACGACGGCCATCAACCAGGCTTTAGCGTTGCGGTTGAGGGTTGAGAAGAAGACCTGGCCGCCCGGTTTCACCAGTTTTGCACAGGCGTGCACTACGGACTGTGGATCGGGAACGTGCTCCAGCATCTCCATGCAGGTCACCACATCGTACTGATGGGCATGTTTTGCCGCGTGTTCTTCCACGGTTTCCTGCACGTAGTCTACCTGTATGCCAGACTCCAGCGCGTGAAGACGGGCAACCTGCAGCGGTTCAAAACCCATATCCAGGCCCGTGACGTTCGCCCCTTCGCGCGCCATGCTTTCCGCCAGGATACCGCCGCCGCAGCCGACATCGAGCACTTTTTTACCGAACAGACCGCCAGAACGCTCCGCGATATAGCCCAGACGCAGCGGGTTAATACGGTGCAGCGGTTTGAACTCACCTTCGAGATCCCACCAGCGGGACGCCACCGCTTCAAATTTGGCAATCTCTTCGTGGTCAACGTTGTGAGCCACCGGGGATTTTTCGGCATTCATGGGCGCTTTTACTCCTTATTTAGCAAGACGAATGAGTATATCAGGCAATCCCTGTGAATAAAGCGTATAGGTTTACCTCAATCACCTCGGCTGTGTTATAATTTGCGACCTTTGAATCCGGGATACAGTAGAGGGATAGCGGTTAGATGAGCGACCTTGCGAGAGAAATTACACCGGTTAACATCGAGGAAGAGCTGAAGAGCTCCTATCTGGACTATGCGATGTCGGTCATTGTTGGCCGTGCGCTGCCGGACGTCCGCGATGGCCTGAAGCCGGTACACCGTCGCGTACTATACGCCATGAACGTATTGGGCAATGACTGGAATAAAGCCTATAAAAAATCTGCCCGCGTCGTCGGTGACGTCATCGGTAAATATCACCCGCATGGTGATACCGCCGTTTATGACACCATCGTTCGTATGGCGCAGCCATTCTCCTTGCGCTACATGCTGGTAGATGGCCAGGGTAACTTTGGTTCAGTCGACGGCGACTCCGCTGCAGCGATGCGTTATACGGAAATCCGTATGTCGAAAATCGCTCATGAGCTGATGGCCGACCTGGAAAAAGAGACCGTTGATTTCGTCGATAACTACGACGGCACCGAGCGCATCCCAGATGTGATGCCCACCAAGATCCCGAACCTGTTAGTGAACGGTTCGTCCGGCATCGCGGTCGGTATGGCAACTAACATTCCGCCGCACAATATCACCGAGGTGATCAACGGCTGTCTGGCCTATATCGATGATGAAGACATCAGCATTGAAGGGCTGATGACACACATCCCGGGCCCGGACTTCCCGACGGCGGCGATCATCAACGGTCGTCGCGGTATTGAAGAAGCGTACCGTACCGGCCGCGGCAAGATTTACATCCGTGCCCGCGCCGAAGTGGAAGCGGACGCCAAAACCGGCCGTGAAACCATCATTGTTCACGAGATCCCGTATCAGGTGAACAAAGCGCGTCTGATTGAAAAAATCGCCGAGCTGGTAAAAGAAAAACGTGTTGAAGGCATCAGCGCGCTGCGTGACGAGTCTGACAAAGACGGTATGCGCATCGTGATTGAGATCAAACGCGACGCGGTGGGTGAGGTTGTCCTGAACAACCTGTACTCCCAGACGCAGCTTCAGGTCTCCTTCGGTATCAACATGGTTGCACTGCACCATGGTCAGCCGAAGATCATGAACCTGAAAGAGATCCTGAGCGCGTTCGTCCGTCACCGCCGTGAAGTGGTGACCCGTCGTACTATCTTCGAACTGCGCAAAGCGCGCGACCGTGCGCACATCCTTGAAGCGCTGGCGGTTGCGCTGGCCAACATCGACCCGATCATCGAACTGATCCGTCGTGCACCAACCCCGGCGGAAGCGAAAACTGCGCTGATTTCCCGTCCGTGGGATCTGGGCAACGTCGCCGCGATGCTGGAACGTGCGGGCGATGACGCGGCGCGTCCTGAGTGGCTGGAACCTGAATTCGGCGTGCGTGACGGTCAGTACTACCTGACTGAACAGCAGGCCCAGGCGATTCTGGATCTGCGTCTGCAGAAACTGACCGGCCTTGAGCATGAAAAACTGCTCGACGAATACAAAGAGCTGCTGGAACAGATTGCTGAGCTGCTTCATATTCTGGGCAGCGCAGAGCGCCTGATGGAAGTGATCCGCGAAGAGCTGGAGCTGGTCCGCGATCAGTTCGGCGACGAGCGCCGCACCGAAATCACCGCCAACAGCGCGGACATCAACATCGAAGACCTGATCAACCAGGAAGACGTTGTTGTGACCCTGTCTCACCAGGGCTACGTGAAGTATCAGCCGTTAACCGACTACGAAGCACAGCGTCGTGGCGGTAAAGGCAAGTCTGCAGCACGTATTAAAGAAGAAGACTTCATTGACCGCCTGCTGGTGGCGAACACCCATGACACGATCCTCTGCTTCTCCAGCCGCGGTCGTCTGTACTGGATGAAAGTCTATCAGCTGCCGGAAGCAAGCCGTGGCGCGCGTGGTCGTCCAATCGTTAACCTGCTGCCGCTGGAAGCGAACGAACGTATCACCGCTATCCTGCCGGTACGCGAGTACGAAGAGGGCGTGAACGTCTTTATGGCGACCGCCAGCGGTACCGTGAAGAAGACCGCGCTGACCGAATTCAGCCGTCCGCGTTCTGCCGGTATTATCGCCGTGAACCTGAACGAAGGCGACGAGCTGATTGGCGTGGATCTGACCTCCGGTTCCGATGAAGTGATGCTGTTCTCTGCTGCCGGTAAAGTGGTGCGCTTCAAAGAAGACGCCGTTCGTGCGATGGGTCGTACCGCGACGGGCGTGCGTGGTATCAAGCTGGCTGGCGAAGACAGCGTTGTTTCTCTGATTATTCCGCGCGGTGAAGGGGCTATCCTGACCGTGACGCAGAATGGTTACGGTAAACGTACGGCGGAAGGGGAATACCCAACCAAGTCTCGCGGCACGCAGGGCGTAATCTCCATCAAGGTGACCGAGCGCAACGGTTCCGTTGTCGGCGCGGTGCAGGTGGATGATGCGGACCAGATCATGATGATCACCGATGCCGGTACGCTGGTGCGTACCCGCGTGTCTGAGATCAGCGTGGTGGGTCGTAACACCCAGGGCGTGATCCTCATCCGTACAGCGGAAGATGAAAACGTGGTGGGTCTGCAGCGCGTTGCTGAGCCGGTGGATGACGAAGAGCTCGACTCCATCGACGGTAGCGTCGCGGAAGGCGATGAGGATATCGCGCCGGAAGCCGACACCGACGATGACGTAGCGGATGACGCTGACGAGTAATGTCTCCTGATGCAAAAAAGGGCCGGATTCCGGCCCTTTTCTTTTGCACAAGCAGATAAGTCAACGTTGCGACCTGGCGCGTTTACCGCTACCTTAACCACATTCTTTTGACCCCGACGGCGGAGCCTCGCCCCCTTGAAATACCTCGTCTCCTTTCGTACTACGCTGAAAGTCTCTCGCTATCTGTTTCGGGCGCTGGCGCTCCTGCTTTGGCTGCTGGTAGCCCTGTTCTCGGTGTTTTACATTGTTAACGCCCTGCACCAGAAAGAAGCGGAGATCCGCCAGGAGTTCAACTTAAGCTCCGACCAGGCCCAGCGCTACATTCAGCGGACGTCTGACGTGATGAAGGAGCTGAAGTATATTGCCGAAAATCGTCTGACGGCGGAAAACGGCATCCTTGCGCTTCGCGGGCGTGATGACAAAACCGAAGTCCCGGACTTCCAGCCGCTGTTCCCGGATTCCGATTGCTCCACCATGAGCAATACCTGGCGCGGCTCTCTGGAATCGCTCGCCTGGTTTATGCGCTACTGGCGCGACAATTTCTCCGCGGCCTATGACCTGAACCGCGTCTTCCTGATTGGCAGCGAGAATCTCTGCATGGCTGACTTTGGCCTGCGCGACGTGCCCGTTGAGCGTGACGATGCGCTGAAAAGCCTGCATGAACGTATTGTGAAATACCGCAATGCACCGCAGGACGAACGCGGCAATAACATCTTCTGGGTGAGCCAGGGCCCGCGTCCGGGCGTGGGCTATTTCTACGCCCTGACGCCGGTTTATCTGGGCAATCGCCTGCAGGCGCTGCTGGGGATTGAGCAGACGATTCGCATGGAAAACTTCTTCACCCCGGGCAGCCTGCCCATGGGCGTGACCATTCTGGATGAAAACGGTCATCAGCTGATCTCACTTGCCGGGCCTGATAACCGTCTGAACGTCGAACCGCACTGGATGCAGGAGCGGTCGTGGTTTGGCTATACCTCAGGTTTCCGCGAGCTGGTGCTGAAGAAGAGCCTGCCGCCTTCGTCGCTTAGTATCGTCTATTCGCTGCCGGTGGATATGGTGCTTGAGCGGATACGCATTCTGATCATGAATGCGATTCTGCTCAACCTGCTGGCGGGGGGCGCGCTGTTTACGCTGGCGCGCATGTATGAGCGGAAAATCTTTATTCCTGCCGAAAGCGACGCCCAGCGACTGGAGGAACACGAGCAGTTTAACCGCAAGATTGTTGCCTCGGCGCCGGTGGGGATCTGTATTCTGCGTACCCAGGACGGGACCAATATCCTGAGTAACGAACTGGCACATAACTACCTGAACATGCTGACGCACGAAGACCGGCAGAGGCTGACGCAAATTATCTGCGGTCAGCAGGTTAACTTTGTCGACGTGTTGACCAGTACGCACACCAACCTGCAGATCAGCTTTGTGCATTCCCGCTATCGCAATGAAAACGTGGCGATTTGCGTGCTGGTGGATGTCTCCGCGCGCGTGAAGATGGAAGAGTCGTTGCAGGAGATGGCGCAGGCGGCAGAGCAGGCCAGCCAGTCGAAGTCCATGTTCCTTGCCACCGTCAGTCACGAGCTGCGTACGCCGCTGTACGGGATTATCGGTAACCTCGATCTGCTGCAGACCAAGGAATTGCCGAAAGGCGTTGACCGGCTGGTGACGGCGATGAACAACTCCTCCAGCCTGTTGCTGAAGATCATCAGCGATATTCTCGACTTCTCTAAAATCGAGTCCGAGCAGCTGAAAATCGAGCCGCGCGAGTTTTCGCCGCGCGAGGTGATGAACCATATCAGCGCCAACTATCTCCCGCTGGTGGTGCGTAAACAGCTGGGGCTCTACTGCTTTATCGAACCGGACGTGCCGCTGACGCTGCACGGCGATCCGATGCGCCTGCAGCAGGTCATCTCTAACCTGCTCAGCAACGCCATTAAATTCACCGATACCGGCTGTATTGTGCTGCACGTCTGCCGGGCGGGGGATTACCTGAGCATTCGCGTGCGCGACACGGGCGTCGGCATCCCGGCGAAGGAAGTGGTTCGCCTGTTCGACCCGTTTTTCCAGGTCGGTACCGGCGTGCAGCGTAACTTCCAGGGAACCGGACTGGGGCTGGCGATTTGTGAGAAGCTCGTCAGCATGATGGATGGCGATATCTCCGTGGATACCGAGCCCGGCATGGGCAGCCAGTTCACCATCCGCATTCCGCTCTATTCGGCGCAGTATCCGGCAAAAGCCACGGTAGACGGGCTGAGCGATAAGCGCTGCTGGCTGGCGGTGCATAACGCCTCGCTGAATGACTATCTGACGGCACTGCTTACCCACAGCGGCGTGAGGGTGTGCCGCTATGAAGGTCAAACACCGGACGTGGACGATGTGCTGATCGCCGACGAGATGCTGGAACAGCCGTGGCAGGGGAGAGGGTCAGTGCTCTTCTGCCGTCGCCACATCGGTATCCCGGTTGAGCGTGCACCAGGGGAATGGGTACACAGTGTCGCCACCCCGCACGAGCTGTTGAGCCTGCTGGCACGCATCTACAAAGTGGAACTGGAAGAGAGCGACGGTGCGGGCGGACTGCCGTCACCGGAGTCTCTGGCGTCGGTGAATGACGATATGATGATTCTGGTGGTGGATGACCATCCGATTAACCGTCGCCTGCTGGCTGACCAGCTTGGATCGCTGGGCTACCAGTGCAAAACCGCCAATGACGGCGTGGATGCGCTGAACGTGCTGAGTAAAAATCATATTGATATCGTGCTGAGCGACGTCAACATGCCTAACATGGACGGCTACCGTCTGACGCAGCGCATCCGACAGCTTGGCCTGACGTTGCCAGTGGTGGGCGTAACGGCGAACGCGCTGGCGGAAGAGAAGCAGCGCTGTCTGGAGTCAGGCATGGACAGCTGTCTGTCGAAACCGGTGACGCTGGACGTGCTGAAGCAGACATTGTCGATTTACGCGGAGCGCGTGAGAAAAACGCGGATATAAAAAAGGCCCGGAAGGGCCTTTTTTAATTGCCCGGCGGCACTGCGCTTGCGCGGGCCTGCGGGTTTTGTAGGCCGGGTAAGCGCGAGCGCCACCCGGCATAAACAGCGGAGATCAATCCTTGTCGGTTGCGCTCAGCGTGACGGAGGAGAGATAGTTCAGCAGAGCAATATCGTTATCCACGCCCAGCTTCATCATCGCTGATTTCTTCTGGCTGCTGATGGTTTTAATACTGCGGTTCAGCTTCTTGGCAATCTCGGTCACCAGGAAACCTTCTGCGAACAGGCGCAGAACTTCACTCTCTTTCGGCGACAGGCGTTTGTCACCGTAGCCACCCGCGCTGATTTTTTCCAGCAGACGAGAAACGCTTTCAGGCGTGAACTTCTTGCCTTTCTGCAGCGCCGCAAGCGCTTTAGGCAGATCGGTCGGTGCGCCTTGTTTCAGCACAATCCCTTCGATGTCCAGATCCAGTACTGCGCTCAGGATCGCCGGGTTGTTGTTCATGGTCAGAACAATGATCGAGATATCCGGGAAGTGACGTTTAATATATTTGATGAGCGTGATCCCATCACCGTATTTGTCTCCAGGCATGGAGAGATCGGTAATGAGCACGTGTGCATCAAGCTTTGGGAGGTTATTGATCAGTGCTGTAGAGTCTTCAAATTCACCGACTACATTCACCCACTCGATCTGTTCAAGTGATTTGCGAATACCGAACAGTACAATCGGATGGTCATCGGCAATAATTACGTTCATATTGTTCATGTATAAGGCTACCTTGCTACAGCAAGCTTTTGACGTAGGCGTCAATGTCGCTGATGTATTTTTCAATGCCAGAGGCATCTTTCTCACGAATTAGATGTTCCAGCGTTTCACATAACTGCTTGCCGGGAACCAGATTAAGCATGGCAAACACCCCTTTAAGCCGGTGTGCTGTCTGTGCCAGCGCTGCAAAATCATTCGCAGCGGACTCAGTATACAACCGCTTAACATCATCTGGTACTGTATCAACAAAGAGTGAATAGTATCCGCTGGCGTGAAGCTCGGCATTTTCATTACCGCCTAACGGTGATTCCGCTATCTCTTCCTGCGCCAGCTGCTCTTCTATTAGTTGTAGTACAGCTTCCTGCATCGCATTGCTTATATTAAAGTTGACGCGCAGCTGGCCAGGGCCGATTTTCCGCACGCCTGACTCATCATCGCTTAAAAGCAAGCCGGAGGCAGTAAGATTAGACGGATTATCAGTTAAAAACAGATCAAATTCTTGACTTGCAAGTCTTTCGTCCGGCGTGATGCAGGCCGCACCCCAGTTTTCTAACTGACGAACGACAATATTGCGGATCTCGTTCGACGTAACATCGACCATCACCACGACATCATCCAGCAGACGCTCTTCATCTTCTTCCTGCGGATTGGCCGCCATTTTCACGTGCAGAGAATAGCGGGTGCCGAGAGACTCACGGGCCTTGATATTGAGATGGCCGCCGAGCTTACGCGCCAGCTGATCGCACAGCCAGAAGGTTAGGGCATTTGCCTTGCCGTAACGATCGCTTTGCGTGTCATTCAGGAACGGGAAGTGCAGATTATCAATTTCACTCGTGGTGACGCCTTCCCCGGTGTCCAGGATGCGGAACGTCAGGCGGTCTTCTGCCGACTCCTCCGTACTGACTTCGAGGGTGATCTTGCCGATCTGCGTGGTGGTTACCGCGTACTGAATAATCATCAACAGTATGCGGCGCAGCGCTTCACGATCGCCGTGGCGCTCATCATTTGCCGGAAGATTGTTATTGATCAGCAGCTGCAGCCCTTTGCGCTTAATCACGGGCAGGACTTCCGGAACCACTTCATCGATCAGATCCTGAATGGAGAAGAGGGTGGGGGTTCCCTTCCAGAAATCATTCTCCAGCATGTTCGCCAGCTGGATCTCATCAACCATTCTGACCAGCGAGTCGGCCTGACAGGCAAGCTGGTGGCTTTCTGACGTATTTAACGCCGCCGCCTGGGTCGCCAGCGTTTTTAACGGCTGCTTGAAGGCATCGCCAATGTTCTGCATAAATGCGGCGCGCCCCTGCTGGTTTTTCTCATACAGTCTTTGCGCCTGCTTGAGCTTTTTATTCACCAGCACTTCGCGATCCTGATCGCGGATGATGAAGATTTGCGTACGTGAAGCCACCTGGCTGCGGAACTGGCGGATCTCGTACAGTTCATTATTGATGGTGGCCTGAATCACCCCCTGGTGCTGATCCGCCATGGTGGTGATGTTCTGCAGGTTAAGATGCGGCAGCAGATGGTCGGCAATTTTATTGCTCATTACCGTACGATTTGCTTCCTGATCGTGAACTAAGACCCCAAGCGGCAGCACGGAAACAATCTCTTCATTCAGCGCGCGTAATACGCGCAGCTCATTGCTGGTACCGGCCGGGACCGCCGCGGCGTCGCTCTGACGCCCCGACTGGAAGCGGAAGGTGCTGTAGCCAAACAGCGCCAGCGCCAGCAGACCGATATTCAGCAGCAGAGGCAGCAGGATATTTTGCAGCGTGTCGAGTAACAGCGTGCCAAACGGCACTTGCCACACCAGACGCATACCGGTCGAGTTCAGGGATGAGGCAATTTCGATTTTTGAACCGTTAAAGGAGATCGATACGCTCTCTGCGGCCTCTTTGTCAGACGCCGCACGCATGTTCTGGGTGCTGCTGTCGGGCTCCAGACGGAAGCTATCGAGCGGCATATCCGGCGGGATTAAATCATTAATGGGTAAATCGAAGGCGACCACCGTCGCCAGATGCCCTGGCTGGTTGAAGGTGGTGCGCAGAGTAAAATAATGACCGTTTTGCCAGGCCAGGCGGCGCAGGGAAGAGAAGCTTTCACGTTCATCAAGGGCGTTCGCCTGCTGCAGCATCTCTGCCCGGCGGGAATCGACGATGCTGCCCACGGTGGTCTCTTTAAACCCGGAAGAGAGATCTTTTAACGGCAGCGTTGAGATCAGGATCATGCTGTTGTCCTGACCGTTCAGATAGTACATCGACCATGGCACCGTTTCGGCACCCCAGAGGGTATCCAGATAGGTCGAAATACGCTGCGTCATCTCAAGCGTCGCGCTGTCGTGAGAGCCAAAAATAAGCGCCTCAGTCTTACGCTGCGGTTTTTCGAGGTAATAGACATCCTGCTTAAGCCGTGTCTCCTGAAGTCCATCTCCGGATGAGGAGGCCGGTGCAGCTGCAATATTGTCGTAAATCTGCCAGGTGGCGTAGCGCCAGGTATCGATGCGCTTATGCACGGCGTGGGTGATATCGACGACCTGATAGCTCTTGTCCTTCAGCCAGGCATTAACCGCGCTTTGTACCATCACCCCCATGGTCACTAACAGCACAACGATCAAAAGAAGAAAGAAACGGGTGATGCTCCCGGGGAGGAGGGAGAATTTGCTCGGGGCGGTGGTTTCAGTCTGACTCATTGATATCTTTAACCCGTCATGGTCATGCTCTGTGGCGATAGGGCAGTATAAAGGGTAATAACTGAATTTCCAGCGCCACTGTCCGGGAAAAGGCGACTTTTTCAACGGACAATATCGGCGGCGGGCGGCGCAGTAAACATGTACAAACACGCCGTGCGCGTACAAATAATAAGTGCGCTTAGCCAGCAAATAGCACGAATTAACAAGAAATTAAGTTTTACATCAATTGTGTGTTCGCGAAGGACGGCCGATGAGAATTTAGTTAATAGTCGTTACAATTTCGGTGAGGTAGCACAAAAAACGAGAAGTTACGTAAAGAAAGGTAAAAAAAAACCGAATGCGAAGCATCCGGCTCAATTAGGGATAAACAGACATTCAAAACTGAATGACGGTAATAAATAAAGTTAATGATGATAGCGAGAGATATTTTAGAGATTAGGTGAGATCTTGTTTTGTCATTCAGTGCTGTAATGATTTTTATTATAACTTGTTGATTATTATTGGTATGTTTTTTCTTTTGATTATAAGTGCTAAATTTCTAAGCTATTTGTGCTTTGTAAAAGTTCCTTGATATTTACATTTTGAAACATGTTGATGGATAAATGAAACATCTTCAAAGTTTTCGTATCATATTCGCGTTGGATTATTCTGTAATTTTGCGGAGAATGAAATTGCCGACTGGTTAATGAGGGTTAACCAGTAAGCAGTGGCAATTATAAGGCATATAACAGAGGGTTAATAAAATGAAAGTTAAAGTACTGTCCCTCCTGGTACCAGCACTCCTGGTGGCAGGCGCAGCAAATGCGGCCGAAATTTATAACAAAGATGGCAACAAATTAGATCTGTACGGTAAAGTTGATGGTCTGCACTATTTCTCCGATGACGACAGCGCTGATGGCGACCAGACCTACATGCGTCTTGGCTTCAAAGGCGAAACCCAGGTTAACGATCAGCTGACCGGTTACGGCCAGTGGGAATACCAGATTCAGGGTAACTCAGGTGAGAATGAAAACAACGCCTGGACCCGTGTGGCGTTTGCCGGTCTGAAATTTGGTGACGCGGGTTCTTTCGACTACGGTCGTAACTACGGCGTAGTTTACGATGTAACTTCCTGGACCGACGTTCTGCCAGAATTCGGCGGTGACACCTACGGTTCTGACAACTTCATGCAGCAGCGTGGTAACGGCTTTGCGACCTATCGTAACAGCGATTTCTTCGGCCTTGTTGATGGCCTGAACTTTGCTGTTCAGTATCAAGGTAAAAACGGTAGCGTAAGCGGTGAGGACCAGACCAACAACGGTCGTGAAGCACTGCGTCAGAACGGTGATGGCGTTGGCGGTTCTATCACTTATAACCTGGGCGAAGGCTTCGGTATTGGTACTGCCGTGTCCAGCTCTAAGCGCACCAGTTCCCAGAACGACCTGGGCTTCGGTACTGGCGACCGTGCTGAAACCTATACCGGCGGTCTGAAATACGACGCGAACAACATCTACCTGGCTGCTCAGTATACTCAGACCTACAACGCGACTCGCGCAGGCGATCTGGGTTGGGCCAACAAAGCGCAGAACTTTGAAGTGGTTGCTCAGTACCAGTTCGACTTCGGCCTGCGTCCATCCGTGGCTTACCTGCAGTCTAAAGGCAAAGACATCGAAGGTTACGGCGATCAGGATCTGCTGAAATATGTTGATGTGGGTGCGACTTACTACTTCAACAAAAACATGTCCACCTACGTGGATTACAAAATCAACCTGGTTGATGAAAATGACTTCACCCGTCAGGCGGGTATCGGTACTGACGATATCGTCGCGCTGGGCCTGGTTTACCAGTTCTAATCGCGTTAACGTGTGACGTAAGGGGGCCTGATGGCCCCCTTTTTTGTGCTTGCTGGATTCTCACAACGCCCCTTTTTTGGTGTACTCTTGCCGCCCTGGCATGAGGATAATAATGAATGGACATGACTTTTTTACGCGCCAGCTTTCTGGCTATGCTTTTTTTCCTGACCGCGTGTAACGATCCCGCGACCGTGGCGAAAACCGATGCACCTGCCGCGACGGTGCTCGAAGGTAAAACGATGGGCACCTTCTGGCGCGTCAGCGTGATGAACCTCGATAAAACACGCACGGATGAACTTCGCGGCAAAATCCAGTCGCAGCTGGACGCCGACGATCAGCTGCTGTCGACCTATAAAAATGACTCGGCGCTGATGCGCTTTAACCTCTCGACCAGCACTTCTCTGTGGCCGGTGAGCGAGGCGATGGCCGATATCGTGACCGAGGCAATGCGCGTGGGTTATAAAACCAACGGGGCGATGGATGTGACCGTCGGTCCTCTGGTGAACCTCTGGGGATTTGGCCCCAATAAACAGCCGGTGAAGACGCCCGAACAGGCGGCCATTGATGACGCCCGCGCCCGGACAGGGCTACAGCATCTGACCGTGATCAACCAGTACGGGCAGCAGTACCTGCAAAAAGATATCCCCGATCTGTTTGTCGATCTGTCAACGGTCGGGGAAGGCTATGCGGCGGATCATCTTGCTGCACTGATGGCGCAGGAAGGAATTTCCCGATATCTGGTCTCGGTGGGCGGCGCGTTGGTCAGTCGGGGTATGAACGCCAGCGATAAACCGTGGCGCGTAGCGATTCAAAAACCAACCGATCGGCAAAATGCCGTGCAGGCGATAGTGGATATCAACGGACATGGCATCAGCACCTCCGGAAGCTATCGCAACTATTACGAGCTTGACGGGAAGCGTATTTCGCACGTGATTGATCCGCAGACCGGACGCCCCATCACGCATAACCTGGTCTCGGTAACGGTCATTGCCCCCACCGCGCTGGAAGCGGATGCCTGGGATACCGGATTAATGGTTCTCGGCCCGGAAAAAGCCAAAGAGGTGGTCCGTCAGGAAGGGCTGGCGGTTTATATGATCACCAAAGAGGGCGACGGGTTCAAAACCTGGAGCTCGCCGCAGTTCAACAGTTTCCTGGTCAGCGACAAAAATTAAAAAGCAAGGTTGCGGGTTTTTTATCGGTGGCGCTCAGGCACGCTCTATGTATGCTTATACAAGGAGCCGATCATGAAAAACCCAACCTTAATGACCGATGAGGATCGCTGGCAGGCCGTGCTGGCCCGCGATCCGCTCGCAGACGATCAGTTTGTCTTCGCCGTGCAGACGACGGGTATTTTCTGCCGCCCGTCATGCCGTGCCCGCCACGCGCTGCGTAAAAATGTCCGCTTTTATCCCGATGCCTGGCACGCCGCTCAGGCGGGCTTTCGTCCGTGCAAGCGCTGCATGCCGGACAAACGCGATCCGCAGGCGCAGAAGCTGGCAAAAGTGGAACATGCCTGCCGGCTTCTGGAGCAGGATCCCGCGTTAACCCTGGAGAGACTGGCGGAGCAGGTTGCCATGAGTCCTTTCCATTTCCACCGCCTGTTTAAGTCGGTGACCGGCATGACGCCCAAAGCCTGGCAGCAGGCGGCGCGGGGTCAGCGTCTGCGCACCGCGCTTGCGCAGGGAGACAAAATTACCGATGCCGTGCTGGCGGCGGGATTTCCCGACAGCAGCAGCTATTATCGTAAAGCCAACGATGCGTTGGGCATGACGGCGAAGCAGTACCGTAAAGGAGAGGTGGCCGTGCGGTATGCCATCCATGACTGTTCGCTAGGACGCTGTCTGGTCGCCGAAAGCGAGCGGGGGATCTGCGCGATTCTGCTGGGTGACACCGATGCGGAAGTCACCGCAGAGCTTGCCACGCAATTTCCAAAAGCTACGCACGCGCCGCTGGACGACGCCTTTGTGCAGCGGATCCACCAGGTCATTGCCAGTATTGATAACCGCGACGTACCGCTTGCGCTGCCGCTGGATATTCGCGGTACCGCGTTCCAGCAGCGCGTCTGGCAGGCCCTTCGCACTATTCCCTGCGGCGAAACGGCAAGCTACCAGCAGGTGGCGCAGGCGATTGGCCAACCCGGTGCGGTACGCGCCGTAGCAGGCGCCTGTGCGGCAAACACGCTGGCAATTGTGATCCCCTGTCATCGGGTGGTTCGCAACGACGGTGCGCTGTCGGGCTATCGCTGGGGGACGGCGCGAAAAGCGCTATTACTGAAACGTGAGGCGAAACGCCGGGAGGAATAATGCTCGATCTTTTTGCGGATGCTGAACCCTGGCAGGAACCGCTTGCGCCAGGGGCGGTGATCCTGCGCCGCTTTGCTCTCTCCCGTGCGGCGGCGTTGCTTGCCGGTATTGAAGAGGTCACGGCGGTTTCACCGTTTCGCCATATGGTGACGCCGGGCGGCTACACCATGTCGGTGGCCATGGCCAACTGCGGCGAACTGGGCTGGGCGACAAACGAACGTGGGTATGTGTATGCTCCAAACGATCCCACGACCGACCGGCCGTGGCCTCCCATGCCTGAGGTTTTTCAGGCACTTTGTCACGAGGCTGCCGTGGCGGCGGATTATCCGGATTTTCGTCCTGATGCCTGTCTGATTAACCGCTACGCCGTCGGTGCGAAGCTCTCGCTGCATCAGGACAAGGATGAGCCCGATCTGCGCGCGCCTATCGTTTCGGTATCGTTAGGCCTGCCTGCCGTCTTTCAGTTTGGGGGATTACGCCGCAACGATCCGCTCAAACGCATTATGCTGGAACATGGCGATGTGGTGGTGTGGGGCAGGGAATCGCGGCTTTATTATCACGGCATTCAGCCGCTGAAACCCGGCGTCCACCCCCTCACGGGGGAGTACCGCTTTAATCTGACCTTCCGTCAGGCTGGGATGCGTAAACTAAAATAAGAATTATTCTTGATGTCCGCGCAGGGCAGTTTACACTGCTCGCTGATTTTTATTGTCCGGATTGCCTGCATGCAACTACTTCTCCTCGTCTGGCGTCAGTACCGCT
The DNA here is from genome assembly GCF_001742765.1 of Enterobacter sp. ku-bf2. NCBI lineage: Bacteria > Pseudomonadati > Pseudomonadota > Gammaproteobacteria > Enterobacterales > Enterobacteriaceae > Enterobacter > Enterobacter sp. ku-bf2. The sequence continues at coordinate 131,035 of NZ_MDVW01000021.1, forward strand.
GGCCCTTCATCGCCGTTATGGCGTTAAGCCTGGCCAGCGCCGCACTGGGTATTGGCCTGATCGCGTTTATTAACGTTCGGTTGATTGAAATGGTCGACACCTCGCTCTCCGTATTGCCGGAGTTTCTTGGCCTGCTGCTGCTGCTGATGGCGGTTACGCTCGGCTCCCAGCTGGCGCTGACCGCGCTCGGCCACCATTTCGTTTTTCGTTTGCGCAGTGAGTTTATCAAGCGGATCCTGGACACCCAGGTCGAACGCGTTGAGCAGCTCGGCAGCGCCTCCCTGCTGGCGGGGCTGACCAGCGACGTACGCGCCATTACCATCGCGTTCGTTCGTCTGCCAGAGCTGGTGCAGGGGATCATTCTGACCTTTGGCTCGGCGGCCTATCTCGCCTGGCTCTCCAGCAAAATGCTGGCGGTGACTGCGCTGTGGATCGCCATCACCATCTGGGGCGGTTTTGTCCTGGTGTCACGCGTCTATAAACACATGGCGGTGCTGCGCGAAACCGAAGATAAGCTCTATAACGACTACCAGACGGTACTGGAAGGGCGCAAAGAACTCACCCTGAACCGCGAGCGCGCCGAGTATATCTTTAACCATCTCTATATTCCGGACGCACGCGAGTACCGGCATCACATCATTCGCGCTGATACCTTCCACCTGAGCGCGGTGAACTGGTCAAACATTATGATGCTGGGCGCCATTGGCCTGGTATTCTGGATGGCGAACAGCCTGGGCTGGGCGGACACCAACGTCGCGGCAACCTACTCGCTGACGCTGCTGTTTTTGCGCACGCCGCTGCTCTCGGCGGTCGGCGCGTTGCCCACCTTACTGAGTGCGCAGGTGGCATTTAATAAGCTCAACAAATTCGATCTCGCGCCGTTTAAAGCCGAATTCCCGCGCCCGCAGGCCTTCCCTGACTGGCAGACGCTGGAGCTGCGTAACGTCACGTTCCGCTATCAGGACAGCGCCTTCTCCGTGGGGCCGGTCAACCTGACGATCCGCCGCGGCGAGCTGCTGTTCCTGATTGGCGGCAACGGCAGCGGTAAATCGACGCTGGCGATGCTGCTCACCGGGCTTTATCAGCCGCAGTCGGGCGAGATTTTACTGGATGGCAGAGCGCTGAGCGCGGAGAAGCCCGAGGATTACCGCAAGCTTTTCTCGGCGGTGTTCACCGACGTCTGGCTGTTTGAGCAACTGCTGGGCCCGGAAGGGCAGCAGGCCAATCCAGCGCTGGTGGAAAAATGGCTGGCGCAGCTGCAGATGTCCCACAAGCTGGAACTTCAGGACGGTAAAATTCTCAATCTGAAGCTTTCCAAAGGGCAGAAAAAGCGCGTGGCGCTGCTGCTGGCGCTGGCGGAAGAGCGTGACATCATTCTGCTGGATGAGTGGGCGGCGGATCAGGACCCGCACTTCCGCCGCGAGTTTTATCAGGTGCTGCTGCCGCTGATGCAGCAGATGGGTAAAACCATTTTCGCCATCAGCCACGACGATCATTACTTTATTCATGCCGACCGCCTGCTGGAGATGCGCGACGGCAGGCTGAGCGAGCTGACCGGTGAAGAGCGCGATGCAGCCTCGCGTGACGCGGTGGCGCGCACGGCCTGATGCCCTCACCCTAACCCTCTCCCACAGGGAGAGGGGATAGATCGTAGCCGTAATGCCGATTTTTTCTCCATCCCGCCCCGTTGTTTATTCTTATTTACATATCCTCGCGCTATGCTTAATACCAACTTATTTCATGGATTTATGATTGATGTCGGTATTAAAGAAAAACAGCGCCAGACAGCGTGACCAGGAACGTGCGCGACTGATCTGGCTTCTCACGACCGATAAAGCGGTCACCTCTACGCTATTAGGCAAACTGACCCTGGCTGAGCAATATGATGTCGGCACTTTAGCCGACGATATTGCTGAGGTAGGTGCGCTGGTTGCTCACTTACCCCCGCCGGATCTGGCGGATACCCTGGAAGCGCTTCCCTCGGAAGAACGTCACGCCCTGTGGCGGCTGGTGCAGGATCACGAGCGCGGACAGGTGCTGCTTGAGGCCTCAGAAAACGTCTGGGACGACCTGATCGACGAGATGAGCGACCGGGATATTCTCGACGCTCTGCAAACCCTGGATATCGACGAGCAGATTTACCTGGTTCAGCACCTGCCGCGAAACCTGACCGGCCGTCTGCTGGCGTCACTGCCTGCCGATGAACGCGCGCGCGTGCGTCAGGTGATGCACTACGAGAAAAACAGCGTCGGCGCGATTATGGAGTTCGGCGTTATCACGGTGCGTCCGGACGTGACGCTCGGCACCGTGCAGCGCTATCTGCGTCGCCTGGGCAAAATGCCGGATAACACCGATAAGCTGTTTGTTACCTCCCGGGATAAAACTCTGCTCGGCGAGCTGGAGCTGAAAACCATCCTGCTCAACAGCACCCAGCGGAAGGTGAGCGAGGTGATGGAAAACGAGCCGATGGTCTTCTCCCCGGAGGACGATGCGGAGAAAGCGGCGCGTACCTTCGAACGTGACGACCTCGTGAGTGCCGCCGTCGTGGACTCCGTCGGCAAACTGATGGGGCGTCTGACCATCGACGAGATCGTTGACGTCGTTTATGAAGAAACCGACAACGACCTGCGTGCGCTGGGGGGGATCAGTGCGGGAGATGACGTCCATGCCTCCGTCGGCAAGGCGGTGAAAACGCGCTGGGCGTGGCTGGCCATTAACCTGTGTACCGCGTTTATCGCCTCCCGCGTAATTGACGGTTTCGAACACACCATTTCGCAGCTGGTGGCGCTGGCCTCGCTGATGCCGATTGTGGCCGGGATTGGCGGTAATACCGGCAATCAGACTATCACGATGATTGTTCGCGCGCTGGCGCTGGAGAATATTCAGCCCGGCAACTTCGCCTTTCTGATCTTCAGAGAGATGGGTGTGGCGTTGATCAACGGCCTGGTCTGGGGCGGGATTATGGGGGGCATCACCTGGTGGTTGTATGACGATATGGCGCTGGGTGGGGTGATGATGCTGGCGATGGTGCTGAATCTGCTGGTGGCATCGATGATGGGCGTTATTATCCCGTTGACCATGACCAAACTGGGGCGCGACCCCGCGGTGGGGTCGAGCGTGATGATCACCGCCATCACCGATACCGGCGGTTTCTTTATTTTTCTTGGGCTGGCGACGATTTTTCTGCTTTAAGCCGACGCTTAATGCGGGCGGGAAGCAGCACCATGACGATAATCCCGCCCAGCACGCCAATCGCCAGATTGCCGGTTGATACCGTGGCGGCAACGGTCACCAGCATGACGACCGTTTCTGCAATCGGAGCCGTTTTCAGCGTGGCCGGCTGAAGGCTGTGCCAGCTGAAGGTTTTGACGGCGACAATCGCCATAATGCCCGCTAGCACCGCCATCGGGATGTTGGCCATCACGTCGCTGAGCGCCGTCACCAGGATCAGCAGCACGATGCCCGCAGCGAAGGTTGAAATGCGGCTTCGGCCTTTCCCCATCTCCACGTTAACAATGGTTTGTCCGATCATCGCGCAGCCCGCAATACCACCGTAAAATCCGGCCAGGATATTGCCGACGCCTAATCCAATGCTTTCGCGGCGTTTACTTGACGGTGTCGCGGTCAGCTCATCCACCAGCTTTGCGGTCAGCAGGGATTCCAGCAGGCCGACAAACGCGATGCTCAACGCGCACGGCCAGATTATGCTCAGCGTCTGGAGATTGAGAGGGACCAGAAGTTCGCTAAGACCCGGCAAGCCGCCGCTCATGGCGCCTTCATCGCCCACGGTCGGCAGGCTTTGCCCGGTTGAAACGGTAAACAAGGTTAACAGCACAATCGCAATCAGTGGGGAAGGGATGCTTTTGAAATAGCGCGGCACCCACAGCACGATCAGTACCGTCAGCACGAACAGGGCCACAATCAGCGGGCTTCGGCTCCAGAAATGGGGAACCTGCGCAAAGAAAATCAATATCCCGAGGGCGTTAACAAACCCGGTCATGACCGACTGGGGAATAAAGCGCATCAGCCTTGCCATGCCCAGCACGCCAAACAGAATCTGAATCACGCCAGCCATGAGCACGGCGGGAAGAATGTACTGTACGCCGTGCTGATGCACCATGGGCCCAATAACCAGTGCCACGGAACCGGCCGCGGCCGTGACCATCGCCGGGCGACCGCCCAGTACAGACAGGGCAAGACATAGCACCACGGAAGCGATCAGGCTGACCTTCGGGTCAACGCCCGCCACCACGGAAAATGAGATGACCTCGGGGATCAGCGCCAGGGCGGTAATCACGCCCGCCAGCGTTTCACGCGTCAGCTGCTTAGGGGAACGCAGCAAGCTGGCGACACGGTTTTCGGGAGATAAAGGAGAATGGGGTAGGGACATAACGTTTCGCTGGTTAGGGCAGGCTTCCGTGCGCGCGATCACAAAACGCAACATACTAGCCCGTTAAACCGCCCTTTACCAGACGCTTCGAGAATTCCTCACAAACAATCCATCATTAAATTTCACAATTACAATAATTTCGTAACCTTTAAACAATATTTAAAAGTTGTTACCGTGCCCCCGCAGCTTTTTTCACCTGCAATTTCCACGCATCAAGCACTTTTACACTAAGGCATAAATTATGAAAAAAATGACTGCCATGCTCTTTTCTCTGGCCGTGGGGCTTAACACCGTCTCCATGGCGGCGAAAGCTGACGCACCAAAAGAGCAGGAAACGGACGTCCTTTTAATCGGTGGCGGTATCATGAGCGCCACGCTGGGAACCTATCTGCAAGAACTGCAGCCGGACTGGTCAATGACCATGGTCGAGCGCCTTGATGGCGTGGCGCAGGAGAGTTCGAACGGCTGGAACAACGCCGGTACCGGCCATTCGGCACTCATGGAACTGAACTATACGCCGCAGAAAAAGGACGGTTCCATTAGTATCGAGAAAGCGGTAGAGATCAACGAGGCGTTCCAGGTTTCTCGCCAGTTCTGGTCTCACCAGGTCAACAGTGGCGTGCTGCACGACCCGCACTCCTTTATCAATACCGTACCGCACATGAGCTTTGTGTGGGGCGAGCAGAACGTCAACTTCCTGCGCGCGCGCTACGCCGCACTGCAGCAGAGCACGCTGTTCCGCGGGATGAAATACTCTGAAGATCACGCGCAGATTAAAGAGTGGGCTCCGCTGGTCATGGAAGGTCGTGACCCGAACCAGAAAGTGGCGGCGACCCGTACCGAAATTGGTACCGACGTCAACTATGGTGAAATTACCCGTCAGCTGGTGACGTCTCTGAAGAAAAAAGAGAACTTCAACCTGCAGCTCAGCACCGAAGTGCGCGGTTTCAAGCGCAATGCGGATAACAGCTGGAGCGTGACCGTTGCCGATCTGAAAAACAATGAAGCTGAACACGTCATCAGGGCGAAGTTTGTCTTTATCGGTGCGGGCGGCGCGGCGCTGAAGCTGCTGCAGGAGTCCGGCATTCCGGAAGCGGACGACTACGCGGGCTTCCCGGTCGGCGGTCAGTTCCTGGTGTCCGATAACCCGGAAGTGGTGAACCGTCATCTGGCAAAAGTGTACGGTCAGGCTTCCGTGGGCGCGCCGCCAATGTCTGTTCCGCACATTGACACCCGTATGCTTGACGGCAAACGCGTGGTGCTGTTTGGACCGTTCGCGACCTTCTCCACGAAGTTCCTGAAAAACGGCTCCCTGTGGGATCTGCTGAGCGCCACCACCACCTCTAACGTCAAACCGATGATGGACGTGGGGCTGGATAACTTCGATCTGGTGAAATACCTGATTAGCCAGGTGATGCTCTCCGACGACGACCGTTTCGAGGCGCTGAAAGAGTACTATCCGCAGGCGAAGAAAGAAGACTGGCGCCTGTGGCAGGCGGGTCAGCGCGTACAAATCATCAAGCGCGATCCGAAAGAGGGCGGCGTGCTGCGTCTGGGTACCGAAGTGGTAAGCGATAAGGATGGCACCATCGCCGCGCTGCTGGGTGCGTCACCGGGTGCGTCTACCGCTGCGCCAATCATGCTGCACCTGATGGAAAAAGTGTTTAAAGATAAAGTCGCCAGTCCGGAATGGCAGGCGAAGCTGAAAACCATTATTCCATCCTACGGCACGAAGCTGAACGGTAACGTGAGCGCGACGGAGCAGGAGCTGGAATACACCAGCCGCGTACTGCAGCTGCAGTACATCAAACCGCAGGCTGCGGATGCTGCGCCAAAAGCGGAGCTGAAGCCTCAGCCGGAAAACAAACCGGTTGCGGATATCGCGCTGTAAGGTAAAAAAGCCGGGTGGCGCTGACGCCTACCCGGCCTATGTTCGGTGTTATTTTGTAGGTCGGGTAAGGCGAAGCCGCCACCCGACTTAATTTCAACGTACGACAGCCTGCTCAATCTTCTCTTCAGCCTTCCACACGCGATACTTCACTTCCACGTTTTCAGGCGTATAAACCACGATCGGCAACTTGCTGTTGTAGCGCAGCAGGCTATTGTCGCCCAGATACGCTGTCACAAATTTCTTCTCTTTCTTGCCATCCGGGCAGGCCATCATGGTGGAGACCGGCGAGGTCACTTTATCAAAGACGTAGTAGTCGTAACCCCAGCCTTCCAGCGTTTTGCTTTCCAGCTGACCACCCAGGCGATGCTGGTTGCAATCCACTTCCAGCGTCTTGCCAATTAACAGCTCTACTTTGAAATTCGCTTCATCCTGCTGTGCCGGCAGCTGGATCACCTGACGCTTCATCCCTTTATCCGCTTTCGGATACGGGGCGACTTTTTCCAGCGGCTGCTCTTTAGGGGTTTCGTTGGCGAAAGCACTGGTGCTGACACACGCGGCGGCGATGAGTGCGATGGCAAATTTAGGTGCGTTTTTCATTGTCATTCCTTTATGTCAAAACGATCCTGCACAGGTTAACATATCAACTATGAATGATTGGTGTTATTTACTTACATTTTCAATATGAATAGCGTAATAAACCACATATTTGCCATTTAAGTAGAGGTTTGTACTGGCGTGGAGTCCGGCAGGCGTTTGTGTTATTTTAGACCCTCTATAATGTTATTCATCTGTAAAAGGGAAGAGAGATGGTTCGTGCAAAACTGAAAACGCTTGAAGGCCGCAAGTTCCTCCTGGCGCTGCTGGTTGTGTTTATGATTGCTGCCGCGTGCGTGGGGCGGGCCACCATTGTTGGCGTCATCGAACAGTACAACATTCCACTCTCAGCCTGGACAACCAGCATGTATGTCCTGCAATCGGCGATGATCTTTGTCTACAGCCTGGTGTTCACCGTTCTGCTGGCCATCCCGCTGGGCATTTTCTTCCTGGGCGGACGTGATAAACACTAGACGCCGATTTGCGATATCGAAGCCATCCTGCGGGGTGGCTTTTTTTATGTCTAATAATTTTTATTCGCATTTCCAGGATATTCTGTTTCGAACAAGACAGTTCAACATGAAGCAGGAGATGCGCAATGTTATCCCGGTTTGCAACGCTCAGCCGGATCCCGAAAGGAGTCTGGGTGGTGGGCGGCGTCAGTATGTTAATGGATATCTCCTCGGAGATTATTCACAGTCTGCTGCCGCTGTTTATGGTGACGACGCTGGGCGCCAGCGTTATTTTCATTGGTTTGATTGAAGGTCTGGCTGAGGCTACGGCGCTGTTTATCAAGGTGTTTTCCGGCGCCATCAGTGACTATCTGGGCAAGCGTAAAGGACTGGCGGTTCTGGGCTATGGTCTTGGCGCATTGAGTAAACCGTTGTTCGCTATCGCCTCTTCTTCCGGCATGATCCTTGGGGCGCGCTTAATCGACCGGGTCGGGAAGGGGATACGGGGAGCGCCGCGCGATGCGCTGGTTGCTGATGTTACGCCGCCGGAACTTCGCGGCGCGGCCTTTGGGCTGCGTCAGTCGATGGACACCGTCGGCGCATTTCTCGGGCCGCTGCTGGCCGTAGGATTAATGCTGCTGTGGAACGATGATTTCCGCACGATTTTCTGGATCGCGGTGATCCCCGGCGTGCTCGCCGTGGCGCTGCTTTTCTTCGGCCTGCATGAGCCGAAAACGCCCGTCGAACATAAACGCACGAACCCCATCAAAAAAGAGAACCTCAGGCGTCTCGGGAAAGGCTGCTGGTGGGTCATTGGCCTGGGGGCCATCTTCACGCTCGCACGTTTCAGTGAAGCCTTTCTTGTGCTGCGCGCACAGCAGTCGGGGGTGCCGCTGGCGCTGATCCCGCTGGTGATGGTGGCCATGAATCTGCTCTATTTCCTCTCTGCCTATCCGTTTGGCAAGTTATCGGACGGGATGAGCCACACCCGATTACTGCAGTGGGGGCTGGTGATGCTGATTGGGGCAGATGTTGTGCTGGCGCTGAGCACCCACTGGGCTGGAATGCTTCTGGGCGTTGCGCTTTGGGGAGTGCATATGGGGATGACGCAGGGGCTGCTGGCGGCAATGATTGCGAAAACCGCGCCTGGGGATCTGCGCGGTACCGCCTACGGCATTTTTAGTCTGGTCAGTGGCGTGGGATTGTTAGTCGCCAGTCTGGGCGCCGGGGTCATCTGGGAAACGTTTGGCGCAGAATATACGTTCTATGCCGGAGCGGTGATTTGCCTGGTTACGCTGGTGTACCTGCGCAAAACGCCGGACGAGGCGAAATAAAAAAACCAGCCATAAAAGGCTGGTTTTCAATGTGTTTTTGGTCGGCACGAGAGGATTTGAACCTCCGACCCCCGACACCCCATGACGGTGCGCTACCAGGCTGCGCTACGTGCCGACGCATAGAAAGAATACTACTCGATTCCGTTTCGAATGCAAGGGAATCCGTCGCTAACTGGTTTATTATTAATCAGTTAGCGACGAAGCGCTTCTCATCCGTCAGGACCTGCAGCAGCAGGCTCAGCTGCGGTTTCTGGTCTTTAAGCCGTTCACCCTGCAGGTTATACGTCTGATAATTCCCGTTGTTGTTCAGCACCAGCGTCAGCTTCGGCGTGGTCACCACCAGCGTATTATTCCCCGCAGCCGTGACCCAGTTATGGCGGCGCGCGGCGCTGAAGAGATCCTGCCCCTGAGAATACTCGTTGGCTGGCGTGCTGACGTGCAGCAGGCGTTGCATCAGGGTGGTCATCACATCTTTATGCTCGGTAAGCATATTGATGCGCTGCGCCGGCGTACCCGGCCAGTGGATGACCAGCGGAACCTGCAGGTTCGGGCGTGACCAGCTCATGCTCTTCGTCTCGTCACCTAACGGGACGCCATGGCCTGCGGTCACGATCACCACGGTGTTATCCAGCTTGCCGGACTCACGTAGCGCGTCAAGCACGCGGCCAATCTGCGCATCAACATCACCCGCCGCGCGGCCGTAGCGGCGCGCGAAATCACTCTTGTTGCTGTTAGCAAGCGTAGTGCCGTTAAAGGAGACCCATGAGAACCAGCGGTTATCTTCCTGAGCATAGCGCTGGAGCCAGTTTATCCATTGGCTGGCGGTCTGCGCATCGGACTGATTTTGTGCCGCTGGCAGTGAGAAATCAGACAGCAGCGCCTGGCGGTAGAGCGGGCTGTTAAAGCCATCGGATGAGAACAACCCTAACTGATAGCCCTGCTGATTCAGCCCGGTGATCAGCGCCGCAGGTGTGCGGGTAGAGAGTACGCCGTCCATGTATCCGGCTGAAATGCCATAGAAGAGGCCAAAGATGCCCGCGTCGGTTGTGTTACCGGAGCTCATATGCTGAGTAAACGTGACATTTTGACTCGCGAAATTGGCCAGCGCAGGCATTTGCTTCTCGAAACGGGAATAGTTCAGGCCATCGACGGTGATCAGCAGGACGTTTTGCCCGCGGCCCATATCGCGATAGCGCAGGTCGCTCAGCGGATACTGCACGCTGACGGCTTCCGGGTTACCCTGCTCGATAAGACGTCGCTGGTACTCCTGCGCATCAAGCAGGCCATGTTTTTCGAGGAAGCGACGTGCCGTCATCGGGTACGAGAGCGGCAGGTTCGCGCGCTGCATGGTAATCGGGCGATAGAAGTTCGCATCCGCCCAGATATACATGATGTGCGAACTGATAAAGGAGACGAAGAAGAGCGCGGCGACGGGCTTCGCGTAGTGGCGTCGGCGGGTCAGGCTGCGCAGTTTTTGCCAGCTCCAGGTGGCAAACAGCATCTCAATCAACAGGATCACCGGGACGCTGATAAACATCAGCTGCCAGTCACGGGCCGTTTCGTTCTGGTCGGGGTTAATCACCAGTTCCCAGACGATGGGGTTGAGATGCAGGTGGAAGCGGGTGAACACTTCACTGTCGATAAGCAGCAGCGTCATCCCCACCGTCGCAAGGATGGCGGACAAGAATCGCATCAGACGCTGCGACATGACGATAAACGTCAAGGGGAACAGGATCAGCAGATAGGTGGCGAAAACCAAAAAGCTAAAGTGACCGACAACGCTTATCCAGGAGTAGATACGCCCGGTGAGCGTTGTTGGCCAGTCTGCGACAAACAGATAACGACAGCCAATGACCGTCGCCAACAGAATGTTGAACAGGGCAAACCAGTGCCCCCAGCTGACCATCTGGGAGACTTTTTCACGGTAGCGCTGACGATTCGTCACCATAAACTGTTGTTCGTATCCCTTAATGGGCCGGGTCGTTGCTGACGGACGACTGTAAAGCCTGGGCGAAAGATTTTGCGATCGCCTGACGCTGAGCCGGAGCAACGCTGGTGTTAATCAGGTTGGTGACCATATTTCCCAAAACCATCAGGGAGAGATCGGTCGGCGTTTTATGTTTTTCCAGTACGTTGACCAGCTCACTGAGCAGTTGTTCAACGTGTTCATCACTGTAGCGGGAATGTTGTGGCATAAATCAAAATCAGTTTGTTGATGAAAGGGCAACATATTACCGTAGCAACAGCTTTTTTTCCCCTTTTTTATCTGTTGTTGCACACATGTCCTGGTGGTGGTTGAATACCGCCCGGTCTAAAAGGAGAGTTTATCATGAGTCTGGAAATCAACCAGATTGCCTTGCACCAGCTTATCAAGCGCGATGAGCAAACCCTTGAAGTGGTGCTACGCGATTCGTTACTGGAACCTACGGCGACCGTTGTGGAGATGATGGCAGAGCTGCATCGTGTCTACAGCGCCAAAAATAAAGCCTATGGGCTGTTCAGCGAAGAGAGTGAACTGGCCGATAGCCTGCGCCTGCAGCGCCAGGGTGAAGAGGATTTCCTGGCGTTTAGCCGTGCGGCAACCGGGCGTCTGCGCGACGAGCTGGCGAAATATCCGTTCGCCGACGGCGGGATCGTGCTGTTCTGCCACTACCGCTACCTGGCGGTCGAGTATCTGCTGGTTACCGTGCTGAATAACTTAAGCAGCATGCGCGTGAACGAGCAGCTGGATATCAGCTCGACGCATTATCTGGATATCAACCATGCGGATATCGTGGCGCGTATTGATTTGACCGAGTGGGAAACCAACCCGGAATCGACCCGCTACCTGACTTTCCTGAAGGGACGCGTGGGCCGCAAAGTGGCGGATTTCTTTATGGACTTCCTCGGTGCCAGCGAAGGGCTTAACGCAAAAGCGCAGAACAAAGGGCTGCTCCAGGCGGTGGACGATTTCACAGCCGAAGCGCAGCTTGATAAATCTGAGCGCCAGACGGTGCGCCAGCAGGTTTACAGCTACTGCAACGAACAGCTGCAGGCTGGGGAAGAGATTGAGCTGGAGTCGCTGTCAAAAGAGTTGGCGGGCGTCAGCGAAGTCAGCTTCCAGGAATTTACCGCAGAGAAGGGCTATGAGCTTGAAGAGAGCTTCCCGGCGGATCGCAGCACGCTGCGTCAGTTAACCAAGTTTGCCGGCAGCGGCGGCGGGTTAACCATCAACTTTGATGCGATGCTGCTGGGGGAACGTATCTTCTGGGACCCGGCCACCGATACGCTGACCATTAAGGGGACGCCGCCGAATCTGCGCGATCAGCTTCAGCGCCGCACCTCGGGCGGTAAATAGCAGGCACAAAAAACCCCGCAGAAGCGGGGTTTTTTTCGACAGGTTTGCGATTACGCGCGAACGAAGTCGATGTGAGTCAGTTTTGGCTTGAACGCGTGACGCTGAACAGCCTGAACTTTCACTTTTTCTTCTTTACCGCCAACAACGATGGTCAGAACTTCGCTGTAGAATTCAGCTTTGGTCTGCAGGTTCCACAGTTTGTCGTGATCCAGTTCGATTGCAACTGGAGCAGCTTCGCCACCGTAAACGATAGCCGGGAACTTGTTAGCGGTACGCAGGCGGCGGCTCGCACCCTTACCCTGCACGTTACGTACTTCTGCTTCGATAGTAAACATTGATTTCTCTCTGTATTTAAAACCCTACTACAGGCGACCCAGCAGCAGGTGAGTGTTCTGCCTCACGGATGTGAAGCGGGCGGCATTTTATACTCAAATGCCCCTCACATCAATGAAAAGTCCCGCTACCCGCGCAATTCGTTGGCGCGACGGAAGCGACCTTCGTAGTCGAAGAGTTTTTCGCGCACCTGCCAGAACTGGCCTTTTTTGCGGGCGACCACAAAATCCGGATGGCGCAATAGCACCTGCTGGCGCACGATATCGGCCACGGTGATCCAGCGCAGGGGCACGCCCGGAGTGCGGGTGTGCGGGCGGATAAACAGCTGTTCGAAGGCCGTTCGCTGGGCAGGCGTCTGAAGCCGGAAGCGCTCGCTGACGTCCGCCCCGTCTTCATCGTAATAAGTGATTTTCAGCCATTCGCCTTTTTCATCGGCGCCGGGCTGCAACGCCATGCCGGAACAGCGCAGCACCAGCGCATCTTTCAGCTTTAATGCCGCTTTCAGCATGTCGTCCGGGTCAACCAGCACCGTGTCGCACTCCCGACAGCGGCGAGCGGCAATGTCATTTTCGGCGTTGCACTGCGGGCAGTTTTTAAAGCGGAAACGAAAATCGCATTGCTCGCGATGCCCGTCATCATCTTCAAACCAGCCCTGACAGCGGCGGCCAAAATGTTCGATCAGCGTGCCGTCGGCGGTGGTTTTGCCCCAGAAGGTGTTGGCAAACCCGCAGGCAGGGCAAAAGACCTGCACGGGCACGTTGTCGCTTTTCCCTTTTGGCGCGCCGACCTCAGGCGTATAGAGATCGTGCGGGTTACCGGCATAATCCAGAATCAGGCAGTCGGTTTTCCCCGGCGCCAGACGCAGGCCGCGGCCAACAATTTGCTGATACAGACTGACCGATTCGGTCGGACGCAAAATAGCGATCAGGTCGACGTGCGGGGCGTCAAAGCCGGTGGTCAACACCGATACGTTGACCAGATAGCGGAACTGCTGGGCTTTAAAGGCCTCAATCAGGCGATCGCGATCCGGGCCGGGCGTCTCGCCGGTGATGAGCGCCGCGTCGCCGGGGGGCAGTAACCCGGTGATTTCTCGCGCATGCTCAACGGTGGCGGCAAAGATCATCACCCCTTTGCGCGTCGCGGCGAACTCCTCAATCTGGCTGATGATATGCGGCGTAATGCGCTTTTGCTTTTTCAGCTCCTGGTTAAGATCCGCTTCGCTGAATAACCCGTTGCTCTGCGCCTGCAGGCGGCTGAAGTCGTACTGCACCACCGGCATATCCAGCCGTTCAGGCGGCGTCAGGTAGCCATGTTTAATCATGTAGCGCAGCGGAAGCTCGTAGATGCAGTCGCTAAACAGGGCCTTGTCATCGCCGCGCACCATGCCGTGATAATGGTAGCGATAGATCCAGCCTTTCCCCAGACGAAACGGGGTCGCCGTCAGGCCCAGCAGGCGCAGGTGAGGATTCACCTCTTTCAGGTGGGACAGGATTTGCTGATACTGGCTGTCGTCGTCATCGCTGATGCGGTGACATTCGTCGACAATCAGCAGCGAAAATTCGCTGCGAAACAGATCCAGATTGCGGGCCACCGACTGCACGCTGCCAAACACCACTTTGCCGTGGCTCTCTTTACGCTTTAGCCCGGCGGCGAAAATGTCGGCTTCCAGTCCAAGCGCACAATACTTGGCATGGTTTTGCGCGACGAGCTCTTTAACGTGCGCCAGCACCAGCACGCGGCCGCGGGCCAGACGCGCCAGTTCGGCAATGACCAGGCTTTTGCCTGCACCGGTCGGCAGCACAATCGCCGCCGGCTCGCGATGTTTGCGGAACCAGGCGAGGGTGGCGTCAACGGCTTCCTGCTGATAGGGACGAAGTGTAAAAGTCATAGGGTCTCGGTTTCTTTATTCCGCACATATACCCGTCATACTTCAAGTTGCCTGTGCGTTGGCTGCACTCGTTCACCCCGGTCACTTACTTATGTAAGCTCCCGGGGATTCACTCCTTTGCCGCCTTCATGCAACTCGAATTATTTAGGGTATAGATAGTATGCCACGAAACTTTTTCCCTTGAGTGGCGCAACCAGACCATTATACTGAACCGTTCCAGACTGCTTCTTTTTTCGGACCTGTTGTCCGACTTCCTGCACCATTAAGGCTAAAAAGATTTCATGCGACTTGATAAGTTTATCGCTCAGCAACTCGGCGTAAGCCGCGCTATTGCCGGGCGCGAAATTCGCGCCAGCCGCGTTACCGTGGACGGCGACATTGTGAGAGACAGCGCGTTCAAACTGCAACCTGACCATCAGGTGGAGTATGACGGCAATCCGCTGACCCAGCAGCACGGTCCGCGCTACTTCATGCTCAATAAGCCGGAAGGCTACGTCTGCTCAACGGACGATCCGGATCACCCGACGGTGCTCTATTTCCTCGACGAGCCGGTGGCGCACAAGCTGCACGCCGCAGGTCGACTCGATATCGACACCACCGGGCTGGTGCTGATGACCGACGACGGTCAGTGGTCGCACCGCATCACCTCTCCACGCCACCACTGCGAGAAAACCTATCTCGTGACGCTGGAGTCACCAGTGTCGGATGACACGGCAGAGCACTTCGCGAAAGGCGTTCAGCTGCATAATGAAAAAGATCTGACCAAACCGGCGGTGCTCGAAGTCATCACCCCGACGGAGGTCCGCCTGACCATCAGCGAAGGGCGCTATCATCAGGTGAAACGTATGTTTGCCGCGGTGGGGAACCACGTTGTTGGCCTGCATCGCGAACGGATTGGTGCGATTGAACTCGATCCCGACCTGGCGCCTGGCGAATATCGCCCGTTAACGGAAGAAGAGATCGCCAGCGTCGGTCTGCCTTCGCACTAATTTCAGGAGAACTCTGTGACCACCAGGCCACACTCGTCGTTCAAAATCGTCTTCATTCTTGGCCTGCTGGCCATGCTGATGCCGCTGTCTATTGATATGTACCTGCCCGCGCTGCCGGTGATTTCCGCGCAGTTTGGCGTTCCGGCGGGCAGCGCGCAGATGACGCTCAGCACCTATATTCTTGGCTTTGCCCTCGGCCAGCTGTTTTATGGCCCGATGGCCGACAGCCTTGGACGCAAGCCGGTCATTCTGGGCGGGACGCTGGTCTTTGCGGCCGCAGCGGTTGCCTGCGCGCTGGCGCAGACCATCGATCATCTGATTATCATGCGTTTCTTCCACGGTCTGGCGGCGGCAGCGGCAAGCGTGGTGATTAATGCCCTGATGCGCGATATCTACCCGAAAGAAGAGTTCTCCCGCATGATGTCGTTTGTCATGCTGGTGACGACGATTGCGCCGCTGGTGGCCCCGATGGCCGGTGGTGCGGTGCTGGTGTGGTTCAGCTGGCATGTGATTTTCTGGATCCTGGCTCTGGCCGCGCTGCTGGCCTCCGCAATGATCTTCTTCTTTATTGATGAAACGCTTCCCGTCGAGCGCCGCCAGAAGTTTCACATCCGAACCACAATTGGTAACTTTGCCTCGCTGTTTCGCCACAAGCGGGTGCTGAGCTATATGCTGGCGAGCGGGTTCAGCTTTGCCGGAATGTTCTCCTTCCTGAGCGCCGGGCCGTTTGTCTACATCGAGCTGAACCACGTTTCGCCGCAGCACTTCGGCTATTACTTTGCGCTTAACATCGTCTTCCTGTTCATTATGACCATCATTAACAGCCGCTTTGTCCGACGGGTGGGGGCGCTGAACATGTTCCGCGCCGGGCTGTGGATCCAGTTTGTGATGGCGATCTGGCTGGTGGTGAGCGCGTTTCTGGGCGTGGGCTTCTGGGCGCTGGTGGTTGGCGTGGCGGCCTTTGTCGGCTGCGTGTCGATGGTGTCATCCAATGCGATGGCGGTGATCCTGGATGAGTTCCCGCACATGGCAGGAACCGCATCTTCCCTGGCCGGGACGTTCCGCTTCGGCATCGGCGCTATCGTCGGCGCGTTGCTTTCGATGGCCACCTTTACGACGGCATGGCCCATGCTGTGGGCGATGGCTTTTTGCGCAACCAGCTCGATACTCTTCTATCTTTACGCCAGCCGACCGCGAAAAGCGGTCCACTAAAACACAGAGAAGGCCCGGCAGGGCCTTTTTTGTTGATGCATATCAACCAAACCCCGTTCGTTTATGCTGTGTTTGTTTATTTTATGTAAAATCTATTTGTGTAAAAAGTCACATCATTGTATTTAAAAAGGTTGAGTTAGATCGCAGAAACGGGTACATATAGCGCCGACGCGAGCCTGAATACCGATAAAAAAGTGCTGAATAGTGCAGGCTAACGATGATGTGTTACTATAAATGTAAATAAATTGTGAAGTAAATTTTGCTTCCGGGGAACGAACGTGAATACATTACAACTTTCTATTGTCCATCGCTTGCCCCAGAGCTATCGCTGGTCGGCGGGTTTTGCTGGTTCGAAAGTTGAACCGATTCCGCAAAACGTCGCGGGCTGTGAAAACTGCCTGGTGGCGCTCAAGCTGTTAAGCCCGAGTGACGAAAATGCCTGGCGGGTGATGGAGCGTCTCAGTCAGGCCCTGACGGATATCGAAGTGGACAGCTCCGTGCTGGAGTGCGAAGGTGAGCCGTGCCTGTTTGTGAAAAGCCAGGACGAGTTTGCTGCCACCTGCCGTCTGAAAAATTTTGGCGTTGCCATTGCCGAGCCTTTCTCCGGCCAGTACCCGTTCTGAGCGCTAGTCTGACGACAACAGCTGGCGCGTGTAGCGCTGCGTTGGCGCGCTAAATACGCGCTGGCAATCACCCTGCTCGACCACCTCTCCCTGACGCAACACAATCACCTGATGGCATAGCGCCCGCACCACCTGTAAATCATGGCTGATAAAGATATAGGCCAGCCGGTGCTTTTCCTGTAACCCTTTCAGCAGCGCCAGGATCTGCGCCTGAACGGTCCTGTCCAGCGACGACGTGGGTTCATCCAGAATAATCAGCTCCGGTTTCAGGATCAGCGCGCGGGCAATGGCGATACGCTGGCGCTGCCCACCGGAAAATTCCGCAGGGTAGCGGTGGCGCGTCTCGGGATCTAGACCCACTTCGGCCATGACCCGCATGACCTCCTGCTCGCGTTGCTGAGCGCTCAGGCCGGGCTGATGGACGCGCAGACCCTCTTCGATAATCTGTAACACGCTGAGCCGTGGGTTAAGTGAGGAGTTGGGATCCTGAAACACCACCTGCATGCGGGGACGCACGGGCAGCATCTGGCGGCGGTTCCAGCGGTGCAGCGGCATATCGTCAAACAGGATCTCGCCCTGGGAGGCAATTAAGCGCAGCAGCGCCAGACCGGTGGTGCTTTTACCCGAGCCGGATTCGCCCACCAGCCCCAGGGATTCCCCCGGGCGCAGCGAGAAGCGGAGGTTTTTCAGCACCGGGTTGCAATCGACAATGCTGCGCAGAATACCTTTGCGGATCGGGAACGAGACGGACAGATCCTCAACGCGCAGCAGCGGTGTGCTGTCCGCATCGAGAGGAACCGGGTCGCCGGAGGGTTCGCTGTCGAGCAACCGCTGCGTATAGGGGTGCTGCGGTGCGCTCAGCAGCGTTGATGCCGTATTCTGTTCAACGCAGCGCCCGTTCTGCATCACCGCCACGCTGTCGGCCAGCTTTCTGACAATGCTCAGGTTGTGCGTGATAAACAGCAGGCTCATGTTCAGCTCGTCACGCAGTTCCCGCAGCAGCGTCAGTATTTGCGCCTGTACCGTCACGTCCAGCGCCGTTGTGGGCTCGTCGGCTATCAGCAGTTCGGGGCGCGTGAGCAGGGCCATGGCGATCATCACGCGCTGGCGTTCGCCGCCGGAGAGTTGATGCGGAAAATCATTCAGTCGTTTGGGCGCATTGCGTATGCCTGTGCGTTCAAGACAATCCAGAATTTCTCCCCGCGCGGCCTCTTTGCGCATCCCACGGTGCAGGGAGAGTACTTCATAGAGCTGTTTTTCCAGGCTGTGCAGCGGGTTAAGCGACACCATCGGTTCCTGGAAGATCATCGCGATTTTGTTGCCGCGAATGCCGCGCAGGGTCTGTTCGTCGGCGTGCAGCAGCGAACGGCCGTGAAAGAGAATATCCCCTTGCGGGTAGCTCACCGGCGGAGAGGGCAGCAGCCGCAGGATGGAGAGCGCCGAAACGCTCTTGCCTGAACCCGATTCACCCACCAGGGCCAGCGTTTCACCGCTCTGGATCTGCAGCGTCAGGTCGCTGACCACGGTGCGCGTCTCGTCCTGTTTTGAAAAGGCAATCGACAGGTTATCAATACTGAGCAGGGGCTGGGTCATCTTATACCGCCTTGTTCGGATCAAAGGCATCGCGCACGGCTTCGCCAATAAAAATCAGCAGCGACAGCAGCACGGCCACGGAAAGAAAGGCGGCGATGCCTAACCACGGCGCCTGCAGGTTGTTCTTGCCCTGCAGCAGCAGTTCGCCAAGCGATGGGGAACCCAACGGTAACCCGAAACCGAGAAAATCCAGTGAGGTGAGGGTGGTGATGGAGCTACACAGAATAAACGGCAGGAAGGTGAGCGTTGCCACCACGGCGTTGGGCAACATATGGCGGAAAATGATCCCGCGATCGCTCACGCCAAGCGCCTGCGCGGCGCGAATATAGTCGAAATTACGGGTGCGCAGAAACTCGGCCCTTACCACACCGACCAGCGCCATCCAGCCGAACAGGACGGTGATGCCTAATAGCCACCAGAAGTTGGGCTGTACGACGCTGGAAAGCAGGATGATCAGAAACAGCGTCGGCATGCCTGACCAGACTTCAATAATCCGCTGACACCACAGGTCAATCTTCCCGCCGTAGTAACCCTGAACGGCACCCGCCACGACGCCCATCACGCTGGAGAAGAGCGTCAGCATCAGTCCAAAGAGAAGCGAGATTCGCGTGCCGTACAGGATGCGTGCCAGCACGTCGCCGCCGTTAGCATCCGTTCCCAGCCAGTTTTGCGCGGAGGGCGGGGAAGGGAAGGGGCTTGTGGTGGCGAAGTTAATGCTGTTTGCGCCAAAACGTACCGGCGCCCAGAGCGCCCAGCCATGCTGCTCAATCTGCTGGCGAAGCCACGGATCCTGATACTCCGCCGGTGTCGCAAACGGGCCGCCAAAGTCGCTTTCGCTGTAATTGGCGATGACCGGCACGTACCAGCGATCGTTAAAATGCACCAGCAGCGGTTTGTCGTTGGCGATCAGTTCTGAAAACAGGCTTAAGACAAACAGCACGGCAAAAATCCACAGCGACCAGTAGCCGCGGCGGTTGTGGCGAAAGCGGGCCCAGCGGGCCTGGTTGACGGGGCTTAAACGCGGCATCATCGGCCCTCAAAATCGATTCGGGGATCGACCAGCGTATAGCTGATATCGCTGATGATATTCAGCAGCAGGCCAATCAGGGTAAATATATAGAGTGTGCCAAACATTACCGGATAATCGCGCGACACGGTGGCCTCATAGCCCAGCAGCCCCAGGCCGTTGAGCGAGAACATCACCTCTATCAGCAGCGAGCCGGTAAAAAACATACTGATGAACGTGGCCGGAAACCCGGCGATCACCAGCAGCATGGCGTTGCGGAACACGTGTTTCCACATGATCTGCTTCTCGCTCACGCCTTTGGCGCGGGCCGTGACGACGTACTGTTTACGAATTTCATCGAGAAAGGCGTTTTTGGTCAACATGGTGAGGGCCGCAAACCCGCCAATGACCGTTGCCAGAACCGGCAGCGTAATATGCCAGAGATAGTCGGTAATTTTCTGGTACCAGGGCAGGGAGCTGAAATCGGCGGAGACGAGCCCTCGCAGCGGGAAGAGGTCGAAATAGCTTCCCCCGGCAAAAAAGACGATCAGCAGGACGGCAAACAGAAACGCCGGGATGGCATAGCCGATAATGATGAACGTGCTGCTCCAGATATCGAACCGGCTGCCGTTGTACACCGCTTTGCGGATCCCGAGCGGAATAGAGACCAGATAGATGATAAGCGTACCCCACAGCCCCAGCGTGATCGAAACCGGCAGGCTTTGCTTGATCAGCGTTAGCACTGACGCACTGCGAAACAGGCTATCGCCAAAATCAAAGCGGATGTAATCCCAGAGCATTTTGAAATAGCGCTCGTGAATCGGTTTGTCAAAGCCGTAGCGGTGGGTGATCTCGGCGATCACTTCCGGATCCAGCCCGCGTCCCCCGCGGTAGTGGCTTTCACTGATATTCCCTACGCCGGTTCGCGCATGGCTGGCGCCCATCCCTTCACCGCCGCCGCCGGGCATGCCGCCGCTGTTGCCAAATTCAATGGCGGCAATGGCCTGATCGACCGGCCCACCGGGGGCGATTTGCACGATAAAAAAGTTAATCGTGATGATGGCCCACAGGGTAGGGATGACCAGCAGCAGACGGCGGAGAAGATAAGCACCCATGTTAATTCCTTATCGCCGCTCAGCGGGAAGTCTGGCGGCTTTGTTAACGTCATACCACCAGGTATCAAAGCCCAGGGAATAGACAGGGCGCACGGCAGGCACGGAGAACTTATCCCAGCGCGCAAGGCGATCTTCGCCCATATACCACATCGGCAGCATGTAGTAGTTCCAGGTTAAGACCCTGTCGAGGGCGCGCCCGAGCGGCAGAAGCTTTTCTTTATCCCCCTGCGCCGCCACGATTTTCGCAATCAGCGCATCAATCGCCGGGCTTTTTACCCCCGGCGCATTGTACGAGGAGTCGATGTAGCTGGAGGCCCAGGAGATTTGCAGGTCCGAGCTGGGCCATGGCTGCGCGGGCCACAGGCGCTGCATCATGTCGTAATCACGGCTGCGCATGCGGCTGGTGATCTGCGCGTTATCCACCTGGCGAATGTTCATGGTCACGCCCAGCCGCTCAAGATTGTGCTTAAACGGCAGCACCCACTGATCGTTGCCTCCGGATGAGAGCAGCAGCTCAAAGCTGAGCGGTTTGCCCGTTTTGGCATCCACACGTTTTTGATTTTTCAGGTGCCAGCCCGCTTCATCCAGTAGCTTGCTGGCCTTCAGCAGGTTGTCGCGGTCGTAGCCGTCACCCTTCGACGCAGGCGGCTGAAACACGGAGGTGAAAACCTGCGGTGGCAGCTCTGCTTTGAGCGGCGCCAGCAGGACCAGCTCGTCGGCTTTCGGATAATCGCGCGCGGCGTATTCGGTATTCTGAAAATAGCTGTTGGCGCGGCTGTAGGCACCGTAAAACAGCGCTTTGTTCATCCACTCAAAATCAAAGGCCAGGGAGATGGCTTCCCGCACCCGGCGATCGCTAAATACCGGACGCTGAATATTAAACGCCAGCCAGCGCGTGTCTTGCGCAGACGCATTTTTGTGCTCGTCTTTGACGATATAGCCTTTAGCAAAATTTTTGCCGATATAGCGGGTCGCCCAGTTTTTGGCGCTGCTCTCGACGCGCAAATCGAAGGCCCCGGCTTTGAACGCCTCAAACGCCACGTTATCGTCGAGGTAGTAATCATAGCGAAGGGTGTCGAAGTTCCAGCGGCCGCGGTTTACCGGCAGATTGGCCGCCCAGTAGTCTTTGACGCGGGAATAGACGACATATTGCCCCATGCGCCAGTCGGTGATGCGGTAGGGGCCGCCAGCCAGTGGTGGCGTAGAGAGCGGGTCGCTCAGCTTATGATCTTTCCAGAACGATTCCGGCATCACCGGCAGCGAGAACAGGCTCAGCATGTTCTCTTTGTTGGGTTCACTCAGTTCGATGCGCACGGTGAGCGGCGCAATGGCTCTGACCGATGCGCCTTTATACACGATGCGGAACTGGGGCACGCCTTCGGTCATGAATTTATGGAAGGTGAACGCAACGTCGCTGGCCTTAACCGGTGTGCCGTCGTGGAAACGTGCTCGCGGGTTCAGCGAGATTTCCGCCCAGGCGAAGTTATCGGCGTAGCGCACGTTCTCGGCAATCAGCGGATAATAGCTACCGGGCTCGTCATCGGAGGTGACAAAGAGCGTATCGTAAAGGGATTCCGTCCGCGCGGCCGCCACGCCGCGTAGGGCGTAGCGGTTGAAGTTGTCGAAGGTTCCCGTGGCGGAAAGCGTGACCTTACCGCCCTTAGGCGCGGCAGGGTTGACGTAATCAAAGTGCGTAAAATTGACCGCGTATTTCGGCTCGCCAATCACCGCGAAGGCGATATTTTCTTTGATGGCTTGCGCCTGGCTGGACAGGCTCGTGAATGCCAACATCAGCAACATAAAGCGCATAAGCATCTCGCGGCAGCTCCCTCTTTTACAGACCGGCTCGGTTAAGCTGAATAATAAGTGACGTCGCGGACAATGTGAAATTAATCGCCCTCGGGCGAAATATCAGGACGCCATTCGCGGAACTGCGCCAGCGGCATGGGACGGCTAATCCAGTATCCCTGCAGGAAGTTAACGCCGTGTTCGCGTAGCCAGGCCGCCTGTTCCGGCGTCTCTACCCCTTCGGCGACGGTCGACATATTCAGTCGTCTTGCCAGCGTCAGAACGGCATCCAGCACCGGCGACGTCACGGTCTCAGTACCGATCGCATTAACAAAACCACGGTCTATTTTGAGGTAGTCCATGGTGAAATGCTCAAGGTAAATCAGCGCGCTGTGGCCGGTTCCAAAATCATCAATGGCGATTTCAAACCCTTCGTTATGCAGCCATTCGAAGAGGCTGTTGGCTTCCCGATGGTTAAGCATATCGCGCTCGGTAATTTCCAGCACGATCTGGAAATAATCCGGCGGCAGTAACGCTTTGAAGGTGCGCATATCGTCCTTGAAGCTTTCCGCATGCAGATGACCCGGCGCAATGTTGATGCCCACCTTTGCGCCCGGAGGTAACAGCGTTTGTAATACGGGAGCGTCGTGAATGATAAGATCAAAGAGATGCAGCGTCAGCGGGACAATCAGCTTCTGCGCTTCGGCAAAATTAATAAACGCGTCCGGCGGAATTTCTCCCATTGTCGGGTGTTTCCAGCGCATCAGGACCTCAAGCCCGGTCATCCTGAGCGATTTGGCATCGACGACGGGTTGATAGACCACATAAAACTGACCGCGCTTGATGGCGCTTAAAATTTCTTTACCCGGATTGAGCCGAATGCTGAGGATGTAGTAGTTAAGCGATCCGGCACAAATACCGCATACCAGCCCGAAAAACAGC
Source organism: Enterobacter sp. ku-bf2 (assembly GCF_001742765.1). Classification (NCBI taxonomy): domain Bacteria; kingdom Pseudomonadati; phylum Pseudomonadota; class Gammaproteobacteria; order Enterobacterales; family Enterobacteriaceae; genus Enterobacter; species Enterobacter sp. ku-bf2. The sequence continues at coordinate 154,522 of NZ_MDVW01000021.1, forward strand.
GCATAGAGGATTTCATCGCCTGTCCATGCATCCGCATACAGGTTGATGGTCAGGGGGACGTCTTTCAGTGTCGCCGTGCGGACCGGGATGTCATGCAGTTCGTGTGCATGAACCAGGGTGCTGGACCGCGTCGACAGCGCGTTATCGCCGATGATGATGGCGATACCCGCGAACTCGTCCTGGCGCTCCGTGTAGAGCAGGTAAGGCGTCAGATTAATATTCACTGACGTAAACACGCCGCCATCCTTTACTAATGGGTTGCGGTACCAGATCGCAATCGCCGGCTCATCAGGCAGCATGGGGGTACCCGGAAGCAGGGCCATATCGATCTGTTTATCGATGTTCAGCTCAGGTATCAGCGTCTTCATCGGGACATTCATCGGGCCTGTCGCGGAAGAGCAGAACGCCATCTTGTCCCTGACCAGCAGGAAGGCGCGAACGTTAATGCTGAAGGCCGCGCGTGAGGTGAGTTCCTGATTGACGTCGTGGCAGGTATTTAGCGTGAGGGGCTGGAGAACATTGACCGCTTTTTTTAAATCGTCGAAATAGCTCCCCATGTAGGCGCTCACATCATTCACCAGGGTGTCGAATTTGACTTCTCGCTTGTGGTAACTCCAGGAAAATTGCAGGGAGCCCAGGAGCAGGGCGGTAATGAGACCAGTGATAATACTGAGGATCAGTATCTTGCGATTACTGGAGAAGTAGCGGGTAAGCATAGACGTCGTGATTCCTGAAAAGCCGCTGGATGTATTCAGTGTAACGGGCAAAAAAAAACACTGCCGAAGCAGTGCTTTTTTTCATCATATCGCCAGCCAAGGGATAACCAACGATACAATAGCGATATTAACTGCGGGTCAGTACGCGGCGCGCTTCGTTATAACGCTTCTTCCAGTACGGTTCGTTCATGCTGGAAATGGTCACACCGCTGCTGGTGGAGGCATGTACAAACTGGTCATTACCAATGTAGATGCCAACATGTCGACCTGTCGAACCGGCACGGAACAGAACTAAATCACCGGTGCGTAGTTTGGTACGTGAAATCGACTTGCCCATCTCCTGCTGTTCATAGGTCGAACGCGGAAGATCTAACCCAAATTGCTCGCGGAACGTACGCTGTACAAAACCGGAACAATCAATACCTGTTTTCGTGCTGCCGCCAAGACGATAACGCACGCCTTTCCAGTCAGCATACTGGTCCATAATGCGGGACTTCACGTCCAGATTACGTACCATATTTTCAAATTCATCCTGAGAGGCTTGCAGTGAAGAGGAATCTTCCATTCCCACAACACGCGTCTCAGGATGCATATTCTTTGCGGTGTTCGATGTACTACATGCAGATAACAGTACCGCGACTGCTATCGCCGGGATCCCCCGTAAGATATATCTCAGAAACGGTTGAGATTTGACCATTTTGTTTATTATCCCTTGAAGTCCTTAACGACAAATATCGTTATAAAAATGCCAAACGTGACGAGACTAATTATCTGTTCACATTGAGACAATTCTTTCTGGTCACATTTGTGGCGTAGCGCACAAAATTATTCACCATCGAAATAATTATCCCTATGGGGCAAAACGAGTTCGAGATTAACCGATTGCCAGGGGTATTGCGAGTAAAAAAAGCCTTTTTTTTATAAGAAAATGTGATACAGAAAGTAAAAATCCGTAATTGCTTAAAATGCGGTCAGATCCGAGGCTTTATCGCGCAATTGCTTCATTTTTATCATGAATGTGATGACAAGAATATGACACGGGGAAAAGATCGTGGCGGGAAGGCTATCGGGGATCATGTCGATCCCTGATAGCTCACGTTAATTTAGGTTAGTTATTTGTTCAATTATTGTTGCGCTTTACCGGGAAGGTAGCGATCGAACAGCGCTATTATCCTGTCGCTCAGTGGGGTCATCAAACACCAAGGCAGCGCAATCAGCGCAACGGAAAGCGAACCGACGGCAATATCGGTGAACCAGTGAGCGCCAATCATTACGCGCGGGAAGGCAAAAACCACAAAAATAATCAGGGCTATGGCAAACGCTTTTCTGCCGAAATAGCGAAGCATAATTGCGGAAAAAATAAGCAGCATCATGCCGTGATCGCCAGGGAAACTGTCCTTCGACGCATCTTTTGTTGGAATATGCAGCAGCTCACTGACGCGATAAATATCGGTGAAAAAGAGCGTTGGGCTGGAACGCTTAACCGGAATAATCGCGGTGGCCAGCTGGTTAATGATGACAGCAAACAGCAGCATCACCAGACCGATAATAAGAATACGTCGGCGTCCTGCTTTATCTTCTTTCAGCCAGAAAGAGAGCATCAGGCAGCCCATCGCCAGCAGCGAGAAGCCGTCAAAGGCGCGGTTGTTGGTGATGGCCACCAGCCACAGGAACGCGTTGCTCTTCACCAGCTCCTGGTTGAAGAAGTGGAAGAGGGCAGAATCCAGTGGGAACCAGAAACCATGATTCACCGGGATATACCAGGAGAAGAAAAGCGCCAGACCGGCGACATTAAGCAGTAATATCAGGGGAAATCGAGTTGTCATAACGTTCTGCATAGAGTGAAAACTGGGGCAACGTTAGCCGCCCGAACTTAAACGAATCCTCAACAGGCTGGACTGGAGGGCATTCCAGTCGGCGTTAACCGCACTAATTAACTCTATTCGGCTGTCGGGCGGCGCCACGTTTTGCGTTTCAATAAAGAAATCGTCGCCCTGGCGGTTGATCCGCACCAGTCCGTCCGGCGTGCGCATGATCCCTTTCACGCGATCGACGGGCGCAAGGCGGGCCCACTCCAGGATCCCAATGGTGTCAAAAACGGTTTCAGCATCAAAAATCCATCCGCAGGCCTGATATCCCTGACCGCTGTTCAGATTACGACGCCAGCGCTGGTGCTCCGGCAGACTCAGGGCTGCCAGACCCTGCTTAACCGGGTGACTGTGCGCATGCTCCGCGCTGGCGGGCAGCTCGGTGAGGTTCAGACGAGGCAGGTCAAGCAGGGCGCTATCAATATTCCCCTGGGTGGCCTGCACCCGCGTGCGATTGCCGCCAAAATGCTGCCACCACGCCTCCAGCGCGGCCCGGCTTTCTGGCGTGGCGCGATCTTCCTTGTTGGCGACGATAACGTCCGCCGAGGCGAGCTGATCGCGGAAGTTCTCGTTGGCCACCGCCTTGTCATCCAGAAGCTGACGCGGATCGAGCAGGCACAGGGTGGCGCGCAGATCGATCCACGGTTCGTAAACCGGGGCGGTCAATAAATCGAGGATCTGCTTCGGGTGACCCAGCCCGGTAGGTTCAATCAGCAGGCGGTCAGGTTTGCCCTGACGCAGCAGGGTATTGAGCCCGACCTGCATCGGCAGGCCATTAACGCAGCACATGCATCCGCCAGGGATCTCTTTAATCATCGCGCCGCTGGATGACAGCAACGCGCCGTCAATGCCCACCTCGCCAAATTCATTGACCAGCACGGCCCACTTCTCGGCCGGATCTTTATTCGCCAGCAGGTGGAGAATTGAGGTGGTTTTACCGCTGCCGAGAAAACCGGTGATGAGGTTGGTTTTGGTCACGTGCGCTCCGGATGAGAATTGTGATGCTATAACACTGTTCTCTATCCTGGCGAAAAACGGGCCCCGTGAGAAGGGGAAGGGCGAACGGAGGCCTCATCCGTTCGCATTAAGCGCAATAATCGTTAAAGATTTAACGTTTCGATAACAGCCTGACGCGCGCCGTGGCGGGTAATGCGCTCATAGGCCTGGCTGACAGCCTCCACAAAAACGCGATTACGCGCAAGATCGTGACCGAAGACCTCACTCAGCCCCAGCAGCGCGTGGACGCGGCTGGCGTCGCTGCTGGCGTTGACGATGGCGCGAATTTTATCGCTGAGGGGATCGCGAACGTCAATCGCGTTTCCGCGTTCGTCGGTACCGCTGACGTAGCGTATCCAGCCAGCCACGCCCAGGGACAGCAGCGACCACGGCGTATTTCGCTCAAGATGAACGCGGATCCCGTCCAGCATTCTCTGGGGCAGCTTCTGGCTACCGTCCATCGCGATTTGCCAGGTCCGATGCTGGAGAGCCGGGTTGGCAAAGCGTTCGATCAGGCTATCGGCGTATGCCGTGAGGTCGACATCCTTGATGCGCAACGTGGGGGCCTGCTCGTCCAGCATCAGCCGACGGGCGGCTTCACGGAACGCCGCGTCCTCCATGCATTCATTTATATGGGCGTAGCCGGCGAGGTACCCCAGATACGCCAGGAAAGAGTGGCTGCCGTTGAGCATGCGTAATTTCATCTGCTCCCAAGGCAGCACATCCTGCACCATCTGGACACCCGCCACTTCCCACTCGGGACGACCGGCGACAAAATTATCTTCCACGACCCACTGAATGAACGGCTCGCAGCTGATGGCGCACGGATCTTCCACGCCGAGCGCGTCGGTGATTTCCGCCAGCGAGGCCTCCGTCGCGGCGGGCACAATCCTGTCGACCATCGTCCCCGGGAAACTCACGTGGCTATCAATCCATTCAGATAACCCTGCGGAACGTTTTTGCGCCATGCCCAGCACCGCGTTTTTCACCACGTGCCCGTTGTCAGGGATATTGTCGCAGGACAGCACGGTAAATGCAGGCAAGCCGCGCTCGCGGCGGCGGTGGAGGGCTTCGACCAGGATCCCAGGGGCCGAATGTGGCTCGGAGGGGTTTTCAAGGTCGTGGACGATCCGGGGGTTATTCAGATCGAGTTTTCCGGTCGCGGGATCGATGCAATAGCCTTTTTCCGTGATGGTGAGCGAGACAATCGCAACCTGAGGCTCGCAAAATTTCTCAATAATGGCGGGCAGGGAGTCCAGCTTTGCGTTCAGGCATTCATGGACGGCACCGATGATAATGGCCTCATTTCCTTCAGCCCCTTTTTCCAGCACGGTGAACAGATGATCCTGCGCGCGCAGCTGGCTCATCAGCACATCGCCGCTGAAAAGGCTAATCTCACAAATCCCCCAGTCGCCGCCTTTTTCATTCAGCACCCGGTTTGTTAACAATGCCTGGTGCGCACGGTGAAACGCGCCAAAGCCAAAGTGGACGATGCGGGAGCGTAATGACTGGCGATCGTAGCGAGGTTGCTGAACCCGGGCAGGAAGGGCGGTGGAGGCAATTGTCTTCATGAGATACACACCTGATTAACCATTAATTAACAATGCCAGTGTAAAGTTATATGACAGCAAATAAAATTGGTGAGCCGTAATTATCCCCGTTATGTGAGTTTGATCAATCAATGTGTGGCGGTGTATTGACCCTTCACGGCAAACATGTATGGTAGTCGTCATTGCAGTAGCACATATTGGTATAACAACTTAAGAGGGTGAGGCAATGGAACAAACCTGGCGTTGGTACGGGCCGAACGATCCGGTTTCTCTTGATGATGTGCGTCAGGCTGGCGCAACGGGTGTCGTCACGGCGCTGCATCATATTCCTAACGGTCAGGTCTGGCCGGTAGAGGAAATACAGACGCGTCAGGCGCTGCTGGCGGAGAAGGGATTAACCTGGTCTGTGGTAGAAAGCATTCCGGTTCATGAAGATATCAAAACCCATTCAGGGGAGTACCAGACCTGGATTGCTAACTACCAGCAGAGCATCCGTAACCTCGCGGCCTGCGGCATTGATACGGTTTGCTACAACTTCATGCCTATCCTGGACTGGACGCGAACCGACCTTGAATATCAGATGCCGGACGGCTCGAAAGCGCTGCGTTTCGATCAGATTGCCTTTGCGGCATTCGAACTGCACATTCTGAAACGCCCTGGCGCCGACGCGGATTACACCGCGGAAGAGCAGCAGCAGGCGCTCGCGTGGTTTAACGCCGCCAGTGACGCAGATATCGAAAAGCTGACCCGTAATATTATTGCGGGCCTGCCGGGGGCTGAAGAAGGGTATACGCTGGATCAGTTCCGCGCCCGCCTGGCGGAATACGGCGATATTGATAAGCAGCAGCTGCGTGAAAACATGGCGTATTTCCTGCGCGCTATCGTGCCGGTTGCGGAAGAGGTAGGGGTTCGCCTGGCCGTACATCCGGACGATCCACCGCGTCCAATCCTCGGCCTGCCGCGTATCGTGTCCACGATTGAAGATATGCAGTGGCTGAAAGAGACGGTCGACAGCATCTATAACGGCTTCACCATGTGTACCGGCTCCTATGGTGTGCGGGCGGATAACGACCTGGTGCGGATGATTGAAACCTTCGGCGATCGTATCCACTTCACGCATCTGCGCGCGACCTGCCGCGAAGAGAACCCAAAAACCTTCCACGAGGCGGCGCACCTGGGCGGTGATGTGAATATGGTGGCGGTGGTAGACGCCATTCTGGCGGAAGAGGCGCGTCGCAAGCAGATTGGCGATGTGCGTCCTATTCCGTTCCGTCCTGACCACGGCCATCAGATGCTGGACGATCTGCGCAAGAAAACTAACCCGGGTTATTCGGCGATTGGCCGTCTTAAAGGGATGGCGGAAGTGCGCGGCGTTGAGCTGGCGCTGAAGATGACGAAGTATCCGGAGCTGCTGTAACCGCAATTGCCGGGTGGCGGCTTCGCCTTACCCAGCCTACAAAAACACAAAAACCGGCTTCAGGGCCGGTTTTTTCGTAGGTCGGGTAAGCGTAGCTTCACCCGACAAATGCCGCAATCAGTCAGCGCGGCCCATATAGCGTTTTTCTTCGATATGGATGCGGATCTTCTCGCCAGCAGAGAGGTATTCCGGTACCTGCACAACCAGGCCGGTCGTCAGGGTGGCTGGTTTGTTGCGAGCACTGGCGGATGCGCCTTTGATGCCAGGTGCCGTTTCAACGATTTCCAGATCGACCGTTTGAGGCAGTTCCAGCGCCAGCAGCACGCCGTCCCAGGTCAGAACCTGCATGTCTGGCATACCGCCTTCCGGGATGAACAGCAGCTCTTCTTCAATCTGATCTTTGGTGAAGATGTACGGGGTGTAATCTTCTTTGTCCATGAACACATATTCGTTACCGTCGATGTAGGAGAAATCAACATAGCGACGGGTCAGGGTGACGGTATCAACGATATCGTCACCTTTAAAGCGCTCTTCCACCTTCAGGCCGGTACGCACATCGGCGAAACGCATTTTGTACAGCGTAGCTGCACCACGGGCGCTTGGTGCCTGAATATCGATATCTTTCACAATCAGCAGTTTGCCGTTGTAATTCAGTACCATACCTTTCTTAATTTCGTTCGCTCTTGGCATTGCAGTAATCCTGTTTACGGGAGGTAAAAAATATCGCGCCAAATTACTCGCGCGCGGCCTTTCAGGCAAGAGGAATTCGTGGCTTTTGCTATCAATACGCAAAAGGTGTTACTGTGCGCGTGATACCCGACTGTACGGGCATCCGCCAGCGAAAGAGAGCATTTATGGATTGCCGTCCCGATTGTGGCGCGTGCTGTACTGCACCGTCCATTTCAAGCCCCATTCCAGGAATGCCCGAGGGCAAGCCTGCCAATACCCGCTGCGTTCAGCTCTCGGAAACCAACCTGTGCATGATCTTTGGCTCACCGCTGCGTCCGAAGGTCTGCTCCGGGCTTCAGCCCACGGCCGAAATGTGTGGCAGCACGCGCGAGCAGGCGATGACGTACCTTCTTGAGCTTGAATCGCTCACCGCACCTTAAACGTCTTTAATCTTCGCCAGACAGCCCATCGTCAGCGTACACATCACCAGCGCAATCCAGAACACCGTGTGATAGTTCCAGATTTCGGCCACAACACCGGCCATTGAGCCGGCAATAATCCAGCCCACGCGGGTGGTATTAGTATAAAGGGTGGTGGCAGAGCCTGCCTGGCCCGGCATCAGGTCCTGGAAATAGAGCATGCCTATCCCGGCGAGAATGCCAATATAGATGGCGTTCAGCAGCTGTAACGCCAGCAATAGCCCGGGGGTATGTACCGTCAGCATGCCGAGATAGAACAGCAGACCGGCGACGGCGGCGATGCGCATTAAAAAACGTTTCCCGAAGCGCTTTGCGTAATAGCCTGCGATAAGCATGGTCGGGATCTCAAGCCCGGCCGCGGTGCCCATCATGATGCCCGCCAGCTTCTCCGACAGGTGCAGTTCATTAATAATAAACAGCGGCATATTGATGATGTACAGGCTATTGGTGCCCCACATCAGCGTGCAGATCGCGAACAGGAGCAGGGCATCGCGGCGGTTACGGCGTGGCGCTTCCAGCACGCCCGTTGCCACTTTGGGCTCTTTGCGCATGGACGGCAGGAAGAACCACACCAGCGCGCCGCACGCCACAAACGCGACCGCCGCGCTCAGGTACATCACCGTAAAGCCAAAACCCATCGCCAGCGCGTAAGCCAGCGGCGGGCCAATCACCCACGCCAGCGACACCTGTGCACGCAGGACAGAACTGAACATCACCGCTTCACGTCCGGTATGGTCGGCGTGTTCGCGGGCAAGCGCGAACAGCTGTGGGTTCGCCGTCGAACCAAAGCTGCTCAGGAATACCCCGACGAAAAGCAGAATGAAGTAGTTGCGGTTCCATGCAAACAGAACGCAGGCCAAAACCCCCAGCAGGCAGCAGAAAACGATCAGGCTTTTACGATCGCCTTTTCTGTCGGATCGCCCCGCCAGGAACTGACTGACCAGGATGCCGATGATGGCGCTTCCGGTAAAAAAGAAGCCAACCAGCGCCGGACGAACATGAACCTCATTGGTCAAAAATAAGCTCAGCGTCGGCGTCTGTAACGCACCGGCAATGCCCGTGAAGAAGGCAACAATCAGGAAGGCCGCTGAGGTCAAATCAAAGGGCTTCGGCGAGGCAGCCGCAGGGATGTTATGCATGTTTTATAATTAGCGAGTAGCAGAGAGGGGCGGAGTGTACGCCGTCAGCTAAAAAATAAACAGTGGGTGCGGTCAATGATGCCACGAAAAATCAAAATGGCATTTCATCTTGCATCCACATCGGCTGACCTTAGCTGAAACTGACTTGCTGAACTTCAGCAAAATTCAGCTGAACGAAGAAGAAATGTGCTGTATCTCTAAATTCTGCAATCTGAAATACGAGTTTTCTTGCAAGGCATTGCAGAAAGCGCAAGACTTTTTGAAACGTTTCAGCGCTATCTTGTTTTAACAAACAGAGCAGGCTAGCGCATTTTTTCTCATTAAAGCTGAAACGATTCAAGTTCAGCAGGAGTGGAGAACCATGTTCCAGTTATCTGTTCAGGATATCCACCCGGGCGCTCAGGCCGGGGATAAAGAAGAGGCTATTCGCCAGGTTGCCGCTGCGCTTGTGCAGGCGGGTAACGTCGCGGACGGCTATGTCAACGGCATGCTGGCGCGCGAGCAGCAGACCTCAACCTTCCTCGGCAATGGGATCGCCATTCCGCACGGCACCACCGACACCCGCGATCAGGTGTTGAAAACCGGCGTTAAGGTTTACCAGTTCCCGCAGGGCGTTCTTTGGGGAGACGGTCAGGTAGCCTATGTGGCCATCGGTATCGCGGCCAGCAGCGACGAACACTTAGGTCTGCTGCGTCAGCTGACGCATGTCCTGAGCGATGACGCGGTGGCTGAACAGCTTAAATCCGCCACCACCGCGGAAGAGCTGCGCGCCTTGCTGATGGGCGAAAAACAGAGTGAAGCGCTGAAACTGGATAATGAAACGCTGACGCTGGATGTAGTTGCTTCCGATCTGGTGACGCTGCAGGCGCTGAACGCGGGCCGCCTGAAAGAAGCCGGCGCGGCGGATGCCACCTTTGTGACGCGCGTGATTAACGATAAGCCGTTGAATCTGGGTCAGGGCATCTGGCTGAACGACAGTGCTGAAGGCAACCTGCGCAGTGCGATTGCCGTGAGCCGTGCGGCCGCGGCATTTGACGTAGAAGGCGAACGCGCGGCCATGCTGGTGACCGTGGCGATGGCTGATGAACAGCCGGTGTCCGTGCTGAAGCGTCTGGGCGACCTGCTGCTGAACAACAAAGCTGAAAAGCTGCTGAACGCTGATGCCTCCACCGTGCTGGCACTGCTGACCAGTGATGATGCGCTGACGGATGACGTGCAAACCGCGGAGTTCGTGGTGCGTAACGAACACGGCCTGCATGCCCGTCCGGGCACCATGCTGGTGAATACCATTAAACAATTCGAGAGTGAGATTACCGTGGCGAATCTTGACGGCACGGGCAAACCGGCCAACGGCCGTAGTCTGATGAAAGTGGTCGCGCTGGGCGTGAAGAAAGGACACCGCCTGCGTTTCACCGCGCAGGGTGCCGATGCTGAACAGGCACTGAAAGCGATTGGCGATGCCATCGCGGCAGGTCTGGGGGAGGGCGCATAATGAGCAGACGTGTTGCGACTATTACGCTAAACCCGGCTTATGACCTGGTAGGATTTTGCCCGGAAATTGAGCGCGGCGAAGTCAACCTCGTGCGTACCACCGGCCTGCATGCTGCGGGCAAAGGGATTAACGTCGCGAAAGTGCTCAAGGATCTCGGTATTGATGTCACCGTGGGCGGATTCCTCGGTAAAGACAACCAGGACGGTTTCCAGCAGCTCTTCAGCGAGCTGGGCATTGCCAACCGTTTTCAGGTTGTTCAGGGCCGTACCCGTATCAACGTTAAGCTGACGGAGAAAGACGGTGAAGTAACCGATCTGAACTTCTCGGGCTTCGAAGTGACGCCGTCAGACTGGGAACGCTTTGTCAACGACTCGCTGACCTGGCTGGGGCAGTTTGACATGGTCTGCGTCAGCGGCAGCCTGCCGTCCGGCGTGAGCCCGGAAGCCTTTACCGACTGGATGACGCGCCTGCGCAGCCAGTGCCCATGCATCATTTTTGACAGCAGCCGTGACGCGCTGGTTGCGGGCCTGAAAGCCTCACCATGGCTGGTGAAGCCGAATCGCCGCGAGCTGGAGATCTGGGCGGGTCGTAAGCTGCCAGAATTAAAAGATGTGATTGACGCTGCCCATGCGCTGCGCGAGCAGGGTATCGCTCACGTGGTGATCTCGCTTGGTGCAGAAGGCGCGTTGTGGGTTAACGCGTCTGGCGAATGGATTGCCAAACCGCCGTCAATGGAAGTTGTGAGTACCGTTGGCGCAGGGGATTCCATGGTTGGCGGCCTGATTTATGGTCTGCTGATGCGGGAATCCAGTGAACATACCTTACGTCTTGCCACTGCCGTTGCTGCCCTGGCCGTCAGCCAGAGCAATGTCGGTATTACCGATCGTACCCAGTTAGCCGCGATGATGGCGCGCGTTGACTTAAAACCTTTTAACTAACAGCAGGAGAGGAATAATGAAAACGCTGCTGATCATTGACTCCGGTCTCGGACAGGCTCGCGCCTATATGGCGAAGACCTTGCTGGGCGCGGCGGCACAAAAAGCACATCTGGAGATTATCGATAATCCAGGCGATGCAGAACTGGCCATTGTCCTGGGCGACAAAATCCCGGCTGACAGTGCGCTGAACGGCAAAAAAGTGTGGCTGGGCGATATTAATCGCGCGGTGGCACACCCTGAACTGTTCCTGAGCGAAGCGAAAGGTCATGCGTCTGTCTACAGCGCGCCTGTCGCGACGGCACCGGCTGCGGCCACGGGCCCGAAACGCATTGTGGCGGTGACGGCCTGCCCGACGGGGGTGGCTCACACCTTTATGGCGGCTGAAGCCATTGAAACCGAAGCGAAAAAACGCGGCTGGTGGGTAAAAGTTGAAACACGTGGCTCCGTCGGTGCCGGCAACGCGATCACCCCAGAGGAAGTGGCTGAGGCCGATCTGGTGATTGTGGCGGCGGATATCGAAGTGGACCTCGCGAAATTTGCCGGTAAGCCAATGTACCGTACCTCCACCGGCCTGGCGCTGAAAAAGACTGCGCAGGAGTTTGATAAAGCGCTGGTAGAAGCGAAGCCGTATCAGGCAACCGGCGCGCGTCAGACCGCGACGGAAGGGAAGAAAGAGTCCGCAGGCGCCTATCGCCACCTGCTGACCGGTGTGTCTTACATGCTGCCGATGGTGGTCGCGGGCGGTCTGTGTATCGCGCTCTCGTTCGCGTTTGGTATCACCGCGTTTAAAGAACAAGGTACGCTGGCGGCTGCGCTGATGCAGATCGGCGGCGGCTCAGCCTTCGCCCTGATGGTGCCGGTACTGGCGGGCTTTATTGCCTTCTCCATTGCTGACCGCCCTGGCCTGACGCCGGGTCTTATCGGCGGTATGCTGGCCGTGAGCACCGGTTCCGGCTTTATCGGCGGTATCATCGCGGGCTTCCTCGCTGGTTACGTCGCGAAGCTGATTAGCTCGAAGCTGAAGCTGCCGCAGAGTATGGAAGCGCTGAAGCCGATCCTGATCATCCCGCTGATTTCCAGCCTGGTGGTCGGCCTGGCGATGATTTACCTGATTGGTAAGCCGGTTGCGGGCATCCTGGCGGGTCTGACCCACTGGCTGCAAACCATGGGTACCGCGAACGCGGTTCTGCTGGGTGCAATCCTCGGCGGCATGATGTGTACCGACATGGGTGGTCCGGTGAACAAAGCGGCGTACGCCTTTGGTGTGGGCCTGCTGAGTACCCAGACCTACGCGCCAATGGCGGCGATCATGGCGGCAGGTATGGTGCCTCCGCTGGCGCTCGGTCTGGCGACGATTATTGCCCGTCGTAAGTTCGATAAAGCGCAGCAGGAAGGCGGTAAAGCCGCGCTGGTGCTGGGTCTGTGCTTCATCACCGAAGGGGCGATTCCGTTCGCGGCGCGTGACCCAATGCGTGTGCTGCCGTGCTGTATCGTAGGCGGTGCGGTAACGGGGGCGATCTCTATGGCTGTCGGTGCGAAGCTGATGGCACCACACGGCGGTCTGTTCGTGCTGCTGATCCCTGGCGCCATCACCCCGGTACTGGGCTACCTGCTGGCGATTGTTGCCGGTACGCTGGTGGCGGGCCTCTCTTACGCGGTGCTGAAACGTCCGGAAGCGGAAGTTGTGGCAAAAGCAGCGTAAGCGATAAACAACAAAAAAGCCGGGTTGCATTACGCACCCGGCTTTTTTTATGCCGCCTGTTCAGCGGGTTGCTGTGCCTTCAGCCAGGCAATCTCTTCTGCCCAGATGTCCGGATTAATGGTTTCCAGCACCATCGGAATACCGTCGAAGCGGGCGTCTTGCATAATAAAGCGAAACGCATCGTGGCCAATGTTGCCCTCGCCCAGGCTGTGGTGGCGGTCAACGCGGCTACCAAAGGCGCTTTTCGCATCGTTTAAGTGCATTCCGCGCAGGTACTTAAAGCCCACAATGCGCTCGAACTCATCAAACGTGTTTTTCGTTGCCTCGGTGGTGCGCAGGTCATAACCGGCGGCAAACGCGTGGCAGGTATCAATGCACACGCCCACGCGGGATTTATCCTCCACGCCGTCGATAATCGCTGCCAAATGTTCGAACTTAAAGCCGAGGTTGCTGCCTTGGCCAGCGGTGTTCTCAATCACCGCGGTGACGCCTTTGGTCTTGTCCAGGGTGATGTTGATGGATTCGGCAATGCGCGCCAGGCAGGCATCTTCGTCGATCTGCATCAGATGGCTGCCCGGATGGAAGTTCAGCAGCGTCAGCCCCAGCTGTTCGCAGCGCTGCACTTCATCCAGAAACGCTTCGCGGGATTTTTCCAGCGCTTCTTCAACCGGGTGACCGAGGTTGATCAGGTAGCTGTCGTGGGGGAGGATCTGGCCGGGCCCGTAGCGGTATTTCTCACAGGCGGCTTTGAAATCATCAATCACCTCAGCGGTGAGCGGTGCGGCGCGCCACTGGCGCTGATTTTTGGTGAACAGGGCGAAAGCGGTCGCCTCAATTTCGGCGGCACGAATGGCGGCATTCGCAAGGCCACCTGCAGCGCTGACGTGCGCTCCAACATATTTCATAAAGGGACTCCTGTTAACCCGAAATGCTTATGATAGCGGGTTAACAGGAGAAGGATGTAGTGGTTTATGCCATCAGGCTGTGGACCGCGAGGTTAATCGCGCCGCCGCCAACAATCAGCCAGATGAAGAGTACCAGCGCCATCAGCAGCGGTTTCGCACCGGCTTTTTTCAGCGCGCTGACGTGCGTGGTCACCCCCAGTGCCGCCATGGCCATCGCCAGCAGTACGGTATCCAGCGTCACCAGCATATCGACAACGGCTTTCGGCAGCAGGTGGAAGGAGTTAAAGATAGCGACCACGATGAACAGGATCGCAAACCACGGAATGGTGATTTTACTTTTCTCGCTGCCGCCCGCCGGAGCCAGTTGTTTAACCCGTGCGGCCAGGAAAATCAGGAACGGGGCCAGCATCATCACGCGCAGCATTTTGGCAATCACCGCTGCGTTTTCAGCGTCTGGATTAATGGCGTGTCCTGCTGCGACCACCTGGGCCACTTCGTGCATGGTCGAACCGATATAGATGCCGTAGGTTTCCGGGCTGAACCAGTGGGCAACCAGCGGATACATGGCCGGGTAGAGGAAGATAGCCAGCGTACCGAAGATCACCACCGTCGCTACCGCCACCGTTACCTTGCTGGCTTCGGCCTTCACGACGGGTTCCGTGGCCAGCACCGCCGCTGCGCCACAGATACTGCTCCCGGCACCGATCAGCCAGCTGGTTTGCCTGTCCAGGCCAAACACTTTCTGGCCGATAAAACAGGCCAGTAAAAAGGTGCTGGTCAGGGTCAGAACGTCGATGGCGATCCCGCTCGCACCCACATCCGCAATCTGCGAAAAGGTAAGACGGAAGCCGTAAAGAATGATCCCAAGACGCAGCAGATGCTGCTTGGCAAAAATTACGCCGCCGTCGCAGGATTTCCAGATATGCGGGTAAACGGTGTTACCTACGACCATGCCGAGCAAAATGGCGAGCGTCAGCGCGCTGAAACCTGCGCCTGCGATGGCCGGGATGCTGCCGCCCCATAGCGCTACGGCGGTGACTGCAGCGCTGAGCGCAAGACCCGGCACGAAGTGCCACACTGTACGATGATGTTGTAAGGTGATTTCTGACATAACCTTCTCCTTTGTCTGGCTAAAGGTTACGGCGCTCTGGCTTAAAAATAAAATTGATTATATACTTATAATCAATCTATATAAGTGGTAAGCAACCATGCACATTACTCTGCGTCAGCTGGAAGTCTTTGCCGAGGTGCTGAAAAGCGGCTCGACGACCCAGGCGTCACAAATGCTGGCGCTCTCACAGTCTGCGGTCAGCGCGGCGTTGACCGATCTTGAAGGACAACTGGGCGTTCAGCTTTTTGACAGGGTAGGGAAGCGTCTGGTGGTCAACGAGCACGGTCGTCTTCTTTATCCGCGCGCGCTGGCGCTGCTTGAGCAGGCTATAGAAATCGAGCAGCTGTTCCGCGAAGACAACGGTGCGATCCGCGTCTACGCCAGCAGCACCATTGGGAACTACATTCTGCCGGAAGTGATTGCCCGCTACCGCCGGGATTTTCCCACCCTGCCGCTGGAGATGAGCGTGGGCAATAGCCAGGACGTCATCAACGCAGTGATCGATTTCCGCGTGGATATCGGCCTCATCGAAGGTCCCTGCCATAACGTTGATATCATTGCCGAGCCCTGGCTGGAAGACGAGCTGGTGGTGTTTGCGTCCCCGGCCTCGTCGTTATTGCAGGGAGAGGTGACGCTGGAACGGCTGGCGCAGGCGCAGTGGATCCTGCGCGAGCAGGGCTCCGGCACGCGTGAAATTGTCGATTATCTGCTGCTTTCCCATCTGCCGCATTTCCAGTTAGGGATGGAGCTGGGGAACTCTGAGGCCATTAAGCACGCGGTGCGCCACGGGTTGGGCATCAGCTGTCTTTCCCGGCGCGTTATTGCCGAACAGCTGGAAACCGGATCGCTGGTGGAAATCCCCATCCCGCTGCCGAAGCTGGTGCGCACGCTGTGGTGCATTCATCACCGCCAGAAACACCTTTCCAGCTCCCTGCAGCGTTTTCTGCGCTATTGCGAAATCTGACAGCGTCCCTCACCCCAAAGGGGAGAGGGAAAAATTATGCTTTACTTATAATCCTGGCCGCGTCATGAAGCTCTCTTATAACTGAGTATTTCTGCCGGAAGGAACGCGGATCGTCTGCTACAATCGCGCCTCATTTATTAAATGGACAGCATTTTCATATGGTTTCAGAAATTAAAACCACAGAAGCGCCCACGCTACGTCGTGAACTCAAGGCGCGTCACCTGACGATGATCGCCATTGGCGGCTCAATCGGTACAGGTCTTTTCGTTGCCTCTGGCGCAACGATTTCGGCAGCCGGCCCGGGTGGGGCACTTTTCTCTTATATCCTGATTGGCCTGATGGTGTACTTCCTGATGACCAGTCTCGGCGAACTGGCCGCGTACATGCCGGTATCCGGTTCGTTCTCGACCTACGGTCAAAAATACGTTGAAGAAGGCTTCGGCTTCGCGCTGGGCTGGAACTACTGGTACAACTGGGCGGTCACCATCGCCGTTGACCTTGTCGCCGCACAGCTGGTGATGAACTGGTGGTTCCCGGATACGCCGGGCTGGATCTGGAGCGCCCTGTTCCTGGCCGTCATCTTCCTGCTGAACTACATCTCCGTGCGCGGTTTCGGCGAAGCGGAATACTGGTTCTCTTTGATCAAAGTGGCAACCGTCATCATCTTTATCGTCGTCGGTGTGGCGATGATCGTTGGTATTTTCAAAGGCGCAGAACCTGCGGGATGGAGTAACTGGACAATAGGCGATGCGCCGTTTGCCGGTGGACTGTCGGCAATGATTGGCGTGGCAATGATTGTCGGCTTCTCCTTCCAGGGAACCGAGCTGATTGGCATTGCTGCCGGTGAGTCAGAGAACCCGGAGAAGAATATTCCGCGCGCGGTTCGTCAGGTCTTCTGGCGTATCCTGCTGTTCTATGTGTTCGCGATCCTGATTATCAGCCTGATCATTCCGTACACCGATCCAAGCCTGCTGCGTAATGACGTTAAAGACATTAGCGTTAGCCCGTTCACGCTGGTCTTCCAGCACGCCGGTCTGCTTTCTGCCGCGGCAGTGATGAACGCCGTTATCCTGACCGCTGTACTGTCAGCCGGTAACTCCGGGATGTACGCGTCCACCCGTATGCTCTACACGCTGGCATGCGACGGTAAAGCACCGCGTATTTTCGCGAAGCTGTCCCGTGGCGGCGTACCGCGTAACGCGCTGTACGCCACTACGGTTATCGCCGGTCTGTGCTTCCTGACCTCTATGTTTGGCAACCAGACGGTGTACCTGTGGCTGCTTAACACCTCCGGGATGACGGGCTTTATTGCCTGGCTGGGGATTGCCATTAGCCACTATCGTTTCCGCCGTGGCTACGTCAAACAGGGTTATGACGTTAACCAGCTGCCGTATCGCTCCGGCTTCTTCCCGCTGGGCCCCATTTTCGCCTTCATTCTGTGCCTGATCATTACGCTGGGACAGAACTATGAAGCGTTCCTGGCGGACACCATTGACTGGGGCGCCGTCACGGCAACCTACATTGGCATTCCGCTGTTCCTCGTCATCTGGTTTGGTTACAAGCTGACGAAAGGAACACACTTCGTTCGCTACAGTGAAATGGAATTCCCGGAACGATTTAAACAATAACCGCACTTCCTCTCTGTTAGCCCGCTCGTTTGAGCGGGCTTTTTTATTCCCGCCCCCTGAAACAAAGATATATTTCTTAACAATTTAATTGATAATAATTATCGTTTGCTTTATCGTTATCAAAAATAAGCGTGTCACCGACCCACCGGAGATGTGGGCGGCCAGGAAGACGCTGTGAGCAATGATGATTTGATTGAGTTGTATTTACCTCATGGAGATATGGAATGTTTAGGTTGAATCCCTTCGTCAGGGGAGGACTTTGCGCGTCCGCAATGTCCCTGGCCCTGCCTGTTATCGCAGCGGAATCCGGCGACACAATGGTTGTCACGGCCTCCGCGACCGAGCAAAACCTGAAAGACGCACCGGCAAGCATCAGCGTCATCACCCAGGAAGATTTGCAGCGCAAACCCGTTCAGAACCTGAAAGATGTGTTACGGGATGTGCCGGGCGTGCAGCTCACGAGCGAAGGGGACAACCGTACAGGGGTAAGTATTCGCGGACTGGACAGCAGCTACACGCTGATCCTGATCGACGGCAAGCGCGTCAATTCCCGTAACGCGGTGTTCCGCCATAATGATTTCGACCTCAACTGGGTGCCGGTTGACGCCATCGAACGAATCGAAGTGGTGCGTGGGCCGATGTCTTCTCTTTACGGCTCCGATGCGCTGGGCGGCGTGGTAAACATTATCACCAAAAAAATCGGCCAGAAATGGACGGGTACTCTGAGCGCCGATTCCACAATTCAGGAACATCGCGACCGTGGAGACACCTACAACGGTCAATTCTTTACCAGCGGTCCGCTGGTGGACGGTCTGCTGGGGCTGAAAGCCTACGGTAGCCTCGCAAAGCGTGAGAAAGACGGTCAGCAGAAGTCCTCTACCACGGCGAGCGGTGAAACACCGCGCATTGAAGGCTTCACCAGCCGCGATGCGAATGTGGAGTTCGCCTGGACGCCGTCTGAAAATCATGACTTTACGGCGGGCTACGGTTTCGACCGTCAGGATCGTGACTCGGATTCTCTCGACAAAAACCGCCTTGAGCGTCAGAACTACTCTCTCAGCCACAACGGCCGCTGGGGCGTCGGCAACAGCGAGCTGAAGGTGTACGGCGAGAAGGTGGATAACAAAAACCCGGGCAACAGCAATACGATCACCTCCGAGAGCAACGCGGTGGACGGGAAATACGTGCTGCCGCTGGGCGACATCAACCAGCTGATGACCTTCGGCGGCGAATGGCGTCACGATAAGCTGAAGGATCCGGTCAACCTGACGGGCGGTTCCGGCAGCAGTACGTCGACAAGCCAGTATGCCCTGTTCCTGGAGGACGAGTGGCGTATCTTTGAACCTCTGGCGCTGACCACCGGCATCCGTATGGATGACCATGATACCTACGGCAACCACTGGAGCCCGCGCGCCTATCTGGTCTACAACGCGACCGATACCGTAACGGTGAAAGGGGGCTGGGCGACCGCGTTTAAAGCGCCGTCACTGCTGCAGCTGAGCCCGGACTGGGTCACCGGCTCGTGCCGCGGTGCCTGTGAGATTGTCGGTAACCCGGATCTGAAACCGGAGACCAGCGAGAGCTTCGAGTTCGGTCTGTACTACAGCGGGGAAGAGGGCTGGTTAGAGGGCGTGCAGGCCAGCGTGACCACCTTCCAGAATAACGTCGATGACCGCATCAGCATCAGCCGTACGGCCAATGCGAAGCAGGCGCAGAGCTACCCTAACTATGTTGGCCTGAATGCGGACGGTGAACCGATATTCCGCTACTACAACGTCAACAAGGCGCGCATCCGCGGGGTGGAGACCGAGCTGAAATTCCCGCTGGCGGACGACTGGAAAGTGACGCTGAACTACACCTACAACGACGGTCGTGATATCAGCAACGGCGGCAACAAGCCGCTGTCCGATCTGCCGTTCCACACCGCCAACGGGACCGTTGACTGGAAGGCGACGCAGGACTGGTCGTTCTATGTTCAGGGCAACTACACCGGTGAGAAACGCGCGCTGACCAGCAGCGACCCAACGCCGGGTGGCTATGTTATCTGGAATACCGGCGCCGCGTGGCAGGCGACGAAAAGCGTGAAGCTGCGTGCGGGCGTGCAGAACCTGCTGGACAAAGATCTGAGCCGCGACGATTACAGCTACACGGAAGATGGCCGTCGCTACTTTGTCGGTGTGGATTATAAGTTCTGATGTAACCTTTATGCCCGGTGGCGCTTCGCTTACCGGGCCTACAAAACCCACGAATGTAGGCCGGGTAAGGCGAAGCCGCCACCCGGCAATCGGCCGCACTTACCCGAACAAATGCTCCGCATGGAAGCGGAGATGATCCTCAATGAAGGACGCAATGAAGTAATAGCTGTGATCGTAACCCGGCTGAATGCGCAGCGTCAGCGGCCAGTCTTTCTGGCGTGCCGCTTCTGCCAGCACCGCAGGCTGCAGCTGTCCGGCGAGGAACTGATCCGCATCGCCCTGATCGATAAGCATCGGGATCGCATTTGCTGAGCTGCTGGCCAGCATCAGCGCGCAGCTGTCCCATGCCTGCCATTTTTCCGCATCCTCACCCAGATAGTGTGTGAAGGCTTTCTGCCCCCACGGCACCTGTGTTGGGTTCACAATCGGTGCAAATGCCGACACGCTGACGTATTTCCCCGGATTTTTCAGCGCCATGATGAGCGCGCCGTGTCCGCCCATTGAGTGGCCGCTGATTGCGCAGCGCTCGCCGACCGCAAACTGCGACTGCACCAGCGCAGGAAGTTCATCACGAAGGTAATCATACATGCGGTAGTGGCGCGCCCAGGGCTGCTCGGTCGCATTGAGATAAAACCCGGCGCCTTTGCCCAGGTCGTATCCGGCATCGTCGGCCACATCGTCGCCACGCGGGCTGGTGTCTGGCATCACCAGCGCAATGCCCAGCTCGGCGGCAATACGCTGCGCGCCCGCTTTGGTGGTGAAGTTTTCGTCGTTGCAGGTCAGGCCGGAAAGCCAGAACAGAACCGGTGGATTTTCCGTCGGCGGCAGGAAAATGCTGAACGTCATTGCACAGTTCAGGGTGGTGGAGTCGTGCCGCCAGCGCTGCTGTCGACCTTCAAAACAACGGTGCTCTTCGAGCAGTTCCATGCAGGGCTCCTTAATGAGAATGCGTATTCATAAAAACCATAATACAGCCTTTTCATTGACCTGTGAGTAACTTTCACTTTCGCCAGACGGCGAGATGCTGCATCATAAATTTACTTTTCTTTAACAATTGGAGCGGTCATGGCGCTGCGTATTGCGCTCAGTGGGTTTGTCGTGCTGGTGGTGGCGATGGGGATAGGGCGCTTTGCCTTTACGCCCCAGGTGCCGCTGATGATTGCTGCCGGACAGCTTACGCTGACCAGCGCGGGTCTGGTGGCGGCGATGAATTATCTGGGCTATCTGGTGGGGGCGTGGGATGCGATGCGTGCGCACCGCTTCGTTGAAACGCGCCTCTGGCTTGGCATCACCGGCGCGGTGGCGCTGACGCTGCTCTCCGCGGCGGCGGAGAACGCCGTCGTGCACGGCCTGCTGCGTTTTGTCATCGGCTGCATGAGCGGCTGGTCGATGGTTCTCATTGCCGCCTGGACTAACGAACGGCTGGGACAGCTGGGTAAACCGGGTCTGAGCGCTGCCGTATTTGCCGGGCCGGGGGCAGGCATTGCGCTGAGCGGCCTGCTCGCCGTCTATATTCAGGCGAAGTCCCTGTCGGCCGGAGCGGCATGGCAAATCTACGGCGTGCTGGCGCTGGTGCTGATTGCCCTGGTGGCGCGCTACCTGCCGCGATCCGGGCAGCTCCATCGACCCGGCACCGCGCCGGAGCCGCTGGTGCTAACGGCGGATTTAACGCGTCTGGTCTGGAGCTACAGCCTGGCCGGGTTTGGCTATATCCTCCCGGCGACCTTCCTGTCGCAAATGGCGGCCGTGCGTTTTCCCGGCAGCCTGTTTGCCCAGTTTGTCTGGCCGATTTTTGGTCTCGCCGCCGTGGTGGGGATTGCGCTCAGTATTCTGTTACGCCATACCTCAACGGCTAACCGCAGGCTGGCTATCGTACTGTGGTTACAGGGGGCGGGCGTGCTGGCGGCCTGGCTGCTGCCGGGGATTGGCGGGTTGCTGACGGGCGGGCTGCTGGTGGGCGGCGGCTTTTTGTGTGCCGTGCAGCTCTCTCTTTTATACGGTCGCGAGCTGGCGCCAAACCACACGCGCTATATGGCGGGCCTGCTCACCACCGGGTATGCGATTGGGCAGTTGATTGGCCCCGTCACTTCGGCGTTATCAACCTGGCTTACCCACCGGCTGGAGCCGGCGCTGGGGCTGGCGGGCGTGGCGCTGTTCGTTGGAGGAGCCCTGGTCTGGAATCGTCACGCTGAAAGGCAACAGCAATTGCAATAATTATCGTCGTGAATACTGGATTATGTGCGCCGCCTCACGCACAATGAACGCATACTTTTGCCACAACGAGGGCAAAAGACGCCACACCTGCAGGAGAACAAAATGTCATCACTCAGTAAAGAAGCTGCCCTGGTCCACGAAGCCCTGGTTGCGCGCGGTCTTGAAACGCCACTGCGTCCGCCCGTACAGGACTTGGACAATGAAACCCGCAAGCGTCTGATTGCCGGTCATATGACCGACATCATGGAGCTGCTGAATCTCGATCTGAGTGACGACAGTCTGATGGAGACGCCGCACCGCATCGCGAAAATGTACGTCGACGAAATTTTCTCCGGCCTGGATTACGCCAACTTCCCGAAAATCACCGTCATTGAAAACAAGATGAAAGTGGATGAGATGGTGACGGTTCGCGATATCACGCTGACCAGCACCTGCGAACATCATTTCGTGACCATCGACGGTAAAGCGACCGTGGCGTATATCCCTAAAGACACGGTGATTGGCCTGTCGAAGATCAACCGCATCGTGCAGTTCTTCGCTCAGCGTCCGCAGGTGCAGGAGCGTCTGACCCAGCAGATCCTGACCGCGCTGCAAACGCTGCTGGGCACCAATAACGTGGCCGTCTCTATCGACGCGGTTCACTACTGCGTGAAAGCGCGCGGCGTGCGCGATGCCACCAGTGCGACCACTACAACCTCGCTGGGCGGTCTGTTTAAATCGAGCCAGAATACCCGCCAGGAGTTCCTGCGCGCCGTACGTCACCACAACTAAGTCTTACAGGGCAGGGACCATGGAGCGAAACGTCACGCTCGATTTTGTTCGCGGCGTCGCCATTCTCGGTATCCTGCTGCTTAATATCGCCGCCTTCGGTTTGCCGAAGGCGGCGTATCTCAATCCCGCGTGGTATGGCGACATCACCCGCCGTGATGCCTGGACCTGGGCAATCCTCGATCTCTTTGCGCAGGTCAAATTCCTCACGCTCTTTGCCCTGCTGTTTGGCGCAGGCCTGCAGCTTCTCCTCAAACGCGGCACGCGCTGGATCCAGTCGCGCCTGACGCTGCTGGTTATCCTCGGCTTTATCCATGGCCTGTTCTTCTGGGACGGCGATATTCTTCTTGCCTATGGGTTAGTCGGGCTCATTTGCTGGCGCCTCATTCGCGATGCGCACAGCGTTAAAAGCCTGTTCAACACCGGGGTGATGCTCTATGTCATGGGGCTTGGAGTACTGTTGCTGCTGGGGATGATCTCCGGCGAGACGACAAACCGTGCCTGGATCCCGGATGCCGCTAACCTGCAGTACGAGCAGTTCTGGAAGCTGAAAGGCGGTACGGAAGCGATAAGCAACCGCGCGGATATGCTGGGGGACAACCTCCTCGCGCTGGGCGCGCAATACGGCTGGCAGCTGGCGGGCATGATGCTGATGGGCGCGTCACTGATGCGCACCGGCTGGCTGAAAGGGGAATTCAGCCTGCGTCACTATCGCCGTACCGGCGCCGGTCTGGTGCTGCTCGGCGTGCTGATTAATCTCCCGGCGGTGATGGTGCAGTGGCATATCCACTGGGATTACCGCTGGTGCGCGTTCCTGCTCCAGGTGCCGCGTGAACTGAGCGCGCCGTTTCAGACCATCGGCTACGCGGCGCTGATCTACGGCTTCTGGCCCTCGCTTTCTCGTCTGTGGATGGTCAGCGCTATCGCCTGCGTGGGCCGCATGGCGTTAAGCAATTACCTCCTGCAAACGCTGATTTGCACCACGCTTTTCTATCGCTTTGGCCTGTTTATGAAATTCGACCGCCTTACGCTGCTGGCGTTTGTTATTCCGGTCTGGGCGGTAAACCTGGCGTTTTCTGTGCTCTGGCTACGCTATTTCCGCCAGGGACCGCTGGAGTGGGTATGGCGTCAGTTAACCGCACGTGCTTCAGGGATATCATTGAAAAATACATCCAGATAACGATCTGGATCACAATCATTAACAAAACGGATGTAAGCGTTTTCATGACTGTGAGCTTCTTCACGTAGTCCCCTTTCTCTCGCTGCCAAAATAGCCACCTTGCTAAACACAGGGGGTGTCTGTGAGTTGCTGCAATCCTTTGAAGGATGGTGAATATGATCACCATTCGTGACGTCGCCCGTCAGGCGGGCGTTTCTGTGGCTACCGTCTCACGCGTGCTCAACAATAGCGCGCTGGTCAGCCCTGAAACCCGTGAAACCGTAATGAAGGCCGTGACCCAGCTCGGGTACCGGCCAAATGCCAATGCTCAGGCGCTTGCGACGCAGGTTAGCGACACCATCGGCGTGGTGGTGATGGATGTCTCAGATGCCTTTTTCGGCGCACTAGTGAAAGCGGTCGATATGGTCGCCCAGCAGCATCAGAAATATGTCCTGATCGGCAATAGCTATCATGAGGCGGAAAAAGAACGTCATGCCATTGAAGTGCTGATCCGCCAGCGCTGTAACGCCTTGATTGTCCATTCAAAAGCCTTGAGCGATGAAGAGCTAACCGGATTGATGGAGCAGATCCCGGGCATGGTGCTGATCAACCGCATCGTTCCCGGCTATGCCCACCGCTGCGTCGGGCTGGATAACGTCAGCGGCGCCATGATGGCCACGAAAATGCTCATCAACAATGGACATCAGCGGATCGGTTATCTGGCCTCCAGCCATCAGATTGAAGATGACGAACTGCGGCGCGAAGGGTGGCAAAACGCCCTGAAAGAGCACGGCATTACGCCATCCGAAAGCTGGGTGGGGACCGGCACGCCGGACATGCAGGGCGGTGAAGCGGCGATGGTAGAGCTGCTGGGCCGCAATCTGCAGCTGTCTGCGGTGTTTGCCTATAACGACAGCATGGCGGCCGGCGCCCTGACGGCGCTGAAGGATAACGGCATTGCGGTGCCACAGCATTTATCACTCATTGGTTTTGATGATATCCCGATTGCCCGTTACACCGACCCGCAGCTGACAACCGTGCGTTACCCGATTGCCTCTATGGCGAAACTGGCGACTGAGCTGGCGTTACAGGGGGCTGCTGGCATGCTGGATCCGGGGGCAACACACTGTTTCATGCCGACTTTAGTGCGTCGCCACTCCGTCGCGGCCCGGCAAACTGTGGTTCCGATCACTAACTGATTACATGTGGTGATGTAACCGTTTTCAATCTGTGAGTAAATTCACAGTATCTTAACAAGGCGCTGACTATGATGTCAGCGTTTTAGGGGCTGAAACGCTATGTAACAGTGATTATTCACTTTCACTATAGCCAATGTGCCGCAAACAACGAATAAAACGCATTTCTGGAGCGTTACCGAACACGGAAGAGAGAAATTTTATAAGTGAACCTCGGCTGTCAGTAACGTTTTATTAACATCTGCCCGCCGCTCGTTATTCACAAGAACTACCCTGCATAAAAAAAACCGGAGATACCATGAATAAGAAGGTGTTGACCCTGTCTGCTGTAATGGCAAGCATGCTTTTTGGTGCAGCAGCGCACGCTGCGGATACCCGTATTGGTGTGACCATCTATAAATACGACGACAACTTCATGTCTGTTGTGCGTAAAGCGATTGAGAAAGATGCGAAAGCAGCGCCAGACGTTCAGCTGCTGATGAACGACTCCCAGAATGACCAGTCCAAACAGAACGACCAGATCGACGTTCTGCTGGCGAAAGGCGTGAAAGCCCTGGCCATCAACCTGGTTGACCCGGCTGCAGCAGGCACGGTTATTGAAAAAGCGCGCGGCCAGAACGTGCCGATCGTCTTCTTCAACAAAGAACCTTCCCGTAAGGCGCTGGATAGCTACGATAAAGCGTATTACGTCGGCACCGACTCCAAAGAGTCCGGTATTATTCAGGGCGATCTGATCGCGAAACACTGGGCGGCGAACCCGAACTGGGACCTGAACAAAGACGGTCAGATTCAGTTCGTGCTGCTGAAAGGCGAACCTGGTCACCCGGATGCTGAAGCGCGTACCACCTACGTTATCAAAGAGCTGAACGACAAGGGCCTGAAAACCCAGCAGCTGGCGTTAGATACCGCGATGTGGGATACCGCTCAGGCGAAAGATAAGATGGACGCGTGGCTGTCCGGCCCTAACGCCAACAAAATCGAAGTGGTTATCGCCAACAACGATGCGATGGCAATGGGTGCGGTAGAAGCGCTGAAAGCACACAACAAATCCTCTATCCCGGTATTCGGTGTGGATGCGCTGCCAGAAGCGCTGGCGCTGGTTAAATCCGGTGCGATGGCCGGTACCGTGCTGAACGATGCCAACAACCAGGCGAAAGCCACCTTCGACCTGGCGAAAAACCTGGCCGATGGCAAAGGTGCGGCAGACGGCACCAACTGGAAAATTGACAACAAAATCGTTCGCGTACCTTACGTGGGCGTAGACCAGTCCAACCTGGCTGAGTTTATCGGTAAATAAAAGAGTTAACTTGTCTCCACTGGGCGCAATTCGTTGCGCCCTTTTATAACGCGATATGCGAGGCCAACAAGGTATAATTATGGTCAGCACAACAACTCAGTCATCCGGTGAATACCTGTTGGAAATGAGCGGTATCAACAAGTCATTTCCCGGCGTTAAGGCACTCGATAATGTTAATTTAAAAGTGCGTCCTCACTCTATTCATGCCTTAATGGGGGAGAACGGTGCGGGTAAATCAACATTATTAAAATGCCTTTTTGGGATCTATCAAAAAGATTCTGGCAGCATTCTTTTTCAGGGGAAAGAGATCGATTTCCATTCAGCGAAAGAAGCACTGGAAAACGGTATCTCGATGGTTCACCAGGAATTAAACCTGGTGCTGCAGCGTTCAGTCATGGATAACATGTGGTTGGGGCGTTATCCCACCAAAGGTGTCTTTGTCGATCAGGATAAAATGTATCGAGACACCAAGGCGATTTTCGACGAGCTGGATATTGATATCGATCCGCGCGCCCGCGTGGGAACATTATCCGTCTCCCAGATGCAGATGATCGAAATTGCCAAAGCGTTCTCCTATGATGCGAAAATCGTCATCATGGACGAACCGACATCGTCATTAACGGA
The DNA here is from genome assembly GCF_001742765.1 of Enterobacter sp. ku-bf2. Lineage (NCBI taxonomy): Bacteria > Pseudomonadati > Pseudomonadota > Gammaproteobacteria > Enterobacterales > Enterobacteriaceae > Enterobacter > Enterobacter sp. ku-bf2. Next base: position 181,549 of record NZ_MDVW01000021.1, read on the forward strand.
AAAAGAGGTTAACCACCTTTTTACCATTATTCGTAAGCTGAAAGATCGCGGCTGCGGCATTGTGTACATCTCCCACAAAATGGAAGAGATCTTCCAGCTGTGCGATGAGATCACCATCCTGCGCGACGGCCAGTGGATTGCCACGCAGCCGCTGGAAGGGCTGGACATGGACAAGATCATCGCCATGATGGTCGGCCGTTCCCTGAACCAGCGCTTCCCGGACAAAGAAAACAAGCCGGGTGAAGTAATTCTGGAAGTGCGCAATCTGACCTCATTGCGTCAGCCGTCTATCCGCGATGTCTCCTTCGATCTGCACAAGGGTGAAATCCTGGGGATTGCCGGGCTGGTGGGGGCAAAGCGTACCGATATCGTAGAAACCCTGTTTGGCATTCGTGAGAAAGCCGAAGGCACCATTACGCTGCACGGTAAGAAAATCAATAACCACAACGCCAACGAAGCCATTAATAATGGTTTTGCGCTGGTGACGGAAGAGCGTCGTTCGACCGGTATTTATGCCTATCTGGATATTAACTTTAACTCGTTAATTTCTAACATTCGCAATTACAAAAACAAAGTCGGGCTGCTGGATAACTCCCGCATGAAGAGCGATACCCAATGGGTGATTGACTCCATGCGCGTAAAAACGCCAGGCCACCGCACCCAGATTGGTTCGCTGTCAGGCGGTAACCAGCAGAAAGTGATTATTGGCCGTTGGTTATTAACGCAGCCAGAAATTCTGATGCTGGATGAGCCGACCCGCGGTATTGACGTCGGCGCGAAGTTTGAAATTTATCAGCTGATTGCCGAGCTGGCGAAAAAGAATAAAGGGATCATTATTATTTCTTCCGAAATGCCGGAATTGTTAGGGATCACAGACCGTATTCTGGTTATGAGCAATGGTCTCGTTGCCGGTATTGTTGACACCAAAACGACAACGCAAAATGAAATTTTGCGTCTTGCGTCTTTGCACCTTTAAGATCAGGGGCTCCTCATGAGTGCGTTAAATAAAAAAAGTTTTCTCACTTACCTGAAAGAAGGCGGTATTTACGTTGTTCTTTTAGTCTTGCTGGCAATCATCATTTTCCAGGACCCTACGTTCTTAAGCCTGCTGAACCTGAGTAACATTCTGACCCAGTCCTCCGTGCGTATTATCATTGCGCTGGGCGTGGCGGGCCTGATCGTGACCCAGGGGACGGACCTCTCCGCGGGGCGTCAGGTAGGTCTGGCGGCGGTTATCGCGGCAACCCTGCTGCAGTCGATGGAAAACGCCAACAAGGTCTTCCCGGAAATGGCCACCATGCCGATTTTCGTGGTGATCCTGATTGTCTGCGCCATCGGTGCGGTGATTGGTCTGATCAACGGTATTATCATCGCCTACCTGAACGTGACGCCATTCATCACCACCCTGGGTACGATGATCATCGTTTACGGTATCAACTCCCTGTACTACGACTTCGTCGGTGCTTCGCCCATCTCGGGCTTTGACAGCGGCTTCTCGACCTTTACGCAAGGGTTTATCGCGCTGGGCAGCTTCCGCCTGTCGTATATCACCTTCTATGCGCTGATTGCGGTCGCCTTCGTCTGGATCCTGTGGAACAAAACGCGCTTTGGCAAAAACATCTTCGCTATCGGCGGTAACCCGGAAGCAGCGAAAGTCTCTGGCGTAAACGTTGCCCTGAACCTGCTCATCATCTATGCCCTGTCCGGGGTGTTCTACGCCTTCGGCGGGATGCTGGAAGCGGGCCGTATCGGCTCTGCAACGAACAACCTTGGCTTCATGTACGAACTGGATGCGATTGCAGCCTGCGTGGTGGGCGGCGTCTCCTTCAGCGGCGGCGTGGGGACGGTGCTCGGCGTGGTGACCGGTGTGATCATCTTCACCGTCATCAACTACGGGTTGACCTATATCGGCGTGAACCCGTACTGGCAGTACATCATCAAGGGCGCCATCATTATCTTCGCGGTTGCGCTGGATTCACTGAAGTACGCCCGTAAGAAGTAATCGTCACTCGCCATACCCGGCCCGCTCACCGAGCGGGCTTTTTTTATGCCCTATGCCAGATGGGACTCCTCCTGCGTCACAATGCGCTCAAACCAGTCGAGTTCAGAAAGCTTGCAGGCGACCCACTGTTCGGAAAAGGCGTCGCCCAGGCTGTCGGTGAGATACTGACAGCGGGCAAAGGCCTCAATCGCCTCCTGCTGGAACAGCGGCAGTTCGGGCTGTCTCTTGATCACATCTACGCACAGCTCCACCG
>NZ_MDVW01000022.1:0-179066 GCF_001742765.1 Enterobacter sp. ku-bf2
CCATCAGGCAGTTTCCCAGACATTACTCACCCGTCCGCCGCTCGCCGGCAAAGTAGCAAGCTACTTTCCGCTGCCGCTCGACTTGCATGTGTTAGGCCTGCCGCCAGCGTTCAATCTGAGCCATGATCAAACTCTTCAATTTAAGTTTGATGCTCGTGAATTAAACTTCGTAATGAATTACGTATGTTCACTCAGAGACTTGGTATTCATTTTTTGTCCGAGGACGTTAAGAATCCATGTCACTTTGAGTGCCCACACAGATTGTCTGATAAATTGTTAAAGAGCAGTGCAACGCGGCTTTCGCTCATCGTTGCGAGGTGGCGTATATTACGCTTTCCTCTTTCAGAGTCAACCCGTTATTTCAGGATTTTTTCTCTTCAACCGAACCGCTTGTTGTGTGAAGTGATTCACATCCGCCGTGTCGATGGAGGCGCATTATAGGGAGTTCTCCGCAGGCCGCAACCGCTAAATGACAGAAAAATGACTGACTGCTGCATTCCACAGCAAAACCCCGCCTTATACCTTTTTACGCACAGACTTATCCACAATGATACGAAAAAGTAAAAATGTGCGAGCGTTGCGCAAACGTTTTCGTTAAAATGCTCGCGCTTAACAAGGATGCCTCGTCAGGTGTGTTAGATGAGTTTTTCACAGGAAAATTCATCTAACGCTCTCTGTAATCGTGAAATCCAGGGGATTTACCATGCAACAACGTCGTCCAGTCCGCCGCGCTCTGCTCAGTGTTTCTGATAAAGCCGGTATCGTCGAATTCGCTCAGGCACTTTCTGCACGCGGTGTGGAGCTGCTTTCCACAGGTGGAACCGCTCGCCTGTTAGCAGATAAAGGTCTGCCGGTAACCGAAGTGTCCGATTACACCGGTTTCCCGGAAATGATGGATGGACGCGTCAAAACCCTGCATCCGAAAGTCCACGGCGGTATTCTTGGCCGTCGCGGCCAGGACGACGCCATTATGGAACAGCACGACATCGCGCCGATCGACATGGTTGTCGTTAACCTCTACCCGTTTGCCCAGACCGTTGCCCGCGAAGGCTGCTCTCTGGAAGATGCTGTAGAGAACATTGATATCGGCGGCCCGACCATGGTGCGCTCTGCGGCCAAGAACCATAAAGATGTCGCCATCGTGGTAAAGAGCAGCGATTACACCACCATTATTAATGAGATGGACGCCAACGAAGGGTCGCTGACCCTGGAAACGCGTTTCGACCTCGCCATCAAAGCCTTCGAACACACCGCGGCGTACGACAGCATGATCGCCAACTACTTCGGTAGCCTGGTACCGGCTTACCACGGTGAAAGCAAAGATCCTTCCGGCCGCTTCCCGCGCACCCTGAACCTGAATTTCATTAAGAAGCAGGATATGCGTTACGGTGAGAACAGCCACCAGCAGGCGGCCTTCTATATAGAAGAAGAGGTAAAAGAAGCCTCTGTTGCAACCGCTCAGCAGGTGCAGGGCAAAGCGCTCTCCTATAACAACATTGCCGACACCGACGCCGCGCTGGAATGCGTGAAAGAGTTCAGCGAGCCGGCCTGCGTTATCGTCAAGCACGCCAACCCATGCGGCGTGGCGGTAAGCACATCGATTCTGGAAGCTTACGATCGCGCATACAAAACTGACCCAACCTCCGCGTTCGGTGGCATCATTGCCTTCAACCGCGAGCTGGATGCTGAAACGGCTCAGGCCATCATCTCCCGCCAGTTTGTCGAAGTGATCATCGCGCCATCGGCCTCCGAGGAAGCGCTGAAAATCACGGCGGCAAAACAGAACGTGCGCGTACTGGTTTGCGGCCAGTGGGCAGAACGCGTACCGGGCCTGGACTTCAAGCGCGTAAACGGCGGTCTGCTGGTTCAGGATCGCGATCTGGGTATGGTGACAGAAGCCGACCTGCGCGTGGTGACCAAACGTCAGCCGACCGAACAGGAACTGCGTGACGCGCTGTTCTGCTGGAAAGTGGCGAAGTTCGTGAAATCCAACGCCATCGTCTACGCCAAGGAGAACATGACCATCGGGATAGGCGCAGGCCAAATGAGCCGCGTTTACTCTGCGAAAATCGCGGGTATTAAAGCAGGTGACGAAGGCCTGGAAGTCAAAGGCTCCGCCATGGCCTCTGACGCCTTCTTCCCGTTCCGTGACGGTATCGACGCCGCAGCCGCTGTTGGCATCACCTGCGTGATCCAGCCTGGCGGTTCAATCCGCGACGACGAAGTGATTGCCGCTGCCGACGAACACGGCATCGCGATGATCTTCACCGACATGCGCCACTTCCGCCATTAATTCCCGGAGCTGAAAATGAAAGTATTAGTGATTGGTAACGGCGGACGCGAGCACGCGCTGGCGTGGAAAGCGGCGCAGTCTCCGCTGGTGAAAACGGTCTTCGTGGCACCGGGCAACGCCGGTACCGCACTGGAACCCGCGCTGCAGAACGTGGCTATCGGCGTGACCGACATTCCGGCGCTGCTGAGTTTTGCCCAGAGCGAGAAAATCGACCTGACCATCGTCGGCCCGGAAGCGCCGCTGGTGATTGGCGTGGTGGATGCGTTCCGCGCAGCGGGCCTGAAAATCTTCGGCCCAACGGAAGGCGCCGCGCAGCTGGAAGGCTCCAAAGCCTTCACCAAAGATTTCCTCGCGCGTCATAACATCCCGACGGCGGAATATCAGAATTTCACTGAAGTGGAGCCTGCTCTGGCCTACTTACGTGAGAAGGGCGCGCCGATTGTTATCAAGGCCGACGGACTGGCCGCCGGTAAAGGCGTGATCGTCGCGATGACGCTCGACGAAGCCGAAGCCGCGGTTCAGGACATGCTGGCAGGTAACGCCTTTGGCGATGCGGGCCACCGCATCGTGATTGAAGAGTTCCTCGACGGTGAAGAGGCGAGCTTTATCGTCATGGTCGACGGCGAGCACGTTCTGCCGATGGCCACCAGCCAGGATCACAAGCGTGTGGGTAATGGCGACACGGGTCCTAACACCGGCGGGATGGGCGCTTACTCCCCTGCTCCGGTCGTGACTGACGACGTCCACCAGCGCACCATGGATCGCATCATCTGGCCTACCGTGAAGGGAATGGCAGCAGAAGGGAATACCTACACCGGTTTCCTTTACGCAGGTCTGATGATCGACAAGCAGGGTAACCCTAAGGTCATCGAATTCAACTGCCGCTTTGGCGATCCGGAAACGCAGCCAATCATGCTGCGCATGAAATCCGATCTGGTGGATCTGTGCCTGGCAGCCTGCGATGGCAAGCTGGACGAGAAAACCTCCGAGTGGGACGAGCGTGCGTCTCTCGGCGTGGTGATTGCTGCGGGTGGTTATCCGGGCAACTACAGCACCGGAGATGAAATCCACGGTCTGCCGCTGGAAGAGAGGGAAGGTGCGAAGGTATTCCACGCCGGTACGAAGCTGGCTGAGGACGATCGCGTTCTGACCAACGGCGGCCGCGTGCTGTGTGCAACCGCGCTGGGCCATACCGTGGCAGAAGCGCAGAAGCGCGCCTATGCGCTGATGGCGGATATTCACTGGAACGGTAGCTTTAGCCGTCAGGATATCGGCTATCGCGCGATTGCGCGCGAGCAGGGGGAGTAATTCCTCCTCGCCCTCACCCTAACCCTCTCCCATGGGGAGAGGGGATCGTTCGTAGGCCGGATAAGCGTCAGCGCCATCCGGCTTAATCCACAGAACTCAGAAACTTTTCTCTGTCGGCTGCCAGGTGCAGAAGTCTTCGTTCGCCACCAATAGCAATTGAGAACCTTCCGGCGCCTCAAGCCACGCCACACTCACTTCCATTGATGAATGACGCTGACGGCGTTGAATGTGTTCGGTCGCCCAGGACTCGAGCTCAGGCTTGACCGTTTGCCCTTCGCAGGTCGTCACCGTCCCGTCGTTATGCCAGCGCCCCTGGCGTAGCACGACGCGTCCCAGACGAAGCGCATCGCTGGTCTGGCGGATTTGTTCGGCCCGGTAACGGTAGAGGGCGATTTGATCGCTTGAAAGCTGCTGTTTTTGACCGCTGACTTCGCGCTGCATAAAGCTCAGCTCGCCATGGTCGTCAAAACGCACTTTCACGTGTTCGGGGGTCTTGCTGTAGACGTTCAGCTCAATCAGCGACAGGTCATCTCCCTGCCAGCGATACTCCGCCGTCGACGTATTGCCGCTATGCCACGGGCTGAAGGCAGAAAGCAGATGCACTTCGCCGCCGGAATCTTTACGCCAGATCCTGACCGCGCCCTGGTTGTCCGCGTAGCCGCTGGCGGTAAACGGCGGCAAAGCGGTGTCGTGGCTACAGGCTGACAGCAGCAGCATGCCTGCCAGCGCGAGCGTTCCGCGCCAGAAAGACAAAAGGGGCGTTGCCGCCCCTTCGCTAAAACTGTTCACTGCCACGCGTCTTACTTAACTGCGTCTTTCAGTGCTTTACCAGAAACAAATGCCGGCACGTTCGCTGCGGCGATTTTGATTTCTTTACCGGTCTGCGGGTTGCGGCCAGTACGCTCAGCGCGGTGGTTCACTTTGAAGGTACCGAAACCAACCAGTTGTACAGCATCGCCTTCTTTCAGAGACTCAGTAATAGCAGCCAGGGTAGATTCCAGAGCAGCTTTAGCCTGCACTTTAGACAGATCAGCCTTGTCCGCAATTACATCAATCAGTTGAGTCTTGTTCATAAGTTATCCTTTCAATGTGTTTATCGCTTGCTAAGCATCGAGTGCGACGAAAATGCCAAAAAAGCACTCTCCTGCATACACGCACCGATAGCCACTTTTTTTCGCCCCCCAAATGTAGACCAGACAAGGGGCGAAAGGGAAGAGTCGAGGAGCGACAAAACGGGCGTTATCTCAAGTTTTCTTATCTCATTGGTTAAAAATTATACCAATATTACTCTCACCGGCCTCACGTAAGTCCGCACGCAGCCCTTTTATCAGTTCAATATCGCGTTCTTCACACTCTGCCAGCAGGCGGAAAATTTCCCACTGGATATCCCATTCTTGCTCAACGGCCGGGTTTGCGCGCAGCTCTTCGTCGGTCATTTCGCGACCTTCCTGGGTCATTTCCAGCATCGCTACGGTAGTGATAGAGGCCTTACTGACTTCGATAGCGTGCTCCAGCGTCTCACCGCTCAGGCGGGAGTGGAGCAATTCGCTTAACGCCACACAGGCATCAATTGCCGGGTAGACGCCGTACAGGTCAAAATCATCCGCCACCGGAATCGCCTCTTCCAGCTTTTCGAGCTGAGAGTCGAAATTCACCTTCGCGTCTTTCACCGTCAGCGTTTCCCAGATCAGATCCAGAATGCGGCGGTAGATATGGCCATCACCAAAGCCCGTCTGCTTGCAGAACGCGGCATAGTTGGGATACATGCGCTCGCACAGGCAAGCCATAAAGGTGACGTGCTGCCAGCTTTCCAGCTTTTCAAGGCGCAGGTGAATCGGGTTTTGTAGCATGATGATCTCTCGAATCGAAAATTAGGCGCAGTTTACCTGAATCATCGCTGAATTTCCTGCCAACGAACAAAAGCCGGACGCGAAGAGGCGACCGCGTCAGCCCAGCGCGTCGGCTCCGGTAAGCGGTAGCCATTCATGCAGCGCTGTACCCACGCCAGAGCACTGTCCATGCTCACCCGATGGCCGGTGGCGATGAACAGCGGATTACAGCGAGCCTTACTGCGCCAGACCCACGCCAGCTGCTCGCCTTTATGGATGAGCGGCGCCAGCGCACCCGGCTCGGCGGAGAGTGGCTCAAACGCGCCGCACAGGCGTTTCTTGGCAACGCCAATGGTCGGCACATCCACCAGCAGCCCAAAGTGGCTGGCAACGCCTAAGCGGCGCGGGTGTGAGATCCCGTGCCCATCGACAAACAGCAGGTCAGGTTTTTGCGAGAGCTGCTCCCACGCTGCCAGCAGCGCGGGATATTCGCGAAAGGAGAGAAAGCCGGGAATATAGGGCATGGTGGTGGCAATACGCGCGACCTTGTACTCCACCAGCTCGAGCGAAGGGTACTTCAGTACCACCATCGCCGCTCGCGTCACGTCCCCACCCTGCTCGAACCCGACGTCTGCTCCGCCAATGTACTGCGGAGGATCCTTATCCAGACGATCCTCGCGGATCACCGATGAGGCCAGTTCGATTTGTTGAGCGCGTAGCGACGCGAGATCCATAACGACTCCTTACTTGTGATACTGGGCAGAAAGCCGATGCACCGCCTCCACAAATACGCCTGCGTGCTCTGGCGGTACATCCTGATGAATACCGTGGCCGAGGTTAAAGACGTGGCCTTCCCCCTGGCCGAAACCAGACAGTATAGTCGACACTTCTTCTTCAATGCGGGCAGGCGGCGCATAGAGCATGGACGGGTCCATATTGCCCTGCAGCGCCACTTTGTCGCCCACGCGGCGGCGGGCATCGGCAATATCGGTGGTCCAGTCGAGACCCAGCGCGTCGCAGCCGGTGGCCGCCATCGCTTCCAGCCACTGGCCGCCACCTTTGGTGAACAGCGTCACCGGCACGCGGCGACCTTCGTTTTCACGCAGCAGGCCGTCGACGATTTTATGCATGTAGTACAGGGAGAACTGCTGATAATCGCGGCCGGTCAGCACGCCGCCCCAGGTGTCGAAAATCATCACCGACTGCGCACCCGCCTTAATCTGCGCGTTCAGATAGAGCGTGACGCTCTTCGCCAGCTTGTCGAGCAGCGCATGCAGGGCCAGCGGCTCGGCGTACATCATCTTTTTAATCAGGGTGAAGGCTTTACTGCTGCCCCCTTCCACCATATAGGTCGCCAGCGTCCACGGGCTGCCGGAGAAGCCAATCAGCGGCACTTCGCCTTTCAGCTCGCGGCGAATGGTGCGCACGGCGTTCATCACGTAGCCCAGTTCACCTTCCGGATCGGGGATCGGCAGCTTGTCCACGTCGGCTTTGCTTTTAATCGTAGAGGTGAAACGCGGGCCTTCACCCGTTTCAAAGTACAGGCCCAGGCCCATGGCATCCGGAATGGTCAGAATATCCGAGAAGAGGATCGCCGCATCCAGCGGGAAGCGGCGCAGCGGCTGGAGCGTCACTTCACAAGCCAGCTCGGCGTTTTTGCACAGCGACATAAAATCGCCCGCCTGCGCGCGCGTGGCTTTGTACTCTGGCAGATAGCGTCCCGCCTGGCGCATCATCCACACCGGGGTGACATCAACGGGCTGGCGCAGCAGCGCACGCAGATAACGATCGTTCTTCAGTTCGGTCATTTTTGCAGTTCCTTAAGCGTCATGGCCTCAGTGTAACACTACTCATACTCGGCCCGACACATCGCTACGGTATCTTCTATCAGCCGGCGCGCCACGGTGCCCGGCGGTGGTAACAGCGGTAAATCGTCGTAGCGATACCAGTTCGCGTCCAGCAGCTCTTTCTGATCGATAACGATCTCGCCGCTGTCGTATTCGGCCATAAAGGCCGTCATCAGCGACTGCGGGAACGGCCACGGCTGGGAGGTGACGTAGCGCAGGTTCTTCACTTTGATCCCGCTCTCCTCCATCACCTCGCGCGCCACCGCCTGCTCCAGCGTTTCGCCCACCTCGACGAAGCCGGCCAGCACGGTGTGAACGCCGTTGCGATGGCGGGTATGCTGCGCCAGCAAAATAGAATCATCCCGGCGGATAGCGACGATGATGCACGGCGCAATCTGCGGATAGTAGCGCTCGCGACAGTGGCTGCAGAGCATCGCCCACTCGGTTTTGCTCGGACGCATGGTATGACCGCAATAGCCGCAGTATTTATGCGAGCGGTAAAACTCCGCCAGCTGCACGCCGCGCCCCGCCAGCTGGAACAGGCCCACGTCCAGATCCAACACCTGGCGAACGGATCCCATATCCTGACGACGCGCTTGCTGGATCAACCACACGGGCTCACCCTGCCACTCGCCGATCTTTAGCGCTGGCTGGCCCACCAGATCGAACGTTTCCGCCGCACCGTAGGGCAGTTCTCCACCGGGCAACCATAATTTTTGTTCGTGGCTGACGATCCACCAACCCAGATCTGATTTTTCAATAATACGATCCATATCTATTGCACTACCTTCGCTTCACTGACATGTTGTTAGCATTGTGGTTACATTCTGGATAAGCAGATTCAATCCTACACTTTGCGGAGTCGACCATGTTAAACCAGCTAGAAAGCCTGACTGAGCGCGTTAGAGGAAGTAACAAACTGGTGGATCGCTGGCTTCATGTGCGCAAGCATCTACTCGTGGCTTATTACAATCTGGTCGGCATTAAGCCTGGCAAAGAATCGTTTATGCGGCTGAACGAAAAAGCGCTGGATGATTTTTGTCAGGGCCTGGTCGACTATCTGTCCGACGGCCATTTCAATATTTATGAACGCATTATCCGCGAAATGGAAGGGACAACGCCGTATTTAGCGGCCAGCAAACTCTATCCGCTGCTGGAGGCCAACACCCAGCAGATCATGGATTACTATGATTCCACGCTCGAGAATGCCATCGATCACGATAACTACCTTGAGTTTCAGCGGGCGTTATCCGACCTCGGTGAAGCGCTGGAGGAGCGATTCACGCTGGAAGATAGGCTGATTAGCCTCGCCCTGGATGCCAGTCCCGAAGATAACGTCGCGCGCCCGGCTTGAGTTCTTAATCGTTAACGAGTAATTTACAACCATTCGCCCCTCTCACGAGGGGGATTTTTCTTGTCGGAGTGCCCAGAGCGAAAGCCGGGCTGAGACCGTTAATTCGGGATCCGCGGAACCTGATCAGGCTAATACCTGCGAAGGGAACAAGAGTCACACTGCTGTTGTATCGCCCCCCGGGCGATCCTCTCTTGCTTCATCCGTCGTCTGACAAGCCATGTCCTTCACTTTTGGAATGAGCTATGTCTACTGCAAAACTGACCCGCCGCGAACAGCGCGCACAGGCCCAACACTTCATCGACACCCTGGAAGGCACCGCTTTCCCGAACTCGAAACGCATCTACATTTCCGGCTCGCAGGCCGATATCCGCGTCCCGATGCGCGAAATCCAGCTTAGCCCGACGCTTATCGGCGGCAGCAAAGAGAATCCGCAGTATGAAGACAACGAAGCCGTACCGGTGTATGACACCTCCGGCCCGTACGGCGATCCCTCTGTTACGATCAACGTTCAGCAGGGTCTGGCAAAGCTGCGCCAGCCGTGGATAGAGGCGCGTAACGACTGCGAAGAACTGAGCGTACGCAGTTCTGCGTACACCAAAGAACGCCTGGCCGACGACGGTCTGGACGCGCTGCGCTTTACCGGCCTGCTGACGCCAAAACGTGCCAAAGCGGGCAAATGCGTGACCCAGCTGCACTACGCCCGCCAGGGGATCGTCACGCCGGAGATGGAGTTCATCGCCATCCGCGAGAACATGGGCCGCGAGCGTATCCGCAGCGAAGTGCTGCGCTACCAGCATCCGGGAGAGGGCTTTGGCGCGCGACTGCCGGAGAACATCACGCCGGAATTCGTGCGTGACGAAGTGGCCGCCGGGCGCGCGATTATCCCCGCCAACATCAACCACCCGGAATCCGAGCCGATGATTATCGGCCGCAACTTCCTGGTGAAGGTTAACGCTAACATCGGTAACTCGGCCGTCACCTCCTCCATCGAAGAAGAAGTTGAAAAGCTGGTCTGGTCAACGCGCTGGGGCGCGGACACGGTAATGGATCTCTCCACCGGCCGCTATATTCACGAAACCCGCGAGTGGATCCTGCGTAACAGCCCGGTTCCGATTGGCACCGTCCCGATTTATCAGGCGCTGGAGAAGGTCAACGGCATTGCCGAAGATCTGACCTGGGAAGCGTTCCGCGACACGCTGCTGGAGCAGGCCGAGCAGGGCGTCGACTACTTCACCATTCACGCGGGCGTGCTGCTGCGCTACGTGCCGATGACCGCGAAGCGTCTGACCGGTATCGTCTCGCGCGGCGGTTCCATCATGGCGAAGTGGTGCCTCTCCCATCACCAGGAAAACTTCCTCTACGAACACTTCCGCGAGATCTGCGAAATCTGCGCCGCTTATGACGTCTCGCTGTCGCTGGGCGACGGCCTGCGCCCGGGCTCCATCCGTGACGCCAACGACGAAGCGCAGTTTGCCGAGCTGCACACGCTGGGCGAACTGACCAAAATCGCCTGGGAGTATGACGTGCAGGTGATGATTGAAGGCCCGGGACACGTGCCGATGCAGATGATCCGCCGCAACATGACCGAGGAGCTGGAGCACTGCCACGAAGCGCCGTTCTACACCCTGGGACCGTTAACCACCGATATTGCGCCGGGCTACGACCACTTCACGTCAGGCATTGGCGCGGCGATGATCGGCTGGTTCGGCTGCGCCATGCTCTGCTACGTGACGCCGAAAGAGCACCTCGGCCTGCCAAACAAAGAGGACGTGAAGCAGGGGCTGATTACCTACAAAATTGCCGCCCACGCGGCGGATCTGGCCAAAGGCCACCCGGGCGCGCAAATCCGCGATAACGCCATGTCGAAGGCGCGCTTTGAATTCCGCTGGGAAGATCAGTTCAACCTGGCGCTGGACCCGTTCACCGCCCGCGCCTACCACGACGAAACCCTGCCGCAGGAATCGGGCAAAGTCGCGCACTTCTGCTCCATGTGCGGACCAAAATTCTGCTCGATGAAAATCAGCCAGGAAGTGCGCGACTACGCCGCCACGCAAACCATTGAAGTGGGTATGGCGGACATGTCTGAAACCTTCCGCGCCAAAGGCGGCGAAATCTACCTCAAAAAAGAGGAGGCGTAATGTACCAGCCCGATTTCCCACCCGTCCCCTACCGTTTAGGGCTCTATCCGGTGGTGGACAGCGTGGCGTGGATAGCGCGACTGCTGGAGGCAGGCGTTCGCACCCTCCAGCTGCGCATCAAGAATAAGCGCGATGACGAGGTGGAAGCCGATGTGGTTGCCGCTATTGCGCTGGGGCGTCGGTATAACGCCCGCCTGTTTATCAACGACTACTGGCGGCTGGCCGTTAAGCACCGGGCGTACGGCGTGCATCTGGGTCAGGAGGACCTGGAAACAACGGATCTGAGCGCAATCCGTGAAGCCGGGCTGCGTCTTGGCGTGTCAACGCACGATGACATGGAGATCGACGTGGCCCTGGCGGCCCGTCCCTCATACATCGCGCTCGGTCACGTCTTCCCGACGCAAACCAAGCAGATGTCCTCCGCACCGCAGGGTCTGACGCAGCTGGCGAGTCACGTTAAACGCCTTGCCGATTACCCCACCGTCGCCATCGGCGGAATCAGCCTTGAACGTGCCCCGGCGGTGCTGGAGACCGGCGTCGGCAGCATCGCCGTCGTCAGCGCCATCACACAGGCCGCAGACTGGCGGTCCGCCACCGAACAGCTTTTACAGCTGGCAGGAGCAGGCGATGAATGATCGCGACTTTATGCGCTACAGCCGTCAGATCCTGCTGGAGGATATCGCCATCGACGGCCAGCAAAAACTGCTCGCCAGCCGGGTGCTGATTGTTGGCCTGGGGGGATTAGGTGCACCCGCCGCGCTCTATCTGGCAGGTGCGGGTATCGGCACGCTGGTGCTGGCCGACGACGATGAGGTCCACCTCAGCAATCTGCAGCGGCAAATCCTCTTTACTACCGACGATATCAACCAGCCGAAAGCGAAAATCACCCGGCAGCGGCTGAACCTGCTTAACCCGGATATCGAGCTGATTGCCTTACAGGAGCGTCTTAGCGGTGAAAGCCTGCACCGTGAAGTCGCCCTTGCCGACGTAGTGCTGGACTGTACCGACAACATGGCGACGCGCCAGGCGATCAACGCCGCCTGCGTGGCCAATCATACGCCCCTTATCACCGCCAGCGCGGTGGGGTTCGGCGGGCAAATGATGGTTCTGACGCCACCGTGGACGCAGGGCTGCTATAGCTGCCTGTGGCCGGACGATGCCGAACCGACGCGCAACTGCCGTACGGCGGGTATTCTGGGTCCGGTGGTCGGCGTGATGGGCACCATGCAGGCGCTGGAGGCGATCAAGCTGCTCAGCGGCATGGAGACGGAACGCAATACGCTGCGGCTGTTTGATGCCCGCTCCAGCGGCTGGCGCCAGCTGGCGTTACGCCGCGCCAGCCGCTGCCCGGTATGCGGAGGCCGCGATGCGCATTCTGTTTAACGATGAGCCGATGAGATGCGACGACGGGCTTACCGTTGCCGCACTGCTCGACAAGCTGCGTCAGCTCAAGCCGGGAACGGCGCTGGCGCTCAATCAACAGATCCTGCCGCGCGAGCAGTGGGAACATCAGCAGGTCAATGAAGGCGACCAGATCCTGCTGTTTCAGGTTATCGCAGGGGGCTGAGATGTTACGTATTGCCGATAAGGTTTTTGATTCGCATCTGTTTACCGGAACCGGAAAATTCGCCTCGCCGCAGCTGATGGTGGATGCCATTCGTGAAAGCGGCAGCCAGCTGGTGACGCTGGCGCTCAAGCGCGTGGATCTGCGCCATCACAGCGATGCCATTCTGGCTCCGTTGCTGGAAGCAGGCGTGACGCTGCTGCCCAACACCTCCGGAGCGAAAACCGCCGAAGAGGCGATTTTTGCCGCACAGCTGGCGCGTGAAGCGCTCGGCACCGGCTGGCTGAAGCTGGAAATCCATCCGGATGCCCGCTGGCTGCTGCCCGACCCGATTGAAACGCTGAAAGCGGCTGAAAAGCTGGTTCAGCAAGGATTTACCGTTCTGCCTTACTGCGGGGCCGACCCGGTGCTGTGCAAACGTCTCGAAGAGGTCGGCTGCGCCGCCGTCATGCCGCTGGGGGCCCCCATTGGCTCCAACCAGGGGCTGGAAACCCGCGCGATGCTGGAAATCATTATTGAGCAGGCTACCGTGCCGGTGGTGGTTGATGCGGGCATTGGCGTGCCCAGCCATGCCGCGCAGGCGCTGGAAATGGGGGCTGACGCGGTGCTGGTCAATACGGCTATCGCGGTTGCCGACGATCCGGTCATGATGGCGCGGGCATTCCGCCTGGCCGTGGAGGCTGGCCTGCTGGCAAGGGGATCCGGCCCCGGCTCGCGCAGTTTCCAGGCGCAGGCCACCAGCCCGCTGACCGGTTTTCTGGAGGCGATCTCATGAGCACGTTTACCGAGCGCTGGCGACAGCTTAACTGGGACGACATTGCCCTGCGCATCAACAGCAAAACGGCGGCAGACGTGGAGCGCGCGCTGCATGCCCGTCAGCTGACCCGCGAGGATCTGATGGCCCTGCTCTCCCCGGCGGCCAGCGCGTACCTCGAACCGATGGCTCAGCGAGCGCAGCAGCTCACCCGCCAGCGTTTTGGCAACACGGTGAGCTTCTACGTGCCGCTCTATCTCTCCAACCTGTGCGCCAATGACTGCACCTACTGCGGCTTTTCCATGAGCAATCGCATCAGGCGAAAAACCCTTGATGAGGGTGAGATTGCCCGTGAGTGTGCAGCCATCCGTGAAATGGGCTTTGAACACCTTCTGCTGGTCACGGGCGAGCATCAGGGGAAGGTGGGAATGGACTATTTCCGTCAACACCTTCCCGCCATTCGCCGTCAGTTTGCGTCGTTGCAGATGGAAGTGCAGCCTCTGTCGCAGGAGGAGTACGCGGAGCTCAAAACGCTCGGGCTGGACGGCGTTATGGTCTATCAGGAAACCTACCATGAGGCGACGTACGCCCGGCACCACCTGAAAGGCAAGAAACAGGATTTCTTTTTCCGCCTGGAAACGCCCGACAGGCTGGGTCGCGCCGGCATCGACAAAATCGGTCTGGGTGCGCTGATCGGGCTCTCCGACAGCTGGCGGGTGGATTGTTACATGGTGGCGGAACATCTGCTGTGGCTTCAACAGCGCTACTGGCAGAGCCGTTATTCCATCTCCTTCCCGCGCCTGCGTCCCTGCGCGGGAGGAATTGAACCGGCTTCGCTGATGGATGAACGCCAGCTGGTGCAGACCATTTGCGCGTTTCGCCTGCTTGCCCCGGAAGTGGAATTATCGCTCTCAACGCGCGAGTCCCCGGCGTTTCGCGATCGCGTCATCCCGCTTGCGATTAACAACGTCAGTGCATTTTCCAAAACGCAGCCAGGCGGCTACGCCGACGATCGTCCGGAGCTGGAACAGTTTGTACCGCATGATGGCCGACGTCCGGAAGCGGTCGCTGCCGCCCTGACAGCGCAGGGTCTGCAGCCTGTCTGGAAAGACTGGGACAGCTGGCTGGGAAGAGCCTCGCAGTAACGTTGAAACGCACTGCAACACGTTAAAAAATTATCGAGGCACAACGAAAAGGCAAAACCGGAGGATTGTCAGCGATCGTCCGGTTTTTTATTGTCACACGGTCAGCAACGGATGCTGACCAGGGCGAAAAGCTTCTTCCTCGTTTCGCCCTGCCTCTGGTGCATTACACGAACGGTCCCTGCCAGTTTAATAAGTATTTTCTTAATGGTTCTTAAGATAAATCATCCCGTCAGAAATCGTGTGCCGTATAATTCACCGCTAACCGCAGGACAGCGACTATGCTGAGAGGATATCGGCAGACGAAAAGTATTCACCATCAGGAACGATGTACAGCTCATGGCACTTCACAGCAAAAAGCTCTCTTTTACCCGGCCCATTATGCTCAGCTTCGCGGGGATCCTCTGCAGTTTTGCGGTGATCGCGATCGCGGTGACGCTTTCGCAACGGAAGGATTTTCTTGAGGATTATCATAAGATTAATAGCAACTTCACGCATAACCTGGCGGTGAACTACACCGAATCTATCCTGCGTGAAAACGACTATATCCTGGGCCGTTCCGCGATGTACTTTGCGCGCGACGACAGGCTAAACGAGACGCTCAACGTCAATCCGACGCAGGGACTGCAGATGATGATGCATCTGCAGAACCTGATGCCGACCGTCTCCTCCATCTCGCTGGCGGACACGCAAGGGCATTATCTCCGCGCACCGGAAGTGCTCCCCACGGAGACGAGTAAAACCTTCGATCCCCGGACGCGACCGTGGTTTGTCGCTCAGGCGGAAGCCAGCATCTTCAGCCACTATACCCGTCCCTACATGGACTACTTCACCGGCCATCCGACGGTGACGCTTTATAAGCCTTTGATATCGCCTGAAGGGAGGTTGAAGGGAACACTCGCTTTCCATCTCGATTTGACCTCAATGGGCTTCACCCTGCGTCAGATGGTGGCGCCCGTTCAGGGGGAATTCTTCGTCGTCGAACGCGATGGTGCCGTGGTGCTGCATCCAGATACCGGCGCGCTCTTCAAGCAGTATGTGAGCGAAGCGCTGATGGACAAAATGACCAGCGGCGAAGGTCATCTTTACGACAAGAAAAGCAACGCCTGGTATTACTACTATTCGTTTACCAACCCGGACTGGTTTGTCATCTACCGGGTATCCGGCGCGACGCTCACCGATATTACCCGCCACGAAACGACGATCGTTGGCTGGGGGTTTGCACTGGCGGCCATCATCATCATCCTTTTCGGCTTATACCTCCGCCACGCCTCGCGTAGCGTGTTGATGCACATTATCAATGCCATCAAAACCGGCGATGTCAGCGAGGCGCCGCGCCTGGAAGCGATGCTGAGCCACACGATTCAGTCCAATAAAGAGCGCGAAATGGCGTATGTGCGCCAGGCCACCCATGATGCGCTGACGGGCTGTAAAAACCGCCGCGCGTTCGACAGCGATGTCGCAGAGCTGCTGAATACTCAGCAGCCTTTCGCGATGGCGCTGGTGGATATCGATAACTTCAAGTCAATTAACGACACGCTGGGTCACCTGACCGGTGATATCGTTCTGCGCAACGTGGCTCGGGAAGGGATCCAGATTATGCAGCCACATCATGTTTCGGTTTACCGTTATGGTGGAGAAGAGTTCGCGGTCATCTTCCAGGCGGAGCAGATGTCTTCCGCGCTCTCCTTGCTCGAAGCATGGCGTACCGCCGTTGAAAATCGCGTCTGGCGGGAAGAAAACCTGCGGGTTACGTTCAGCGGTGGTCTTGGGGAGTGGCATTTTGAACCGCTGGAACAATTCGTCGGAAGCGTTGATAACGCCCTCTACAGCGCCAAACAGCAGGGAAAAAACCGCATCGTTCGCACATCCATCAGTTAATCCTCTCTCCTTCACCCTGCCCGTTTCGACGGGCCGGGTACCCGCCAGTGTAAAATTGTAACCGGTTTCAGAAAATCGCCTGTTTCTTTGTGATGCCTGACACACAATCGCGGTAAAGCGGTTGTTGAAGCGGTCTGCACGGGATAATTATCAATAAACACATGTAGATCGAGGCTGATTATGAAGAACATCGTTTTATGCTGTGCAGCGGGAATGTCAACCAGCATGCTGGTTCAACGTATGAAAGACGCCGCGCAGAAAAAAGGGGTTGAAGTCACCATTAAAGCCGTTCCGGTTGCGGAGTTTAAAGACAACATCGCGACGGCCGACATCGTATTACTGGGACCACAGGTTAAATACGAGCAGGCTAAATTACAGGCACAGGCCGACCCGTTAGGTAAAAAGGTCGCGGTGATCGACATGATGGATTACGGCATGATGAAAGGTGATGCCGTACTGGATAAAGCGCTCAAACTTCTGGAGTCATAATGGAAGACTTAGAAACCACGATTATGGAACTGCTTGTTAACGCAGGCGCAGCGCGCAGTGCGGCCCTGACGGCGTTGCAGATGGCGCGTAAAGGTGAGTTTGACGAAGCTGAAAAAGCGATGGAAGAGTCGCGTGAATATGTGAAGCATGCGCACACCATACAGACGCAGCTTATTGGTCTTGATGAGGGGACCGGGAAGCTTCCGGTTAACCTGATCACCGTTCACTCTCAGGATCACCTGATGAACGCCATGGTCATTCAGGACCTGGCAGGCGATATGATTGAGCTTTATCGCCGGATCCCGTTAGTGAATTGAAAACATGCAGATATAAAAAAACCCGCCGAGGCGGGTTTTTTATTAGCGGCTCAACGATTACTCGTTGTCGGAACCACCCAGACCTGCGTTCAGCAGTTCTGCCAGGCTCGCGGATGCATCTTCAGCAGTCACCTGCGGTGCAGCTGGCAGTTCGCCCGCAGCACGACGACGCATACGATCCTGATGGTACGCATAACCGGTACCAGCCGGGATCAGACGACCCACGATAACGTTCTCTTTCAGACCGCGCAGTTCATCACGTTTACCTGCAACAGCGGCTTCGGTCAGGACACGAGTCGTTTCCTGGAACGATGCTGCAGAGATGAAGGACTCGGTTGCCAGAGACGCTTTGGTGATACCCAGCAGATCGCGCGAGAAGGTCGCACCGATTTTGCCGTTCGCTTCCAGTTCGCGGTTAGCGATCTTGACGCGTGAGTATTCAACCTGCTCGCCTTCCAGGAACTCGGAGCTGCCCGCGTTTTCGATGGTTGCTTTACGCAGCATCTGACGAACGATAACTTCAATGTGCTTATCGTTGATCTTAACGCCCTGCAGACGGTAAACGTCCTGTACTTCGTTGGTGATGTAACGCGTTACCGCGTGTACGCCACGAAGACGCAGAATGTCGTGCGGCGCTTCTGGACCATCGGAAACCACGTCACCACGTTCTACACGTTCACCTTCGAACACGTTGAGCTGACGCCACTTAGGAATCATCTCTTCGTACGGTTCGCTGCCATCTACTGGCGTGATAACCAGACGGCGTTTACCTTTGGTCTCTTTACCGAAGGAGATGATACCGCTGATTTCAGCCAGGATTGCAGGCTCTTTCGGACGACGCGCTTCGAACAGGTCCGCAACGCGTGGCAGACCACCGGTGATGTCCTTGGTACCGCCGGATTCCTGAGGAATACGCGCCAGGGTGTCACCAGAGCTGATCTGTACGCCATCTTCCAGCTGTACAATCGCTTTACCCGGCAGGAAGTACTGCGCAGGCATATCGGTACCAGGGATCAGAACGTCGTTACCCTGAGCATCAACGATTTTCAGTGCAGGACGCAGATCTTTACCACCGGTAGTACGTTCAGCAGAATCCAGAACCACCAGAGAAGACAGACCGGTCAGCTCGTCGGTCTGACGAGTAATGGTCTGGCCGTCAATCATGTCAGTGAAGCGGATGAAACCACTTACTTCGGTGATAACCGGCATGGTGTGTGGATCCCAGTTTGCAACGGTTTCACCGCCGGCAACCTGCTCGCCATCACCTTTCGCCATAACCGCACCGTAAGGCACTTTATAGCTCTCTTTGGTACGACCGAATTCGTCGATCAGCTTCAGCTCGGTGTTACGGGAAGTGATAACCAGTTTACCGCTGGAGTTCACAACCGACTTCGCGTTGCTGAGCTTGATGCTACCTTTGTTTTTCACCTGGATGCTGGATTCAGCAGCCGCACGAGATGCCGCACCACCGATGTGGAACGTACGCATCGTCAGCTGTGTACCCGGCTCACCGATGGACTGTGCCGCGATAACGCCGATGGCTTCACCTTTGTTGATGATGTGGCCACGCGCCAGGTCACGACCGTAGCAGTGTGCACATACACCAAAGTCGGTGTCACAGGATACAACGGAACGGACTTTCACGGAGTCAACAGAGTTCGCTTCCAGCAGGTCACACCAGTGCTCGTGCAGCAGCGTGTTGCGTGGAACCAGAATGTCTGCCGTACCCGGCTTCAGAATGTCTTCCGCGGTTACACGACCCAGAACGCGATCGCGCAGTGGCTCTTTAACATCACCACCCTCGATAACCGGGGTCATGGTGATACCTTCGAGGGTGCCACAATCGTCTTCGGTCACAACCAGGTCCTGCGCAACGTCAACCAGACGACGCGTCAGATAACCGGAGTTCGCTGTTTTCAGTGCGGTATCCGCCAGACCTTTACGCGCACCGTGCGTGGAGATGAAGTACTGGAGTACGTTCAGACCTTCACGGAAGTTCGCGGTGATTGGCGTTTCGATGATGGAGCCATCTGGCTTCGCCATCAGACCACGCATACCTGCCAGCTGACGAATCTGTGCTGCAGAACCACGCGCACCGGAGTCGGCCATCATGTAAATGCTGTTGAAGGAAACCTGCTGCTCTTCTACGCCGTCACGGTTAATCACGGTTTCGGTCTGCAGGTTATCCATCATCGCTTTGGATACACGATCGTTCGCCGCGGCCCAGATATCGATAACTTTGTTATAGCGTTCGCCCGCGGTAACCAGACCAGACTGGAACTGCTCCTGGATCTCAGCAACTTCAGCTTCCGCTTCAGAGATGATCTCGTGTTTCTTCTCTGGGATGACCATGTCATCGATACCAACAGATGCACCTGAACGCGCTGCATACGCAAAGCCGGTGTACATTGTCTGGTCAGCGAAGATAACGGTCGGCTTCAGACCCAGAATGCGGTAACAGGTGTTCAGCATTTTGGAGATCGCTTTCTTGCCCAGCGCCTGGTTGACGATGGAGAAAGGCAGACCTTTCGGTACGATCATCCACAGAATGGCACGGCCAACGGTCGTGTCTTTCAGGCTGGTTTTCGCAACGAATTCGCCGTTTGCATCTTTTTCGTATTCGGTGATACGCACTTTAACGCGCGCATGCAGAGAGGCCAGGCCAGCGCGATAAATACGCTCAGCTTCTTTCGGACCAGTCAGCACCATGCCTTCGCCTTTGGCGTTAACACAGTCACGGGTCATGTAGTACAGACCCAGAACAACGTCCTGAGAAGGAACAATGATTGGCTCACCGTTCGCTGGAGACAGGATGTTGTTGGTAGACATCATCAGCGCACGCGCTTCGAGCTGGGCTTCCAGCGTCAGCGGTACGTGAACAGCCATCTGGTCACCATCGAAGTCGGCGTTATATGCCGCACAAACCAGCGGGTGCAGCTGAATAGCTTTACCTTCGATCAGGACCGGCTCAAATGCCTGGATACCCAGACGGTGCAGGGTTGGTGCACGGTTCAGCAGTACTGGGTGTTCGCGGATCACTTCGTCCAGGATATCCCAAACGACAGCTTCTTCACGCTCAACCATTTTCTTCGCGGCTTTGATGGTGGTGGCCAGGCCACGCAGTTCCAGCTTGCCGTAGATGAATGGTTTGAACAGCTCCAGTGCCATTTTCTTCGGCAGACCGCACTGATGCAGACGCAGGTATGGACCTACGGTGATTACAGAACGACCGGAGTAGTCAACACGCTTACCGAGCAGGTTCTGACGGAAACGACCCTGTTTACCTTTGATCATGTCGGCCAAAGATTTCAGAGGACGTTTGTTAGAACCGGTGATCGCACGACCACGACGACCGTTATCCAGCAGGGCATCTACCGCTTCCTGCAGCATACGTTTTTCGTTGCGTACGATGATGTCCGGCGCAGCCAGATCCAGCAGACGTTTCAGACGGTTGTTACGGTTGATCACGCGACGATACAGATCGTTCAGATCGGACGTTGCGAAACGACCACCATCCAGTGGAACCAGTGGACGCAGATCTGGCGGCAGAACCGGCAGAACGGTCAGGATCATCCACTCTGGCTTGTTACCAGACTGAACGAACGCTTCCAGCAGTTTGATACGCTTGGTCAGTTTTTTACGCTTGGTTTCGGAGTTGGTTTCGTTCAGCTCTTCACGCAGCTGCTCGCACTCTTGCTCCAGATCCATGCTCTTCAGCAGGGCCTGAATAGCTTCCGCACCCATCTTCGCGTCGAATTCGTCACCGAACTCTTCCAGCGCGTCCAGATACTGCTCTTCAGTCAGGATCTGATGACGTTCCAGGTTCGTCATCCCGCCTTCGATAACCACATAAGATTCGAAGTACAGAACACGTTCGATATCACGCAGCGGCATATCCAGCAGCAGACCGATACGGGACGGCAGGGATTTCAGGAACCAGATGTGAGCAGTTGGAGACGCCAGCTCGATGTGGCCCATACGCTCACGGCGTACTTTGGTCTGGGTCACTTCAACGCCGCACTTCTCACAGATCACACCACGGTGTTTCAGGCGCTTGTACTTACCGCACAGGCACTCGTAATCTTTTACTGGCCCGAAAATACGCGCACAGAAAAGGCCGTCACGCTCAGGTTTGAACGTACGGTAGTTGATGGTTTCCGGCTTTTTAACTTCACCGAAAGACCATGAACGGATCATGTCTGGCGAAGCCAGAGCAATTTTGATCGCATCAAACTCTTCGGTTTTAGTCTGCGCTTTCAGAAACTTTAATAAATCTTTCACGGATTTGCTCCCGTCGGAGTTAGCACAATCCGGTGCCGGGGATTAACCCGGCACCAGTGACCTGTTTGAGCGAGAATTACTCGTCTTCCAGTTCGATGTTGATACCCAGCGAACGAATCTCTTTCAACAGTACGTTGAAGGATTCTGGCATGCCCGGTTCCATCTGATGGTTGCCGTCCACGATGTTTTTATACATCTTGGTACGACCGTTCACGTCATCAGACTTAACGGTGAGCATTTCCTGCAGGGTGTATGCCGCGCCGTATGCTTCCAGCGCCCACACTTCCATCTCCCCGAAGCGCTGACCACCGAACTGTGCCTTACCACCCAGCGGCTGCTGAGTAACCAGGCTGTAAGAACCGGTAGAACGAGCGTGCATCTTGTCGTCGACCAGGTGGTTCAGTTTCAGCATGTACATGTAACCTACGGTTACCGGACGTTCGAACTGTTCACCGGTACGGCCGTCAAACAGCGTAATCTGACCAGACGTTGGCAGACCACCCAGTTGCAGCAGCTCTTTAATTTCAGCTTCTTTTGCACCGTCGAATACCGGCGTTGCAATTGGCATACCTTTGCGCAGGTTTTCTGCCAGACGCAGCACTTCTTCATCGCTGAAGGTGTTCAGGTCGACTTTCTGACGCACGTCGGTACCCAGATCGTAGGCACGCTGGATGAATTCGCGCAGTTTCGCGACTTCCTGCTGCTGTTTCAGCATGGCGTTAATCTTGTCGCCGATGCCTTTCGCAGCCATACCCAGGTGAGTTTCCAGGATCTGACCAATGTTCATACGAGACGGTACGCCCAGTGGGTTCAGTACGATATCTACCGGCGTACCGTTAGCATCGTGCGGCATATCTTCGATCGGGTTGATCTTAGAGATAACACCCTTGTTACCGTGACGACCTGCCATCTTATCACCAGGCTGGATCTGACGTTTAACAGCCAGATACACCTTAACAATCTTCAGCACGCCTGGTGCCAGATCGTCGCCCTGAGTGATTTTGCGGCGTTTCGCTTCGAGTTTTTTCTCGAACTCGTGTTTCAGTTCGTCATACTGCTCAGCCAGCTGTTCCAGCTGATTTTGTTTCTCTTCGTCGGTCAGGCCCAGTTCCAGCCAGCGATCGCGTGGCAGTTTGTCGAGCTTCTCAGCTTCAACGCCACCGGCAACCAGCACCGCATAGATACGGCTGAACAGACCCGCTTCGAGGATCTGCAGTTCTTCAGACAGGTCTTTCTTAGCCTGTTTGAGCTGCATCTCTTCGATTTCCAGCGCACGCTTATCTTTCTCAACGCCGTCACGAGTGAAGACCTGAACGTCGATAACCGTACCGGAAACACCGTTTGGTACGCGCAGAGAAGAGTCTTTAACGTCAGACGCTTTCTCACCGAAGATGGCACGCAGCAGTTTCTCTTCTGGCGTCAGCTGGGTTTCACCTTTAGGCGTAACCTTACCTACCAGAATGTCGCCGCCGGTCACTTCCGCACCGATGTAAACGATACCGGATTCATCCAGTTTGGAGAGCGCAGCTTCACCTACGTTAGGGATGTCAGCGGTGATCTCTTCTGGCCCCAGCTTGGTGTCACGGGACACACATGCCAGTTCCTGAATGTGGATGGTGGTGAAACGATCTTCCTGAACCACACGCTCGGAGACGAGGATGGAGTCTTCGAAGTTGTAACCGTTCCACGGCATGAACGCTACGCGCATGTTCTGACCGAGCGCCAGTTCACCGAGGTCGGTGGACGGACCGTCTGCCAGCACGTCGCCGCGCTCAACTGGCTCACCCAGAGATACGCAAGGCATCTGGTTGATACAGGTGTTCTGGTTAGAACGGGTGTATTTGGTCAGGTTATAAATGTCGATACCTGCTTCGCCCGGATACATCTCGTCTTCGTTAACTTTGATAACGATACGGGATGCGTCGACGTACTGAACGGTACCGCCACGCTTAGCAACTGCAGTAACACCGGAGTCAACGGCAACAGCACGTTCCATACCGGTACCAACCAGCGGCTTATCAGCGCGCAGAGTTGGAACGGCCTGACGTTGCATGTTCGCACCCATCAATGCACGGTTGGCGTCATCGTGTTCCAGGAACGGGATCAGGGACGCACCGACGGATACCACCTGCTGGGTGGATACGTCCATGTAGTCAACCTGGTCGCGGCTGAACAAGCTGGATTCGCCTTTGCTACGGCAGGTCACCAGATCTTCTACAAAGTGGCCTTCGTCATCCAGGTTGGAGTTCGCCTGAGCGATAACGTAGTTGCCTTCTTCGATAGCAGACAGGTAGTGAATTTCGTCGGTTACAACACCGTCAGTCACTTTACGGTACGGCGTCTCAAGGAAACCGTATTCGTTCGTCTGTGCGTACACGGACAGGGAGTTGATCAGACCGATGTTTGGACCTTCAGGCGTTTCGATTGGACATACGCGACCGTAGTGCGTCGGGTGTACGTCTCGAACTTCAAAGCCTGCGCGTTCACGGGTCAGACCGCCTGGGCCGAGTGCAGAGATACGACGTTTGTGCGTAATCTCAGACAGCGGGTTGTTCTGGTCCATGAACTGAGACAGCTGGCTGGAACCAAAGAACTCTTTCACTGCTGCAGAAATCGGCTTGGCGTTGATCATATCCTGAGGCATCAGGGTATCCAGATCGCCCAGAGACAGACGCTCTTTCACCGCACGCTCTACACGCACCAGGCCAACGCGGAACTGGTTTTCCGCCATTTCGCCGACGGAACGGATACGACGGTTGCCGAGGTGGTCGATATCGTCCACTTCGCCTTTACCGTTACGGATATCGATGAGCTTCTTCATCACTTCGATGATGTCGTCTTTGCTCAGGATACCGGAACCTTCAATTTCGTCGCGCAGCAGAGAACGGTTGAACTTCATACGACCAACCGCAGACAGATCGTAGCGGTCTTCGGAGAAGAACAGATTCTCGAACAGGCTTTCCGCCGCTTCGCGAGTTGGTGGCTCACCAGGACGCATCATGCGGTAGATTTCAACCAGCGCACTCAGACGATCGGTCGTTGGGTCGACGCGTACAGTCTCAGAGATGTACGGACCGTGGTCCAGATCGTTGGTGAACAGCGTTTCGATACGTTTGTGGCCAGCCTGACTCAGCTTAGCCAGCAGATCCAGGCTCAGCTCCATGTTCGCCGGGCAGATCAGCTCGCCAGTTGATTCATCAACGTAATCTTTCGCGGCTACTTTTCCTGCAATGTATTCAACCGGAACTTCGATGTGTTTGATATCATCTTTTTCCAGCTGGCGGATGTGGCGCGCGGTGATACGGCGACCTTTTTCCACATACACTTTGCCGTCGGCTTCGATGTCGAACGACGCGGTCTCACCACGCAGACGTTCCGGCACCAGCTCCATCTGCAGCTTGTTGTCGCGGATTTCAAAGATCACTTTCTCAAAGAACAGGTCCAGGATCTGCTCAGTGGTATAGTTCAGTGCACGCAGAATGATGGTTGCAGGCAGTTTACGACGACGGTCGATACGGACAAACAGGTTGTCTTTTGGATCGAACTCGAAGTCCAGCCAGGAACCACGGTAAGGAATGATGCGTGCGTTATACAGTACTTTACCGGAAGAGTGTGTTTTACCTTTATCGCTGTCGAAGAAGACGCCCGGGCTACGATGCAGCTGGGAAACGATAACACGCTCAGTACCGTTGATAACGAAAGTACCGTTGTCAGTCATGAGTGGAATTTCACCCATGTAGACTTCTTGTTCTTTAATGTCTTTTACGGTGCCTTCCGGCGCTTCGCGCTCGTAGATCACCAGACGCAGTTTTACGCGCAGCGGTGCGGAATAGGTCACGCCACGGATCTGACATTCCTGAACGTCAAACACCGGTTCGCCAAGGCGGTAGCTGACGTACTGCAGCTCGGAGTTACCGCTGTAGCTCTGAATCGGGAACACGGAGCGGAAGGCTGCTTCCAGACCGTACTGCCCTTCAGGATCTTGCTCGATAAACTTCTGGAACGAGTCAAGCTGGATAGAAAGGAGATATGGAATGTCCAGAACTTGTGGACGTTTACCAAAATCCTTACGAATACGTTTTTTCTCGGTATAGGAGTAAACCATAGGGTTCCTCAGCTCGCTGACAAGTCGACCCATCTGTCCGACGAAGGGACAGTTTGTGCAACACCATTTTGTGGACCGGAAAATTGAATACTTTCCGCAATACCTGTTGCTATCACGCTTAAATCATTTCGTCGCGATTTACACAGAGCGAGCACCCTGTCGCAATATATTAAGTCGTCGATAGAAACATGCATTGTCAGGACAATCAGCAGTCAAACAGTGTGAAATGCTACTGATGCCTTACAGCGCAAAAAGGCTGGTGACTAAAAAGTCACCAGCCATCAGCCTAATGACTTAGGCTGCAACCAGAAAAGTTGGCTTATTTAACTTCAACTTCAGCGCCAGCTTCTTCCAGAGATTTTTTCAGTGCTTCTGCGTCGTCTTTGCTCACGCCTTCTTTCAGCGCAGCTGGAGCAGATTCTACCAGGTCTTTAGCTTCTTTCAGACCCAGGCCAGTTGCGCCACGTACTGCTTTGATAACAGCAACTTTGTTCGCGCCAGCAGCTTTCAGAATTACGTCGAATTCAGTTTTTTCTTCAGCAGCTTCAGCCGGGCCCGCAGCTACAGCTACAGCAGCAGCAGCAGAAACACCGAATTTTTCTTCCATTGCAGAAACCAGCTCTACAACGTCCATTACGGACATAGCTGCTACTGCTTCAATGATTTGATCTTTAGTGATAGACATTTAAATTGTTCCTGAAAATCAGAATAAGTTTATACGTAAGCAAATGCTTTATAAAGATAACTGCGATTAAGCAGCTTCTTTCGCATCGCGTACAGCAGCCAGAGTGCGAACCAGTTTGCCAGCCGCAGCTTCTTTCATGGTTGCCATCAGGCGTGCAATTGCTTCTTCGTAGGTCGGCAGGGTTGCCAGGCGATCGATTTGCGATGCCGGGATCAACTCACCTTCAAAGGCTGCAGCTTTGACCTCAAATTTTGCATTCGCTTTCGCGAACTCTTTGAACAGACGAGCAGCAGCGCCCGGGTGTTCCATAGAGTATGCAATCAGGGTCGGACCAACAAACGTGTCTTTCAGGCACTCGAACTGAGTACCTTCAACTACGCGGCGCAGCAGGGTGTTACGAACAACACGCATGTATACGCCAGCTTCACGACCTGCTTTACGCAGTTCAGTCATTTTGTCTACAGTAACGCCACGGGAATCCGCAACTACTGCAGACAGCGCGCCTTTGGCTACTTCGCTGACTTCAGCAACAATCGCTTGTTTGTCTTGAAGATTTAAAGCCATTAGCTTTGCTCCTGGATGTTTGCCGGAACTCATGTTCCGGAACTCACTTCACTCTTCCCAACGGAAAGAGCGTCTTAATACGGTGAGCAGAAACAAGCCAGAGTATCCAAAAATAATCTTAGCGTTCTGTCACCGTCTACGCAGGGGATTAAGTCTCTTGCGAAACACCTGCGGTCTTCGACGGAGGCCTGGATTAGGCCAGGCTCCAACGAACAAATCTTTTAGCCGCTAACTTTTGTTAGCAAACGTGGGGGTAAGATTGTAGACAAAATCACCGCCCACGTAAAGGCATTAGTTTGCAGCAGCGCTCAGGCCAGCCTGGTCAACTGCAACACCTGCACCCATGGTGGTGGAGATGCTAACTTTCTTGATGTACACGCCTTTCGCCTGAGTTGGTTTTGCTTTTTTCAGCGCAACCAGCAGAGCTTCCAGGTTTTCTTTCAGTTTGTCAGCGTCAAAGTCCACTTTACCGATGGTGGTGTGGATGATGCCGTTTTTGTCGTTACGATAACGAACCTGACCTGCTTTAGCGTTCTTAACCGCTTCAGCAACGTTAGGCGTTACAGTACCCACTTTCGGGTTTGGCATCAGGCCGCGTGGACCCAGAACCTGGCCCAGCTGGCCAACAACGCGCATTGCATCTGGAGAAGCAATAACAACGTCAAAGTTCATTTCGCCTTTCTTGATCTGATCAGCCAGATCTTCCATACCTACCAGTTCAGCGCCGGCAGCTTTAGCAGCTTCAGCGTTTGCACCCTGAGCAAATACAGCTACACGTACGGAACGGCCAGTACCGTGTGGCAGTACAGTTGCGCCACGAACGTTCTGATCAGATTTACGCGCGTCGATGCCCAGGTTAACGGCAACGTCAACGCTTTCAACGAACTTAGCAGTTGCCAGTTCTTTCAGCAGAGCGATAGCTTCGTTGATGTCGTACTGTTTGGTCGCATCAACTTTGTCACGGATCACGGACATGCGCTTGGTCAGTTTAGCCATTTCTTAGTCCTCCACTACCAGGCCCATGGAACGTGCAGTACCTTCGATTGAGCGAGTCATCGCTTCAATGTCGGCACCAGTCATGTCGGCAGCTTTGGTCTGCGCGATTTCCTGCAGCTGAGCGCGGGAAATTTTACCCACTTTGTCTTTGTTCGGTTTACCGGAACCAGACTTGATACCAGCCGCTTTCTTCAGCAGAACTGCTGCTGGAGGGGTTTTGGTAACGAAAGTGAAAGAACGGTCAGCGTAAACAGTGATTACGACTGGGATTGGCAGACCTTTTTCCAGGGATTCAGTTTTTGCGTTGAACGCTTTACAGAATTCCATGATGTTCACACCCTGCTGACCCAGAGCTGGACCAACTGGTGGACTTGGGTTCGCCATACCAGCTGCAACCTGCAGCTTGACGTAGGCTTGTACTTTCTTAGCCATTCTAAAATCCTCTGATTGGGTAATAGCGCCTCAGTGAGGCTCCCCGTGAATAAAATTCGTTTTACGGGCCGGGCCCATAAAAACAAAAGGCGCGAAATTGTATTCCAATCTCGCGCCCTGTGCAACGATTAAATCGTCGCTTTTTTGATCGCTGCTTAGGCTTTTTCGACCTGAGCAAAGTCCAGTTCTACCGGGGTCGCACGACCGAAGATAGATACAGAAACTTTCAGGCGGGACTTCTCGTAGTCCACTTCTTCAACGACGCCGTTAAAGTCAGCAAACGGACCGTCATTAACACGCACCATTTCACCCGGTTCAAACAGCGTTTTCGGACGCGGCTTATCACCAACCTGCTGCAGGCGGTTCATAATCGCATCCACTTCTTTGTCGCTGATTGGCGCCGGACGGTCAGACGTGCCGCCGATAAAGCCCATCACGCGCGGTACGCTGCGCACCAGGTGCCAGCTCGCGTCGTTCATCACCATCTGAACCAGCACGTAACCCGGGAAGAATTTGCGTTCGCTTTTGCGACGCTGGCCGCCACGGATCTCGACCACTTCTTCGGTCGGAACCATAACTTCGCCAAATAACTCTTCCATGTTGTGTAATTTGATATGCTCACGCAGCGACGTTGCTACGCGGCCTTCAAAACCGGAAAACGCCTGAACGACGTACCAGCGCTTTTTAGGGGCTTCAGACATCTCAGAACCTCAGGCCAGTGATAAAGGATACCAGGCGAACCAGAATACCATCCAGTCCCCACAGGATCAGTGACATTACAGCGGTAACCGCCGCTACGATCAGCGTGGTGTGCAATGTTTCCTGGCGAGTCGGCCAAATTACCTTACGGACTTCGGTACGCGCTTCGCGAGCAAAAGCGACAGTCGCTTTGCCTTTCGTCGTCAACAGCGCGACACCACCCGCTGCAGCAATCAGAATTACCACTGCAAGCGCGCGTAGCGGCAGCATCATGTCACGATAAAGGTAGTTGCCGACAATCGCTACGATCAGCAGAACGGCTACTACTACCCATTTCATCGCTTCCAGGCCGCGCCCGCTCCCTTGAGCTTCGGTATTCGCACTCATAAACCAACCTGTCAGAAGTATTCTACAAACATTTTCACCCCGCGATTGCGAGGCAAACCAAATCGAAATGCTAATTCGCTTTTCGAATTATACGCTCTCTGCAGAGCCTGTCTCAGCAATGATTATGACAAAAATAATCACTGATGAGCCAGGTTCTGACGTGAAAGCGTGCAAAAAGGGCATCAAATGATGCCCTTTTATTGCGCATTGCGTCAAATGTTATCAGCAATTAGCCGAGAACTTTAGCAACCACGCCCGCGCCAACGGTACGGCCACCTTCACGGATTGCGAAACGCAGACCGTCGTCCATCGCGATTGGGTGGATCAGCGTCACAACCATCTTGATGTTGTCGCCTGGCATTACCATCTCAACGCCTTCTGGCAGTTCGATGGTACCGGTCACGTCAGTAGTACGGAAGTAGAACTGTGGACGGTAGCCTTTGAAGAACGGAGTATGACGGCCGCCTTCGTCTTTGGACAGGATGTACACTTCAGATTCGAACTTGGTGTGTGGCTTGATTGAGCCTGGCTTAGCCAGAACCTGACCACGTTCGATTTCTTCACGTTTGATACCACGCAGCAGAACACCAACGTTCTCACCAGCACGGCCTTCGTCCAGCAGTTTGCGGAACATTTCAACGCCAGTACAGGTAGACTTCGCAGTCTCTTTGATACCAACGATTTCAACTTCTTCACCAACTTTGATGATACCGCGCTCTACACGACCGGTAACAACGGTACCACGACCGGAGATGGAGAATACGTCTTCGATTGGCAGCAGGAATGGCTTGTCAATCGCACGCTCTGGTTCTGGGATGTAAGAATCCAGGAARCCAGCCAGTTCGATGATTTTCGCTTCCCACTCAGCKTCGCCTTCCAGCGCTTTCAGAGCAGAACCACGAACGATTGGGGTATCGTCGCCTGGGAAATCGTACTGAGACAGCAGTTCACGAACTTCCATCTCTACCAGTTCCAGCAGCTCTTCGTCATCAACCATGTCGCACTTGTTCAGGAACACGATGATGTAAGGAACGCCTACCTGACGACCCAGCAGGATGTGCTCACGAGTCTGCGGCATTGGGCCGTCAGTCGCAGCAACAACCAGGATCGCGCCGTCCATCTGCGCAGCACCGGTGATCATGTTTTTAACATAGTCGGCGTGGCCTGGGCAGTCTACGTGTGCGTAGTGGCGAGTCGGGGTGTCGTACTCAACGTGTGAGGTGTTGATGGTGATACCACGAGCTTTTTCTTCTGGTGCGTTATCGATCTGGTCGAATGCACGAGCAGAACCACCGTAGGTTTTTGCCAGAACGGTAGTGATTGCAGCGGTCAGCGTTGTTTTACCATGGTCAACGTGGCCGATAGTACCGACGTTAACGTGCGGTTTTGTACGTTCAAACTTTTCTTTAGACATCGATTGTCCCTCTAAGACACGGATAAATCGGTGATATCACCACATCAACCAGGCGAAATGCCTGAATTGTTGAATACAGTAAAATTGAAACAGAGAGAAACGGGAAGGAGAAGTGAAGTGGTGCTGATACCCAGAGTCGAACTGGGGACCTCACCCTTACCAAGGGTGCGCTCTACCAACTGAGCCATATCAGCACGTATTGGAGCGGGCAGCGGGAATCGAACCCGCATCATCAGCTTGGAAGGCTGAGGTAATAGCCATTATACGATGCCCGCATCCTGAAACTCGGCTACCCAGTTCTTTCTGTAACAAAAAAAGAGATTTCTCTCTTTTTCAGTTTGAGCTGGCTAATTTTTCCAACCAGCTCCGGCGGCATTTACGCTGCCAGAAAGTGGTGGTGGGGGAAGGATTCGAACCTTCGAAGTCTGTGACGGCAGATTTACAGTCTGCTCCCTTTGGCCGCTCGGGAACCCCACCGGACTTGATGGTGCCGACTACCGGAATCGAACTGGTGACCTACTGATTACAAGTCAGTTGCTCTACCTACTGAGCTAAGTCGGCATCAAGTAGCGCGCATTCTATGGATACCTGCGCGGTCATGCAACTAAAAATTTGCATAAAACGTTCTTTCGCTCACATTTTATGCGAACGAAGCGCTAAGCGCTGTAAAAGTAGTCATTGCGGGTCAAATAATCAACATGCACGCGTGATTTACACTATATACACCATAGCGTGACGGCTTCCGCGTAACGCAGCGCTATCCATCTTTTTTCTTATTATTCCTGCCATCTGGTGTTAACCTCCTGCCCATTGTCCAAAATTAACTGTGTGATGAGCCACGATCCGGCAGTATAGCGCTGGCTCACTGAAGCATGCTTATGAGCAAAAAAGAGCAAACGTTAATGACGCCTTATCTTCACTTTAACCGCAGCCAGTGGGCTGCCCTGCGTGATTCCGTCCCTATGACGCTGACGGAAGGTGAAATCGCACGGTTAAAAGGGATAAACGAAGATCTGTCCCTTGAAGAGGTGGCAGAAATTTATCTCCCCCTCTCTCGCTTGCTTAACTTCTATATCAGCTCGAACCTGCGTCGTCAGGCGGTGCTGGAGCAGTTTCTCGGGACGAACGGTCAACGCATTCCTTATATCATTAGTATCGCAGGCAGCGTGGCCGTGGGTAAAAGTACCACCGCACGCGTTTTGCAGGCGCTGTTGAGCCGCTGGCCGGAACACCGCAGCGTGGAGCTGATCACGACCGACGGCTTCCTGCATCCAAACGAAGTCTTAAAAGAACGCGGGCTGATGAAGAAGAAAGGCTTCCCGCTCTCTTATGATATGCACCGTCTGGTGAAATTTGTCTCTGACCTGAAATCCGGCGTGCCTCACGTGACAGCGCCGGTCTATTCGCACCTGATCTACGATCGCATCCCGGGTGGGGATAAAACGGTGGTCCAGCCGGATATTCTCATTCTGGAAGGTCTGAACGTGCTGCAAAGCGGCATGGACTATCCTCACGACCCGCATCACGTCTTTGTCTCGGATTTCGTCGATTTCTCTATTTACGTCGATGCGCCGGAAGACCTGCTGCAGAACTGGTACATCAACCGCTTCCTGAAGTTCCGCGAAGGGGCCTTCACCGATCCGGACTCCTATTTCCACCACTATGCTCAGCTGTCTGAAGAAGAAGCGATCAATGTGGCGACGGGGCTGTGGAATGAGATCAACTACGTGAATCTCAAAGAGAACATCCTGCCGACGCGCGAGCGTGCGAGCCTGATCCTCACCAAGAGCGAAAAGCACGCCGTCGACCAGATTCGCCTGCGGAAATAATAAAGCAGACATAAAAAAACCGGCTTAACGCCGGTTTTTTTCGTTATGCATGTGGCTTCTCGCCGTTTTCATCCTGATCGACCGCAAAGCAGGCCACCAGCTGGCCGCCATAATCCTTCAGCTGCGGCTGTAGCTGGGTGCAGGGGCCAAAGCGACGGCTGCAGCGGGCATTGAATGCACATCCCGGCGGCGGATTTAACGGGCTTGGCAGCTCTCCCGTCAGCTTAATACGCTCACGACGATCGTCCGGGTTCAGACGCGGCGTCGCGGACAGCAGCGCCTGGGTGTACGGGTGACGAGGGTTATTAAAGATCTGGTCTTTGGTCCCCTTCTCCACGCAGCGCCCCAGGTACATCACCATCACTTCATCGGCAATATGCTCCACCACCGACAGGTCGTGGGAGATGAACACGTAAGAGAGTCCCAGCTCCTGCTGCAGATCCATCATCAGGTTCAGCACCTGCGCACGCACGGAGACGTCGAGCGCCGACACCGGCTCGTCGGCAATCACCACGTCCGGGTCAAGCATCAGACCGCGTGCGATGGCGATACGCTGACGCTGACCACCGGAGAACATATGCGGATAGCGGTCGTAATGCTCGGTTTTGAGGCCGACCTTCGCCATCATCGCCAGCGCTTTTTCACGGCGCTGTTCTTTGCTCAGATTGCTGTTAATCAGCAGCGGCTCTTCCAGAATCTGCCCCACTTTTTTACGCGGGTTCAAAGAACCATACGGGTTCTGGAACACAATCTGGATTTTCTGGCGACGCAGCTTCTGCGCCTGCGGATCGTGCTTGAGCAGATCCTGGCCCTGATAATAAAGTTCACCGCCGGTCGGCACTTCAATCATCGTCAGCAGACGGCCCAGCGTCGATTTCCCGCAGCCTGACTCTCCCACCACCGCCAGCGTTTTACCGCGTTCGAGGTTAAAGGAGACGCCGTCCAGCGCTTTCACCAGGCGTTCAGGGGCAAACAGTCCCTTCTTCACCGGGTAATATTTTTTCAGGTCGATGGCCTGCAGCAGCGGCTGTTGCGTGGTGGCCTGTTGCGTACTCATAGTGTTGGCCTCCCGGCATCATCGAGTGGGTAGTGGCATTTCGACTGACGACCGTCAGCCAGCTGGTTCAGCTCTGGCTCTTCCGCCCGGCATTTGTCCGTCGCATACGGACAGCGCGGATTGAGCAGACAGCCCTGCGGACGGTCATATTTACCCGGCACCACACCCGGCAGCGATGCCAGACGCGCTTTATCCTGAGCAAACTCCGGCAGCGCGCGTAAAAGCGCCTGGGTATACGGGTGACGCGGCGCGCGGAAGATATCGTGCGAATTTCCGGTCTCGACCACCTGGCCGGCATACATTACGATGATTTTGTGTGCAGCTTCGGCCACCAGCGCCAGATCGTGCGTAATCAGCACCAGCGCCATATTCTCTTTCTGCTGCAGCTCTAGCAGCAGCTCGATGATTTGTGCCTGAATGGTCACATCCAGCGCCGTCGTCGGTTCATCCGCAATCAGCAGCTTTGGCCGACAGGCAATTGCCATGGCGATCATCACGCGCTGGCTCATCCCGCCGGAAAGCTGGTGCGGGTAAACGTCCAGACGCGAAGCCGGGTCAGGAATACCCACCTGGTTCAGGAGATCGATCGCCCGCTGACGACGGGTTTTCTTATTCCCGCCCTGGTGCACCTTAATCGCTTCCATAATCTGGAAACCGACGGTGTAGCACGGGTTCAGGCTGGTCATCGGATCCTGGAAAATCATCGCTACTTCCGCGCCCACCAGCTGGCGGCGCTGTTTTTCAGAAATGCGCTTCAGGTCCTGACCGTTGAACTGCAGGTTTTCCGCCATCACGCGGCCCGGATAATCAATCAGCCCCATGATCGCCAGCGAGCTGACGGACTTACCGGAACCGGACTCTCCTACGATACCCACCACTTCGCCCTGATTTACGCTGTAGCTGATGCGGTCCACGGCGCGAAACGGGGTGCCTTCA
Organism: Enterobacter sp. ku-bf2; assembly: GCF_001742765.1. Lineage (NCBI taxonomy): Bacteria > Pseudomonadati > Pseudomonadota > Gammaproteobacteria > Enterobacterales > Enterobacteriaceae > Enterobacter > Enterobacter sp. ku-bf2. Next base: position 34,302 of record NZ_MDVW01000022.1, read on the forward strand.
TCGCCGAAGTGCACCGATAATTTATCTACATTTAATAACGCCATCTCGTGCCTCTTACTGCTTCAGTTTGGGATCAAGCGCATCACGCAGGCCATCACCCATCAGGTTAAATGCCAGCACCGTCAGCAGGATTGCCAGACCCGGGAAGGTGACAACCCACCAGGCGCTTTGTGCGAACTGCAACACGTCGGAGAGCATGGTGCCCCACTCCGGTGTTGGCGGCTGCGCACCCATGCCCAGGAAGCCAAGAGCGGCCATATCAAGAATGGCGTTAGAGAAACCGAGCGACGCCTGAACGATCAGCGGCGCAAGGCAGTTCGGGAAGATATTGACAAACATCTGGCGCATCGCACCGGCCCCCGCTACGCGAGACGCCGTGACGTAGTCGCGGTTCACTTCCACCAGCACCGCCGCGCGGGTTAAACGCACGTAGTGAGGAAGCGCCACGAACGTCAGCGCCAGGGCGGCGTTACCGATCGACGGCCCGAAGATCGCCACTAGCACCAGCGCCAGCAACAGGCTTGGCAGCGCCAGCATGATGTCGACGATACGCATGATGATGTTATCAACAATGCCGCCGAAGTAACCGGCAACCAGACCCAGTACGATCCCCATAATCAGGGATAACACCACCACCAGACAGCCGACCAGCAGCGACAGGCGCGCACCGTACATCAGACGCGACAGCACATCGCGGCCCACATCATCGGTCCCCAGCAGGTGCGCCAGGCTACCGCCGTCCTGCCAGGCAGGCGGGGCGAGCAGCGCATCGCGGAACTGATCCGCCGGGTTATACGGCGCCAGCACGTTTGCGAACACCGCAATCAGGATCATGATAGCGACATACACCAGCCCCACCACCGCACCTTTGTTGCGCTTGAAGTAGTGCCAGAACTCCTGCATCGGCGTCATCGGAACCGGTGCAGCAACAACTTTGTTTTCAGAAACCTGTGACATGATGGCCCCTTACTTCTTATGACGAATACGCGGGTTCACCACGCCGTACAGCAAATCGACCAGCAGGTTGACGAGGATAATCATCGTCGCGACCAGCAGTACACCGCCCTGCACAACCGGATAGTCACGGCGCTGCAGCGCGTCAATCAGCCAGCGGCCCAGGCCCGGCCAGGAGAAGATGGTTTCGGTCAGGATCGCCCCCGCCAGCAACGTCCCCACCTGGAGACCGATAACGGTCACTACCGGCAGCATGGCGTTACGCAGCGCATGGACGATAATGACGCGCATACGCGTCAGGCCCTTGGCGCGGGCGGTGCGGATGTAATCCTCACCCAGCACTTCCAGCATCGATGAACGGGTCATACGGACGATCACCGCCAGAGGAATGGTGCCCAGCACCATGGCAGGCAGGATCATGTGCGCGACAGCATCCATGAAGTTGCCTTCTTCACCCCAGATAGCCGTATCAATCAGCATAAAGCCGGTGAGCGGGTTGGTGTCATCCAGGAAGACCATATCGCTGACGCGCCCGGAGACCGGTGTCAGGTTAAGCTGCACCGAGACCAGCATGATCAGCATCATGCCCCACCAGAAGATAGGCATGGAGTAGCCGGTCAGCGCCAGGCCCACGGCGGTATGGTCAAAAATAGAGCCACGCTTGACGGCAGCCAGTACCCCGACAGGAATACCCACCGCGGTGGCGAAAATCATGGCGCAGACGCCAAGCTCCAGTGTCGCTTTAAAACGCGGCACGAACTCGTCCCACACCGGAAGACGGCTTTTCAACGAAATCCCTAAATCACCGTGCAGCACGCCCCAGATATAGTGGAGATACTGCTGCCACATCGGCTTATCGAGACCGAGTTCAGCCAGCAGCTGTGCATGGCGCTCAGGGGAAATACCACGCTCGCCCGCCATAATCATTACCGGGTCGCCGGGGATCATATGGACGAAGGCAAAAGTGAGAAGGGTGATACCGATAAACGTGGGGATAACAAGTCCCAGACGTCGGAGGATGAACTGCAACATAACCCGGATTCTCTCTGATGACGCACGACCAGTGGCGTGACGTCTGTATTGCTCATAAATCTTATCCCCTCTCCTTTCAGAGAGAGAATTAAGCACTGCTGCCGGGTGGCGCTACGCTTACCCGGCCTACATACCGTAGGCCAGTGCAAGCGCAGCGCCGCCTGGCGTTGCTTTTAATTATTCAACCGATACGTTTTCGAAGTGGTGTTTGCCCAGTGGATCAACCACGTAGCCTTTCACTTCTTTACGCACTGGCTCGTACACGGTGGAGTGAGCAACAATCAGCGCCGGAGCCTGATCGTGCATAACAACCTGTGCCTGCTTGTACAGTTCAATACGTTTGTTGTGATCGTCGGTCGCACGCGCCGGCTGGATCAGGTCTTCAAACGGCTTGTAGCACCAGCGAGAGTAGTTAGAACCGTCTTTTGCCGCCGCGCAGCTGAACAGGGTGGCGAAGAAGTTGTCCGGATCCCCGTTATCACCGGTCCAGCCCATCATGACTGCCTGGTGCTCACCCGCTTTGGCGCGCTTCAGGTACTCGCCCCACTCGTAGGTCACAATCTTGGCCTGAACGCCAATCTTAGCCCAGTCAGCCTGAACCATTTCTGCCATACGGCGTGCGTTCGGGTTGTACGGACGCTGTACCGGCATCGCCCACAGCTCGACGGTGAAGCCTTTATCCTGACCCGCTTCTTTCAGCAGCGCTTTCGCTTTCTCAGGATCGTAGGAGTAGTCTTTAACGTCGTCGTTATAGCCCCACATGGTTGGTGGGATCAGGTTTTTGGCTGCAACGCCAGCGCCCTGGTAAACCGCCTTGATAATCGCTTCTTTGTTCACCGCGTAGGTCAGCGCCTGACGCACTTTCACGTCATCAAACGGTTTCTTCTCGGTGTTGAAGGAGAGATAGCCCACGTTCAGGCCAGCCTGCTCCAGCAGGTTGATGTTCTTGTCCTGCTTCATGCGGGCGATGTCTGCCGGGTTCGGGTATGGCATCACCTGGCATTCGTTTTTCTGCAGTTTTGCATAACGTACGGACGCATCTGGCGTGATGGAGAAGACCAGACGGTCAATCTTCGGCTTGGTGCCCCAGTAGCCTTCGAATGCTTTATACAGAATACGGGAGTCTTTCTGGTACTGCAGCAGCTGGAATGGACCGGTACCGATTGGGTTCAGATCGACTTTCTCCGGCGTACCGGCTTTCAGCATGTTATCTGCGTACTCTTTGGACAGAATAGAGGCGAAGTCCATGGCCAGGTCAGCCAGGAACGGCGCTTCAGGACGCGTCAGCACGAACTGAACGGTATTATCGTCCACTTTTTTCACTTCAGAGATCAGATCCGGCAGGCCCATCCCTTCGAAGTATTCATAGCTGCCGCCAGAGACTTTGTGGTACGGGTTCTGGGCGTTTTTCTGACGATCGAAGGAGAACACAACGTCGTCGGCATTAAAGTCGCGCGTTGGTTTGAAATCTTTGCTGTCCTGCCACTTCACGCCCTGGCGCAGGTGGAAGGTATAGGTTTTACCGTCTTCGCTGACGTCCCACTTCTCAGCCAGACCCGGAATCACTTCCGTGGTACCGGTTTTGAATTCAACCAGACGGTTATAGATCGGTACAGAGCTTGCGTCGTACGTCGTACCAGAGGTAAAGAGCTGTGGGTTAAAGCCTTCCGGCGAGCCTTCAGAACAGTAAACCAGGGTTTTTGCCTGTACGCTTGCTGCCACGGTCATAGCCACCAGGCTCAGACCAAGCTTCAGCATCCCTGACTTCTTCAAGGAAATACTCATTATTCTGCTCCAATGTGATGTTTTGCTTTGTTGTGTTACGCCGCCAGACCTTTATTTATTTTTTACCCGGTCCGGTCGGAGGTGCCCGAAGGCGTTAAAGGGATGGAGAATCCTTTCAGAAGAGCGTTTGAGTTGCAGCGCAGATCGTCCCTGAAATGCCCCTCATGCCCTACAATCTGTCAACAGAATGTGAAAACGTCAATACAGGTGACGGGGATTTACGCTGAGTGTGAGAAACCGCAAACAAAGATTAAAAAAACCATGAGCGCCAGTTTTCAGCAGGGAAATTTATGCTACTCGCCATGTTGCAGCACAACTCTCTCCCTATTTCGCCACAATCAGTGATTAACTTTTATTCAGAATGGGTAAATTTTCTTGCAGAATGGTGATTATCTGAGCACTAAATACCGCGAACGTTAAAACGCACAGCGAAAAATGCTGAGGTTATCCATAAGCAACGCGAAAAAAGATCAATCTATATATAAAAAAATACAATGGATTATGTCACAAAATCGTTAACAGACAGGGAGAAGCCGGTCTAACAGGCGTTTTGGATACTCTGGTGGGGTAAGGTCATAATGCAAAAAGGGCTAACCTTGCGGTTAGCCCTTTTCAGAATGTGGTCGGCGAGAGAGGATTCGAACCTCCGACCCACTGGTCCCAAACCAGTTGCGCTACCAAGCTGCGCTACTCGCCGAATGCGGAGCGCATCTTACTGCTGAGGTGCGCCCCCGTCAATCCCTTATTTTCAAAAAGCCATTCAACTGGCGATATTCTCGCCAGAGCAGCTACTGCGCGGCTTTTGCGCTGTTATCGGGGAGTTTACACCAGTTGTTGTTTTCGTTAATTCCACCATCCGGTGAGGTATAGCCGAGACACCCCATGATGGTGTCATACAGCTCAACGTGACGACGCGGCACCTTCATCTCCGCCTCTTTCTTCAGCTGAGCAAACATCTTCGCTTTCTCCGGGTCTTCCAGATACTTGTCGGACATCCACACCATCATTGGCACGCGGAACTGCTCCGGCGGCGCCATCTTGCGTGGCGTACCGTGGAGATGCTCGTATTCATTGATGGATTCACCGTGGTCTGCCGCATAGAAGACGATCGCTTTCTTATCACGAACCTGGTCAATCACCGTATCAATAAAGTGATCCACATACATTACGGAGTTATCGTAGGAGTTAATCAGCTGCGCTTTGGTGCAGTCTTTATCCACCCCGACACATTCCGGCGTCCATTTGGCAAAGCTACGCGGATAGCGTTGGGTGTAATTAAAGTGCGACCCTTTGGTATGCAGGATGATCATGTGCTTGCCATCAGGCTTACCGTTGAGGGAGAGTTTCATCTCATCTATCAGCAGCATGTCATCGACAGGTTTTCCACGGTTGCGCGCCTCTGCGCCAATCTGCTCGCGGTAGGAAATGTTTTGCGCCATGGTGTTGCTGTAGAACCACATCTCACTCTGCATCGCATAGAGGTCAGACGTAAATCCAAGCTGATGCAGCACCGAGAAGACGTTTTGCTCTTTTAGCGTACGCTGCGGGTTGTCACTCGCCCCGCCTTCGCGCACAAACATGCAGCGCAGGGAGAGCTTGGTGGCGGTATCACAGGAATAGCCACGATAGGCAATCAGGTTCTTTTCCTGCGCCAGTTTCGGCGTGGTATCTCGGTTATAGCCGAGAATACCCATATGATCCCAGCGCGTGGTCTCTCCGATAATAAAGACGACGTAGGTATCGTCGATATCCTTTGGCGCAACATAGGTAAATTTCTTCGCCGGGTTTATCAGCGACTTATTATCCGAGGATTCATCCACCTGCGCCCACGCATACAGCCCCAGCGCGGAGATCCAGTTAGACGGCAAATACGAGTTGGCGACCACACCGCCATAGCTTGGCAGATCCACGCCGGAGGTACGTTCATCATTCTTCTGCTTCACTTCCAGCAGGCGAATCGGCCCCCAGACCATCAGGCCCGCCAGCAACACCACGGCGACGCTTCTGAATCGCTTTCCGGGCGTGCGGATCTGGTGAACCAGCGTGTAGCGGCAGCGGTTGCTCCAGATGAGCAGCAGCGGCAAGGCGCTGACGGCCACCAGCCAGAGAATAAAGTGGAGCCCTACAACCTCTTTAGAGAGGTCGATATCCGTGGTCATCACCGAGGCAATAATGCCGTAGCCAATCACCACGTTCATAAAGGTCATGTAATAGCTGGCACCCGCCGAGCACAGCACGATAAACGTTGCCAGCACTCGCCACACGCGACGGCCAAACAGGGTAAGAATACGGAATAAAAAGAAGGTGACCAGTACCGCAGCGACCAATTCGACAACCGCTGCAATTCCTTTCCAGACGGTAAAATCATGCGCATAACCGTCAAACCGACGAAAAAAAACTGCGCCATTCATAAACAGGCCGATGTACAACGCCAGCAAAAAGCAGAGCTTTTGTTGCGCCATCGATTTAATGTATTTCATGCAAGCTACCCGGAACAAGGGACAGTACCACCGCCCACGCTGATTATTACGTGGGCAGATTACATATACGCACAGGGGATCGTTCAGTGAAACGACGACAGGCGTGGTAAGTAGACCACAGAGGAAGGGAAAAGTGGCAGCAGAGTGTGTGATCGGTACAGTTATTTACAAAAAACACTTCAGGAATTTGACAACGCCAGCAAAGCCTCGGTTTTCACATAAGAAACAGGCCGGATAACCGGCCTTATTTAACGTCTCAGGCGTGCACCTCTTTGAAGACTTCACGCTGCGGCTGACGAATCGTCGTGGACAGCGCCAGCGAGATAATCAGCAAGGCAAAGATCACGCAGAAGGTCACGTAGAACCCGCCGAACAGGGAGGCAATCAGCGAGCCGCAGATACTGCCAATCCCGAAGCCCAGATAGATAACCCCATAGTTTTTCGCCAGATTGTTCAGGCCAAAGAACTCGCTCACCAGTGACGGGAAGACGGTAATGGTGCCGCCGAAGTTAAAGGCCACGCAGGCAATCGCCGCGAAGAAGGTGGCTTCATTCAGCGGAGCAAACAGCAGCGCCGCCATACCGACCAGCGAAACCACCTGCCCAATCGTAATCACGCGGATGCGGGCAATTTTGTCAGACAGAATACCGAGGACCAGACGACCTGAGAGGTTAGCAATGGAAATCACGGTCACCGCGTTGGCCGCCGTGGCTGCATCCAGTTTCACCATCCCCTGCGCGATATCTTTCGCCACGCCGATGACATACAGACCGCTCATGCAGGCCGTCAGGAACATCACCGCCAGCATCCAGTACTGTGGCTTACGCATGGACTGCGCGAGGGTGAAGTCGTTCTCCACCACGCCGTTTACAGATTTCACTTCCTGCTGCGGCGCATCTTTCATCAGCGTGGCGCCGAACAGAATCATCACCAGCACGATAGCGCCCCAGATCATGAAGGTTTTTTCGAGACCGACGGACGCCAGCAGATGGGCGTCGATAAATTTGAACCCGAGGCTGCCTAAACCGTAAGAACCAATGGCAAACGCGGAGATTAAGCCTTTACGTTCCGGGAACCACTTCACGCAGTTTGACAGCGTCAGCAGATACCCCGCACCGTCCGCCAGCCCCACCAGCACGCCAGCGCTTAGCCACAACATCATCAGGTTGCTGGAATGCGCGGTCAGGAAAAAGCCCAGCCCCAGCAGGATACCGGACGCCATGGTCACGCGCTTCACGCCAAAACGCTCCTGCAGCTTGCCCGCGACGGAAGATGAAATCGCCAGACCCAGGCTCAGCAAACCAAAGGAGAACGCGACCTGACTGACCGGGGCGCCGAGTTTGTCGGAAAGCGCGCTGTTAAACAGGCTCCAGGTATAGACCGACCCCAGCGCAAACTGAGTGACGATGGTACCAAAGAGCGTGAGCCAGCGCGTGCGGTTATAGGTTGATGTGTTCATGGCAGTTGTCCTGCAAGAGAAATTAAGGAAGTTCGCTGAGGACAACGATAAACAAAACCTTAATATGCCTGGGGTAAAATGGCATGAAATGCAGGCGGAACGGAATGAAATGCCTGGAATCGGGAATGAATGACCTGGCACGGGAATAAAGCGATAGCGTGTTAGTACCTGCTATCGCTGTAAACCCTGTGGTTGTTGTATTCGAGATGTTATCGTAACGTTTAAAAAAGTAACAACTCTAGAAATTCGCGCTGACGCCGAGGGTGTATAAAAACTCCTCACCGGTAGTGGTATGCTCCCCCTGAGCCAGCGACGCATAGGCCGCCATGTGCGTATTAAAGGGAATATCCGTTCCTACGGTGACATCCATCCAACTACCGTTTTGAGCAGGGGCGGGCGTTTGTGGCATACCAAACTGCGATTTCCACTGATTTTCACCAAACTGCTGGTTATAGCTGATCTGCGCCCAGGGCCGGAGATCGCCGTACTGGGTATTCACGCGCCACCCCAGCGTGCTGATGCTGGCATGCCAGAGCGGGTCCGTGACTGACTGTGTCGACGCGCTATCCCCAAACTCGTTGATCATCATGGGAGCCGTGCCGTCATAACGCCACGCCACCACCGGGCCAGTGGTGATGCGCGCTGAAACTGGAAAATTCCAGCCCACGCTCATCGCCCCCTCTGCCGTACTGCCAGACGGTATATTCAGGGCAAGACCCGGGGCGTTTTGCGAAGACTGAATACGCTCAGCGAGAATATCCTCATAGCGCGGTTGGTGATCCGCGTCCCATGTATAGCGTTCCGCCGTATTATTTTGGGCGTCTGAAACGATATATTCCTGTTGCCAGGCAGACGCTGTATTACAAAAAAACAGGCAGGCTGAAATTCCCACCAGGCCAGACACAGCATGGCGACCACTGATTTTTTTTATCATCATCAACGCGACCCCAGAGAGAGCCGAATTCGGCGATATTTGTCGTTATTCAGGAAGAGCTTATAGCCCTGTATTAACTATTGTCTTTATAGTAAACACGTCAAGCCAGTCAGAACGAAATTTTTGCGAAATCAGTATCAATAAGGGAGATGACGGATGGAACGTTGCGGTTGGGTAAGCCAGGATCAGCTTTATATCGACTATCACGATCGGGAATGGGGCGTGCCGGAAACGGATGGTAAAAAGCTCTTTGAGATGATCTGCCTTGAGGGCCAGCAGGCGGGGTTGTCATGGATTACGGTACTGAAGAAACGCGAAAATTACCGCAACGCCTTCCATCAGTTCGATCCCGTCGCCGTCGCCGCGATGACCGATGAGGACGTCGAGCGACTGGTGCAGGATGCCGGCATCATCCGCCATCGCGGTAAGATCCAGGCCATCATCGGTAACGCACGGGCTTATCTGGCGATGGAACAAAACGGCGAATCATTTTCAGATTTTGTCTGGACGTTTGTGAACAACACTCCGCAAGTCACGCAGGCCGCCACGCTCGCGGACATCCCGGCCTCCACTCCAGCCTCGGATGCGCTCTCGAAGGCCCTGAAAAAACGCGGCTTTAAGTTTGTCGGCTCCACCATCTGCTACGCCTTTATGCAGGCCTGTGGCCTGGTCAACGACCACGTTACCGGCTGCTTCTGTCATCCGGGAGGCCATCATGATCCGCAAATGGCAAAGTGAAAATACCGCGCCGCTTCTGAGCCTGTGGCTTGAAAGCACTACAGAAGCGCATCCGTTTATCGCGCCGAATTACTGGAAAGAGAATGAGGCCATGGTGCGGGATGTTTACCTGCCCTCCGCTGAAACCTGGGTCTGGGAACAGGACGGCGAACCTTGCGGATTTATCAGCGTGATGCAGTCTCAGTTTGTCGGCGCCCTGTTTGTGGCGCCGTCATGCATCGGGAAAGGCATCGGGCGCGCGCTGCTGAACCATGTTCAACAGCGCTTTCCGCACTTAACCCTGGAGGTGTATCAGAAAAATGTCCGGGCAGTGAACTTCTACCATGCGCAGGGCTTTCGCATTGAAGACAGCGCCTGGCAGGATGACACCCAGCACCCGACGTGGATCATGAGCTGGCAGGCGGATCAAATGCCGTTAAGGTAAGCTCGGGACCCGTATATTTCTCGACCCAGGCCAGCGCCGTGTTTCCTGCGCAGCCATTCCCCAGCTTCGAGCTGGGGAGATCTTTGGTCAGCACGTTAACCGCCCCGTTTTTACAGATACCGCCTTCGGCGAGCTCAAGGTCAGGCCATGCGCCCTGATGAATGCAGATCACGCCCGGCTTAATACCGTCGCTCACCACCGCCCCTGCCAGCACCTGTCCACGCGAATTCCAGACGCGCACCACGTCGCCGTCCGCAATCCCGCGCGCTTTCGCGTCGAGGGTATTCAGCGTGATCGGCTCTCGTCCGGCGACCGCATACTGCTCGCGCAGGGAGGTATAGTTAAGCTGACTGTGCAGACGGTGCGCGGGATGGGCAGACAACACCTGCAGCTGATCCGGCCGGGCGTTGCCGTGCCATTCGTCCGGCTCGAGCCACGTAGGATGCGGCGGGCAGTCAGCATAGCCAAAGCTGGCGATACGCTCGCTGTAGATCACAATCTTTCCGCTCTCGGTTTTCAGCGGATGGTTCTCCGGATCGCGTCGAAAATCAGCGAAACGAACAAACTGCGCGTTCTGTTCGCTCTCCGGCATTTCAATAATCTGGTTCGCCTCCCAGAACTCAGCAAATGGCGGAAGCGTCACGCCCTGCGCCGCGCCGCGCTGCCCGGCAATCTGGTAGAACGTCTCCAGCCATTGCAGATCGCTTTTCCCTTCAGTAAAACGCGCCCGACCGCCCGCTTCCCACAGTTCGCTCAGTTCAGCAAACACGTCAAAATCGTCACGCGCTTCATCACGCGGGGCGACAACGCGCTTCATCGGGACCATATGCTGATTGCTGTAGTCGCCGGTCATGGTGAGATCGTTACGCTCAAACGAGGTGGTCGCCGGGAGGACGATATCGGCGTGTTTCGCCGAAGCGGTCCAGAAGCACTCTGAAATCACCACCAGCTCCGGCTTCTGCCAGGCGCGGATCAGGCGATTGGTATCCTGATGGTGCGTGAAGTTTGACCCGCCCGCCCACCAGACAAATTTAATATCCGGGAAGTGGCGGTCCAGACCATTGTGCTGATAGAACCCGCCCGGATTTTCCAGGGCTTCAACAATACGCGCCACCGGGATTTTATCCACCGCATCCACGCCGCCCTGCACCGAGCCCTGCAAAGACGCCAGCACCGCCGCTTTACGCGTGGGGTTACCGCCATTGGCAAAATGATAGGAGAGACCAAAACCGCCGCCCGGCGTACCGATCTGCCCAAGCATCGCGGCAAGGGTCACCAGCATCCAGTGTTTCTGCTCGCCAAACTGCTGGCGTTGCATCCCCCAGCCGGACATTAACATCGTGGCATTTTTATGGAATAACGCCGCCAGTTCGCGGAGTTTATCCGCAGGAACACCGCAAATCTCTGCTGCCCACTCTGCCGTTTTCGCCACGCCATCGGACTGGCCCGTCAGGTAGTCGGCGAACTTATCGAAGCCGGTGGTACAGCGCGTCAGGAATTCGACATCGTGCCAGCCGTTTTCCACCAGCGTATGGGCGATACCCAGCATCATTGCCACGTCGGTGCCCATATGCGGGGCAATCCACTCGGCGCTGTCGCCGAAGAAATCCAGGGTTTCAGAGCGCATCGGGTCAATGCAGATGATGCGCTTGCCGCTTTTGCGCAGCGCGTCGAAATAGCCAATGCCCTGCTCGTCGCTGGCATTCCAGGCAATTTTCAACGTGTTAAGAGGGTTAGCGCTCCACAGCACTACAACGTCGGTATGCGCCAGCACCAGCGGCCAGCTGGTCTGCTGCTGATACACTTCGTTCCCGCCCACGACGTACGGCATGATCGCCTGCGCCGCACCGGTGGAGTAATCCCCCAGATGACCGGTATAGCCTCCCGCCAGGCTCATATAGCGCTGCAGCAGCGTCGACGCCTTATGCAGCACCCCATTAGAGCGCCAGCCGTAGGACCCGGCGAAAATCGACGACGGACCGTAACTGTCGCGAATGCGCTTGTGCTGGGTGTGGATCAGCGCCAGCGCGTCATCCCAGCTCACGCGAACAAACTCATCCTGCCCGCGAATACCCTGCGGCTTGTCCGGCGAGGCCAGAAAACCTTTACGCACCATCGGCCAGCGCACGCGCGTTTTGCTATGCACCTGATCGCGAACGACGGTCTGTAAAGAGTTGGGATGTTGTGTTGGCAATGCTCCGCGAGATGACAGAACGTTTTCGCCGTCGGTTTCGACCAGCATCGGCCCCCAGTGGGCGGCGGTCAGAATGGTTTTCGTTGAGGTGCTCAAGCGTGCGCTCCTGGTTGCGTGCAGGTTTACGGCCTTCTTGTTGAGGCCGTTTATGGTTTGTCACAAATTTCAGAGTTATACCCGGAATTTTCTCCGTATCTGGACGTCATAATCAACTGCCACGCTCGCCGTGGCAAAGAATAAAAAGGATTAAGGAAAGAAGATGAAAAAACGCGTACTCGTTATTGCCGCTCTGGTGAGCGGTGCCCTGGCTGTTTCTGGCTGCACAACCAACCCTTACACCGGTGAACGCGAAGCGGGTAAATCCGGCATTGGCGCGGGTATCGGCTCGCTGGTCGGCGCAGGCGTTGGGGCGCTCTCCTCCTCCAAGAAAGACCGCGGCAAAGGCGCGCTGATTGGCGCAGCAGCGGGCGCAGCGCTGGGCGGCGGCGTTGGCTATTACATGGACGTGCAGGAAGCAAAACTGCGCGACAAAATGAAGGGAACCGGCGTGAGCGTGACGCGCAGCGGCGATAACATCATCCTGAACATGCCGAATAACGTGACCTTCGACAGCAGCAGCGCAACGCTGAAACCGGCTGGCGCGAATACCCTGACCGGCGTGGCGATGGTGCTGAAAGAGTACAACAAGACCGCGGTGAACGTGATGGGCTATACCGACAGCACCGGCAGCCAGGATCTGAACATGCGTCTGTCCCAGCAGCGCGCCGATGCCGTGGCCAGCTCACTCATCACCCAGGGCGTTGAAGCAAACCGCATCCGCACCAGCGGCATGGGCCCTGCCAACCCTATCGCCAGCAACAGCACGGCGGAAGGCAAAGCGCAGAACCGCCGTGTTGAGATTACGTTAAGCCCAATTCAGTAGGTAAAAGCAAAACGGCAACCCCGTTGCCGTTTTTAGTGTTTGCGCCCTCTCCCGTGGGAGAGGGTTGGGGTGAGGGCATCAGACCGCAACCTCCGGTAAGCGCAGCGCCACCGGGCAAATTACTTGATTCGTCCGATTTTCCCGCTAAGGTATTCTCACTAAATTCAGGGAAATCAGTGATGAGCAAACCAGCCCGGGCCACCATCAGCGACGTGGCGAAAGCCGCCAAAACCGGTAAAACCAGCATTTCGCGCTATCTTAACGGCGAGAAACACCTGCTGTCCGATGCGTTGCTGGCGCGTATTGAACAGGCCATTGCCGATCTCGACTACCGTCCCAGCCTCATGGCGCGCGGGCTCAAACGCGGCCGCACCCGCCTTATCGGGCTGATCATCGCCGATATCACCAACCCCTACTCCGTGAACGTGCTCAGCGGTATCGAAGCCGCCTGTCGCGAGAAAGGCTTTACGCCGCTGGTCTGTAATACCAACAACGAAGTCGACCAGGAACTGCATTATCTCGACCTGCTGCGCAGCTATCAGGTGGAAGGGATTGTGGTCAACGCGGTAGGCATGCGTGAAGAAGGATTAAATCGCCTGCAGCAATCCTCCCTGCCCATGGTCCTCATCGACCGTAAAATCCCGGAATTTGCCTGCGACGTGGTCGGGCTGGACAACACCCAGGCCGCGACGACCGCCACCGAACATCTGATTGAACAGGGCTTCGAGGCCATTCTGTTTCTGAGTGAACCGCTGGGGATGGTCAACACCCGTCGTGAACGCCTGAGCGCATTTCGCGCCACGCTGGAGCGTTATCCCGGCGTGATCGCCGAAAATGCCGAAACGCCGCTGCACGAAGCCGCGCAGCTCGACAACACCCTGCGTCAGTTCCACATGCGCCATCGTGGGATGCGAAAAGCCGTTATCTCCGCCAACGGGGCGTTGACCCTGCAGGTTGCCCGCTCGCTCAAGCGCATTGGCCTGCACTGGGGCAGCGACATTGGTCTGCTGGGATTCGATGAACTGGAGTGGGCGGAACTGGCTGGCGTAGGCATTACCACCCTCAAACAACCCACCTGGCAGATTGGCTATGCTGCTGTTGAACAAGTGGTTCGTCGTATTGAAGGCACCAGCGATGCCGTTCGCGAGCAGGTCTTCTCCGGTGAACTGATCGTTCGTGGCTCTACCGCGCGTTAAATTTCCCTTGTGATAGCGATCATAAATTCAACATCCTGACCTTTTCTTTGGAACCGGTTCCATCTAGCGTAATAGTATTGATATGTTGCGATGGAGTCCGAAGATGGGCAGAAAAATTATGGTGGTCACCGCCGCGTACGGTGCGGAACAGGTGCGGCAGGCGGGAGGTCAACGGGCGATGCTCCCTGTTATTGCTGGCGCGGGGGCAGACGGCGTGGAGATCCGCCGCGAGCTGTTCAACAGCGAAGAGCTGCTGGCGCTGCCTGCGCTGGGCGAATCCATTGAGCTGCTGGGCCTGCTGGCGTGCTACTCCGCACCCGCAGCCCTGTTTATGCCTGACGGCACCCTCAACCCGGACCTGCCCCACTATCTCTCTGAAGCCAACACCCTGAACGCCCTGTGGCTGAAGGTTTCCCTCGGCCATTTCAGCGACACGCAACCGCTCGACGCCCTGCGTACGCTATTGAACACCAGCGGTATGGCGCTGGTCGTGGAGAACGATCAGACCGACTGCGGACAGCTCGCGCCCATGCAGCGCTTCCAGGCCGCCTGTCGGGAAATGGCGCTCCCCGTCACGCTGACCTTCGACATGGGGAACTGGCTGTGGGTGGGCGACTCGCCGGAAGAGGCCGCGCGTCATCTGGCCCCTGCAGTGAGCTATATCCACGTGAAAGCCGCCGTGCCGCATAAAGATAACTTCCGCGCCGTCGCACCGGACCGCGCCGATGCACGCTGGCTGGATCTGCTCGGCCAGCTGCCTGCCGATGCCCCGCGCGGTATCGAATTCCCGCTGGAAGGGTCGGATTTAACCGCCGTTACCCGCCATTACGTCAACCTGCTGCGCGAGGAGTAAACCATGCACAAGACGCTGGATGTCATCACGATTGGTGAAGCCATGGCCATGTTTGTCGCCACCGAAACGGGTGAGCTGAGTGCGGTGGAGCACTTTATCAAACGCGTCGCAGGCGCAGAACTGAACGTCGCGACCGGCCTGGCGCGTCTCGGCCTGAACGTGGGCTGGGTCAGCCGCGTGGGGGATGACAGCTTTGGCCATTTCGTTCTCGATTCGCTGAAAAAAGAGGGGATTGATGCCACTGGCGTCACCCTCGACGGACGCTTCCCTACCGGCTTTCAGCTTAAATCTAAGGTTGAAAATGGAACCGATCCCATCGTGGAGTATTTCCGTAAAGGCTCGGCCGCAAGCCAGCTCTCTGTCGCGGATTACCACGCCGATTACTTTGCCTCCGCGCGCCATCTTCATCTGAGCGGCGTGGCAGCCGCGCTGTCTGCCAGCTCGTATGAACTGCTGGATCATGCGGCAGCTACCCTGAAAGCCCAGGGCAAAACGATCTCGTTCGATCCGAATTTGCGCCCGGTGCTGTGGAAAAGCGAAGCGGAAATGGTGGAGAAACTGAACCGTCTGGCGTTCAGGGCGGACTGGGTTCTGCCAGGCCTGAAAGAAGGGATGATCCTGACCGGCGAAAGCACGCCGGAAGGCATTGCTGACTTCTACCTGAATAAAGGGGTAAAAGCGGTGGTGCTGAAGACCGGTGCCGATGGCGCATGGTTTAAAACGGCCAACGGTGAACAGGGTGCGGTCGCGGCAGTGAAGGTCGAGAACGTTGTCGACACCGTCGGCGCGGGCGACGGCTTTGCCGTGGGCGTGATTAGCGCCCTGCTGGAAGGCAAAACGCTGCCGCAGGCCGTCGCGCGAGGCAACAAGATTGGCTCGCTGGCCATTCAGGTGCAGGGCGACAGCGAAGGATTACCAACGCGAGCACAGCTCGGCGTTTAAATTCTCTCTCCCTGTGGGAGAGGGCCAGGGTGAGGGCAGCAAGCCGCACCAAATAATTAAGCCACCGTGTACCCTACAGACAACGGCGGTAACAACCTCAACAACAGAGGCAAGCCTATGAATAGTTCGACCAATGCAGTAAAACGCTGGTGGTACATCATGCCAATCGTGTTTATCACGTACAGCCTGGCGTACCTTGACCGTGCCAACTTCAGCTTCGCGTCCGCAGCGGGGATCACCGAGGACCTCGGGATCACCAAAGGTATCTCCTCCCTGCTGGGTGCCCTTTTCTTCCTGGGTTACTTCTTCTTCCAGATCCCCGGCGCGATTTATGCGGAACGCCGCAGCGTGCGTAAGCTGATCTTCATCTGTCTGATCCTGTGGGGCGCCTGCGCGTCACTGACCGGCATGGTGAACAATATTCCTGCCCTGGCCGCCATTCGCTTTATCCTCGGCGTCGTTGAGGCGGCGGTTATGCCCGCGATGCTGATCTACATCAGCAACTGGTTTACCAAATCTGAGCGCTCGCGCGCGAATACCTTCCTGATCCTCGGTAACCCGGTCACGGTACTGTGGATGTCGGTGGTGTCGGGCTACCTGATCCAGTCCTTCGGCTGGCGCGAGATGTTTATCATTGAAGGGGTGCCGGCGATTATCTGGGCCTTCTGCTGGTGGGTGCTGGTGAAAGATAAACCTGCCCAGGCGAAGTGGCTTTCCGAAGATGAAAAAGCGGCGCTGCAGGCGCAGCTGGATAAAGAACAGCAAGGTCTGAAGGCGGTACGTAACTATGGTGAAGCCTTCCGCTCGCGTAACGTGATCCTGCTCTGCGCACAGTATTTTACCTGGAGCATTGGCGTGTACGGCTTTGTGCTGTGGCTGCCGTCCATTATCCGCAGCGGCGGTGAAAACCTCGGCATGGTCGAAGTAGGCTGGCTGTCATCCGTACCGTATCTGGCGGCAACCATCGCGATGATTATCGTCTCCTGGGCGTCGGACAAGCTGCAGAACCGCAAGCTGTTTGTCTGGCCGCTGCTGCTGATTGCTGCCTTCGCCTTTATTGGCTCCTGGGCCGTGGGCGCAAACCACTTCTGGGTCTCTTATACGCTGCTGGTGATTGCCGGTGCCGCCATGTATGCCCCGTACGGACCGTTCTTCGCCATCATCCCCGAGATGCTGCCGCGTAACGTTGCGGGTGGCGCGATGGCGCTGATTAACAGTATGGGTGCACTGGGTTCGTTCTGCGGCTCCTGGTTCGTGGGTTACCTGAACGGTGCCACCGGCAGTCCGTCCGCATCGTACATCTTTATGGGGGTGGCGCTTTTCGCCTCGGTGTGGCTTACTCTGATTGTTAAGCCTGCTAATAATCAACAACACCCTGTCGGCGCTCGCCACGCCTGAATCCTTAAAAAAATCAACGGAGATTAGCATGAAGCCGTCCGTCATTTTGTATAAAGCCCTGCCGGAAGATCTGCAGAAACGTCTTGAAGAGCACTTCACCGTTACGCAGGTGAAGAACCTGCGCCCGGAAACCGTGGCACAGCACGCCGACGCGTTCGCCAGCGCCGAAGGCCTGCTGGGTTCAAGCGAAAAAGTGGATGTCGCCCTGCTGGAGAAAATGCCGAAGCTTCGTGCTACCTCAACCGTTTCCGTGGGTTACGACAACTTCGACGTAGATGCCCTAAACGCCCGCAAGATCCTGCTGATGCATACGCCGCATGCCCTGACGGAAACCGTTGCCGATACGCTGATGGCGCTCATGCTCACCACGGCCCGTCGCGTGGTGGAAGTGGCTGAGCGCGTCAAGGCGGGCGAATGGACAAAGAGCATTGGTCCGGACTGGTTCGGTGTGGATGTTCACGGCAAAACGCTGGGCATTGTCGGTATGGGGCGTATCGGGCTGGCGCTGGCGCAGCGCGCGCATTTTGGTTTTAACATGCCGATTCTGTATAACGCGCGTCGCCATCACAGTGAAGCCGAAGAGCGCTTCAACGCCCGTTACTGCGAGCTGGATACTCTGCTGCAGGAAGCCGATTTTGTCTGCCTGGTTCTGCCGCTGACGAACGAAACCCGTCATCTGATCGGCAAAGAGGCGTTTGAAAAGATGAAGACGTCCGCCATTTTCATCAACGCGGGTCGTGGCCCGGTGGTGGATGAGAAGGCGCTGATTGAGGCCCTGCAAAACGGTGAGATCCATGCAGCAGGTCTGGACGTGTTTGAGCAGGAGCCGCTGCCGGTGGATTCGCCACTGCTTTCGCTGCCTAACGTGGTTGCCCTGCCCCACATCGGCTCAGCCACCCATGAGACGCGCTACAACATGGCGGCCACCGCGGTTGATAATCTGATTGCCGCATTAGGTGGAAAGGTGGAGATAAACTGCGTGAACCCGCAGGTGCAACGGTAGAAACGAAAAAACCCGCCAGAAGGCGGGTTTTTAAATTCTTTGCTACTGGGTTGGAAGCTTACAGGCTTACAACGTTACCAGCTGCTGGGCCTTTAGCGCCGCTTTCGATGGTGAAGGACACTTTCTGACCTTCGTCCAGAGATTTGTAGCCATCGTTCTGGATAGCAGAGAAGTGTACGAACACGTCTTTAGAGCCATCGTCAGGAGTGATGAAGCCGAAACCTTTATCAGCGTTGAACCATTTTACCAGACCAGTCATTTTAGCAGACATAGAAATTACCTTATTAACAAATATATTGTGCCTTCCGGCTTGATGGATTGCGTTACAGATTTTTAAGCGATGAAGGAAGGGTCACTACGAAGGGTATCTATGGATAACAATCTGGACTGCTTTACTAAACTGCTTTAGGTCTGTGTAACAAACCGACGGGAACAGTTATACCGATGTGGTAGAGGAATGACAAGCGTTATTTTCTGTATGCATAAAAAAACCCCGCCAGAAGCGGGGTTTTTCGTCTTATTCTGTGGCAGTGACTGCCGCACTCCAGGCCTGGCTAAAGGCCTGATGCTGGGAGGCCAGCGGCCCAATCAGCGTATTGTACTGGCTTGCCTGCTGCGAGGTCGGGAACTGAATACCGTTGGCAACAAAGCTCACCTGCGTATTCTGCTGGGCGATAAAGTCACCCACCTGGACCAGCTGCTGCGTGAAGATTTGCGCGGCTGGAATTAACGGCTGCAGTGCTTCAGACGGTTTGGTCACCACTTTCTCATACACTTTGTCGAAGACCGGTTTGAGATCGTCACCCTGCTTCAGCGCAGAACGTGACGCGTCAGCCTGCATTTTCGCATTTTGCAACTGCTGGCTCAGCACGCCAAGCGCACCGTTGGACTGGCGCAGCGGTTCACGTTGCGTCATATAATCCTGTGGAACGCGGATGGCGTTCACGCTATCCACTACCGGGCGGATACCGGAATCCATCGCCTGGCTCACCTGCTGTGAATAACCATAAAGAATGGCGTAATCGGACACGAAGGGGCCAAACTGTTTTTTCTGATCCGCAGTCAGCGTCGGCAACCGCTCGCCGCTGCGCATCACTGTATTCTGCAGAAAATCGATAAACGCTTTGCGCTGATCACCTTCTTTATCAAAACACCCACTCAGGCTAACAACCATCAACAACGCCGCAATAGGCGCAAACCAGCGAGAGCAGGACTTTCCTGTCGCCATTTTATTACTCCTTTCACCCAAAAAAGCGCACACCGGCACACGCGTGCCCGACGCTGACAAGGATAGTCCAGGTCAGCCTTGCAAGATACTCTTTTCATGCAAAACGGCTATTGCCGATTTATTTCTTATCATTTACAAAAAAATACCTGGCGAAGCCGACATATGACTAATCAGGGAATTAGCATAACTCTCCATATTGCTGAATCGGATACAGCGATCGTTACCGCACGATTAATCACACCCGTGACGATCCTGGGTTGGTATTAGGGACTATTCTTAATTGGCTCTCTGATGTTCTTGATCACGATGTGAGATTTAAGAGGAGTCCTCAATGGAATATAAAGATCCTGAGTTTGAACTGCTGAGCAGTCTGGAACAGATCATTTTTAAAGATGTACCGCAGACGATTACCCTGCAACAAAAATCCAATCCCTTTACAGAATATGAGCAATTGCGCAAAGGGACAGGACTGAAAACCGAAGAATTCGCCAGAGCGATGGGTGTCAGCGTGGCTATGGTGCAGGAGTGGGAGTCAAAACGTGAGAAACCCACCCCAACCGAGTTAAGGCTGATGCGCCTGATTCAGGCCAACCCTGCACTCAGCAAACAGATAGCGTAGTGAAGATTGAATGCCCCCGCCTTTGCGGGGGCTTGTGTTTTACAGGCTATCACAACGCCAACCCGCCTCTTCCCACACCAGCGCATGCGTTAACGTTAAGCCGCTTAAAAACGCCTCATCGTGTGATACCACCAGCAGTGCCCCAGGGAAACCGGCCAGCGCCGCTTCAATGGCCTGGACTGAAGCCAGATCCAGATGGTTGGTCGGTTCATCCAGCAGCAGAAGCTGCGTGGCCTCCGCGCGCCACAGCACGCAGGCCAGGGCAGCCTTAAGACGCTCACCGCCGCTGAGCGCCGCCAATGGGAGCATCACTTTGTCAGCCCCCAGTTGAAGCTGCGCCAAACGGGTTCGCAATACCCCCTCTTCCAGAGGGGTATGACTCAAATTGAGATGCGTCATGACCGACTGCGAGAGATCGAGCCGGGAGAGATGCTGGTCGAGATAAGCACAGCTAACGGAGACCTTACAGGTACCCGAACGGGGAGCCATCTCGCCGAGGATAGTTTTTAACAGCGTCGATTTTCCGCAGCCGTTCGGTCCCTTCAACGCCACGCGCATCGGTCCGTCCATACGCCAGGTAAGTGGTGGAACAGGCACATGCGGCAGCACCAGATCCTCCAGCACCAGTACCTGCTTGCCCTCCGGGACCTGACTCCCCGGCAGAGTGAACATCACCGGGTTATCGTCTTCAACCCGCTCACGCGCCTTGTTAACCGCAGCGTTCAGCGCTTCATTTTGCTCGCTGTGCTGTTTTTTCCAGGAGCCGATACGTTCCTTTGCCGCGCCTTTATATTTGACCCGCTCAAACGACGCGATATTCAGGGTATCGACGGTGCGTAACGTCTTTGCCGACCGCCGCTGGCTGTCATCATGCTCTTTTTGCATGCGTGCGCGGGTGCGTTTGCGCTCGGTTGCCGCATGTTCCAGCGCCGCGCGGGCCGCCTGCTGTTCGGCATCGCGCTGGGCTTGATAATCCGCATAATTTCCGCCGTAGCTGCGCAGACCCGAGGCGCTCAGCTCAAGGATACGGGGTACCTGAGCCAGTAACTCACGGTCATGGGAGGCCACCAGTACGCCGCCCTGATACCGACTCAACTGGTCGTAGAACCACGCCCGGCCTTGTCGATCCAGATGGTTAGTGGGTTCGTCCAGCAGCATGAAATCCGCTTCAGCCGTAAATGCCCCGCACAGCAGGGCACGAATGCGCTCGCCGCCGCTGAGTTCACCGGCAGGTTTATCCGGATCAAACGGCGGAAGCTTCGCATTGATAAACGCTTCGCTCAGACGTTCGGCTATATCCCAGTAACCATCGAGCAACGCCAGATCGTCGGGCTGATAATCGCCGCTGTCGATGCGCTTACGCGCCGCAAAAATCGCGTCATATCCGAGCAATTCAGCCAGCGTCGTCTGCGAAGAAATGACGTGCTGCTGCGCCACCCAGGCATGCGAGCCAAAGCGTTCGATATGACCGGTAGCCGGTTCGTCCAGCCCCGCCAGCAGACGCAGCAGACGCGTTTTTCCGCTGCCGTTGCGGCCAACCAGCGCGCACAGGGAGAGTTCCAGCGAAAGATTCAGCGGACCAAAAAGGGTATCGCCCGTCGGAAACTGACAGGTGACCTGATGCAAAATAAAAGAAGGGGACTGCGCAAAATGAGCCATAAGCACTCCTGAATGAAATCAAAACATCCCCTGCCGACGCGGTGGCGTTTAGCAAGGATCGAAATTCATCAGTCGTGTTTGTTCATTTTTGGGGGGTGCTCCAGCGCGAGTAAGTTAACGCGATAAGGATAGCGGTAATGTGTTGACGGTTTCAAGGTTAAATTTTGGACGACTTATACTCCCTCTCCCTTTGGGCTGAGGGATCCCCACAAATTAATGCGAGCAGTGAACAATCCCCTCGCCCCTTTGGGGAGAGGGTTAGGGTGAGGGGGAGCATACGGCTCTGGTGGTCATTCCGTTCACTTTATGTTCCTTGCTACTCTGTAACGACAATACCCGTGAACGTGCCAGGGTGGCTCAGTCGCCACCACCCTGGCTACCCGGGCTCCCGGCGGTAAATCGCCGCTACGCGGTACCTTCGGCTTATTCCTTCCGGCTTATCGGGGACGGGCGGAGGTTACATCCCTGTAAAGCCCGCCCTCTCGGCGCATCCATGCGCTCGCCCCGGCCTGCAGGAAACGCCTCAGCGATTTACAGCCGGACCATAGCGTCGCTGTAAGACCTCTGCCCGCAGTATGCTTTTCATTGCGGTAATTTTGCGAGTCTCTTTCCAGAAATGGTAATATCCTCAGAGGCATAGCTCAAATCTGTTGCCGCCTGTTTTGATGAGCAGTAAGTTCTCTTTGCACCTGCAAAATCAGGTGCCGGGTTTAGCATCCTGGCTTATCTTATCGGCGGCACATTTTGTGCAGCATGCTTTGCTACATCTCAATGGTGGGCTGAGCAGGGGCATCGAAAGATGCGCCGGTATCCGATAAGGCCGGTAATGCTAACTCTGTTCAGTCCACCACCAGCGAAGTTAGCATTTCCGGTGGTGGAAGCTTTATCACTTATCGGAGGCTGCCAATATGGCTACTACCCCAACCCAAGTTCATTCTTTAATCACTCTGCCCTTCAACCACGCCACCGACTTCACCGAACTGGCGGATAACTGCGAACGTTTTACCGACGCACTGGTAGATTGCGAAGAACCCGCCCCAAAAATGGCGCTTTACGGCAGACTTTATGCCTGCCTGAATCTTCTGCAACCCACGCTTCTGGATCCTGTTCCGGACGCTTTAAAAGCCCGCCTGACCGTGAAGGAACTCCCGTCACGCGTTCCGGCTTTTGAACCCGAGTGCGATCAGCTGGGGCGCTACTGTCAGGAGATTACGCAGTTGCTGATGAACGGCTCACTGCCGCGACAAACTGAAATCGTGATGGAAGATTTGCTGTGTGAACTGGTCAGCTACTTTGCCGATACGCTGAAGGCACCGCGCTGGCTGCAGACGGATGAAGGTACAGTCGCGATCGGCTAAACCTGCCGGATGACGCTGCGCTTATCCGGCCTACAAAAGATCCATAAAAAAACCCGCCGAAGCGGGTTTTTAGCATTTGTCACAACGGGCACATTACTGCAGCAGCGAAATATCCGCCACGCGCAGGAACAGCTCACGCAGTTTCTCGAGCATAGAGAGACGGTTAATACGCAGCTCTTTATCTTCTACGTTCACCATCACTTTCTCGAAGAAGGCGTCGATAACGTCACGCAGCTCGGCCAGCTCCACCAGCGCTTCCTGGTAGCGACCTTCCGCGAAGACCGGCTCGAGCTTGTCGCGCAGCACCACAACCTGCATCGCCAGGGCGATCTCTTCCGGCTCTTTCAGCGTCGCGGCGTTCACACGCTCGTTCAGCGTCTCGTCGGATTTCGCCAGAATGTTGGATACACGCTTGTTGGCCGCCGCCAGAGCAGAGGCCGCTTCCAGCGTACGGAAGTGGGAAACCGCCTTCATACGCGCATCGAAATCAGCCGGACGGGTCGGACGACGCGCCAGCACCGCCTGAATGGTGTCGACGGTGTAACCTTCATCCTGATACCAGGCGCGGAAACGACCGAGCATAAAGTCGATCACGTCATCCACCACGTTCGCGTTGGTCAGCTTGTCGCCGTACAGACGCACCGCTTCTTCGGTCAGGGTCTGCAGATCCAGGTTCAGGTTCTTCTCAACGATGATACGCAGCACGCCGAGCGCAGCACGACGCAGCGCAAACGGGTCTTTGTCGCCTTTCGGATGCTGACCGATACCGAAGATACCCGCCAGGGTGTCCATCTTATCGGCAATCGCCACCGCGCACGCAACAGGGTTAGACGGCAGTTCGTCACCCGCAAAGCGCGGCTGATACTGCTCGTTCAGGGCCACGGCCACGTCTTCCGCTTCGCCATCGTGACGCGCGTAATGCATACCCATCACGCCCTGGGTGTCGGTAAATTCGAACACCATGTTGGTCATCAGGTCGCATTTAGACAGCAGGCCAGCACGCGTTGCGTGATTAACGTCCGCACCGATTTCACGGGCAATCCAGCCGGACAGCTCCGCGATACGGTCGGTCTTGTCGCGCAGCGTACCCAGTTGCTGCTGGAACAACACGGTCTGCAGGCGTGGAAGATGATCTTCCAGACGCTTTTTACGGTCGGTATTGAAGAAGAATTCGGCATCCGCCAGACGCGGACGAACGACCTTCTCGTTACCAGAGATAATCTGGATCGGATCTTTCGATTCGATGTTTGCCACGAAGATGAAGTTTGGCAGCAGTTTGCCGTCGTTGGCATAGACCGGGAAGTACTTCTGGTCACCCTTCATGGTGTACACCAGCGCTTCAGCCGGAACGGCCAGGAATTTCTCTTCAAACTTCGCGGTCAGCACAACTGGCCATTCCACCAGCGAGGTCACTTCTTCCAGCAGGCTGTCGCTCAGATCGGCTTTACCGCCAATCTTGCGCGCCGCGTCTTCCGCGTCCGCTTTGATTTTGGCTTTACGCTGTTCGTAGTCAGCAATGACCTTGCCGCGCTCCAGCAGGATCTGCGGATACTGGTCGGCATTGTCGATGGTGAACTCTGGCTCGCCCATAAAGCGGTGGCCGCGGATCACGCGATCGGACGCCACGCCCAGAATGGTGGCCGGAATAACGGTGTCGCCCAGCAGCAGGGTCACGGTGTGAACCGGACGCACAAAGTGCACGTCAGACGCGCCCCAGCGCATCAGCTTCGGAATAGGCAGCTTCGCCAGAGACGTGGCAATCATGTCCGGCAGCAGCGCTTCCGCACTTTCGCCCTTCACGTGCGCACGGTACAGCAGCCACTCGCCTTTATCCGTGGTCAGACGCTCGGCCTGATCGACGGTGATGCCGCAGCCGCGCGCCCAGCCTTCCGCCGCTTTGCTCGGCTTGCCTTCCGCGTCAAAGGCCTGGGCAATCGCCGGGCCACGTTTTTCGACTTCGCGATCTGGCTGGGACGCCGCCAGATTTGCCACTTTTAGCGCCAGACGGCGCGGCGCGGCAAACCACTCAATTTTACCGTGTGCCAGGCCAGCGTTATCCAGCTCGGCAGTCACGTTCGCAGCAAAAGATTCAGCCAGGCTGCGCAGGGCTTTTGGTGGCAGCTCTTCGGTGCCGATTTCCACCAGGAAAGTTTTCTCAGACATGGCCGCCTCTTATTTGTTTCGGTTGCACATCGGGAAGCCAAGGGCTTCACGGGACGCGTAGTAAGCTTCTGCAACGGCTTTGGTCAGGGTACGAATACGCAGAATGTAGCGCTGACGTTCAGTCACGGAGATGGCTTTACGGGCGTCCAGCAGGTTGAAGCTGTGGGCGGCCTTCAGAATACGCTCGTAGGCAGGCAGCGGCAGCGGAGTCTCCAGCGCCAGCAGCTGCTGCGCTTCTTTCTCATACTGCTCGAAGCAGGTGAACAGGAAGTCCACGTCCGCGTATTCGAAGTTATAAGTGGATTGCTCCACTTCGTTCTGATGGAACACGTCGCCGTAGGTGGTTTTACCCAGCGGGCCGTCGCTCCAGACCAGGTCGTAAACGCTGTCTACGCCCTGAATGTACATGGCCAGACGTTCCAGACCATAGGTGATCTCACCGGTGATCGGCTTACATTCCAGACCGCCCACCTGCTGGAAGTAGGTGAACTGGGTCACTTCCATGCCGTTCAGCCACACTTCCCAACCCAGACCCCAGGCACCCAGCGTTGGGTTTTCCCAGTTATCTTCCACGAAACGGATGTCGTGGATGGTAGGATCCATACCCAGCTCTTTCAGCGACCCGAGGTACAGTTCCTGAATATTGTCGGGTGATGGCTTAATCACCACCTGGAACTGATAGTAATGCTGCAGACGGTTCGGGTTTTCACCGTAACGACCATCGGTCGGACGACGGGAAGGCTGCACATACGCGGTCGCCATTGGCTCTGGCCCCAACGCGCGCAGGCTGGTCATCGGGTGTGAAGTGCCGGCGCCGACTTCCATGTCCAAAGGTTGAACAATGGTACAGCCCTGACGAGCCCAGTAATCCTGTAAGGTCAGGATCAGGCCCTGGAAGGTCTTGGTATCAAACTTTTGCATAGTATTTCGTGCTGGATACGTGTGGTTTTAAATGGAAGGGACCAGTATACCCGCTGGCTGCAAGATATACAGTACGAAACGGGGTTGTTTAGGGAAAATTGGGAAATAAGCCTTCCGGCCAGAACGCTGACGGCGTCTGGCTGTTGATTATCCGAGCAGGCTAGCGCATGGAGAGGTGTAAAAACTGACCGTCCGCATCAAACGAGCAGACAAAGCCCTCTTTACGCGACGTATGGCCCCGCAGCTCATAGCTGCCCTGAAAACGTTCAAAACCGGTAACGTCAATTTTCTGCACGTCCGAGTTATAGCGGCGAGCGGCCCGATCTTTACAGAGCGCTTCCATATTCAGTGAACGTTCCGGGCTCATTTTACCCTGCTGCGCTTTTTGCACAGGTGCTTCCTGTGGCGCACTGCATCCCGCCAGTATGAACAGCAGAAAGAGTGACGCCACACGCTTCATCATCATTTTTATTACCGCCCTGGTCAGTGGCTGTTATTTTTAGTATCAACGCTTTTATAGATTATGGTCCGGCATTCTGCGAATCTCGTGGCCTCCCGACAAGCCTGCGGAATAAAACTCAGAATTTTCCAAACGAAGACATTTGGACAATGGGAGTCACACTCAATTTACAGGGAATACGAGGAACTGATGCAGTCAAAAATTAACTGGATTGATAACCTGCGAGGAATAGCCTGTCTGATGGTGGTCATGATCCACACGACGACCTGGTATGTCACGAATGCGCACAGCATCAGCCCCGTTAACTGGGATATCGCCAATATTCTCAACTCTGCGTCGCGCGTCAGCGTGCCGCTGTTCTTTATGATTTCCGGCTTTCTCTTTTTTGGCGAGCGCAGCGCGCAGCCAAGGCACTTCATCCGCATCGCGGCCTGCCTGGGGTTCTACAGCGCCGTTGCCTTGCTCTATATCACGCTGTTCACCTCAATAAACGCCGGACTATCGCTAAAATACGTGCTGCAAAAGCCGGTGTTCTACCACCTGTGGTTCTTTTTCGCGATTATCGTGATCTATCTGGTCTCCCCCCTCATTCAGGTGAAAAACGTCAGCGGAAAAATGCTTCTGGCCCTGATGGTGGTGATTGGCATTGTCGCCAACCCAAATACGGTCTCGCAGAAAATCGACGGATTTGAGTGGCTGCCGGTGAACCTTTATATCAACGGCGATACCTTTTACTACGTGCTTTACGGCATGCTGGGGCGCGCCATCGGGATGATGGACACGCAAAAACGTGGTCTGAACTGGCTCTGCGGGTTGCTGTTTATGGCTGGCGTGGCGGTGATTTCACGCGGGACGCTGCATGAGCTGCAGTGGCGCGGCAATTTTGCCGATACCTGGTACCTGTACTGCGGGCCGATGGTCTTTATCTGTGCCGTATCGCTGCTCACGCTCGTTAAAAATACCCTGAATACGCGTCCCCTTCCCGTACTGAGCGTCATTTCACGACACTCTCTCGGGATTTACGGTTTTCACGCGCTGGTGATCCACGCGCTTCGGACAAGAGGCGTTGAGCTTAAAAGCTGGCCGGTGCTGGATATCGTCTGGATTTTTGTCGCGACCCTGGCGATCAGCCTGCTGCTGTCGATGCTGCTGCAAAAAATCGACACTCGCCGCTTCGTCAGCTAATGCTTCGCTGCCGGGCGCGATGGTACTGGCGCGGGGAGGAAAACCCTGCCGCCAGTGAAGCCTGCTCCACGCCGCGCCCCTGCAATAGCCACTGCTCCGCCACCGCCAGACGCAGCTGCTCCAGATAATCGCGAACGCTAATCCTTAAATGTGACTGAAAAAGCCGGGTGAGATGGCGCGGGCTGACGTGCGCCAGCGCGGCGATAGCAGGCAAGCTCCAGGCTTTTTGTGGCTCGGCGGTGAGCGCATCCTGCGCCCGATGAATCGCCGGATGAAGATGATTGCGGTAGCGCAGCCACGGGGAGAGCTGGGGATCGTCACCGGAACGGCGGAACCAGACCACCATCTCGCGCGCCACGGCCAGCGCCTTTTCGGGACCGCACAGGCGGTTAATCATATGCAGCGCCAGATCGATGCCAGACGTGATCCCCGCGCTGGTCCAGATGTTCTCATCCTGCACAAAGATGCGGTTTTCTTTAATCGTCGCCGTGGGGGCTGCGGTGCGTAAACGGCTGATAACGTCATGGTGAGTTGTGCACTGTTTGTTATTCAGCAGGCCCGATTTCGCCGCCAGCAGCGCGCCTGAACAGACGCACATCACCGTGATATCCCGGCGCTGAATGACCGGCTGCAGGCGCATCAGCCAGTGCTGTATCTGTAACGCCTGTGGTGTCGAAAACTGAGTGCGGGAGTCGCTCACGCCGGGCAATACCAGCAGGCTCCCCTCAGGAAGCCTTTCCGGTAGCGGCTGAATGCCGCTCATCGTCAGGCCTATCGACGTCGGAACGTCCGGTTGCGGCCCAATGTAATGCAGACGAAACGCGTCGCCAGAAAGCATAAAGGTCTCTGCCGGGCCTGTCATATCTAATGACAGCACCCCGGGCAACATGACGAACCAGACGTCGATGGGCATTACAGTGACTCCAGCGTCTCCGCTACCGTTTTAATGTCGGCAAAACGCCCGGACAGTACCGTTTCGGTACGGTGGCGAATTTCCGCTGCACTCAGGGTAATGCCTCTGTACGTCATGGGGAACGTCAGCGTGGCCTCGCTAACAAAGGTCACAGCATAACCCAGATCGGATGCCACCCGGGCGGTGGTTTCGCAGCATTGCTCCGTGCGAATGCCGCAGATAATCAACTGGTTGATATCACGTTCACGCAGCCAGCGATCGAGCCCGGTATCCGTAAAGGCATTATGGACGTGTTTCTGGAAAACCACATCCGGCTGATGACGCAAAAAGGCCATGGGTTTAACAAAGCCGCTTTGCAGCGTGAAGGGGCCGTCTTCATCTACATGGAAAATATCAACGACCGGAATACCGCGCGCCTGGCAGCCTTCAATCAGCCCCAGCATCGCCTGCTGAAAGGCAGGAATGTCGTCCTCCTGCCAGTAATTGCGATGATGGAACGACTGCTGAGTATCAATATTGATGAGTGCAATGCGTGACATGGTGGATCTCCTCGCCAGTGGGTGTGACACCATACTGGCAAGGAAATAAAGGCACGCACAGACCAAAAAAGGACATCCTCGTGCCGCGGTCGGACAAGCGTGTTTACGACATCAGCGGCAGCAGCTGCTGGTAGATTTTGCGGAACACGTCGCGCCTTTCCGCGTACCGCGCATGGTTTGCCGCATCAGGGAAATGCGCCTGCTCAAGGGTAAGTTGCGGCAGCAGTTGCGAAAGCGGTTGTTCCGGATGAATGGCTATCTGCGCCAGACGCGCGGCGCCGAGCGCGGGGCCAACATCGCCACCGGTGCGGAAATCCAGCTGCAACCCGCTGATATCCGACAGCATCTGTCGCCAGTAAGGGCTTCGCGCACCGCCGCCAATCAGGGTGACGCTTGCGGGTTTCAGGCCGCAGTCATGGACCACGTCCATTCCGTCGGCCAGCGCATACCCCACTCCTTCCAGAACCGCACGCGCCAGTTCTGCCGGGCCATGCTGATGGGTTAAGCCAAAGAACACCCCTTTCGCTTCCGGGTTGTTGTGCGGCGTACGTTCTCCAGAAAGATACGGTAAAAACCAGACGGCACCCGCAGCGTCATCCGCCTGCTGTGCTGCGGCGATCAACGCAGGAACATCAGCCATCCCGGTCAGTTTCGCCGCCCAGTCCAGGCAGGACGCCGCGCTCAGCATCACTGACATCAAATGCCATTTTCCTGGCAGCGCATGACAGAAACTGTGCACCGCGCTTTCGGGATTACTGCGATAGCCGTCGCTGACGGCAAAATAGACGCCAGAGGTTCCCAGAGACAGCATCGCCTGCCCTGCCTCAACCATGCCGACGCCCACGGCACCCGCAGCGTTGTCACCGCCCCCGGCAACCACCGGTACGGCAGGCATATTCCAGCGTTCCGCAACGTCTGGCAGCAGTGTGCCTGTTACCTCGCTACCTTCGAACAGCGCGGGCATGTGTTCACGGGTCAGGTGGCAGGCATCCAGCATCGCCTCGCTCCAGTCACGTTTCGCCACGTCGAGCCACATCGTGCCGGCGGCATCGGACATGTCGGAAGCAAAATCGCCCGTCATACGAAAGCGCAGATAGTCTTTCGGTAGCAGGACTTTCGCCACCTGCCGGAAAATCTCCGGCTCGTGTCGCTGCACCCACAGCAGCTTGGGCGCGGTAAAGCCGGGCATCATCAGGTTGCCGGTGATCTCACGAGACGTAGGTACGCGCGCCTCAAGAAGCGCACACTCTTCCGCACAACGGCCGTCATTCCAGAGGATCGCAGGACGCAACACGCGATGCTCGCTGTCCAGCAAGGTAGCACCGTGCATTTGCCCGGCAATCCCCAGCGCTTTCACGTCACGCAGAGAATGCTGTTCACCTAACGCCTTGATTGCACGATCCGTTGCTTGCCACCACTGCTCCGGGTCCTGTTCCGACCACAGCGGATGCGGACGTGAAACCTGCAGCTTTTCCGTCTGCGTTGCTAACACCTCGCCCTGTTCGCTTAACAGGATGGCTTTCACACCCGATGTGCCAAGATCGATCCCGATATACATTACGGTGACTCCTTTAACAGAAATGCCCGGTGGCGCTAACGCTTACCGGGCCTACGTGCTGTTATTTATCGAACAGGTAGTGATTGACCAGATTTTCCAGTAACTCCTGGTGCCCACTCTGGTGCTGCGGCGCCAGCTGATGTTGTTCAGCGTACTTCGCGATGTCCGCTAGTGATAACTGACCTTTCAAAATTTGCTGGCCCAGCTCACTGTTCCAGCCGCTGTAACGCTTCGCCACGCGTTTATCGAGCTCACCGTCTTCAATCATACGTGCCGCCACTTTCAGCGCCAGCGCCATGGTGTCCATCGCGCCAATGTGGCCGTAGAACAGATCGTATTTGTCGGTGCTCTGGCGACGCACTTTGGCGTCAAAGTTCAGGCCGCCGGTAGTGAAACCACCCGCTTTGATGATTTCGTACATCACCAGCGCGTTCTCTTCCACGCTGTTCGGGAACTGGTCTGTGTCCCAGCCCAGCTGCGCGTCGCCGCGGTTAGCATCGACCGAGCCGAAGATGCCCAGCGCAATCGCAGACGCGATCTCGTGGTGGAAAGAGTGGCCCGCCAGCGTGGCGTGGTTGGCTTCAATGTTCACTTTAATCTCTTTTTCCAGACCGAACTGCTTCAGGAAGCCATACACCGTCGCCACGTCGTAGTCATACTGGTGCTTGGTCGGTTCCTGCGGTTTCGGCTCGATCAGCAGCGTGCCGCGGAAGCCGATTTTGTGCTTATGGTCGACAACCATCTGCATAAAGCGGCCAATCTGCTCGCGCTCCTGACGCAGATCGGTGTTCAGCAGCGTTTCATATCCTTCACGGCCACCCCAGAGGACATAGTTTTCGCCGCCCAGCTGATGCGTGGCATTCATTGCCGTCACCACCTGCGTGGCTGCCCAGCTAAACACTTCCGGATCCGGGTTGGTTGCCGCACCCGCGCCGTAGCGTGGGTTAGTGAAGCAGTTTGCTGTGCCCCAGAGCAGCTTCACGCCGCTTTGCTGCTGTTTTGCAGCCAGTACATCCACCATCTGCGCAAAGTTGTTCAGATACTCTTTCAGCGATGCGCCTTCCGGTGACACGTCGACGTCATGGAAGCAGTAGTACGGCACGTTCAGCTTGTGGAAGAACTCAAACGCCACATCGGCTTTGCGCTTTGCCAGTTCGATGGCCTCACCCGGCTGCTGCCATGGGCGGTCAAAGGATCCCACGCCGAACATATCGGCACCGTTCCAGCAGAAGGTATGCCAGTAACAGGCGGCAAAGCGCAGATGATCTTCCATGCGCTTACCCAGCACCAGCTCATCCGGGTTGTAGTGACGAAATGCTAAAGGATTGGTCGTTTTCGGGCCTTCGTAACGAACACGATCGAGTTGGTCGAAATAAGCTTGCATATTGAGCTCCATAATCAGGGTATGCGGCGAGTCGTTGATACAGGAGTAATAGTGAATAGACATTTTGGGTTGCTCAATTACGTTATTTCACACTGCTATTGAGAGAATGCACAACTGTGCGCTGGCTCGCAAAATAATGCGCAGACAAACTATTTTTCGGCGCGGATTCCAGAATCAAATGTAATTAAGACGTTACGTATTTTAAAATCCGATCGCGGTCATAAATTCAGAAATAAACCAAATATCGTAATGAGAAGATAAAAATCTGTAATTGCCAGCCCGCCTTTCCGCGTTAAAAATTTGCTGCGTCTCAGCAGTGAATGTTTCTTTTATCTCAGCAACACATACCCCTACAAAAAGGCCTAATAATTATGAAGATAAAGAACCTGACCCTAACGCTCTGCACTACGCTCCTGCTTGCCAGTTTTGCCGGTCATGCCAAAGAGGTCAAAATTGGCATGGCGATTGACGACCTGCGTCTGGAGCGCTGGCAAAAAGATCGCGATATCTTTGTAAAAAAAGCGGAATCCCTCGGCGCAAACGTGTTTGTTCAGTCGGCTAACGGCAACGAAGAAACGCAAATGTCGCAGATCGAGAATATGATTAACCGTGGCGTCGATGTGCTGGTCATTATCCCCTATAACGGCCAGGTATTAAGTAACGTGGTAAAAGAAGCCAAACAAGAAGGCATAAAAGTGCTGGCTTATGACCGCATGATTAATAATGCGGACATTGATTATTATATTTCGTTCGATAATGAAAAAGTCGGCGAATTACAGGCACAAAGCCTGATCGACAAAGTGCCTCAGGGCAATTATTTCCTGATGGGCGGCTCTCCGGTGGATAACAACGCCAAGCTGTTCCGCGAAGGGCAAATGAAGGTCCTTAAACCGTACATCGACAACGGGAAAATTAAAGTGGTTGGCGATCAATGGGCCGACGGCTGGCTGCCAGAAAACGCGCTGAAGATTATGGAAAATGCGCTGACGGCCAACAACAACAAAATTGATGCGGTTGTGGCCTCTAACGATGCCACCGCAGGCGGTGCGATTCAGGCATTAAGCGCCCAGGGGCTGGCGGGTAAAGTCGCCATTTCTGGACAGGACGCCGATCTGGCTGGCGTAAAACGCATTATCGCAGGCACCCAAACCATGACGGTCTACAAACCGATTACCGAGCTTGCCAATACGGCGGCGGAAATCGCCGTGGAACTTGGCAATGGCAAGCAACCTAAAGCAGACGCAACGCTGAATAACGGGCTGAAAGACGTTCCGGCTCGCCTGCTCACCCCTATTGAAGTCAATAAAGAGAACATTGACGCCACCGTCATTAAAGACGGCTTCCACAAGAAGAGCGAACTGTAATCCGGCGCGGCCCCTGCTTTGCAGGGGCGCATCACGTTGTACTGTTCTTCCCTCGGTTTATGTGGAGCAGTTATGCCTTATTTACTTGAAATGAAAAGCATCACCAAGCGCTTCGGCACGGTGAAAGCCGTCGATAACGTCAGTCTCCGGTTGAACCCCGGCGAAGTCGTTTCGCTGTGTGGCGAGAACGGCTCAGGCAAGTCAACGTTGATGAAAGTGTTGTGCGGGATCTACCCGTATGGCAGTTACGAAGGCGAAATCGTTTTTGCTGGCGAAGTTATCCAGGCGACTCACATTCGTGATACCGAACGTAAAGGCATCGCCATCATCCACCAGGAACTGGCGCTGGTGAAGCATCTCACCGTGCTGGAGAACATTTTCCTTGGGGCCGAAATTTCCCGCCACGGCGTGCTGGATTACGACACCATGACGCTACGTTGTGAAAAGCTGCTCGCGCAGGTGAGCCTCAGCATTTCACCGGATACCCGCGTGGGCGACCTGGGACTGGGGCAACAGCAGTTGGTTGAAATCGCTAAAGCGCTCAATAAACAGGTCAGGCTGCTGATCCTTGATGAGCCCACGGCCTCGCTCACCGAACAGGAAACTGCGGTACTGCTCGATATCATTCGCGATCTGCAAAATCACGGCATCGCCTGCATCTACATTTCGCACAAGCTGAACGAGGTTAAAGCCATTTCGGACACCATCTGCGTGATCCGCGACGGGCAGCACATCGGCACGCGTGAAGCCGCGGGCATGAGTGAGGATGACATCATCACCATGATGGTAGGACGCGAGCTGACGGCGCTCTACCCGAATGAGCCTCACACCAAAGGTGATGAAGTGTTGCGCGTGGAAAATCTGACCGCGTGGCACCCCGTTAACCGCCACATCAAGCGTGTGAATAACGTCTCGTTTTCTCTGCACAGCGGCGAAATCCTCGGTATCGCCGGGTTAGTCGGCGCCGGGCGCACGGAGGCCGTACAGTGTCTGTTTGGCGTGTGGCCAGGGCGCTGGGAGGGCACGATTTATATCGACGGCCAGCCGGTGAAAATCGACAACTGCCAGCAGGCGATCGCCCGCGGCATTGCCATGGTGCCGGAAGACCGCAAAAAAGACGGCATCGTGCCGGTTATGGCTGTGGGGAAAAACATTACGCTGGCGGCGCTCGATCGCTTCTCCGGCGCGCTGAGCAGCCTGGACGATGCCGCCGAGCAGCAGTGCATCCTTCAGTCACTCACCCGGCTGAAGGTCAAAACCTCCTCACCGGAACTGGCCATTGGCCGTCTGAGCGGTGGCAACCAGCAGAAGGCGATTCTGGCGCGCTGCCTGCTTCTCAATCCACGCATATTAATCCTTGATGAGCCGACGCGCGGAATTGATATCGGTGCCAAATATGAAATCTACAAACTGATTAATCAGCTTGTACAGCAAGGGATTGCCGTCATTGTCATTTCGTCTGAGTTACCCGAAGTGCTCGGCCTGAGCGACCGTGTGCTGGTCATGCACGAGGGAAAACTGAAAGCCAACCTGATTAACCAGAACCTGACGCAGGAGCAGGTGATGGAAGCCGCTTTAAGGAGCGAACGTCATGTCGAAAAGCAATCCGTCTGATATCAAAGTCGCCGTTCCGACGCCCGGTGCGTTCGCAGGTCTAAAAGCGCTGAACCTGCAGGTTTTCGTGATGATCGCGGCAATTATCGTCATCATGCTCTTCTTTACCTGGATGACCGATGGTTCGTACCTCAGCGCGCGTAACGTCTCTAACCTGCTCCGCCAGACCGCTATCACCGGCATTCTGGCCGTCGGCATGGTGTTCGTGATTATCTCCGCGGAAATCGATCTGTCGGTCGGTTCAATGATGGGGCTCCTCGGCGGTGTGGCGGCGATTTTTGACGTCTGGCTCGGCTGGCCGCTGCCGCTGACCGTGGCGGTCACGCTGGTATTAGGGCTGGTACTGGGGGCCTGGAACGGCTGGTGGGTAGCCTACCGTAAAGTGCCGTCGTTCATTGTCACTCTGGCGGGGATGCTGGCCTTCCGTGGGATCTTAATCGGCATTACTAACGGCACCACCGTCTCCCCTACCAGTGCGGCCATGTCGCAGATTG
This sequence comes from Enterobacter sp. ku-bf2, assembly GCF_001742765.1. Lineage (NCBI taxonomy): Bacteria > Pseudomonadati > Pseudomonadota > Gammaproteobacteria > Enterobacterales > Enterobacteriaceae > Enterobacter > Enterobacter sp. ku-bf2. Next base: position 70,075 of record NZ_MDVW01000022.1, read on the forward strand.
GTCAGAGCTACCTCCCGGATGGCGTGGGCTTTACCATCGGCGTGGCGGGATTGCTGGCGTTTGTTGCATGGCAGTGGCGTGGACGCATGCGTCGTCAGGCGCTGGGGCTGGCGTCGCCAGCATCCACGTCGGTGGTGGGACGTCAGGCGCTCACGGCCGTCATTGTGCTGGGCGCCATCTGGCTTTTAAACGACTATCGCGGTGTTCCGACCCCCGTGCTGCTGCTGACGCTTTTGCTGCTGGGCGGCATGTTTATGGCCACGCGCACCGCGTTTGGCCGCCGTATTTATGCCATCGGCGGCAACCTTGAGGCTGCCCGCCTCTCGGGCATTAACGTTGAACGCACCAAACTCGCGGTCTTCGCCATTAACGGCCTGATGGTCGCCATCGCCGGGTTGATCCTCAGCTCGCGTCTGGGGGCGGGTTCACCCTCCGCCGGTAACATCGCCGAGCTGGATGCTATCGCCGCCTGCGTTATTGGCGGTACCAGCCTCGCAGGGGGTATCGGCAGCGTCGCGGGCGCGGTCATGGGGGCATTTATCATGGCGTCGTTGGATAACGGGATGAGTATGATGGACGTCCCGACGTTTTGGCAGTATATCGTCAAGGGGGCCATTCTTTTACTGGCAGTCTGGATGGACTCGGCCACCAAGCGACGGGCCTGATAACGGTATTGTGACTTAATTGGGAAGTGAGCCATGTTTGAAAAGCGTCACCGCATTACGTTGTTATTCAATGCCAACAAAGCCTACGACCGCCAGGTGGTAGAAGGCGTGGGTGAATATTTGCAGGCGTCGCAATCCGAGTGGGATATCTTTATTGAGGAAGATTTTCGCACCCGTCTGGAGAACATCAAAGACTGGCTTGGCGATGGCGTTATCGCCGACTATGACGACCCCGTCATTGAGCAACTGCTGACCGACGTCGACGTTCCGATCGTGGGCGTCGGCGGCTCCTACCATTCGCCCGAACACTATCCGCCGGTTCACTATATCGCCACCGACAACCATGCCCTGGTCGAGGCCGCGTTTCTCCATTTAAAAGAGAAAGGCGTCCATCGCTTCGCGTTTTATGGTTTACCCGCCACCAGTGGCAAGCGCTGGGCCGTTGAGCGTGAGCACGCGTTTTGCCAGCTGGTCGCGCAGGAGAAGTATCGCGGCGTGGTCTATCAGGGGCTGGAAACTGCCCCGGAAAACTGGCAGCACGCACAGAACCGTCTCGCTGACTGGCTGCAAACGCTTCCGCCGCAAACCGGCATTATTGCTGTGACGGACGCCCGCGCGCGGCACGTGCTGCAGGTCTGCGAACACTTACACATTCCGGTGCCCGAAAAACTGTGCGTGATTGGCATCGATAACGAAGAACTGACCCGCTACCTGTCCCGCGTGGCGCTCTCTTCCGTGGCTCAGGGCACGCGTCAAATGGGCTATCAGGCAGCGAAGCTGCTGCATCGCCTGCTGGATAAAGAAACTCTGCCGCTTCAGCGCCTGCTGGTGCCTCCGGTTCGCGTCGTAGAACGTCGCTCAACCGATTATCGTTCCTTAAGCGACCCGGCCGTCATTCAGGCCATGCACTATATTCGCAACCACGCCTGCAAAGGGATTAAGGTCGATCAGGTGCTGGATTCGGTAGGCATTTCGCGTTCGAATCTGGAGAAGCGTTTTAAAGAAGAGGTGGGCGAAACCATTCATGCCGTTATCCATGCTGAAAAGCTGGAGAAAGCACGCAGCCTGCTCATCTCCACGTCGCTGTCGATCAACGAAATCTCGCAGATGTGCGGTTACCCGTCGCTGCAATATTTTTATTCAGTGTTTCGCAAAGAGTATGACACCACGCCGAAGGAGTATCGGGATCGCCACAGCGAGGTGCTGATCTAGAAAAGAAAACGCCTTCCAGTGGAAGGCGTTTTTTTGAGATTACATATGAGCGGCGATTAAGCGCTGGTTATCCTGGTACATAGCGAACAGATAGTTGTTATAGCTCTGTCCCTTCGTCGAATACCCTTTCAGCTTGTGGATCATCGTACTGGCCGTCACTTCCTGGTCCGCTTTACGCAGTTGAGCGCGTGATTTACGGAACGATGAGTAGGCCGGGTGCGTGTTCAGATTCACCACATAGGCGTTCACGGAATCCTTCACGGATTCAAACTGCGAATAGCCTTTCACCTTGCCAGGCGCATTCGTACAACGGCCTTTCACGCATTTCATGCCGAAAAGGTTGTTGTTGTTACGCGCAAGCTTAGACGTTCCCCAGCCGCTTTCGGCTGCAGCCATGGTCGCAACCATGCTGCCCGGGATGATATCCACACGCTCAAGGAGAGCATTCCACGGTACACGACGCGTGTTACCGTTCCAGCTCAGCTTGTAGCGCTTCGTGATATCTTTCAGACGCGCGCGCTCTGACGGCGACCAGCGGCTATCGTACTGTTTGGAAATCAGCCAGTTACGATCCGCAGTAATCGCGGCATTTTGACTCGTGATGTAAGGCATTACCGTCCGGAGAAACGCTTTTTTCCTTGGTGTTCCGGAAGGGTATTTTCGCAAATCAGGAAGTGAACTACTCTTTGCACTATTGCGAGAATACTCTTGTTTACTGCTAACCTTACTACTTGTCGTCTTTATTACGTGGGCTTTCTTACTCGTTGTATCCGTGTGCGTCTTCGCAAGCACCTCACCCGAAAATGCCGTGGTGAGTAACATGAGTATCGCAGCCCCATATCGTCGAATGGGAGTCGATATCATTAGGTCTCCTGGTCGGATGTAATCATCCTAACACCTTATTTTTTTCACAAATTTGAGAGCGGAATCTCAAATCATATCAAAAATAGACTTCAAGAGCACGTATAGAAATAGTCCAATTCCGAAACTATGTCACCTGAAACTTGCTCATAAAAACATCATTTCCGGAAAAATGTGTGCGTTATCGCAGATAACTGCCTAATTTTGCGCAAGATCACTCATCCTCACGCATCCTCCTGGCAGAAAGCGACAGGGGATGAGTTTTTCCCGCCCGCCTGCTGGCACACTGGTTAAAAAATCCGCGACAGGAACCAGGAATGAAACGCACCGCAATAGCCTTTCTGATGTTACCCGCACTGGCACATGCCGACTGGTCATCGCCGGGGTTTGGCGCATTTCGCGCCGAGGGCACCGGGATTTTCACCAGCCAGGCAAAGCTTGCGAAGGGTACGCGTCCTCTTACGCTGAGTTTTGACAAGACGTGCTGGCAGCCCACAGGCGCGATAAAACTCAATGAGATGCTGTCGCTCAAGCCCTGTGACGGCGCTCCGCCGCAGTGGCGCCTTTTCCGCGACGGTGAATACCAGATGCGGATTGATACCCGATCCGGCACGCCCACCCTGCTGCTGGCGGTTCAGAGCGCGACAGAACAGCCGGTGGCCAACGTTATCCGCCAGTGTCCGAAGTGGGACGGTAAGCCGCTGACGCTGGACGTCAGCCATACCTTCCCGGAAGGCTCCGTCGTGCGCGACTACTACAGTAAACAGACGGCGACCGTACAAGATGGGAAAATCACCCTGCAGCCAGCCGCCAACAGTAACGGCCTGCTGCTGCTTGAGCGCGCCGAAACCGACAAGCCGGCACCGTTTAGCTGGCAAAACGCCACCGTCTATTTTGTACTGACCGACCGCTATGTAAATGGCGACCCGAGCAACGACAACAGCTATGGCCGCCATAAAGACGGCATGCAGGAGATTGGCACGTTCCACGGTGGCGATCTCAAGGGGCTGGTCAGCAAGCTCGATTACCTGCAGCAGTTGGGGGTGAATGCGCTTTGGATAAGCTCCCCGCTTGAGCAGATCCACGGCTGGGTAGGCGGCGGAACCAAAGGTGATTTCCCGCATTATGCTTACCACGGCTACTACACCCAGGACTGGACAACGCTCGATGCCAACATGGGCACCGAGGATGACCTGCGTCAGCTTGTTGATGAGGCACATAAGCGCGGCATTCGCATCCTGTTTGATATCGTCATGAACCACGTTGGCTATGCCACGCTGGCAGACATGCAGGAATTTCAGTTTGGTGCCCTGTACCTTCAGGGTGATGAACTGAAAAAGACGCTGGGAGAACGCTGGACGGACTGGACGCCTGGCGCAGGCCAGACCTGGCATAGCTTCAACGACTACATCAACTTCAGCGACAAGGCCGCATGGGAAAAATGGTGGGGCAAGAAATGGATCCGTACCGACATCGGTGATTACGATAATCCCGGCTTCGACGATTTAACGATGTCGCTGGCGTTCCTGCCCGACCTGAAAACGGAATCCACCGTCCCTTCCGGATTACCCAATTTCTATCAATACAAGCCCGATACCCACGCGAAAGCGATTCCGGGTTATACCCCGCGCGACTACCTGACCCACTGGCTCAGCCAGTGGGTACGTGACTACGGCATCGACGGTTTCCGGGTGGATACCGCGAAACACGTTGAGCTTGCGGCCTGGCAACAGCTGAAAGACCAGGCAAGCCAGGCGCTGGCCGCCTGGAAAGGTGCTCACCCGGATAAAAAGCTCGACAACGCACCGTTCTGGATGACCGGGGAATCCTGGGGCCACGGCGTCATGCAGAGCGATTATTACCGCCACGGTTTTGACGCGATGATTAACTTTGATTATCAGGAGCAGGCGGCAAAAGCGGTGGATTGTCTGGCCGATATGGATCTCACCTGGCAGCAGATGGCGGAGAAACTGCAAAGCTTCAACGTGCTGAGTTATCTCTCATCCCACGATACACGCCTGTTCCGCGAAGGGGGTCAGCGCGCGGCGGAGCTGCTTCTGCTGGCACCGGGCAGCGTGCAAATCTATTACGGGGATGAGTCCGAGCGTCCATTCGGGCCGACAGGCTCCGACCCGCTGCAGGGCACCCGCTCAGATATGAACTGGCAGGACGTCACGGGCAAGCAGGCCTTAACCGTCGCCCACTGGCAAACGCTGGGTCAGTTCCGCGCCCGCCACCCGGCGATTGGTGAAGGCAAACAAACCACGCTGTCGCTGAAAGAGGGGTATGGCTTCGTGCGCGAGCACAAGGGCGATAAGGTGATGGTGGTATGGGCGGGTAATCAATAGATCAATCCCCTCACCCTAACCTTCTGCCCTAAGGGGAGAGGGCCGGGGTGAGGGAAATTCCACCAGAACTATTCACTACACAAGCCCACTCCTGCCCTATAAAACAACAAATCCGACCACACCACCCGATTTGCACCAACACGGTGCTAGCGTTATGGTTACCCACTTTCAAAATAAGCTCGACAGATCACCTGCTATGACGTTTTCACTTTTCGGCGACAAATTTACCCGCCATTCAGGCATTACTCGCCTGATGGAGGACCTCAACGACGGGCTGCGCACACCGGGCGCAATCATGCTCGGCGGCGGAAACCCGGCTCAAATCCCGGAGATGAATACCTATTTCCAGACCCTGCTCGCTCAGATGCTGGAAAGCGGCAAAGCAACCGATGCGCTTTGCAATTACGACGGCCCGCAGGGTAAAACCGAACTGCTGGCACTCCTCGCCGAAATGCTGCGTGACGAGCTGGGCTGGGATATAGAACCACAGAATATTGCACTGACAAACGGCAGCCAGAGCGCGTTTTTCTACTTGTTTAACCTGTTCGCAGGACGTCGCGCCGACGGCACCACCAAAAAAGTGCTGTTCCCGCTGGCACCGGAGTATATCGGCTACGCTGATTCCGGCCTGGAAGAGGATCTGTTCGTCTCCGCGCGCCCGAACATTGAGCTGCTGCCGGAAGGCCAGTTCAAATATCACGTCGATTTCGAACACCTGCATATTGGCGAAGAGACGGGCATAATCTGCGTATCGCGCCCGACTAACCCAACGGGCAACGTGATCACTGATGACGAACTGATGAAGCTGGATGCGCTGGCAAATCAGCACGGCATCCCGCTGGTGATCGATAACGCCTACGGTGTACCGTTCCCGGGCATTATCTTCAGCGAAGCACGTCCGCTGTGGAACCCGAACATTGTCCTGTGCATGAGCCTCTCTAAGCTGGGTCTGCCAGGCAGCCGCTGCGGCATCATCATCGCTAATGAGAAAATCATCACCGCCATCACCAATATGAACGGCATTATCAGCCTTTCTCCGGGCGGCATTGGCCCGGCGATGATGTGCGAAATGATCAAACGCAAGGACCTGCTGCGTCTGTCGAATGACGTGATCAAGCCTTTCTACTACCAGCGCGTTCAGGAGACGATCGCGACACTTCGTCGCTACTTGCCGGAAGAACGTTGTCTTATCCACAAACCGGAAGGGGCAATTTTCCTGTGGCTGTGGTTTAAGGATTTACCTATCACCACCGAACTGCTTTACCAGCGCCTGAAAAAGCGCGGCGTACTGATGGTGCCGGGCGATTATTTCTTCCCAGGTCTGGATAAGCCGTGGCCGCATACCCATCAGTGCATGCGCATGAACTACGTCCCCGATCCGGAAAAAATCGAAGCGGGTGTTAAAATTCTCGCCGAAGAGATCGAAAAAGCCTGGCGCGAAGGCAATTGTTAAATAATAAGGCTCTTCAAATGAAGAGCCTTATTTTTCCGTGATCTTAATCTTATATTAAGGATATATCCTGTAGCGTTTTATTTATCATCCCCCTTGAGTTTCCTTAGGAATATTCCTTTAATTTACGCTCACTAACTTTCCCCTCAATAATTAAGCATCGATTAAAGATCTTAACTTATTGTTATTTTGAAATAACCCTCCGCAACGCAGGGAAATACCTTCCAGAGTCACTTTCATGCATATTTAAAAATAGGGCATATACTCACTAATACGCCGCTCGGCGTTCTTTTGCGTGGAGTATTCATATGCTACCTAATAATGTTAGTCGCATCAGCGCTATCGCTGTTGCGGTACTGCTCGCGTTCTCTCTTTCTGCCTGCAGTGGAAGCGGTGGCGGCTCTCATCACTCAACGGCCAAAAATAACCCTGCGACGGGAAGCAGCAGCGGCTCAGGTGATGGAAGTGGCACGACCGCGAACAATGGCGGTTCGGGCAGCAACGGCTCGGGTACCGGGACGGGTTCAGGTACCGGGACAGGCGCTGGTGGCGGAACGGGTTCTGGTTCAGGATCGGGCTCAGGCTCAGGCTCAGGAGGCAATGGCAGCGGAGGAACCGGAACAGGCAATACGGGCGGTGGCGGAACCACTACCGCAGGCGTAAATACGATACTGGGTGATGCCGGTAAAACCGTAACCAGCGTCGGATCGACGGTGGATGGCCTTGGAAGCCAGCTTCCGACAAATAATCCCGTCACATCAACCGTTTCAACCACCGTCAGCGGTGTTGGCAGTGCCGTGTCCACCGTGGGGACAGGCGTCACGACTGGCGTTGGCGATCCAAACAACCCGAACGGTGTGGGTACCACGGTTAAAGGAGTGACCACGTCGGTCACCTCCCTTGGCAATACCGTTTCAACGGTAGGTACGGGCCTGGCGAGTTCCACTTCCGGAACACCGGTCAGCGGCGTAACCGGCCTGACGGGCAGCGTGGTCAACAGCACCGGGCAACTGGTCAGTAACACTGGCACGGGTCTCACCAACACGGTAAGCAGCCCAGCGGTCACTCAGGTAACAACCGATACCACGGCCCTGGCTAACAAGACGCTGGGCGGGGTACAAGGCGTGACGCAAAGCGTGGGCACCACAACGGGTCTCGGCACACCTGTCAACGGTCTGCTGACCCAGGTGGGTGGCACCGTCAGCGGCGTGGGGACCAACATTAGCAGCAGCAATAGCGGGCTTAGCGGTGTCGGTCAGGTCGTTCAAAATGTAGGCCAGACGGTCACGGATAGCGGTACGCTAGTGAAACCCACATCAACCACCGGAGGCAGCGGCACAGGATCTCTGACGGCCGATGCCAATGTGACAGCCACAAACAATAGCCTGAGCACAACGGTCAATACCACCCTCAATACGCTGACTGCGGGTGTAACGGCCAATGCAGGCACAACCCAAAACACATCTACGACAAACCCGATTAACGGACTCAACACGTTAACCACCGGTCTGCTGACGCCAAAACAGTAACCTGCTTATTGTCATTCTGCGCCCCTGGTTCAGGGGCGCTTTATACAGCGACACTCCCCCTAACCGGGAATGATGAACAGGGATAGCGCGATGAAACACCACTTCCTTTTTTCGCTGACGGGGCTGGTTGTGCTGAGCATGGCCCGCGCCGATACACTGCCCTCTATTATTAACCCTGATAACCCGGCGCAAGTTTCTCGTAACGTTGCCCCCGAACAGACGGAGGCCGTCCCGCAGCCGAAAGTCAAAATAGAAAAACCGCAGTCAACGCTGACGCCTGAAACGCCCATTACCATTAATCACATTCAGTTTATTGGCGGCACGCGTTATCCCTTGCAGGAATTACTTCAGCCCTTCAGGCCTTACGCCGGAAAAACCGTGCCGCTAAAAACGCTCACCGGGCTGGTAAACGATATTACGGCGCGCTATAAGGCTGACGGTTTTCCGCTCTCCTATGCGTGGCTGCCCGATAATAATTTCCAGCAGGGGAATATTAAAATTGTTCTGGTTGAAGGCTATGTCGCTCACAGCGACATCACCAGTAATAACCCGCACATCGCCGAACGTCTTAAACGTTTGTCCGAAAAAATCATGGCGGAAAAACCGCTGTCTCAGGATACGTTCGATCGCTACAGCCAACTGATGACGCGCACCCCGAACGTTCCGGTCACGGCTAACGCACAGTTGCCAACCAATATTTATGGCGCGGCGGCGATGCAGATTACCGGTAATCAGGAGCGGAGCTGGAATATCGCCTCGACGATCGATACCCGTAAAGGGCAAGATTTAATGATGCTGAACGGCACGCTCAGCAACATGACAAGTTATGGCGATCAGCTTGGCGTGGCCACGCTTGTGCCGTTAGATAGCAACACGCGAAAAAACTATGTTGGGCTCAACTGGCAGCAGTTTTTAAACGATGAAGGGCTGACGATGCAGCTCAAAGGCAGCTATTACCGCGAAGATCCGCGAGATTTTTCGCCCCTGCTCTCTTTGCCGAATAATATCAGCGTCGATTCGAAGCAAAAAACAACGCAATACAACGGTGGCGTGACGTTTGGCTATCCCCTGCTGCTGACGCAAAAATCACAAATTAATCTGACCGGCGGTTTTGATTACACCGACCGCCAGGATGATTATGCTCTTCAGGCCAGACTGCAGGGCAAAACCTATCGTCTGGACTCCGTCAACCAGCACGCGCGTTATCCGGCGCTGGAAGTGGGCGTTAATGGTGCGCATCAGTTCACAACCGCCAGCATCAGCGGCCGACTCAACGTGCGTCAGGGCATTGATGCGATGGGTGCCGATATCGTCTCGGCCCCCAGACCCGATATGAATTTTACGCTCACGAAAAGCTATCTGGACGCAGCCTGGCTGTTTGCCGACAAGTGGCGGCTTTCAACGTCCTGGGAGGGTGACTGGTCAAATAACACGTTGCCAGAACCCGAACGCGTTAGCTTCGGTGCCCAGCGGTTTGGCCGTGGATACCAGGACAGTGAAGCAAGCGGTGATTACGGCTATGGCGGGCAGGTAGAACTGCGCTATATCCAGATGCGAAAAGAGAGTACCTGGCTTGCCACAATCCAGCCCTACATCCTGGCCGATACCGCGCAAACCTGGTTTAACACCTCCGGCTTGCCTCATCAGCGGCTCGGGTCAGTGGCGGCCGGCGTGATGGTAGGCGATACCCGCCACTATAGCGTCACGGTTGAGGCGGCAAGACCCGTAGGGGATGTTCCGACAGACAGTCGCAACAGAGACTGGCGCTACAGTCTGACATTTACGTGGAATTTCAATAAAATGCAGTAAGCCTTTCAGCCCGAATACTGACAGGATCAACGCAGCGCAGCGCGTGGGTTGGACAGGCCTCCACGCAGGCCGGTCCGCCTTCGCGATGACGGCACAAATCACATTTCAGCGCTTGTGCCCTGTTTCCCACCAGCCGTACCTGCATCGCCCCAAACGGACAGGCGACCATACAGCTCTTGCAGCCAATACAGCGCGTCTGCTCAACAAGCCAGGCGCCCGCCGTACGGCTGATGGCATGGGTTGGGCAGACGTTGGCACAGGGGGCGTCCTCGCACTGATGACACCCCACCGCCGTTGTGTAGTCGTCCCCTTTCACTACCCGAAGGCGGGAGGTAAAAGCCTGCGCGGTGAAATCGTCCTGATGCGCGACCGCACAGGCCACTTCACAGGTGCGGCACCCGATGCATTTTTCCGCATCCGCCATGATAAATCGGTTCATCTGTTACGCCTCGCGTACGTTAAAACCCAGCTCTTTTGAGATAGCCTCTGCCGTTTCGCGCAGCGGTTTGAGCAGGTTCTTCTCGCCCACCTGCTTCATGCGCGACGTCGATAGCGAGATAGAGATCGCATACGGGACGCGGCCGTGAATATCAAACACCGGCACGGCAATACAGGAGACGCCCAGCTCGTTCTCTTCTTTGTCCATCGCCATGCTGCGATCGCGAATTTCCGCCAGTTCATCATACATGGCGCTCAGTTCAGTGATGGTGTTGCGCGTCAAAGGTTGGAGCTGTTCCTGGTGGCTTTCCCAGTAGCTCGCCACGTAATCCTGATGGCCAAACGCCATGTAGATCTTGCCCATCGCGGAACAGTAAAGCGGCATATGCTGGCCAATATAGGCGCGCGTGCGCAGCATACCGGTTGTCGGTTCGAGCTTATAAATCAGGATTGCGTGGTCATCTTCCCGGCTGGAGAAGTTCACCGTCTCGCCGGTCGCGATGTTCAGCGCTTCGAGGTGCGGAGCGGCCACGTGAATGATATTCAGCGACGACAGCGCCTTTTGCCCGACGGCGATAAATTTGGTGGTCAGGCGATAGCTTCCCGCGGCGGGTGCCGGGGTCACGTACCCGCACGACTGTAGCCCCTGCAGCAAGCGGTGCACGGTGCTCTTGTTCAGCCCCGCCAGTTCCGATAAATGCGCAAGCGGACACCCGTTCGGATAGTTGCTGAGGATCTCAATCAGCATCAGGCCACGAAACAAGCTCTGGCTGCCTGCTGGCCTCTCTTTTTCTTGCGTCATTTCGCTCTCTTTCATGCTCATTACATGGCTCCTTTTCATCGCGACCTGATGGTAGCGCAAAGTGTGGGTCAGTTCACGATCTCAACAGAAAAAACACAACCAGTTGATTTTAATAGATTTTGAAAAACATGAATGTCGTTGATCTGACAAAATTTGATCGCTATATTTGAAATCAGATTTCGCATAGTGGAATTTAGCGATAAAAAAGCACTCACACTTGCCCTTAAAAGAACAGGAGAACAGGGATGAAAGTGACCTTCGAAGAGTTGAAAGCGGCGTTCAATCGGGTTCTGCTCGATCGCGGCATAAAAGCGGAAACCGCAGACGCTTGCGCCGAGATGTTTGCCCGCACCACGGAATCCGGCGTCTATTCGCATGGTGTGAACCGCTTCCCACGCTTTATTCAGCAGCTTGATGCAGGCGATATCATCCCCGACGCTCAGCCCAAACGGATGATGACATTAGGCGCCATCGAACAGTGGGATGCCCAGCGCTCCATTGGCAACCTGACGGCGAAGAAGATGATGGATCGCGCCACCGAGCTGGCGTCCGATCACGGTATTGGTCTGGTGGCACTGCGTAACGCGAACCACTGGATGCGCGGCGGCAGCTACGGCTGGCAGGCGGCGGAGAAGGGCTATATCGGCATTTGCTGGACCAACTCGATTGCCGTGATGCCCGCGTGGGGATCAAAAGAATGCTGCATCGGCACGAACCCGCTGATCGTTGCCATTCCGTCGAACCCTATCACCATGGTCGACATGTCGATGTCGATGTTCTCCTACGGCATGCTGGAGGTGAACCGCCTGGCCGGGCGCGCGTTGCCGGTAGATGGCGGCTTTGACGACGAAGGTCACCTCACCAGAGAGCCGGGCGTGATCGAGAAAAACCGCCGTATTCTGCCCATGGGCTACTGGAAAGGGTCCGGCTTATCCATCGTCCTCGATATGATCGCCACCCTGCTCTCAAACGGATCTTCCGTCGCGGAAGTGACCCAGGACAACAGCGACGAGTACGGCGTATCGCAGATCTTCATCGCCATTGAGGTGGATCGTCTGATCGATGGCCCAACCCGCGATGCCAAACTGCAGCGCATTATGGACTTCATCACCACCGCCGAACGCGCGGATGAGAATGTCGCCATCCGCCTGCCGGGGCATGAATTTACCCGTTTGCTTGAAGAGAACCGCTGCAACGGCATCACGGTTGACGACAGCGTGTGGGCAAAAATCCAGTCTCTGTAAGGAGTGGGCCATGATATTCGGACATATTTCCCAGCCAAATCCGTGTCGCCTGCCGCGGGCAATTGAAAAAGCCCTTCATTTTCTGCGCACGACGGATTTCTCTCTCCTGGCGCCAGGCGTAGTAGAAATTGAAGGTCGCAACATTTTTGCCCAGGTTCTGGATCTGACAACAAAGGATCTGCACGAGAATCGCCCGGAAGTGCATCGCCGCTATCTGGATATCCAGTTCCTGGCCTGGGGTGAAGAGAAAATCGGTATCGCGATTGATACCGGTAATAACGAAATAAGCGAATCATTGCTGGAACAGCGCGATATTATTTTTTATCACGACAGTGAAAATGAGTCGTTTATCGAAATGACACCCGGCAGCTATGCCATATTTTTTCCGCAGGATGTGCACCGTCCTGCCTGTATTAAAAACAAGGAAACCACAATTCGTAAAATTGTGGTGAAAGTGGCAATCAGCGAATTAGATTAATTTTCTGATATACCCTAAATAATTCGAGTTGCAGGAAGGCGGCAAGAGAGTGAATCTCCAGGAGCTTACATAAGTAAGTGATTGGGGTGAACGAGCGCAGCCAACGCACATGCAACTTGAAGTATGACGGGTATAAATACAGGAACGCGAAATGACCAACACCAGTTTTATTATTGGTGCGTACCCCTGCGCACCCTCGTTTCACCAGAAAGGGGAACAAGAAGAACAAACCTTCTGGCGGGAACTTTCCGACACGCCGAATATTCGCGGGCTGGAACAGCCTTGCCTTGAAAATCTTCATCCCCTTGGTGACGAATGGCTGTTCCGCCATACCCCGGGGGACTGGCAAATCGTGGTCACGGCAGTAATGGAAACCATGCGCCGCCGCGGCAGCAACGGCGCATTTGGCCTGGCCTCGGCTGACGACGCGCAGCGTAAAGCATGCGTGGACTTTTACCGACATCTGCACCAGAAAATTAACGCCGTGAATGCCCATTATCCAGGCAAAGTGATTGCTCTGGAAATGCAGGCCGCCCCGCAGGCGGGCAATGCTTCCGTCGAACAGGCTACAGAAGCGTTTTCCCGCTCGGTTCGGGAAATCGCGGGCTGGGACTGGGACTGCGATCTGGTGCTGGAACACTGCGATGCCATGAACGGCCCGGCACCGCGCAAGGGCTTCCTGCCCCTGGAGCAGGTGCTGGAGGTGGTGAAAGACACGGATATCAGCGTCTGCATCAACTGGGCGCGGTCGGCCATCGAAGGCCGTAACACCACCCTTCCCCTTGACCACGTTCAGGCCGCGCTTAATGCCGGGAAACTGGGTGCGCTGATGTTTTCAGGCACCACCCCCGGTGGGGAATACGGTGAATGGCAGGATCTGCACGCGCCATTTTCCTCCTTCTGTGCCGACAGTCTGATGTCCACTGAACGTGCAAAAGCACTCTTTACTGCGGCGAGCGCCGCAACGTTGAAATTCTCCGGTATTAAATTACTGGAAATAAATGCTAATGCTGATGTCAGCCATCGCATCGCCATTTTGCGCGACGGTATCAGCGCAATGAATAAAGCAACGCAATAACAATAAGAAAAGTTTATTCCGGTTACCTACTGAGAGATTAACTATGAATATTTCTACTCATGCTCTACATGCGGACATTCCGCGCCAGCGCTGGCTAAGAATCATTCCTCCTATTCTTATCGCCTGTATTATTTCATATATGGACCGCGTGAATATCGCGTTTGCAATGCCGGGAGGGATGGACGAAGAATTAGGTATTACCGCCACCATGGCAGGCCTCGCGGGTGGCATATTCTTTATCGGCTATCTGTTCCTGCAGGTACCCGGCGGCAAGATTGCGGTGCACGGTAGCGGCAAGAAATTTATCGGCTGGTCACTGGTCGCCTGGGCAGTGATCTCGGTGCTCACGAGTCTCGTGACGAATCAGTACCAGCTGCTGGTGCTACGCTTCTTACTCGGCGTGGCGGAAGGCGGGATGCTACCCGTTGTGCTCACCATGATCAGCAACTGGTTCCCGGATGCCGAACGCGGTCGCGCCAACGCAATTGTGATCATGTTCGTACCCATCGCCGGGATAATCACCGCCCCGCTGTCGGGCTGGATTATCACCGCGCTTGACTGGCGCTGGCTGTTCATCATTGAAGGTCTGATGTCCATTGTTGTGCTGGTGCTCTGGGCATTCACGGTCTACGACCGTCCGCAGGAAGCCCGCTGGATCTCAGCGGCCGAGAAAAACTATCTGGTACAAACGCTGGCGGCTGAACAACAAGCCATCGCCGGAAAAGAGGTGAAAAATGCCTCGCTCAGCGCGGTGCTGTCTGACAAAACCATGTGGCAGCTGATCGCCCTGAATTTCTTCTATCAGACCGGGATTTACGGTTACACCCTCTGGCTGCCGACCATTCTGAAGGAGCTGACGCACACCAGCATTGGTCAGGTGGGGATGCTCGCCATCCTGCCCTACATCGGCGCCATTGCGGGCATGTTCCTGTTCTCCTCGCTTTCTGACCGCACCGGCAAGCGCAAGCTGTTTGTCTCCCTGCCGTTGATTGGTTTCGCGCTCTGCATGTTCCTCTCCGTAGCCCTGAAAGCAAACATCTGGCTGGCCTATGCCGCACTGGTGGGCTGCGGTTTCTTCCTGCAATCCGCCGCCGGCGTGTTCTGGACGATCCCGGCAAGACTGTTTAGCGCAGAGATGGCGGGCGGCGCGCGCGGCGTGATCAACGCCCTGGGCAACCTCGGTGGCTTCTGCGGCCCGTATGCCGTTGGCGTGCTGATCACCCTGTACAGCAAAGATGCGGGCGTCTACTGCCTGGCCGTTTCACTCGCGCTGGCGTCGCTGCTGGCCCTGCTGTTGCCGGCGAAATGCGATGCCGGGGCAGAGCCCAATCCCACGGTAAATCCCCATAAACGTGCGGCCTGATGCCCTCACCCCAGCCCTCTCCCACGGGGAGAGGGAGAAAACCAAACCGTAGGCCGGGTAAGCGCAGCGCCACCCGGCAATTAAGCGAGATGAAGATGAGTGAAAAAGAGACCTTCTGGCTGGGTATCGATTGTGGCGGTACTTATCTGAAAGCCGGTTTATACAACAGCCAGGGCAAAGAAGTCAGTATCGAACGCCGCTCCGTTGCCACGCTCAGCCCGCGAGCGGGCTACGCCGAGCGGGATATGCATCAGCTGTGGCAGCACTGCCACGCAACCATCGCCGCGTTGCTCAAGAATGCAGGCGTAAACGGCAACCAGATCAATGGGGTCGGCATTTCTGCTCAGGGTAAAGGGCTCTTTCTGCTCGATAAACAGGACCAACCGTTGGGCAATGCCATCCTCTCCTCCGATCGCCGGGCACTGGAGATTGTGCAGCGCTGGCAGCAGGACGGCATTCCCGAAAAACTCTACCCGCATACGCGCCAGACGCTGTGGACCGGGCATCCGGCCTCGCTTCTGCGCTGGGTCAAAGAGAACGAGCCGCAGCGCTATCAGCAGATTGGCTGCGTGATGATGGCGCACGACTATCTGCGCTGGTGCCTGACCGGCGTGAAGGGCGGTGAAGAGAGCAACATCTCCGAGTCCAATCTCTACAACATGAATACCGGGCAGTATGACCCGCAGCTTACGCGCTGGCTCGGGATCAGCGAGATTGACGGCGCCCTGCCGCCGATTGTCAGTTCAGCAGAAATCTGCGGGGAAATCACCGCTCAGGCAGCCGCCCTTACCGGTCTCGCGGCGGGCACGCCCGTCGTGGGGGGACTGTTTGATGTGGTTTCCACCGCGCTCTGCGCCGGACTGCAGGACGAGCACACGCTGAATGCCGTGATGGGCACCTGGGCCGTCACCAGCGGGATAGCCAGTGCGCTTCGCAGCAACGAACCCTTCCCCTACGTTTATGGCCGCTACGTGCATCCGCAGCAGTACATCGTTCACGAAGCCAGCCCGACCTCGTCTGGCAATCTTGAGTGGCTCACCGCGCAGTGGGGCGACATGTCGTTCAGCGAGATCAACCACGCCGTCGCCAGCCTGCCGAAAGCCGAAAGCGATGTGTACTTTCTGCCGTTCCTCTATGGCAGCAACGCCGGGCTGGAGATGACCAGCGGCTTCTACGGGATGCAGGCGCTACACACCCGCGCGCACCTGCTGCAGGCGGTTTATGAGGGCGTGGTGTTCTGCCACATGACCCACCTCAACCGCATGCTTGAACGCTTTACCCACGTTCATGCCCTGCGCGTGACGGGTGGCCCAACCCATTCGGACGTGTGGATGCAAATGCTTGCGGACGTCAGCGGGCTGGCGATTGAACTGCCACAGGTAGAAGAGACCGGCTGTTCTGGCGCGGCGCTGGCCGCCCTGGTCGGCACCGGCGTGTATCCCGATTTCCATACGGCGCAATGCGCCCTCCGACACGACATTCGTGTCATTGAGCCTGACATGCGCGCCCATGCGGCCTATCAGCGCAAGTATCAGCGCTATCAGCTACTGATTTCAGCACTACAGGGCTATCACGCCCGAGTTAAGGAGAACAACTTATGAGCCGACCATTACTGCAGTTGGCGCTCGACCATACCTCTCTTCAGGCCGCGCAGCGTGATGTCGCAACGCTTGCCGATCACGTTGATATCGTCGAAGCGGGCACCATTTTGTGCCTGACCGAAGGGCTAAACGCCGTGCGCGCCCTGCGCGAGCAGTGCCCGGATAAAATCATCGTTGCGGACTGGAAAGTGGCCGATGCCGGAGAAACGCTGGCAGAGCAGGCATTTGGCGCGGGGGCAAACTGGATGACCATTATCTGCGCCGCCCCGCTGGCCACCGTCGAACGCGGCCACGAGGTAGCCCTGCGCCGCGGGGGAGAAATCCAGATGGAGCTCTTTGGTCACTGGACGCTGGACGATGCTCGCGCATGGCATCGCATCGGCGTGAAGCAGGCCATTTATCACCGCGGACGTGACGCACAGGCGAGCGGCCAGCAGTGGGGTGAGGCGGATCTCGCAAAAATGAAAGCGCTCTCCGATATCGGTTTGCAGCTTTCGGTTACCGGCGGTATCACCCCCGCCGACCTGCCGCTGTTTAAGCAAATCAACGTCAAAGCCTTTATTGCCGGACGCGCGCTGGCAGGTGCCGCCAATCCACCGCAGGTGGCACAGGCATTCCATTCGCACATTCGCGACATCTGGGGAGCGTAACCATGCGTCAGCATCCGTTAGGTATTTACGAAAAAGCGCTGCCAAAAGATCTCTCCTGGCCCGAGCGGCTGGTACTGGCGAAAAGCTGCGGATTCGATTTTGTCGAGATGTCTGTCGATGAAACCGACGAGCGATTATCACGCCTCGACTGGAGCACCACGCAGCGCGCCTCTCTGGTGGAAGCGATGCTGGAAACCGGCGTGGCGATCCCTTCTATGTGCTTGTCTGCCCACCGTCGTTTCCCGTTTGGCAGCCGCAATGAGACCGTGCGCGAACGCGCCCGTGAGATCATGAGCAAAGCCATCAGGCTGGCGCGTGATTTAGGCATTCGCACCATCCAGCTTGCCGGGTATGACGTCTATTACGAAGCGCATGACGAGGGGACGCAACAGCGCTTTGCCGACGGGCTGGCCTGGGCCGTAGAACAGGCCGCCGCCGCACAGGTGATGCTGGCGGTGGAGATCATGGACACCGCGTTTATGAACTCCATCAGCAAATGGAAAAAGTGGGACGACATGCTCGCCTCACCGTGGTTCAGCGTTTATCCGGACGTTGGCAACCTGAGCGCGTGGGGTAACGACGTCACCGCCGAGCTGACGCTGGGCATTGACCGCATTGCGGCTATTCACCTGAAAGATACCCAACCCGTCACCGCACAAAGCCCCGGGCAGTTCCGCGACGTGCCGTTTGGCGAGGGCTGCGTCGATTTCGTTGGCGTGTTTAACACGCTGCATCAACTGAACTATCGCGGCGCATTTCTGATTGAAATGTGGACCGAAAAAGCAAAAGAGCCGGTGCTGGAGATTATCCAGGCGCGCCGCTGGATTGAAGCCCGTATGCAGGAAGGAGGCATGACATGCTAGACGAACTTAAAGCCGAGGTACTGGCAGCAAACCTGGCGTTGCCCGCCCACCAGCTGGTGACGTTTACCTGGGGCAACGTCAGCGCAGTGGACCGCAAAAGCGGCATGATGGTCATTAAACCGTCCGGTGTGGAATACAACGTGATGACGGCGGAGGATATGGTGGTGGTGAATATCGCCACGGGCCAGGTTATTGAGGGGAATAAAAAGCCCTCTTCAGACACCCCTACCCATCTTGCGCTGTATCGTCGTTACCCGGAGATTGGCGGCATCGTGCATACCCATTCGCGCCACGCCACTATCTGGTCCCAGGCGGGGCTGGATTTACCGGCCTGGGGTACCACGCACGCGGACTATTTCTACGGGACCATCCCCTGCACACGCCTGATGACCACGGCAGAGATTGCTGGGGAATACGAATACCAGACGGGTGAAGTGATCATCAAAACCTTCGAGGAGCGCGATCTTAGCCCGATGCAGATCCCGGCGGTGCTGGTCCACTCCCACGGTCCGTTCGCCTGGGGTAAAGACGCTGCCGATGCGGTTCACAATGCCGTGGTGCTGGAAGAGTGCGCCTATATGGGCCTGTTCTCTCGCCAGCTCGCGCCACAGCTTCCGGTTATGCAGCAGGAACTGCTCGACAAGCATTATCTGCGCAAGCATGGAGCGAATGCCTATTACGGGCAGTGATCATTGATAGAGGCTTTAGGGAACAGCAGTACAGGCACGATCGTAGGCCGGGTAAGGCGAAGCCGCCACCCGGCTTTACCACATCAGAAACGCCAGGTCAGGCCGGTCATCAGCGCGAAGCTGTCGTCGCGGTCGATCATCGGGCTATTCTTCACGTCGTCAGGCAACACGGTGTAGACCGCGCTGGCATTGAGATACAGCTTCTGGGTTAACTGATATTTAGCCGCCAGACCAACGTATGGCGTCCAGCTGTCACCGGCAGTGTATTGATCCAGTCCGGAGCGGCGAGACTCGCTGCCGGATACGCCGTAGTAGTAGTCGTTATAGCTTTCGTCGCTGTAGAACACACCCACAGAAGGCGTCAGGGTCAGGTGATCCATTTTGATTGGACGGAAGTATGATACTTCGCCGATCACGCCGCCGCTTTCATCCGTGGCATCACCAGAGACCGCCACTTTCAGCGACCCCCAGCTCTCGTGGCGGTAGTACGCACCGCCGAGGAAGGCGGACGCTTTACGCTCATCCAGCTGCTTCATCTGATGATCATCATTATCGTCAGGGTCGAAATGCAGCGGCATCCACGTTGCGGTCAGGCTTAATTCATTTTTTGCATCTTTCCACAGGATCCATCCGCCCGTGGTCTGGCGAACGTAAAAGCGATCGCCTTCGTAGCTAATTAACGGTACCGCAGTCGTATTTTCGTTATAGCCTTTGTATGGAGACTCATTAAATACAGCCCCCGCTCCAAGTGAAAATTCCCCGGCCATGGCAGACGTTGATGCAAATAACGTGGCAGCGATGAGTAAATTGTATTTAATAGTCATTCTATGTAATCCATTTAAATGCCAAACAAGCGAGGCGCATAATAATGGTTACAAAATTGCCAATGCAACGCTGCGGTTTATATAATATTATATATAAAATCATATAGATGGGTGTGCATGATGAGTACATTACAGCTAAAACCACGCGAATTAAAAATTATCTCCGTCATCGCCGCCACCCACAGCATTGGTGATGCCGCCGCCCTGCTGGGTATGGCGCAGGCCAACGTCAGTAAATATCTGTCTGATTTTGAAACGCGGGTTGGGCTCAAGGTTTTTGAGCGCACCACGCGCCAGCTGGCCCTGACCCAGTTTGGTGAAGCGTTACTCCCCTACGTGAACGCCACGCTGGATAAGAACAGTCAGCTTGTTAATTTCATTGCTGATTATAAGCATGAAAAGCGCGGAAAAGTGACGATCTATGCCCCAACAGGTATCGTGACCTACCTCGCGCGACACGTGATCCATCAGATAGAAGACATCGGTGACATCCGTATCTCCCTGAAAACCTACAATCTGGACCGGAATGAATTTTCTGAAGGCGTTACCTTTCCGGATGACTGCGACATTTTAATTACCTATGCTCAGCCAAAAGACGAAAGTCTGGTTGCCAGCGTGCTGACAAAATATTCCGTTACGGCCTTCGCAACCGTAGAATATTTAAATAAACATCCCTTAACCGGACCTGAAGATTTAATTAATCACTCCTGTATTCTCATTGACTCCATGCTGGTCGATGATGCCAACATCTGGCGTTTCCGCGTGCACGGCAGCGATGACGTGCATGACTACCGGGTGACCGGTAATTATATTTGCGACAATACGCAGACGGCCCTGGAGCTGGCCAGAAATAATCTTGGGATTGTTTTTGCACCAAAAGAGAGTCTGAAAAAAGAATTAACGAAAGGCATGCTGGTCCCCTGCTTCCCGCATCAGGAAGAGTGGTGGCTCGATCTGACGGCCATCTTCCGCAAACGCGAATACCAGCCCTGGCGCGTGCAATACGTTCTGGATGGCGTCCTTAACTGCCTGCGCCAGCAAATTGCTCAGGCCGCCCACGGACGGCCTGAGCTTGGCGACTAGAACAGCCCCAGTGGTTTATCGGAATAGCTGACCAGCAGACATTTGGTCTGCTGGTAATGCTCCAGCATCATTTTGTGGGTTTCACGTCCGATGCCCGACTGCTTATAACCGCCAAATGCCGCGTGCGCCGGATAGGCGTGGTAGCAGTTGGTCCAGACGCGCCCGGCTTGAATGCCGCGGCCCATTTTATAGGCCAGATTACCGTTGCGACTCCAGACGCCTGCGCCCAGGCCATACGGCGTGTCGTTGGCAATCTCCAGCGCCTCCTCTATCGTTTTAAAGGTGGTCACGGCCAGCACCGGGCCGAAAATCTCCTCCTGGAAAACGCGCATGTTGTTCTGGCCGAAGAGGATCGTCGGCTCAAGGTAATAGCCGTCCTGCAGATCCCCTCCCAGCACCTTACGACGCCCGCCGGTGAGAATATCCGCCCCCTCTTTCTTGCCGATGTCGATGTAGTTGAGGATCGTTTCCAGCTGTCCGTGCGAGACCTGCGCCCCCATCTGTGTAACATTATCGAGCGGGTTACCGCTGCGGATAGACTCGACGCGGCGAATGGCCCGCTCCATAAAGCGCTCGTAGATGGATTCCTGCACCAGCGCGCGGCTTGGGCAGGTACAGACTTCGCCCTGGTTAAACGCAAACAGCGCAAACCCTTCCAGGGCTTTATCGAAGAAGGCATCCTCTTCCTCCATCACGTCCGCGAAGAAGATGTTCGGGGATTTCCCGCCCAGTTCCAGAGTCACCGGGATAATGTTCTGCGTGGCGTACTGCATGATCTGCTGGCCCACCTCCGTCGACCCGGTAAACGCCACTTTGGCGATACGTTTTGAGGTAGCCAGATATTCGCCTATCTCCCCGCCCGCGCCGTTCACTACGTTAATCACGCCCGGCGGCAGGAGATCGCCAACGATTTCCATCAGCAGCAGGACCGAGAGCGGGGTCAGACGCGCCGGTTTGAGCACAATACAGTTTCCGGCCGCCAGCGCGGGCGCCATTTTCCAGCTCGCCATCAGCAGCGGGAAGTTCCACGGAATAATTTGCCCGACGACGCCCAGCGGTTCGTGGAAGTGATACGCCACGGTGTCGCTGTCAACTTCGCTGATCCCGCCCTCCTGAGCGCGAATACAGGAGGCAAAATAGCGGAAGTGGTCAATAGCCAGCGGCACGTCAGCCGCCATCGTTTCCCGGATCGGCTTGCCGTTATCCCAGGTTTCCGCCGTCGCCAGCAGCTCCAGATTCTGCTCCATCCGGTCGGCGATTTTGAACAGGATCGCCGCCCGATCCTGCACGGAGGTGTGAGCCCATTTCTCTTTCGCTTTGTGCGCCGCATCCAGCGCCAGGTCGATATCACGCTTACCGGAGCTGGCAATCTCGCACAGCGGCTGGCCGGTAACCGGGGTCAGGTTGGAATAGTATTCGCCGTCGACGGGAGCGACCCAGTCGCCGCCAATAAAGTTGTCATAACGGGGCTTCAGCTTGAGGGGAAAACCATACTCGCCGGGCTGGATACGCGATGAGGGAGGATTGTTTGTCATGTCCGTCTCCTTGCTGTTGGTGTACAACAAGGGTAGTTCCGGCCGGCGATTTTCTCGCCAGCCGGTAACGGTGTTTACGACGGAGGTCACGGAGTTTCAGGAAATAATAACGAATCGCGTAACAGATGATCGTTACCGCGACGGCGGGTAAAGCCGATGCGGTTGAAGTATTCCAGGATCTGGATCGCCAGCTTGCGCCCCACGTTCAGCCGATCGCGGAAATCCGCGGCGCAGGTCGAACCGCGCGCCTGATCCAGCTCGCGGATCAGGTTGGCAAACGCCACAATGCGATCGTTACGGTAGTAACGATCTTTCACGATCGCGACGATTAGCCCCTGCTGCGCCGCATGGCGCAATACCTGGCGCATCACCTGCTCATCGGTGTTGGTTTCGTGAGCCAGATCGCGAACCCACCACGGCTCATCGCCAAACAGCGGGGCCGCTTTTTGCCATATGGCCTCTTGCTCGGTGGTGAACCCGGCCTTGTGATCCGGCAGGTGCAGCCAGCCGTGGTGGCTTTTAATCACGCCGCTTTCACGCATGTTTTCGATCAGCAGCAGCACCAGCGCATCGTCTTCCATCGGCAGCGCCATGCGTCGCAGACGCTCGCGCCCCGGGCCAGGCTCGTCCTGATGCTGTTCATGGTAAGTCGCAAGCGTGTTCAGTATCTTACGCTGCCAGTGCGCAGCAACCGGGGCATTGAGCAGGCTGTTGCCGGCCTGAATAAAGCCCGGCTCCTGGGTCAGCTGCCGTAAGCCTTCCCCGCTCAGCTGGCGTGCCCATGCAAAATCACGCAGGCTCACCGCTCCGCGATCGAGGTGCACCCGCAGCGCGGCGTTATCCTCTCTGGCGTCTGCCAGCGCGGCAAGCCACTGCAAATATTCCGGCTTACGCTTGCCGCGTCGGGGTGGGTTAAGCGCCACCACGCGCGCGCCCGCCAGCGTTTCCCTTGCAGAAATGTCACGCAGTACCAGACGATCGTTATCTGCCAGCCAGAGCGGCGAATCGAATACCAGCTCGGCAAGGTCGTTTTCCAGTAGCGACACGCGCCCGGTGATATGGCTTGCCGCGTGGTGAATATGCAGCGGCTGCCATTGGGTCAGCGGCATGTGTGTCTGCAGGGAGACAATCACGCGTTCAGACGGTTCCGGCGGGGCATCGGCCAGCAGCCAGTCTCCGCGATTAAGCTGCTCTTTTTCCGCATCCCCGGCAATGTTCAGCGCGATACGCTGCCCGGCGTGGGCACGGTCAGCGGGCTGGTTTTGTGCATGCAGCCCGCGCACGCGCATCGGTTTATTCACGCCCGTCAGCCAGAGCGTATCTCCCACGCTGACTTCACCACTCAGCGCGGTGCCGGTCACGACCAGCCCCGCACCTTTTACGGTAAACGCCCGGTCGATCGCCAGACGAAAACGATGATGGCTGGCGTGGTCGCGTGATGAAAGGTGCTGCAAATGGTGGCGAAGTTCGTCGATACCACGCCCTTCTGTCGCCACGGTGACAAAAAGCGATGCGTCGGCAAAACCATACTCCCGCAGGGTCGCCTGGACCGTTTCGCGCACCTCGCTGACGCGCGCATCATCCACGCGATCGGCTTTGGTCAGCGCCACGGTCAGCTGCGGGTTGCCGGTTAGCTGCAGGATCGCCAGGTGCTCGCGGGTTTGCGCCATCACGCCGTCATCGCAGGCCACCACCAGCAGGGCATGATCGATGCCACCCACGCCCGCCAGCATGTTGGACAGAAACTTTTCATGCCCCGGCACATCAATAAAGCCCAGCACGCGACCATCAGGCTGGGGCCAGTAGGCATAGCCCAGATCGATGGTCATGCCGCGCTTTTTCTCTTCCGGCAGGCGATCGGCGTTTACGCCGGTAATGGCCTGCAGCAACGTGGTTTTTCCGTGGTCGACGTGACCGGCGGTGGCAATAATCATTTCAACAACATCTCCAGAAATCGCTCTTCATCTTCAAGGCAGCGCAGATCCAGCCACATTCGGCCGTCGTAAATCCGCCCGATAACCGGCGTCGAGAGACCGCGCCAGCGCGACGACAGCGCCTCAAGCTGGCTGCCGCGCCCGTCACGCGGTGTGAACGTCAGCGCCTCACTCGGTAGCCTGTCCACCGGCAGCGACCCGCTGCCAATCTGCGACTGGCAGGGCTCAATGCGAACGTCAAAATCGGGGTAGTGCGCGGCGACGCGCGGCAGCAGCAGTTCGGCCTGGGCGCGAATCGAGGCGGCATCGCGGCTTAACAGACGCAGCGTGGGCAGACGGTCAGCCAGTTTTTCCGGGTGGAGATAGAGCCGCAGCGTCGCTTCCAGCGCGGCAAGCGTCATTTTATCGGCGCGCAGGGCGCGCTTAAGCGGGTGCTGCTGCAGCTGCGCAATCAGCTCGCGCTTGCCGACGATAATCCCGGCCTGCGGCCCGCCCAACAGTTTGTCGCCGGAAAAACTGACCAGGCTAACGCCCGCCGCAATCATCTCTTGCGGCATCGGCTCTTTTGGCAGCCCGTACAGGCTCAGATCCACCAGCGAGCCGCTGCCGAGATCGGCAATCACCGGTATATTCAGTTCGCGCCCAATCGCCGCCAGCTCCGCCTCTTCAACCGTTTTGGTGAAGCCTTCAATATGGTAATTGCTGGTGTGAACCTTCATCAACAGGGCGGTATTTTCATTCACCGCCGCGCGATAGTCTTTCGCATGGGTACGGTTTGTCGTGCCCACTTCATGCAACGTGCAGCCTGCCTGGCGCATCACGTCCGGAATACGAAACGCCCCGCCAATCTCCACCAGCTCGCCGCGGGACACCACTACCTCTTTACCACTGGCGGTGGCCGCCAGCATCAGCAGCACCGCGGCGGCGTTGTTATTCACAATGCAGGCATCTTCCGCGCCGGTCAGCTGGCACAGCAGCTCCGCCAGCGCGCGGTCGCGGTGCCCGCGCCCGGCACCGTCCAGATCGTACTCCAGCGTCACGGGCGTTCGCATGGCCTGCACAACCGCGGCAACGGCCTCTTCCGCCTGCTGCGCGCGCCCCAGGTTGGTATGCAGCACGGTACCCGACAGGTTTATCACCGGGCGTAACGCGCTTTGCGCCTTCTCATCCAGCCGCTGTTCAACTTCCTGCTCCCACGCGCTACACCAGTCGGGCAAGGCGTTTTCTGCCTGAATCGCGCAGCGGGCTTCGTCCTGAAGCAGGCGTAACATTTCCACCGTCGCGGTATGGCCGAAACGCTCAACAACAGCATGAATGCGGGGTTCGCGAAGAAGACGGTCGGTAGCGGGGATCTGGCTGTACAGCGAATGATGAGTAGTCATGAAAGCGCCTGGCGAGTAAATATCTTCCCCCCTCCCGACGGGAGAGGGAGTTAACATGTGAGGGGATTGTACCGCCTCCGACGGCGAAGTGTTATAACCCGCGTCAAGCCTTTGGCGGTTCGGTACGGGCAAAGCTCTCGCGACTAAACAGCGTGTCTGCAAGCTTCACCAGCAGCGGACGGTCGACGCACCAGCCCGGGGAGACGCGGCGGAAGTTGAGATAACCAATCGCGCAGGCGATGGCGATGGTCCCCAGGTTCAGGCTGTCGGTGTCGATCTTACCCTCCCGGATTAGCTGTTCGCATCTGTCCAGGCTGCGGCTGATTTTTTCCCGCTGGCGTAACAGTTCCGTTTCCGACTGCTGGGCGGCGGGCCTTGCCTGTTCCCGTACGGAGGTTAACGCCGCATCCATAATGCCATCGGCCAGGGCTTCAACCTGCTTCACCGCCAGCGCCGCTTTTGGGTCTGCTGGAAGCATTGCCGGGGCAACGCCCAGCAGCTCGATATACTCCGCAATAATCGGGGAATCAAACCAGTATTCGCCCTCGTCCGTGACCAGCGCCGGGACTTTCCCCAGCGGGTTGTACTGCGCGACGCCGTTTTCCGCGTTGTAGGGCTGTTCATTCACGAATTCAAATTCAATCCCCTTCTCCAGCAGGAGAATCGAGATTTTTCGCACGAAGGGACTGGTATAGCTGCCGATGAGTTTCATTGCCTGATCCTTGATGCCGGAAAAAAGTCAGTATGGATCAAGCGATGAAAAAAGGGCAGGTCTGCATGTCGCATTCCTGCCCTGGAAGGATTAGTGATCGAGGTAGAGGTAGTGCATCCAGCTGGTCATACGCAGCAGTACTTTACGCATAACCGAGACGTGGGCGAAGTGGTCCGAATAGACCGCCACCTGGGCATAGATACCGTCCGGCAGGGCATCGACTTCCGCGTTGGGTTCCAGCTCAATAAGTGCCTGAACGCCGTCCGTTCCCGGCACCACCGTCAGCGACTGCAGCGCGCCCTGCGCCTGATAGGTTCCCCCCGGCACCACCGGCAGAATACTGGTGAGCTTCCCGGAGAACACCTGGCCCGGCAGCGCGTTAAACACCACTTCCGCTTCATCGCCCGGCTTCAGACGCAGCAGAGAGTTCTGGCGGAACTGGGCCACAATCTGACGCTTCTGTTCAGGAATGAAGACCATTACCGGACGCAAAGGCAGCGCGGCGGCATAGGTTCCCGGACGAATCAGTACCTGAGTGATATAACCATTGCTCGGCGCACGCACCACGGTCTGGTCCAGGTTATATTTGGCTTCGGCAAGCTGGGCACGTAACGACGCAATCTGCGACTGTTCACCGTTCACCATGCTGTCTAACTGGCTTTGAATCTGCACCTGCTCAGCCACGGAGCCTTTCACCAGCGCATCCTGTGCCAGATAGTTCTGACGCGCGTTGTCGATATCGCTTTCAGAGAACGGATTCACCTTCGCCTGGCTGCCTTTCAGGTAGCGCTGATAATCTTTATAGAGGCGATCGCGTTCAGCGGAGACGCGTGTGGTATTGGCAACGGCTTCCGCCAGCTGCGCTTTCAGATTATCGATATTGTGCGTCGCGGTCACCAGGTCAGCCTGAAGTCTGTCGACGCGCGCCTGATAGCGGCCTGGATCCAGTTTAAATAACACTTCGCCTTTTTTAATTAGCTGGTTATTTTTATCGGTCACTTCGCTGACCACACCGGTCACCTGCGGCGTGATTGGAATAGAAATAACCGCTTTTTGCGCCGTAAAGGTATACGGGTGGTTATAGTTCATTAACAGAATAAGTCCGGCAACAATAAATACGCCGCCTAATGTTGCGGTGGCAAGCGTCCACTGGTTGACCGGAATTCGGAATATTTTAAAGATGGCCCAGGCAAATGCCACGTAGGTCAAAATAATCAACAGATCCATGATTAGCGCTCCAGCGTGTTCTTATCAGCAGCAGGCTTTACCGCGGCCAGCTTTTGTTCGAGTTCCGCCACGCGTTTGGCGAGCGCATCCATGCCCGGGACTTCATCAGGCTTTGTGATGTGGTTTTGCATGCCCCAGCCGCGATCTTCGCGGTACAGCGTGGCCCAAATCCACAGGAATGGCCAGATGGCATGGAGCGTAAACAGGCTAATCCAGCCAGCCGTATGAATGGCATCGGCATGCGGATGGTTACGCTTTTTGGCCATATTATAAGGAATATCATGGATGGCGATGATTCCGTAAAAGAGAACCAGAAATACAAAAATCAATACGCCCAGCGCAAAATAGTTGAGAAACATATTCTCCTCACTTAAAAAACGTCAACTCATTAAATTAATAAAACGGTACGCAACCTAATTAATTTTTTATAAACACGGGGTTGTGCTTACTATTTCCGAGCCGGGGAGTATCGGTTTTTATAATATCTCCATGCAAGTTTATAAGCGTGTCAAAATATATCCTGAATAATAATAGACTTAACCTTACAATATGAGCGTAATCCACCTTTTAACTTTTCGCCATACCACACATCAAAAGTGGTTTTTTAGCTTATCGTGTCGTGCAATCTCATCCTGGCGCTGAATCGCGAAGCAGAGTTTGCCGCCGATCACAGCCGGAGAAATCCGCATAAAAATATTTTGTGAAATCAGTCACAATCCAGAAACAAACCCATCAGAACAAAATGTGACAACAATCACATAAAAGGGTGGATTTTGCTTTTTTTGTCGCCATTGTATTTTTTTTGCCCACGAATTTTGTGATTGAGATCACTCCATTGATATCCCTACCCCCTGCCTTTACGTGATGTGCATCACACAAATTTTCCCTGTCTGGACAGTTGAACGATTCAGTGCCAGATTTCACAGCATCAGAACAGGGTCCGGCTACCTCTGCCGCCTCATTAACAATAAACCTCGGGCCGCAAGCCTAAGCGTAAACAGAAGAAGGGGTGTTTTATGTCATCCGATTTCAAGATCAAAGTTCAAAGCTTTGGTCGTTTCCTCAGCAACATGGTGATGCCAAATATCGGCGCGTTTATCGCGTGGGGTATCATCACCGCATTGTTCATTCCGACAGGGTGGTTGCCTAACGAAACGCTGGCGAAACTTGTTGGCCCAATGATTACCTATCTCCTGCCGCTGCTCATCGGTTTCACCGGGGGTCGTCTGGTGGGCGGTGACCGTGGTGGCGTCGTGGGTGCTATCACCACCATGGGTGTTATCGTCGGTGCAGATATGCCGATGTTCCTCGGTGCGATGATTGCCGGTCCTCTGGGCGGCTGGGCGATTAAGAAATTCGACGTCTGGGTTGATGGTAAGATCAAATCCGGCTTCGAAATGCTGGTGAACAACTTCTCTGCGGGCATCATCGGGATGATCCTCGCCATTCTGGCGTTCCTCGGCATTGGCCCTGCGGTTGAAGTGCTGTCCAAAATTCTGGCGGCAGGCGTTAACTTCATGGTGGCGCACGAGATGCTGCCGCTGGCGTCTATCTTCGTTGAACCGGCGAAAATCCTGTTCCTTAACAACGCCATCAACCACGGCATCTTCTCGCCGCTGGGTATCCAGCAGTCTCACGATCTCGGCAAGTCTATCTTCTTCCTGATTGAAGCCAACCCGGGTCCTGGTATGGGCGTTCTGCTGGCGTACATCTTCTTTGGCCGTGGCAGCGCTAAACAGTCTGCTGGCGGTGCGGCGATCATCCACTTCCTGGGCGGTATTCACGAAATTTACTTCCCTTACGTGCTGATGAACCCACGTCTGATCCTGGCCGTTATCCTCGGCGGTATGACCGGTGTGTTCACCCTGAGCGTGCTGGGCGGCGGTCTGGTTTCTCCGGCCTCTCCGGGTTCTATCCTGGCGGTACTGGCGATGACGCCAAAAGGCGCTTACTTCGCGAACCTCGCGGCTATCTTTGCGGCAATGGCCGTCTCCTTCGTGGTCTCTTCTATCCTGCTGAAAACCAGCAAAGTGAAAGAAGATGATGACATCGAAGCCGCAACCCGTCGTATGCACGACATGAAAGCCGAATCCAAAGGCGCGACGCCACTGGCAGCCGGTGATGTCTCTAACGACCTGAGCCACGTGCGTAAAATCATCGTTGCCTGCGACGCCGGTATGGGTTCCAGCGCAATGGGTGCAGGCGTGCTGCGTAAGAAAGTGCAGGATGCGGGCCTGACCAACATCTCCGTGACCAACAGCGCCATTAACAGCCTGCCGCCGGATGTTGACCTGGTTATCACGCACCGCGACCTGACCGAACGCGCCATGCGTCAGGTACCACAGGCACAGCACATTTCGCTGACCAACTTCCTCGACAGCGGCCTGTATACCAGCCTGACCGAACGTCTGGTTGCCGCGCAGCGTCACGAAGACAACGAAGTGAAAGTGCGTTCGAGCCTGCAGGACAGTTTTGACGAGAGCAACGCCCACCTGTTTAAGCTGGGTGCGGAAAACATCTTCCTCGGTCGTACCGCGGCCACCAAAGAAGAAGCGATTCGCTTTGCCGGTGAGCAGCTGGTGAAAGGCGGCTACGTTCAGCCTGAATATGTCGACGCGATGCTGGAACGCGAAAAACTGACCCCGACCTATCTGGGCGAATCCATCGCGGTGCCGCACGGTACGGTTGAAGCGAAAGATCGCGTCCTGAAAACCGGCGTCGTATTCTGTCAGTACCCGCAGGGCGTTCGCTTCGGTGAAGAAGAAGACGACATCGCCCGTCTGGTGATTGGTATCGCCGCTCGCAACAACGAGCACATTCAGGTGATTACCAGCCTGACCAACGCGCTGGATGATGAGTCCGTCATTGAGCGTCTGGCCAACACCACCAGCGTTGAAGAAGTTCTGGCTCTGCTTAACAAATAACGGTACTCCTCCCTCTCCCCCCCGGGGAGAGGGCTAGGGTGAGGGGAAAACGTTCCTCACCCCAGCCCTCTCGGGTAAAAACATTGATGAAGGTTAACACTATGAAAGCATTACATTTTGGCGCGGGTAATATCGGTCGTGGTTTTATCGGTAAACTGCTGGCAGACGCGGGCATTACCCTGACATTCGCCGATGTGAATCAGGTTGTCCTGGATGCCCTGAATGCCCGTCATAGCTATCAGGTCCATGTGGTCGGTGAAAACGAGCAGGTTGAGACAGTATCTGGCGTCAACGCGGTCAGCAGTATCGGCGACGACGTTATTGACCTTATCGCCAGTGTCGATCTGGTCACCACCGCCGTGGGTCCGGTTGTGCTTGAGCGCATCGCCCCTGCGGTCGCGAAAGGCCTGGCAAAACGTAAAGCGCAGGGTATCGACACCCCGCTGAACATCATCGCCTGTGAAAACATGGTGCGCGGCACCACGCAGCTGAAAGGCCACGTGCTCAACGCTGTGGCAGATGAAGATAAAGCCTGGGTGGAAGCGCACGTCGGTTTTGTGGATTCCGCCGTTGACCGTATCGTCCCGCCGTCAGAATCTGCGACCAACGATCCGCTGGAAGTGACCGTAGAAACCTTCAGCGAGTGGATCGTCGATAAAACCCAGTTTAAAGGCGCGCTGCCGACCATTCCGGGAATGGAATTAACCGATAACCTGATGGCATTTGTCGAACGCAAACTCTTCACGCTGAACACCGGGCATGCTATAACCGCGTACCTCGGAAAATTGGCCGGTCATCAGACCATTCGTGACGCGATCCTCGATGAGAAGATCCGCGCGGTGGTAAAAGGGGCAATGGAAGAGAGCGGCGCGGTGCTGATTAAACGCTACGGTTTCGATGCGGATAAACATGCAGCATACATCCAGAAAATCCTCGGTCGCTTTGAAAACCCGTATCTGAAAGATGACGTTGAGCGCGTGGGCCGCCAGCCGCTGCGTAAGCTGAGCGCGGGTGACCGCCTGATTAAGCCGCTGCTGGGCACGCTGGAATACGGTCTGCCGCACGCCAACCTGGTGAAGGGGATTGCCGCCGCAATGCACTACCGCAGCGAGCAGGACCCGCAGGCGCAGGAACTGGCTCAGCTGATTGATACCCAGGGCGCGCAGGCTGCGCTGGCGCAGATTTCCGGTCTGGACGCCAACAGCGACGTGGTTGTGGAGGCGGTTAACGCATACAACGCAACCAAATGATGCACAATGCGGCGCAGGTTAGCCTGCGCCCGGATAACAGATTGTCAGATATGCAGGCAATAATGGAACAAACCCAGGCCTTTGAAAATCGTGTGCTTGAGCGTCTGAATGCTGGCAAAACCGTACGAAGTTTCCTGATTGCCGCCGTCGAGCTGTTAACCGAGGCGGTGAATATCCTGGTGCTTCAGGTGTTTCGCAAAGACGACTACGCGGTAAAATATGCTGTAGAACCGTTACTGGACGGAGACGGACCGCTGGGCGATTTATCCGTGCGTCTGAAACTGATTTATGGTCTTGGCGTGCTGAACCGCCAAGAGTATGAAGATGCGGAGCTGCTAATGGCGCTGCGCGAAGAACTCAACCATGACGGTAATGAATACACCTTCACCGACGATGAAATCCTGGGGCCGTTCGGCGAGCTGCACTGCGTCACCGCGCTTCCTCCGGCACCGCAGTTTGATAACAGCGACCCTGAGCTCTACGCGATGCAAAAGCTGCGTTATCAACAGGTTGTCCGTTCCACAATGGTTCTGTCCCTGACTGAGCTGATTTCCCGAATCAGCTTAAAAAAAGCGTTTCAGAAGTAAGCCTGCTCACATTGGTGTATCCTTCCCTGTAAATTCCCCGTTTTCAGAGTTATTTGTCATGAAAGAAGTCGAAAAGAACGAAATTAAACGCCTGAGCGACCGTCTGGATCTCATCCGCCACCAGATGGCGGGCCTGTCACTGGTCGAGTCCGCCGAGAAGTATGCCGAGCTTGAAAAAGAGACCGTAAAGCTGGAAGCGGAGATCGAGCGCCTGCGCGAAGTCAAAGGCCAGAAGCTGAGCAAAGAAGCGCAGAAGCTGATGAACATGCCGCACCGTCGTGCGATTACCAAAAAAGAGCAGGCCGACATGGGCAAGCTGAAGAAAAGCGTCCGTGGTCTGGTGGTGGTTCACCCGATGACCGAGCTTGGCCGCGAAATGGGCCTGAAAGAGATGACGGGTTTTTGTAAGACGGCGTTCTGATTTCATGCCGGGTGGCGCTGCGCTTACCCGGCCTACTCTTTTCCCCTTCGTGTGAATTGGTCCAACCAATAGCGCAACCAATCCTCCCCCGGTTCACAATTCTATTATTTCCGCTCACAAAACCATTGCTAGCTCATAACATCTGGTTAACCATTCATTGTCATTAACCCTACAACACAATATTGGCAGGACCACTTTTACACAGACTGTGACGCAGAGATGAGCGGAGACTCACCCGCGGCGCAGGCTGTCTGGTCCCCAGGAGACCTGCATGAGCCTCTGGCAACAAAACTACGACCCGGCCGGCAATATCTGGCTGTCGAGCCTGATCGCATCGCTTCCGATCCTGTTCTTCTTCTTTGCGCTGATTAAGCTCAAACTGAAGGGCTACCTTGCCGCGACGTACACCGTCGCCATCGCCCTGCTGGTGGCGCTGTTCTTCTACAAAATGCCGGTCGATCGCGCGCTGGCCTCCGTCGTCTACGGTTTCTTCTACGGCCTGTGGCCGATTGCGTGGATCATCATCGCCGCGGTCTTTGTCTATAAAATCTCGGTGAAAACCGGGCAGTTCGACATTATCCGCTCGTCGATTCTCTCCATTACGCCGGACCAGCGCCTGCAGATGCTGATTGTCGGCTTCTCCTTTGGGGCGTTTCTGGAAGGCGCGGCAGGCTTTGGCGCACCGGTGGCGATCACCGCCGCGCTGCTGGTGGGCCTGGGCTTTAACCCGCTGTATGCCGCAGGCCTGTGCCTGATTGTGAACACCGCACCAGTGGCGTTTGGCGCGATGGGTATTCCGATTCTGGTTGCGGGCCAGGTGACCGGCCTGGACAGCTTTGAGATTGGCCAGATGGTGGGGCGCCAGCTGCCGTTCCTGACCATTATCGTTCTGTTCTGGATCATGGCGATTATGGACGGCTGGCGCGGCGTGAAGGAGACCTGGCCTGCGGTGATGGTGGCGGGCGGTTCGTTCGCGATTGCCCAGTACCTCAGCTCGAACTTCCTTGGCCCGGAACTGCCGGACATCATCTCTTCGCTGGTTTCCCTGGTCTGCCTGACGCTGTTCCTGAAACGCTGGCAGCCGGTCCGTATTTTCCGCTTCGCCGACATGGGCGCCTCGCAGGTCGATCAAACCCTGGCCCGCACCGGTTATACCGCAGGACAGGTGATTCGCGCCTGGTCGCCGTTCCTGTTCCTGACCGCCACGGTTACGCTGTGGAGCATCCCGCCGTTTAAAGCCCTGTTCGCCCCGGGCGGCGCGCTGTACGACATGGTGATTAACGTTTCGGTACCGTTCCTCGACAAGATGGTCGCCCGTATGCCGCCGGTGGTGCACGCCGCCACGCCGTATGCCGCAGTCTATAAATTCGACTGGTTCTCCGCCACCGGGACCGCCATCCTGTTTGCCGCTATTCTTTCCGTGGTGTGGCTGCGCATGAAGCCTGCGGCCGCGGTGCAAACCTTTGCGGCGACCGTTAAAGAGCTGATGCTGCCGATCTACTCCATCGGCATGGTGCTGGCGTTCGCGTTTATCTCGAACTACTCCGGCCTCTCATCAACGCTGGCACTGGCGCTGGCGCATACCAGCCACGCCTTCACCTTCTTCTCGCCGTTTCTCGGCTGGCTGGGGGTGTTCCTGACCGGTTCCGATACCTCGTCTAACGCCCTGTTTGCCGCGCTGCAGGCCACGGCAGCCCAGCAGATTGGCGTGTCGGACGTCCTGCTGGTGGCCGCAAATACCACCGGCGGCGTGACCGGGAAAATGATCTCCCCACAATCCATCGCCATTGCCTGTGCGGCGGTGGGACTGGTCGGTAAAGAGTCGGATCTGTTCCGCTTTACCGTGAAACACAGCCTGATATTCACCTGCATGGTCGGGGTGATCACCACCCTGCAGGCCTATGTCTTAACCTGGATGATCCCATGATAGTGATGCCCAGACGCCTGTCCGACGAGATTGCCTCTCGCGTGCGGGCGCTGATTGAAGAACAACAGCTGGAAGCGGGCATGAAGTTGCCCGCCGAACGCCAGCTCGCCGCCCAGCTTGGCGTGTCGCGCAATTCACTGCGCGAGGCGCTGGCGACGCTGGTCAGCGAAGGGGTGCTGGTAAGCCGTCGCGGCGGCGGCACCTTTGTACGCTGGCAGCATGACGACTGGTCCGAGCAAAACATCGTTCAGCCGCTGAAAACGCTGATGGAGAACGACCCGGACTACAGCTTCGACATCCTTGAAGCGCGTCACGCCATCGAAACCAGTACCGCCTGGCACGCGGCCATGCGGGCAACCGACGCCGACAAAGAGAAACTCATCGCCTGCTTTGAGGCCACGCAAAGCAGCGACCCGGACATCGCCTCCCAGGCGGACGTGCGTTTTCACCTGGCGATTGCCGAAGCGTCGCATAACGTCGTGCTGCTCCAGACCATGCGCGGGTTCTTCGACCTGCTGCAATCCTCCGTGAAGCAGAGCCGCCAGCGTATGTATCTGGTTCCGCCGGTGTTTGCCCAGCTGACCGAACAACACGAGGCGGTGCTCAACGCTATTCTGGCCGGTGATGCCGAAGCCGCGCGCAAAGCGATGATGGCGCATCTCGGTTTCGTGCATACCACCATCAAACGATTCGATGAAGACCAGGCTCGACAGGCGCGTATTACCCGTCTGCCTGGCGACAGTGATATTTCCAGGGAGAACAAAGCATGATCATTTCAGCAGCCAGTGACTATCGCGCCGCGGCGCAGCGCATTTTGCCCCCGTTCCTGTTCCACTATATCGACGGCGGAGCGTATGCCGAATACACCCTTCGCCGCAACGTGGAAGATCTGTCGGAGGTGGCTCTGCGCCAGCGCGTGCTGAAGAATATGTCTGACCTGAGCCTTGAGACAAAACTGTTTAACGAAACGCTTTCCATGCCCGTCGCGCTCGCACCTGTCGGTTTATGCGGCATGTACGCCCGTCGCGGTGAAGTGCAGGCCGCCGCCGCCGCAGATGCTAAAGGCATTCCGTTTACCCTCTCTACCGTCTCGGTTTGTCCGATTGAAGAGGTCGCCCCGACCATCAAGCGGCCAATGTGGTTCCAGCTGTACGTCCTGCGCGATCGCGGCTTTATGCGTAACGCGCTGGAGCGCGCCAAAGCGGCGGGCTGCTCCACGCTGGTCTTTACCGTTGATATGCCGACCCCCGGCGCACGCTATCGTGATGCCCACTCCGGCATGAGCGGCCCAAATGCGGCGCTCCGCCGCTACTGGCAGGCGGTAACGCATCCACAGTGGGCGTGGGACGTTGGCCTGAACGGTCGTCCACACGATCTGGGCAACATCTCGGCGTATCTGGGTAAACCCACCGGGCTGGAGGATTACATCGGCTGGCTGGCGAATAACTTCGATCCGTCCATCTCCTGGAAAGACCTGGAGTGGATCCGCGAATTCTGGGATGGCCCGATGGTGATCAAAGGGATCCTCGACCCGGAAGATGCCCGTGATGCGGTCCGCTTTGGCGCAGACGGGATTGTGGTCTCTAACCACGGCGGACGCCAGCTCGACGGGGTGCTCTCCTCCGCCCGCGCCCTGCCGGCCATTGCCGATGCGGTGAAAGGCGATATCGCCATCCTGGCCGACAGCGGGATCCGCAACGGGCTGGACGTGGTGCGCATGATTGCGCTGGGTGCCGACAGCGTGCTGCTGGGACGCGCGTATCTGTATGCCCTGGCGACGGCCGGTCAGGCAGGCGTGGCGAATCTGCTTAATCTGATCGAAAAAGAGATGAAGGTGGCGATGACGCTGACCGGTGCGAAAACCATTAGCGAAATCAGTAAGGATTCCCTGGTGCAGGAGTTAAGCAAATTACCGGCCGCGCTGGCTCCGCTTGCTCAGGGAAATGCGGCCTGAATTCTCACCCACTTTAAATTCTCTTTCTCACGCGTCCGATCTCCCCCTCGGGCGCTTTTTTATGCCAAAAATAACATCCAGATAACATATTGGATAAGAAAATTTGACATATACATGCCGTCCGCAATTGTATAGACAAGCAAAGACAAGAACACAAAAACAACATCACATCAGAGGGGAGCGTATGACCTATTCAGGTAAGGTGGATATTCAGCAGGTGATCGACGACAGTCGCTTTTCAGGGTTTCACTGGCTACTCATTGTGCTGGGCTTTCTGGTTCTGGCGATCGATGGCTTTGATACGGCGGCAATGGGCTATATCGCGCCCACGCTGTCGGCAGAATGGGGGATCCATAAACAGGATCTGGGGCCGGTGCTGAGCGCGGCGCTGCTGGGGCTGTCGTTGGGCGCGCTGATCGCCGGTCCGGTATCGGACCGGATGGGCCGCAAGCGCGTACTGGTCTTTTCGTGTCTGTTCTTCGGCCTGGCAAGCCTGGGCACGGCCTGGGCGCAAAGCCTCAACACCCTGACGCTGTGGCGCTTTCTGACGGGCCTGGGGCTCGGCGCCGCCATGCCTAATGCCATTACGCTGATCTCCGAGTTTGCCCCCCAGCGCTGCCGCGCCATGGCGATTAATACCATGTACTGCGGCTTCCCTCTGGGTGCGGCGGGCGGCGGCGCGATCTCGTCCTGGCTTATTCCCCACCACGGCTGGCGAAGCGTGCTGCTGACCGGCGCAATTGCGCCGCTGATTTTAACGCTGCTGCTGGCACTGCTGTTGCCGGAGTCGGTGAAGTTTCTGGTGCAGCGCGGGAAAGACGTCATGCAGGTTCGCCGTATCGCCAGCCGGTTCGCCCATAGTACGCTGGAGGGCGTCACGGGCTTTTTCCTGGCGGAGGAGAAAACCGCGTCTAAAAAAGGGAGCGTGTCGCAGCTGTTTTCGATGCCCTGGCTGCCCGGCACCCTGATGCTATGGGTGACCTACTTTATGGGGCTGGTCATCTACTACGTCCTGCTGAGCTGGATGCCGACGCTGATGCAGGGTATGGGTTATGCGCTGGCGGAGTCCGCCTGGCTCACCTCGCTGTTCACCTTCGGCGGCACGGCCGGCATTCTGCTCGCCGGCTGGATGATGGACCGCTGGGAAGCGCACAAGGTTGTCGCGGGCGGGTTTATCCTGACGATGGGGCTGATCCTGCTACTCGGCATGGAGCATAACCATATCGCCCTGTTTGGCGGGTTGATTTTCCTGATGGGGATCGCGATGAACGGCGCGCAGTCGGGCATGCAGACCCTGGCCGCCACCTTTTATCCCACCGAGTGCCGCGCGACGGGCATCGCCTGGATGCAGGGGATTGGCCGCTTTGGCGGCGTGGCGGGCACCATGACCAGCGCCCAGCTTCTTTCGATGCAGTGGCAGGCAGACAGTATTTTAATGATCCTCAGCGTGCCCGCCCTGCTAGCCGCGGCGGCAACTGTCTACAAAATGCTGTACAGCCGCTCTCAGGAACCCGGCGTCGCGTAGTTCCTCTCTTTTCTGCTATCCTGCCCCCGCAATTAAGGGGGCAGCATGCTTAACATCGTTTTATTCGAACCAGAAATTCCGCCGAATACCGGCAATATTATCCGCCTGTGCGCCAACACCGGTTTTCGTCTGCACATCATTGAGCCAATGGGCTTTACGTGGGACGACAAACGCCTGCGCCGCGCGGGGCTGGATTATCATGAATTTACCGCCGTTATTCGCCACCACGATTACGCCGCGTTTCTGGAAGCTGAGCTGCCGCAGCGCATGTTCGCCCTGACCACCAAAGGTACGCCAGCGCACAGCGCCGTAAGCTATCAGGAGGGTGACTATCTGATGTTTGGCCCGGAAACCCGCGGCCTGCCTGCCACGATTCTGGATGCCCTGCCCGCTGAGCAGAAAATCCGTATTCCGATGATGCCGGACAGCCGCAGCATGAACCTGTCGAATGCGGTGTCGGTAGTGGTGTATGAAGCATGGCGCCAGTTGGGTTATCCTGGCGCTATTCTAAGGTAGGCCCGGTAAGCGCAGCGCCACCGGGCAAAATGTCAGATGCCGTCACCATACTCAAACGTATGGTGAATACCGTTGAAGTGCTGATCCATATCCATGGACGGCTTGTCGCTGTCTGGCTTACCGACGATGCGCGCCGGTACGCCAGCGGCGGTGGTGTGCGGCGGAACCGGCTGGAGCACCACGGAGCCTGCGCCGATCTTCGCGCCGCGCCCGACTTCGATATTGCCGAGGATTTTGGCACCCGCGCCTATCATCACCCCTTCGCGAATTTTCGGATGGCGATCGCCGCTGGTTTTCCCGGTACCACCCAGGGTAACCGACTGCAGGATCGAGACGTCGTCTTCAATCACGGCCGTTTCCCCGACAACAATCCCGGTGGCGTGGTCGAGCATGATCCCACGGCCAATCTTCGCCGCCGGGTGAATATCAACCTGAAACGTCACGGAAACCTGGTTTTGCAGGAAGATGGCCAGCGCGCGGCGGCCTTCATTCCACAGCCAGTGCCCAATGCGGTACGCCTGCAGAGCGTGGAAGCCTTTCAGGTACAACAGCGGGGTAGAATATTTATCGACCGCCGGGTCACGCGTGCGCACGGCCTGGATATCACAGGCGGCAGACGCGATCATTTCCGGGTCAGCGGCGTAAGCCTCCTCCACCACCTCACGAATGGCAATCGCGGGCATGATCGAGGACGCCAGCTTGTTGGCGAGCATATAGCTGAGCGCGCTGCCGAGGTTTTCGTGCTTAAGTAGCGTTGCGTGGTAGAAACTGGCCAGCATAGGCTCACAGTCGGCCAGCGCCCGGGCTTCGGCTTTAATGTTGTTCCAGACGATATCCAGTTCTTCACACGGCATTGCTAACTCCAGACGATAGTATAATGACCAGCCAGTTCTGCGCTGGCTGGGTCATTCAGGTGACAACGGTTCCGACTAGTTACTGCTGCGCTCGTCCTTGCGCGCACGACCTAATAAGGTCAATGCTGCCTCGCGCGCATTTTTTCCGCAATACAATACCTGATAAATTTCCTCGGTTATTGGCATTTCGACACCGAAACGGTGCGCCAACTCGCGGACTTCTTTGGTATTGCGGTAGCCTTCAACCACCTGACCAATCTTCTCCTGCGCGTCTTTCACATCGCTGCCCTGTCCGAGCATCATGCCAAAGCGGCGGTTACGAGACTGGTTGTCGGTACAGGTCAACACCAGGTCGCCCAGGCCAGCCATCCCCATAAAGGTGGCCGGATCCGCACCCAGCGCTTCGCCCAGGCGGGACATTTCGGTCAGCCCTCGGGTGATCAGCGCCGTACGGGCGTTAGCACCAAAACCAATGCCGTCGGACATCCCGGCGCCAATCGCAATGACGTTCTTCACCGCTCCGCCCAGCTGCACACCGATAAAATCGGGGTTGCTGTAGACGCGGAAGCTCTTGCCGCAGTGCAGCAATTGCTGGAGATCGTCGGAGAAGGCCTGGTCGGTGGAGGCCAGCGAAATCGCCGTCGGCAGGCCAGCGGCCAGCTCTTTGGCAAAGGTCGGGCCGGAGATGACCGCCAGCGGGATCGCATCACCCAGCGCTTCGCGGGCAACGTCCTGCAGCAGGCGTCCGGTTTCGGCTTCCAGTCCTTTTGTCGCCCAGACAATACGCGCATCCGGGCGCATCAGCGGCTTAATCTGACGCAGCACGTCGCCAAAGACATGGCTCGGAACCACAATCAGAATGTTGCGGCTGGCCGCCAGCGCGGTCGCAAGGTCGCTTTCAAGGTGCAGGGAGTCAGGGAACGGAACGTCCGGGAGAAACGCGACGTTGCAACGATCGCGCTGCAGCGTGGCGATATGTTTTGGGTCGTGGCCCCACAGGACCACCTCGTGACCATTTCTTGCCAGAGTAATGGCAAGAGCGGTGCCGTATGAGCCGGCACCGATCACAGTCATTGACGCATTAACAGTGCTCATCAGGCATCCTGATGTTGTTCAGCACCTTCGCCAGCCTGCTGCTGCAGATAGTTCATGAACAGCGCATCAAAGTTAACTGGCGCAAGGTTCAGTTGCGGGAATGTACCGCGAGAAACCAGGCTGGTGATGCATTCACGTGCATACGGGAACAGAATGTTCGGGCAGTACGCACCCAGGCAATGCGCCATCTGGTTGCCTTCGATGCCGCCGATAGAGAAGATACCGCCCTGCTGTACTTCACACAGGAATGCAGTTTCTTCGCCCAGAGAGGCGGTAACGGTCACACGCAGCACGACTTCATACACGTCATCTGCCAGCTGGGTAGATGCGGTATCCAGATCAAGTTTAACCTCTGGCTGCCAATCTTTCTGGAAAACGTGTGGCGCATTTGGCGCTTCGAAAGAGACATCTTTGGTGTAGATACGCTGGATCTGGAAAGTCATCTCGGTGTTGTTTTGTTCTGACATGGAAATACCCTTTTTAATTGTCCTAAAGTCTCTTAGCTCAGCAGCGGATCGAGTCCACCACGGGCGTCGAGCGCATACAAGTCATCACAGCCGCCAATGTGCTGCGCATCAATAAAAATCTGTGGAACCGTCGTACGACCACTACGTTGGATCATCTCTTCGCGTTTAATCGCGTCACCGTCGATCGGCAGTTCCTGGAACGTGACGCCTTTACTGTTCAGCAGCGCTTTCGCACGATGGCAGAACGGGCACGTCGCTTTGGTATAGATCTCAATATGGGCCATGACTGAACTCCTTATTTACCGCGCACCAAAGGAAGATTTTCCCCGCTCCAGCCGGAAATACCTTCTTTCAGCACCGTTACGTTTTCGAAGCCTGCTTTATGAAGCGCGCTGGCAGATTCCTGTGCCTGCATGCCGGTCGCATCCACAACGATAATCGGCTGGGCTTTGTGTTTTTCAAGCTCACCGACGTTGTTCGCTTTGATTTCAGCTGGCAACAGGTTGATTGCGCCCGCAATGTGACCTTTGCGGAAATCGTCACGCTGACGCAGATCGACAACGACGGCATCTTCTTTGTTAATCAGACGCGTCGCTTCACCACGGGTGATAACCTTAATCTTAGACGTCAGGCTCTTAAATGTGGTGAACAGCACAGCAGCCAGCAGGCCAATCCACGCGATGCTCAGAACCGGATGGCGGCTAACGAATTGCATAATTTCTTGCATGGAGGGTAACTACTCCCGACTAAGTGATAAAAAAACCAGGACAGGAGTATACCTGTGCGTTCTGGCAAATACAGCCAGCGACCCTAACCTAATCCATTTTCTGCGGCATGCCACCTAAAAAAATGCCTCAAAATGGTCTGGTCAGCATCTTGCCCCTGCGCTTTCTTTGATCTTCCGCGGCTATTTGATCGATTCAGCTGTAGTAAAATTACGCAAATTTTGACTCTTGAGCATGAGGTTGTCGCAATGTCGGTTTCTAAAAAACCTATGGTACTGGTGATTCTGGATGGCTATGGCTACCGTGAAGACAGCCAGGATAACGCTATTTTCAACGCCAAAACCCCGGTCATGGATGCCCTGTGGGCAAAACGTCCGCATACGCTGATTGACGCGTCTGGCCTGGAAGTGGGCCTGCCGGACCGCCAGATGGGCAACTCCGAAGTCGGTCACGTTAACCTGGGCGCCGGGCGTATTGTGTACCAGGACCTGACGCGTCTGGATGTTGAAATCAAAGAACGCACCTTCTTCTCCAACCCAACGCTGTCTGGCGCGGTTGATAAAGCCGTTGCCGCTGGCAAGGCCGTTCACATCATGGGCCTGCTCTCTGCTGGCGGCGTTCACAGCCACGAAGATCACATCATGGCGATGGTTGAGCTGGCCGCTGAACGCGGTGCGGAAAAAATCTATCTGCACGCCTTCCTGGACGGCCGCGACACGCCACCACGCAGTGCAGAAGGCTCCCTGAAAGCCTTTGAAGACAAATTCGCCGCGCTGGGCAAAGGCCGCGTGGCCTCCATCATTGGTCGTTACTACGCCATGGACCGCGACAACCGCTGGGATCGCGTTGAACAGGCCTATGACCTGCTGACCCTGGCAAAAGGGGAATTCCAGTTCGCGACCGCCGTTGAAGCGCTGGAAGCCGCCTACGCACGTGATGAAAACGACGAATTCGTGAAAGCATCCGTGATCCGTGCTGAAGGCCAGGCCGATGCCGCGATGGAAGACGGCGATGCACTGATCTTCATGAACTTCCGCGCTGACCGCGCGCGCGAAATCACCCGTGCGTTCGTCAACAGCGACTTCGACGGTTTTGCCCGTAAGAAAGTGGTAAACATCGACTTCATCCAGCTGACCGAATACGCGGCAGACATCAAAGCCCCATGCGCTTACCCACCTGCCTCGCTGGCCAATACCTTCGGTGAGTGGATGGCGAAGAATGACAAAACGCAGCTGCGTATTTCCGAAACGGAAAAATACGCACACGTGACCTTCTTCTTTAACGGCGGCGTTGAAGAGCCGTTCAAAGGCGAAGAGCGCATTCTGATCAACTCCCCGAAAGTCGCCACTTACGATCTGCAGCCAGAGATGAGCTCTGCAGAATTGACTGAAAAACTGGTTGCGGCCATCGAGAGCGGTAAGTACGACACCATCATCTGTAACTACCCGAACGGCGACATGGTCGGTCATACCGGGGTGATGGAAGCGGCAGTGAAAGCGGTTGAAGCGCTGGACCACTGCGTTGAGCAGGTGGCGAAAGCAGTTGAATCCGTTGGCGGCCAGCTGCTGATCACCGCGGATCACGGTAACGCTGAACAGATGCGCGACCCGGCGACC
Source organism: Enterobacter sp. ku-bf2 (assembly GCF_001742765.1). Classification (NCBI taxonomy): domain Bacteria; kingdom Pseudomonadati; phylum Pseudomonadota; class Gammaproteobacteria; order Enterobacterales; family Enterobacteriaceae; genus Enterobacter; species Enterobacter sp. ku-bf2. Next base: position 113,713 of record NZ_MDVW01000022.1, read on the forward strand.
GGCCAGGCGCACACCGCCCACACCAACCTGCCGGTTCCGCTGATTTATGTGGGTGATAAATCAGTGAAAGCCGTAGCAGGCGGCAAGCTTTCTGACATCGCGCCAACCATGTTGTCGCTGATGGGGATGCCGATCCCTGAAGAGATGACTGGTAAGCCGCTGTTCATCGTGGAATAATCGCTCCCCATGAGGGGAAAGGCGATTTTTTCAATCACATGGGTCGTGAAGCCGCTTAGGTTATCAGTCAGACCTCTGTTTTACGCCAGCGCACTCAGCGCTGGCGTATTGCTGTGCGCCGCATCCGCCCACGCGGATGACCGCGACCAGCTGAAATCCATTCAGGCCGATATCGCCGCCAAAGAGCGTGCGGTACGCCAGCAGCAGCAGCAGCGCGCCGCCCTGCTCGCCCAGCTTAAGCAGCAGGAAGAGGCCATCTCCGCTGCCACGCGTAAACTCCGTGAAACACAAAACACCCTCGCCCAGCTGAATAAGCAGATCGACGAGATGAACGCGTCGATTGCCAAACTCGAGCGCCAGCGCGATGCGCAGGAGCGCAATCTTGCGGCACAGCTTGATGCCGCATTCCGCCAGGGTGAACATACCGGACTCCAGCTGATCCTCAGCGGCGAAGAGAGCCAGCGCGGCCAGCGCCTGCAGGCCTACTTTGGCTATCTGAACCAGGCGCGTCAGGAGACGATCGCGCAGTTGAAGCAGACGCGCGAAGAGGTCTCCACGCAAAAAGCCGAACTGGAAGAGAAGCAGAGCCAGCAGCAGACGCTGCTCTACGATCAGCAGGCCCAGCAGGCGAAGCTCGAGCAGGCGCGCAACGAGCGTAAGAAAACCCTGGCCGGTCTCGAGTCCTCGATTCAGGAAGGGCAAAGCCAGCTGAGCGAAATGCGCGCCAACGAATCCAAACTGCGTAACAGCATCGCCCGTGCGGAAGCCGCGGCGAAAGCGCGCGCCGAAAAAGAGGCTCGCGAGGCGCAGGCCGTTCGCGACAAGCAGCAGGAAGCCTCCCGCAAAGGCACCACCTACAAGCCAAGCGAAAGTGAACGTTCCCTGATGTCGCGTACCGGTGGTCTGGGCTCACCTCGCGGCCAGGCTTTCTGGCCCGTTCGTGGTTCAATTCTGCATCGCTATGGCGAACAGCTGCAGGGTGAGCTACGTTGGAAAGGGATCGTTATCGGTGCGTCTGAAGGTAGCGAAGTGAAAGCGATTGCCGATGGTCGCGTGATTCTGGCCGACTGGCTGCAGGGTTACGGACTGGTGGTGGTAGTCGAACACGGTAAAGGTGATATGAGCCTTTACGGCTACAACCAGAGCGCGCTGGTCAGCGTCGGCACGCAGGTGCGCGCGGGCCAACCCATCGCCCTTGTGGGCAGCAGTGGCGGTCAGGGCCGCCCGTCACTCTATTTCGAAATTCGTCGTCAGGGTCAGGCGGTCAATCCACAGCCGTGGTTGGGAAGATAAGTTTTGCTTCAATTTCGTCGAATCGTTTTCTCCGTCGTCAGCACGCTGGCGCTGGCTGCACCGGTATACGCAGGTAAGCTCGCTATCGTGATTGATGACTTTGGTTATCGTCCACACTATGAAAATCAGGTGCTGGCGATGCCGTCAGCCATCTCCGTTGCCGTCCTGCCAAATGCCCCCCATGCGCGTGAGATGGCGACCAAAGCCCACAGCAGCGGGCATCAGGTGCTGATTCACCTGCCCATGGCCCCGCTCAGCAAGCAGCCGCTGGAAAAAGATACCCTGCGCCCGGATATGAGCAGCGAGGAGATCGAGCGCATCATCCGCGACGCCTACAACAAGGTGCCGTATGCCGTAGGGCTGAACAACCATATGGGCAGCGCGATGACCTCCAGCCTGTACGGGATGCTAAAAGTGATGCAGGCGCTGGAGCGTTACAATCTCTACTTCCTCGACAGCATGACCATCGGCAACAGCCAGGCGATGCGCGCCGCTCAGGGAACGGGCGTAAAGGTGATTAAGCGCAAGGTGTTCCTGGATGACACCCAGAACGAAGCCGATATTCGTATGCAGTTCAATCGCGCGGTACAGCTGGCCCGCCGCAATGGTTCGGCCATTGCCATCGGTCACCCGCACCCGTCGACCGTCCGTGTCCTGCAGCAAATGCTGCCGACCTTACCTTCCGATATCACGCTGGTGCGCCCGAGCGATCTGCTTAACGAGCCGCAGGTGGATACCTCTACGCCGAATTCTGCGCAGCCCGTGCCGACTGCACCGCGTAATCCGTTCCGCGGCGTGAAACGCTGCGTACCGAAGCAGCCGCTTGAACCGGTCTACGCGACCCGCTTCTTCTCTGTCATCGGAGAAAGCATCAGTAACAGTACGCTGGTGAAATACGTCCAGCAGCAGTGGCAGGGATGGGGTAAGAAAGCCTGACCGCCTGACGCTTATTTCGCAATCTGAGAGTCCGTCTGCTCATTCGCAACGGGCTCTTTTTTCTCCTGATGCTGATACCAGGATTTGAAATACTTCAAAAAGCTGTAGGCTGTAGCATACAGACCCGTCACGACCCCAACCTTGCCCTGACGCCAGGCTCCGCTGAACAGATACCATTTGAAGAACGCCCCGATGGCGCTGATGATGCCGCGTCCGATCGAAGGGCGAGCCGGCTGGTACTTCACCAGCCGGGTGGTGTAGCTGTTGAGCTTGTTGAACACTTCATGAAGGTTATAAAACGTGTCGTGACGCACCCGCCCCGGCATTTTCATGGCGACAATCTTGCCTTCAACTTTGTCATCCACGGGTCGTTGGTTGAAGCGAGCCTGGGTACGATTGAACAGCCGCACCGGGAAATCAGGAGAGGAAACAGGGTAGATTGTACGCACCTCCTCACCCAGCACGTGCCAGTACCGGGCGATACGCCAGGCGCGATCGGCGGAAGGTTCATCCCCGGCTTTCAGGGTCAGAATAAAGTCGACAGTCTCCGCGTCCAGAATCTCGTCGCTATCCATGCAAAGCACCCAGTCATTGCTCGCCAGATCGATCGCATGGTTCATCTGCACGCCATGCATAGCATAGGGGTGATGATGAAGGGAGAGCCCGTACTCGCGGCAAATAGAAAGAGTGGCATCCGTACTGCCGGAATCCAGAACGACAATTTCATCTGCCACCGTCAGCAGCGGAGGAATCACCTCGCGCAGCAAACGCGCAGAATTACAGGTCAATAAACAAACGGTAAGCTTGAACATAGGCGCTGTAAACTTAAACGGATAATCAACAAACTTTATAAGTGTGCGGGTAAAAAAGCGAAGGAAAAATCGAAATAATCTGATTGCGGATGTAAGAAACGTGAAGAGGTCGTAAAAAAAGCGCCCGAAGGCGCTTTCTCTGTTACTCCCAGCTCAGGATCACTTTCCCTGACTGGCCGGAACGCATCGCGTCAAAGCCCTGCTGGAACTCATCGATGGAGAAACGGTGAGTAATAATCGGGGACAGATCCAGACCTGACTGGATCAGCGCCGCCATCTTGTACCAGGTCTCGAACATCTCGCGGCCGTAGATACCCTTGATGAACAGCCCTTTGAAGATCACTTTGTTCCAGTCGATGGACATATCCGACGGCGGGATACCCAGCATCGCGATACGGCCACCGTGGTTCATGGTGTCGAGCATGGTGCGGAACGCCGGCGGCGCGCCGGACATCTCCAGACCCACGTCGAAGCCCTCGGTCATGCCCAGCTCTTCCATCACGTCGGTCAGGCTCTCTTTCGAGACATCCACCGCGCGGGTGACGCCCATTTTGCGCGCCAGCGACAGACGGTATTCGTTCACGTCGGTGATCACAACGTTGCGTGCACCCACGTGCTTCGCCACGGCAGCGGCCATAATGCCGATTGGGCCCGCACCGGAGACCAGCACGTCTTCACCCACCAGATCGAAGGAGAGCGCCGTGTGTACCGCGTTGCCGAACGGGTCGAAGATGGAGGCCAGATCGTCAGAGATATTGTCCGGAATTTTGAACGCGTTAAAGGCCGGTATCACCAGGTATTCCGCGAAGCAGCCCGGACGGTTTACGCCCACGCCGATGGTATTGCGGCACAGGTGCGTACGCCCACCGCGGCAGTTACGGCAGTGGCCGCAGGTAATATGACCTTCACCGGAAACGCGGTCGCCGATTTTGAAGCCTTTCACTTCCTGGCCGATACCCACCACTTCACCGACATATTCGTGACCGACAACCATCGGTACAGGAATGGTTTTCTGCGACCACTGGTCCCAGTTGTAGATGTGAACGTCAGTACCGCAGATAGCTGTTTTACGAATTTTGATCAGCAGATCGTTATGACCGACTTCCGGTTCCGGCACGTCGGTCATCCAAATCCCTTCTTCCGCTTTCAGTTTGGATAACGCTTTCATCACACGTCCTCAGGCAATGACGCCCAGCTGTTTACCGATGCGGGTAAAGGCTTCCACCGCACGTTCAATTTGTTCAGGCGTATGCGCCGCAGACATCTGGGTGCGGATACGCGCCTGACCTTTTGGCACCACCGGGAAGAAGAACCCGGTGACATAAATCCCTTCTTTCTGCAGTTCGCGGGCAAATTGCTGCGCCACGACCGCATCGCCCAGCATCACCGGAATGATCGCATGATCGGCACCGGCCAGGGTGAACCCTGCTGCGCTCATTTTTTCACGGAACAGACGGGCGTTAGACCACAGACGGTCGCGCAGCCCGGCACCGGACTCCACCATCTCCAGCACTTTGATAGAAGCGGCAACAATCGCTGGCGCCAGGGAGTTGGAGAACAGATACGGACGGGAGCGCTGACGCAGCCACTCAACCACCTCTTTGCGCGCAGCGGTATAGCCGCCGGATGCGCCGCCGAGCGCTTTGCCCAGCGTACCGGTGATGATGTCCACGCGGCCCATGACGTCGCAGTATTCGTGGGAGCCCCGGCCGTTTTCGCCGACAAAGCCCACCGCGTGAGAGTCATCGACCATCACCAGCGCGTCATATTTATCTGCCAGGTCACATACGCCCTTCAGGTTGGCGATCACGCCGTCCATGGAGAACACGCCGTCGGTGGCGATCAGCACATGTCGAGCGCCCGCTTCACGGGCCTCTTTCAGGCGCGCTTCCAGCTCAACCATGTCGTTGTTGGCGTAGCGGAAACGCTTCGCTTTGCACAGGCGCACGCCGTCAATGATGGAAGCATGGTTCAGGGCGTCGGAGATAATGGCATCTTCTGCGCCGAGCAGGGTCTCAAACAGGCCGCCGTTGGCGTCAAAGCAGGAGGAGTACAGAATCGCATCTTCCATTCCGAGGAAGGTTGCCAGCTTTTGCTCAAGCTGCTTGTGGCTGTCCTGGGTTCCGCAGATAAAGCGTACGGAGGCCATGCCGAAGCCGTGGGTATCCATGCCGTTTTTGGCAGCGGCAATCAGCTCAGGGTGATTCGCAAGACCTAAGTAGTTGTTCGCACAAAAGTTGATCACATGGCTGCCGTCGGCAACGGTGATGTCCGCCTGCTGGGCAGACGTGATAATACGCTCTTCCTTGAACAACCCTTCCGCACGTGCGGTCTCGAGGTCGCTGTTTAACTGTTTGTAAAAATCACCACGCATTGCAATTCTCCAGACTCGGCAAATTTCGGGACATATTACCCAAACCTATAGTTCATGACGAGATGACACGTCATCTCTTGTCGTTTTTGCAGCATAAATCACGTGTACCCTTGCGCTATGTCGGTGAATGGCTGAAGGGCAGCCATACTAATGATATGATAGAAACATTAGCGTCCGGGATTGTCCCCGGGCTCCACACTTCAAAGGTTACAGTTATGATCATCGTTACCGGCGGCGCAGGCTTTATCGGCAGCAATATTGTTAAGGCTCTCAATGACAAAGGCATCACCGACATCCTGGTGGTTGACAACCTGAAAGACGGCACCAAGTTCGTTAACCTGGTGGATCTGAACATCGCTGACTACATGGATAAAGAAGACTTCCTTATCCAGATTATGGCAGGTGAAGAGTTCGGCGAGATCGAAGCCATCTTCCACGAAGGTGCCTGCTCGTCCACTACCGAGTGGGACGGCAAGTACATGATGGACAATAACTATCAGTACTCCAAAGAGATCCTGCATTACTGCCTGGAGCGTGAAATTCCGTTCCTGTATGCCTCTTCTGCTGCCACCTACGGCGGGCGCACCTCGGACTTCATCGAGTCCCGCGAATATGAGCAGCCGCTGAACGTCTACGGTTACTCCAAGTTCCTGTTCGACGAATACGTACGTCAGGTACTGCCAGAAGCGAACTCGCAGATCGTCGGTTTCCGCTACTTCAACGTCTACGGACCGCGCGAAGGCCACAAAGGCAGCATGGCGAGCGTGGCGTTCCACCTGAACACCCAGCTGAATAACGGTGAAAGTCCAAAACTGTTCGAAGGCAGCGACGGCTTTAAGCGTGACTTCGTCTACGTGGGTGACGTGGCCGCCGTAAACCTGTGGTTCTGGGAAAATGGCGTGTCCGGCATCTTCAACCTCGGTACCGGCCGCGCAGAGTCCTTCCAGGCGGTGGCTGACGCCACGCTGGCGTACCATAAAAAAGGCAGCATCGAGTACATTCCGTTCCCTGACAAGCTGAAAGGCCGTTACCAGGCGTTCACGCAGGCCGATCTGACTAACCTGCGCGCCGCAGGTTATGACAAGCCGTTCAAGACCGTTGCCGAAGGCGTAACGGAATATATGGCCTGGCTGAACCGCGACGCGTAAGTATGAGAATTCTGGTGATCGGCCCGTCATGGGTGGGCGACATGATGATGTCGCAAAGTCTCTATCGCACGCTCAAGGCGCGTTATCCCCAGGCGATAATCGACGTGATGGCACCCGCGTGGTGCCGTCCGCTGTTATCGCGTATGCCGGAAGTGAATGAAGCGATCCCGATGCCGCTCGGCCACGGAGCGCTGGAGATTGGCGAGCGCCGCAAGCTCGGCCATAGCCTGCGCGAAAAGCGGTACGATCGTGCGTATGTCCTGCCCAACTCCTTTAAATCCGCGCTGGTGCCCTTCTTTGCGGGCATCCCGCATCGCACCGGCTGGCGCGGCGAAATGCGCTACGGTCTGCTGAACGATGCGCGGGTGCTGGATAAAGCGGCCTGGCCATTAATGGTGGAGCGCTACGTGGCGCTGGCCTATGACAAAGGCGTGATGCGCAGTGCGAAAGACCTGCCGCAGCCGCTGCTCTGGCCCCAGCTTCAGGTTAACGACGGTGAAAAATCCCAGACCTGCAGCGCGTTTGGCCTTTCGTCTGAACGCCCGATGATTGGCTTCTGCCCTGGCGCCGAGTTCGGTCCGGCAAAACGCTGGCCGCACTACCACTATGCGGAGCTGGCGAAACAGCTGATCGACGAAGGCTACCAGATTGTCCTGTTCGGTTCGGCAAAAGACCACGAGGCGGGCAACGAAATTCTCGCCACACTCAGTAATGAACAGCAGGCCTGGTGCCGTAATCTGGCGGGCGAAACGCAGCTTGAACAGGCCGTTATTCTGATTGCCGCCTGTCACGCCCTGGTCACCAACGATTCAGGCCTGATGCACGTCGCCGCTGCACTCAACCGCCCGCTGGTCGCGCTGTATGGCCCAAGTAGCCCGGATTTCACGCCGCCGCTGTCACACAAGGCGCGCGTTATCCGTCTCATTACCGGCTATCACAAGGTGCGCAAAGGCGATGCGGCAGAAGGTTACCATCAGAGCCTGATCGACATTACGCCAGCGCGTGTTCTCGAAGAACTCAACGCACTGCTGTTGAGCGAAGAAGGATAACGAATGCGGGTATTGATCGTTAAAACCTCTTCGATGGGTGATGTTCTGCATACGCTGCCGTCGCTGACGGACGCCATGCGGGCCATCCCCGGCATTCGTTTTGACTGGGCGGTGGAAGAAGGCTTCGCGCAGATCCCCACCTGGCATGAAGCGGTTGACCGCGTGATCCCGGTGGCGATTCGCCGCTGGCGCAAAGCGTGGTTCTCCGCGCCGATTAAAGCCGAACGCAAAGCCTTTCGCGAGGCGGTGCGAGCACAGCATTACGACGCCATCATTGACGCGCAGGGGCTGGTCAAAAGCGCCGCGCTGGTAACGCGTCTGGCACACGGCGTAAAGCACGGGATGGACTGGCACAGCGCCCGAGAACCGCTGGCGAGCCTGTTTTATAACCGTCGTCATCACATCGCAAAGCAACAGCATGCCGTCGAACGTACCCGCGAGCTGTTTGCCAAAAGCCTGGGGTATGCGAAACCGGAAACCCAGGGCGACTATGCAATTTCCCGGCATTTCCTGCACGCCTCATCGCAGAAAAGCGACCCTTATTTGATTTTCCTTCACGCGACAACCCGCGATGACAAGCACTGGCCGGAAGCGTACTGGCGCGAACTGATCGGCCTGCTGGCAAGCGCGGGGCTGCGTATCAAACTCCCGTGGGGCGCACCGCACGAAGAGGCACGGGCCAAACGTCTGGCAGAAGGGTTTGATTACGTGGACGTTCTGCCGCGCATGAAACTTGACGGCGTCGCTCAGGCGCTGGCAGGCGCTACGGCTGTGGTTTCTGTGGATACGGGCCTCAGCCACCTGACGGCGGCGCTGGACCGTCCTAACATCACGCTTTACGGCCCAACGGACCCGGGCCTGATCGGCGGCTATGGAAAAAATCAGTATATCTGCCGCCCGGAACACTCATCGCAGTTGAGCGATCTCAGCGCCGCTGCGGTATTTGCGCAATTAGAGCCTTTGCTGGCAGCAGAGAGAGCCTATGTCTGATTTTTTCTCAGCGGAGCGCCCGCCAAAGCGCGTGCTGATTATTAAGCTGCGTCACCACGGTGACGTTCTGCTTACCTCGCCGGTGTTTACCGTGCTGAAAAAGAACTGGCCGAACGTGGAAGTCGATGCGCTGGTTTATGACGATACCCAGGCGATGCTGACCAGCCATCCGCATATCGACCAGGTGCATACTATTGGGCGCAACTGGCGCAAGAAGGGTTGGTTTGAACAATTCCGCCTCTACCGCGCCCTGCTGAATACCCTGAAAGGCCGTCAGTATGACGTGCTGATTAATCTGACCGAACACTGGCACGGCGCGCGTCTGGCGCGTCGCCTGAAACCGCGTGTCTCCGTCGGCTTTAAGCCGGATAAACGCGGGGGCCTGGCACGTCGTCGCTGGGTGAAATCGTTCACCACGCTCTACCCGGCCATTCAGGACAACAGCCGCCATATGGTGGAAGTTAATCTGGATGCCCTGCGCCGAATCGGTATTCATCCGCAGTCCGACGAAGACAAGCATACGCTTTTTGTGCCTGGTGACGCGGCAGAAGCCTCTGTGGCCGAAAAACTGGCCGGGTTTGGGCTCACGAGTAAATCCTACATTCTGGTTCACCCGACCTCGCGCTGGATGTTTAAGGCCTGGGATATCAAAAAACTGGCAGCGACCATTGATAACCTGGCGGCGCGCGGCCTGCCGATCGTCCTCTCCGCCGCACCGTCAAAAGAAGAGAAGGCCTACATGGATGAGCTGCGCGCAGCTCTCACCCAGCCGGTCTTTGATTTAAGCGGTCAGCTGAACCTGAAAGAGCTGGGTGCGCTGATGAAGCACGCCCGGGTGTACTTTGGTGTGGACTCCATGCCGATGCACCTTGCAAGCGCCGTCGGTACGCCGACCGTTGCTATCTTTGGCCCTACCGGTGCCATCAAATGGGCGCCGTGGGGGGTAAATTATCGTGTGATTGTGGCCGGGTTTACCTGCCAGCCGTGCGGCAAAGCGGGCTGCGGAGACAGCGGTGTCTCAGACTGCATTACGGCCATTACCCCACAGCAGGTGCTGAGCGCAATCGATACGATGCTTCTGGAAACGGAAACCCCTGCATGAAACTGGCCATTGTTCGACAGACCTACAACCCCAACGGTGGCGCAGAGCGTTTTGTCTCACGTGCGCTGAACGTGCTGGCGCAGGATACCTCCCTTGATGTCACGCTGATTGCTCGCCAGTGGGAGGATGCCGCAGGCTGGAAAACGTTGACGGTCAATCCGCCGTTTCGCAATCGCATCGCGCGTGAATCCGGTTTTGCCGTCGAAGCCGCCGCGCATTTTACGCAGTTTGATATTGTGCAAAGCCACGAACGCATACCGGGCGCCACCATCTTCCGGGCGGGCGACGGTGTTCACGCCACCTGGCTTGAGCAATATGGTCGTATTCTGTCGCCACTGGCGCGTTGGGCGCAGTCTCTGAGCCGTTATCACCGCTACATTCTGCAGGCCGAGGCGCAGATGTTTACCCATCCGCAGCTGCGCAAGGTGATCTGTAATTCGAAGATGGTTCGCGATGATATCGCCCGTCGTTTCGGACTGTCGGAAGACAAGCTGACGGTGATCTACAACGGCGTAGACACCGTTCAGTTTAGTCCTGAGGTCCGCGCCCTTTCGCAGCGTGATGCACTGGGTATTCCCCATAACGCACCGGTACTGGCGTATGTTGGGTCAGGCTTCAGCCGCAAAGGCGTCGCCACCGCGCTGCGCGCTATTGTGGCGCATCCTGACGTCTGGCTGCTGATTGCCGGCCGCGATAAACATGCGCGGAAGTTCGAAAAGCTGGCGCAGGCGCTGGGGATTTCCTCTCGAGTGAAGTTCCTGGGTCCCGTAGCCAACGTGCGTGAAGTGTATGGCACGGCTGATGCCCTTATCCTGCCGACGCTCTACGATCCCTTCCCGAACGTCTGCGTGGAAGCCCTGGCCTGTGGTTTGCCACTGCTCACCAGCCACGGTTGTGGCGCGGCGGAGTGGATAACCGAGGGTCAAAACGGCTGGGTACGCGATGCGCTGGACAGCGAAGGTTACCAGCAGGCCATCTCGCTGTGGCTAAAAGGCCGTGAACAGGGTGTCGATTACGCCGCTGCCGCGCGTGCGACTGCGGAGCCTTTCACCCTGGACAGAATGGCCCGAGAGCTACAAACGCTTTATCGCGATTTGCTGAGCTGAGCGGCATCGGAGAAGACCTTCTCCATCGCGTCCAGCATACATTCGCGGGTAAAGTGCGTGCTCAGGTAGTCATACCCCTGTTGCGCGAGCGTCTCGCGAAGGGCTGAGTCGGCATAGAGTTTCATTATGGCATCGCGCAGTGCGTTTTCGTCGCGCTGGGCGACCAACAATCCCGTCTGCCCGTTAATCACCGCATCCCCCGTTCCACCGGCATCCGTCGCAATGGTGGCAATACGGGTGGCTAACGATTGCAGGACGCCCTGCGGCACACCTTCCATGTCATGCGAAGGACTCAGCGCAATATCAAAGGCCGGAAACCAGCGTTCCGGATCGGGTTGATGTCCCGCCATGACCACGCGCTGCTGTAATCCCAGTGCGGCGATTTCCTGTTCCAGCGTCGCCTTGTGCGGGCCTTCGCCAACAATCGCCAGCTTGATGTGTGGATTGTCGATTTTCGCCAGGGCGCGCAGCAGTACGCTATGGCCTTTGTTCGGGCGCAAATGCGATACCACGCCCAGCCAGAAATCGTCCTGCGACAAACCACAATGAACCCGGGCCTGGTGCTTATCTCCCGGATGGAAACGCTGCGTATCGACACCGCTTGGCACCGACGTACTCTGGGACATAGGCACGCCGATATTTGCCACCTGATGGCGCAGCGCCTCACCGGTAGTCACGATGTGCGCGCAGGCGGTGCGGAACAGCCAGCGTGTCGTCCAGTTGTTACGCGGAACGCCGGACGCATGACGGGTTCTCACCAGTGGTACGGGGTTGGAGAGCGTCAGATTCGCCAGCGCCACCAGCCAGGTATCGGCAGAGTTATGGCTATTGATGACGTCAATCGACTGACGGTTATCCTTCAGCCAGCGACGCAGCAGCTGCAGGTTTTTAAGGTTCTTACGCTTCAACGGCATCGTGACCACCGTCAGACCGGCATTGCGTGCCAGCGCGTGAAGCGGCGCAGTTTCCGGACAAAGGAGAGTCACCTGATGGCCACGCTGAATCATCCCAAGCGATTCGTTGATAATGCGCAGAGGCTGCCCGCCTTTGCCGCCGTCTGCTTCAGTGTGAACAATGTGCATATATTTCCTGTCGTTTAGCTGAAACCGCTGTCCAGGCTGCCGATTATATACGTGGGTATTACGATAATGCACAGGCGGATTAATCTTGCTTACAAACAATGTCCTTCTGTAGTTATGGCTTCTGTGGTAATTTTCTCAGGCTTTTATTCCACTCAAAATCAGTGGAATCTGCGTATGGCATTGTTAACTAACCGGTATTAACGCCGAGATCCTTTACCAGTACCAAAATTATGACAAATACTCGTAACATCCTGACAGGTCTTTTAGTGCTGTCTGTACTGGCTTTATGTTTTATCTGGCCAATCCCAAACGATCAGCTACCTTTTCATCGTAATGGACTGATTTATCCTAATATTGTGGTGGCGCTCGGTCTTTTCTTTAGCTCCTCAGTGGCGAGAAAAGCGCTGGACTTAAACAAAATTAAGTTCGTGCTTATTGTGCTCTGGGCATTGACCTTCTTTATCCTGATTAACGGCTTTTTTGTCGCGCCAGATATTAAAGAAATGGTGTCGACCTGGGATGGTCAGTGGCTACGTCCGGTATTACTTTTCTGTGCGGGTCTGGTGTTATTACCGGTGATTCAGGAGCGCTTCCCCTCTTTATCGGCAGCCCGTTTCTTTACTCTCGTCGTCCTTTTTTTCTGGGGCGTCGTCTGTATCCATCTCCTTGATACCGTCTGGCTTTACTGGCGAGACGGCGTGATCCACTGGGGCGAAACGCGGATTGTTTATAACCGCACGCGCATGAGCTTCCAGGTCAATATGATCACCGGTTTCCTGCTCGCTGAACTGCTTGCACGCGGCCTGCTTCATCAGCGTTTCTTACGCCTGAAGACACCGTTCCTCGCCTTTATGCTGCTGTGTAACCTTGTCTGCACGGCATTAGTCGATACCCGCTGGGGAACGATCGGCCTGGTTGGCAGCCTGTTCTCCACCTTCATTCTGCTCAGCCTGCACAGCATGCGTCGCAGCCGGGTGTTGCTCACAGGCGGCATTCTTTTGGGCATTACTATCGCTTCTGCGCTTCTGGGCTATGCCTCCTGGAAAACCGATCCGCGCTGGCAAAGTCTGGAAGATGATGCCGTAACCGGCTGGAACGCGCCTTTCACCAGTTTTTGCTATAACAAAACCAACGGAACAGTACCGACTAACGATCTCGGTCGTCCAATGAACCACTCCAACGGCTGTCGCGCGAGTTTCTTCCATCAGGGCTGGAAACTGGTGGGTGAACATCCTGCAGGAATGGGACCTCGCAAAGAGGCCTTCCGTTATGTGCTGCGTCGCGACACGCAGGACAATCGCATTGATATTCCACACAGCCACTACGGCCTGATTGAGTTTGGTATCCAGAACGGGGTTGTGGGCATTGCAGGCTGGCTGATTCTGCTGGCAGGCTGCTGGTACATCGGCTGGCGCGAGTTCCGCCATGGCAATATGATGGCAGGCATGTTCCTGCTGCTGTTTACGGTTGGTTTCTTCTCCCGAACCATGGTTGACCATAATCTGAAAGATCACTACCTGGAACAATATATGCTGTTAACCGGGTTACTTGTGGGAATGTGCGCGTTACGACCCGCTAAACGGACAGAAACAACCTCCTGATCGCGTATATTGCGCCGATGATTACAGGCATCGGCGCAACGTTACCCATCAGAACTCTTTTGCCTGCCGGCTGTCGAAAAGCCATTGCACATTGCTGTATCGCTCGTTAGCCGCATCTCACCGCGTTAAATTACGGAGTAAGCATGTCTGGAACGCCTCAATTAAGCCTCGTTGTCGCCGTCTATAATGGCGATAATTTCCTGAGCGCTTTTTTTGACAGCATAAAGAAACAGAATCTGCCCAGCCTGGAACTTGTTATTGTTAATGACGGCTCAACCGACGGCTCCGCAGATATCATCGCCCGCTACGCCAGTGAATTCAGTCATTTTAACGTCATCAACCAGCCCAATGGGGGTGTCTCTGCGGCCCGTAATACTGGCCTGGCCGTGGCTACGGGCGAGTACGTCGCGTTCCCGGATATTGATGACGTTATCTATCCGGGTATGTATCCGCGCCTGCTGGAGATTGCACTCGCCGGGCAGTTGGACGTCGCGACCTGCAACGGTACCTATATTTATGATGACGGACGCCCGTCGAAGAAGATTTTCCCTTCAGATAAACTTGCGTCAACCGGCGTGCTGGACGGCCCGACCTGGCTGCAGATGGCGCTCGAATCACGCAAGTTCCTGCACGTAACGTGGCTGAATATCTATCGACACGCCTTTATCAAAGAGCAGGGCTTCAGCTTTGAACATGGTCTGCGCCATCAGGACATCCCCTGGACTACGGAAGTGCTGCTCACCGCCAGACGCGTGCAGTATATTGATGAGGTCTATTACGATTACCTGATCCATTCCGCTTCCGTTTCCCATACGCCAGGCACGGACGACACGCGCATGCGCTCTTCGCGCCATTACATGAAGATTCTGGAGATGCTGGACGCCATCAACAAACGCTATCCGGAACAGGTGAAACGCGTACCCGCCTGCCGCTGGCAAATCGCCAAAGAGGGTCTGGGGATCCTGCATAGCATTAACAACATTGACGATATGGCCAAAAAACGCGAGATCACCCGTGAGCTTTTCGATCGCGGTATCTGGACGCTGATTTGGCAAAATGCGCGCGGCTTCCGCCAACGGTGGCGTCTGGGACGTCGCTACTTCCGTCTTAAAAAACTCGTCAAATGAGTGGAATTATGAGCAAGCTTAAACTGCATGTTGTTTCCCGCCCTGAGTTTATCGCGACGAATTTTGCCGATTTTCAGGAACTGATTGATCAGAAAATCAATCCGGATGATATTCCGCATCGTTTTTACTGTGGGGGAAGAGGCGTCTGGACATTTCAGACGATGCTCAGCCTTAACTATTACTATAACGGTCAGATTGAATGTTCATGGGGCACTGAATGCCGCCCGGACGCAATTAATCTGATGCACAACGATCACTATGGTTCCCGCGTAAAACCCTGGGTCGGCGTGACCGTTGTTGCTCGTGCCGATCGTCCGCCGGTTATCGGCGCGGATTACGTCGTCGAACAAAACCCTGAAGTTGCTAACATCCCAGGGCGTATCTTTATTCCTAACTGGCCACAGCCGGGCGTAAAACCGCGTGAGCGCAACGACGAGACAATCAAAACCGTCGCATTCTTCGGCCGTGTAGACAGTTTCCCGGACCAATACCGCGAAGGGAACTTTAAGCAACGCCTTGCCGAACAAGGTATCGAGCTACGCATCTCGTTCGATAACTGGACAAACTACCAGGACGTGGACGTATGCATCAGCTTCCGCAAATCACACGATCATAAACTGGCGCGTAAGCCTGCCAGCAAGCTCATTAACAACTGGCTGGGGAAAACGGTGATGGTCTGCGATGACGAGCCGTCTTATCGCGCGATCCGCGAAAGCGAGCTGGACTACCTGATCGCCAAAAACCCTGATGAAGCCTTCGATGCCATCATGCGTCTTAAAAATTCCCCTGAACTGTATCGTCAGATGCGCGAACAGGGTGAAAAACGCCTACAGGTCTATTCCCGCGAAGCGGTCGCCGCACGCTGGTACGCCCTGTTTGAGGATATCTGGCGTAAAGGATTGCACAATCGTCCTACGGTAGTTCGCGCACTGCGCTTTGGTTTTGGTAAAGCCATTCGCCCGCTGACTAAAAAGTTCTGATCGGAATAGAGCCCTTCCATGTTCAAAACAACGACACACTCTTCGTTCACCCCACGCAGCAATCTGTTGCGCACCCTGGGGTTAACGCTGGCATTCTTGCTGCTGTTCTCGCTCTCAGAAATCATCATTCTGCTGAAAGATCATGTCTACCAGCCGAAATCCGGTGATATCTCGCTGTATCTGATCATCTCCCTGCTTGCCGCGGCCAGTGCGCGTTTCTTCCTGACTCGCCTGCTGCTGGCCGTCACGTTTATCGTTCAGATATCGGAAGCGGTGTACTACCAGTTCTACGGTCAGTTCTATGGCCCGAGTGAAGTCTGGCTGGCGTTCGTGGAAACGAAAGATATTGCCAGTGGGATCACCGACAGCCTGGGTTCACTGGGCATCTACTTCGCCATCATGATTGTGGCGGTCGTGTTTGCGCTGGGCTTTGCGCGTCGTCTGGCGCCGCTTTGGCACAAATGGATTGCGCTTCCTTGCCTGCTTGCCATCGTCGTGATGTTTGTCGGCCAGTTCTACAAAGCGGTCGACGGGCAGATGTACAAGTTCAACCCGGACCTGCGTCACTCACTGCTGCGTAACGGCCTGTCTGCGATGAGCTTCAGCGCCATACGCCTGATCCCGGAAGCGATGTCAGGAGAAAACCAGAATCTGACCCATTACGATCCCTACCAGGTCAAACCTGTTAAGGATACGCGTGCGGGCAAATATTCGATTATTCTGGCGATAGGTGAAAGCCTTAACCCGCACCACGTCAGCGCCCTGGGCTACGAACGCGATACCACGCCCGAGCTGAAAGCGCTGCTCCAGCAGTATCAAGGTACGGGCCGTCTGATTGTCTCCAACGCCGTATCCACCCGCGTGGCCATCCCGATGCTGGTGAATAATCTGCGCGAGCCGGATAACTACGGGGCCTATAAATCGAAATCCACCAATATCTTCGCCAACGCGAAGAAACAGGGTTATCAGACCGCCTTTATCTCCGCCCAGGGACTGGAAGGGCTGAGCAACTGGATTGGTATCCATGATATTGATCTGTGGGAAGATACCCAGATCCGCCCGGCACCGGATGTCGGCGCGGACGTTGTTCTGACGCCATCCGTTGAGAAAGCAACGCTGGACTGGAACAAACCGTTCCTGATGGTGCTCAACAGCCGTGCTCCACATATCCCGTACGAGCGTAATATCCCGCAGGGCTTCGCGAAGTTCTCTACACCGCGTCTGAGTGATGATGTGGCGCAGAAGAAAAATGAGTATGACGATGCGGTCCGCCTGTATGACAAAGAACTCGCGTCCGCGATTCGCACCGCGCTGGCAAAATCCAAACTGCCGGTGCTGGTGTTTATCACCTCCGATCACGGGGAACGCGTGGGCGATAACGGTCTGTTTGGCCATTCGGTTGTAGAAATGCCAATTGCTCAGGTACCGTTCCTCTACTTCAGCAACGATCCAGCTTACGCCATGAAGGAGATCAGCCCGCAGATGCCGCTCAACCATTATCAGGTGGCAACGCTCATCAACAAGATGCTGGGCTACGACGTCAGTAATCCAAATCAAAAAGATGACAGCTTCTTCATCACTGGCGGTGACATTCGCGGGCTTTCGGAGCGCGTAACCTACCATCTGAACGCCCTCCCCGAAGCGGAGCGCTAAACGGTGAGACAAGAAACGGGCAAGAAATTGCCCGTTTTTTTTCAGGCGAATGAGCGTAACGCAGCCAAATGGGTGTCTTAAAACACCAAAGAGATAGCTTTAGACGGCTCAAATGCTTAGAATTTGCCCGCCGAAACTAAAAAAACGGATAATCGCTTGGAATTGTTGTATACCGCTCTGCTCTACATCATTCAGCCACTGGTGTGGCTGAGACTGTTGCTTCGTAGCCGTAAAGCGCCTGCGTATCGTAAACGCTGGGCTGAACGCTATGGCTTCTGCCGCAATAAAGTCGCGCCGGACGGTATTTTGCTGCATTCCGTTTCTGTCGGTGAAACGCTGGCGGCAATCCCGCTGGTTCGCGCCCTGCGTCACCGCTACCCGTCGCTGCCGATTACCGTCACGACGATGACGCCAACCGGCTCGGAGCGCGCGTTATCCGCTTTTGGCAAAGACGTTCATCACGTCTATCTCCCTTACGACCTGCCCTGCGCCATGAATCGTTTCCTGAATACCGTTCGCCCGAAGCTGGTGATTGTGATGGAAACCGAACTGTGGCCGAACATGATTTCCGCCCTGCATGCCCGTAAAATTCCGCTGGTGATTGCCAACGCGCGCCTGTCAGAGCGCTCGGCGAAAGGTTACGGCAAGCTGGGTAAATTTATGCGCCGCTTGCTGAGCAAAATCACGCTGATCGCCGCGCAGAATGAAGAAGATGCGGCACGCTTTGTCTCTCTGGGCCTCAAACGCAACCAGCTTGCAGTGACGGGCAGCCTGAAATTTGATATTTCGGTTACCCCGGAACTCGCCGCCCGCGCAATCACGCTGCGTCGCCAGTGGGCGCCACGTCGTCAGGTATGGATTGCGACCAGTACCCATGACGGTGAAGAAGAGATTATCCTGCAGGCGCACCGCAAGCTGCTGGAAAGCTTTCCTGATTTACTGCTGATCCTCGTGCCCCGCCATCCGGAGCGTTTCAAAGATGCCCGTGAAATGGTGCAGAAAGGCGGTTTCAGCTTCACGCTGCGCAGCAGCGGGGAGATCCCGTCTGGCAGCACCCAGGTGGTGATTGGCGACACGATGGGCGAGCTGATGCTGCTGTACGGCATTGCTGACCTCGCGTTTGTCGGCGGCAGCCTGGTGGAGCGCGGCGGTCATAACCCGCTCGAGCCGGCCGCCCATGCGATTCCGGTGCTGATGGGGCCACATACGTTTAACTTCAAAGATATCTGCGCGAAATTACAGCAGGCCGATGGTTTAATTACCGTGACCGATGCGGATTCGGTAGTCAAAGAGGTATCGACCCTTCTGACTGATGAAGATTATCGCCTGTGGTACGGGCGTCATGCCGTTGAAGTGCTGCATCAGAACCAGGGCGCCCTGACCCGTCTGCTGCAACTTCTGCAACCTTACCTGCCCCAGCGGAGCCACTAATGCCAACGCGTCTGTCGGTCGTGATGATCGCCAAAAACGCCGCCGACCTGCTTCCGGACTGCCTGGCATCAGTTGCCTGGGCTGACGAGATCGTCATTCTTGACTCCGGAAGTACGGACAGCACGGTGGACGTTGCCCGGGCAGCGGGTGCAAAGGTGTTTACCGACGCTGACTGGCAAGGCTATGGCATCCAGCGCCAGCGCGCGCAGGGGTTTGCCACCGGTGATTATGTCCTGATGCTCGATACTGACGAACGTATTACGCCAGAACTTCAGCAGGCCATTCAGGCGGTGCTTTCCTCGCCTCAGCCTGGCGCTGTATACAGCATTGCCCGTCGTAACTATTTCCTTGGCCGATTTATGCGCCACAGCGGCTGGTATCCAGACCGCGTGACGCGCCTTTACGAGCGCGAGCGCTATCAGTACAACGACAGCCTGGTTCATGAATCTCTGGCCTGCGATAGCGCCCGGATCATCCCCCTGACGGGCGATTTGCTACACCTGACCTGCCGGGATTTCGCGAGCTTCCAGCGTAAACAGCTCAACTATGCCACGGCTTGGGCGCAGGAGCGTCACCAGCGCGGCAAGAAGGCCTCACTGACCGGTATCTTCACCCACACGCTGGGCGCGTTCCTGAAAACGCTCCTGCTGCGTGGTGGCGTGCTGGACGGTAAGCAGGGCTGGTTACTCGCGGTAGTGAATGCCCAGTATACTTTCAACAAATACACCGAGCTGTGGGCGCTCTGCCGCGGCTACTCAGAGAAAACGTGAGCCATGAGCACAAAAGCGATTTATCCGGGTACCTTCGATCCGATCACCAACGGTCATCTTGATATCATCACCCGTGCGGCGTGCATGTTTGACAAGGTGATCCTGGCCATTGCCGCCAGCCCCAGCAAAAAGCCAATGTTTGACCTCCACGAGCGCGTGCAGCTTGCCACCGATGCCATTTCGCACCTGCCGAATGTTGAGGTGGTCGGGTTTAGCGACCTGATGGCTAACTTCGCCCGCGCCCAGCAGGCGAACATTCTGATCCGCGGCTTACGCGCGGTGGCAGACTTTGAGTATGAGATGCAGCTGGCGCACATGAACCGCCACCTGATGCCGGAGCTGGAGAGCGTGTTCCTGATGCCCTCCAAAGAGTGGTCGTTTATCTCGTCCACGCTGGTAAAAGAGGTGGCGCGTCATCACGGGGACGTTACCCATTTCCTGCCGGTTAACGTCCACCAGGCGTTGATGGAAAAGCTAAAGTAGCCCTATTTCTGGCACTGACGGCAGTAGAACGTGGCGCGCTGGGCGTGCTTCGTGGCAATAATGGGCGTACCGCACACTCTGCACGGTTCGCCTTTACGGCCATACACCTGCAGCTCCTGGGCAAAATAGCCCGGCTTGCCGTCACTTTGCAGGAAGTCCTTCAGCGTTGTTCCCCCCTGTTCAATCGAGCGCAGCAATACGGCTTTAATCACGCGGACCAGCAGCTCACACTCCTGCGCCGACAGCGAAGAGGCCAGCCGATCGGGATGGATCCCGGCGGCAAACAGCGATTCGCTGGCATAGATATTCCCCACGCCGACCACCAGCTTGTTATCCATCAGCCACGGCTTAATCGGGCTTTTCTTTTTCGCGCACTTCGCTTTCAGGTATTCCGCGTTAAACGCGTCTGAGAGCGGCTCCGGGCCCAGATGCGCGAGCACGTTATGCCCTTCCAGCTCTTTCGTCCACAGCCATGCGCCAAAGCGCCGTGGGTCGGTATAACGGAGCACTTTGCCGTTACTCATCACCAGATCGACGTGGTCGTGCTTTTCCGCAGGCAGTTCTTCGGTAAGAACGCGCAGGCTCCCGGACATCCCCAGGTGGATAATGATCCAGCCCTCGGGCAGTTCCAGCAGCAGGTATTTCGCGCGACGCTGCACGCTAAGGACGGGTTGATCGCTCAGGGCGTGGATCTCATCGGACACCGGCCAGCGCAGACGCCCGTTACGGACAACCGCGTGAAGAATCGTCGCGCCGACCAGATGGGGCTCAATGCCGCGACGGCTGGTTTCTACCTCAGGTAATTCAGGCATGGTTCCTCCGTTGAGATACAGAATGCAAAAAACCCCGCAGTTGCGGGGTTTTTCGATACAAGGAGACTAAAATTATTTGATTTTAGCTTCTTTGTACAGTACGTGCTGGCGTACAACTGGATCGAATTTTTTCAGTTCCAGTTTTTCCGGCTTAGTACGTTTGTTCTTCGTGGTGGTGTAGAAGTGACCTGTACCAGCAGAAGAAACCAGCTTGATTTTCTCGCGAATACCTTTAGCCATGATTTATTTCCTCTTTAAGTACTTAGTACTTTTCGCCACGGGCACGCAGTTCGGACAGAACTGTATCGATGCCTTTCTTATCGATTACACGCATACCTTTAGCAGATACGCGCAGGGTGACAAAACGCTTCTCGCTCTCAACCCAGAAACGGTGAGAGTGCAGGTTCGGCAGGAAACGGCGTTTAGTCGCGTTCAGTGCGTGGGAACGGTTGTTACCGGTCACCGGACGCTTGCCAGTAACTTGGCAGACTCGGGACATGTCTATTCTCCAAAAATCAAATTAGCTCGAGCTTCGTATGGGGTATCGGCGCCTCGTCAGGCTTTACAGCCCGGTCATCGCATAGTTCTAAGTGAACTCTCGATTGCCAGGCCCAAATGCCAAACCCGAGATTCTCAAAGGTGGCGTAGTATACGCTGACTCGGCGGTGTGCTCAAGTCCCGAACAGACAAAGATCCCGATGGATCGCGAGAAATAGCCTAAATCCAGCCATGTTCTGCAAAAGAAATGTACTCTCCGCGGCCAATTATCAGATGGTCCAGCACACGAATGTCCATGAATTGACAGCATTTGATAATGCGCTCGGTGATTTCTTTGTCCGCTCTGCTCGGTTCTGCACAGCCAGAGGGGTGATTATGCGCGAGGATCACGCCCGCTGCATTCACTTTTATCGCTTCCCGCACAATTTCACGCGGATGCACCTCAACGTGGCTTAACGTGCCGGCAAAGAGGCAGCTATGTTTCAGTACCCGGTTTCGGTTATCGACAAAGATCACCATAAAGATCTCGCGCTCGATATCGGTTAACTGGCTTTGCAGATATTCACGCGTCATCGCTGGCGTCAGGATCGGATCGTCCTTCTCCATGCGGACATTGTAAAAACGGCGGGCAAGTTCGGCAATGGCCCTCAACTGGGCATATTTCGCCACGCCGATCCCCTCAACATGCTTAAACTGCGCCAGCTCGGCGGTCAGTAAACCGTACAGCGAACCGAAACGTGCTATCAGCTCTTTTGCCAACGTAAATACCGTTTTGCCGGGCGTTCCGGTACGTAAAAAGAGCGCCAGCAGTTCATCATCTTTTAACAGGGTGACGTCGTAGCGCAGCAGTTTTTCACGCGGCAGCAGCTGCTCATCCTCTTCTTCCATGCTCTTTCTCCCTTTTTAACCGCATGCTGCCACAGGCCCATCCGGCGCTCGACGGCCACGTTGCGTTCTTGCGTAGCGTCTCGCAAAGTGGTCGAAGGACAAAATCACCCCGTTTTGGGGATTGTGATAAAATGCCCGCTCTCTGGTGAAACCCAACAGGAAAGAATCATGATGAGCCTGGCCGGTAAAAAAATCGTTCTTGGCGTGAGCGGCGGTATTGCTGCCTACAAAGCGCCGGAGCTGGTGCGTCGTCTGCGCGAGCGCGGGGCAGATGTGCGGGTCGCGATAACCGAAGGCGGTAAAGCCTTTATCACTCCTCTGAGCCTGCAGGCCGTTTCAGGATACCCGGTATCTGACAGCCTGCTCGATCCGGCTGCCGAAGCCGCGATGGGCCATATTGAGCTTGGGAAATGGGCAGACCTGGTTATCCTCGCCCCCGCCACCGCGGATTTAATCGCTCGGGTGGCGGCCGGTATGGCAAACGATCTGGTTTCCACCATTTGTCTGGCTACGCCTGCCCCTGTTGCCGTCGTTCCGGCCATGAACCAGCAGATGTACCGTAATGCCGCCACTCAGCATAATCTTGAGACGCTGGCCTCACGCGGCCTGCTTATCTGGGGTCCGGACAGCGGCAGCCAGGCCTGCGGCGATGTTGGTCCGGGCCGCATGCTCGATCCGCTAACGATTGTTGATATGGCCGCAGCCCATTTTTCGCCTGTCAACGATCTGCAACATCTCAACATCATGATTACCGCGGGTCCCACGCGCGAGCCGCTGGATCCGGTGCGCTACATCACCAACCATAGCTCCGGCAAAATGGGCTTTGCGATTGCCGCCGCCGCTGCGAAGCGTGGCGCGAACGTCACGCTGGTGAGCGGCCCGGTCTCTCTGCCTACCCCTGCGTTTGTGAAGCGAATTGACGTTACCACCGCGCTGGAGATGGAAGCCGCCGTGCAGGCACATGCTCAAAACCAGCAGATTTTTATCGGCTGTGCGGCCGTTGCAGACTATCGCGCCGAGACGATCGCCGAGGCTAAAATTAAAAAGCAAGGCGATGAATTAACACTAAAAATGGTGAAAAATCCGGACATTGTTGCCGGTGTCGCCGCACTAAAAAGCCACCGTCCATACGTTGTTGGGTTTGCCGCAGAAACGAATAATGTGGAAGAATATGCCCGGCAAAAACGTACCCGCAAAAACCTCGATTTAATTTGCGCGAACGACGTATCGCTGGCCACACAAGGATTTAACAGCGACAGCAACGCACTGCACCTTTTCTGGCAGGATGGAGATAAAGTCTTACCGCTTGAGCGCAAGGAACTCCTGGGCCAACATTTACTCGACGAGATCGTTACCCGTTATGATGAAAAAAATCGACGTTAAGATTCTGGACCCGCGTGTTGGCGAGCAATTTCCGCTGCCAACCTATGCCACCTCCGGCTCTGCCGGTCTTGACCTGCGCGCCTGTCTCGATGACGCCGTAGAACTGGCTCCGGGTGCCACGACCCTGGTTCCGACTGGCCTGGCGATTCACATCGCTGACCCGTCGCTGGCGGCGGTGATCTTGCCGCGTTCTGGCCTGGGCCATAAGCACGGCGTTGTGCTGGGTAACCTGGTGGGCCTGATCGACTCCGACTACCAGGGTCAGCTGATGGTCTCCGTCTGGAACCGTGGTCAGGACAGCTTCACCATTGAACCGGGCGAGCGTATCGCACAGATGGTCTTTGTACCGGTGGTACAGGCAGAATTTAACCTGGTGGCAGACTTTGATGCCACCGACCGTGGCGAAGGCGGCTTCGGCCATTCCGGGCGCAAATAACTGCCCGACAGACACGTATCCCACAGCGTCATAATGCAATAACAAACCGCAAACGTCCGTTTGCGGTCGCTGTGTGGATGCCAGCCTGGCAAGTGCTTATTTTCAGGGGTATTTTGTAACATGGCAGAAAAACAAACCGCGAAAAGGAATCGTCGCGAAGAAATACTTCAATCTCTGGCTCTGATGCTTGAATCCAGCGATGGCAGTCAACGCATCACCACCGCTAAACTGGCCGCCTCCGTAGGCGTGTCTGAGGCGGCGCTGTACCGTCATTTTCCGAGCAAGACCCGGATGTTCGACAGCCTGATCGAGTTTATTGAAGACAGCCTGATCACACGCATCAACCTGATTCTGAAAGACGAAAAAGACACCACCGCGCGTCTGCGTCTGATTGTGCTGTTAATCCTGGGCTTTGGTGAACGCAATCCGGGCTTAACCCGTATCCTGACCGGCCACGCGCTGATGTTTGAACAAGACAGACTGCAGGGCCGCATTAACCAACTTTTCGAACGCATTGAAGCGCAGCTGCGCCAGGTGCTGCGCGAGAAGAAAATGCGTGAAGGTGAAGGATACAGCATTGATGAAACGCTGCTGGCGAGCCAGATTCTGGCGTTTTGTGAAGGGATGCTCTCCCGCTTTGTGCGTAGCGAGTTCAAATACCGCCCAACGGACGATTTTGACGCCCGCTGGCCGTTAGTCGCAGCACAATTACAGTAACGCCATCGCCGGATGGCGGCTTCGCCTTATCCGGCCTGCGAACGGGTAGGCCCGGTAAGCGTAGCGCCACCGGGCAATGCAATTAAACCCCAAACGCTTCGCGATACGCTTTTACCGCTGCCAGATGGTCCGCCATCTCAGGCTTCTCTTCCAGATACACAATCAGCTCTTTCAGGGTGATAATCGACGTCACTTTGCAGTTGTAGTCGCGCTCCACTTCCTGAATGGCGGAGATTTCTCCACGACCACGCTCCTGACGATCCAGCGAAATCAACACGCCAGCCAGCGTTGCACCGTTGGCCTGGATAATCTCCATTGATTCGCGGATCGCCGTGCCTGCGGTGATCACGTCGTCCACCAGCATGACGCGGCCCTGCAGCGCGCTGCCGACCAGATTCCCGCCTTCACCGTGGGTTTTAGCCTCTTTGCGGTTAAAGCAGTACGGCACGTCGCGGTCATGGTGTTCCGCCAGCGCCACCGCGGTGGTAGTCGCAATCGGAATGCCTTTATAGGCCGGGCCAAACAGCAGGTCAAAATCAATCCCGGAATCTACCAGCGCTTCGGCATAGAAACGGCCTAACAATGCCAGATCGCGCCCGGTATTAAACAGCCCGGCGTTGAAGAAATAGGGACTCTTACGCCCGGATTTCAGCGTAAATTCGCCAAACTTAAGTACCTGCTTGTTAAGCGCAAACTCAATAAACTGGCGCTGATACGATTTCATGGATTTGCTCCTTTGGTTTTCTGTCTTACAGGCAAAAAAAAGGCGACTCATTGGTCGCCTTTAAAATCAATTTTCTAACGCCGCTTTCTGCGTCGTGACAATGGATTCGATTCCCCCTCGGGCCAACGCCAGCAGGGAGAGAAGTTCTTCGTGAGTGAACGGCTCGCCTTCTGCCGTGCCCTGCACCTCAATGATGCGACCATCTTCGGTCATCACCACGTTCATGTCTGTCTCTGCCGCGGAATCTTCAACGTATTCCAGATCGCAAAGCGCTTCACCGTTAACGATGCCTACGGAGACCGCCGCAACCATGCCTTTCATTGGGTTGGTTTTCAGCTTACCGGCTGCAACCAGCTTGTTCAGGGCATCCGCCAGCGCGACACAGGCGCCGGTAATAGAGGCCGTACGCGTACCACCATCGGCCTGAATCACGTCGCAGTCCAGAGTAATCGTGAATTCGCCGAGGGTTTTCAGGTCAACGGCGGCGCGCAGCGCACGCGCGATCAGACGCTGAATTTCCATAGTACGACCGCCCTGCTTACCCTTCGCCGCTTCACGGGCATTACGGGTATGGGTCGCACGCGGCAGCATGCCGTACTCGGCGGTGATCCAGCCCTGGCCCTGACCTTTCAGGAAGCGCGGAACGCCTTCTTCGATGGAGGCGGTGCACAGCACTTTAGTGTCACCAAACTCAACCAGCACGGAGCCTTCAGCGTGTTTTGTATAGTTACGGGTCAGGGTGACGGGACGCACCTGATTGGCGCTACGACCTGATGGACGCATGATGGATTCTCCGGCTTGAAACGAATGTGGCTGCGCATTATACGGATAAAGGACGCTTATTCCTATCCTGAGAAGCCCCCGAAAGCTATAATCCCCCCATCTCTCCTTTAAAAACGGGAATGTCTATGATCCGCAGTATGACCGCCTACGCCCGGCGTGAAATCAAGGGTAGCTGGGGTAGCGCCACATGGGAAATGCGCTCGGTAAACCAGCGTTACCTGGAAACGTATTTCCGTATGCCGGAGCAGTTCCGCAGCCTTGAGCCTGTTGTACGCGAGCGTATCCGTACGCGCCTGACGCGCGGTAAAGTGGAATGCAACCTGCGCTTTGAGCCTGATGCCAGCGCACAGGGCGAGCTGATCCTTAACGAAAAACTGGCGAAACAGCTCGTCAATGCGGCGAACTGGGTCAAAATGCAGAGCGATGAAGGCGAAATCAACCCGGTTGATATTCTGCGCTGGCCTGGCGTCATGGCCGCCGGTGAGCAGGATCTGGACGCCATTGCCGCTGAAATTCTGGCCGCTCTCGACGGCACGCTGGATGACTTTATCGTTGCCCGCGAAACCGAAGGTCAGGCGCTGAAAGCGATGATTGAGCAGCGCCTTGAAGGCGTCAGCGCTGAAGTGGCTAAGGTTCGCACCCATATGCCGGAAGTGCTGCAGTGGCAGCGCGAGCGCCTTGTCGCCAAACTGGAAGAAGCAGAAGTTCAGCTGGAAAACACCCGTCTGGAACAAGAGCTGGTGCTGATGGCGCAACGTATCGATGTCGCTGAAGAGCTGGACCGTCTGGAAGCGCACGTTAAAGAGACCTACAACATTCTGAAGAAGAAGGAAGCGGTGGGCCGCCGTCTGGACTTTATGATGCAGGAGTTCAACCGTGAGTCGAACACCCTGGCGTCTAAGTCTATCAATGCAGAAGTCACCAACTCCGCGATTGAGTTGAAAGTGCTGATTGAGCAAATGCGCGAGCAGATCCAGAATATTGAGTAATGCCTTTCCGGGTGGTGTCGACGGTGCCACCCATTATTATTTCTAATCCATCCCAACACCTGATTTTGCGTTTCACCGCCGCTCATCAAGCTCATTCAACTTAACTTGATAAAAATATATAGGGCAAACCCTGTCGCCTTAGAAAAACTCAATCGTGATCTTGCGCACAAATCGCTAACCTCCCCGCATTCACACCGGAGGGTATATGCTGCTTCACATTCTTTATCTCATTGGCATCACCGCAGAAGCCATGACCGGCGCACTTGCCGCCGGACGTCGCCGTATGGACACCTTCGGCGTGATCATTATTGCTACAGCGACCGCGCTGGGCGGCGGTTCGGTACGAGATATCCTGCTGGGACATTATCCGCTCGGCTGGGTAAAAAACCCTGAATACATTGTTATTGTCGCGATTGCCGCCGTGTTGACCACCATCGTGGCGCCCGTTATGCCCCACCTTCGTCGTCTTTTTTTAGTCCTTGACGCTTTAGGTCTGGTGGTTTTCTCCATTATCGGGGCGCAAATCGCGCTGGATATGGGCGAAAGCCCGGTCATAGCCACTATCGCCGCGGTCGTAACAGGTGTATTTGGCGGCGTACTGCGCGATATGTTCTGTAAGCGCATTCCACTGGTTTTCCAGAAAGAGCTTTACGCTGGAATATCCTTTGCCTCTGCCGTTCTGTATATTGCTTTACAACATTATGTTTCGAGCCATGATGTTGTGGTCATTGCCACGTTATTATTTGGTTTTACGGCTCGCTTGCTGGCGCTGCGCTTAAAACTGGGATTGCCCGTTTTTCATTACACGCAGGACACCCATTGAATTCTCAACAAAACCACAACAAAGTAGTAAAAAGCACCTTTTGTTATCCCATATAACCGGGCCAAACGCGATAAAATGTCGCCACTTTGTCCCCATAAACTTGCGTTAAAACAATGTCCTTTGCCAAAACGTCAGCACTGATTATTAATAAAAAACTCAGCAGCCATTTTTTAATTTTGCTGCTCGTTTCCGTGCTGATTCAGTTATGGCCAGTATTTTTAACACAACCTGCGCGATTCGCAGTGCGCATTGCGATTTGTAATGCGCTCTTACTGGTCTGCGCCGCAGCGATCTATCGCACGCTTCCCGGTAAGATCGTCGCATTTGTTTTAACCGCCCTGCTTACGTTAAATTTTGCGGTTGCTTACAGCACATGGAGTGTCTACCAGAGCGAATTTAACACCGTATTTGCGATGAGTATTCTCGGCACTCACGTAGCCGAAGCGAAAAGCATGTCAGGTTTATACCTGCACTGTTTACCAGCCGCGGTTGCTTACTTTGTTGTCACCTGGTACGCAATCAAATCGACGAGCGAGCATGTTTCTTCCCGTGTGAGAACTGTCGGCTTCGTTCTGCTTGCCGTTTATTTGGGCTGGTATTCAACGGCGAACTGGCTAAAAAAACGCCACGATCTTGAAGTTTATTATCCGCTCAGCTCGCGGATTTTAACCAATACGCCTTTTTACACCGGTGCAGAGTTCATTATTGCCCATCGCGATAACGCGCTGGCCGAGAAAATTAGCCAGCACAGCGTCAATTATCCTGCATTGCAATATCATGATACGGGCATCGAAAACTATGTTGTTATCGTGGGTGAATCCGCACGTCGCAGCAATATGAAGCTCTACGGTTTTCACCAGGATACCACGCCTGTGGAATCCAGGCTGGCGAAGGACGCCCTCATCTTTAGCAATGCTATTGCCCCCGCGTCAGCCACCGTGCTTTCCGTGCCGATGATTTTAAGCAAAGCTGATCCAGACCACTTCACCACCGATAAGCTTGCTGACAATATCGTTAGCGTCGCTAAAAAAACGGGCTATCACACCGAGTGGATTAGCGCCCAGGGTAACACAGGCAAGAGCAATAACTACATTGTGGCCATTGCCTCTATCAGCCATAAAGCCCAGTGGATTGATACCCGTTATGACACCGAGCTTTTACCGGCACTGGATGAGGCGCTTAAAGCCCCCGGCAAGAAGTTAATTTTCCTGCATATCAACGGCAGCCATGAGATGGCCTGCGATCGGTATCCGGCATCAGCGAATATTCTGCATACCGGCAACAAATATGAAGATTGCTACAATAACGCGATTCTGTTTACCGACTACTTCATTGGCGAAGTGGCTAAACGTCTGCAGGGCAGCGCATCCTCTCTGCTCTATTTTTCAGACCATGGGCTGGAAAAAAACCCGCAATTGAATTCCATCTATATGCATGGCTCACGCAACCCAAGCAAAGAGGCTTACCAGGTCCCCCAGTTTATCTGGTATAGCCAGCAAGCCCTGAATGCCCAAAAAAGAGCGGTAGGGTGGGTACATGAAGCGTGGCCCACAGCAAGCAATTATGAGTTGATGTTAACGTGGCTTGGAATCACAACGGGTGTTGATCAATGCGGCTCGGTGCTTGCACCGTGCTATCAGGCTCCTACACTTATCCCGGTAATTGATGGCGGCCGCCACATCTATGACTACGATCAGCTTCGCGAAACCTTCAGTTCACCAGACAGACATACCCCCTGGCGCAAAGCTAAAGCAAGCTCGCTCTAAAATCCGGGCAGACCCTGCTTGCCTAGCCAGGAAGCCAAGCCGGCAACGCCAGGGTCATGGATGAATGCAACAATTTGTCGCGCCTTCTTCTCTCCCGTTCCCGGCAGGCTCTGCCAGTCTTTTGCGTTACGTCCGCTCAACGTTTGCCACGTTACGTCCCCCATCGCCTTCAGCGAAGCCTGTGTCAGCGGAACACCCAGTGCCATAAGCCAGCGGATAAAAGGCTTCTCGCGCACCAGATTAAATCGATGCCAGAGCGCCAGCCCGCGCGCGGAGGAAAATCCAGGCGTAGCCTGCATTTGCGCCTGCGTTAATAACAGCCACGAAAAGAGATGTTCAAAATGATGCGCCTGCTAGAGGGTCCGCCAGCCTGACTCACCTAATCCTTCAATATCAAATACTTGCTTTGAGCTGAGCCATGCCAGTCGGGCAATAAACTGCTCCATACATTCCGGCGAAGCATAGAAACAGCTAAGCGCATGATACCGTGAGGCGGGAGGCTCAGGTTTATGTCTGTCCGTCCCGCGCCAGACCACCTTATCAAACCGGGGAATACCCTGCCCGGCCAGGCTGACCTGGATCTGATCCCCCGGGGCAATATCCAGCCGCTGCCAGCGCTCAACTGAGCCCAGACTCACCCGCTGCACCTGTTTATCATCCAGTTGCACGGGTTCCAGCGCGGCTACAACGGACATTTTGCCCGTTCGCCCCACGGAAAAATGAATATCACTCACCTCGGCTACCTGGGCTGCTGGCATATATTTCCACGCAACCACCCAGTTGCCTTCGCCCGGCAACCAGCCTTCCCCCGCGGGCGCATCCTCCGACCGCACCACAATGCCATCCGTGGCAAAGGGTAATGCAGCTACGTGCCAGGCCGCGCGTTGTTTCTCAACGGCGTCAACAGATTCGGCGGGTAGTGTATACCCTGCCGACAGCGTAAAACCGGCCTGAGACAGTTCAGCTAAAGATGTCTGCATATTTTTCGGCCCATCCGGCCAGGCCCAGATGAATACGCCAAGCTTATTCAATAGCGCGTTATCGTTTTGGCGCATCATCGCACCTGCCACCTTTGCGCGAGCGTTCATCCCACCCATCTGCCGCTGAATGTGACTGTCGCTTAGCCAAAAAAGCTCGCCCTGTAAGACGCTGTTCGCCAGCTTGCCGGTGAGCTTTTGCGGAACAGACGGGATTAAACGTACCTTCCCGGTCCAGTCCTCCCCTTTCAGGCCATCACCGCGACTGATGGCCTGGATTAACTTTCCGTCACGGTAGACCAGCGTTACCGCCACACCGTCAACTTTGGGCTGCATCCACAGATGTTGCCGCGCACGCATCCATTGTTTCAGCTCCTCTTTGCTGGCCACCTTATGTACGCCCGTATGGGCAACAGGATGTTTGACGCTCCCGGTCAGCGGAGGAAGTTTCTCTCCTGAGAGTTCAGTGCCAAAACAGCGCTGCCACTGCGTTAACCGCCCGTTAAGCTGATCGTAAACCTCGTCGTTAACTTCGCTCACGCCTTGCTTCCAGTAAGCGTCATCCCAGCGTTTGATTTGCGCGCTTAATGACGCCATCTCTTTCTCTGCTTTTGCCTGCGACCAGACCGGGCATACCGCCGCGCCATAGCCACACCACAACAGCATTAACCCGCTTATCCATCGCCACATCGCTACCCCTCCTTTGCGTTGCAGGAGGTATACACCGATGTCTGAAACAACGCTAACGGCAACGGTTCACACTGCGAGACGCTATCCGGTATTTCCTGGGGGTTGCTGAAAACCACGGATAAAACCTGAAAACGGCACGCAAAATTCAATAATCCGGGGGAAAAAGTGTGACAAAGGCTACGTCACACGGCAGTGACGTGTATAATAAGCCCGTATGTAGGACTTCTTCGTTAACACATACAAAAGACTCTCATGGCTCAAGGCACGCTTTATATTGTTTCTGCCCCTAGTGGCGCGGGTAAATCCAGCCTTATTCAGGCACTGTTAAAAACCCAACCGCTGTACGACACACAGGTTTCTGTTTCTCACACCACGCGAGCGCCGCGTCCGGGTGAAGTGCACGGTGAACACTATTTCTTTGTGGATCACGACGAGTTCAGAGCGATGATCGGCAGAGATGCGTTTCTTGAACACGCTGAAGTATTCGGTAATTACTACGGTACCTCGCGTGAAACCATTGAGCAGGTTCTGGCCACGGGCGTGAATGTGTTCCTGGATATCGACTGGCAGGGTGCACAGCAAATTCGCAAGAAAATGCCTGACTCGCGCAGTATCTTTATTTTACCGCCATCGAAAGATGAGCTGGATCGCCGCCTGCGTGGCCGCGGTCAGGACAGCGAAGAAGTCATCGCAAAGCGTATGGAACAGGCTGTTGCAGAAATGAGCCATTACGCGGAATATGATTACCTTATTGTGAATGATGATTTTGATGCCGCGCTGAGCGATCTCAAAACCATTCTTCGTGCAGAACGTCTGCGTATGAGCCGCCAGAAGCAGCGACATGACGCATTAATCACCAAACTGTTGGCAGACTGAACCCACTTTCAGTATCATGCCCAGTCATTTCTTCACCTGTGGAGCATTTTAAGTATGGCACGCGTAACTGTTCAGGACGCTGTAGAGAAAATTGGTAACCGTTTTGACCTGGTGCTGGTCGCCGCGCGTCGCGCTCGTCAGATGCAGGTAGGCGGTAAAGATCCGCTGGTACCGGAAGAAAACGATAAAACCACCGTTATTGCACTTCGCGAAATCGAAGAAGGTCTGATCAACAACCAGATCCTCGATGTGCGTGAGCGCCAGGAGCAGCAAGAGCAGGAAGCCGCAGAACTGCAGGCCGTAACCGCTATTGCTGAAGGTCGTCGTTAATTAAACCTGCGGGTCGCCCTTGTATCTGTTTGAAAGCCTGAATCAACTGATTCAAACCTACCTGCCTGAAGACCAGATTAAGCGTCTTCAGCAGGCGTATCTCGTTGCACGTGACGCTCACGAGGGCCAGACACGTTCAAGCGGTGAACCCTACATCACGCACCCGGTAGCGGTGGCCTGTATTCTGGCCGAGATGAAACTCGACTACGAAACGCTGATGGCCGCGCTGCTGCACGACGTGATTGAAGATACCCCTGCCACTTACCAGGACATGGAACAGCTGTTTGGCAAAAGCGTTGCCGAACTGGTGGAAGGGGTCTCTAAGCTTGATAAGCTGAATTTCCGCGACAAGAAAGAGGCGCAAGCCGAAAACTTCCGCAAGATGATTATGGCGATGGTGCAGGATATCCGCGTCATTCTCATCAAACTCGCTGACCGCACCCACAACATGCGCACGCTGGGCTCACTTCGCCCGGATAAACGTCGCCGCATTGCCCGTGAAACCCTCGAAATCTACAGTCCGCTGGCGCACCGTTTAGGTATTCACCACATTAAAACCGAGCTGGAAGAGCTGGGTTTTGAAGCGTTGTACCCGAACCGCTATCGCGTGATTAAAGAGGTGGTGAAAGCCGCACGCGGCAACCGTAAAGAGATGATTCAAAAGATCCTCTCTGAAATCGAAGGGCGTTTGCAGGAAGCGGGGATCCCGTGCCGCGTCAGCGGTCGCGAAAAACACCTGTACTCCATCTACTGCAAAATGGTGCTCAAAGAGCAACGTTTTCACTCGATCATGGATATCTACGCCTTCCGCGTGATTGTCCACGATTCAGATACCTGTTATCGCGTGCTGGGGCAGATGCACAGCCTCTATAAACCGCGTCCAGGGCGGATGAAAGATTACATCGCCATTCCAAAAGCGAACGGCTATCAATCTTTGCACACCTCGATGATCGGGCCGCACGGCGTGCCTGTTGAGGTGCAAATTCGTACCGAAGACATGGACCAGATGGCAGAGATGGGTGTGGCCGCGCACTGGGCCTATAAAGAGCACGGTGGCGAAAGCAGCACGACCGCACAAATCCGCGCCCAGCGCTGGATGCAGAGCCTGCTGGAACTTCAGCAGAGTGCGGGTAGCTCGTTTGAATTTATCGAGAGCGTGAAATCCGATCTCTTCCCGGATGAGATTTACGTTTTCACCCCAGAAGGCCGCATTGTCGAACTGCCTGCGGGCGCAACACCGGTCGACTTCGCTTACGCCGTGCATACCGATATCGGCCATGCCTGCGTGGGCGCGCGCGTCGACAGACAGCCTTACCCGCTGTCTCAGCCGCTCTCCAGCGGCCAGACGGTGGAAATCATTACCGCGCCGGGCGCACGTCCAAACGCGGCCTGGCTGAACTTTGTCGTGAGTTCTAAAGCACGCGCCAAAATTCGCCAGCTGCTGAAAAACCTCAAGCGTGATGATTCCGTCAGCCTTGGGCGTCGTCTTCTCAACCACGCGTTGGGCGGCAGTCGCAAGCTGGCTGAAATCCCGCAGGAGAACGTCCAGCGTGAACTGGAGCGCATGAAGCTCGCGTCGCTTGATGACCTGCTGGCAGAGATTGGCCTCGGCAACGCCATGAGCGTGGTGGTGGCGAAGAACCTGCAGCAAGGCGACACGACAGCCGTGCCTGCAGCTACGCCAGGCCACGGACATCTGCCGATTAAAGGCGCGGACGGGGTGCTGATCACCTTCGCAAAATGTTGCCGTCCAATTCCTGGCGACCCGATTATTGCGCACGTCAGCCCGGGTAAAGGGCTGGTTATCCACCATGAATCCTGTCGTAACATCCGCGGCTACCAGAAAGAGGCCGAGAAGTTTATGGCGGTCGAATGGGATAAAGAGACCGCGCAGGAATTTATCACCGAAATTAAGGTGGATATGTTCAACCATCAGGGTGCCCTGGCGAACCTGACGGCAGCGATCAACACGGCGTCTTCCAATATTCAAAGCCTGAATACGGAAGAAAAAGATGGCCGCGTGTACAGCGCCTTTATTCGTCTGACCGCCCGCGACCGCGTGCATCTGGCGAATATTATGCGCAAGATCCGCGTCATGCCGGACGTGATTAAAGTCACCCGTAACCGAAACTAGCGGCATGAATTCACAACGTTACGCGCGGATATGCGAAATGCTCGCCAGGCGTCAGCCTGACCTGACGGTCTGCATGGAGCAGGTCCATAAACCGCATAACGTCTCTGCTATCGTTCGTACCGCCGATGCCGTCGGTGTGCATGAAGTGCACGCCGTCTGGCCGGGTCACCGGATGCGAACCATGGTCTCTGCCGCGGCAGGCAGTAACAGCTGGGTTTCCGTCAAATCTCACCAGACAATTGGCGAAGCCGTATCGCACCTGAAAGGACGCGGGATGCAGATCCTTGCCACTAACCTGTCCGCTAAGGCCGTGGATTTCCGCGAGATCGACTACACCCGCCCGACCTGCATTTTGATGGGTCAGGAGAAAACCGGGATCACCCAGGAAGCACTGGATCTGGCGGATCGGGACATCATCATTCCGATGATTGGCATGGTCCAGTCACTCAACGTCTCCGTGGCCTCCGCGCTCATTCTGTATGAAGCGCAGCGCCAGCGTCAGAACGCCGGCATGTACGAGCGCAGCAACAGCATGCTGCCGGAAGAGGAACAGCAGCGCCTGTTGTTTGAAGGTGGCTATCCGGTGCTGGCTCGCGTTGCGAAGCAGAAAAAATTGCCTTACCCCCACGTCAACGCGCAGGGCGAAATTGAAGCCGATGCCGAGTGGTGGGCCACCATGCAGTACGCCGGGTAAGCGATGAAAGGCCGCCTGCTGGATGCCATCCCGCTCAACAGCCTGACGGGCGTGGGCGCGGCGCAAAGCAATAAGCTGGCTAAAATTGGCCTGCACACGGTGCAGGATCTCCTGCTTCACCTCCCCCTGCGTTACGAAGACCGCACCCAGCTTTACAAGATTGGCGATCTCCTTCCCGCCATTTACGCCACCGTTGAAGGCGAAGTTCTGAACTGCAACATCACCTTCGGCGGACGCCGGATGATGACCTGTCAGATCAGCGACGGCACCGGCATTCTCACCATGCGATTTTTCAACTTCAGCGCGGCGATGAAAAACAGCCTGGCAACGGGCCGCAGGGTGCTGGCCTATGGCGAAGCCAAACGCGGAAAATATGGCGCAGAGATGATCCACCCGGAGTACCGCGTGCAGGGCGATCTCAGCACGCCAGAGATGCAGGAGACGCTCACCCCGGTTTACCCGACGACCGAAGGCATCAAGCAGGCGACGCTGCGTAAGCTCACCGATCAGGCGCTGGAGCTGCTGGATACCTGCACCATTACCGAGCTGCTGCCGCCCGAGCTGGCACAGGGCATGATGAGCCTGCCCGAGGCGCTGCGTACCCTGCACCGCCCGCCGCCAACGCTGCAGCTCAGCGACTTAGAAAGCGGCAAACACCCCGCTCAACAGCGTCTTATCCTTGAGGAATTACTGGCCCATAACCTGAGCATGCTGGCGCTGCGCGCCGGCGCGCAGCGTTTCCATGCCCAGCCATTAAGCCCGCGTGATGAGCTCAAAGATAAGCTGCTGGCCTCCCTGCCGTTTAAACCCACCGGCGCACAGGCGCGCGTCACCGCCGAGATTGAACGCGATATGGCGCTCGACGTGCCGATGATGCGCCTGGTGCAAGGCGACGTGGGGTCCGGTAAAACGCTGGTTGCCGCCCTGGCCGCCCTGCGCGCAATTGCCCACGGCAAACAGGTCGCGCTGATGGCACCGACCGAACTGCTGGCGGAACAACACGCCAACAATTTCCGCGCCTGGTTTGCACCGCTCGGGATTGAAGTCGGCTGGCTTGCCGGAAAGCAAAAAGGCAAAGCGCGTCTTGCGCAACAGGAGGCCATCGCCAGCGGGCAGGTGCAGATGATTGTCGGCACGCACGCTATCTTCCAGGAGCAGGTGCAGTTCAACGGCCTTGCGCTGGTGATTATCGATGAACAGCACCGCTTCGGCGTGCATCAACGTCTGGCGCTGTGGGAAAAGGGACTGCAGCAGGGCTTCCACCCGCATCAGCTGATCATGACCGCCACGCCGATCCCGCGCACCCTGGCGATGACGGCTTACGCCGATCTGGATACCTCCACCATCGACGAACTCCCCCCGGGCCGTACGCCGGTCACAACGGTTGCCATTCCTGACACGCGTCGCAGCGATATCATCGATCGCGTGCGCAACGCCTGCACCCACGAAGGGCGTCAGGCCTACTGGGTTTGTACGCTGATAGAAGAGTCGGAACTGCTGGAAGCGCAGGCTGCCGAAGCCACGTGGGAAGAGCTTAAGCTGGCGCTGCCGGAGCTGAACGTAGGCCTGGTTCACGGACGCATGAAGCCTGCCGAAAAGCAGGCGGTGATGCAGTCGTTTAAGCAGGGCGAGCTGCATTTGCTGGTCGCCACGACGGTCATTGAAGTGGGCGTGGACGTCCCGAATTCTAGCCTGATGATTATCGAAAACCCGGAACGCCTGGGCCTGGCCCAGCTCCACCAGCTGCGCGGACGCGTTGGCCGTGGCGCGGTAGCGTCCCACTGCGTCCTGCTCTACAAAGCCCCGCTCTCGAAAACCGCCCAGATGCGTTTGCAGGTGCTGCGCGACAGTAACGACGGTTTTGTGATTGCGCAAAAAGACCTTGAGATCCGCGGCCCCGGTGAACTGCTGGGCACGCGTCAGACGGGGAACGCGGAATTCAAAGTCGCGGATTTGCTGCGCGATCAGGCCATGATCCCCGAGGTTCAGCGCCTCGCCCGCCACATTCATGAACGCTACCCCGAACAGGCGGCAGCGTTAATTGAGCGCTGGATGCCGGAAACCGAACGCTATTCCAACGCCTGATTCAGGCAAACATCGGCAGCATCAGGTACAGCTTAATCACCAGCGCGTTGACGATATCAATAAAGAACGCCCCGACCATCGGGACCACCAGAAACGCCATGTGCGATGGCCCGAAGCGTTCGGTGATCGCCTGCATGTTGGCGATAGCCGTTGGGGTGGCCCCCAGACCAAACCCGCAGTGACCCGCCGCCAGCACCGCCGCATCATAGTTTTTGCCCATCATCCGCCAGGTGACAAACATGGCGTACAGCGCCATAAACAGGGTCTGCACCGCCAGAATCGCCACCATTGGCAGCGCCAGCGAGGCCAGCTCCCACAGCTTGAGGCTCATCAGCGCCATCGCCAGGAACAGCGACAGGCAGACGTTGCCGAGCACCGACACCGCCCGTTCAAATACGCGGTAGAAGCCCATCAGCGCCAGACCGTTGCTCAGGATCACCCCGATAAACAGCACGCAGACAAAGGTCGGCAGTTCAAACGCTGAGCCCGCCAGCAATTGCGCAACCACTTTACCCACGGTCAGGCAGATGGCGATCATCGCGATGGTTTCAATCAGCACCAGCGAGGTAATACTGCGCCCGACGTCCGGCTTTTCGAATGCTGTCGGCACCAGCTCATCGTCCGGCCTGCCGTCCGGCGTGGTGGAGTGCTTCACCAGATAGCGAGCCACCGGGCCGCCAATCAGGCCCCCCAGCACCAGACCAAAGGTCGCGCAGGCCATCGCCACTTCCGTCGCGTTTTCAAACCCGTAGCGCTCGATAAACAACTTGCTCCACGCGGCCCCGGTACCGTGGCCGCCTGACAGGGTAATCGACCCCGCCAGCAGCCCCATCAGCGGATCCAGTCCCAGCAGCGACGCCATCCCGATACCAATGGCGTTTTGCATCAGCAGCAGCCCCACCACCACAATCAAAAATACACCGAGCACCTTACCGCCCGCCCGCAGGCTCGCCAGGTTGGCATTCAGGCCGATGGTGGCAAAGAAGGCCAGCATCAGCGGGTCTTTCAGGGACATATCAAAATCGATTTCCCAGCCCATGCTTTTTTTCAGCACCAGCAGGGTCAGCGCCACCAGCAGACCACCGGCGACAGGTTCAGGAATGGTGTATTTCTTCAGAAGGGAAACGCTATGTACCAGCTTACGACCAAGCAGTAAGACCAGCGTTGCGGCAACAAGGGTCGACAACGTATCGAGATGAATCATAGAAGGCTCCTTTTTTGCGCGTGTTCCCTACACACGCGGCGTTATCCTGGGCCGGTTTGCGCTCTTCATGAGCCCCCGGCGCAAAAAGTGTAATTTTTTTTCCCGATGCGTTGTAGAAAACCTGCTCACAGCGGCAGATTTTCTTGCCTTTTTTTGCTGGCAATCGTTTGCTTTTACCAGGTGGTCAGATAAAATGCCCGCTTTTCCACCGTGGGATTGCCGCCGATGTCCATTAACACCATAGAGTCGCCTGATGCGCAACCGATTGCGCAGAAGCAAAATAGCGAACTGATTTACCGCCTTGAAGATCGCCCGCCGCTGCCGCAGACGCTTTTCGCCGCCTGCCAGCATCTTCTGGCGATGTTTGTTGCGGTGATCACCCCGGCGCTGCTGATTTGCCAGGCGCTCGGCTTACCGGCGCAGGACACGCAGCACATTATCAGCATGTCTCTTTTCGCCTCCGGCGTGGCCTCGATTATTCAAATTAAAGCGTGGGGTCCGGTGGGATCGGGATTATTGTCGATTCAGGGCACCAGCTTTAACTTCGTGGCGCCCCTGATCATGGGCGGTACGGCCCTGAAAACCGGCGGCGCGGATGTCCCGACCATGATGGCGGCGCTGTTCGGCACCCTGATGCTGGCCAGCTGTACGGAGATGGTGATCTCCCGCGTTCTGCATCTGGCTCGCCGCGTTATCACCCCGCTGGTTTCCGGCGTCGTCGTGATGATTATCGGCCTGTCGCTGATTCAGGTGGGCCTTACCTCCATCGGTGGCGGCTATGCCGCGATGAGCGACCACACCTTCGGCGCGCCGAAAAACCTGCTGCTGGCAGGCGTCGTGCTGGCCATCATTATTCTGCTTAACCGTCAGCGTAACCCTTACCTGCGCGTCGCCTCGCTGGTGATCGCCATGGCGGCGGGTTACCTGCTGGCCTGGGCGCTGGGTATGCTGCCGGAGAACACCGCGCCGACCAACAGCGCGCTGATCACCGTCCCCACGCCGCTGTACTACGGTCTGGGCATTGACTGGGGTCTGCTCCTGCCGCTGATGCTGGTCTTTATGATCACCTCTCTGGAGACCATCGGCGACATCACCGCCACCTCCGACGTCTCCGAGCAGCCCGTTTCCGGTCCGCTGTACATGAAGCGCCTGAAAGGCGGCGTGCTGGCAAACGGCCTCAACTCGTTTGTCTCTGCGGTCTTCAACACCTTCCCGAACTCCTGCTTCGGTCAGAACAACGGCGTGATCCAGCTGACCGGCGTGGCCAGCCGCTACGTCGGCTTCGTGGTGGCGCTGATGCTGATCGTCCTCGGCCTGTTCCCGGCGGTGAGCGGCTTTGTGCAGCACATCCCTGAGCCGGTGCTGGGCGGTGCAACGCTGGTGATGTTCGGGACGATCGCGGCCTCCGGCGTGCGTATCGTCTCCCGCGAGCCGCTGAACCGCCGCGCGATCATGATTATCGCGCTGTCGCTGGCCGTCGGTCTGGGCGTTTCTCAGCAGCCGCTGATCCTGCAGTTTGCCCCGGACTGGGTGAAAAACCTGCTCTCTTCCGGCATTGCCGCAGGCGGTATCACCGCTATCGTGCTGAACCTCGTTTTCCCGCCTGAGAAAAACTGATTTCTCTCACGGCAGGCAGTCAATGCCTGCCGTGACATCTAATTACACCATTCCCGCCTTGAGGATTGCGCATAAATCGTGCATAACTCCCTTATGTGCGTTTTGCGGGATGGAAGACCATGAAATTTATTGGAAAGCTACTCGTCTATCTTCTGGTAGCCCTGCTCATTGTGATGCTGGCGCTCTATATTCTGCTCCAGACCCGCTGGGGTGCGGCTCAGGTCAGCAGCTGGGTAACGGTGAATACCGACTACGAACTCAGTTTCGACAAGATGAATCACCGCTTTTCGTCGCCTTCCCACCTCATTCTGGAAAACGTCACCTTCGGTCGGGACGGAAAACCCGCCACCCTGGTTGCCAAAAAAGTGGATATCGGCCTGAGTAGCCGCCAGATAACCGATCCGCTGCACGTGGACACCATCACCCTGTTCGACGGCACGCTGAACCTCTCCCCACAGACCGCGCCGCTGCCTTTCCAGGCCGATCGTCTGCAGCTGAACAACATGGCGTTCAACAGCCCGAATACCGAATGGGATCTGAGCGCGCAGAAGGTGACGGGCGGCGTCAGCCCATGGCAGCCGGAAGCGGGCAACGTGCTGGGTAATCACGCGCAGATCCAGATGAGCGCAGGCTCGCTGACCCTGAACGGCGTACCGGCCACCAACGTGCTGATCGAGGGTCAGCTTAACGGCAAGGAGGTGGTGCTGAACACGATTGGAGCCGATATGGCCCGCGGCTCACTCACCGGCTCCGCCCTGCGCAACGCCGACGGGAGCTGGATTATCGACACCATGCGCCTGAACGAAATCCGCCTGCAGAGCGATAAAACGCTGACCGCGTTCTTTGCGCCGCTGGCCACTATCCCCTCTCTGCAGATTGGTCGTCTGGACGTGACCGACGCCCGGCTTCAGGGCCCGGACTGGGCGGTGACAGATCTCGATTTAAGCCTGCGCAACCTGACGCTAAGCAAAGGCGACTGGCAGAGCCAGGAGGGCCGTCTGTCGATGAACGCCAGCGAGTTTATCTACGGCTCCCTGCATCTGTTTGACCCGATCCTGAATGCGGAGTTTTCCCCGCAGGGCATGGCGCTGCGTCAGTTCACCTCCCGCTGGGAAGGCGGCATGGTACGCACCTCCGGCAACTGGCTGCGCGACGGTAAAGCGCTGGTGCTGGACGATGTCGCCATCGCCGGGCTGGAGTACACCCTGCCGCAGAACTGGAAAACGCTGTGGATGGCGCCTCTGCCGGAATGGCTGAACAGCGTCACGCTGCAAAAATTCGGCCTGAGCCGCAACCTGGTGATCGACATCGATCCTGCCTTCCCGTGGCAGATCACTTCTCTGGATGGCTATGGCGCAAACCTGCAGCTGGTGAAAGATCGCCAGTGGGGCGTCTGGGGCGGCAGCGCGACCCTGAACGGCGCGGCGGCGACCTTTAACCGCGTCGACGTACGTCGTCCGTCGCTGGCGCTGAATGCCAACGCCGCCACGGTGAATATTACCGACCTGAGCGCGTTTACCGAAAAAGGCATTCTGGAAGCGACGGCGACCGTTTCACAACTCCCGCAGCGGCAGACCGCGGTGAGCCTGAACGGGCGCGGCGTACCGCTCAATGTGCTGCAGCAGTGGGGCTGGCCTGCGCTGCCGATTGCAGGCGACGGCAATATTCAGCTCACCGCCAGCGGCAGCGTGCAGGCCAGTGCGCCGCTGAAGCCAACGGTGAATGGGAAGCTGAGCGCGGTGAATATGGATAAGCAGCAGGTAGAGCAGACGATGACGGGCGGCGTGGTGTCGGCGGTGGCGCCGGCACAGTAAAAAGCCGGGTGGCGGTTTCGCCTTACCCGGCCTACGAGGTTTTGGTTCCCTCTCCCTGTGGGAGAGGGTCAGGGTGAGGGCATCAGAGCGCATAATTACCGTAGGCCCGGTAAGCGAAGGGTATGAACCGGAAACATGGGTAACACTTTAGACCGGATACATGGGTAACAGTTATAACTGGCATAGAAGAGGAGACTCGCTATGCCCTGGACTGAGACCCGACCTATGCAACGCCTTGATTTTATCCGTGCCTGCCATGCAGGTACGGACTCCTTCTCCGCTCTTTGCCGTCTTTTTGGTATCAGCCGCAAAACCGGCTACAAATGGCTTCAGCGTTTTGACC
Source organism: Enterobacter sp. ku-bf2 (assembly GCF_001742765.1). Taxonomy (NCBI): domain Bacteria; kingdom Pseudomonadati; phylum Pseudomonadota; class Gammaproteobacteria; order Enterobacterales; family Enterobacteriaceae; genus Enterobacter; species Enterobacter sp. ku-bf2. The sequence goes on from NZ_MDVW01000022.1 coordinate 156,410, forward strand.
CTTCTGACCTGTCCTCTCTCTCTGACCGGTCGCGCGCACCACGCTCCCACTCCCGGACGGTTCCTGATGAGGTCGTCGGACACCTGACTGCCCTGCGGCAGAAACACCCTGACTGGGGCCCGAAAAAACTGCGGATGTGGCTGCTCAATCATCACGTCGATTTTACCGTTCCTGCTGCCAGCACTGTCGGCGATATCCTCAAACGTGAAGGCCTGGTACCTGACAGAAAGAGAAAGCGCAGAACACCGGGCAATCGCCAGCCCCTGACCAGCATCAGTGAAAACAATCAGGTCTGGAGCGCTGATTTTAAAGGCAGGTTCAGGCTGCTGAGCAGAGAGTACTGTCATCCCTTCACCCTGACCGACAACCACAGCCGGTATCTGCTGAGCTGCCGTGGAACGGACCGTGAGAGCRAGCCCTTCGTCAGGCACTGTCTGACGGAGGCGTTCCTGGAGTACGGTCTGCCGGACGTTCTGAGAACCGATAATGGTCAGCCCTTCGCAGGAACGGGTATCGCCGGGTTAAGTCGTCTTGCCGTCTGGCTGATAAAGCTGGGCGTCAGACCGGAACGAATCCGCCGGGGCCATCCCGAAGAGAACGGGCGGCACGAACGCATGCACCGTTCCCTGAAAAGTGCGCTGGCGCAGGGCAACACCTTCATGACGATGGAAGAACAACAGCGGTGGTTCAGTGACTACCGGGAAGAATTTAACTACGAAAGACCGCATGAAGCCCTGGCGGGTGCAACGCCCGGAACAGTGTGGCAACCCTCGAAGCGACAGTGGGATGGCCGTGTTCCTGACTATGTCTATCCGTCAGGAGGAACGGTCTACAGGGTGAAATCGAGGGGGACACTCTATATGGGGAAAAAGGGGACGGTGTTCCTGAGTGAAGCGCTGACTGATGAGTACATCATGCTGGAAGAACAAGATGATGGCCTTGAGGCCATCATCTTTAACGGAATAACGCTTGCGTACTACGACCGAAAAACCCAGAGTGTGCTCCGGATAGACTAAAAGTGTTACCTATGTTCCGGGTCTGATCTGTCACCTATGTATCCGGTCATACAGAAGCGCCACCGGGCATTTTCCACCTCAGAGCTGAACCACCACCTCATTCCCTTCGGCTTTCACCACCACGCCCCATTCGCTGCCCGCCTGCGAACCGCCCTTCACGCCGCTCACCGTCTGCACGTTGCGCAAACACACCGACCAGTTTTGCGCGTCTCCCGTGCCGGTAAAGGTCACGATGTCGCCCTGACGCGATGCCTTCAGCGTAAACGCCACCGCGCCGTTCGCAGAAGGCACTTCGCTCACTGCCGTTGCGCCATCATCCAGGTTAAACAGCTGGAAGGCCGTCCCCTCGTGCCATGCGTAGTCGGGCTTCTGGTTATTATTGCCCAGCGCCAGCAGCGTGTTGTCGCGCACGTAGACCGGCAGGCTCATGAAATCGTGCTGCTGCTTATGCCAGCGGCTGCCCTGGATTTCGTCGTTGTGCCACAGGTGCGTCCAGCGCCCTTCCGGCAGGTAGAACTGCACGTCGCCCGCCTCGGAGAACACCGGCGCCACCATTAACGAATCCCCCAGCATGTACTGACGGTCGAGGTAATCGCACGCCGGATCGTCCGGGAACTCCAGCATCATCGCCCGCAGCATCGGCGTGCCGAACTCGCGCGCCAGCGTCGCCTGACGGTACAGATACGGCATCAGCTGGCACTTCAGCTGCGTGAAGTGGCGCACCACGTCGCAGGACTCGTCATCGTACGCCCACGGCACGCGATAAGATTTGCTGCCGTGCAGGCGGCTGTGGCTGGAGAACAGCCCGAACGCGCACCAGCGCTTGTAGACGTGCGCCGGGGCGGTGTTTTCGAACCCGCCGATATCGTGGCTCCAGAATCCAAAACCGGACAGGCCAATCGACAGCCCGCCGCGCAGGCTTTCCGCCATTGATTCGTAGTTGGCGTAGCAGTCGCCGCCCCAGTGCACCGGGAACTGCTGTGCCCCCACGGACGCGGAGCGGGCAAACAGCACCGCCTCTTCTTCCCCCACCGTCTCTTTCAGCACGTTCCACACCAGTTCGTTGTAGATGTAGGCGTAATGGTTGTGCATCTTCTGCGGATCGGACCCGTCGAACCACTGCACGTCCGTCGGAATACGCTCGCCGAAGTCGGTCTTGAAGCAGTCGACGCCAATGTCCACAAGGCCTTTCAGCTTGTCAGCATACCACCGGCACGCGTCCGGGTTGGTGAAGTCGTAAATCGCCAGCCCCGGCTGCCATTTGTCCCACTGCCACAGGGAGCCGTCAGGGCGCTTGAGCAGGTAGCCATTCGCTTTCAGCTCCTGGAAGATCGGCGACTTCTGGCCAATGTACGGGTTAATCCACACGCAGACCTTCAGCCCTTTCTCCTTCAGGCGGCGGATCATTCCTTCAGGGTCCGGGAAGGTCACCGGATCCCACTCGAAGTCACACCACTGGAAGGCCTTCATCCAAAAGCAGTCGAAGTGAAAGACGTGCAGCGGCAGGTCGCGCTCGGCCATACCGTCGATAAAGCTGTTCACCGTCGCTTCGTCGTAGTTGGTCGTGAACGAGGTGGTGAGCCACAGGCCGAACGACCAGGCAGGCGGCAGCGCCGGACGCCCGGTGAAGCGGGTATAGCGGTTCAGCACCTCTTTTGGCGTCGGGCCGTCGATCACGAAGTACTCGAGATATTCGCCTTCAACGCTGAACTGCACCTTAGAGACCTTCTCAGATCCCACTTCGAACGAGACATTTTCCGGGTGATTCACCAGCACGCCGTAGCCGCGGTTGGTCAGGTAGAACGGGATATTTTTATAGGACTGCTCGGTGCTGGTGCCGCCGTCGCGGTTCCAGGTTTCGACCGTCTGGCCGTTGCGCACCAGCGCGGTGAAGCGCTCGCCCAGACCATAGACCGTTTCCCCCACGCCCAGATCCAGACGCTCAAAAACGTAATTGCGGTGGGTATTGCTGTACTGCACGTAGCCGTTATTTTTCAGCTGGCTGCCGGTAATACGCTGACCGTTGCGCAGGAAGTCCAGCGCCCAGAACTCGCCTTTGGTGACGCGCACGCTGACGCTGCCACTTTTCAGCTCGGCAAATTCGGCGTTGTTTTCGATCTCAACCTTCACGTCTTTCAGGACGTTCAGCGGATAATGTGGACCATTGTTCAGCGCGCCCTGGAAGTGCTCGATGCGCACCCCGACAATCCCTTCCTGCGGGGCAAACAGGCGCACCGTGAACATCAACGTGTCGAGCTGCCAGGTGCGTTCGCGCACGTCACGCGGCGCCACATACACCACCAGGTCATTACCCTGCTGCTCCACGTCGAACACCTGAACCGGATAGGTCACATTCAGGCCCGGTTGAATAAGCCAGTTTCCATCACTGATTTTCATGCTTTCGTCCTCTTAGTTCTGCAATTCTTTGCTGACCGGCAGGGTTTCAAATTCCTGCTGATTACGGCGCGCGCCCTGTGCCAGCTCGCCCAGGATTTTGGTCAGGAAGGGGGTTTTCAGCGTGTAGTAGCGTTTGGCGATGATGGCGCTCAGCACATAGCAGACCGCCGGGGCCAGGGTAAACAGGCCGATAATGATGCTGATGGTCGTGCTGTTCTGGGTTTTGGCCGCCGCGTCGTAGCCGCCGCCTGCCAGCATCCAGCCGATCATCGCCCCACCCAGCGCCAGACCCAGCTTCAGCACGAACAGCGTGCCTGCAAAGCTGATGCCGGTCAGGCGCTTGCCGTTGGTCCATTCACCGTAGTCGACGGTATCGGACATCATTACCCACTGGATCGGCGTCACCAGCTGGTGCAGCACGCCAATGACGAAGATAAAGGCGAACATCACCACGGTGGCATGCATCGGGACGAAGAACATCGCCACGCTGACCACCGCCAGCGCGGCGTTGGTCCACCAGAAGATGCTGACCTTGCACTTCCGGTCGGTGAGCGGTTTCGCCAGCGCGGAGCCAATCAGGTTGCCGACGCAGTAGGTGGTGAGGAACGCGACGAACACTTCCGGCGAGCCCATGATCCAGGTGCAGTAGTACATCATCGCGCCGCCGCGCACGCAGACGGCAAGGATGTTGAGGATGGTCAGCACGCCCACGATGCGCCACTGGTCGTTTTGCCAGATATCGCGCAGGTCTTCGCGCATGGAGGTGGTGCTCGGGGGCACCTGGATACGCTCTTTGGTGGTGAAGAAGCAGAACGCCAGCATCAGGAACGCGACCACCGACAGCACGGCGATGCCGCCCTGGAAGCCGAACGCCTTATCGTCGCCGCCAATCAGCTTCACCAGCGGCATCATCAGCACCGTGGAGAGCATGCCGCCCGCGGTCGCCAGCACAAAGCGCCAGGACTGAAGGGAGATACGCTGCGTCGGGTCACTGGTGATCACGCCGCCCAGCGCGCAGTAAGGAATATTGACCACGGTATAGAGCAGGGTCAGCAGCGTGTAGGTCACGGCGGCATAAACCATTTTGCCGTTGAGGCTGAGGTCCGGCGTGGTGTAGGCCAGCACGCAGATGATGCCGAACGGGATCGCGCCGAACAAAATCCACGGTCGGAACTTGCCCCAGCGGCTGCGGGTACGGTCGGCAATCAGCCCCATGCACGGGTCGGAGATCGCATCCAGCGCGCGCGCCAGCAGGAACATGGTGCCGACGAACCCGGCGGGAATGCCGAAAATATCGGTATAGAAAAACATCATGTACAACATGACGTTATCAAAAATGATGTGGCTGGCGGCGTCTCCCATGCCGTAGCCAATCTTCTCTTTTACTGACAATACTTCGCTCATCTTTTTTTATCCTTCACGCTATAGGGGGCGCTGAGACCGGTTACAGTGTTTTTAAACCATTGTTTCTTGAGCGGGTATTGCGTTTTCTGGTTAGCAGATTACGTTTCTTGTTTTTTGTGATCGCGGTAAATATTGGAGAGCACGAAGGGCTAACATGAGGATTTTCTTAGGAATTAACTGAAACAGGGGGGTACAGGTCAAAAGAGAGGTGAAAAAAGTGGTGTGGGGTATGTGGTAAATGCCTGAAAGTAGCTATAATGCGCCCCGCCTCCATGTAGCAATGCAGGCGCGGAAGATCGTCATCTCCGGTGAGGTGGCTGGACTTCAAATCCAGTTGGGGACGCCAGCGTTCCCGGGCAGGTTCGACTCCTGTGATCTTCCGCCAAAAATGCCATTCGCTTCAAAAAAACAAATTCATGAGTAAATAGATTCTCTCATTACAGTCGTCCCGGGTGAGAATGATCGCTGATTCGTTTTAATATTTAGTTTCATCCTCTTTTTATTGCAAAATTCCGGCATCACTGGACATACAGATAATGAAGTCATCCACAAACAGGTGATACCCGCATACCCGTGAACATACAAAATACAAATTGATAATCAGCTATTATTCATAATACCTATTTTATACTGATGTACACCCTATCCTTCCTAACAAAAATACTATTGAGACATTCATCACAGCAAAACGCTAATATTAATAGAATATTGTTCTTTCATCTCCTAACAAAGGGTGCAATATGTATTATAGCGACTCATTAATAACATCAATAGATGCACATAAAATATTGGCTTTAAAGTTAGAACATGCCTTAACTGGCGTAAAAGATGAAGTATTAAAGCAAGCACAACTGTTAGATGATGGGGCAACACGATTAAGCTATCAGCTTTAGTGCTTTACTGAAAACTACCAGGACGTATGTTTACGATTACGCAAAGAAGACTCAAGATTTTTGACAAGTATCGTCCAGTTAATAAAACACAGAGAAGTTATCTTTAAGATGATCTATATTTATATCAAGAGCCTATTAAGCAACAAGAGTGAAAAAAGAATACATAACATACAACGAAATCTTATGTATTTAGGCATATCAATTTCATCATCGATGCTCTCCAGCCAGGCTTTTATATATTCGGCAACTATTGCAATTTGTAGTAGTGTTCATACCAACATTTGGATGAAAGAAAAGATCACATCGTTTTCTACTTATGCTGTCCTTGGTTTAAAAGTTTATGGCATCGTTGAGCAGGCATCCAGAAGCGCCAACCATCTAAAAAACTATAATGCTTATTACTATAATCTCCTTTATCAGGAAGAGCTTGAAATGATGTTTTTCTTGATTGAGCCCATAATAATGAGGTCCCCCATACTTAACCAAGCCTATGCTTCAGACAGCGACATTGCATACGCGATTTCAAGGATGATAAAGGTATGATTAAAGCTATTAAAGACTGGCTAAAAGGCCAACTCATATTTTTCCTGAGAGGCGCAACTCCCCTTTTATTCGTCATAATATTTGCACTATTTGCCGTAACCTGGCTACCCGAAAAAATCGCAATGAATGCAACATGGTCAGTTGTAGTTATTGTAGGCCTCTATATCCTTTTACGTAAAAAAAGATAATTACTATTTAACAGGAGTAAATTATGTCAATTCCCGCACATCTGTGGTTGTTTGATGAAAATGGCTCGCCCATAGTTGGTCCATCCTTACTGCCAGCGAGATTAGGATCGTTTGAAATCCGTTCAGTTATCCATCAGGTATGGATCCCTGAGAGCTCGCATACTGGTCGTTTGACAGGCACGAGAGTTCATTCCCCCTTAAATTTGCATAAGGAATTTGATGCTGCAACGCCTGTTTTATATCGTGCTATGTGTGAAGGAAGAACATTAAAAAAAGCAGAATTGAAAATGTATCGAATTATTGACCAGGGCGTTGAGAGTGAGTATTTCAATATGATAATGGAGAACGTGAAGATCACCTCTATATCACCCCTGCTGCATCCCACCGGCTTGACGAGCACGCATCTCGAAGATATTCAACTCCGGTACGAGAAGATTACATGGAAGCATTGCGATGGGAACATTCTCTACACTGACGAATGGAATAACCGAGCTACGTATTAGGGTATCTAAAATGAAAGTACTGTTAATTTTGGCTGCACTTCTATTCCTGGTTCAAAATACATCAGCAGCCCAAATGTCCGGCTTCGCAGCCAGGTATTATCAGGATGATGGAACAACGTCGGAAGAACCCACAGAAGTGCCCCTCTATCCCACTATTACCATCGGTAAGAAAACCGTGCAAATGGAGGTTACTCATCTGGCAGAAATCTCCAGCACACCAGTCAACAAAGACAGTTCCTCACGCTGGATCTGCCTCCATGACGACGATGGCACGAATTACTGGTTCATCTCGGATAACGAAATGGGTGCAGGATTGTTAACGGCACTAGCCATAGCCAGGGATGGGATTCATAAAGAGTGTGCAAAAACAACGGAACCTGTCAAAGTCTCAGTCGCTAATGTTCCGTTGTTGAATGCTACTCACGGGAATTTAGTTAAACTGTTCGGTAATAAGGAGATCGCCAAAAAGAAAGCGATGCTCTTTTATCATGAGACACCGGTGCAGGATGGATTCATCCAGAGTAATACGGTTTCTTATTCCTTCGATGGCGAAAAAATGCTTGGCGTAATCATCGGGCAAATTACCAGTAACTAGCTTGCAGACTTCCTCTCCAGAGGGAGGGGGAGTTAAGCCTGCCCACCCAACCGCATATGCAGCAACGGAAACGGATTCCCCTGCCCGTCCAGTTCCGAGCGCCCGACCTGCTCAAACCCCATATGGCGATAAAACGCGACGCCCTGCGGATTCTGCTCATTCACATCCACTTCGTTCGCGCCGAACACTGCGATGGCGTGTTGCAGCAGCAATTTCCCGACGCCCTTACCCCGGCTCGCATCGTCAACAAACAGCATTTCAATGCGGTTTTCATCCACGCCTAAAAAGCCGTGAATAATGCCTGCGTCATCCTGGGCCATCACGACGGTGAGGTTTGGCAAATACGCGTTAAGCAATAACGGGCGCAGCGCCGCGATATCACTTTCCTGTAAAAAGTGATGGGTGGCGCGGACGGAGGATTCCCAGATCGCAACCAGACGTTCGAAGTGTGTGGGGAGTGCGGTTTCAATTTTCATGGGGGGATCATGTGCGGTTTAGGACGTTAATTCAAGTCACTCCTTGCGCTCTGTTCCCCCTCACCCTAGCCCTCTCCCTCAGGGAGAGGGAACTGACCGTGCGGTTTTTCATCCCCTACCCTGATCTCCATCACCGCATACACCCCGTCCTTCGGCACGATCACGGTGACGTTTTCCACCGGCACGCCCGCCGCGAGGTGAATGTCCTGCAGCTGCTGCAGCGTCCTTGGGTGAATATCCTCCCAGCCGATACCGCGCAGCACAAAGTCAATGTGCGGGCTGCTGGTCAGCATGTTCGACACAATCACCGCGCCGCCGGGCTTGACCAGACGTAGCGCGCGCTGAAGGAAAATCACCGCATCGGTATCGCTGAAGTATTCGAAAATCCCCAGCGCGTCGACCAGTTCGGCCTGATGCTCGCCCAGCTCCAGCAGCAGATCCTCGTTACGCACCAGCGTATGGAGCAGGTTGCGCCTGAGCAGCGTCAGCTGTTCACCCACCACAATGCCTTCCTGCGCCGCCATGGTTTCCGCCCAGCTCAGCGCTACGGGGTCTTTGTCCACCAGCGTGAGATAGACCTGCTGGCCATCAAGCTTTGCTTCACGCAGCGCCTCCAGCACCGGGATGGCGGCGCCGCTCGCCAGGCTGACCCAGTTGTTCTCGCTCTCATTGTGAATGTACTTATCCACCAGCGCGGCCAGCACCCGGGCGCGGGAACGCACGCCGATGGCATCATTTGCGTGGATAAACCACTGGCGGCTGTCGCTGTCCATTTTTGTTCCGTCGGGCAGGCGGTCTTCCAGCGGGTTTTGCACCACAAACAGCGCCAGCGCGGAGGGGACCAGCCGGGTGCGCCACGCGGTGAGGGCCGGGCGGTTACGGAAGGCCTGTTCGGAATAGCGGTTCTGGGGGACAAGCACGGCCTGCCCGCCTTCGTCGTATTCCACCCGCGGCGGCCGGAGCGCTGGCTCGGCTTTCAGGGCGCGGTCAAGGGAGGCGATCTCCCGGGCAGCATCGTCTTTCATCGGCCACTGGTCGCTGACGTCGGGAAATGACGCGCTGAAAATCGTCATATTTTCCGGCGCATCGCCGCGAAAAGGCTGCCAGTTCATGTCGTCTTCTCCCCGTTAGGCTTTTAACGGAAGTCTATCCAGGCGAGCCAGTAATGCCCCAGGAAGAAAGCACGATTTTTATTGCTTCACCCACACCAGTTGGTCAACCCGGAAGCCCAGACTGCGCGCGGTATTCAGGTAATCCTGCTTCACCGCATCCGGGATGGTCGGCGTGCGCGACAGGATCCACAGGTAATCGCGGTTCGGGCCGCTGACCAGCGCGTACTGGTACTTGTCATCCAGTCTGATCACGTTATAGCCGCCGTAGAACGGGCCGAAGAAGGAGACCTTCAGCGCAGCGGTGGTCGGCTCGCCGGTGAAGTACGCTTTCCCCTCGCTCTCGTTCCACTTGTTCTTCACCGGATCGTAGCCCCGGTTGAGCACGCTAATACCGCCGTCGCTGCGCTTGCCGTAGGTCGCCGTCACCTGCTCCAGGCCGCGTTCGAAGCGGTTTTCCAGACGGGCGACTTCGTACCATTTGCCGAGATAGCGGCTGGCTTCGAAGTTGGTAATAGGCTGCACGCCTTTCGGCGGCGTGGGGGATTTACAGGCGACCAGCGTCAAAGCAATCGCAACACCGGTCACAACAGGCCATAGCTTCATGAGAATTCCTTTCATTTGCACGGTTGGATGTTAAGTGTAGTGCACCGTTTCGGCGCTTCATCCCGTTCGGGAAAATTCGTAGTATATTGAGAGTATTCCTCCACTCTGGACACGGACATGGCTTACTCCATCGGCGAATTCGCCAGACTCAGCGGCATCACCGCCACCACCCTGCGGGCGTGGCAGCGTCGCTATGGTTTACTCAAGCCACAGCGCACGGAAGGCGGCCATCGCCAGTACAGCGATGAGGATGTCCAGCAGGCGCTCAAAATCCTCGACTGGGTAAAAAAAGGCGTCCCGATCGGCCAGGTCAAGCCGCTGCTGGAACGCCCGACGCCGGGCCGGACTAACAACTGGCAAACCCTGCAGCAGAACATGCTGCAACGCCTGCAGGACGGCAAAGTCGAGTCCCTGCGCCAGATGATTTACGACGCCGGACGCGAGTACCCAAGACCCGAGCTGGTCGCGAACGTGCTGCGCCCGCTGCGCAGCCAGGTATCCGCCAACGTGGCCGCCGCCATGACCCTGCGCGCAATCCTCGACGGCATCATCATCGCCTACACCTCGTTTTGTCTCGAGGGTGATAAAAAAGCGCCGGGCGATAATATTCTGCTCAGCGGCTGGCACCTGAACGACGCCTGCGAGATCTGGCTCGAAGCCTTAACGCGCACCGGACAGGGACACCGAATCGACATTCTGCCCTCGCCTCCAGCCGCGCTGGCCCCGGAAATTTTCCCGGAGCGCAAATGGCTTCTGGTCACCAGCGGCAAGCTCACCGCCGCGCGGAAAAAGCAGGTGGAGCAGTGGCAGCAGCAGGTATCGCTTGAAGTGATTATCCTCTGATCATTTTCTCCTGCGGGAATCTTCACGAAAAGTTGAATATTTTCCCGCGCCGCAGATGCTAACGTTTTCCTGTGACGATTAACTCCACAGGAAAACACCATGAAAAAAACTACCCCTCTGCTGATGCTGGCCGCGATGGCCTTTACCCCTGCCGCCTTTAGCGCCGCTCCTGCTGGCACCCTGAGCGTACACATCCTCGACCAGCAAACCGGCACGCCTCCACCGGGCGTCACCGTCACGCTGGAAAAGCAGCAGCAGGACAAATGGACCCCGATCGCCAGCGGTAAAACTGACCAGGATGGACGCATCAAATCGCTCTATCCGCAGGACCAGGACATGCAGCCTGGCGTGTATAAAGTGACCTTCAAAACCGCAGAGTACTTCCACGGTAAAAAGCTCGACTCCTTCTTCCCGGAGATCCCGGTGCTGTTTACCGTGACGCGCACCAACGAGAAACTGCACATCCCGCTTCTGCTGAGCCAGTACGGTTACTCGACTTACAAGGGCAGCTAAGACGCATTGATTCTAAAGGAATAAAAAAAATAGTTCCGCTAATACTTGGACAAATTAGTCATGTTGTGTAAGTTTTAATTATATGAACGGGAGGACGACACCATGACGACGAAACCAGTGCTGGGTATTAGCGGATGTTTGACCGGATCCGCCGTTCGCTTTGACGGCGGACACAAGCGTATGGGCTTCGTCATGGATGAGCTGGCCCAGTGGGTGAATTTCAGGCCCGTCTGCCCGGAAATGGCCATCGGCCTGCCGACCCCTCGCCCGGCGCTGCGTCTGATCGTGACGGAACACGGTGAAACGCAGATGCGTTTTAGCCATGCGCCTCACGAAGACGTTACGCAGAAAATGGCGGACTTTACGGCAGATTTTTTGCCGAAAATCGGCGATCTCGCCGGTTTTATCGTCTGCGCTAAATCCCCAAGCTGCGGCATGGAACGCGTGCGTCTGTATGATGAAAACGGCAACCGGGGCCGCAAGGAGGGGGTCGGGCTGTTCACCGCCGCCCTCCTTGAAACCTGGCCGTGGCTGCCCGTGGAAGAGGATGGACGCCTGCACGATCCGGTGCTGCGGGAAAACTTTGTCGAACGTGTTTTTGCCCTGCACGAACTGAACACGCTGCGTAAAAATGGCCTCACGCGCCGCGCGCTGCTGGACTTCCACAGCCGTTACAAACTCCAGCTGCTGGCGCACCATCAGGCGGGTTACCGTGAAATCGGCCCGTTCGTTGCCTCGCTGCACGAGTGGGAAGATCTGGACGCTTTCTTCGTGGCGTACCGGGAAAAGCTGATGACCATCCTGAAAAAACCCGCTTCGCGTAAGAATCACACCAACGTGCTGATGCATATTCAGGGCTATTTTCGTAACCAGCTGAACACCCGCCAGCGCGGCGAGCTGCGCGACGTGATCCTGCATTATCGCAACGGACAGTTGCCTATCCTCGCCCCGATCACGCTGCTGAAGCACTACCTGGCCGAATACCCCGACCGGTATCTGATGACGCAAAACTACTTTGATCCCTATCCTGATGATTTGGGTCTGCGTCTGGCAGTCAAGTGATCATAAAAATGCGAAGGCCCCATTGACCCGTAGAGGCCCAAAGCAGTACCCCGTTTAGACGACATCCTCACTGTCGTCTCTTTTTTGCATTTCATCTCAAAGACTGTGATTATATACAGGTTTATTCTGCGAAAGGGGCCTGCCTGTGATCCACACCCTGCACATTCAAAACTACCGCTCCATCCGCGAGATGTCGCTGGAGCTGGAGCAGCTCAATATCGTCTTCGGACCGAACGGGACCGGAAAATCAAATATCTACAAGGCGATACACCTGATGCACAGCGCCGCGCAGGGGCAGTTTTCCCAGGCGCTGGCGAACGAGGGCGGCATTCTAAAGGTGTTCTGGGCAGGCAAAACCCGTAGCGACCAGCTACGGCGGATGAACCTCGCGGTGGAAACAGAGAGCTACGAATACGAGCTGCAGGTCGGGTTTGTGGAGAAGCTGCCCTACCCCTCGCAGTTTCAGCTCGACCCGGTGATCAAAGAGGAGTCCATCTGGCTGAGCGGCCAGCACCGCCGCCCCTCGTCGCAGCTGATGAAGCGTAAGAACCAGGCGGTGTTTCTGAACAACGTGCATCACGAGAAGGTGACCCACAGCGGCACGCTGTACGAGAACGAATCGGTATTCGGACAGCTCGGCGAACCACACCTTTACCCGGAAGTGTCGCAGATGCGCGAGTCCCTGCGTAACTGGCGCTTTTATCATGAGTTTTCTGTATCAATCGGCTCGGCGATGCGCGCCCCGCAGGTCGGTTTCCGCTCCCCGGTGCTGGCCAGCGACGGCGCTAACCTGGCGGCCGCGTTTCAGACCATCGTCGAGATTGGCGACGAGCTGCTGCTGATGCGCATCCTTGACCAGGCCTTCCCCGGCTGCGTGTTTTACAGCGACAACACCGGCGGACGTTTTCGCATGATGATGCAGCGCGAGGGGCTGAGCAGACCGCTGGAACCAGCAGAGTTCTCCGACGGTACCCTGCGCTTCCTGTGCCTGGCGGTAGCGCTGTTAAGCCCGCGCCCACCGGCGTTTATCGCGTTGAACGAACCGGAAAACAGCCTGCACCCGCAGATGCTGCCCGCCCTGGCGAGCTTAATCGCCGAGGCCAGCCGCTACTCGCAGATCTGGCTCACCAGCCACTCGCCGGAGCTGGCAAAGTTGATTGAGAAGCAGCGATCGTTTTCGCTGTATCAGCTGTTGATGACGGAAGGGGAGACGCGGGTGGAGAGGCTGGGGTAAGCCGCATTCTCTTCCCTAGAAGCCCAACAAAAAGAAACACAGTCCCAAACTCGCCATTACTCCGGGGGCTTCTTTCGTATCTTGCGCTCATCGAGTAAGGCATATAACCACGATCTGACGCCTGCCGCGGTTGCTGCAATAGCGCTTACAACGACAACCTGCTTAATATCTGACCGGTCAAAAACAACGTCATGGCTGATGATGAATTTAACGACAATCAGGGTCAGAGAAAAAAACGCCAGGCAGCAAACAAACAGGTATGCAATGCTGAACAATAACCTGGCGAGAGTAAGTTTATTTTTTGTCATTTTGTTCACATCATCTTTATCGGCATTATCGAAAACGCCCTTCTCAGAGAACCCAAAATATCATCAATATATACCTTTCCCGAGTCTGGTATAGGGCTAAACAGTGGTTGATATGAAAGGCCTGCAAATGTACGAACAGGGCTATAATTTTTATCTTTCCGATAGCAATGTGTGGTTAGTGAATTTAAGTTCTCTGCCCTGATTTATACACAGCAGATTCATTTTCTGCAGCTGCAAACCACGCGTTAAAGTTAGCTGCTGTACCATGGTCCTCCCACCCCGGTGATGCAAAAGCATGAACATAGTAAACTTTAGGATCGCCTGATGTAGAGTGGCCGTCAAAACAAGCAACATCGTCAGAGTCACTCTTTTTTGCAAACGGTATCAAATTTCGTTCCGGGTATAGCTTTTTAATTTCATCAAACCACTGCTGAGAATATCCCTCGAACTCGCACAGGAACCACCAAGGTTCCAGATCAATAAGATCGTCTTCATCTATAACATTCAGAAAGCTCTGTGGATACTGAAACCCATTCTCAAAAGTCGTTACTGGGCACAAAAAACGTTTCATCTCTCAACCTTTTGGTTTGCCTGTTACTCTAAGGGGGCATTTCCCCCATACGGATTTCAATGCTGAAACCCCATGACAACCTCTTAATTCGACCAGTGGTCGCCTCACCCATGTTGTTGGTGCTAAACCTTTTTTTTAGGCTGTAGTAATGGAATATTTCAGCCACTTTTAGTTTATCAATTAAATATCACGTTGAACGAACCGGAAAATAGCCTGCACCCGCAGATGCTGCCCGCCCTCGCGAGCTTAATCGCCGAGACCCGCCGCTACTCGCAGATCTGTCTTACCAGATATCGATGGCGGAGGGGGAGACGAGGGCGGAGAGGCGGGGGTAGTCTCCCGAGGCACGGAGACACTTTTTTCGCATCTCGCTTCAGTGAAGCATGCCAATAAAGAACCCCAGATACCCGGCCCTGCTTAACCATATAAAGGGGCTGGTGAGGCCGGATCGCCGAATATTTATCAATTCTCTCATGGGGGCCAGACCATCATTTTTGATGATGACATTTTTTGCACAATAGCGGCAATGCATAATCAGAAATAAAATCCCGAGGATCGCAAAACCAAAATAACTTTCGCGACTTCCCCAAAAATGAGTGCTTAACTTTAAATAAGTTAATCCCCAGATACTGACTAAGAAGACGATAAATGAACATGCTGCAATGTTCATGTCTCGCTTACTACCCAGACCAAAAAAGAGCGCGTCAAAGAAAAACATCGTGGTAAGAGGTGACTGAACGCTTCTTCCCGTCACTTTACTAAAACGGACAAACACGACAGTTCCGATGAAAAATGCGAACAGCGCAATTCCTAACAGCAGATAAATCATTTGATTAGTCCTTTTTGAAGGGCCAGGATATGAGGTCGGGACTGTTAGAGCCGTTAAGTTTTGAGAGAAATGGCTCAGCAAATACTGTAAAAAACTTTCTTCAATCCTGCTTAGGGTCCTATTTTATACTAACCAACATCCACTAAACGATTGTTTTTGCTCATCTGCGTCCAGATTTTTCAGTTCAGACAGAAGCTGATATATCTCGCCCTCAGCCTTCTTACTTGCGTATTTTGCAGTGAAGGTTGTGATGTCCATATCACCCAAAAACCGATTCTCAACAACAACCAAGTCCTTTGATTTGTATTTTTTCATTTCAGTTTTCCCTTGGCAAAATCTTCGCCTGCTTTTCCTGCTCTCTCAGATAGATAGCCACCTACTGTTACACCTGCTATTACTGGTAATTGTTTTACGGTACCACACCGCTATCTAGTCCCGAGCCGAAGTGCATCGGTTGGAAATAGTGGTTGCAAAATCATACTTTGATTAATAATGAACATTTTTAGTGACAATGCCGCGACATCATAAATATTCTCAAGCAATAATCTCAAATTAGTTCTAAATAAAGGTATATTTGCATCGTCTGCAATGACATAAACATCTTCATTTTTTAGCCTGGATTGACAGAGTAACTCATCATTAGTTTCAAAGTCTCTAAAGCTTATTTCAGACCAAGAAATGTTTCCGCTAACAAAGGGGTATCCTTCCAGAATAGCAGTTACTCTCGCTTCTTCTTTATCAATAATAGTGAAATCAGCACTAAGAGCTTCTCTACACTCTTCAAATAAAGTCATAAGATCTACCTGTTCAATTGTTTCAATATACTCTTAAAGGCATTTTCATTATCCTCAAATGGTATCACTTTCTTAACACCTTTCCTGTCCCTTGCTATAATCCCATCTATTAATATGGGTGCCTTTTACAGAATCATAATCGACTCGCCAACCGACCACCCGCTGCGAAAACTTCCGCCGTTCCATGCATAATGAGCTATTTTTACGCAGCAAGTAGATAGTCCCAAGCAAGTAGCCCGGCGATATAATCCAGCGAATTATTCTCAACAATAACTCTTTCCTATGCGGATTCTTGACTCTACCCGCTTTTCCCCTGTACTTTCGGTGAGTTACAATCGGTTTTCCCTGCTGAACTTCCGGAACGGCAACTTTTGCGCGCTAAGCGTTTTTGGCCCTGCAGACGCTACCGCCCGGCCGTGACACCTAGTCTGCTACCACACAATCATATCAGTATGAAGACATGATGCCACGACACACGCCTCAGAAGCGTCTGTCAGTGGCTGAATAGTTTTATCGTTCTTTTCTAATCAAAGAATCATATTTCCCAAATTCGGGAAATCGATCATAGTTCCCTGCCACATCAGAATAAGTTTCACTTCTCTCTGAAGTATTTTCAGAAACATTATCCTCTATAATTATAGTATGCCCATCTTCTTTAAAATAGTACGTTGTCCCATTGATTACTATGTCAGTATCGCCATCATACTCTCTATAAACCGCCATTGATAGAAATAATGTTTCAACACCCAGCATTTGGAAATTGTAAAGAAGATATTCTCTTAAATGTTCATCAAGAAAACTTACACTTACCCATCCACTATTCCTCATTATATTAATGAAGCACGACGGAGTAGAATCAGAACCGATGAGAACCGTATAAGTGTCACCAGCCTCATGTTTTTTATAAGCTTTTTTCTCCATCCATAAGTCAATTGGCTCCTTATATCCAACTGACCATGTTTTGCAATAATAAACATTTTGGCTCATTTATACACCTTACCATTTGTATTATGAATCACCACACCAGATTTCTTAGCAGTATCAATTATTGATTCTCGCTAAATTTTTTTGTATAGCCTCAATGGTAGCCTGTCCTTTGCTTCCGAAATATTCATAACTCAATGACTCCAGAACCGTTCCTGTAAATTTCGGAATCACATATTGAGGAAGCATTTCTTGTACTTTCTCATAACCCTTGCCTGTTAATACCCCTCCCGCTGTTCCTATTCCTGCACCAATGGTGGGAGCAAGTGGTTCTTTCCCTTGCAACACAGCCGCCGCATACACACCAACCATGCTTGTACCTTCGGTAAACCAGAATCCACGCCCTTGCGTTAATCCACTAATCCTTTATGCCATTTTTCTTTTCTTCATAATCCTGCAAGTATTTTTCAATAGGGTATGCGGTTCCAAGTTCATGTACCTCACCAGTATCCTTATCGATTATAAATGGAGAATTGCCTATAAGCTGAGCAGAGAAATCTCCTGTTTCAAGATATGCTCTGGATTGAAAATAAAAAAACCATCCTTCTGAAAAACGACCTTGTAGTGTAATAACAACGGGCACCTCTGTTTTTTCTAAATATTCGATCGCCTTATTAACAGCTTCATCAAAAGTAATCATTAGTTTGTCCGCTAAAGTTGGAATGATTTGAACTGGCTGAGATCAGCTGATTTACCCGTTTGTCCAACAAGGAATCGGACTGTACCATTTTGATTCACAATATTAAATACATGCCCTGGCTGCCCTGGGCCATATGAACCAAAAACGATACCTCTTGAAACAGAACCTGCATCTGTCATTTGTTGTGTAATGCTTTCAGATGAAGGGGCTTATTTAAATTTAGTACCATATTGTTTTTCCAAAACACATAAAGGCACTCCATTATTATGATTAATCGGTAAGGCTGACGCAGGGTTCCCACTTGATGTAGCATCTGTAGCAATCGAGCAGTTTACACAATTGTGTGTTCGCCCAGATTCAGGGTACCCTTGATTCACATTCTTAATTGATCCTGCTGTCTCTTCACTTACTCCAGAACCTTTCATCCCATAATGAGCACCGCCGACAGCCGCTGCGCCGTGTACAAACGTCATCGAATCATACAGCGTTGAAGCCGTTTCAGGACTCACTCGCCAGTTCTGAGCTATACGCTGAATATCTGCCCCGCGCCTGGCTTTCGAATCTGCGGTAGTATACTGCCTTCGCTGCCCGACGATTTTATCCACACCTTCCTGACGCGCCTTTTTCTCCTGGACAGGCTACCGACCGACGAAAAGCCCATCGTGAACAGCCACCGGCCATTCAACATAACGCAGGGAGATTATGTCTTGAGTCTTTCAAAAGCCTGCGGAGGTGCAGGCTAACAACCAGGAGACCCGGACGATTAAGAGATTAACTGCCGGGAAGGTTGTCTTTAAAATATAGATAAAACATCAATGTAATTAATTTTCTCGTCTCGCTCATATTCCATTGACAGAGAATCAAAAACTTTAATTTCATCCCCGAGATTAATAATTGCTAAAGTAAAACCTTCATCAAAAACTAATTTTGCCCCAATCACTTTTTGTTCTATTTCCGAATAAATCGCGTAAAATCGTAAGAGTATCTTTCCAATAACTTTATGAAAAAAACATGAATTCGACAAATCCATAATTTCCTCTTTGCCATACTCTCCGAGATCATTTTCTTGCATTGGTAAATCAGTTAGTTCAAGTGAAGCCCCATCCAGTCCACACCTGAACACAACACTTTGATTTTCATTAAAAAAAACGAACTGAAGTTGTTGCGGAGCCCCTAACTCGGGAACGTTATAAATATATATCAGACCATTGACATTTTGGAGTTTTCGTCCGACTACATTACGTGCCAGCTCTTGATACCCATTATCAAAAAGCATCATTGTGGCGCCCCCTTTAGCGCATTTTTCACTGAGGTATTATTTAACACACCATCTTTAAGGATGGTAACAAAACTACCATCTGGTTTAGTAACAACAACATCATTTCCTTTTATTCTGAAGAATACATCACCACGACTGGCTCCTGCTCCTGCTCCTTGCCCTGCAAATTTCCCTGCAACAACTTTATCTGGATTAGAGCCTATATCATTTATAATACTTAAAACACGTTCTCGCTCGGCCGCATTTGATGCATTCCCACCAAAATCTTCAACATGTTTACCAAGTTTTTCCCAATCTGTGCATTAGTTACTGAGAACTTGGCACTAGCGCCAACACCAGAAGTTGGTACGGATATTTTCCCTGGACCAGGAAGATATCGAGAAATTTCATCACTGACTTTATTGATTAGTTTAGACGCAGTTTCAAGATCGCCCGCTTTGAGTGCCTTATCTACACCTTTTAGTAAAGCCCCAGCTTCATCACCCAGTCCTGGCATGATATCGATAACGGCCGCCAGATAGCCCAGCGCACTGTCCGCTTCCTTAAAGCTCTTGATATCCCCGTAAAGAGGGATAAAGTCGCAGCCTGCTTCCGCAAAACCTGCCAGCAGTTCATCCCGGTGGGCGTCCATTTTCGCACCACAGACCGCTGCACTGAGTCCGGCGCAGTTCTTCGCCTTAAACTCGTCAACCGCGTTTTTCAGTTGCTGCTGCGCATCCTTGTATCTGTCCTCCGGCTTTTTACCCGTTGCCAGATATTCAGCAACATCACTCAGCGAGTTATTCTCAACAACAACTCTTTCCGGTGCGAACTCAGCCACCGCAACCACTTTTCCATTTTCTTTCAGTTGGTTACAACTGCTTTTCCCTGTTGTATTTTATGTCCAGGATTTTTGCGCTGTTAAGCGTTTTTGGGGCCACAGACGCTACCGCCCTGCCGTGACACAAGGTCTATCGCGCCACCATCATATAAGCAAACTACAGCATCACTGCGGACGCCGAAATCTTGGATTTATATTTCAATTAAGAAGTTCCTTTGATACATTGCCAGTATCGAAGAACTCCCTAAAGATCCTGACAACAAGATCATAATTTTTTGTAAGCTGACTTGCTGGCCAGTAATCTCCGAAAATTAACACTTTTTCATCTGGTTGTGTTAAATCAGTAATTGACATAACCTCATCATCTTCGTTCAAAAACGTAACCAGATAGAAACCTTTTTCCATTCTTACTTGTACTTCTGAGATTAAATAACTTTCGCAGTCTAATCTGTCGACGGTTACACAACCACTAAATAAATGAACTTTGGCTAATATGTTAACAATATCTTCCCAGCAATCAGGCTTCTTCGTGCCACCTTTTTGTGATATCGACCATGAAAGAAGCAACCTATTCATCATTAGCTCCTTTTACGCGGAAGCCCTTTGTTCCTGACTGCCAATATAAGGTCCTACCAGTAGTTTCGTCAAATAATGTTAACGACTTAAGCCCTGATCTTTCAGCCATAATTTTTATATCGTTTAGACAGTATGAGCAAACTTTCTCCCCACTTACCGACATAAACATATCTTTGCCGTTAGTCATTCCTTTTTCATAAGCTTGCTGAATTACACCTACCTCTGCATGAGCTGTTCCCATATTCCCATTGGGAAGGTTTTTATCCGGCCGCTTGTCTATCTTGGCCTGCACAACGTCATTGATAAGCGTCGGTTTATTGAAATCAGCTACCCGCATTACCATTACCGCAGGCATCAATAACGTCTTTATCGCTGGCAATATCTTTTTCAATCAATGCATCATATTTCTGCTGCGCCTTTTCGCGCTCTGCCGGATCTTTACTGTTGTTAAGCGTCTGTTTTGCTATCTCAAGCTCTGTTTTCTCAGGCACGCTAAGATAGTTATTCTCAACAACTCGTTCCGGTGCACATTGCTGCGATAAACATGATTTCTCCTTTTATTTCCTTGACTTACAGTTTGTTTCGCCTGCTGTAATTCCGGCACAAGAACGTTTTGCCCTGATGTGTATTTTGCTAGTTGACCAAAATATTTCCTAGCAAGCGATCACAGGATAATCCCCACGACTGGTTGTAATAACATACCCGGCGATGTGGCCGAGATCTTACTGCTATTCAGGGAACTAATTGGATCGGGAAGGTTACTTTCCTGCCTTCAATGTAATCCCATATTATTTTATGCAACTTATTAAAAATTGAAGATTCATAAGGCATAAACTTCATTAAGAACGAGTGCAAATCGTCAGAACTGACCACCTTTATCTCCCCAACTTTTTTCACTTCTGCTGAGAAAATTTCTTTATTATCAATGCAGTTAAAATACAAAATAACTTTCCTATCCTCTTCCGAATATAAAATATCATTTATATATAATGAATTACTGGTTGAAGACGGCGTTTCCATTCCAAGTTCCTTTAAACTCTTTATCTGTCATTTTATAACTGGTTCCTTTCCACTAAGTTTGGAGAGAAATGGCTCAGCAAATACTCTAAAAAACTTTCTTCAATCCTGCTTAGGGTGCTATTTTATACTAACCAACATCCACTAAGCGATTGTTTTTGCTCATCTGCGTCCTGCTTTTTCAGTTCAGACAGAAGCTGATTTATCTCGCCCTCAGCCTTCTTACTTGCGTATTTTGCAGTGAAGGTTGTGATGTCCTTATCACCCAAAAACCGATTCTCAACAACAACCAAGTCCTTTGATTTGTATTTTTTTATTTCAGTTTTCCCCTGCAAAATCTTCGCCTGCTTTTCCTGCTCTCTCAGATAGATAGCCACCTACTGTAGCACCTGCTATTACTGGTAATTGGTTTACGGTACCACACCGCTATCTAGTCCCGAGCCGAAGTGCATCGGTTGGAAATAGTGGTTGCAAAATCATACTTTCATTAAAAATGAACATTTTTGGTGACAATGCCGCGACATCATAAATATTTCCAAGCACTAATCTCAAATTAGTTCTGAATAAAGGTATATTTGCATCGTCTGCAATGACATAAACATCTTCATTTTTTAGCCTGGATTGACAGAGTAACTCATCACTGGTTTCAAAGTCTCTAAAGCTTATTTCAGACCAAGAAATTTTTCCGCTAACAAAGGGGTATCCTTCCAGAATATCAGTTACTCTCGCATCTTCTTCTTTATCAATAATAGTGAAATCAGCACTAAGAGCTTCTCTACACTCTTCAAATAAAGTCATAAGATCTACCTGTTCAATTGTTTCAATATAGTCTTAAAGGCGTTTTCACTACCCTCAAATGGTATCACTTGCTTAACACCTTTCCTGCCCCTTGCTATAACCCCATCTATTGCTATGAGTGCCTTTTACATAATCATAATCGACTCGCCAACCGACCACCCGCTGCAAAAACTTCCGCCGCTCCATGCATAATGCGCTATTTTTACGCAGCAAGTAGATAGTCCCAAAGCAAACAGCCCGGCGATATAATCCAGCGAATTATTCTCAACAACAACTCGCTCCGACGCAGTTTTGTGTGACGAATCCATTTTACCCTGTAATTTCATTTAGTTACATCCAGATTTTCCCTGCAGCGCTTCCGGCGCGGTAACTTTTTGCGCTGTTAAGCGTCTTTAGCCCCGCAGACGCTTCCGCCCTAGCGAAGCCCCCTTCGGGTAAAGAGTCTGCAAAGGTGCAGGCTGCGAGTCAGGAGACTCAGACGGTTAAGAGATTAACTGTCGGGGGCTCCTGTTTAATTTACGTAAGCTTCAGCGATGCAACTCATGCAATAACGAACTATATCGTTGGATATTACAGCGCGCTCAGACCGCATGAATATAACGGTGGGGTACCACCAAACGACTCGGAAAACCGATACTGGAAAAAATCTAAATCTGTGG
>NZ_MDVW01000023.1:0-166269 GCF_001742765.1 Enterobacter sp. ku-bf2
TTTGCTCTTTAAAAATCTGGATCAAGCTGAAAATTGAAACGACACATCTTTAAGGTGTGTTCGAGTCTCTCAAATTTTCGCAATCATGAAGTGAAACATCTTCGGGTTGTGAGGTTAAGCGACTAAGCGTACACGGTGGATGCCCTGGCAGTCAGAGGCGATGAAGGACGTGCTAATCTGCGAAAAGCGCCGGCGAGGTGATATGAACCTTTGACCCGGCGATGTCCGAATGGGGAAACCCAGTGTGATTCGTCACACTATCGTTAACTGAATACATAGGTTAACGAGGCGAACCGGGGGAACTGAAACATCTAAGTACCCCGAGGAAAAGAAATCAACCGAGATTCCCCCAGTAGCGGCGAGCGAACGGGGAGCAGCCCAGAGTCTGAATCAGCTTGTGTGTTAGTGGAAGCGTCTGGAAAGTCGCACGGTACAGGGTGACAGTCCCGTACACGAAAAYRCACAGGTTGTGAACTCGAAGAGTAGGGCGGGACACGTGGTATCCTGTCTGAATATGGGGGGACCATCCTCCAAGGCTAAATACTCCTGACTGACCGATAGTGAACCAGTACCGTGAGGGAAAGGCGAAAAGAACCCCGGCGAGGGGAGTGAAAAAGAACCTGAAACCGTGTACGTACAAGCAGTGGGAGCACCTTCGTGGTGTGACTGCGTACCTTTTGTATAATGGGTCAGCGACTTATATTCTGTAGCAAGGTTAACCGTATAGGGGAGCCGAAGGGAAACCGAGTCTTAACTGGGCGTTAAGTTGCAGGGTATAGACCCGAAACCCGGTGATCTAGCCATGGGCAGGTTGAAGGTTGGGTAACACTAACTGGAGGACCGAACCGACTAATGTTGAAAAATTAGCGGATGACTTGTGGCTGGGGGTGAAAGGCCAATCAAACCGGGAGATAGCTGGTTCTCCCCGAAAGCTATTTAGGTAGCGCCTCGTGAAYTCATCTTCGGGGGTAGAGCACTGTTTCGGCTAGGGGGCCATCCCGGCTTACCAACCCGATGCAAACTACGAATACCGAAGAATGTTATCACGGGAGACACACGGCGGGTGCTAACGTCCGTCGTGAAGAGGGAAACAACCCAGACCGCCAGCTAAGGTCCCAAAGTCATGGTTAAGTGGGAAACGATGTGGGAAGGCACAGACAGCCAGGATGTTGGCTTAGAAGCAGCCATCATTTAAAGAAAGCGTAATAGCTCACTGGTCGAGTCGGCCTGCGCGGAAGATGTAACGGGGCTAAACCATGCACCGAAGCTGCGGCAGCGACACTATGTGTTGTTGGGTAGGGGAGCGTTCTGTAAGCCGTTGAAGGTGTGCTGTGAGGCATGCTGGAGGTATCAGAAGTGCGAATGCTGACATAAGTAACGATAAAGCGGGTGAAAAGCCCGCTCGCCGGAAGACCAAGGGTTCCTGTCCAACGTTAATCGGGGCAGGGTGAGTCGACCCCTAAGGCGAGGCCGAAAGGCGTAGTCGATGGGAAACAGGTTAATATTCCTGTACTTGGTGTTACTGCGAAGGGGGGACGGAGAAGGCTATGTTAGCCGGGCGACGGTTGTCCCGGTTTAAGCATGTAGGCGGAGGTTCCAGGTAAATCCGGTACCTTTTAACGCTGAGGTGTGATGACGAGGCACTACGGTGCTGAAGTAACAAATGCCCTGCTTCCAGGAAAAGCCTCTAAGCATCAGGTAACAYSAAATCGTACCCCAAACCGACACAGGTGGTCAGGTAGAGAATACCAAGGCGCTTGAGAGAACTCGGGTGAAGGAACTAGGCAAAATGGTGCCGTAACTTCGGGAGAAGGCACGCTGATATGTAGGTGAAGCCCCTGCGGGTGGAGCTGAAATCAGTCGAAGATACCAGCTGGCTGCAACTGTTTATTAAAAACACAGCACTGTGCAAACACGAAAGTGGACGTATACGGTGTGACGCCTGCCCGGTGCCGGAAGGTTAATTGATGGGGTTAGCGGCAACGCGAAGCTCTTGATCGAAGCCCCGGTAAACGGCGGCCGTAACTATAACGGTCCTAAGGTAGCGAAATTCCTTGTCGGGTAAGTTCCGACCTGCACGAATGGCGTAATGATGGCCAGGCTGTCTCCACCCGAGACTCAGTGAAATTGAACTCGCTGTGAAGATGCAGTGTACCCGCGGCAAGACGGAAAGACCCCGTGAACCTTTACTATAGCTTGACACTGAACACTGGTCCTTGATGTGTAGGATAGGTGGGAGGCTTTGAAGYGTGGACGCCAGTCTGCRTGGAGCCGTCCTTGAAATACCACCCTTTAATGGCTGGTGTTCTAACGTAGACCCGTRATCCGGGTTGCGGACAGTGTCTGGTGGGTAGTTTGACTGGGGCGGTCTCCTCCCAAAGAGTAACGGAGGAGCACGAAGGTTAGCTAATCCTGGTCGGACATCAGGAGGTTAGTGCAATGGCATAAGCTAGCTTGACTGCGAGAGTGACGGCTCGAGCAGGTGCGAAAGCAGGTCATAGTGATCCGGTGGTTCTGAATGGAAGGGCCATCGCTCAACGGATAAAAGGTACTCCGGGGATAACAGGCTGATACCGCCCAAGAGTTCATATCGACGGCGGTGTTTGGCACCTCGATGTCGGCTCATCACATCCTGGGGCTGAAGTAGGTCCCAAGGGTATGGCTGTTCGCCATTTAAAGTGGTACGCGAGCTGGGTTTAGAACGTCGTGAGACAGTTCGGTCCCTATCTGCCGTGGGCGCTGGAGAATTGAGGGGGGCTGCTCCTAGTACGAGAGGACCGGAGTGGACGCATCACTGGTGTTCGGGTTGTCATGCCAATGGCACTGCCCGGTAGCTAAATGCGGAAAAGATAAGTGCTGAAAGCATCTAAGCACGAAACTTGCCCCGAGATGAGTTCTCCCTGAGACTTTAAGTCTCCTGAAGGAACGTTGAAGACGACGACGTTGATAGGTCGGGTGTGTAAGCGCAGCGATGCGTTGAGCTAACCGATACTAATGAACCGTGAGGCTTAACCTTACAACGCCGAAGGTGTTTTGGCGAAGAGACGAACAATCAAAATTCAGCCTGATACAGATTAAACAGAATTTGCCTGGCGGCTTTAGCGCGGTGGTCCCACCTGACCCCATGCCGAACTCAGAAGTGAAACGCCGTAGCGCCGATGGTAGTGTGGGGTCTCCCCATGTGAGAGTAGGGAACTGCCAGGCATCAAACAAGTGAAGAGGCCATCCGAAAGGATGGCCTTTTTGCGTTTATACGCTGCACAAACTGATCCCCCATCACCCTTCTTATACGGTAAACTACCTGCGTTTTTGCATCAGGATAGCGTCTATGAACCACTCCCTTAAGCCCTGGAATACCTTTGGCATTCAACGCAATGCTAATCAAATTGTACGTGCCGATACTGCACAGCAGCTGCTGGATGCATGGCAAAGCGCAACAGAAAAAAACGAACCCGTACTGATTCTGGGCGAAGGAAGTAATGTCCTGTTTCTCGACGATTTTGCGGGAACGGTGATCGTTAACCGCATCATGGGAATTGATGTGGAAGAGCGTGCCGACAGCTGGCACGTGCACGTGGGTGCCGGTGAAAACTGGCACCACCTGGTGCAGTTTACCCTCGAAAAAGGGATGGCGGGTCTGGAAAACCTTGCGCTTATTCCAGGCTGCGCCGGATCGTCACCCATTCAGAACATCGGCGCCTACGGCATCGAGCTGAAACATGTCTGTGAATATGTCGACTGCATCGAGCTGGCGACCGGAACGGCGACGCGTTTAAGCGCAGAACAGTGCCGTTTTGGCTATCGTGACAGTATCTTCAAACATGAATATCAGGATCGCTACGTGATTGTCGCCGTGGGTTTGCGTCTGTCGAAGAACTGGCAGCCCGTATTGACCTACGGGGATTTAACGCGTCTCGATCCGGCTACCGTTACCGCACGCGACGTTTTTGACTCTGTTTGCCATATGCGGATGACCAAGCTTCCCGATCCCAAAGTTAACGGAAATGCAGGGAGCTTCTTTAAAAACCCGGTCATCAGCGGCGAAAATGCGAGACGCTTTCTGGAGGAGTGGCCAACCGCGCCACATTATCCTCAGGCGGATGGCAGCGTGAAGCTGGCGGCTGGATGGCTTATCGATCAATGCCAGCTAAAAGGCACTTCAGTCGGTGGGGCAGCCGTTCACCGACAGCAGGCTCTGGTGCTGATTAACCAGCGCGATGCAACCAGCGACGATGTGGTACAGCTGGCTCACTATGTTCGCCAGCGTGTCGGCGAAAAATTTAACGTCTGGCTGGAGCCAGAAGTCCGCTTCATTGGTCGCACAGGTGAAGTCAACGCTGTGGAGACTATCGCATGAAGGACAATACGGTCCCGTTAACCCTGATTGGTATCCTGGCGGATGGTGAATTCCATTCCGGCGAGCAGCTGGGTGAGCAGCTGGGCATGAGCCGCGCCGCCATTAACAAGCACATCCAGACGCTCCGTGACTGGGGTGTTGATGTGTTTACGGTTCCCGGAAAAGGCTACAGCCTGCCGGAGCCGATTCAGTTGCTGAATGAAGACGCGATCCGCAGCCAGATTGGACACGGCAACGTGGCGGTGCTGCCGGTGATTGACTCGACGAACCAGTATCTGCTGGATCGTCTGCCTGAGCTCAAATCCGGCGATGCCTGTGTAGCTGAATATCAACAGGCCGGTCGCGGCCGTCGTGGCCGCAAGTGGTTTTCACCCTTTGGCGCCAACCTCTATCTGTCCATGTACTGGCGACTCGATCAGGGCCCGGCCGCTGCCATTGGCCTGAGCCTGGTCATCGGTATCGTCATGGCAGAGGTGCTGCACGATCTGGGTGCGGATCAAGTGCGTGTTAAATGGCCTAACGATCTGTACCTCAACGATCGTAAACTTGCCGGGATTCTGGTCGAACTGACGGGCAAAACGGGCGATGCGGCGCAAATCGTCATTGGCGCGGGCCTCAATATGGTGATGCGCAATGTCCAGAATGACGTGGTTAATCAGGCCTGGACTAACCTCCAGGAGGCGGGGGTCGTCATCGATCGTAACACCCTTGCCGTACGTATGATTAAAGAGCTGCGCAGCTCGCTCACGCTTTTTGAGCAGGAAGGGCTGGCACCGTTCCTGTCGCGTTGGGAAAAGCTGGATAACTTTATCAACCGCCCGGTGAAATTGCTGATTGGTGATAAAGAGATCTACGGCACTTCCCGCGGTATCGACGCTCAGGGCGCGCTGCTCCTGGAGCAGGATGGCGTGATCAAACCCTGGGTGGGCGGTGAGATTTCCCTGCGGAGTGCCGAATAACCGGATGGAGTGAATGATGCGAAAACCCGTCTGCGCGACGCTGGCCGTCATGATGAGCTTGTTGTTCTCATCCCTCTCTCAGGCTGGACAGGCCTGGGAGAGTTACAAGGCTCGCTTTTTCAAACCGGAAGGCCGCATTGTCGATACCGGCAATGGCGGCGTGTCGCATACGGAAGGTCAGGGCTTTGCCATGCTGATGGCAGTCGCCAACGACGATAAAGCCACGTTCGATAAGCTCTGGCAATGGACAAACCGTGAGCTGAAGAACAAAGAGAGCGGTCTGTTTTACTGGCGCTATAACCCCGCAGAGTCCAACCCGGTCGCGGATAAAAACAACGCCGCCGATGGCGATGTGCTGATTGCCTGGGCGCTGCTTAAAGCCGATGCCCGCTGGCATGACAAACGCTACAGCGCCGCATCGGATGCCATTACAAAAGCGCTGGTTGCTCATAGCGTCATCCGCTATGCGGGTTACCGCGTGATGCTGCCCGGCGTCCAGGGATTTAAGCTTGACGGTGAAGTGGTCCTTAATCCTTCCTATTTTGTGTTTCCGGCCTGGCAGGCCTTCGCCGGACGCAGTCATTTGCCAGTCTGGCGCGATTTGATTAAGGACGGGAAGCGCCTGTTGGGAAAAATGGGCTCGGGTAAAGCGAATCTGCCCGCTGACTGGGTCTCGCTGACATCAGATGGCAAGCTGGAACCGGCCAAAGGCTGGCCGCCGCGGATGAGCTATGACGCGATTCGTATTCCGCTGTATCTTGCCTGGTCTGATAAGCAAAGCCCGCTCCTGACGCCGTGGAAAGCGTGGTTTGGGCAATTCCCCCGGGAGCAAACGCCCGCCTGGGTTAACGTCACCACTAACGAATATGCGCCTTACATGATGGAAGGCGGCCTGTTGGCTGTACGCGATTTAACGATGGGGCAGCCTTCCGGAGAACCCGAAATCACCTCTAAAGACGACTACTATTCGGCAAGTCTGAAAATGCTGGTGTGGATTTCAGCGCAATAATCACGGACTGGCTATCCCCTCTCCCCGATGGGGAGAGGGTTAGGGTGAGAGGGTAATCAGTTACTGCGGATAAGGTACCCAATCCCCGCCGTTCAGGCGAACGTACGGTTTGTTCTGATACTGAATCACCACCGCGTTGGCGTTCTCGGAGACTTCTGCCGTTTGCGGCAGTTTGCTGGTGAGCTGATCCCAGTTCACGCTATCTTCCACAAACAGCTTCCCGTCAACGGCACGGGCAACCAGTTCTGAGATTGCCAGATAGCTGGTCGGCTGGGTGATTTCAATCGGTGCGCCCTGATGGGGTGCCTTCATCCCAAAGAATTTAATGCCCGCAGGCACGTTGGTAATCGACGGGCTTGGGATATCACGCAGGCCTGACACCTGCATTCTGTCGCCTTTCAGCGCGCCACCGTGCTCAGGTACCACAACCACCATCACTTTACGGCCTGATTTTTCCAGCTCCGTAAAGAACGCGTCCAGCTCGTCGAAGAGTTTCTGCGCACGCACTTTATAATCCGCCGTTTTGCTCACGCCCGGGAAGTGGTTACCGTCGTGGAGCGGCAGGGTGTTAAAGAACGTCGCGCTGCGTGGATTACTGTCTTTTTCGATGGTCTGCAGCCAGCGTTGCAGGACAGCGGAATCGTCATAGACGGGCGAGCCGTCGAAGCCCAGCAGAGAGACAGGAAGACCGGTTTGATCCATCAGCGGTGCCTGCATACCCCCCTGTTCGCGCACCTCTTTCAGGAAGTTGCCGAACTGGCCGTTATGCCCCAGCATCAGATGCTGCGTAAAGCCCAGTTTGGCGAGGTTATCGAACAGATAACACTGGTTGCCGGCGGGTTGATACAGATTCTTATGCGATGCCTGACCGCAGCTTGCACGCAGCAGGCGGATGGCCGCCGGGCCGCTGTACGAGGTGGCAGAGTTGAAATCTTTAAACTGAATGTCGAAATGAGACCACAGCGGATGAGACATCAAACCTGCAGCGTCCACGTCTGCCCAGGAGAGCGAGCAGATGTTGATCACCAGCAGTTCAAACGGCTGAGCATCCGCCGGCAGCGCATCTGGGAATTTCGTCTGTCGCTTGTCTTCCGCGGTATAGAAACTGGAGAGCCAGGCGTTCAGGTTCGTGGAGGTCGGCGGTGCGGTCTGGGTTGGGATATCGCCCACCACAGGCGTATCGCCTGCCGTGGTGACGGTGGCCGCCGCGCTTCCCCCGGTGGTGGTCACCGTGGTGGTCGGTTGACCGGCAGGCCACAACGAAAAGTTTGGCCCAGCCAGCGTCAGCACGTTAAGCCAGATCATAATCGCGACGACAAACACCGTGACGCGGATCCACTGTGACAGGAACAGCCAGGCAACCAGCAGCACAAATACCGCGCCTATCATCTGCCAGTTAATAAACCGCTCGGTCAGATCGAGGATATAGCTGGCGCTAAAGCCCGCCACCTGTGAGCCCTGGCTCATAATGCTGTCCGGCCCCGGTAACCAGGTATCATGCCAGAACAGCGCAAAGCCGAGAGGGATGGCTATCCAGTGACGTAAGCGATGCAGCCTGATATTCGGCAGGGGCATCAGCAGGAAGGCCATAAATACCAGGTTAAGAAGGGGATGGAAATTCAGATAGCCTGCCCACAGCAGACCAAACTTCACCAGAAAGTAGAAGTTCCAGCCGGAAAGGCCGCGCCAGTATTGCCAGAGCGGCGAGGGTGACGAAGCGGTATAGGTAGAATTAGTCATTTTTTCGGTCTGCCTTGACGTGTGATGCCCGTGTCAGTGTTCCGGCTGGTTTTACATAGCGAGGTTTTATAAACAGCACTCTGGCCGTATCACGGATACGACGTATGGAATGGCGTGCATAGTAGCCAAGCGGGAAAAAGATCAGCGCACAGACTATAACCAGTTGAATGATATCGCTGATATTCATGATGGTGCGTTCTCCGCGTTGTCTGTTAATAAGCGAAGGGGCTCCGGAACCCGACGCCAGACATGTCCATCATGTCTGGCATTGAGGATCGGTTTCGCATCGCTCTTGATCGCGAGCGGTTTAGCCCATTGTTCAGGCTGGAGCGCACGCATCTGCACCAGCTCTGCGCTGATCGTATTATCTTCGAACCAAATCATACGGTTCGAGAAAATATCCCCGGTAGGCAGGGGGAAGATGTGGTTAAGCGCCGTATCGAGGTCGTTTACCCGGCAGAAGGACAAAAACAGCACCAGGCGATTGTCGCCAATGGTCATGATGTCACCCGTACGATTGGGGCGACACAAGGTAAGAGCCTGTTCAACGCGGATACCGGGTACAGGACGCAGGGCAACCATAACCCCTTTTCCGTCAGCAGGAAGAAGCGTATTGCTCATCATGTTACCGACGGCGTCGCAGAAGGTATCCCATTTTTGGTATCCACGCAGCTTCATCGGCTGCGTCATAGAGAGCAGCGTCGAAATGTCTTCCGGTACATGGCGGCTAAACTGCTGGCCCTGAACGCTTTCGATCAGCGTCAGGCAGCGTGACAGCGGCGCGTTCCAGGGAATGACCATATTTGCACCACAGCCCAGAAGCAGACGCTCATCGGTGGCGCGCAGGCTGGTATTGTTTTCGCGCACGATGATTTTTAACGCGCTTCCGCGCTGGCGGCGCAAGGTGTGGATCTGCCTTGCCAGCGTCTCAATCTGGTTATTCTGCATCAATGAGAAGATAAGGGTTGCCGCCTGGGTTGTGCGGGCTTCGTGGAAAAGGTCTTCGTTAGATTCAAACAGCGACCAGTTTTCCGACAGGGCGGGCGCCCCCTCTAAAACCGCGATATGGCTCAGGATGCGTTTTTCATCACTGCGCGGCTGCACCACGGTTTCTTCCTGCTGTGCCAGGTGCCACTTACCCTCGATGTGTTTCAGCGTAAGTTGTTGCCTGGCGCTCACGCCTTTTTCATTACACCAGAAGGCAATATCGTAGAGATAGCTGCCCACCTGGTCACGAACGCTTGCCAGACCGAACAGAGAACGATATTCACCCATTAAAAGTGAGAACAGCTTGTCATTATTACTGCCGGGATTGACTATCAATAGCGTGCAATTTTGAAATTTTGCCCATTTATTGATTTTTTCCAGCCACGGCAGCAGTTTTTCAGCAGGGATATTTTGCAGGACGTTATTTGCACATTTAAGGATCACCAAATAGTGATCCGGATCAATAGTGCACTGAACGTCACGGGACAAAAAGTATAGACTATCGGCATCCGATGTCATGGAAAATAATCGCACTGTCTGAGGCCCGCGATCGTTTTCCAGCGTGATAATTTTCTTCGGATCTTCGCCCATGCTAATGACGGCCACGCGGGAATCCTTATCCTGGGCAGCAATTGTCTGGTTTACCAGACTGATAGCATCTTCATTCCGGTCCGTATTAATCCACCAGACTCCTCCGACTGGCATGTGGCTCAATTCGTCCCATAATGACTGGATGCCAATAGAAAATATGGAGTCCACGGTGTCCCTCTTTTCGTCTAATTTATCTGTATCTCAGTTTACTAGCGAAAGCGTAGAAATAAACCTAACATTGAAATTAAAGAACATCAGATTTAGCATGTAAATGAAATTTGTCAGGGCAGGAAGCCCCGCAACTTCTTTAGCGTGCGATTTTCCTTAAAGGGATGGAAAAAGAATGGATAATAATGAACCCGGTACCCCAGTCGACTCGACCCTGGGTTACACATTCCAAAACGATTTTCTGGCGCTGACGCAGGCCTTTTCTTTACCTGAAATAGATTACACCGATATTTCCCAGCGGGAACAGTTGGCCGCGGCTATTAAACGCTGGCCGTTATTAGCTGAATTCGCCCATCAACAATAAGGGAGCCATTGATGGCCATACTCGGATTACAGGGTGTCCGTGGGGGTGTGGGTACCACATCTGTTACCGCGGCGCTGGCGTGGTCATTACAGCTTTTAGGTGAATCGGTGCTGGTTATTGACGCCTGCGCCGATAATTTACTGCGTATGTCGTTTAACGTCGACTTTACTCGCGAAGAGGGCTGGGCCCGCGCGCTGCTTGACGATAAAGACTGGCAGGATGCAGGTTTGCGCTATACCTCTCTTCTTGACCTGCTGCCGTTTGGTCAACTGACCACCACGGAACGCGAAAATGAAGCCGCATACCAGCGCCTGTTTTCGCAATTTACGCTGGCGCTGCAGAGCCTGAAGGAAAAGGGACACTACAAGTGGATCCTGCTGGATCTGCCGCACGGTGCGGGCACGCTGACCCGACAGCTTATCGCGCAGTGCGATCATGTCCTCTCGATCGTTAACGTCGATGCGAACTGCCATATCCGCCTGCATCAGCAGGGGCTACCTCAGAATGGCCATATCCTGATTAACGATTTGCGCATAGGCAGCCAGATCCAGGACGATCTGTATCAGGTCTGGCTGCAGAGCCAGCGCCGCCTGCTTCCCATTGTCATTCATCGTGATGAGGGCATGGCGGAATGCCTTGCGTCGAAGCAGCCGCTCGGCGAATACCGCAGCGATTCACTGGCGGCAGAAGAGATCCTGACGCTGGCTAACTGGTGTCTGCTGAACTTCGCCAACCGGGCGGAGCATGCAGGGAGTGATGTATGAGTCGTCTCGCCAGCTGGTTACTCATCCCACCGGTCAGTTCGCGTTTGAGCGAACATTACCGGCATTTTCGCCGTCACGGCGCGTCGGCATTCAGCGCCGCGCTCGGCTGTTTCTGGATGATTCTGGCCTGGATGTTTATTCCACTCGAACACCCGCGCTGGCAGCGCATACGTGCCCGGCACAGTGAACTGTATCCGCACATTAATCCTGACCGGCCGCGTCCACTGGATCCGGCGCGTTATCTCATTCAGGCCATCTGGCTGGTGGCGACCTCATCCCGCGCGGAGATAAAAACGCCGCACTGGCGGAGCTTCTCCCGCGTGCAGCAGTTACGTGAACGCTACCATCAGTGGCTGGACAGGCTCCCCAACAGCGTCAGCGATAAGACCAGCCATCTGGATAACCACAAAGAGCTCGG
The DNA here is from genome assembly GCF_001742765.1 of Enterobacter sp. ku-bf2. Classification (NCBI taxonomy): domain Bacteria; kingdom Pseudomonadati; phylum Pseudomonadota; class Gammaproteobacteria; order Enterobacterales; family Enterobacteriaceae; genus Enterobacter; species Enterobacter sp. ku-bf2. The sequence goes on from NZ_MDVW01000023.1 coordinate 11,358, forward strand.
GCATCTCCACCCGGGCTTGCGGCGTTTTATCCTCGGCGTGATCGTTGTGTTCTCGCTCATTCTGGCGCTGGTCTGTATTACGCAGCCTTTCAACCCTCTGGCGCAGTTCACTTTCCTGATCCTGCTGTGGGGCGTGGCGCTACTGGTGCGCCGAATTCCGGGCCGCTTCTCGGCGCTGATGCTGATCGTGTTGTCGCTGACCGTCTCCTGCCGCTACATCTGGTGGCGTTATACCTCGACGCTGAACTGGGACGACCCGGTGAGTCTGGTGTGCGGCCTGGTGCTGCTGTTTGCTGAAACCTATGCCTGGATTGTGCTGGTGCTGGGCTATTTCCAGGTGATTTGGCCGCTCAACCGCCAGCCGGTTCCGCTGCCAAAGGACACGACCCAGTGGCCAACCGTCGATCTCTTCGTGCCGACCTACAACGAAGACCTGAGCGTGGTGAAGAACACCATCTATGCCGCGCTGGGCATCGACTGGCCGAAAGATAAGCTTAAGGTCTGGATCCTGGATGACGGCAACCGTCCGGCGTTCCGCCAGTTCGCGGAGGAGGTCGGCGTCGAATACATCGCCCGTCCGACGCATGAACACGCTAAGGCGGGGAACATCAACAACGCGTTGAAGTATGCCACCGGGGAGTTTGTTTCGATCTTTGACTGCGACCACGTGCCGACGCGCTCGTTCCTGCAGATGACCATGGGCTGGTTCCTGAAGGAAAAAGAGCTGGCGATGATGCAGACGCCGCACCACTTCTTCTCGCCGGACCCGTTTGAACGTAACCTTGGCCGTTTCCGTAAGACCCCGAACGAAGGCACGCTGTTCTATGGCCTGGTTCAGGACGGAAACGACATGTGGGACGCCACCTTCTTCTGCGGCTCATGCGCGGTTATCCGCCGTAAACCGCTGGATGAAATTGGTGGTATCGCCGTCGAGACGGTCACCGAAGATGCGCACACCTCGCTGCGCCTGCACCGTCGTGGCTATACCTCAGCCTATATGCGCATTCCGCAGGCTGCTGGCCTCGCAACGGAGTCACTGTCGGCGCACATTGGCCAGCGTATTCGCTGGGCGCGCGGCATGGTGCAGATTTTCCGTCTCGATAACCCCCTGATCGGGAAAGGACTCAAGCTGGCGCAGCGTCTCTGCTACGTCAACGCCATGTTCCACTTCTTGTCCGGTATCCCGCGACTGATCTTCCTGACCGCGCCGCTGGCGTTCCTGCTCCTTCACGCTTATATCATCTACGCTCCCGCGCTGATGATTGCGCTGTTTGTTCTGCCGCACATGATCCACGCGAGCCTGACGAACTCGAAGATACAGGGTAAATACCGCCACTCCTTCTGGAGTGAAATCTACGAAACGGTGCTGGCCTGGTACATCGCGCCGCCGACGATGGTGGCGCTGATTAACCCGCACAAAGGTAAATTCAACGTCACCGCGAAGGGCGGGCTGGTGGAGGAGGAGTACGTCGACTGGGTGATCTCCCGGCCGTATATCTTCCTGGTGCTGCTGAATATCGTGGGCGTCATTGCGGGTATCTGGCGCTACTTCTACGGTCCGGAAAACGAAATCCTGACCGTCTTCGTCAGTATGGCCTGGGTCTTCTACAACCTGATTATCCTCGGCGGCGCGGTGGCGGTGTCGGTGGAGAGCAAACAGGTTCGTCGCGCACATCGCGTGGAAATCTGCATGCCTGCGGCGATTGCCCGTGAAGATGGCCATCTCTTCTCCTGTACCGTGCACGACTTCTCTGACGGCGGTCTGGGGATCAAAATCAACGGCCAGGCGAAGGTGCTGGAAGGGCAGAAAGTTAACCTGCTGCTTAAGCGCGGTCAGCAGGAGTATGTCTTCCCCACGCAGGTCGTTCGCGTGGTGGGCAATGAAGTCGGCCTGCAGCTGATGCCGTTGACCAAAAAGCAACATATCGATTTTGTGCAGTGTACGTTTGCCCGCGCGGATACGTGGGCTCTCTGGCAGGACAGCTTCCCGGAAGATAAACCTCTGGAAAGCCTGCTGGATATTCTGAAGCTGGGGTTCCGTGGCTATCGTCACCTTGCAGAATTTGCCCCGTCGTCGGTGAAATTAATTTTCCGGTCACTTACTTCGCTGGTTTCCTGGGTCGTGTCGTTCATTCCTCGTCGTCCTGAGCGGGATGAGGCGAAGCAGGCGGACCCGGTTATGGCTCAACAATGATGATAACGCGATGAAAACAAAACTTTCCTGGTTATGTGCAGTGGCAATGGGGATGAATGCGCTCCCCGCAACAATGGCTAACGCGGCCCCGGGTAACGCAGCGGCAACGCCTGCGCCAACCGTACCTGTCGTCGCGCAAGCAACCGATCCGGTTGTCACCGCGGCACCCGGTCAAACGGAAAACATCCTGCCGAACCAGCCAACGGAGGGGAATACCCTGCCGGCAGACGGCCAGGTCATCGGGCAGGTCATGCCGGGCGTTCGCGGGGCGAATGCGCCCGTCGTTGCGGACAATGCGCCGTCGCGTGACGTGAAACTGACCTTCGCGCAAATTGCGCCGCCTCCGGGCAGCATGGTGCTGCGCGGCATCAACCCTAACGGCGGCATTGAATTTGGCATGCGCAGCGATGAGGTTGTCTCTAATGCGGTGCTGAACCTTGAATACACGCCGTCACCGTCGCTGCTGCCGACCCAGTCTCAGCTGAAGGTCTATCTGAATGACGAGCTGATGGACGTTCTGCCGGTCACCAAAGAGCAGCTCGGCAAGAAAACGCAGGCTCAGGTGCCGATCAACCCGCTGTTCATCACCGACTTTAACCGTATTCGCCTGGAATTTGTCGGTCACTACCGCGATGTCTGCGAAAACCCGGCCAGCAACACGCTGTGGATGGACGTCGGGCGTAACTCCTCGCTGCAGATGACCTACCAGTCGCTGGCGCTGAAAAACGATCTCTCAGCCTTCCCGGTTCCGTTCTTCGATCCGCGTGATAACCGTCCGCTCACGCTGCCGATGGTGTTTGCCTCTTCCCCGGACGTGACCGAGCAGCTGGCGGCCACCATTGTGGCGTCCTGGTTTGGTTCACGCGCGGGCTGGCGCGGACAGAGCTTCCCGGCGATGTATGACAAGCTGCCGGACAGAAATGCCATTGTGTTTGCCACCAACGCGAAACGCCCGGCCTTCCTGCGCGATCATCCGGACGTCAACGCGCCGACCGTTGAGATGATAAGCCACCCGGAAAACCCGTACGTGAAGCTGCTGGTGGTCTTTGGTCGTGATGATAAAGATCTGGTGCAGGCAGCAAAAGCCATTGCCCAGGGCAACGTCCTGTTCCGTGGCAACAGCGTGGTGATAGATGAGGTCAAGCCGCTGCTGGCGCGTAAACCTTATGATGCGCCAAACTGGGTGCGTACCGACCGTGCGGTCACCTTTGGCGAGCTGAAAACCTATGAAGAACAGCTGCAGGCGACGGGGCTTGAGCCCGCGCCGATTAGCCTGTCGCTGAATCTGCCGCCGGATCTGTACCTGCTGCGCACCAACGGCATTGATATCAATCTGAACTACCGCTATACCGCGCCAGCCACCAAAGACAGCTCGCGCATGGATATCAGCCTCAACAACCAGTTCCTGCAATCCTTCAGCCTGCAAAGCACGCAGGATACGAACCGCCTGATGCTTCGCCTGCCGGTGCTGCAGGGGCTGCTGGACGGTAAAACGGATGTCTCCATCCCGGCACTGAAGCTGGGCGCGATAAACCAGCTGCGCTTTGATTTCCAGTACATGAACCCAATGCCTGGCGGCTCGGCGGAAAACTGCATCACCTTCCAGCCGGTGCAGAACCACGTGGTGATTGGCGATGAGTCGACCATCGACTTCTCGAAGTACTATCACTTCCTGGCGATGCCGGACCTGCGCGCGTTTGCTAACGCGGGCTTCCCGTTCAGCCGCATGGCCGATCTCTCTGAGTCCATTGTGGTGATGCCAAAATCGCCAAACGAAGGGCAGGTCACGACCCTGCTGGACGCCATGGCGACCGTTGGCGGACAAACAGGATTACCGGCAATTAACGTCACGTTGACGGACGATGGCAGCCAAATTCAGAACAAAGACGCTGACATCATGGTGATCGGAACCATTCCGGATAAGCTGAAGGATGACAAACATATCGATCTGCTGGTGAAAGCGGCCCAGTCCTGGGTTAACACGCCGCTGCGCCAGACCGATTTCCCGAGCATTATGCCGGATGTGAACGACCGTCAGGCCAGCGCGCAGACGACGATAACGTCTCAGGGGGCAATGGCTGCGGTGGTGGGCTTCCAGTCACCTTACAACGAACAGCGAAGCGTGGTGGCTCTCCTTGCGGACAGCCCGCGCGGGTATGAACTGCTCAATACGGCCATGAACGACAGCGGTAAACGTGCCGCGATGTTTGGTTCCGTGTCGGTGATTCGTGAGTCCGGCGTCAATAGCCTGCGCGTGGGCGATGTGTACTACGTAGGCCATCTGCCGTGGTTTGAACGCCTGTGGTATGCGCTGGCTAACCATCCGGTTCTGCTCGCTATCCTGGCTGCGGTTAGCGTGGTCCTGCTGGCATGGGTGCTGTGGCGTCTGCTGCGAATCATCAGCCGTCGTCGTCTGAACCCGGATGAGTAAGATGTGATGAAAGCCTTTCGCTGGTGTGTATTAGCAGCGGTGATGCTGGCGGCGCTTCCTCTTCGCGCCGCCTGTACCTGGCCTGCCTGGGAGCAGTTTAAAAAGGACTACATCAGTGAGGGCGGGCGTGTCATTGACCCCAGTGACACGCGCAAAATTACGACCTCGGAAGGGCAAAGCTACGCCCTGTTCTTTGCCCTGGCGGCGAACGATCGCCAGGCCTTTGACCAGCTGCTGACGTGGACGCGCGATAATCTTGCCAGCGGCGATCTCAACGGCCATCTGCCAGCCTGGTTATGGGGGCAGAAAGATAAAGAGACGTGGGCGGTGATTGATACCAACTCCGCCTCTGACGCCGATGTCTGGATCGCCTGGTCACTGCTCGAAGCGGGTCGGCTGTGGAAGCATCCGGACTATACCCGCACGGGTAAAGCGCTGCTGAAACGCATCGTCAGCGAGGAGGTGGTGAAAGTCCCGGGGCTTGGCGCAATGCTGCTTCCCGGTAAAGTCGGCTTTGCCGATGAACACGCCTGGCGCTTTAACCCCAGCTATCTTCCTCCGCAGCTAGCGGCTTATTTCACGCGCTTTGGCTCCCCGTGGCCCCAGCTTCGTGAAACCAATCTGCGCCTGCTGCTGGAGAGTGCGCCGAAAGGCTTTTCGCCGGACTGGGTGCAGTATCAGAAAAACAGAGGCTGGCGGTTACAGCAGGAGAAAGCGCTGGTGGGCGGCTACGACGCCATCCGCGTGTATCTCTGGGTGGGCATGATGAGTGATAAAGATCCTCAGAAAGCCCGGTTGCTGACGCGCTTCCAGCCGATGGCGGCAAAGACCATGAAACGGGGTGTGCCGCCGGAGAAAGTGGATGTGGCGACGGGGAAACGCACCGGCGACGGCCCGGTCGGGTTCTCTGCCGCTATGCTGCCGTTTTTACAACAACGTGATGCCCAGGCGATTCAGCGCCAGCGCGTTGCGGACCATTTTCCCGATAACAATGCCTATTACAGCTACGTGCTGACTCTTTTTGGGCAAGGATGGGATCAGCATCGTTTTCGCTTCACCGCAAAAGGTGAATTAATACCGGATTGGGGCCAGGAATGCGCAAGTTCACAGTAAATCTACTCAGTTTATCGCTTGGCCTGGCGCTTATGCCGTGGGCCCAGGCCGTTAACTCTCCGCAGCAAAAACAGCTGCTGGAGCAGGTGAGGCTGGGCGAATCGACACAGCGTGAGGATTTGGTTCGTCAGTCGCTCTATCGCCTTGAGCTAATTGACCCGAACAACCCTGACGTGATTGCCGCACGCTTTCGCTACCTGCTGCGTCAGGGCGATAACGCCGGCGCGCAAAAAGAGCTGGATCGTCTGAAAGGGATTGCGCCGGGTTCGAGTGCGTACCAGTCATCACGCAACACGATGCTACTTTCTACTCCGGATGGCCGCCAGCAGCTCCAGCAGGCGCGACTGCTCGCCACTACGGGGCACACGCAGGAGGCGATTGCCGCCTATGACAAGCTGTTTGACGGCAACCCGCCGGGTGGCGACGTGGCGACGGAATACTGGAACGTCGTGGCAAAAGATCCCGCTCGCCGCGGCGCGGCCATTAACCAGCTCAAGAAAATAAACAGCAGCAGTCCCGGAAATACGCAGCTGCAGGCGACGCTGTCCCAGCTTCTGTTCCAGAGCGGACGTCGTGATGAAGCCTTTGCGGTATTGCAGGAGATGGCCAAATCCACCAATGGCCGCAGCCAGGCGTCTGATATGTGGTATGACCAAATCAAAGACCAGCCTGCCAGCAGCGCCAGCGTCAGCGCGCTGCAAAAATACCTGAGCGTATTCAGCGACGGGGATAGCGTCGCGGCGGCGCGTGCCCAGCTTGAAGCGCAGCAAAAACAGCTCGCCGATCCGGCGTTCCGCGCGAAAGCCGAAGGGCTGGCGGCGGTGGATGCCGGGCAGGGAAGTAAGGCGGTGGCGGAGCTGCAAAAAGCCGTCAGCGCCAACCATGCTGACAGTGAAGCGGTGGGCGCCCTTGGACAGGCGTATTCCCAGAAGGGCGACCGCGCCCGCGCGGTGGCACAGTTTGAAAAGGCGATTGCCCTCGATCCCCAGAGCGATAATCGGGGTAAATGGGACAGTCTTCTGAAGGTTAACCGCTACTGGCTGCTGATCCAGCAGGGCGATGCGGCGCTGAAGGCGAATAACCCGGCGCAGGCAGAGCGTTACTATCAGCAGGCACGCAATATCGACAATACCGACAGCTATGCCGTGCTGGGGCTGGGCGACGCCGCCGCGGCGCGTAAAGATAACGACGCGGCGGAGCGTTACTATCGCCAGGCGCTGCGGATGGACAGCGGCAACAGCAATGCGGTTCGCGGCCTGGCCAATATTTACCGCGCGCAGTCGCCGGAGAAGGCTTCGCAGTTTATCCAGTCTCTCTCCGCCAGCCAGCGCCGTAGCATAGACGACATTGAACGTAGCCTGACCAACGAACAGCTCTCCGCCCAGGCCGAACAGCTTGAGAACCAGGGGAAATACGCGCAGGCAGCAGACATTCAGCGTCGTCGTCTGGCGCTCTCTCCCGGCGACGTGTGGATAACCTATCGTCTTTCGCGCGATCTCTACAGCGCGGGTCAGCGCAGCCAGGCGGACACCCTGATGCGTCAGCTTGCCCACCAGAAACCGTCCGACCCGGATCAGGTTTATGCTAACGGGCTCTACCTTTCCGGAAACGATCAGGACCGGGCCGCGCTGGCGCATCTGGAGACGCTACCGCGCAGCCAGTGGAACGGCAATATTCAGGAGCTTGCCGACCGCCTGCAAAGCAACCAGGTACTGGAAACCGCCAACCGCCTGCGCGACAGCGGCAAAGAGCAGGACGCAGAGAATCTCCTTCGCCAGCAGCCGACCTCCACCCGTATCGACCTCACGCTGGCGGACTGGGCACAGCAGCGTGGCGATCTGGACTCGGCGAAAACGACGTACAACGCCGTCCTGCAGCGTGAGCCGCAGAATGAAGACGCGCTCCTCGGCCTGACCGAGATTTACAGCGCGCAGGGTAACAAAGATGCCGCGCGCGCGGAGCTGGCGAAGCTGCCCGCCGCGCAAAACGGCCAGCCGCTGTCGCTCAATATGCAGCGCCGCATCGCGATGGCGCAGGCGGGTCTGGGCGATGCCGCTGCCGCAGAGCAGACCTTCAATAAAATCATTCCGCAGGCTAAATCGCAGCCTGGTTCCATGGAAAACGCGCTGGTGCTGCGTGATGCCGCACGTTTCCAGGCGCAGAACGGCCAGCCTCAGCAGGCGCTGGAAACCTACAAAGATGCGATGGTATCGACGGGTATCACCACGACGCGTCCGGCTGACAACGACAGTTTCACCCGTCTGACGCGTAACGATGAAAAAGACGACTGGCTGAAGCGCGGCGTGCGCAGTGATGCCGGTGAGTTGTACCGTCAGCAGGATGTTAACGTCACGCTGCAGCACGATTACTGGGGCTCCAGCGGTACGGGCGGTTATTCCGATCTGAAAGCGCATACCACCATGCTGCAGGTGGATGCGCCGCTCTCTGACGGGCGCATGTTCTTCAGAAGCGATCTGGTCAATATGGACGTCGGGTCATTCGATACCAGGAACGGGACTTACGACCCTAAATGGGGAACCTGCTACGAAACGCCGTGTAGCGGTAACACCCATCAGTCAGACAATGGCGCGAGCGTTGCCGTCGGCTGGCAGAATAAAACCTGGGCGATGGATATTGGCACCACGCCAATGGGCTTTGACGTCGTCGACGTGGTGGGCGGCATCAGCTACAGCAGCGATCTGGGGCCCATCGGCTATACCGTTAACGCCCATCGTCGGCCAATCTCCAGCTCTCTGCTGGCCTTCGGCGGGCAAAAAGATACCAATACCGGCACCACCTGGGGCGGCGTACGCGCCACCGGTGGCGGCGTAAGTATGAGCTATGACAAAGGGGAAGCGAACGGCGTCTGGTCAAGCCTGAACGCGGAAACGCTGACGGGTAAAAATGTGGAGGATAACTGGCGCGTCCGCTGGATGACGGGTTACTACTACAAGCTCATTAATAAAAACAACGAGCGCCTGACGGTCGGCGTGTCCAACATGCTCTGGCACTACGACAAAGACCTGAGCGGTTATACCCTGGGCCAGGGCGGCTATTACAGTCCGCAGGAGTATGTCTCCTTCGCCTTGCCGGTGACATGGCGTAAGCGCACGGAAAACTGGTCCTGGGAGCTGGGGGGCTCGGTCTCCTGGTCCCACTCCAAAACCAAAGACGAGCTGCGCTACCCGATTCAGAATCTTATCCCGACCGATGAGCCAGACCGCTATACCGACCGGGGCGCGATGGAAACCGGCAGCAGTTCTTCCGGTACGGGTTATACCGCACGGGCAATAATCGAGCGGCGGGTCACGTCCAACTGGTTTGTGGGCATGGGCGTGGATATCCAGCAAGCGAAAGACTATACCCCAAGCCACGCGCTGATCTATGTGCGCTACTCTGCTGCAGGCTGGCAGGGCGATATGGACTTACCGCCGCAGCCGCTTATCCCTTACGCGGACTGGTAATCGGATTTTCCTTAATCCATTTGTAAGTCTCTCTTAATAGCGCGGCAATCGGGTATACTCAGGCGCGCCAGGTTTACACCCTGGCGCGCCCTGCGCTTCGAGTTTTGTGGAGAGTCATTTTGCGTGTCAGCCGTTCCTTAACAATCAAACAGATGGCGATGGTCTCTGCCGTCACCATGCTGTTTGTCCTGCTCTTCTGCGTCATTTTGCTGTTTCATTCCGTACAGCAGAATCGCTATAACACGGCTTCACAATTAGAAAGTATCGCCCGCTCGGTACGCGGCCCGCTGTCTGCCTCCATCCTGAAAGGGGATATCCCCGAGGCGGAAACCATACTGAAACGCATTCAGCCGGCCGGTGTTGTGAGCCGGGCGGACGTCGTGCTCCCCAATCAGTTTCAGGCGCTGCGGATGAGCTTTATCCCGGAACGTCCCGTCCCGATGATGGTGATGCGCCTGTTTGAACTGCCGGTGCAAATTTCGCTTCCCGTCTATTCGCTTGAACGCCCTGCGAATCCGCAGCCGCTGGCCTACCTGGTGTTACAGGCAGACTCCTACCGCATGTATAAATTCGTCATGAGTTGGGTGGTTACGTTAGTGACCACTTGCTTACTTATGACGCTTATTCTCAGCGTGGCGCTCACCTGGTGCATCAACCGGCTGATTGTCCATCCCCTGCGCCGTATCGCCCGCGAGCTGAACACGCTCGCCCCGCAGGATCAGATGGGACACCAGCTTGAGCTGCCGCGTCTGCATCATGACGATGAGATCGGCATGCTGGTGCGCAGCTATAACCTCAACCAGCAGCGCATCCAGCGTCAGCAGGATGAACTGAACAGTAGCGCTACCCGTTTTCCGGTATCGGAGCTCCCCAATAAAGCCTTCCTGATGGCGATGCTGGAGCAAACCGTTGAGCGCCAGCAAACCACCGCGCTGATGGTCATTGCCTGCGAAACCCTGCAGGACACGGCTGGGGTGCTTCAGGAGAGCCAGCGCGAAATGCTGCTGCTCACCCTGGTGGAAAAGATCAAATCTGTCCTTGCCCCGCGCATGGTGCTGACTCAGGTCAGCGGTTACGACCTGGTGGTGATTGCCAACGGCGTCAAAGAGCCATGGCATGCGATCACGTTAGGTCAGCAAGTACTCACTGTCATTAATGAGCGGCTGCCGATTCAGGGTATCCAGCTTCGCCCGAGCGCCAGTATCGGGATTGCCATGTTCTATGGCGATCTGACCGCGGAACAGCTTTATCGCCGCGCCTTCTCGGCGGCCTTTACCGCCCGGCGCAAAGGCAAAAACCAGATCCAGTTCTTCGACCCGGCGCAGATGGAAAAGGCGCAGCAGCGCCTGACGGAAGAGAGCGACATCCTGACCGCGCTGGATAACCGCCAGTTTGCCCTCTGGCTGCAGCCGCAGGTGGACCTGCAGACGGGAGAGGTGAAAAGCGCCGAGGCCCTGCTGCGTCTGCAGCAGCCGGATGGCTCATGGGAGCTGCCGGAAGGGCTGATTGAGCGCATCGAGTCCTGTGGCCTGATGGTTACCGTTGGCTACTGGGTGCTGGAGGAGTGCTGCCGTCAGCTTGCCGCCTGGCAGGAGCGTGGCGTGACGCTGCCGCTGTCGGTCAACCTGTCTGCCCTGCAGCTTATGCACCCGACCATGGTTTCAGAGATGCTGGAGCTGATCCATCGTTACCGCATAAAGCCTGATACGTTAACCCTGGAAGTGACGGAGAGCCGACGCATCGACGATCCCAATGAGGCGGTCGCGATTCTCAAGCCGCTGCGTAATGCCGGTATTCGCATTGCCCTGGACGATTTTGGCATGGGGTACGCCGGGTTGCGTCAGCTTCAGCACATGAAGACCCTTCCGGTGGATGTGCTCAAAATTGACAAAGCGTTTGTCGACGGACTGCCGGGCGACAGCAGCATGGTGCAGGCGATTATCCAGATGGCGCGCAGCCTCAACCTGCACCTGATTGCCGAGGGGATTGAAACCGACGCGCAACGCGCCTGGCTGGCAGAGGCGGGCGTGGAGAGCGGGCAAGGCTTCCTGTTTGCCCCTGCAGTCCCTTCGGATGTCTTTGAAGAACGATACCTTTCTGGCGCCGATCACCACGCAAAAGCGTAATTTTGTTGCTGGCTTGTGCGAGCCAGCTCAAAGTTCTTAACATTTGTGTTTCAAATTTGAACTGAGTTTATTTCTGTCCTGTTATGTGGGTGTTATTTTAAAGCCGCAGGTTAACCATAACCTTACAAAGCCTGTGGTTTTTCTTCCCAAGGACACCTTATGAAAACCTCACTCTTCAAAAGTCTTTATTTCCAGGTCCTGACAGCCATCGCCATCGGTATTCTGCTGGGTCACTATTACCCTGAACTGGGCGCGCAAATGAAACCGCTTGGCGACGCGTTCGTTAAGCTCATTAAAATGGTCATCGCGCCGGTGATCTTCTGTACGGTCGTCACGGGCATCGCTGGCATGGAAAGCATGAAGGCGGTCGGTCGTACCGGTGCAGTGGCGCTTCTCTATTTTGAAGTGGTCAGTACCCTTGCGCTGATTATCGGTCTGATCATCGTCAACGTGGTGCAGCCAGGCGCGGGGATGAACGTCGATCCGGCGACGCTCGATGCTAAAGCGGTTGCGGTCTATGCCGAGCAGGCGAAGGATCAGGGCGTGGTCGCCTTCCTGCTGGACGTCATTCCTGGCAGCGTCATAGGCGCGTTCGCCAGCGGAAACATCCTCCAGGTGCTGCTGTTCGCCGTGATGTTTGGCTTTGCCCTGCACCGTCTGGGCAGCAAAGGTCAGCTTATCTTTAACGTGATCGAAAGCTTCTCGCAGGTCATCTTCGGCATCATCAATATGATCATGCGCCTGGCGCCCATCGGTGCCTTCGGTGCGATGGCCTTCACCATCGGTAAGTATGGCGTCGGTACGCTGGTCCAGCTGGGTCAGCTGATTATCTGCTTCTATATCACCTGTATTCTTTTCGTGGTGGTGGTGCTGGGCTCCATCGCCCGTGCGACCGGTTTCAGCATCTTCAAATTTATCCGTTACATCCGCGAAGAGCTGCTGATTGTTCTGGGAACCTCCTCGTCAGAATCGGCGCTGCCGCGCATGCTCGATAAGATGGAGAAACTCGGGTGTCGTAAATCGGTGGTCGGGCTGGTGATCCCGACGGGCTACTCCTTCAACCTGGACGGCACCTCGATATACCTGACGATGGCGGCGGTGTTTATCGCGCAGGCGACCAACAGCCATATGGATATTTTCCATCAGATTACCCTGCTGGTGGTGCTCCTGCTCTCCTCTAAAGGCGCGGCAGGCGTGACGGGCAGCGGCTTTATCGTGCTGGCCGCCACCATTTCTGCTGTGGGTCACCTGCCGGTGGCGGGTCTGGCGTTGATTCTGGGTATTGACCGCTTCATGTCTGAGGCCCGTGCGCTAACCAACCTGGTGGGTAACGGCGTGGCAACGGTGGTGGTGGCGAAATGGGTGAAAGAGCTGGATCACAAAAAGCTCGACGATACTCTGAATAATCGTTCAACTGACAGCAAAAATCCTGGCTTATCCTCTTAATCTTGTCACAAATGCCCGTATTCCCTTGTGGGGATGCGGGCTCCTGCGCATAATAACTGTTCATACCTGTCATAATTCGACAAGATTTTTTTTGGGTATATTTCACTTCGGACCGTGACGTTTTGCCGAACGCGCGGTCTAATCGACGTGTTTTCATCGTCATCTTTAAGAGTGAAGCGCGTCGCGAGGCACTCTTTTTTAACCAGGAATGTTGATCAGGGGTTCACATGCAGGGCACAAAAATTCGACTCTTAACCGGCGGTTTGCTGATGATGGCAGCAGCCAGTTATGTGCAGGCAGATGCGCTCCAGCCAGACCCGGCCTGGCAACAAGGGACATTAGCGAACGGTTTTCAGTGGCAGGTGTTAGCCACGCCGCAACGTCCCAGTGACCGTATTGAAATCCGTCTGTCTGTTAATACCGGTTCCCTCACGGAAAGCACCCAGCAAACCGGTTTCAGCCACTTTATTCCCCGGCTGGCGCTCACTCAGAGCGGCAGCCTGCAAGCGGTTCAGGTGCGTTCGCTCTGGCAACAGGCCATCGATCCAAAACGCCCACTCCCGCCGGCGGTGGTCTCGTATGACTACACCATGTTTAACCTGAGCCTGCCTAATAACCGCAACGATCTGCTTAAAGAAGCCCTGACGTATCTCTCCGATGCCTCTGGCAATCTGGCGATTACGCCGGATACCGTCAACTATGCGTTGAGCAACAGCGACATGGTGGCGACCTGGCCTGGAGATACCAAAGAGGGCTGGTGGCGTTACCGCCTGAAAGGCTCGACGTTACTGGGACATGACCCGGCCGAACCGCTGAAACAGCCGGTGGATGCTGAGCAGGTGAAAACGTTCTATCAGAAATGGTACACCCCGGACGCGATGACGCTGATCGTGGTGGGTAACGTGGACAGCCGCGCGGTGGTGGAGCAGATCAACAAAGCGTTTGGCGATCTGAAAGGCAAGCGTGAATCGCCAGCTCCTGTTCCAACACTCTCCCCGCTGCGGGCAGAGCCTGTCAGCATTATGACGGACACCGTGCGTCAGGACCGACTCTCCGTGATGTGGGATAACGCCTGGCAGCCCATCCGTGAGTCCGCAGCGCTGTTGCGCTACTGGCGTGCCGACCTGGCGCGTGAAGCGCTGTTCTGGCACGTTCAGCAGACGCTCAGTAAGAACAACGTGAAGAATATCGGCCTTGGCTTTGACTGCCGCGTGCTGTTCCAGCGTGCGCAATGCGCCATTAACGTTGAATCGCCGGGCGATAAGCTGAATGCCAATCTGGGCGTCGTGGCGAAAGAGCTGGCAAAAGTGCGGAAAGAGGGGCTCTCTGAAGAGGAGTTCAACGCGCTTGTGGCCCAGAAAAAACTCGAGCTGCAGAAGCTGTTCGCGACCTACGCGCGCGCCGATACCGACATTCTGATCAGCCAGCGTATTCGCTCCCTGCAGAACCAGGTGGTGGACATTGCGCCGGAACAGTACCAGAAGCTTCGTCAGGACTTCCTGAGCGGTCTGACCGTCGATATGCTCAACCAGGAGCTCCGCCAGCAGCTGTCGCAGGAGATGGCGTTAATTCTCCTGCAACCGAAGGGCGAGCCGGAGTATGACATGAAGGAACTTCAGACGACCTGGGATTCCATTATGGCTACCGCGCCGCAGCCGACGCAGTCCGCGACGGCTGATGATTTACATCAGGACGCGACGGATATCCCGCAAGGGCAGTAATGGGTAGACATTCCCTCTCCCTGTGGGAGAGGGTAAAGGTGAGGGCTTAAACAGGCATCGCTTCGCGCGGAATAATCGCCCCGCGATACTGAATGACGGTGCTGGCCGTCAGGTGCCCACGCTGTGCCGCGGCTTCCGGTGTTCCACTCGTCAGGCGTACCGCCAGATAGCCCGCGCTGAATGAATCACCCGCCGCCGTGGTATCAATCACTTTCTCTTTGGCCAGCTTCACCGCCGGGACCTCAACCACTGCTTCACCCGCAATCGCGACCAGGCATGAATCCGCACCGCGCTTAATCACCACTTCACGCACGCCAGCCGCCTGCGTACGTGCAATCACGTCTTCTACCGGTTTCTCACCCCACAGGGCGTCTTCATCGTCGAGCGTCAGGAAGGCGATGTCGGTGCATTGCAGCATCTGCTGATAGACCTGCTGCGTCTCTTCACGGCTGGACCACAGGCGCGGGCGGTAGTTGTTATCGAAAATAACCTTACCGCCGTTGGCACGACACGCGCGAAGCAGCGAGAGCAGTTTTTCACGGCTGGCCGGGCTGAGGATAGCCAGGCTGATCCCGCTCAGATAGAGATAGTCGAAGGTCGCCAGCTCCTGGCAGATGGCCGCGGCGGCCTCGCTCTCCAGCCAGAATTTGGCCGCGGCTTCGTTACGCCAGTAATAAAACGTGCGTTCGCCGGTGCTGTCGGTTTCGATGTAATAAAGCCCCGGGAGGCGGTTTTCCATACGCTGAATCAGCGACGTTTCAACCTGTTCACTCTGCCAGGCCTCCAGCATTTGCTGGCTGAAGCTGTCCGTGCCCAGAGCGGTAACATAGTTCACGGTGAGCGCCTCAGGCGCAACCTGACGAGCAATATAAACCGACGTGTTTAACGTATCGCCACCAAATCCGCGGCTCACTTCCGCGCCTTTTTGTGACAGCTCAATCATGCATTCGCCAATCACGGCAATTTTTTTAGACATAATCGTGAACCTGAACAGAAGAATTAACAGCAGTGTGCGCTGAGTGAATTAACCGGTCAACTATATTAAAACAACGTTCCATTATTTTATTTGAGCCAACGCGTGTTCCTGCGCATTTCTGTCATCTTAATTTCATTTTCCCGGTGAATTGAACATAAAGTTCTCAATTGTCGCGCCGATAATCCTGTGACGAGTCCAGAAAGGCCATCCCAACAACAGGACATCTGAAATGAAGTCAGAGCAGGTTATCCAGCGGCTGAGCACCACGCCTGAGGCAAGTATTGAGAACTTGCAGGAGCATCGCTACTGGCTGCAATGTGAGCGTGCGTACACTTATCAGCCGATATACCGAACAGACGGTCGACTGATGGCCATTGAAATTTTGACCGTCGTAACGCACCCCTCAAACCCTACCCAGCGCATCGCACCGGATCGCTATTTTGCCGAAGTTGCCGTTCGCCAGCGTCTGGACGTGCTGGAAGAGCAGCTCCATATGCTGGCAACGAAGCAGCCCTTTTTCGAACAGCACGATATCCTCGCCTCCGTGAATGTTGATGGTCCCACTCTGCTGGCGCTGCGTCAGAACGCGAAATTGCAGGAGCTGATTGCCACCCTGCCGTGGGTGCGTTTTGAGCTGGTGGAGCATGTCCGCCTGCCGCAGGACTCTTCGTTTGCCTCCATATGCGAATACGGCCCGCTGTGGCTGGATGACTTTGGCACCGGCATGGCGAACTTTTCGGCCCTGAGTGAAGTGCGTTACGACTACATTAAAGTGGCCCGCGATCTGTTCATTATGCTGCGTCAGACCCCGGAAGGGCGGAACCTGTTTACGCTGCTATTGCAGCTGATGAACCGCTATTGCCAGGGCGTGATTGTTGAAGGTGTGGAAACGCTGGAAGAGTGGCGTGATGTGCAAAGCTCGCCTGCCGCGGCGGCGCAAGGCTATTTCCTCTCCCGTCCGGTACCCATGGATCGCCTCGATAGCGTGATAACTACCCTCTGATAAGCCCGCTTCCCTTTGTCTGGACTATAGTTTTACAGGACAGATCATCAGGAAAGGGGATAAAAATGACAAGAACAACCAGGGTAATCTCCTGGACAGCAGGGATTTTCTTGTTGTTGATCGTGGTCGTCGCCATCATTATCGCGACGTTTGACTGGAACCGTCTTAAGCCGACCATCAACCAGAAAGTCTCAACCGAACTGAACCGCCCCTTCGCCATACGCGGTGATTTAGGGGTCGTGTGGGAGCGTCAGAAAGAGGAGCCCGGCTGGCGAAGCTGGATCCCGTGGCCACACGTCCACGCCGACGACATCATTCTCGGTAACCCGCCGGATATCCCGGCGGTCACCATGATCCACCTGCCGCGCGTTGAGGCCACGCTGGCCCCGCTCGCGCTGTTCACCAAAACCGTCTATCTGCCGTGGATCAAACTTCAACAGCCCGACGCGCGCCTGATCCGCCTCTCAGAAAAAAATAACAACTGGACCTTTAACCTTGCCAGCGACGGCGAAAAGGATCCGAACGCCCAGCCTTCTTCCTGGTCATTCCGTCTCGACAATATTCTCTTCGATCGCGGGCGGATCGCCATCGACGACAAAGTCAGCAAGGCCGACGTGGAGATCCTGGTCGATCCGCTGGGCAAGCCGCTGCCGTTTAGCGAGGTCACGGGGACGAAAGCCAAAGGTGACACGGCAAGCGTGGGCGACTATGTCTTCGGCCTGACGGCAAAAGGACGCTACAACGACCAGCCGCTCAGCGGTAAAGGGAAAATAGGCGGCATGCTGGCGCTCCGAAGCGAAGGCACGCCGTTCCCGGTGCAGGCGGACTTCCGCTCCGGTAACACCCGCGTGGCGTTTGTGGGGACGGTCAACGACCCGATGAATATGGGCGGCGTCGATCTTCAGCTTAAATTTGCCGGTGATTCGCTGGGCGAGCTGTATGAGCTGACCGGCGTGCTGCTGCCGGATACGCCGCCGTTCGAAACGGACGGGCATCTGGTCGCCAAAATCGATACCGAAAAAGCGTCTGTTTTTGACTACCGTGATTTTAACGGCCGCATCGGCGACAGTGATATCCACGGCTCGCTGACCTACACCACCGGAAAACCGAGGCCGAAGCTGGAAGGGGACGTTGAGTCCCGACAGCTGCGTCTGGCCGATCTCGGCCCGCTGATCGGCGTGGATTCCGGCAAAGGCACAAAATCAAAAGAGGTGAAAAAGGACATTCAGCCTGCGGGAAAAGTGCTGCCTTACGATCGCTTTGAAACCGATAAGTGGAACGTGATGGATGCGGACGTCCGCTTCAAAGGGCGTAAAATTGAGCATGGCAGCACGTTGCCGTTGAGCGATCTCTCAACCCATATCATCCTCAAAAACGCCGACCTGCGCCTGCAGCCGCTGAAGTTTGGCATGGCAGGCGGGACGATTTCCTCAAACATTCACCTGGAAGGCGATAAAAAGCCGATGCAGGGCCGGGCGGAGATTCAGGCGCGCAGGCTTAAGCTGAAAGCGCTGATGCCGAACGTCGAGCTGATGCAGAAAACCCTCGGCGAGATGAACGGCGATGCCGACATTCGCGGCGTGGGTAACTCCGTGGCGGCGCTGCTGGGCAGCGGTAATGGCAACCTGAAGCTGCTGATGAACGACGGGCTGGTGAGCCGCAACCTGATGGAGATCCTGGGGCTGAACGTCGGGAACTACATCATCGGGCAAATCTTCGGCGATGATGAGGTACGGGTGAACTGTGCGGCGGCCAATCTGGATCTGGTGAACGGCGTGGCGCGTCCGCAGATTTTTGCCTTCGACACGGAAAACGCGGTGATTAACGTGACCGGAACCGCCAGCATGGCCTCCGAGCAGCTTGATCTGACGATTGACCCGGAGAGTAAGGGGATCCGTATTATCACGCTGCGCTCGCCGCTGTACGTGCGCGGGACCTTCAAAAATCCGCAGGCGGGCGTGAAGCCCGGACCGTTGATTGCGCGTGGTGCGGTGGCTGCGGCGCTTGCGACGCTGGTTACCCCAGCCGCAGCGCTGCTGGCGTTAATATCGCCGTCAGAGGGCGAGGCGAATCAGTGCCGGACCATTTTGTCACAGATGAAGAAGTAAGGTGCGGCCTGTTATTGCCGGGTGGCGCTGCGCTTACCCGGCCTACATTTGAATCGTAGGCCGGGTAAGGCGTAGCCGCCACCCGGCATTAGCTTACAGAGCCTGGTGCTTCGTCTCGTGCGTCAGCAGCAGCGCAATCAGCGTCAGCGCCGCCATGGCCGCCAGATAGACGCCCACATAGAACAGACCATAGTTTGCCTGCAGCCAGGTGGCGATATACGGCGCTACGGAGGCACCCAGAATAGACGAGACGTTATAGGAGAACGACGCGCCGGTATAACGCACTTCCGTTGGGAACAGCTCTGGCAGCAGCGCACCCATCGGGCCGAAGGTCAACCCCATCAGGCTCAGGCCAATCAGCAGATAGGCCATCACCAGCGCCGGGCTGCCTGAACCCAGCAGCGGCGGGAAGACGAACAGAGCAAACAGAATGATCAGCGTGGTGATGGTAATCATGCTCGCGCGACGACCGAACTTATCCGCCAGCAGCCCCGCAATCGGAACCATCACGCCAAACCCGATCACCGCCATCATCAGCATCCACAGCACTTCGTTACGCGGCAGACCCAGCCCAACCGGCGCGGCGGCGGTACTGAAGGTCATGGAGTAAACGGTCATGATGTAGAACAGCGTGTAGGTGGCGAGCATGATAAACGTGCCCAGCACGGTCACGCGCACGTGTTTGGTCAGCAGCGTGCCCAGCGGTACTTTCACCTGCTTGTTCGCCGCGGCCACTTTCGCGAAAACCGGGGTCTCATGCAGAGAAACACGCACGTACAGGCCAATCAGCACCAGCACGGCTGAGAAGACAAACGGGATACGCCAGCCCCAGCTCATGAACTGTTCATCCGTCAGCAGCCAGGAGAGCAGCAGGAACGTCCCGTTGGCAAAGAAGAAGCCAATCGGTGCGCCAAGCTGCGGGAAAGAACCATACAGCGCGCGCTTGCGCGCCGGGGCGTTCTCGGTGGCCAGCAGCGCCGCGCCACCCCATTCACCACCCAGGCCCAGACCCTGACCAAAACGCGCCAGCGCCAGCAGGACCGGCGCCAGAATGCCGATGGTCTCATACGTCGGCAGCAGGCCGATGGCCACGGTGGAGATCCCCATCGTCAGCAGCGAGGCCACCAGCGTCACTTTACGCCCAATGCGATCGCCAAAGTGTCCAAACAGCGCGGAGCCAATCGGACGCGCAACAAACGCGATAGCAAAGGTCGCCAGGGACTGCAGCGTGGCCGCCGTCGGATCGCCCTGCGGGAAGAAAATGTGCGGGAAGACGATGACCGCCGCGGTGGCGTAAATATAAAAGTCGAAGAACTCGATGGCGGTGCCAATCAGCGAGGCGACGACAACTTTATTGCGCGAATTTACCGGAACGTTTTCCGTTTCTGAGTCGAGTGTGGTGGCGGTTGCTTGCATAATATTTTCTTATTTTTGTCGAACGAAAGGCCATATTACGCACAGCAAAAGCGACATTTCAATCTGTAACAAAGCCGCGACCTGGTGATAAAAGCAACAAAAAGCGGATAATTTTCAGGCCAGCCAAAACACGTCTATGAAATGCTTCACAGATTTTAAATATCAGTCATTAAAACTGGTTTTCGGTTAAATAAAAGTTACGGACTGGATTTATATGCTGAAATGATGAATCGGGCTGAAATTTCAGCCCGGGAGTAGCGTTACCGGTGCGTTTTACCCGGCATTCTCGGGTCGTCTTTGTACTCGGCAGTGGCAATCCATGCTGCGCAGAACAGGGTTAAACGTGCGAAGAAATAGAAGAACGCCATTAACCCCAGCACCGAGCCGAACGCCGCGCCGGAAGGGGATTTCACCAGTGACGGCAGGGTGTAGGTCATCACGATTTTGATCACCTCAAAGCCGATCGCCGCGATCAACGTGCCGCGGATCAGCGCCTTCTTGCGCGGACGATGACGGGGCAAGCGCCAGAAGATCCAGAAGAAAAGCAGATAGTTGGCGAAGACAGAAATCGCCAGCCCAATGCTGCGCCAGGCGGGCTTCAGCCATTCGATGTAATCAAGATAGAGCGCGGAGATGATCATCTTCTGCGCCGAGCCCGCCACGGAGGTAATGGAAAGCGTCACGATGAGCGCGACGAGCAGGCCAATCAGCGAAACAAAATCACGGAGATACTTAACCCAGATTTTCTCCTGGTCCTGCGGCTTACGCTCCCAGACGTCGCGCGACTGGGCGCGAATGGCCTCGCGCAGGTTGCCCATCCAGTTAACGCCAGAGTAAAGGGCAATCAGCAAGCCGACGATACCGACGGTAGTACGCTGCTGCACGGCGGTATTGATGGTGCTTTTGAGCGTGCTGGCAAGGGTTGGGTCACTGACGTTATTCAGGATCTTATTAAAGATATCCTGCAGCAGCGTCGGGTGCGAGGCGAGCACAAAACCGGCCGCCGCAAACGACACCATCAGGATCGGGATCATCGACAGGAAGGAAAAATAGGTGATGGCGGCACCAAACTGGTTTCCCATGCGGTCATTAAAGCGTTCGGTCGCGCGTATCAGATGCGCAATCATGGGAAACTGCTGAATTCTGGCGACAATGCCGGTGACGGTCCCCAGCGCTTTGCTGGCGGTACCAGGGGACCTGGCCTCTTCAGGCCCGGTTTCCATCTTTTTGACGGGCTCATACTCTAAATGTTGGGTGGGTCGTTGCGGGTTGTTTTCCGGCGTCACGCGTCTTTTCCTTTTCGTTTGGCTGGATGTTATTGAATTATAGCTTGCGACTAGTCCACGTAAGCTTTTGTGAGTTCGGTCAGCCACTCCATGAACAGATGTACCCGGCGGGAGAGGTTGCGCCGGTGGGGATAAATCAGGGAAACAGGCATCGGTTCGGCCCGGTATTGCGGGAGGATCTCAACCAGCTTCTTCGCGCGCAGCAAATCTCGTACCCCAACCCGTGGAACCTGAATGATGCCCAGCCCGGCGAGGCAGGCCGCCTGGTAGGTTTCGGTGCTGTTAACGGTCAATACCCCGCCCGTTTTTATCCACTGCGTCGCACTGCCGTTATAAAACTCAAAGCCCTGCGGGCGAGTTCCCAGCATAGCGGTGTAGTGAATGACGGCGTGCGAGCCTAAATCGTCCAGCGTGTCCGGGTAGCCAAAACGCGCCAGATAGTCCGGACTGGCGCAGTTAATCACCGACAGCTTGCCCAACGGTCGGGCGATAAGCCCTGAATCCTTCAGCGTGCCGACGCGTACCACGCAATCAAACCCTTCGCGGATCACATCCACCAGACGATCGCTGCTGCTGAGTTCCAGCTCAATGCCCGGATAATGCTGCAGAAACGCAGGGAGTTTGGGGATGACTAAATTTCGAGCAACGGCGACGGGCATATCCACGCGAAGCCGTCCGCTGATGCTGGAGGGATCGTGCTGAAACATCCCGTCGAGTTCATCAAGGTTTGCCAGCAGATCTTTTGCCCGTTCGTAATAGACCATGCCGTCCTGCGTCAGGCTGACCCGACGCGTGGTGCGGTGCAATAGCTGGGTGCCAAGCCGGTTTTCGAGGGCCTGAATCTGCCGTGACACGCTGCCTTTTGGCAGCGTTAAAGTTTCTGCCGCGCGGGAAAAACTCTCCAGTTCCGCGACGCGGACAAACAGCTGCATTGCGTGAATTTTATCCATAGATGAAGCTCATTGTTGTTTCCGTTGAAACAGTGAAGCGTTTTAACCCACCTTTATTGATCTTCTATCACCTAATAAGCTCTTACTCAATCTCCATAACAGCCAAAACGAGGTTTATGATGACTGAACGTATCGCATTAGTGACGGGTGGTAGCCGTGGTTTGGGTAAAAACGCGGCCTTAAAGCTGGCGGCAGACGGCACGGGAATTGTGCTGACCTACAACCGTAGCCAGCAGGAAGCGCTGGCGGTTGTGCATGAAATTCAGCAAAAAGGCGTTAACGCGGCGGCAATACAGCTTAACGTCGGAGAAATCACAAGTTTTGATCATTTTGCTCAACAGCTTCAGGAAACCCTCCGAACCGTCTGGCAGCGTGAAACCTTTGACTATTTATTGAACAATGCCGGAACGGGTTTATATGCGCCCTACACCGACACGACGGAAGCCCAGTTTGATGAGGCGCTGAACATTCATTTCAAAGGACCTTTCTTCCTGACCCAGCGCCTGCTGCCGTTGCTTAACGACGGCGGACGGATCCTTAACGTCTCCAGCGGACTGGCCCGTTTTACCCAGCCGGGCTCGGGAACCTACGCGGCGATGAAGGGGGCGATGGAAGTGCTGACGCGTTATCAGGCGAAAGAGCTGGGGGCGCGCGGTATTTCCGTCAATATCATTGCGCCCGGTGCGATCGAAACCGACTTTGGCGGCGGACGCGTGCGCGACAACGCGGAACTGAACCAAATGCTGGCATCCCAGACGGCGCTGGGACGGGTGGGGCTGCCGGACGATATTGGCGATGCCATTGCGGCACTGCTCAGCGACAAACTGGGCTGGATGACTGCGCAACGTATTGAAGTCTCAGGCGGCATGTTCCTGTGATATCTGCGCTTAAGGAAATCCTTAAGGCGAATGTGTCCAGATACTGACAGATATAAAGAACACGGGGGATTTGTAACGGCTCCATTCGTTGAGTTTTTTCTTAAATAACGCCTCTGTAGAATCCCCCTTCGCTATTCTCAGAGGGGAAAAAACGATGCGAGTAATCATGTTTGACAGGCAGTCACTCTTTATTCACGGAGCGATACACAGTCTTCAGGCGCTAATCCCGGAAATAACTATAACAGGGACCTGTCAGGCACAAGATTTATGGGCTCAGGCTTCTGCTTCGCCGTCAGCTATCGTCATGATTGATGGGAATTTAATTCAGGACGAAGGGAGCGCTTTGCTGGAAGCGATCGTGCATCGCTTTCCGGCGATACGCGTGATTCTGGTTTTGGCGAAAAAAGAGGCCAGATGGGTGGAGCAACTGCGACAGCGAAACGTCATGGCCATTATTCCCCGCAATGCCAGTCCCGAACGGTTTTCCGCCGTGCTGGATTCGGTAGCCCGAGGGATGGTCTGTTTTCCCGGAGAGTGGGTCCGGGAGCCGACGTCGCCTCAGGCGTTATTATCCTTAAGCGAGCGCCAGCGCGAAGTGCTGAAACTGCTGGCGGCGGGGGAGTCAAATAAAGAGATTGGCCGCAATCTCAACATCAGTGCGGCCACGGTAAAAGCGCACCTCGAGGCGCTTTTCCGGCGGCTGGACGTGAAAAACAGAACGCAGGCAGCCATGTACTATACCCGGGCGACGGCCTGAATAAGCGCGTCGGGGAGCGACGTTATCTCTCCGAAACTGAATATCATCATGACCAGCGCATCATGCTGCTGTTGGGTTAATGGACGTGTCAGATTTTCCCGCAGCAGCGTCTCACATAGCCGTATATCTTCATGCAGCAAATGGTCTGCCTCCAGCGGTGTGACAGGACCGTGAAAATGTTCCTGGTCACGGATAACGTGGCCATAGCCGATAACCCATAATCCATTTTCGTCACGATATTTTTCCAGAGAAAGACCCTGATGTTTTTTTATTAACGCGATGGCGGCAGATGATATTTTCAGCCCATGCTCTTTCATATTCGTTTCCTCTTAATGGCGACACTGTAGAGGAAACGACGTACGAGAAATATCCGCCAAATGGCTGTTGATCACGCCTTGTTATTCAGATATTCATGCCGCAATAAACCAAATAACCAGTCATTATGCCAATGCCCCGCAAGGAAATAGCTTTCGCGTAATTCGCCCTCCAGGCGAAAGCGGACTTTTTCCAGCACGCGTCGTGAGGCGATATTGCCCGCCGTGACGGTGGCGGTAAGTCGGCGTATATCGCCTTCTTCAAAGGCATAGCGGCAAAGCGCTTGCAGGGATTCGAAGCCGTAGCCTTTTCCCTGCGCCTCGGGGGCGAAAAGGAAACCCACTTCGGCGCAATCCGCCTCCCGATGAATATACCCGGTGACGCCCAGCGGGGCCCGGGAGGCGGCGTCACGCACGACGAGGCACAGCCAGTGCGCGCTGCCTGGCGTCCAGGGCGTCAGACGGGCATCGAACGCCTCGCGAATAACTGCGACGGGGCGGTCTTCCGCCACAAAGCGCATGACGTCGGGATGTTGCTGTAACGCCAGAAAAAAGGGCCAGTCTTCTTCCTGCAAAGGTGAGCAGTTCAGGCGAGGGGTAATTAAAACGGGCATTCAGATTCTCCTGACACTTTTTAAATGATTTTAGGGTTGTCACTTTATTTCAACAGAAAGTCAGGTATGGTTAACCGCGTATAAATAAAAAGAAAAAAGGCCGTCTCGTGCCCATTCCGGATGTCTTCGTTGTCGCTTAAGGAAAACAATGACTCTCAGCACATCACATCATATTCGCGAACAGTTCGAACACTGTCTGGCGGTCATTCGCCATGCGTCGGTGGAAATTTTGCTTCTTCTGAATGTACATGCATCTGAGGGCAAAGATCCACGCTGGTTTCTGGAACAACTGGACAGCGCGCGATTAGCCCTGGGCGGCTGGGGAGCCGTGGCGAAAAAACTCAACCTGAATGATGCCGAGATGTCGGAATTTACGCTCCAGCTGCGCCTGCTGCAGCAGCGCGTGCCGCAGTATGAAAGCGGACAGGATGTGAGTGAAAACCAGCTGATTGCGGCGATGCGCTTTGTCACCGCGCTGGAGCACCTTCGCCTGCAGCAGCCGCTGTTGACCTACAGCACAGAGCTGTCTCCGGGCAGCGAACTCCAGCAGCAGCAGGCGCACAAGCAGGTGCGGGCGATAGAGCTGATGATAAAAGGGCTCATCCAGCAGGCCTGGCCCGATCAGGTCAAGCTGAACAACCATCTTAAGACTTTGTTTAACGCCGATCGCGTACGGCGCTGGCTGAAGCTGGGCGAGATCAACGATGTGCTGAGCGGCATGATGTTCAGCGAGCTGGCACAGATGCTGGTGGATAAAAAGGAGTTCAGCCGCTATTACGCTTCGCTGTTCAGCGATCCGTCCATGCTGACGCTGCTGGTTGAACCGCGTAAAACGCTGCAAACCTTCCTCGATGACATCCGGCAAATTCGTAACAACATCACCGTTCAGAAAACGTTGAGCTCGGCGCAAATTCAGCTGCTGGATAACTACTACGCGCAGATCGCGCGGCCCGTTCAACGCGCGTTTGAAGAGGGGAGAACGCGCGTCAATCCGGCGGGATTCATGGCGGTAGATGCCAGCGAACTGCATACCTTCTGGGAAAAGGCGCAGAAAATGGATCGGGTCACCGGCGGGGATCTGTTTGAAGTCCGCGACACCATTGAAAAGCCGACCCAGCGCGCGCCGCGCACCCCCGAACAACGCGAGCAGCTCATTTCCGGTGCGTTATGGGGGGCAGTTGGCGTTATGGTGATTGCCATCGTGGCCGGGGGATTCTGGCTGGTGACCAGCAGTAAACCGCAGCCTGCGGCCGTCAGCGCGGCTGAAGCGGCACCACCACAGGAAATGCGTGAAACACCTTCCTCGCGTGAAACGCTCACGCGCATGGGAGTGACCTGGGACGAGAATAATTTCCGCTCGGCCATTAATCGCAACGACACCCGCGTGACCCAGCTCTTTTTGCAGGGCGGTATGGACTGGAAGCTCTCCTGGACCGAAGAGGCGATGTCGGCAGGCTATGACGACGTGCTGGAGCTGATGTTACGCTACCGGCAAAACATGGTGGAGGAGAAGCCGTGTCGGCGCTTCATCAATACGCTCAGCCACGCAATGTCGAACGGCGAGTCTCTGACCTCGGTACGTAAAGAGTACCTCAAAGCTTTCTGCACCGTGCCTGCGGTGGTGAAACGCCAGCAGCACGATCTCGACATGGCCACACGGCGTGCGAAGTCACAGCCGGATGCCACCACCAAAAAATGGCAGTCTATTCAGAGCGCCATTTATGAGGTGATTCGCTGATCTCTCCTCCCTCTCCCTGTGGGAGAGGGCCGGGGTGAGGGCATCAGACCGCACCCCACTTAAGGCTCCCCATACAACCCAATCAGCCGCCGCACCACGCCGTTTGTCCAGCCAAAACCGTCCTGCAGCGGATACTCACCCCCGCCACCTTCGCGCGGCGTGCTGCTGGCGATGTGGTACTTCTCGATAAGCTTATGGTGCGTCTGATAAAAATGGTTCACCGTATGCAGCCAGCTCCAGGCGATCTCATCCCCCAGCGAGTCGTTGCCATACTGCTTGAACCCCTGAATCGCCATCCACTGCAGCGGCGCCCAGCCGTTGGGTTTATCCCACTGCTCGCCGGTTTCATACTCGGTCGCCAGAATCCCGCCCGGCGTGAGCAGTCGTGCCTTGACCGCATCCGACAGGCGCTCAGCCTGCTCATGGGTCGCCATACCGACATACAGCGGCACGATGCTGGCGGCAGAAAACAGTGCCAGCTCTTCACGTCGCCAGTCGTAGTCGCGGTAACAGCCGCTCTCCTCGTCCCACAGATAGCGGTTCACCGCCTCGCGACGATCGCTGGCTTTCTGGCGGAACAGGTCGGCCGTCTCTTTGTCCCCTTTCGACGCCGAAATGTTGGCAATGGCGCTTTCCAGCTTGAACAGGAAGGCGTTCAGGTCGATGGGGATAAACTGCGTCGTGCGGATGCTGGCGAGCCGCGACGGATCGCGCAGCCAGCGGGACGAATAGTCCCAGCCGGACGCTGCCCCCGCCCGCAGGTCGCGATAGACCTCGTTTGGCGGTCGCCCTGAGTGGCGCGCGGTTTCCACGTCCTCAATCCACGATTCGTCGCGCGGGGTATCACGGTCATCCCAGTAGCGGTTGAGCAATGAACCGTCCGGCATGCGCACGGCGCTGCGGTAGGCCTGGTTAAGCAGCAGCGACTCCGCGCCGTCCATCCAGAAGGCGTACTCCATTTTGAGGTGATCCAGATAGCGTTTCGCACCGCGCACGCCGTCCTCCTCAAACAGTTCCACCATCAGCGCAAAGACTGGCGGCTGGGAGCGGCTGAGATAATAGGTACGGTTGCCGTTGGGGATATGCCCGTAGCGTTCAATCAGCCAGGCGAAGTTGTCCGCCATGCACTTCAGCAGGTCGTTACGACCGCTCTCCGCCAGCCCCAGCATGGAGAAATAGGAATCCCAGTAGTAGGTCTCGCTGAATCGTCCGCCGGGAACGATATAGGCCTGCGGCAGCGCCAGCAGGGAAGACCAGGGAATATGATCCTGCGGCTCGCGCGTCAGCACCGGCCACAGGTTATCAATGTGCTCCTTGAGGGAGAGGCCCGGGTCGGAGACATACTCGGTGCCGAACGTTTCCGGCATCCAGAAGTGGTTCTCCACAAACTGGCGCAGGTCGAAGTCCCGGTGGCGTCTGACCTTGCGGTAGCGGATCAGGATATCCAGCGGATCCATTTTCGGCGCGCAGTCGGGGAAGGTTTTGCTGTCCGCAAACAGCCGCGTCGACTGCACATGCTCGAACAGTTCAAGATAGCGGTCTGCGGGCGTCAACGCATCGGAGGCGGGTAGCCCCTCGATCATTTCGGGTTCCGGCTCCGCCTCAATCATTTCATCCAGTTTCAACTCGCAGGGATCGGTCTCGTAGCGCAGCTCTTCTGCAATCTCGAATTCGATGTTCTCGGTAGCCTGTAGTTTCTGGTTGAACATGGTGATAGGGACCTCCGGTTATGTGTTCAAAAGACAGGTTTATCCGGGCGTCTTATAAGCGTAGACATTCGCTTCGGTAGAGGGGGAGGAATATGTGCGGTAGATCACTATTTTCGGAGCATTCGTTTTGCAACGATTTATGTATGTTAACAGTAGCCTCTCCAGGAGAGGCTACTGAACAAGAGGCGAGTATCCCGGATCAAAGGCCTTGTTTTAGCCGCGTAGCAATCGGTTCAAATTCCTCGGTAGAATGGCGCTTGAGCGTATCAGGTGCGTTATCCTCAATGGCTTTCCAGTAGGCCCACGGCACCGGTTTTTTCCCCAGCTCATAGTCCATGGCGTCCCAGGCATCTTCACGAAAGGCATAAAATGCCCAGTGTGCATGATGTTTGTCGAGGACGGTCAGGACATCATTAAGCCACTGCCTGCAGCCCTGCAGCGTGCGAACGCAGCCAAACTCTCCCGCGACAACCCGGTTGGCCGGTATACCGTGCTGTTTCGCCCAGTCAAAGGGCGCGTTCATCCATTTCTCTATGGCCGTAGCGTCCCATTTCACCTTTTTACCGCCGAACGTGACCATGCCTGGATAGTCGAACGGCACTTTGCGGCGTGCATTTGGCGCGCTGGTGAAATCATAGGGCTCGTACATGTGGAAGCTGTAGAGCACCCGCTTATCCTCAAGCACGGACGGCCAGCCAGAAAAACCACGCGCGGAGGCGTACCAGCCTCCATCGACCATAATCGGTGTGGTGGCATCGACCTCGCGGATGGCGGCAATAATCTGATTGTAGAGAGCGGGAAGGTTACGCGCCGTGCTTTGCTGCTGCTGATACCAGGTTTTTAACGCCTCTGGCGACGCCTGCTCGCTAATGTTGCCTCTTTTTTCAGGCGCGGGTTCATTGACCAGGTTCCAGGCCGCAATGCCCGGTTCGTCCTTCAGGGCCTGGGCCAAATCACGCCAGAACTGAGCGGCTTCCTGCCAGTATTTTTTATCCTGCCAGATGCGGTCATCAAACTGGTTATTGTTATTTTGCGCCCAGCGCATGCCGGGTAAAGAGAGTGGGGCGATAACGACCTGTAGCCCGGCCGAGTGTGCTTTCCTGATGGAGGCTTTGAGCGTCGCGAGGTCTGCGGCCTCGAGCCCACGGTAGCCGTCGGCATTGCCGAGAAGAAAATCTCTCCCGGCAGGTTTCCATTTATCATAAGAGAGGCGAACCCACGTCGCGCCATAGCCACGCAGCGCATCATAGTATTCCTGCGTGGGCGGCAGGCGGTTAAAGCTGTTTCCGCCGTGCTGAGGGGTATCCCAGAAGGTGATTTGGTCAGATGAGGAGGCAGTAAAGCAAAAAAGAAGCAGGGTCAACCCGATAAGCGCTTTCATCTCAATTCCTTTTTAGCGTGATGATGATTTTATATTCGCTGGGATGATGATGCTTTGTCTTTAAATTATCGAGCCATATAAAAAAACTGGCCCGCAAAGGCCAGTTTTGATGACGTGCTTTCCTGCGAAAAGCCCTTAACGCATGGTCACAAACTCTTCCGCCGCCGTTGGGTGGATTGCCACGGTGTTATCGAAATCTTTCTTCGTTGCGCCCATCTTCAGCGCCACAGCAAAGCCCTGCAGGATCTCGTCCATGCCGAAGCCGATGCCGTGGATACCGACAATCTTCTCGTCCGGACCGACGCAGACCAGCTTCATGCGGCACGGCTGACGGTGCGAGGTGACGGCGGTATACATCGCGGTGAAGGCCGATTTATACACTTTCACCTGGTCGTCGCCATACTGCTCGCGCGCCTGCGGCTCGGTTAAGCCGACGGTGCCGATTGGCGGGTGGCTGAAGACCACGGTCGGGATGTTGCTGTAGTCCAGATGCTCGTCCGGCTTGTTGTTAAACAGGCGCTCGGAAAGACGACGACCCGCCGCAACGGCCACCGGGGTCAGCTCAACCGCACCGGTATTGTCGCCGACCGCGTAAATGCCCGGTACGCTGGTGTTCTGGAATTTATCGACGACGATATAGCCTTTTTCGTCGGTTTTCACGCCGGTCACGCCCAGGTTGAAGTTATCGTTCGCCGGTTCACGGCCAATCGCCCAGATCAGGCAATCGACGGTCTGGCTGCGGCCATCTTCCAGTTCCAGCGTCAGGCTGCCGTCTGCATTTTTTACGACCGCTTTTGGCACGGCGTTGGTATGCAGGGTTGGACCTTCGGTATTCATCACTTCAACCAGCGTATCAACAATCAGCGGGTCAAAGCTGCGCAGCGGCGCGTGTTTACGCACGAACAGGTGCGCTTCGGCACCCAGACCGTTAATCACGCCAGCCAGCTCCACCGCGATGTAACCCGCGCCCACCACGGCAACGCGTTTTGGCAGGGCAGGCAGTTCGAAGAAACCGTCAGAGTCGATGCCGTATTCCACGCCCGGGATGTTCGGGTGGCTCGGACGGCCGCCGGTGGCGATCAGGATGTGATCGGCGGTGATCGTCTCACCGTTCACTTCGATCGTTTTCGCGTCCACAAAGCGGGCGAAACCGTGGATAACGTCGACGTTATTTTTACCCAGCACGTTGTCGTACGAGGTGTGAATACGGTCGATGTAGGCGGTACGGCTGGCGATCAGTTTGTCCCAGTCGAAGTGGTTGATGGTGGTGTCAAAGCCGTAGTCCGGGCCATACATATGGATAGCTTCACGGATTTGCGCCGCATGCCACATCACCTTTTTCGGTACACAACCCACGTTCACGCAGGTGCCGCCCAGCGCTTTGGCTTCAATCAGCGCACACTTCTGGCCGTACATGGCCGCGCGGTTGATGGAGGCGATGCCGCCGCTGCCACCGCCGATGGCGATGTAGTCATAATGCTTAGTCATAGCTTTTGTCCTTAATCGTGAATTGCCGCGATTGTATACCTGAAATCAATAGTTTCCACCGATGGCTGCGATTACTCCGGCACGATCCAACTGACGGAGGTATGACCCGTACCGGCTGGCACCAGCGTTTTGTGCAGCCACGGCAGCACGTTGTTCATCTGCGCTTCGAGCTTCCACGGCGGGTTAATGACGATCATGCCCGAGGCGGTCATGCCGCGCTGGTCGCTGTCCGGACGCACGGCCAGCTCGATCTGCAGGATTTTGCGGATGCCGGTGGCTTCCAGGTCTTTGATCATGCGCTTGATTTGCGCACGCAGCACCACCGGATACCACAGGGCGTATGTCCCGGTGGCGAAGCGTTTGTAGCCTTCGTGGATACCGGTCACCACCGCCTGATAGTCGGTTTTGATTTCGTACGGCGGGTCGATCAGTACCAGACCGCGACGGGAAACCGGCGGCAG
Source organism: Enterobacter sp. ku-bf2 (assembly GCF_001742765.1). Lineage (NCBI taxonomy): Bacteria > Pseudomonadati > Pseudomonadota > Gammaproteobacteria > Enterobacterales > Enterobacteriaceae > Enterobacter > Enterobacter sp. ku-bf2. Next base: position 42,932 of record NZ_MDVW01000023.1, read on the forward strand.
CTTGGCTTTCAGCTGCTGATAGCCGTCGGCTTTTTCCACGCGGGCGCGGCTGTCTTTCTGGAATTCAGAACGCAGCAGCGGGAAGTCGCTCGGATGCAGCTCGGTCAGCTGGATGCTGTCCTGCTCGCGCAGCAGCTGGCGGGCAATCAGCGGGGATCCCGGGTAGTAACGCAGCTGGCCGTTGCGGTTGAAGTGGTTCACCACGCCGATGTACGGCTCCAGCTCGGCAGGCAGGTCGTCCTGCTGCCAGATGCGGGCGATCCCTTCCAGATATTCACCGGTACGCTCGGCATGCTCGCCGCTCAGCTGATAACGGCCCGCGCCCGCGTGCGTGTCCAGATAGAGAAACGGCTTTTCTTTCTCTTTGAGCGATTCGATGATCAGGCTCTGAACGGTGTGTTTAAGGACGTCGGCGTGGTTGCCTGCGTGGAAGCTGTGGCGATAACTGAGCATGGGTAATGATATTCCGCTGAATTGACGATTTGCCACAGTTTACAGCAGAACGGCGCAGATTACCCGCAGGCCCGGTAAGCGCAGCGCCACCGGGCTCTTTTCCGCCACGTCTGGCATTGAAATCCTCTACACTTAACCCCATTCTAGATCGCATATGCACAGCGCCGGATGCGCGCTTCATTCACCTCTTTCAACAGGACAGCGTTTATGACCAATCCATTACTGACGCCTTTTTCGTTGCCACCGTTTTCTAAAATCCTCCCCGAGCATGTGGTTCCAGCGGTTACGCAATCGCTGGACAACTGCCGCGCGGCGGTAGAAAGCGTGGTCGCGCAGGGCGGGCCGTACACCTGGGAAAATCTGTGTCAGCCGCTGGCCGAAGTGGACGACGTGCTGGGGCGTATCTTCTCCCCGGTGAGCCACCTGAACTCGGTAAAAAACAGCCCGGAGCTGCGTGAAGCCTACGAGCAAACCCTGCCGCTGCTCTCTGAGTACAGCACCTGGGTCGGCCAGCACGAAGGGCTCTACAAAGCCTACCGCGACCTGCGCGACGGCGATCACTACGCCGAGCTGAACACGGCGCAGAAAAAATCGGTCGATAACGCCCTGCGTGATTTTGAGCTGTCCGGGATTGGCCTGCCAAAAGAGAAGCAGACCCGCTACGGTGAAATCGCCGCGCGCCTGTCCGAGCTGGGCAACCAGTACAGCAACAACGTGCTCGACGCCACCATGGGCTGGACGAAGCTGATCACCGACGAAGCGGAGCTTTCCGGTATGCCGGAAAGCGCGCTGGCGGCAGCAAAAGCGCAGGCCGAGGCGAAAGAGCAGGACGGCTTCCTGCTAACCCTGGATATCCCGAGCTATCTGCCGGTGATGACCTACTGCGACAACCAGGCGCTTCGCGAAGAGATGTACCGCGCCTACAGCACCCGCGCTTCCGATCAGGGACCGAATGCCGGTAAGTGGGACAACAGTCCGGTCATGGCGGAAATCCTTGCCCTGCGCCACGAGCTGGCCCAACTGCTGGGCTTCGAAAACTACGCCGATAAATCCCTCGCCACCAAAATGGCGGAAAATCCGCAGCAGGTGCTCGACTTCCTGACCGATCTGGCGAAACGCGCCCGTCCACAGGGTGAAAAAGAGCTGGCCCAGCTGCGCGCCTTCGCGAAAGCGGAGTTCGGCGTGGACGAGCTGCAGCCGTGGGACATTGCTTACTACAGCGAAAAACAGAAGCAGCACCTCTACAGCATCAGCGACGAGCAGCTACGCCCGTACTTCCCGGAAAACAAAGCCGTTAACGGCCTGTTTGAAGTGGTGAAGCGCATCTATGGCATCACCGCCAAAGAGCGTACCGATATCGACGTCTGGCATCCGGACGTGCGCTTCTTCGAGCTGTATGACGAGAAAAACGAACTGCGCGGCAGCTTCTACCTCGATCTCTACGCGCGTGAGAACAAGCGCGGCGGGGCGTGGATGGACGACTGCGTGGGCCAGATGCGTAAAGCAGACGGTTCCCTGCAGAAGCCGGTCGCCTACCTGACCTGTAACTTCAACCGTCCGGTGAACGGCAAACCTGCGCTGTTCACCCACGACGAAGTGATCACCCTGTTCCACGAGTTCGGTCACGGCCTGCACCACATGCTGACCCGCATCGAAACCGCAGGCGTCGCCGGCATCAGCGGAGTACCGTGGGATGCGGTCGAGCTGCCAAGCCAGTTTATGGAAAACTGGTGCTGGGAGCCGGACGCGCTGGCGTTTATCTCCGGCCACTACGAGACCGGCGAACCGCTGCCGAAGGAGCTGCTGGATAAAATGCTGGCGGCGAAGAACTACCAGGCGGCGATGTTTATCCTGCGCCAGCTGGAGTTCGGCCTGTTCGACTTCCGCCTGCACGCCGAGTTCAGCCCGGAGCAGGGGGCGAAAATCCTTGAAACCCTGGCCGAGATTAAAAAGCAGGTCGCGGTGATCCCTGGGCCAACCTGGGGTCGTTTCCCGCACGCGTTCAGCCACATCTTCGCAGGCGGCTATGCGGCGGGGTACTACAGCTACCTGTGGGCCGACGTGCTGGCGGCGGATGCCTTCTCTCGTTTCGAAGAAGAGGGGATTTTCAACCGCGAAACCGGCCAGTCGTTCCTCGACAACATCCTGACCCGCGGCGGTTCCGAAGAGCCAATGGTGCTGTTCAAACGCTTCCGTGGGCGCGAGCCGCAGCTGGACGCGATGCTTGAGCATTACGGGATCAAAGGCTGATTGTTACGTGAAGATCTGCTTAGTGGATGAAACAGGCGCCGGAGACGGCGCCTTATCTGTCCTGGCCGCCCGCTGGGGGCTGGAGCACGATGAAGATAACCTGATGGCGCTGGTGATGACGCCGGAACATCTCGAATTACGTAAGCGCGACGAACCGAAGCTCGGCGGGATTTTTGTCGATTTTGTCGGCGGGGCCATGGCGCACCGGCGCAAGTTCGGCGGCGGTCGCGGCGAAGCGGTGGCGAAAGCGGTTGGGATTAAAGGAAGCTATCTGCCGGACGTGGTGGATGCCACGGCGGGGCTGGGGCGCGATGCGTTTGTGCTGGCGTCTGTCGGCTGTCATGTGCGGATGCTGGAACGTAATCCGGTGGTGGCCGCGTTGCTGGACGATGGTCTGACGCGTGGCTACGCGGACCCGGAAATCGGGCCGTGGTTGCAGGAACGATTGCAGCTGATTCATGCCTCGAGCCTGACGGCGCTGACCGATATCACCCCGCGCCCGCAGGTCGTCTATCTCGACCCGATGTTCCCGCACAAGCAGAAAAGCGCGCTGGTGAAGAAAGAGATGCGGGTGTTTCAGTCTCTGGTGGGGCCTGATCTGGATGCGGATGGCCTGCTGGAACCGGCTCGTCAACTGGCGACGAAGCGGGTGGTGGTGAAGCGCCCTGACTATGCGCCGCCGCTGGCGGACGTTGCCACGACCAATGCGGTGACCACCAAAGGGCACCGGTTTGATATTTATTCGGGAACACCGGAATAAAAAAGCCGGGTGGCGGCTTCGCCTTACCCGGCCTACATTTCGGGCCGCCTGTAGGCCCGGTAAGCGTTAGCGCCACCGGGCTTTTTTGCACTTACTCGTCTTCTTCGTCACGCAGCGGAACAATCAGCATATCCACGTGAACGGTATTAATCAGCTGGCGAGCGGAAGACATCAGCTTGCTCCAGAAGTCCTGGTGGTGACCGCACACCACCAGGTCCATGTCGTATTTCTTGATCGCATCAACCAATACCTGGCCCAGGTCGCCGCTGCCGCTCAGGGTTTCGGTAATCGGGTAGCCCGCGTTGGTGGACAGTTCGCTCAGGGCGTGGTGCGTCTCTTCGGAGATACGCTTCTGCATATCGCCCAGATTGACGTCGATCAGACCGGTGTAGAGGTCGGAGTAATTCACATCAACGTGAATCAGCGAAACTTTCGCGTTGTAGGGACGTGCCATGGATACCGCTTTATCAACCAGCACTTTGCTCTCCGGGGAGAGGTCTACCGCGATGAGAATGTGTTTGTAAGCCATAGTGTTACTCCTTCCTTAAGTTATCGATGACTAAATGGGAAAGCCGTCGTCTGATGCTTTCATTACGGCCCAGTTAAACATATTTTTCAAGCTTTGGTGTTGATAACGATTAACCTTGTGGCAAAAAAATTAACGGATCTCCTACACTATTAAATGAGCCGTTCGGATATTAAAACGCGAACCGGATCGACTTTTGGTCATTCTTTCACTGAACTGTCTGTCAGGGCATTGGGGTGCGGTAGCTCAGAAGCCTTGCTTCGTGGGCGGACGCCGGGGAGGATGTATGATTAGCACCGTCGCATTGTTTTGGGCGTTATGCGTAGTTTGCATAGTGAATATGGCGCGCTACTTCTCATCGTTACGTGCGCTGTTAGTGGTACTTCGTGGTTGCGATCCGTTGCTTTATCAGTATGTGGACGGTGGAGGGTTCTTCACCTCGCATGGACAGCCCAGCAAACAGATGCGTCTGGTGGGATATATCTACTACCAGCGCTACCGCGATCATCACGATGAAGAATTTATCCGTCGCTGCGAGCGCCTGCGTCGTCAGTTCATTTTGACCAGTGCCCTGTGCGGGCTGGTCGTCGTCAGCATGATTGCATTGATGATTTGGCACTGAGCACCATAGCAGGCGGGGTCAGTCAGCCCCGCCTTCTTTCCTCTGGTTCAGGGCTTCACTGAGAACCGAAGATCGGAGATATTGGTCTCAATCGAAGTAACCTTCCCGCTATAGGCGATGTTAACGTCTCCGTTTGTATCAATGCTGGCCGCAGTAATTGTACCTGTACCTTCAATGACAGGATGCTTCTTAGCCAACTGATGGATAATGTCGGTGTCTTTCCCTGTTATCTTTTCCGAAAGATAGTAACGGTAGATTGTGGGTACGGTTGCGTCACCCTGATTGTTCACGGTCATATAGAGCCAGACGCTGTCAGATAATTTATAAACGTGTTGTAATTCATCGCTCTCTTGCCGGTTGGGCTGGTGGTTGAGCCACAAAAATCCAATGACCAGCGCCAGAAGCGAAACGGTAACAAGGCGATGAATCCATTTAGTCGCCGTTTTGAATGGCATAGTTTTTCCGTCATGAGGGGAACTGAGATCATTCGCGGGGATAATAGTTATTTGTGCAGTAAAAATCTGAACAGATTGTGTTCAGATTTTCCTAATCACAGCAATGGATTAAGTAGCACAATAGCCATAAAAAAAGCGGGTCAGTTTCCTGACCCGCTTTTTTGTCGCCTTTAACCGATTAAATCAGCTTCAGCGAAATCCAGTACAGCCCGCCAGACAGCAGGATGGACGCCGGAAGGGTGAACACCCAGGCCATCAGAATGTTGGTTACGGTTTTGCGCTGCAGGCCGCCACCGTCAACAATCATGGTACCTGCCACGGACGAGGAGAGTACGTGGGTGGTGGATACCGGCATACCGGTGTAGCTCGCCAGACCGATAGACACTGCTGCCGTCATCTGCGCGGACATACCCTGCGCATAGGTCATGCCTTTCTTACCGATCTTCTCGCCGATGGTGGTCGCCACGCGGCGCCAGCCAATCATCGTACCGATACCGAGTGCCAGCGCGACCGCCATGATGATCCAGATTGGCGCGTACTCGATGGTATTGAGCATATCGCCTTTCAGTTTCTTCAGGAGACGCTGGTCGTCAGCATTCACGTCTGGCAGCTTCGCCACTTTATCCGTCACATCAGAGATGCACAGCATAATGCGACGCAGCTGACCACGCTGCTCAACGGTCAGTTTGTCATAACTTTCGATATTGCCCAACATGCCTTTGGCACGTTCCAGCGCGTTAATCGCGTTAGCCGGATGGCAGTGGAATTCGCCAGGTGCAGTCGTGGCACCGGCTTCCGGAGACGGGATTAACTGGTCAACGCCGGTCGCTTTTTTCAGCAGCTCAGGGTGCTGCTGGAAATAAGTTTCAACGTTGTTGACCGCATCGCGGGTACGGGTGATTTCGTAGCCGGAGGCGTTCATGTTAACCACGAAGCCTGCCGGAGCAACACCGATCAGTACCAGCATCACCAGACCAATGCCTTTCTGACCATCGTTCGCGCCGTGTGAGAAAGCCACGCCGATAGCGGAAATGATCAGGGCAATACGCGTCCAGAATGGCGGCTTTTTCTTGCCGTCTTTCTTTTCACGCTCTGCCGGCGTCAGGTGAATACGGGAGCGTTTTTTGGTATTGCTCCAGTAACGACGCAGGATGAAGATCAGCCCGCCCGCCACCACCAGACCCACGATAGGGGAGACGATGAGAGAGGCAAAGATCCCCAGTACTTTCGGGATATTTAACGCATCAACAACCGATGTACCGGTCATGAGGGCGTTGGTTAACCCGATACCGATAATCGCGCCGATGAGGGTGTGAGAACTGGATGCAGGCAGGCCGAAATACCAGGTACCGAGGTTCCAGATAATTGCAGCAAGCAGCATTGAGAACACCATAGCGAGGCCATGGCCAGAACTTACGTTAAGCAGCAGATCTGTTGGCAGCATATGCACAATCGCATACGCAACGCTCAGTCCGCCCAGGAGGACACCAAAAAAGTTAAATACCGCCGCCATAACAACCGCAAGCTGCGATCGCATTGCGCGAGTGTAGATAACCGTCGCTACTGCGTTTGCAGTGTCGTGGAAGCCGTTGATCGCTTCGTAAAACAGTACAAAAACCAGAGCAAGCAAGAGTAAAAGCCCGGTATGTAAATCCAGGCCGGCAAACAAATGTAGCATAGGACGTTACGCCATTTTGAGGACATGAACGCGGCGCATTATCCAGGACAAATGCGCAACGGGCAAAGTGAAATATAGACTTTTTTTGACATACCACCTGATTTGAGAAAAGTGCCTGAAAGGATATTCTTTAAATTTCAATGGAATGGCTTTGTAATATCTTTTTACGCTGGTGTGACCACAGAGGAAACTTTACAATCCGCGGCAGTTAACAAAGAGGGTTTTGACGTGGAAAGGTTTGATGCCGTGGTAATTGGCGCCGGTGCGGCGGGTATGTTTTGTGCGGCAATGGCCGGACAGGCGGGTCGTCGCGTGCTGCTGCTGGATAACGGTAAAAAGCCAGGCCGCAAGATCCTGATGTCCGGCGGCGGGCGCTGCAACTTTACTAACCTGTATGTTGAACCCGCGGCCTATTTGAGCCAAAACCGTCATTTTTGTAAATCTGCGCTGGCGCGTTACACCCAGTGGGACTTTATCGACCTGGTGGGTAAGCACGGTATCGCGTGGCATGAGAAGACGCTGGGCCAGCTGTTCTGCGACGACTCCGCCCAGCAGATTGTCGATATGCTGGTGGCCGAGTGCGAGAAGGGCGGCGTGGTCATGCGCCTGCGCACCGAAGTGCTGGACGTTTCCCGCGATGACCAGGGCTACACGCTGCAGCTCAACGGTGAAACCGTCAGCGCCGATAATCTGGTGATTGCCAGCGGCGGCCTGTCTATGCCGGGGCTGGGCGCTTCCCCGTTCGGCTATAAAATCGCCGAGCAGTTTGGCCTGAAAGTCCTGCCTACGCGCGCCGGGCTGGTGCCGTTCACGCTGCATAAACCGCTTCTGGAACAGCTTCAGACGCTGTCTGGCGTGTCCGTTCCCGCCGTTATCACCGCCGAAGACGGCACGGTGTTTCGCGAAAACCTGCTCTTTACCCATCGCGGCCTCTCCGGCCCGGCGGTCCTGCAAATCTCCAGCTACTGGCAGCCGGGGGAGTTTGTCACGGTTAACCTGCTCCCCGATTGCGATCTGGATGCCTTCCTCAAAGAGCAGCGTGCGGCGCACCCGAATCAGAGCCTGAAAAACACCCTCGCAATGCAGCTGCCGAAGCGTCTGGTTGAATGTTTGCAGGTGCTGGGGCAGATCCCCGACGTGTCGCTAAAGCAGCTTAACAGCCGCGAGCAGGAAACGCTGGTCGAGACGCTAACAAACTGGCGCGTGCAGCCAAACGGCACGGAAGGCTACCGCACGGCGGAAGTCACGCTGGGCGGAGTCGACACGAATGAACTCTCTTCCCGTACCATGGAAGCGCGGAACGTGCCGGGGCTCTACTTCATCGGTGAAGTGATGGACGTCACCGGCTGGCTCGGCGGGTACAACTTCCAGTGGGCCTGGGCAAGTGCCTGGGCGTGTGCTCAGGCGCTGGCAGAAGACAAGTGACATCAGCGCGCTGCCACTCGTCGCGGTTGGCTTTACGGGCTGACGGTGGTGGCATCCGTCACGGCCAGAATATTGCCCGCGGCCACGGTCCCCATCTTGATGTATGACGCGGCGGTAACGCCGCCAATATGCGGTGAAATCACCACGTTTTCTACGGACTGCCAGAGGTGCGGCGCCGTCAGCGGCTCCTGGGTAAAGCTGTCCAGCGCTGCGCTGTGCAGCGTGCCATCCCGGAGCGCCGCCAGTAACGATTCACTGTGGATCAGTCCACCGCGTGCTGTATTGACCAGAATGGCGTTCCGTTTGCAGTGTGCGAGCGCCTCGCTATTGATCATTCCCCGATTCTCATCGGTTAGCGGACAGTGCAAAGAGATGACATCGGAACGGGAAAGAAGTCCGGTCAGCGTCTCTGCACGTTCGCACAGGGCAGGCATCGATTTAGCATAGGGATCGTAAGCCAGCACCTTCATGCCGAAGGCGTGACCAATAGTTGCCACGCGCGAGCCGATAGCGCCCAATCCGATTAGCCCCAGGGTTAATCCCTCCAGCTCAATGGATTTATGCGTCGCCTTATCCCAGTGCCCGTCTCGTAACCGCTTGTCCAGAGGCACCACGGACTTTGCGCAGGCGAGGATCAGCGCCCAGGTATGTTCAGCCACTGCCGCCGCGTTTGCGCCTGGGGCCGCGCGGACGGCGATATTGCGCTCGGCCGCTGCCGTCTGGTCTATCACATCGATCCCGCTTCCGTGCTTGGAAATAACCTGCAGAGCCGGGGCGGCATCCATGACTTTCGCGGTGATCCGGCCGTAACGAACCAGAATCGCCACGGGATTGTGTCGTTCACACAGCGCGATCAGGTCATCTTCTGTCGGCTGGCGGCCCGCAAACACCACCTCAAAGCCCTGCAGCATCACCATGGCCTGCTCCGCCAGGTCGCTTCCGGTAACCAGAATTACGTCTTTGCCCCCCATCACAGCGTCTCCCCGTCAGCTAACATACCAGCCTTACGAAGCGCGTCATCAAGCCAGTGTGGACGCAAATCGCCTTCACGGATGGCGGCAAGACGCCGTGTCTCCATCTCCAGCTTTTCTTTTGCCAGCGCGATAACCTGCTGAACCTCATCACGCGGGATGACGACCACGCCGTCGATATCCGCGACAACCAGATCCCCGGCCTGAACCGTCGCCCCGGCGACTGAAATGGGATGATTAACCCGGCCAGAAATTAACTTTGTCGGGCCGCAGGGGTTCAGACCGGCAGAAAAGACAGGGTAGTGACCTTTGCTCAGGGAATCGGCGTCACGTACAGCGCCGTCAATAATGATGCCCGCAATGCCGCTCGCCTGAGCCTGAGTGGCCATGATTTCGCCCAGCAGCGCGCAGCTCAGGTCGCCTTTGCCATCGACGACCAGGACATCGCCGGGTTGCGCAACCGCCATCGCGGCATGAATCGCCAGATTATCACCCGGACGGGCTTCCACGGTGATGGCCGGACCCGCAACGGACATGTGAGGAGCCAGCGGTTTGATGCGGCCGTGAAGCGTACCGCGGCGACCGGCCACGTCGGCCAGAATGGCGGCCTGATACTCGGCAGCCCGACGAACGTCCTCGGCAGAAACGCGTTCGAACTGGCGATTAATCGGTTTTTTTTCAGAAACGGACATGAATGCCTCCATATTGTTTTACTGAGTACAATGCAGGTGTACAGAACAAAACAACTATAGCGGTGTTGCTTTCCTTTTAGCCAGACCCGAGGTGGCGTTTGTGATGTAAACACGAAGTGACTCACAAAATTTGAGGTACACTCACTGCCGGGCTAACAAGGAGATAATGATGGGGAATGAAGGCGTTGTAGCGGTTGAAAAAGCGCTGGCTTTACTGGATTGCTTCCGTCCAGGAGAGGAGAGCCTGACGCTGACCGCGCTGGCACAGCTGTCGGGTTATCACAAAACCACGGTTTACCGCTTGATGAATTCTCTTGAACGGATGAATTACGTCGTCAGGCATGAAGACGGCAATTATGCGCTTGGCCCACGTCTGCTTTACCTCGGCAAGCTGTATGAACAATCTTTCCATCTTTCGCGGGTGGTTCAGCCAGAGCTTCAGGCCTTATCCCTGGCGTCTCAGGAGAGCGCCAGCTGGTATGTGCTGGAGGGCGGGCAGCGCCTTTGCCTGTTTCGCGCGGAAGCGTCGCACGGCCTGCGACACAGCAATCTTCCCGGCAGCCAGTTCCCGCTCGATAATTCGGCCATCAGTAAGGTCTTGCGCCACTGGGGGCTCAATGAGAGCCTGCCGGAGGGCGACGCTGAACTCCCTTTCTACACGTCAGGCGCACGCGATCCCCACACCGCGGCGTTTGCGATGCCTGTCTTCGGCGTTCACGACAAGCTGGTTGCGGCGTTAGCCCTGACCGGCCCCATCTCACGGCTGACGGAAGATCGTCGTGAGAAGGAGATAGGCCCGTTGATGAAGGCGGCGGCCAGCCGTCTGTCGCAGAAAATGGGAGCCAGTAAGCCCTTCTGTCAGCAGTTCTTTGGTGAAACGAGCGACGCGGCGGAAGAAAATCTTTAAACGCAGAAGCGGGACATGTGTCCCGCTTCTGTCATCATGAATGTGTGACCTGTTTTTCGTGTAGCTGAGCGTTGCGGGCCTGCCGTCCCATAATGAGTACCGCGATACCCCCGGCCAGGCACAGCACGGCCAGCGGAAGCATAGCCAGCGTGTAGCTGCCCGTTTGCTCGCTGATCATGCCGTAGGCATTTACCATGACCGCCCCGCCAATCAGGTTCGCGATGGCGCCAATCGCGGCCAGCCCTGCCGCCGCCGAGGAGCTGCTCATCCAGCCGGACGCCAGCGCCCAGAAAGGCCCTTTCATCGAATACGCGCCCGTCAGGATAATGCTCAGGATCGCGAGAGTGGCAAAGAGCGAGACGCTGACAAAGGCAGCGAACACGCCGGCGGCAATCATGAACAGCGTCAGCGCAGTATGCCAGCGGCGTTCATTGGTGCGATCGGAGTGTCGTCCCCAGACAATCATCAGAACCGATGCCAGACCGTAAGGAATGGCGTTAAACAGACCGGTTTGAAGATTATCAAGATGGAAGGATTTCAGCAGCTGAGGAGACCAGACGCTAATAGTGGTGCCCGCGGACGATGCGCCCGCGTAAATCAGCGCCATCAGCCAGATTTGGCGATGCTTCAGCAGCTGCCACGTCGTCTGGTGTCCAATGTTCTTTTGCTGGCTACGCTCGGTCTCAAGGGTGGTTTCCAGCCACTTTTTCTGTTCATCGCTGAGCCATTTCGCCTGATGAGGGCGATCCCGGAGAATAAACCAGGCCGCAATACCCAGCAGCACCGCAGGTAAGCCTTCAATAATGAACAGCAGATGCCAGCCGCGAAGACCCAGCCAGCCATCCAGCGACAGTATCAATCCGGAAAGCGGGGAGCCGATGAAGTTAGCGAGCGGGATGGCGACCATAAAGGACGCAATAATGCGCGCGCGGTAGCGGGCAGGGATCCACCAGGTCAGATACAGCACGACGCCCGGGAAGAAGCCTGCTTCCGCTGCTCCGAGAAGAAAACGGACGATATAGAGCGACGTGGTGTTTTGAACCAGCGCCATGCCCATGGAGACGATGCCCCAGCTGATCATAATGCGCGGGATCCACAGCCGGGCGCCGACTTTCTGCATGGCCAGGTTGCTCGGCACCTCAAACAGGAAATAGGCCACGAAGTAGAGGCTGCTGGCGAAGCCAAACGCCGCTTTGCTGAGGCCAAGGTCCTCATTCATCTGCAGCGAAGCCATGCCGATATTCCCGCGATCGATAATCGAGACCAGGTAACTGACAATCAGAAACGGGAGAATACGCCAGATCACCTTCCGCATCGTCTCTCTTTCTATGTCCTCGGTGGCGGTCGCGCCGTTACGTAAATGTTCTGTCATTGTATCCTCGCAGGGTGTGTTCTTTGTTTTATTAGGTACAACTTAGTTTTATTAAACAAAACCACTATAGCGACGGTGCGTTCTTTTTATCCAGTTAATGGAAGGTTTAAATGATGTAAATAAGAGGTGACTCACAGATAGTGCGCTGCGGATATCGCTCAAGGCTGCTGACCAGCCGTAAGCATGACGTGCTGGCAGAGAAATAATCACGTAACGCAATTATTGCACCAACTTTTCCTCTCCATTCAACTAAGCTTCGACCAGATGCCCCGCCGCGTTCGCGGGGCCATATCCCTTTTGGTCAGAGCACGTACCATGCAGCTACTCAGCATTATTATTTTGCTTACCCTAACCGTGGTCATTCATTCGCTGTGGATGTTTGGCGTTTTAAAATTCATCACGTTAGACGTCGATTCTGCGGTACGCATTGTTTTACGCAATGTCGGTATCGTTATCTCTATGATTTTCGCCCATCTCCTGGAGGCCGGGCTGTTTGCTGCCTTTTATTTTGTCATCGACGCGTTTAATGACTGGAACACCAGCTTCTACTTTTCGCTGGTGAGCTATGCGACGGTAGGGTACGGCGACGTCACGTTACCCCAGCACTGGCGGCTCATCGGCGGGGTGGAAGGACTGGTGGGCGCGTTGATGGTAGGCTGGTCTGTGGCGGTTCTGGTCGCAGTACTGCAGCGTTTGCGTGGCATGAGCGCCTAAACGGTAGATGTGCAATCCCCATCTGGTAAGGTAAAGTACACCCCTTACGCGGCCGTCGCGCTGCGGTTTTGAGGGTGGATGTGATAAACAGCCCACCCTTTTTCTCTGCTGGTTTACGCCAGCCTGCATGGTGCTGTGCTTTGCCTCTATAAAAGGGTTATGTATGTCTGCTGCTCATCTCGGTTTCCCGACGGAAACCGTTGTTGTCTTTGTGGTGATGGCCGTTGGGGCGATGTTTATCGACCTCTTTATGCACCGTCACGATAAACCGATCTCGCTGAAAAGCGCCGCAATGTGGTCCCTCTTCTGGGTCATGATGGCGATGGCCTTCGCCGGGTTCCTGTACGTTCACCACGGCGCCGAGATGGCGAGCCTGTTCCTCACCGGTTATGCGCTGGAGGAGGTGCTCTCCGTCGATAACCTGTTTGTGATGATGGCGATCTTCGCCTGGTTCGGCGTGCCGGATAAGTACCGTCACCGCGTGCTCTACTGGGGCGTGCTGGGGGCGATTGTCTTCCGCGGTATTTTCGTGGCTATCGGCACCAGCCTGTTAAGTCTGGGGCCTTACGTCGAGGTGATTTTCGCGCTGGTCGTCGGCTGGACGGCGGTAATGATGCTCCGACGCAATGAAGAGAGTGACGAAGTGGAAGATTACTCGGGTCATCTCGCCTATCGCCTGGTGAAACGCTTCTATCCGGTCTGGCCGAAAATCAGCAGCAACGCCTTTATTCTGACGCAGAAAGAGGTGGATGCGGAGCTTGAAAAGCCGGAAAACCAGGACGTGATGGTTGGGCGCGTGAAGAAGGCGAAGCGCTATGCGACCCCGCTGCTGCTCTGCGTGGCGGTGGTGGAACTCTCAGACGTGATGTTCGCGTTTGACTCCGTGCCGGCCATTATCGCCGTCAGCCGCGAGCCGCTGATTATCTACAGCGCCATGATGTTCGCTATCCTCGGCCTGCGTACTCTTTACTTCGTGCTGGAAGCGCTGAAGCAGTATCTGGTGCACCTCGAGAAAGCGGTGGTGCTGCTGCTGTTCTTCGTGGCGTTCAAGCTGGGGTTAAATGCCACCGATCACTTCTGGCATCACGGTTACAGCATTGGCGCGACGGCCAGCCTGTTTGTGGTATTGGGCGTGCTGGCGCTGGGAATTATTGCGAGCGTGATGTTCCCGGGGAAACGAGAAGCCTGATGTACCGCCCGGTGGCGCTTCGCTTACCGGGCCTACAGTTTGGTTTTCTGCCTCTCCCTGTGGGAGAGGGCTGGGGTGAGGGCACCAGACCGCACCTAACCCTTAATCGGTGAATTCCGGCGCTTGCGCGGCGGGTGGAAGTGCCGCCAGTGCGGATCCTGCGCCGCCGCCAGCAGCTCGTGGTCGCCGCGGGTGTCTCCCCAGGCGCGCAGGTGATAGGCGTTCAGATCGCCATACACTTTTTCCAGCCTGGCCACCTTCTGGGCGCAGCGGCAGTTGTGGCCCGTGATGCGCCCCGTCAGCTTGCCGTCTTTCACTTCCAGCTGCGTGCCAATCAGCTTAATGCCCAGTTTGTCAGCCCACGGCTGAAGCACCAGCGCCGGAGACGCGGAACAGATGGTCACCTCCGCACCGGAATTCACCTCTGCCGCCACGGCCAGAACCCCTTCGGGGCGCATCAGCTTGTTCCAGTATTTTTCGCAAAACGCTTCCGCCTGCTGGCGCAACCAGTGTTCATCCACGCCCGTCAGGAACGTTTTGATCAGCACTTCCTTTAGCTCATCGCGCGTCAGCTTGCGACGCACGCAGTGGAGCGTGGGCAGCGCCATACGCACCAGACGGCCCGCGAAGTAGCGTTTCCCGAAGGCAAAGCGCAGGAAAGGAATAAAGCTGTCGTGGTGTGTTAACGTCCCATCAAAGTCAAAGACAGAGAGCACGCTGGATTTCGCCACCGTCTCGTCGGCAATCATATTGGTCATAAATACGTCTTAGCTGAAATACACATTCTGTGGATCAGTTTACCTGCTTTACCAGGACAGTCCTTACATCACCACCATTTTTTTCTCGATCTTGCGATCTCAAAGTGAGTCCATTTTTGGCCTCGATAAGAATTGGTGAAAAAACGATCTGTCTATATTATCGCCACATCGCACGATATTCAGGGGAACCCTTTGGCCCCACAGGTAAGGAAAAACTCACTCACTACTGCTTTCTTGATATGACTCTTAGATCGTTTATTTCAATCCTGACGTTAAGTTTTGCTTCGTTTTCTGCATTCAGTTTTCAACTCCCCGCGTCGATGCTATCGATGAACAGTGACCTGGCCGTCTCGCCAGCGAAATCTGCACTGATGCAACAGGATACGGGCCCGCTGCGCGCGCGCATCCTTGATCAATTCCAAAAGTGGAAGGGGACCCAGTACCAGTGGGGCGGAACCACGCGCCGCGGGGTGGATTGCTCCGCGCTCATGCAGCACCTGTTTAGCGATGTGGCGCATCTTAACTTACCGCGCACGACCGGCGAGCAGATCCACCGCGGGGTGCAGGTGACGCAATACCGCCTGAGGCCAGGAGATCTGGTGTTCTTCCAGACGGGTCCGAACCGCAGGCATGTCGGCGTGTATATTGGCAATAGCCAGTTTATTCATGCCTCAAGCAGCCAGGGCGTCACGGTCTCAACCCTGACGGATGCTTACTGGCAGGCGCACTACATTACTGCCCGTCGGGTTGCAGGCAGTGCGGCCTGACAGCCTCAGATGATGTCATCCACGACGCCGCCATCGACGCGCAGCGCCGCGCCCGAGGTGGCGGAAGCCTGGGGCGAACAGACATAAATCACCATATTGGCCACCTCTTCTACCGTGGCCGCGCGCTGGATCACCGAGCTGGGGCGGTTGGCCATCACAAACTCTTTCGCCAGCTGCTCCAGCGATTTACCGGTTTTTTCGATTTCATCCTTCATCATCTCTGCGAAACCGTCCGACATCGTTGGCCCCGGCAAGACGCTGTTGACCGTCACGCCGCTTCCCGCCACGAACTTCGCCAGCCCGCGCGCCAGGGAGAGCTGCGCCGTTTTGGTCACGCCGTAGTGGATCATATCCGCCGGGATATTGCAGGCCGACTCGGAGGAGATAAACACCACCCGCCCCCAGCCCTTTTGCACCATGCCCGGCAGCAGGGCGCGGGACAGACGCACGCCGGACATCACGTTGGTCTGCCAGTAACGCTCCCAGGTCTCATCGTCGGTGGCATAGAAATCCTGCGGGCCGTAAATCCCGGCGTTGTTAACCAGAATATCGACGTTATTCGCTACCTTGAGCAGCGACTCGACCCCTTCCGCCGTGCTGAGATCGGCAATCGCGGCGCGCACCTGCACGCCCGGCACTACCTGCTGCAGCTGCTGAATGCCTTTATTCACCGATTCCGTGCTGCGGCCATTAACGATCACCTCGGCACCGCTTTCTGCCAGCCCTCTGGCAATGGCGAACCCGATCCCGCCGGTTGAGGCGGTCACCAGCGCCACTTTCCCCGTAAAGTCGATTTTCATCATCCGCTCCTTATCGTTTTAACGTTCGGACCTTAAAGCGTAGCAGGTGAGGATGACGGCTCCTGGCTAAAAAGGCGCAGCAGCGTCTCCACCTGCTCGTCAAGCGGGGCGAGGGAGCGCTTAACAATCAGGTGAAGCGGCGTCGCTCTGCGTGCACCGTGGCTCAGCGGCAGGCGTTTCAGGATGCCTTGATCCAGCTGAGTCTGGATGCGTTCCTCCGGCAGCCAGCCGTAGCCGACCTGAGAGAGGACGGCCTCAATGGCGGCATCGATGGTGGAGAAGGTCCATGACTCACCGGCCGCGCGCGCGGCGGGCTGGCTGTCCGCAATCTGAATGAGCGGCCACGGGCGTAGCATGTCATCGTTAAGCGGCGCGTCGAGGTCAAAGAGGGGGTGCTGATGGTGGGCCACGGCAACAAAGTCGATATTCATCAGCCATTCGCCGAGCCCGGTCATGTCCTGGCGGCGGGTGAGGACCATCACATCGGCTTCGTCGTTAATGGCATCGTCCCGGGTGTTTTCCAGCACCTCGGTGAGTCGTACCTGGGTTTGCGGATACTGCTGCTGGAACTGGCGCAGAATGGCAAACAGGCGGCGGCGGGGGAAAATGGAATCCACCACCAGATCCAGCCGCGTGCGCATTCCGTTGCGAAGGGTCGCTGCGCGCGTCTCAACGTACGAAAAGGCTTTCAGCAGCGGTTTAACCTGGTTGAGCAGCAGTTCTCCTGCCGGCGTTAACACCGCCCGTCGTCCTTCCGGCACCAGGAGAGCCACGCCCAGCCGCTCCTGCAGCAGCGACAGGTTATAGCTCACCGAAGACTGGCTGCGGTGCGTTTCTTCCGCCGCTCGGGCAAAGCTGCCCGCCTCGATCACTTTCGCCAGTAAAGACCATTGTTCAAGCGTCGTCTTATGCATAATTTATCTAAAATTTGGATGAATTTGATTAAAACATAGCGTTATTCATTCATTTTTTGAAGGGGTACGATCGTCTCATCAAAACAAAGGAGACATCTTATGAACACCTTCGACAAACACGACTTAAGCGGCTTCGTTGGCAAACACCTTGTTTATACCTACGACAACGGCTGGAACTACGAGATTTACGTCAAAAATGAGACGACCCTGGATTACCGTATTCACAGCGGTCTGGTGGCAAACCGTTGGGTGAAAGATCAGCAGGCTTACATCGTGCGGGTAGGGGAGAGCATCTATAAAATTTCCTGGACCGAGCCAACCGGTACCGACGTCAGCCTGATTGTGAACCTGGGCGACAAACTGTTCCACGGCACCATCTTCTTCCCGCGCTGGGTCATGAACAACCCGGAAAAAACCGTCTGCTTCCAGAACGATCATATTCCACTGATGAACAGCTACCGTGATGCGGGCCCGGCGTATCCAACGGAAGTGATTGATGAATTTGCCACTATCACCTTTGTACGTGACTGCGGCGCCAATAACGAAAGCGTGATCGCCTGCGCGGCCAGTGAATTGCCGAATGATTTTCCTGCTAATCTTAACTAATCGCGACAGTTGATTCCGCGACAATTCAAATTAATAAAAAGTTCCCGGAGGAGGTCGGAATTCCCGCCCAAACCTTCGGGATTTTTATTTTGGTTGAGTATTCATTTACTTTTCCTATAATTTTTAGTGTAAAACAAATGAAATATTATAGTTGCTGCTGTGAGTGGCCCCACAAAAAACAGAAAAAATTGCCGTAAACGCTATCTTACTGTTGTAAAACACTTTCCTGTGCTTTTTTATATGCTGCTCCTCTTCTGCTTCCCCTCTGTCTTAATTTTTTCCTAAGAAAACGACGCTACTTTTGCTTCAGTTGATGGTTTGTTGACATAACTGTTATAGCGACTTAATTTTATTTGGTCTTTATTTAATAACCATCTTGCATGATTCCATTGAGCTGCCCATAACGACAGCGCAGTAAAAGATGACGCCTTTAATACAGCAAGGAAATTAATAATGAGTGATTTTCTGCCTTTTTCGCGACCGTCGATGGGCGCTGAGGAAATTGCGGCGCTTCAGGACGTTTTGATGTCGGGCTGGATCACCACGGGGCCTAAGAATCAGGAACTTGAAGAGGCATTCTGTCAACTTACCGGGAATCAGCATGCGATTGCCGTCTGTTCCGCCACCGCGGGCATGCACGTTACGCTGATGGCGCTGGATATTGGCCCGGGCGATGAAGTCATTACCCCTTCCCAGACCTGGGTGTCCACGCTGAATATGATCGTATTGCTGGGCGCCACGCCAGTCATGATTGATGTGGATAAAGACACATTAATGGTGACGCCAGAAGCCGTTGAAGCCGCCATTACCCCGCGCACTAAAGCCATTATTCCCGTTCACTATGCCGGCGCGCCGTGTGAAATCGACGCTATCCATGCCATCGGTGAACGTCACGGTATTCCGGTGATTGAAGATGCGGCCCATGCCGCCGGAACGTACTACAAAAACCGTCACGTGGGCTGGAAAGGGACGGCAATTTTCTCGTTCCACGCCATTAAAAACATGACCTGCGCGGAAGGCGGCCTGGTGGTCACCGATAACGCGCAGCTGGCACAGCGGATCCGCAGTCTGAAATTCCATGGCCTGGGCGTAGACGCCTATGATCGCCAGACGCATGGCCGCGCGCCGCAGGCGGAAGTGATCGCGCCGGGCTATAAATACAACCTGGCGGACATCAACGCCGCGCTGGCGCTGGTGCAGTTAGGCAAACTGAAAGAGGCCAACAAACGCCGCCAGGAAATCGCTGAACGCTACCTGCGGGAGCTTGCCGATACGCCGTTCCAGCCGCTCACTATTCCGTCATGGCCGCACGTGCACGCCTGGCACCTGTTTATTATTCGCGTTGATGAAGCGCGCTGCGGGATCTCACGCGACAACCTGATGGCGGCGCTGAAAGAGAAAGGCATCGGTACCGGCCTCCATTTCCGCGCGGCCCACACGCAAAAATACTACCGCGAGCGTTTTCCTGATGTATCGCTCCCGAATTCTGAATGGAATAGCGCGCGTATTTGTTCTCTCCCTCTTTTCCCGGACATGACTCATGACGACACAACCCGCGTCATTACCGCACTCCATCAGCTTGCAGGACATTGATATGTTCAGTGCACCGCCTGTACAAAAAGTATCCGTGGTAATCCCGGTTTATAACGAGCAGGAGAGCCTGCCCGAACTGATCCGCCGTACAACGGCCGCCTGTGACACGATGGGCAAGGCCTACGAAATTCTGCTGGTGGATGATGGCAGTAGCGATAATTCCGCGCTGATGCTGACCGAAGCCGCGCAGGTTGAAGGCAGCCACATCGTAGCCGTGCTGCTCAACCGTAACTACGGCCAGCACTCGGCGATTATGGCGGGGTTTAGCCACGTCACGGGCGATCTGATCATCACCCTGGACGCGGACCTGCAAAACCCGCCGGAAGAGATCCCGCGCCTGGTGGCCAAAGCCGACGAAGGCTATGACGTGGTCGGCACGGTCCGTCAGAACCGTCAGGACAGCCTGTTCCGTAAGCTGGCCTCGCGTACCATCAACCGTCTGATCCAGCGCACGACCGGTAAAGCGATGGGCGATTACGGCTGCATGCTGCGCGCCTACCGCCGCCATATTGTCGACGCCATGCTGCATTGCCACGAGCGCAGCACCTTCATTCCGATTCTGGCGAATACCTTTGCCCGTAAGGCAACGGAAATCCCGGTTCTGCACGCCGAGCGCGAGCACGGGGAATCGAAGTACAGCTTTATGCGTCTCATCAACCTGATGTATGACCTCATCACCTGCCTGACCACCACGCCGCTGCGTCTGCTGAGCGTGTTCGGCAGCATTATTGCGCTGGCGGGCTTTGCGATTTCTGTCCTGCTGGTGGTACTGCGCCTGGTCTTTGGCCCGCAGTGGGCGGCGGAAGGGGTCTTTATGCTCTTTGCCGTGCTGTTTATGTTCATCGGCGCCCAGTTTGTCGGGATGGGTCTCCTCGGTGAATACATTGGCCGTATCTATAACGATGTTCGCGCGCGTCCGCGCTACTTTATTCAACGTGTTGTCCGTCAGGAACACAAAGCATCTCAAGAGGAAATTCACCCATGAAAGCTGTTGTATTTGCCTATCACGATATGGGGTGCACGGGCACGCTGGCCCTGCTGGAAGCGGGCTATGACATTGCGGCAATCTTTACCCATCCGGACACGGCTGGAGAAAACAACTTTTTCGGCTCCGTAGCGCGTATCGCCGCCGAGCGCGGTATCCCGGTTTATGCGCCGGACGACGTTAACCACCCGCTGTGGGTGGATCGCATCCGCGCGCTCGCGCCTGACGTGATCTTCTCGTTCTACTATCGCAACCTGCTCTCTGACGAGATCTTAGGCCTGGCCGCGAAAGGCGCCTTTAATCTTCACGGTTCGCTGCTGCCTGCCTACCGTGGCCGCGCCCCGCTGAACTGGGTGCTGGTGAACGGTGAAACGGAAACGGGCGTGACGCTGCACCGCATGGTGCGCCGTGCGGATGCGGGCGCCATCGTGGCACAGCAGAAGGTCGCTATTGATGCGGACGATACCGCGCTTCAGCTGCATCAGAAGCTGAACGCGACGGCACAGACGCTGCTGCGTGATGCCCTTCCTGCCATCCTCAACGGCACCTTCAGCGAGACCGCGCAGGACGAGAGCAAGGCAAGCAGCTTTGGTCGCCGCGCGCCGGAAGATGGTCGTCTGGACTGGAACAAACCGGCCCGCCAGCTGCACAACCTGGTGCGCGCCGTAACCGATCCGTGGCCGGGCGCCTACAGCTTTGCGGGCGTAAGCAAATTCATCGTCTGGAAATCCCGCGTGCGTGACGACATTCCGGCGGCAAAACCGGGCACCGTCGTCTCCGTCTCCCCGCTGATTGTGAGCTGCGGCGAGCAGGCGCTGGAGATCGTTACCGGACAAACCGACAACGGCCTGTACGTTCAGGGCACACAGCTGGCGCAGTCGCTGGGCCTGGTGGCCGGGGCGCTGATCACCAGCGCACCGGTTGTTGCCATCAAACGCCGCACCCGCGTTCTGATCCTCGGCGTGAACGGTTTTATCGGTAACCACCTGACCGAACGTCTGCTTAAGGACGATAACTACGAGATTTACGGTCTGGATATTGGCGCGGACGCGATCAGCCGCTTCCTCGACAACCCGCGCTTCCACTTCGTGGAAGGGGACATCAGCATCCATTCCGAGTGGATTGAATACCACATTAAAAAATGCGACGTGGTGCTGCCGCTGGTCGCTATTGCCACGCCAATCGAGTACACCCGTAACCCGCTGCGCGTGTTCGAGCTGGACTTCGAAGAGAACCTGAAGATCATCCGCGACTGCGTGAAATACGATAAGCGCATCATCTTCCCGTCCACCTCTGAAGTGTACGGCATGTGTACCGATAAGAACTTCGATGAAGACACTTCCAACCTGGTGGTCGGGCCGATCAACAAACAGCGCTGGATTTACTCCGTCTCCAAACAGCTGCTGGACCGCGTGATTTGGGCCTACGGCGAGAAAGAGGGTCTGCGCTTTACCCTGTTCCGTCCGTTCAACTGGATGGGGCCACGTCTGGACAACCTGAACGCGGCGCGTATCGGCAGCTCCCGTGCAATCACCCAGCTGATCCTGAACCTGGTGGAAGGCTCGCCAATTAAGCTTATCGAAGGCGGTAAACAGAAACGCTGCTTTACGGATATCAGCGACGGTATCGAAGCGCTGTTCCGCATCATCGAAAACAAAGATAACCGCTGCAACGGTGAAATCATCAACATCGGCAACCCGGACAACGAAGCGAGCATTCGCGAGCTGGCCGAGATGCTGCTGGCCAGCTTTGAGCGTCATCCGCTGCGCGATAAATTCCCGCCGTTTGCCGGCTTCCGCGAAGTGGAAAGCAGCAGCTACTACGGTAAAGGGTATCAGGACGTTGAGCACCGTAAGCCAAGCATTCGCAATGCGAAGCGCTGCCTGAACTGGACGCCGACCGTGAAGATGGAACAGACCATTGATGAAACGCTTGATTTCTTCCTGCGCACCGTGGAGCTGTCGGAACAGGTCTCATGAAAAAAGTCGGTTTACGCATTGATGTCGACACCTTCAGGGGAACGCGTGACGGCGTACCCAAACTGCTGGAACTGCTGAGCAAACACGGTGTGCGCTCCAGCATTTTCTTCAGCGTGGGGCCTGACAACATGGGACGCCATTTATGGCGTCTGGTTAAACCGGCATTTCTGTACAAAATGCTGCGCTCGCGCGCAGCATCCCTCTACGGCTGGGATATTTTGCTGGCCGGCACCGCCTGGCCCGGCAGACGCATCGGCGCGGGTAATGAAGCGGTTATCCGCGAGGCGGCGCAGCATCATGAGGTGGGTCTGCACGCCTGGGATCACCATGCCTGGCAAGCCTGGGCGGGCGTCTGGGATATCCCGCGCCTGTCCCGTGAGGTCGAGCGTGGGATGCTGGAGCTGGAGGCCATTATCGGTCAGCCCGTGCGCTGCTCCGCCGTGGCGGGATGGCGTGCGGATCAGCGCGTCGTGAAGGCCAAAGAGGCCTTCGCGTTTCGCTACAACAGCGATTGCCGCGGAACCGGGCCCTTTTTGCCGCTGTTGGGCGAAAATCGCTACGGTACGGTGCAAATTCCGGTAACGCTTCCCACCTGGGATGAAGTGGTCGGACGCGAGGTAAAGGCGGATGAGTTCAATCGCTACATTCTGGACCGCATTCATCGTGACGCCGGTACGCCGGTGTATACCATCCATGCCGAAGTGGAAGGGATTGCGTATCAGCATGATTTCGATGAACTGCTGACCATGGCCGCTCAGGAGGGCATCGAATTCTGCCCGTTGAGCGAGCTGCTGCCAGACGACCTCAGCACCCTGCCCGTGGGCAAAGTTGTCCGTAATGAACTGGCTGGCCGGGAAGGCTGGCTTGGTTATCAACAAACCGTGAGTCCGGTCCCATGAAAACAGCCCGTTATGGCTTAGCGCTTCTCGCACTGTTTATCGTTTACTACCTCATTCCGGTCGATATCCGCCTGCTTTGGCAGCCTGATGAAACGCGCTATGCGGAAATCAGCCGCGAAATGCTGGCCTCCGGAGATTGGGTTGTCCCGCATTTTCTGGGGCTGCGTTACTTTGAAAAGCCAATTGCCGGCTACTGGGTCAACAGCATCGGGCAGATGCTGTTCGGGCACACGAACCTCGCCGTGCGCGCCGGGTCCATCTTCTCCACCGGTTTAGCCGCGCTGCTGGTTATCTGGATGGCCTGGCGTCTCTGGCGGGATAAGCGGACAGCCATTTTCTCCGGCCTGATCTTCCTGACCCTGTTCCTGGTGTATGGCATCGGTACGTATGCGGTGCTGGATCCCATCATCACCCTGTGGCTGGTGGCGGCGATGTGCAGCTTCTGGCTGGCGTCACAGGCCCAAACCGTTGCCGGAAAAGCGGGCGGCTATGTGCTGCTTGGGCTGGCCTGCGGGATGGGGGTGATGACCAAAGGCTTTCTGGCGCTGGCGGTACCGGTGATTGGCGTGCTGCCGTGGGTGATCGCCCAGAAGCGCTGGAAAGAGGTGCTGATTTTTGGCTGGCTCGCGATCCTGAGCTGCGTGCTGATTGTTCTGCCATGGGGGCTGGCCATTGCGCAGCGTGAGCCTGACTTCTGGCGTTACTTCTTCTGGGTAGAGCATATTCAGCGTTTCGCCCAGAGCGACGCGCAGCACAAAGCCCCGTTCTGGTACTACATACCGTTCCTGATTGCGGGTAGCCTGCCGTGGCTGGCACTGCTGCCCGGCGCGTTTCGTCTCGGCTGGAATGACCGACAAAACGCGGGTGGCGGGTTCTATCTGCTGGGATGGGTGGTGATGCCGCTGCTGTTCTTCAGCATCGCCAAAGGCAAGTTGCCGACCTACATCCTGCCGTGCTTTGCCCCGCTGGCGATCCTGATGGCACGCTATGCCTGCCTCGCGGCGGAGAAAGGCGCCAGAGCGTTGCGCATTAACGGCGGGATTAACCTGGCGTTTGGCGTTATCGGCGTGGTGGCGGCGCTGGTGGTCTCCCCGTGGGGACTGTCTAAGCATCCGGTCTGGACCTCGGTCGAACTGTATAAAGTGTTCTGCGCGGTGGTCGCGTTCCTCATCTGGGCCGCGGTAGGCTGGTTTACGTTCAGGCAGAGTCAGCAGCGCTGGTGGCTGGCGGCGTTCTGCCCTGCGGGCCTGGCGCTGCTGATTGGTTTTGCCATTCCTAACCTGGTGGTGGATTCCAAACAGCCGCAGTCGCTGGTCGACACCGTGCGCGAGCCGCTTCAGGACAGCCGTTACGTGCTGGCCAATAACGTGGGCGTGGCCGCTGGCCTGGCGTGGGAGCTGAAGCGCAATGACATCACGCTGTATGGTCAGAGTGGCGAACTGCGCTACGGGCTGGATTATCCTGATGTGAAAGATCGTTTTGTCGGTAAAGATGACTTCGCGCAGTGGCTGGCAGAGCACCGTCAGCAGGGACGCGTATCGCTGGTAATCCTGCTGTCAAAACGCGATGACCTTTCGCGGGCTAATCTGCCAGAACCGGACAGCCTGTATATCCAGGGCCGTCTGGCCTACCTGCAGTATCTGCCGAAGTGATGACCTGGATCTGGCTGATACTGGCAAGCCTGCTCAGCTGTGCAGGACAGCTGTGCCAGAAACAGGCTACCCGTCCGGCGAAAGCCGGGCGGCGTGGCGTGCATATCGCGCTGTGGCTGGGCCTGGCTCTGCTGGCGCTGGGCAGCGGGATGCTGGTCTGGCTGGTGGTGCTGCAGCGCCTGCCTGTCGGCATTGCCTACCCTATGCTGAGCCTTAATTTTGTCTGGGTGACGCTGGCGGCGAAGGTATTCTGGCGTGAAACCGTCGCGTCACATCACTGGCTGGGGGTAGGGTTGATCATCATTGGGATTGTTATCCTGGGAGGAAGCCTGTGAAAGGGGCGTTCTGGGCCTTATGCAGCGTGCTGTTAGTCAGCGCCGCGCAGCTGTTGCTGCGCAATGCGATGCAGGCATTGCCGCCGGTCAGCGATGTTCTGGCGCTTATTTCCGCGCTGTGGCACTTCTCATCCGGCACGGCGGCGCTGCTGCTGGGGTTGATGGGGTATGTGGCCTCGATGGGCTGCTGGTATCTGGCGCTGCATCGCATGGCGCTCAGCAAAGCGTATGCCTTGCTGAGTCTTAGCTATATCCTGGTGTGGGGCGCTGCGATCCTGCTGCCGGGCTGGGAAGAACATTTCTCCTGGCACGGGCTGGTGGGGGTCGGGTTTATTATTCTGGGTGTGTTGACGATTTTTCGGCCAGCACGTCGTCAGCAGAATAAATCAGCCCGGCCCTGAGCTCAAAGGGCGTCGCGGTACAGACTGCAAGACTCAGCGAGTCTATCCGGCAGTGGCTAACTGAGTGAAATGCGCGGGCGGTACTGTCAATGCTAACCATTTGCCAGGCGTGACCGCCGCTCTGTTTAACGATCGCTTCTTTCCGCGTCCAGATGCGCCAGAACGCCGTAAGCTGGCTCTCTGGCGTTTCCTTTTCCAGCTCTTCATGCTCGGCGCCGCTGAAGACGGCATTGGCGAGCGTGTGCCAGTTATCCTGCGGGCGAATACGTTCCAGTGAACAGCCCACGTTACCTTCGTCACTGATAATTAACGCAATGTCATCATCCGCGTGGCTAAGGCTGAACCACAGCGGATAGTCGCCGGCAAAAAGGGGTTTCCCCTGTTCGTTGTGGATAATCTCCGGCAGTGACTTCGGGGCCAGCAGACGCGAAAGCAACCCGCGACCCGCCAGCCAGCGCGCACGCTGGGCGCCTTCGGGCGCGTGTCGGGAGAGTGCTTCAGCCCAGCGATTGGTGCTCAGCGAGGAGATTTTTCCCAGAAAAACCTGGTACATATAACGTCTGGCCTTCAGTCAAAACAGAGAGAGTCGCAAAGTTGCGCGGCGAAACCATTACTATAATCTATTGTCCCCGGTAATGGCTAACCAGACGAGAGTGCTTACCCAGGCAACCGGCTTTTTGGCCTCCCCGGCCCGAGCAGGATCGCCAGCTTGCTGCCGCCTTTAGTGGTTTCCATCCAGATCTTACATACGCTGGTCAGGGGGACCGACAGCAGCATGCCGACCGGGCCCAGCAGCCATCCCCAAATCAGTAAGGATAAAAATACGACCAGCGTCGACATGCCCAGCCGGTGCCCCATCATGCGCGGCTCGAGAATATTGCCCAGCACCATATGCACCACGAGGAACAGCGCGCCAACCAGCATGCATTCGTAAAAACCGTTAAACAGAAACGCCTGAATCATCGGCGGCACGGCGGAAAGCACCGCGCCAATATTGGGCACGTAGTTGAGCAGAAACGCCAGTACGCCCCACATCAGCGCGAACTGCACGTCCATCAGCATCAGCCCCAGCCAGACAATCACCCCGGTCCAGACGCTCAGCAGCGTTTTCAGCGCCAGATATTTAGAGACGCCCTTCAGCGCCCGGTGTAATCCGGCAATGTGAATTTGGGGATTATTCAACGCAAAGCGCAGTTTATAGGGGACGTGGCGGACTTCAAACAGCATAAACACCACCGTCATGACCAGCAGCAGAATGCTGGCCATCGCGCCGGAAAGCCCCGTCATCAGCGTGGTGGCGTAGGTCATGACCTTCTCGGAATCCATCCTGCGCAGCATCCGTTCAGGTGAGATATGTAAATTTAGGAAGGGCACCATCTCCTGCAGCGCCACAATCTTACGCGTCAGCTCTTTGTTGTACTGCGGCAGCATGGTGGAGAATTCGCTCAGCGATGCCGCCAGCACGCCGAAGAGCGCCGTCAGGGCAATCAGCATCACGATGACGACAATGGTGATGGCGACCGGACGGCTGACGCCCCGGCGAAGAAACCAGGTGACCAGAGGATTAAGCACAATGGCAAAAAAGAGCGCCAGCAGGAGCTGGACAATAATGTCAGCGGCAGCATGGATACCCGCAAGGATAACCACCAGACAGGCGAGCTTTAATAAGATGTGGAGTCCTGCTTTGTCGGACGGGTTAGCGATCATGCGTGTTCCTTAAAATGATGACCCGGTAAGTGTAGTGCCCGGGCGTCGCTTCGTCTGGCACCGTTAATCTGAAAGTCGGTGCTGATTTTCTTATTGGGGCGTGGTAATAGTGAAACACTGTTGTAAAAAATCCAGGTAGAACCTCATGCCCGAACCTGCCGCTGAAACGGCACTGAGCGGACTGCGCCTCAATCTGCGCATCGTTTCCGTTGTTATTTTCAACTTTGCCAGCTATCTCACCATCGGCCTGCCGCTGGCGGTCCTGCCGGGCTATGTCCATGACGTGATGGGCTTCAGTGCCTTCTGGGCGGGGCTGGTGATTAGCCTGCAGTATTTCGCGACACTCCTGAGCCGACCGCATGCCGGTCGCTACGCGGACACGTTCGGTCCAAAAAGCATCGTGGTGGTGGGATTGTGCGGCTGCTTCCTCAGCGGCCTGAGCTACCTGCTGGCTGCCACAACCAGCCACTGGCCGCTGGTCAGCCTGGCGCTCCTCTGCCTGGGCCGCGTCATCCTCGGCATCGGGCAAAGCCTGGCGGGAACCGGCTCGACGCTGTGGGGCGTGGGGGTTGTCGGTGCGCCGCACATTGGCCGGGTGATCTCCTGGAACGGGATTGTCACCTACGGTGCGATGGCGCTCGGTGCGCCGCTCGGCGTGGCCTGCTATGCGTTTGGCGGGCTGTATGGGCTGGCCGTCACCATCATGGCGGTCGCGCTGCTGGCGATTCTGTTTGCGCTGCCGCGCCCGAAAGTGAAGGCCAGCAAGGGCAAGCCGCTGCCGTTTCGGGCGGTGCTGGGGCGCGTCTGGCCGTACGGCATGGCCCTGGCGCTGGCGACCACCGGCTTCGGTGTGATCGCGACCTTCATTACCCTGTTCTATGACGCCAAAGGCTGGGACGGCGCGGCCTTTGCGTTAACCCTGTTCAGCTGTGCGTTTGTTGGCACGCGCCTGCTTTTCCCTAACGGCATCAACCGTCTGGGTGGGCTGAACGTGGCGATGATCTGCTTTGCGATAGAAATTGTCGGGCTGCTGCTGACCGGAATAGCGATGGTGCCCTGGGTCGCGAAAGTGGGCGTCTTCCTCGCGGGAGCCGGTTTTTCACTGGTCTTCCCGGCGCTGGGCGTGGTGGCGGTTAAAGCCGTGCCGCCGCAGAATCAGGGCGCCGCGCTGGCGACCTATACGGTGTTTATGGATATGTCGTTAGGCATTACCGGCCCGCTGGCGGGGCTGGTGATGGCCTGGGCAGGCGTGCCGGTGATCTATCTTGCCGCAGCGGGTCTGGTGATCGTGGCCTTGCTTCTGACGTGGCGGCTAAAAAAATGGCCCCCGGTGCAGGCACCGGAGGCCACGTCATCATCGTGAAACGTTACTGGATCACGATGGTGTTAATGATGTTTTCAGCAGCCGTCTGCGCTTTCTGCTGATCTTCCGCTGGCAGGGTGATCTGCAGGGTCAGGAGTTTGTTATCGACCTTGCCCAGCACGACAGAGGAGTACGCGGTCTGGCCTTTCGCAGAGATGATGCTGTCCAGCTGCTGCAGCTTATGGCCTTTCAGCTCGATGGATTTATTGGTCACGACCTGCAGCTGCGGGTCGCGGCCGCGCTGCTGATCTTCCAGACGTTTGGACAGGACGGCCAGATCTTCGCTGGTGTCGTCGCCCACAATCACAATGACCGCTTTCTGCCCGGTTGCGTCGGAGTAAACGTGCATGTTGTTCGCCTGAGTGCCCAGCTTGCCGCTCTGGTCAGTCATATCGGCTGGCAGAGAGAAGCTGAGTTTGCCATCCATCAGATTCACCGGCTGGCCGGTCGCATTGCTTTCTGCGGATGCGCCCTGAGCAGGCGTTTTCGTGTCGCTGTTATCACAGGCTGCAAGACCCACAACCAGCAGGCCAATCCCGACATATTTAACCAGATTGCGCATTGACTTCTTCCTTTCGATAAACGGCCATAACGGCTCATTCGTTCATCTTATCACAACTGATAAAGCGAACCCTTAACCTGCCTGCAATGCCGTGATTTCAGATTTATCTGCCAGCCTTTTCAGCAGCATATTCAGCAGCACGCCGTACATGGGCAGGAAGAAGACAATGCTGATGAGCACCTTAAAGCAGTAGTCCACCAGCGCGATTTCCATCCAGTGTTCGGCCATAAACGCATCCGGGCTACGCCAGAAGGCGATGAAGAAAAAGGCCAGCGTATCGCTCACGTTACCGAACAGCGTGGAGGCGGTGGGGGCCATCCACCAGCGATGATTCTGACGCAGGCGGTTAAACACGTGCACGTCGAGAATCTGCCCTAGTGCGTAGGCCATAAAGCTTGCTGCGGCGATACGGGCGACAAACAGGTTGAAGTGGGTAAACGCCTCAAAACCCTGCCAGCTTCCCATATAAAACAGAGACGAAACCCCGTACGAGATGAACAGCGCCGGGAGCATGACCGCAAAAATAATGCGGCGAGCCAGCGGTGCGCCAAAGATACGCACGGTCAGATCGGTGGCGAGGAAAATAAACGGGAAACTGAACGCGCCCCAGGTGGTATGGAAACCAAAGATGGAGATCGGGAGCTGCACCAGATAGTTGCTGGAGGTGATCACCAGCAAATGGAAAAGCGAAAGCCAGAACAACGCTTTTACGCGCTGAGATTCAGAAAACTGCGTCATATTGTGACCTTTTTATACGTTGGGGTGAGGGAACCCAATAAAAACCGCAGCATGATACTGCTTTGGCAGGACATTGCAATGGTTAGTTTTTACGCAATCGTTAACCTGGTTTGCATTGATCGCAACCGGGCGTAAACTACAGCCGTTTTTACCTGACCGAGAAGATCATGACCGACCTGTTTTCCAGCCCAGACCACACCCTTGATGCCCAGGGCCTTCGCTGCCCGGAACCGGTAATGATGGTACGTAAAACCGTGCGCAACATGCAGACCGGTGAAACGCTGCTGATCATCGCCGACGACCCGGCCACGACCCGCGACATTCCCGGTTTTTGTACCTTTATGGAGCATGAGCTGGTGGCACAGCAGACTGAGGCGCTGCCGTACCGGTATTTGATTCGTAAGGGGTAAGTTTTGTAGGCCGGGTAAGGCGAAGCCGCCACCCGGCGAATATGTTTCCTCTGCGGCCTGATGCCCTCACCCCGGCCCTCTCCCACGGGGAGAGGGAGCAAACACTAAAAATGGCCACGTAGTGGCCATTTTGCTTTTACCTAGCCCTTCATCCACGCCCGGATCCCGTCCAGGAACATCTGCGTTGCCATCATGACCAGAATCAGCCCCATCAGGCGTTCCAGCGCGTTTACCCCTTTTTCGCCCAGCAGGCGCAGGAACAGGGACGACTGCAGCAGGATAATGAACGTTCCGCCCCAGGCAATCAGCAGGGCAATCACCAGATGGCTCATCTGATTCGGATACTGATGCGACAGCAGCATCAGCGTGGCCAGAATGGTCGGGCCCGCGACGAGGGGGATCGCCAGCGGCACAATAAATGGCTCTTCACCCGCAGGCAGGCCGCTGCTGCTGCCTTCCGCGCTCGGGAAAATCATCTTAATGGCAATCAGGAACAGAATAATCCCGCCGGAAATCGACACGGTTTCGGCACGCAGGTTCAGGAATGCGAGAATTTTTTCACCCGCAAACAGGAAGATAAACATCACCAGCAGGGCGATGAGCAGCTCGCGGATCATGATCGCCCGGCGTCGCTTCGGCTCGGTGTGTTTTAGCACCGACATGAAGATGGGCAGGTTGCCCAGGGGATCCATAATCAGGATCAATAAAACCGCGGCGGAAATGATTTCACTCATGTAAATTATCCCTGAAACTCTCTAAGGTTATTATGATAATTAGCTGTATTTCTGATTGCCGGGCAATCATCGATTAATTTCGCTTGCGACTTTGGCAGCATTTTGTAATGTGAAGCATATCCCAGTTCAATACTGGCTTGCACAATCAGCACACACCCTCAGCAGGAAAAAAATGCTATGAAAAACGTTGGTTTTATCGGCTGGCGCGGTATGGTCGGCTCTGTACTCATGCAACGCATGGTTGAAGAGCGCGATTTCGACGCTATCCGCCCTGTCTTCTTCTCCACTTCTCAGCTCGGCCAGGCTGCTCCGTCCTTTGGTGGTACCACAGGCACGTTGCAGGATGCTTACGATCTGGAAGCGCTGAAGGCGCTCGACATTATTGTGACCTGCCAGGGCGGCGATTATACCAACGAAATCTATCCAAAGCTGCGTGAAAGCGGCTGGCAGGGCTACTGGATTGACGCGGCCTCGTCGCTGCGCATGAAAGACGATGCCATCATCATTCTCGACCCGGTTAACCAGGGCGTGATCACCGATGGCCTGAACAACGGCGTGAAAACTTTTGTTGGCGGTAACTGCACCGTCAGCCTGATGCTGATGTCCCTCGGCGGCCTGTTCGCGCAGGATCTGGTGGAGTGGGTCTCCGTGGCGACCTACCAGGCGGCGTCCGGCGGCGGTGCGCGTCACATGCGCGAGCTGCTGACCCAGATGGGCCAACTGCACCAGAGCGTTGCGACCGAGCTGGCAAACCCGGCATCCGCTATTCTGGATATCGAGCGTAAAGTGACCCAACTGACCCGCAGCGGCGAGCTGCCGGTGGATAACTTTGGCGTACCGCTGGCCGGTGGCCTGATCCCGTGGATCGACAAGCAACTGGATAATGGCCAGACCCGTGAAGAGTGGAAAGGCCAGGCTGAGACCAACAAAATCCTCAATACCGCGAACACCATTCCGGTTGACGGTCTCTGCGTACGTATCGGCGCACTGCGCTGCCACAGCCAGGCCTTCACCATTAAACTGAAAAAAGATGTGTCTATTCCGACCGTGGAAGAGCTGCTGGCCGCGCACAACCCGTGGGCGAAAGTGGTACCAAACGATCGCGATATCACTATGCGCGAGCTGACCCCGGCAGCGGTGACCGGCACGCTGATCACGCCGGTTGGCCGTCTGCGTAAGCTGAATATGGGGCCGGAGTATCTCTCCGCGTTCACCGTCGGTGACCAGCTCCTGTGGGGCGCCGCCGAGCCGCTGCGCCGCATGCTGCGCCAGCTGGCGTAATAATTTGTTAAATACCAGGGGTGATTTTCACCCCTTTTTTTTGCGTACTACATGGAGTAACACGCGTATGTCTTATTTTTTATCAGGAGTCATCTAGAGCGTTGGCTATGCTTTAAGGAAGAGTCATTTCTTACCTGAGGTTCGAGCGGAGCAGAATGGATGCACATTTTTGTGCTGTCCCGTTCAGGTCACATTAAAAGTCGTCCCGGAGCGCTTAAAAAGGACGACATAAAAAACAGGATGAATACCATGTCCGATCGTGTGGATAGAGACGTGATTAATGCGCTTATTGCGGGTCATTTCGCTGACCCCTTTTCTGTGCTTGGGATGCACCGTACTGAGGCCGGTCTGGAAGTTCGGGCACTGTTACCGGATGCCACAGAAGTCTGGGTGATTGAACCCAAAACCGGCCGCAAGGTCGGTAACCTGGAATGCCTCGATTCCCGTGGCTTCTTCTCGGGCGTGATGCCCCGTCGTAAAAATCCTTTTCGCTATCAGCTCGCCGTTCTCTGGCACGGTCAGCAAAACCTGATTGACGATCCCTACAGCTTTGGCCCTCTGCTTAAAGAGATGGATGCCTGGCTGCTCTCCGAAGGGACGCATCTTCGCCCTTATGAAACGCTGGGTGCCCATGCCGATACCATGGACGGCATTACCGGCACGCGGTTCTCCGTGTGGGCGCCCAATGCCCAGCGCGTCTCCGTTGTCGGACAGTTCAACTACTGGGATGGCCGTCGCCACCCGATGCGCCTGCGTCGAGAAACCGGCATCTGGGAGCTGTTTATCCCCGGGGCGCACCACGGGCAGCTTTATAAATTCGAGATGATTGACGCCCACGGCAAGCTGCGCATTAAAGCCGACCCGTATGCCTTCGAAGCGCAGATGCGCCCGGATACCGCATCGCTGATTTGCGGCCTGCCGGAGAAGGTTATCCAGTCGGAGGAGCGTAAACAGGCTAACCGCTTTGATGCGCCGATCTCCGTTTATGAAGTCCATCTCGGCTCATGGCGTCGCCACACCGATAACAACTTCTGGCTCAGCTACCGGGAGCTTGCCGACCAGCTGGTCCCGTACGCCAAATGGATGGGCTTTACCCACCTGGAGCTGCTGCCGGTCAACGAGCACCCGTTCGACGGCAGCTGGGGCTATCAGCCCACCGGGCTGTATGCGCCGACCCGCCGCTTCGGCACCCGCGACGACTTCCGCTATTTCATTGATGCCGCGCACGCCGCCGGGCTGAACGTCATCCTCGACTGGGTGCCGGGCCATTTCCCGGCGGATGATTTCGCGCTGGCAGAGTTTGACGGTACGAAGCTGTACGAGCACAGCGATCCGCGCGAAGGCTATCACCAGGACTGGAACACGCTGATCTACAACTACGGTCGCCGTGAGGTCTCAAACTACCTGGTCGGGAATGCCCTGTACTGGATCGAGCGGTTTGGCATCGATGCCCTGCGCGTGGATGCGGTGGCGTCGATGATCTACCGCGACTACAGCCGCAAAGAGGGGGAGTGGATCCCGAACGAGTTTGGCGGCCGCGAAAACCTGGAAGCGATTGAATTCCTGCGTAATACCAACCGCATTATCGGCGAGCAGGTGGACGGTGCCGTGACCATGGCGGAAGAGTCCACCGACTTTGCGGGCGTCTCCCGTCCGCCGTCATTGGGCGGCCTGGGGTTCTGGTATAAGTGGAACCTGGGCTGGATGCACGACACGCTCGACTACATGAAGCTGGATCCGGTTCACCGTAAGTATCATCACGATAAGCTGACGTTCGGGATGCTCTACAACTACACCGAAAACTTCATGCTGCCGCTGTCGCACGATGAGGTGGTACACGGTAAAAAATCGATTCTCGACCGCATGCCGGGCGACGCATGGCAGAAGTTTGCCAACCTGCGCGCCTATTACGGCTGGATGTTTGCCTTCCCGGGCAAGAAACTGCTGTTCATGGGCAATGAGTTCGCCCAGGGGCGCGAGTGGAACCACGACGCCAGCCTCGACTGGCATCTGCTGGAAGGCGGCGACAACTGGCACCACGGGGTGCAGCGTCTGGTGCGCGATCTGAACCTGACCTATCGCCACCACAAAGCGCTGCACGAGCTCGACTTCGATCCGTACGGCTTTGAATGGCTGGTGGTGGACGACCATGAGCGCTCGGTGTTTGTCTTTGTGCGTCGTGACAAGGCGGGTAACGAGATCATCGTCGCCAGCAACTTCACCCCGGTGCCGCGTGAACACTACCGCTTCGGCATTAACCAGCCGGGCAAATGGCGTGAAATTCTGAATACCGACTCGATGCACTACCACGGCAGCAACGCCGGTAACGGCGGGCTGGTACAGAGCGACGCCATTGAAAGCCACGGGCGACCCAACTCCCTGAGCCTGACGCTGCCGCCGCTTGGCACCATCTGGCTGATGCGGGAGGGCGAATGACGCAGCTTACGGCAGGTAAACCCGAACCGCTCGGGGCGCATTTTGACGGAAAGGGGGTCAATTTCACCCT
This sequence comes from Enterobacter sp. ku-bf2, assembly GCF_001742765.1. Classification (NCBI taxonomy): domain Bacteria; kingdom Pseudomonadati; phylum Pseudomonadota; class Gammaproteobacteria; order Enterobacterales; family Enterobacteriaceae; genus Enterobacter; species Enterobacter sp. ku-bf2. The sequence continues at coordinate 77,936 of NZ_MDVW01000023.1, forward strand.
CTTTTCCGCTCACGCCGAGCGGGTAGAACTGTGCGTGTTTGACGGGGAAGGTAACGAGCACCGTTACGATTTACCCGCGCGCACGGGGGATACCTGGCACGGCTACCTGTCCGGCGGGCGGCCCGGCATGCACTACGGCTTTCGCGTTCACGGTCCGTGGGATCCCGCGCAGGGGCACTGGTTTAACCCGGCGAAGCTGTTGATTGATCCGTGCGCGCACCGCGTGGACGGCGAATTTAAAGATGACCCGCTCTTCCACGTGGGCTACGGCGAGCCTGACCACCGCGACAGCGCGCCCGTCGCGCCAAAAAGCGTGGTGGTGAACGATCTTTATGACTGGGAAGACGATGCCCCGCCGCACACGCCGTGGGGCAATACGGTTATTTATGAAGCCCACGTCAAAGGGCTGACCTACCTGCATCCGTCGATCCCCAAAGAGATGCGCGGCACCTACAAGGCGCTCGGGCATCCCACCATGATCGCCTACCTGAAACACCTCGGCATCACCGCTCTGGAACTGCTCCCCGTCGCCCATTTTGCCAGCGAGCCGCGCCTGCAGCGGCTGGGGCTAAGCAACTACTGGGGCTACAACCCGCTGGCGATGTTCGCGCTCGAACCGCGCTATGCCGTCCATCCGGAAAAGGCGCGGGACGAGTTCCGCGATGCGGTGAAGGCGCTCCACGCGGCGGGCATTGAGGTCATTCTGGACGTAGTGCTGAACCACAGCGCAGAAAGCGATCTCGACGGCCCGACGCTCTCCATGCGCGGAATTGATAACCGTAGCTATTATTGGATCAGGCAGGATGGCGATTACGAGAACTGGACCGGCTGCGGCAACACGCTCAATCTCAGCCATCCGGCGGTCACGCATTTTGCGTATGAATGCCTGAAATACTGGGTAGAGACGTACCACGTCGACGGTTTTCGTTTCGACCTGGCGCCGGTGATGGGGCGCACGCCAGCGTTCAGCCAGCAGGCGCCGCTGTTTGAGGCGATAAAAAACTGCCCGGTGCTCTCGCAGGTGAAGCTCATTGCCGAGCCGTGGGACATCGGTGAAGGCGGTTATCAGGTCGGGAATTTCCCGCCGCTGTTTGCCGAGTGGAACGACCACTACCGCGACGCCGTGCGCCGCTTCTGGCTGGAGCGGAACCTGTCGCTGGGGGAATTTGCCGGGCGCTTTGCCGCGTCGAGCGATCTCTTTAAGCGCGACGGCAAACGCCCGTCGGCCACCGTCAATCTGTTGACGGCGCACGACGGTTTTACGCTCAGGGACTGCGTTTGTTTCAATCAGAAACACAATGAGGCGAACGGCGAAGAGAATCGCGATGGCACTAACAATAACCATAGCTTCAATCATGGTATAGAAGGGTTAGGCGGAAGTCTGGATGTGATAGAGCGGCGACGCGCCAGCGTTCATGCGCTGCTGACAACGCTTTTACTGTCGCAGGGCACGCCGATGCTGCTGGCAGGCGATGAGCATGGTCATAGCCAGCACGGTAACAACAACGCCTATTGCCAGGACAACACCTTAACCTGGCTTGACTGGGGGGAAGCCAACAGTGGGCTGATTCATTTTACCGCTGCGCTGATCCATCTTCGCCAGCAGATCCCCGCGCTGACCGCCAACAGCTGGTGGGAAGAGGGTGACGGCAACGTTCGCTGGCTGAATAAAGACGCGCAACCGTTAAGCGCGCAAGAGTGGCAACACGGCGTACCACGCCTGCAAATCCTGCTGTCGGATAAATGGCTGGTCACGCTGAACGCGACGGATGACGTCGCAGAGATTGTTTTACCTGACGGGGAGTGGCGAGCCGTTCCCCCCTTTGCCGGAGCGGATAATCCGGTAGTAATGGCTGTCTGGCACGGGCCTGCGCACGGAGTGTGCGTATTCCAAAGATGATAAAAAAGGAGTTAGTCATGGTTAGATTAGAGAAGAACGATCCCTTAATGTTGGCACGCCAGCTACCATTAAAAACGGTTGCCCTGATACTTGCGGGCGGGCGTGGTACCCGTCTGAAAGATTTGACCATCAAGCGCGCCAAACCGGCTGTTCACTTTGGTGGTAAGTTCCGTATCATCGACTTTGCGCTCTCCAACTGCCTGAACTCGGGCATTCGCCGCATCGGCGTCATTACGCAGTATCAGTCGCATACGCTGGTTCAGCATATCCAGCGCGGCTGGTCTTTTTTCAGCGAAGAGATGAACGAGTTTGTCGATCTCCTTCCTGCGCAGCAACGCGTCCACGGCGAGAACTGGTATCGCGGGACAGCGGATGCGGTGACCCAGAACCTCGACATCATTCGTCGCTACAACGCGGAATACATCGTGATCCTCGCCGGGGACCACATCTACAAGCAAGATTACTCCCACATGCTGATCGACCACGTCGAAAAAGGGGCGCGCTGCACCGTGGCGTGTCTGCCTGTGCCCGTTGCTGAAGCGACGGCGTTTGGCGTCATGCACGTGGATGCGGACGACAAAATTATCGACTTCGTTGAAAAACCGGCGAACCCGCCAACCATGCCGGGCGATGACACCAAATCACTCGCCAGCATGGGGATCTATGTCTTTGACGCAGATTATCTTTATGAGCTGCTGGAAGAAGACGACAAAGACGAAAACTCCAGCCACGACTTCGGTAAAGACATCATTCCGAAAATCACGAAAGCTGGCATGGCGTATGCACATCCTTTCCCGCTGTCCTGCGTGCAGTCCGACCCAAATGCGGAACCCTACTGGCGCGATGTGGGCACGCTGGAAGCGTACTGGAAAGCGAACCTCGATCTGGCATCGGTCACGCCTGAACTGGATATGTACGACCAGAACTGGCCGATTCGTACCCATATGGAGTCGCTGCCGCCGGCCAAGTTCGTCCAGGACCGCTCCGGCAGCCACGGGATGACGCTGAACTCGCTGGTGTCCGGCGGGTGCATTATCTCCGGTTCGGTCGTGGTGCAGTCGGTGCTGTTCCCGCGCGTGCGGATAAATTCATTCTGTAATATCGATTCGGCAGTCTTGTTGCCGGATGTCTGGGTAGGGCGCTCGTGTCGTCTGCGTCGTTGCGTGATCGACCGTGCCTGCGTCATCCCTGAAGGGATGGTTATTGGGGAGAATGCGGAAGAAGACGCGCGTCGTTTCTACCGTTCGGAAGAGGGGATCGTGTTAGTCACACGGGAAATGTTGCGGAAGCTGCAGATCAAACAGGAGCGATGATGCAGGTTTTACACGTATGTTCTGAGATGTTCCCGTTATTAAAAACGGGCGGACTGGCAGATGTGCTTGGCGCATTACCGGCGGCGCAAATCGCCGGAGGCGTGGATACCCGAGTCCTGCTGCCCGCCTTTCCGGATATCCGGCGCGGTATACCCGATGCGAAAGTGGTGACCCGCCGTGAAACGTTTGCCGGACGCATTACCCTGCTGTTTGGACATTACAATGGCGTAGGGATTTACCTGATCGACGCGCCGCACTTATACGATCGCCCGGGCAGCCCGTATCACGATACGAACCTGTTCGCCTATACCGACAACGTGCTGCGCTTTGCGCTGCTCGGCTGGGTCGGCGCCGAAATGGCGACGGGGCTGGATCCGTTCTGGCGTCCGGACGTGGTGCACGCGCACGACTGGCACGCCGGGCTTGCCCCGGCGTATCTCGCCGCGCGCGGCCACCCGGCGAAATCGGTCTTTACCGTGCATAACCTGGCGTATCAGGGGATGTACTACGCCCATCACATGAATGACATCGATCTGCCATGGTCGTTCTTTAACATGCACGGTCTGGAGTTTAACGGGCAGATCTCGTTCCTGAAGGCGGGGCTGTACTACGCCGATCACATCACGGCGGTGAGCCCAACCTACGCGCGTGAGATCACCCAGCCGGCGTTTGGCTACGGCATGGAAGGGTTGCTGCAGCAGCGCCATCGCGAAGGCCGCCTGTCGGGCATCCTGAACGGCGTGGATGAACAAATCTGGAGCCCGGAAACCGATCTCCTGCTGGCGGCGCGCTACGGTCGTGATTCCGTGGAGGACAAAGCGGAGAACAAACGCCAGCTGCAGATTGCGATGGGCCTGAAGGTGAACGACAAAGTGCCGCTGTTCGCCGTCGTGAGCCGCCTGACCAGCCAGAAAGGGCTGGATCTGGTGCTGGAGGCGCTGCCCGGTTTACTGGAGCAGGGGGGACAGCTGGCGCTGCTCGGCGCGGGCGACCCGGTGCTGCAGGAAGGCTTCCTTGCCGCCGCCGCGGAACATCCGGGGCAGGTAGGCGTACAGATTGGCTACCACGAAGCGTTCTCGCACCGCATCATGGGTGGCGCGGATGTCATTCTGGTGCCAAGCCGTTTCGAACCCTGCGGCCTGACGCAGCTGTACGGCCTGAAATACGGCACCCTGCCGCTGGTACGCCGCACGGGCGGACTGGCGGATACCGTATCCGACAGCTCTCTGGAAAACCTGGCGGACGGTATCGCCAGCGGATTTGTCTTTGAGGACAGTAATGCCTGGTCGCTGCTTCGGGCGATTCGGCGTGCTTTCGTCTTGTGGTCCCGTCCATCGCTGTGGCGTTACGTACAACGTCAGGCGATGTCCATGGACTTTAGCTGGCATGTCGCGGCGCAGTCATACCGCGATCTCTATCAACGCTTGATGTAACGAGGCGAAGTTACTGATATGAACGCTCCATTTAGCTACTCTTCACCCACGCTCAGCGTTGAGGCGTTAAAGCACTCCATCGCCTACAAGCTGATGTTCACCATCGGGAAAGATCCGGTTATTGCCAACAAGCACGAGTGGCTGAACGCCACCCTGTTTGCCGTACGTGACCGCTTAGTTGAACGCTGGCTGCGCTCAAACCGCGCCCAGCTCTCGCAGGAGACGCGTCAGGTTTACTACCTGTCGATGGAATTTTTGATTGGCCGCACGCTGTCCAATGCGCTGTTGTCGCTTGGTATTTATGACGACGTCAAAACCGCACTGGAAGAGATGGGGTTAGATTTAGAAGAACTGATCGACGAAGAGAACGACCCGGGCCTCGGTAACGGCGGTCTGGGACGTCTCGCCGCCTGCTTCCTCGACTCGCTGGCGACGCTGGCGCTGCCGGGCCGCGGCTACGGTATTCGCTACGATTACGGCATGTTCAAGCAGAACATCGTCGACGGGCGTCAGAAAGAGTCCCCGGACTATTGGCTGGAGTACGGCAACCCGTGGGAGTTTAAGCGCCACAACACGCGCTACAAGGTGCGCTTTGGCGGACGTATTCAGCAGGAAGGGAAGAAATCCCGCTGGGTGGAAACGGAAGAGATCCTGGCCGTGGCCTACGACCAGATTATCCCCGGCTACGACACCGACGCCACCAACACGCTGCGCCTGTGGAGTGCCCAGGCCAGTAGCGAAATTAACCTCGGTAAATTTAACCAGGGTGACTACTTCGCGGCGGTGGAGGATAAAAACCACTCCGAGAACGTGTCCCGCGTGCTGTACCCGGATGACTCGACCTACTCGGGCCGCGAGCTGCGCCTGCGTCAGGAGTACTTCCTTGTTTCGGCGACCATTCAGGACATCCTTAGCCGTCACCATCAGCTGCACAAAACCTACGCCAACCTGGCGGAGAAAACCGCGATCCACCTTAATGACACCCACCCGGTGCTCTCTATTCCGGAGCTGATGCGTCTGCTGATCGATGAGCATAAGTTCAGCTGGGATGACGCCTTTGAGGTGACCTGCCAGGTGTTCTCATACACCAACCACACGCTGATGAGCGAAGCGCTGGAGACGTGGCCGGTGGACATGCTCGGCAAAATCCTGCCGCGCCATCTGCAGATTATCTTTGAGATTAACGACTACTTCCTCAAGACGCTGCAGGAGCAGTATCCGAACGATACCGGCCTGCTGAGCCGCGCGTCCATCATTGATGAGTCGAACGGTCGTCGCGTGCGCATGGCCTGGCTGGCGGTTGTCATCAGCCACAAGGTCAACGGCGTGTCCGAGCTCCACTCGAACCTGATGGTGCAGTCGCTGTTTGCGGATTTCGCGAAGATCTTCCCGACGCGGTTCTGCAACGTGACCAACGGCGTCACCCCGCGCCGCTGGCTGGCGCTGGCCAACCAGCCGCTCTCTGAGGTACTGGACGAGAATATTGGCCGCACCTGGCGTACCGATTTGAGCCAGTTGAGCGAGCTGGAACAGCATATTGATTTCCCGACGGTGAACAAAGCCGTGCGCGAAGCCAAGCTGCTGAACAAAAAACGTCTGGCGGTCTGGCTGGCGATGCACCTCAACGTGGTGGCAAACCCGAAAGCGCTGTTCGACGTTCAGATCAAACGCATCCATGAATACAAGCGTCAGCTGATGAACGTGCTGCACGTGATCACCCATTACAACCGCATCAAGGCCGATCCGACGGCCGAATGGGTGCCGCGCGTGAAGATCTTCGCCGGTAAGGCGGCGTCGGCCTACTACATGGCGAAGCACATTATTCATCTCATCAACGACGTGGCGAAGGTGGTTAACCAGGATCCGGACATTGGCGACAAGCTGAAGGTGGTGTTCATTCCGAACTACAGCGTCAGCCTGGCGCAGCTGATCATCCCGGCGGCGGATCTCTCTGAACAGATTTCCACGGCGGGGACGGAGGCATCCGGCACCAGTAACATGAAGTTTGCCCTCAACGGCGCGCTGACCATCGGCACGCTGGACGGGGCGAACGTCGAGATGCTGGAGCACGTGGGCGAAGACAATATCTTTATCTTCGGTAATACGACGGAAGAGGTGGAGGCGCTGCGCAGGAAAGGCTACTCGCCGCGTCAATATTACGAAGAGGATGAAGAGTTGCGTCAGGTGCTGACGCAGATCGCGACCGGCGTGTTTAGCCCTGATGAACCGAGCCGCTACCGCGATCTGGTGGATTCGCTGATTAACTTTGGCGATCACTACCAGGTGCTGGCGGATTACCGTAGCTACGTGGACTGTCAGGACAAGGTGGACGAGCTGTATCGCCAGCCGGAGAAGTGGACCAGCGCCGCGATGTACAACATCGCCAATATGGGCTATTTCTCGTCAGACAGGACCATCAAGGAGTATGCCGAGACGATCTGGCATATTGATCCGGTGAGGTTGTAAAACCAAGCCCGGTGGCGCTGCGCTTACCGGGCCTACGGGATCGAGTAGGCCGGGTAAGGCGGAGCCGCCACCCGGCTTTTTTCAATTAAGACGCCAGCGACAGCTCACGCTTTCCCGCATGTTGCAGCAACCACTGCGCCACGCGAGACTGCTGTTCGGCGTTGAGCCACATCCCTTCTTTGGTACGGCGCCAGATAGCATCATCCAGACGACGCACCCACTCGTGCTCAACCAGGTAACGCAGCTCGGCTTCGTACAGCTCGTGGCCGAAATGTTCGCCCAGATCCGTAATGTCCTTCGCATCGCCCAGGAACAGCTCGGTATTGCTGCCGTAGGTGCGGGCATAGTGGCGCGCCATCCCTTCGGTGATGAACGGGAAGCGACGGCGCAGCTTCGCGGCGTAATCATCGCGGTTATCGCCGATATCACCGCCGGGCAGTACCGCGCCCTTGGTCCATGCCGGGCCAATGCCTTTGTAGTACGGCGCCAGTTTTTCCAGCGCGTGCTCGGCCAGCTTGCGGTAGGTGGTGAGCTTGCCGCCAAACACGGACAGCAGCGGCGCCTGACCGTCAACGTCGTGAATATCGAGCGTATAGTCGCGGGTGATGGCCTGCGGTGAGTCAGATTCGTCATCGCACAGCGGACGCACGCCGGAGTAGGTCCAGACCACGTCGTCGCGCGACAGCTGTTTCTTAAAGTGCGCGTTGTACACTTTGAGCAGGTAGTTCACTTCGCTCTCGTCGATCTCGACGTTCTTCGGATCGCCTTTGTACTCCACGTCGGTGGTGCCGATGATCGAGAATTCGTCCATCCACGGGATCACAAACACGATGCGCTTGTCTTCGTTCTGCAGAATGTACGCCTGCTTCTGGGTATGTACGCGCGGCACCACAATGTGGCTGCCTTTGATCAGGCGGATGCCGTACGGGGAAGGCAGATGCATGCCCTCGTCAAAGAACTGTTTCACCCACGGGCCGGTGGCGTTCACCAGGCCGCGCGTTTTCCAGCTGAATTTCTCGCCGGTATCGATATCTTCCGCCTCGACAATCCACAGGCCGTTTTCACGACGGGCAGAGGTCGCGCGGGTGCGGGTTTTCACCTCGCCGCCTTTCTTCTCAACCATCTGCGCGTTCGCCAGCACCAGGCGGGCATCGTCCACCCAGCAGTCGGAATATTCGAATCCGCGCACGATTTCAGGCTTAAGGACCGATTCTGAGCCAAAACGCAAACCTTTCGAACCCGGGAGGCTGGTGCGTTTACCCAGATGATCGTACATAAACAGACCAATTCGGATCATCCACGCCGGACGCAGATGCGGGCGATGGGGCAGGCGGAAGCGCATCGGAATCGCCAGATGCGGGGCCATTTTCAGCAGCACTTCACGTTCGGCCAGCGCTTCACTGACCAGGCGGAATTCGTAGTGTTCCAGGTAGCGCAGGCCACCGTGAATCAGTTTGGAGCTGGCGGACGACGTCGCGCAGGCGAGATCGTTAGCTTCCAGCATCAGTACGGATAAACCGCGTCCTGCGGCATCGACCGCAATACCGGCACCGTTGATGCCACCGCCTATCACAATCAGATCTTTGGTTTCCATAACACCCTCATGCACTTTCGTTAAAGCTCAGAAATGTTCGATATCGCTCATAATAGCAAAGGAACGCGCTTTTGGTAACATCAAAAAAACAATTTAGAGTGATATGGATAACATAATGGCGTTTACCCGCCGCCAGGACGTACACTACGGGGTAAAATCTTGTCGTTGACCACTGTAAAGAGAACACCATGGATCAGTTTGAATGTATTAACGTAGAAGAAGCCCACCAGAAGATGCACCAGGGAAAAGCGGTGCTGGTGGACATCCGCGATCCGCAGAGTTTTGCGATGGGCCATACGCCGGGCGCGTTCCATCTCACCAACGACACGCTGGGCGCGTTTATGCGCGATAACGACTTCGACACGCCGGTGATGGTCATGTGCTATCACGGCAACAGCAGCAAAGGCGCGGCGCAGTACCTGCTTCAGCAGGGTTACGACGCGGTTTACAGCGTCGACGGCGGTTTCGATGCCTGGCATCGTCATTTCCCGGCGGAAGTGGAATACGCTTTTGAGCGCTGATCCCGCTATACTGTCTCCTTTTGTGTGGAAATAAGCGACCGCTGCCCATGTTGATGATCACCTCTTTTACCAACCCGCGCGTCGCCCAGGCGTTTGTCGACTATATGGCGACGCAGGGCGTTATTCTGACTATTCAGCAACATACGCAGACCGACGTCTGGCTGGCCGATGAGAGCCAGGCCGGGCGGGTAAACGAGGAGCTGGCGCGTTTTCTTGAGAACCCTGGCGACCCGCGCTATCTGGCGGCCAGCTGGCAATCCGGCCAGACCGGCAGCGGATTGCACTACAGCCGCTTTCCCTTCCTCGCCACCATTCGCGAGCGCGCGGGCCCGTTTACGCTGCTGCTGATGGCGGCCTGCATCATTGTCTTCATTATCATGAACGTGGTCGGCGACCAGAGCGTGATGATTGCCCTGGCGTGGCCTTATGACCCGTCTCTTGAGTTTGACGTCTGGCGCTACTTTAGCCACGCGCTGATGCACTTCTCGGTGATGCATATCCTCTTTAACCTGCTCTGGTGGTGGTATCTCGGCGGTGCCGTTGAAAAGCGTCTGGGCAGCGGCAAGCTGATCGTTATCACCATCATCAGCGCCCTTTTAAGCGGCTACGTGCAGCACAAGTTCAGCGGGCCGTGGTTCGGCGGGCTGTCGGGTGTCGTGTATGCCCTGATGGGCTACGTCTGGCTTCGCGGGGAGCGCGACCCGGAAAGTGGCATCTATCTGCAACGCGGATTAATAACCTTTGCGTTAATATGGCTAATTGCCGGATGGTTTGATCTGTTTGGTATGTCTATCGCCAACGGCGCGCACGTCGCCGGGCTGGCCGTGGGGCTGGCGATGGCCTTTGCCGACACGCTCCATGCGCGAAAACGAACATAATTCTCAGGGATAATTGATGAAACAAACACAACGTCATGACGCCATTATCGAACTGGTAAAAAAACAGGGATACGTCAGCACCGAAGAGCTGGTGGAGCAGTTTGCCGTCAGCCCACAAACCATCCGTCGTGACCTGAATGACCTGGCCGATCAGAACCGTATTCTTCGCCACCACGGTGGCGCGGCGCTGCCGTCCAGCTCGGTTAACACCTCCTGGCACGACCGTAAAGCCACGCAGACGGCGGAGAAAGAGCGTATTGCCCGCAAGGTCGCCAGCCAGATCCCGAACGGGGCGACGCTGTTTATTGATATCGGCACCACGCCGGAAGCGGTCGCCCATGCGCTGCTGGATCATGAGAACCTGCGCGTGGTCACCAACAACCTGAACGTGGCTAACACCCTGATGCAGAAAGACGATTTCCGCATCATCCTCGCGGGTGGGGAGCTGCGCAGCCGCGACGGCGGAATTATTGGCGAAGCCACCCTCGATTTTATCTCCCAGTTCCGCCTCGACTTCGGCATTCTGGGGATCAGCGGCATCGACAGCGACGGCTCGCTGCTGGAGTTTGATTACCACGAGGTACGCACCAAGCGCGCGATCATTGAAAACTCGCGCCACGTGATGCTGGTGGTGGATCATTCGAAGTTTGGCCGTAACGCGATGGTGAACATGGGCAGCATCAGCATGGTGGATGCGGTCTATACCGACGTGATGCCGCCAGCGGGCGTGATGCAGGTGATTAAAGATAATAATTTGCAGCTGGAATTGTGCTAACGGTTGTGTCGGGTGGCGCTGCGCTTACCCGACCTACAACACCCGTAGGCCCGTGCAAGCGTAGCGCCGCCGGGCAATGAATTACACTCCGTACCCCATCATCTTCAACAGCTGCTGTGCATGCTGTACCGCATCCTGACGATGCGCCACGCCCAGCTTCTGGTACAGGTTGCGGATATGCGTTTTGATGGTGGTCGCCGCCACCGCCAGCTCACCGGCAATCTGCTCATTGCTGTAACCTGAATAGATCAGCCCCAGAACCTGCCATTCGCGCTGGGTGAGCGGACTGGTGCGGATAAGCTCCGGCACTTCTGGGTGGTTCAGTAGACGTTCAACGAAGTTCTCATCGAAATGCGCGAACTTGTGCCGATGATGCTGGTTAATCTCGCGCAGAATACGCTGGGCGCGATGTTGATCCAGCTCCGGCAGCGTGTTGAGCTGGATAAGCTGACGCAACTGCTGCGCCATCACTTCACCCTCAATCACAAAGTGGCTGATAAACCCGGTGCGGTTTGCCAGCTGCAGCGCCTCCAGCAGCACGCGCTGGGCATCGTTTTTACGACCCGCCTGCCAGTAGAGCTGGTTCTGCAGCAGCAGGTTGCGGTTCAGATCGCTCATCAGGCGCAGGCTGCGCGCGTTCTCGTTCAGCTCTTCCAGCACAATCTCAGCAGGCTCTAATTCACCGAGCAGGATCTGCGCGCGGGCAATGTTGCGCCACTGGCTCTGCAGGAAGTGGTTGTTGGCAAATTCCGGTTTTGGCGTCTGACGGAGCCAGTTGGCGGCGGATTTTTTATCGCCGGTCATCTGCCAGTAAATCACCCGGACCTTATCGGCGTTTGACACCCAGTCGCTATGATACTGACCGTTGCCGAGCAGGTTTTCCAGGCGGTTAAGATGGTTGCGGGCGTTATCGAGATCGCCGCGCGCCAGCGAGCACTGCACCAGCAGCGCCAGGCACTGCAGCTGCTGCTGAGGCTGGAAACTGGAAAGAACATCCACACCCTGGCGGGCGCAGCTTTCTGCTTCATCCAGACGCGACCATGCCCACAGCAGCTGAGCGCGAATACGCAACAGGAATTCGTGCATCGGCAGCTGTTCCAGGTGTTGTTCACGAATCAGCTGGAACGCTTTTTCCTGGTTTTCCCAGGCAGCCTGCAGGAACCCTTGCGCGAATAAAATCTCACTCTGCTGGATCAGGCTCCACAGCGCGTAGTGCCAGACATCATGACGACGCGCCATCTGTTCGGTTTGCTGCATCAGTGAAAGCGAACGCGTGAGGTCGCCCTTGCAGTGCAGCACTTCGCCGTGCACGGAGGTCGCCACGATGCGGCTGTAGAAGTTGGCCAGCGGCAGTTCATCCAGCGCGACCATCGCCAGCCGTTCCGCTTCGTCCGGGTCGCCATCGTTAATGGCCACCTGAGCGCGCAGCGCGTTGAACTCGCCGTGCAGGGTGGTATCCATCTCGCTTTCCATCTCCTGCTCGGCGCGCGCCAGCAGGGTGTTCACTTCGCTGTAGCGATGCTGGCTCTGCATCAGCCAGGCCTGCAGCAGCACCAGACGCGGATTCTCCAGCAGGCTTTCCCACGGCAGGGCTTTGAGGGACTCTTCCAGCAGCGTCAGCTCGCTGTGGTTAAACAGGCCCCACGCATGATTGAGGAGGATATCGCGCAGCATGCTGGCATCCCCGGCAGCGAGCGCGTGGTGGATGGCCTCGCTCGGGAAGCCCTGTGCCATCCAGCTTTCGGCAGCGGCGCGGTGGATCTCCGGCAGTTCAACCGCCAGTTCCCACTGACAGCGCTGGCGCAGGAAGCTACCAAACAGCGGATGATAGCTAAACCACTCGCCGGGATCGTCCATGCGCGTCAGGAAAAGGCCCTGACGTTCAATTTCTTCGAGCTGCAGCTGACCGTTTTCACAGCCCGTCACCCGCACGATGAGGGCATCGTTCATGGAGCGCAGCAGCGAGCTTTTCAGCAGGAAATTACGCGTCGAGGGATCGACACTGTTCAGCACCTCGTCCACCAGGTAATCAGAGAGGTGGCTGGCGTTGATGCCGGCCAGACGCCGCGCTGACTGATGGGCTGGACTGTTGTTTTGCCGGGCAGAGAGGGCGATGAGCTGCAGCGCCGTGGCCCAGCCCGCGACGTCATCACACAGGCGGCTGCTTTCAGCGGCCTCAATGGGTGAGGTCAGGCGGCAGTCAAAGAACTGTTTTGCTTCCTGGTGGGTAAAGGCCAGCTGCTGGCTACCTACTTCCAGAAGCTGATCGCGCACGCGCAGGTTGGCAATACCCAGCTGCGGCAGGTTGCGTGACAGCACCACTAACGTCAGGTTTTCCGGCTGATGGCGCAGGAAGAAACGCATTGATTCATGAATCACCGGGTTAGTGATGAGATGGTAATCATCAATCACCACGTATAGCGGGCGATGCCATTCAGCCAGTTCGATAAACAGCTGAGAGAAAAGGGAGGACAGGCTGGCGTACTGGCGCTTTTGCACCATCACCTCACTGGCAACGCAGTGCCCATGGGTGGCTTGCTGTATCGCGGCAATCAGATAGCTGGCAAAGCGCTCCTGCTGGTTATCGCCCTCATCAAGAGAGTACCAGCCAAGATCGCTCTTACCTGCGGCCCATTGCGAAATGAGCGTTGTTTTTCCATAACCTGCAGGGCTCGTAACCAGCGCCAGTCGGAAATTATGCGCGCCGGAAAGTTTAGCCAACAGACGCTCGCGGACCACTGTGTGGTCAAGACGAACCGGGCGACTTAATTTAGACGGAATCAACATAGGTTTCACTTCACTGTGGGGAACGAGAGATTTTATTTTTTTTGCGCTTCGTAATTAATGGTTATAAGGTCGGCCAATAAGTTAACTATTGCAAGTTATGTCTGGATTTGGTGGCTGTGAATTTGCACTCTGTCACAAAACATTCAGGCAGAGGAGGGAACTTTCTGAAAAGGTCTTTGATGCCCCGTCAATGCTGGCTTGTATGGCTGTGCTGCGGCTGCGCTGAAACTGGTTTCAGGAAGGGATAGTGACGTCGAATTTAATATACTTCTGGTAAAGTTAAGGGAGATTAATAATCTCCTTAGCGATTTCCCGATTGCCGAAATATTATTCTACGTAAGTAATTATTTCGGCGGGGTTTAATTTCACCCGAAACCGCATTTCATTTCTTTGACATTCTCCTCGGTTACTTTTTTATCTTCCGGGCACACTCGAACTATGCTCTGAGAGTGGCCTTGATCACACTTTTCTGCTCATCCCCGCTACTCCTCCCTGTCTAATCCCCCTCGGGAGGAGGAAGAGGAGAAATGAGCCAGGCACACTAGCGCCAACTTGTGTTTTCTTTCTAAAGGATGCCGATCCCCTATGTCACAGCCTACCTTCAACAAAGCTCAATTCCAGGCTGCCCTGACGCGTCAGTGGCAGCGTTTTGGCCTTCATGCTGCAAACGAGATGACGCCTCACCAGTGGTGGCAGGCAGTGAGCGGTGCGCTCGCAGAGCAGCTGGATGCTCAACCCCTGGCAAAACCGGTAAAAGGCCAGCGCCATGTAAACTACATTTCAATGGAATTCCTGATTGGCCGTCTGACGGGCAACAACCTGTTGAACCTCGGTTGGTATCAGGAGGTCGGTGACGTCCTTAAAGAACACGACATTAACCTGACCGACCTGCTGGAAGAAGAGATTGACCCGGCGCTGGGCAACGGCGGCCTGGGACGCCTGGCGGCCTGCTTCCTTGACTCCATGGCGACCGTCGGCCAGTCGGCGATTGGCTACGGCCTGAACTACCAGTACGGCCTGTTCCGTCAGTCGTTTGCTGACGGCCACCAGATGGAAGCGCCGGACGACTGGCATCGCAATACCTATCCGTGGTTCCGCCATAACGCGCAGCTTGACGTGCAGGTTGGCATTGGCGGGAAAGTGACGAAACAAGGTCTCTGGGAACCGGCGTTCACCATCACCGGCGAAGCCTGGGATCTGCCGGTGCTTGGCTACCGTAACGGCGTGGCGCAGCCGCTGCGTCTGTGGCAGGCGAAGCACGCCCACCCGTTTAACCTGACTAAATTCAACGACGGCGATTTCCTGCGGGCCGAGCAGCAGGGCATCGACGCCGAGAAGCTGACCAAAGTCCTCTATCCGAACGACAACCACCTGGCCGGTAAAAAGCTGCGCCTGATGCAGCAGTACTTCCAGTGCGCCTGCTCTGTGGCGGACATTCTGCGTCGCCATCACCTGGCGGGCCGCAAGCTGGCGCAGCTGCCGGACTTCGAAGTGATTCAGCTCAACGACACGCACCCGACCATTGCCATCCCGGAACTGCTGCGCGTGCTGATCGACGAGCATCAGCTGAGCTGGGACGACGCCTGGGCCATTACCAGCCGTACCTTTGCCTACACCAACCACACGCTGATGCCAGAAGCGCTGGAGTGTTGGGATGAGAAGCTGGTGAAAACGCTGCTGCCGCGCCACATGCAGATCATCAACAAGATTAACGACCAGTTTAAAACCCTGGTGGACAAGACCTGGCCGGGCAACAAGGCGGTCTGGGCGAAGCTGGCGGTGGTTCACGATAAGCAGGTACGCATGGCGAACATGTGCGTGGTGAGCGGCTTTGCAGTGAACGGCGTGGCGGCGCTGCACTCGGATCTGGTGGTCAAAGATCTGTTCCCGGAATACCACCAGCTGTGGCCAACCAAATTCCACAATGTGACCAACGGCATCACGCCGCGTCGCTGGATCAAGCAGTGCAACCCGCTGCTGGCGGGCCTGCTGGACAAGACCCTGAAGAAAGAGTGGGCCAACGATCTGGACCAGCTCATCAACCTGGAAAAATATGCTGACGACGCGACATTCCGCGAGCAGTACCGGGCGATCAAGCTGGAGAACAAGGTTCGCCTGGCGGAGTTTGTGAAAGTGCGTACCGGGATTGAGATCAACCCGAATGCGATTTTCGATATTCAGATCAAACGTCTGCACGAGTACAAACGCCAGCACCTGAACCTGCTGCACATTCTGGCGCTGTACAAAGAGATCCGCGAGAACCCGCAGGCCGATCGCGTCCCGCGCGTGTTCCTGTTCGGTGCGAAAGCGGCCCCGGGCTACTATCTGGCGAAAAACATCATCCTCGCCATCAATAAAGTGGCGGCGGCGATCAACAGCGATCCGAAAGTGGGCGACAAGCTGAAGGTGGTGTTCCTGCCGGATTACTGCGTCTCGGCGGCTGAAATGCTGATCCCGGCGGCAGATATCTCCGAGCAGATCTCAACCGCAGGGAAAGAAGCCTCCGGTACCGGCAACATGAAGCTGGCGCTGAACGGCGCGCTGACCGTCGGCACGCTCGACGGGGCCAATGTCGAAATCGCCGAGAAGGTGGGCGAAGAGAATATCTTTATCTTCGGCCACACCGTGGAAGAGGTGAAAGCCATCAAGGCCAAAGGCTACGACCCGGTGAAGTGGCGTAAGAAAGACAAAGTGCTGGACGCGGTGCTGAAGGAGCTGGAGAGCGGCAAATACAGCGACGGCGACAAGCACGCGTTTGACCAGATGCTGCACAGCATGGACAAACACGGCGGTGACCCGTATCTGGTGATGGCGGACTTCACGGCCTACGTTGAAGCGCAAAAACAGGTCGATGTGCTGTATCGCGACCAGGAAGCGTGGACCCGCGCGTGCATCCTGAACACCGCGCGCTGCGGTATGTTCAGCTCTGACCGCTCAATCCGTGATTATCAGGCCCGTATCTGGCAGGCAAAACGCTAAGGAAGCGCGATGGAGAGTAAACGTCTGGACAGTGCCGCGCAGGCGGCGGGAATTAGCCTCAGTTACATTAATGCTCACGGCAAACCACAGTCTATTGGCGCCGACACCAAAAGACGTTTGCTGGACGCTATGCACAAAACCGACGCGAAAGCGTCGGCTGCGCCGGTGCCGAACGTGAAGGTATTCACTGCAGGCAAAAAGATGCCGCTCGCGGTGGAGGGGCGCGGCGAGTTTAGCTGGCTGCTCACGACCGAAGAGGGGCATCAGCACAAAGGCCACGCCACCGGCGGCAAAACGCTAAACCTTCCGGCGAAGCTGCCGGAGGGCTATCACACCCTGACGCTCACCCAGGACGATCGGCGTTTCCACTGCCGGGTGATCGTCGCGCCAAAACGCTGCTACGAGCCGCAGGCGTTGCTTGAAGGCAAAAAGCTGTGGGGCGCCTGCGTGCAACTCTATACGCTGCGTTCCGACAGCAACTGGGGGATCGGTGATTTTGGCGATCTGAAGAACATGCTGGCATCCGTGGGCGAGCGCGGCGGCGCGTTTATCGGCCTCAACCCGATCCACGCCCTCTACCCGGCCAACCCGGAGAGCGCCAGCCCGTACAGTCCGTCGTCCCGTCGCTGGCTGAACGTGATTTATATCGACGTTAACGCTTTAGATGATTTCAAAAACAGCCAGGAGGCACAGGCCTGGTGGAAACTCAGCACCACGCAACAGGCGCTGAAGCAGGCGCGCGAAGCCGACTGGGTGGATTACTCCACCGTCACGGCGCTGAAAATGGCCGCGCTGCGCCTGGCGTGGAAAGGCTTTTCGCAGCGCGATGACGAGCAGATGGCGGCGTTCCGCCAGTTTGTGACGCAGGAGGGCGAGAGCCTGTACTGGCAGGCGGCGTTCGATGCGCTGCACGCGTATCAGGTGAAAGAGGACGAAATGCGCTGGGGCTGGCCGGTCTGGCCTGAAGCGTATCAATCCGTCGACACGCCGGAAGTGAAAGCGTTCTGTAAAAAATATGCCGATGAAGTGGACTTCTACCTGTGGCTGCAGTGGCTGGCGTACAGCCAGTTTGCCGCCTGCTGGCAGGTGAGCCAGGGTTATAAAATGCCGATTGGCCTGTACCGTGACCTGGCCGTGGGCGTGGCGGAAGGCGGCGCGGAAACCTGGTGCGACCGTGAGCTTTACTGCCTGAAGGCCTCCGTGGGGGCACCACCGGATATCCTGGGGCCGCTCGGCCAGAACTGGGGATTACCGCCGATGGATCCGCACGTCATGGCGGCGCGCGCCTACGAGCCGTTCATCGACCTGCTGCGCGCGAACATGCAGAACTGCGGCGCGCTGCGTATTGACCACGTGATGTCCGTGCTGCGCCTGTGGTGGATCCCGTACGGTGAAACGGCGGATCACGGGGCGTATGTGCAGTATCCGGTTGACGATCTGCTGTCGATCCTGGCTCTGGAAAGCAAGCGTCATCAGTGCATGGTGATCGGTGAAGATCTCGGTACCGTGCCGGTGGAAATTGTCAGCAAGCTCCGCGACAGCGGCGTCTACTCCTATAAAGTGCTCTATTTTGAAAACGACCATGAGAAAACCTTCCGCGCGCCGCAAGCGTACCCTGAACAGTCAATGGCAGTCGCGACGACGCATGACCTTCCTACGCTTCGTGGCTATTGGGAAAGCGGCGATCTGACCCTTGGCAAAACGCTGGGCCTGTATCCTGATGAAGAGGTGTTACGCGGCCTGTATCAGGATCGCGAACTCTCCAAACAGGGGCTGCTGGATGCGCTGCACAAGCAGGGCTGTCTGCCGAAACGTGCCGGGCATAAGGCGTCGCTGATGTCTATGACCGCGACCCTCAACCGTGGTTTGCAGCGTTATATTGCCGACAGCAATAGCGCCCTGCTGGGCCTGCAGCCGGAAGACTGGATTGATATGGCGGAGCCGGTCAACATCCCGGGCACCAGCTATCAGTACAAGAACTGGCGTCGCAAGCTGTCCACCACGCTTGAGGCTATGTTTGCCGATGACGGGGTGAACAGGTTGATTAAGGATTTGGATAAGCGGCGAAAAGCTGCCGGGAAGAAGTAATAAAAAAACCCGCCAGTGGCGGGTTTTTTATTATCCGGTAGTGCTCATGTAGGTCGGGTAAGGCGTAGCCGCCACCCGACTTAGGGCATCAGACCACCATATTCAACAGCAGCACCCCGACCAGACCGCACACCGAAATAATGGTTTCCAGCGCGGACCAGGACTTGATGGTTTCACCGATCGTCAGGTTGAAGTACTCCTTGAACAGCCAGAAGCCCGGGTCGTTAACGTGAGAGAAAATCACGCTACCGGAACCGACGGCGATAACCATCAGCTCAGGACTCACGCCCGTGGTGGCAATCAACGGCGCAACGATGCCGCCGGCGGTGATCGCCGCAACGGTCGCAGAGCCCAGCGCAATACGCAGAACTGCGGCAATAGACCAGGCCATCAGAAGCGGCGACACGTTGGTTTCATGCATCATGGCAGCGATGTATTTGTCCACGCCGCTGTCGACCAGAACCTGTTTGAACGCACCGCCACCGCCGATGATCAGGAGCATCATGGCAATGATTTTGATGGAAGAGGTCAGCGTGTCGTTGATCTGATCCATCGAGCGACCACGGTTCAGACCGAAGGTGAACATCGCGATCAGCACGGCAATCAGCGTTGCCATCACCGGATCACCCAGGAATTCCGCCACGGACAGGAACGCATGACCTTTCGGCAGGATCATCTCTGCCACGGCGCGCATCGCCATCAGGATCACCGGTACCAGAGAGGTCCAGACGCTGACGCCAAAGCCAGGCATCTCTTCTTCGGTGAAGGTTTTGGCGCTGTACAGACCTTCCGGAATCGGCTTATCAATGCCTTTCAGGAAGCGGGCATAAACCGGACCTGCCAGAATCACCGTCGGGATCGCCAGAATCGTACCGAACAGCAGGGTTTTACCCATATCCGCGTGGAAGATGGTGGCGATAGCGGTTGGACCCGGGTGCGGCGGCAGGAAGCCGTGGGTCACGGACAGCGCCGCGGCCATTGGCACACCGACATACAGCAGCGGGATGCTCGCGGCAGCCGCAATGGTGAACACCAGCGGCAGCATCAATACGAAGCCCACTTCATAGAATAGCGCGAAACCGACGGTAAAACCGGTTAACACCACTGCCCACTGAATGTTCTTCTTACCAAATTTGTCGATAAGCGTGGTGGCAATACGCTGGGCGCCGCCGCAGTCCGCCAGCATTTTGCCGAGCATGGCGCCGAAGCCCATGATCAACGCCAGGCTGCCGAGCGTGCCGCCGACACCGGCTTTAATCGAGCTGATAACTTTCACCAGCGGCATCCCCTGCATCAGACCGACTGCAAGCGCCACCAGAACCAGAGCGATAAATCCGTTCATTTTGAAGCGGATCATCAAGAGCAGTAATAACACAACACCGATAGCAACGATGACTAATGGCATGATTTACCTGGCCTTTGAATTGTTATGGGTAACGTCATTGTTTCAACGACAAATTCCGATTGTCCCAACTGGGAACAGAGAAGTAACGGCACTAGTACTGATGCCTTTTAAACGATTAAGTTTAGTCGGCTGTTATGAGTGTGTTTAGTGCCCATGAGAATGATACGGGTAACATGGCGTGATTGAGAATCACCCTGGAAGGCAAAATGTGAATTATGAGACACAGGTCAACATATAGAGGGAGAGGTAAACGCAAAACGGTAACCACGAGGTTACCGTTTTTAATGTTTTCACCCTCTCCCGTGGGAGAGGGCCGGGGTGAGGGCATCAGACCTCACTATTTTTGTAGGCCCGGTAAGCGTCGTGCCACCGGGCAATACAGACGGGCACTGAATCAGTAGTAGGAGTGCTCGCCGCGCTGGTGTTCGGTCAGGTCACGCACGCCTTTCAGTTCCGGGAACTCGTTCAGCAGCTGCTTCTCGATCCCTTCTTTCAGGGTGACATCGACCATAGAACAACCGTTGCAACCGCCGCCAAACTGCAGAATGGCAAAACCTTCGTCGGTGATTTCCATCAGGGAAACACGGCCGCCGTGGCCAGCCAGCTGTGGGTTGATCTGGGATTGCAGCAGATACTCAACGCGCTCCATCAGCGGGGCATCGTCAGACACTTTACGCATTTTCGCGTTCGGCGCTTTCAGGGTCAGCTGAGAACCCAGCTGATCGGTGACGAAGTCGATCTCCGCATCTTCAAGATACGGTGCGCTCAGCTCATCAACATAGGCGGTGAGCTGTTCAAATTTAAGGGCAGTGTCGGTGGCTTCCACAGCGTCCGGAGGACAATAAGAAACACCACATTCTGCATTCGGAGTGCCTGGATTAATCACAAACACGCGGATCTGCGTCCCTTCTTCCTGATTTGCCAGCAGTTTGGCAAAGTGCGCTTGTGCAGAATCGGAAATACGGATCATAGCTTTGGCCTAATAGTTGACTAAATTACCTGGGTATAATCATACGCCCATTGAAGAAGGGCTACAAGGTACGGCACAGACACCATACCTGAACCGACGCGGCGCCGCTTTGCAAAAGCAGTCGGGAAAGTTCAGCAACGGTACTGCCTGTGGTGACGACATCATCCACAATCGCGATATGGAGACCGTCGACCGGCAATTCAAGGCGAAAGGCATTTTTGAGGTTTCTTTTGCGAAGCCGGGCGCTGAGCTGATGCTGGATGGCGGTGGCATGAACACGTGTCAGCGCGCGGGCATCATACTGACAGCCAAGCCACCGGGCGAGGGGACGGCAGATCAGGTCACTCTGGTTATAGCCCCGCCGCCAGTGCCGACGTCGGTACAGGGGGACATTTACCACCCTGTCGATTTTCGGCAATGCGCGGTGGCGCCGCGCCTGCAAAACTGCCAGCAGTAGCAGTCGGGCAAGGGGCTGAGCCAGCGCACTCTGGCCGGAAAACTTCAGCGCGTGAATCAGCCTGCTCAGCGGCGGAACATAATCATCCACTGCCACCAGCGCACTCCACGGCGGGGATTTTTTCAGGCAGCGGCCGCAGGGCAAAGAGGGATTGGTAGCCGGTAAACCGCATTGTGGACAGGTCCCGATACGCCATTGCAGCGATCGCGTGCAGACGGAGCAGATGCCCCACCCGCTGAGTGCCAGCGGCATTCTGCATAGCCAGCACAACCCAGGTACTGTTAGCATGTGCAACCTCCATGTGAAAAAAGAGAACAGTAACTGATGAAGACGCTGTGGTGGCAGACCGTAGGGACAGGAAATTGCCATCTTGTGCTGCTGCACGGATGGGGCCTGAATGCAGAGATATGGCATTGCATACGTGAGGAACTTGCCTCGCATTTCACGCTGCATCTGGTGGACTTACCCGGCTTTGGCCGCAGCCGCGGTTTTGGGGCCATGTCGCTTGATGAGATGGCACAGCAGGTTCTGGACGCTGCGCCGCAAAACGCTGTCTGGCTGGGCTGGAGCCTGGGCGGGCTGGTGGCAAGCCAGATTGCGCTGTCGCGGCCTGACCGCGTAAAAGCGCTGGTGACGGTGGCGTCGTCGCCCTGTTTTAGCGCGCAGGACGCGTGGCCGGGGATAAAACCCGAGGTACTGGCGGGCTTCCAGCAGCAGCTGAGCGAAGATTTCCAGCGGACCGTAGAGCGGTTCCTCGCCCTGCAGACGATGGGAACTGAAACCGCCCGTAAGGATGCCCGTACGCTGAAGCAAACCGTGCTGTCGCTGCCGATGCCGGAGGTGGAGGTGCTTAATGGCGGTCTTGAGCTGCTGAAAACGGTTGACCTGCGCGCGCCGCTGGCCTCCCTGACGATACCGCATCTGCGTATTTATGGTTACCTTGACGGAATTGTGCCGCGCAAAGTGGCTCCGCTGCTGGATGATCTGTGGCCGAAAAGCCAATCAATGGTGGTCGCTAAAGCGGCACACGCGCCGTTTATCTCACATCCTGACGAGTTTTGTTCGGCGCTGACCGTCTTTATTCGCGAAGTGACCACCACTCCGTGAGGCAGGCTTTTCCTTCCGGGCAATGTTTACAGCTGCCGGACAGACAGCCGTCCGGCTCTTCCTGAATCCGCACCGCTTTCCCCATGGCTTCCAGTCTTTCCAGCATGGCATCGATCATCGGCTGCGGCGTATGCAGGCTGAGGCTCAGCTGTTTCGCCTCCATTCGCCCCTGCAGCGCCAGCAGATCACGAACCTGAATCAACGATGCCATGATGTGTGCTCCTTAGTGACAGTCGCCCGCCGGGCTGTTGCAGCAGGTTGCGGCGGTTTTACGGTTTGCCAGCAGGTCGATGTCGACGCGGCTGCGTGCCCGCCGCAGCAGACCGAGAACGACCACGTTGAACAGCACAACAGCAAGAATGCAGACCAGGCTGTAGCGCGGGTGCTGGCTGAAGTTAACGGTTTGATAAAACAGCGTCGCCAGCGAGTAGGCAATGTTTAACCCCCACAGGATGGAGAACCCCATCCAGCCGCGGCTGGACTCGCGGGCAATCGCCCCCATCACGGAGATGCACGGAATATAGAGCAGAACGAAGATGAGATAGCTGTAGGCCGCGGACGCGCTGCCAAATTTCTCGCCCATCACGCCCATGGCACCCGTCGCCATTTCGCCATCGCCTTTGCTGGCCTCAATCGGGTTCGCCAGCACGCTCAGGCTGAAGGTGTCCTTCAGGCTCTGCCAGGTTTCCTCTACGGCACCCAGCAGCTCATCACCGAGATGAAACTCAGCCGGATTAAATTCCTGCTCCTGAATGTTCTCGGCGGTGTAGAGCGTATTCAGGGTACCGACAACCACCTCTTTTGCCATCGCGCCGGTAAACAGGCCGACGGTTGCCTGCCAGTTATCCTCATGCACGCCAATCGGTTTGAAGACCGGCGTGATGACGCGGCTGACGGAGGCGAGGGCAGAGTCGTTAATGTTATCCGCTGCCTGTCCACTCAGGGTGAAGCTGTTCAGGGCGCTCAGGAAAACGCTGACGATGACAATCACCTTACCGGCGCGCAGGACGAAGCCTTTCAGGCGCTGCCAGGTCTGGATCGCCAGGCTTTTCAGATGGGGGACGTGGTACACCGGCAGCTCCATCACGAACGGTGACGCCTCACCGCGCATGATGGTGTGCTTGAGCATTAGACCGGTCAGGATCGCCATCACGATGCCCAGGACATACAGCGAGAAGACCGCCAGCGCGCCCTGCTGCCCAAAGAAGGCTGCCGCAAAGACCGCAAAGATCGCCAGTCGGGCACCGCAGGACATAAACGGCGCCATCATAATGGTCATCAGACGTTCACGCGGTGCATCCAGCGTGCGTGCGCCCATCACCGACGGCACGTTACAGCCGAAGCCGACAATCAGCGGGACGAAGGATTTACCCGGCAGGCCCAGCGCCTGCATCAGACGATCCATCACGAACGCCGCGCGCGCCATGTAGCCGGAATCTTCCAGGAACGAGAGGAACAGATACATCATGCCGATCTGCGGCACCAGCGGCAGAACGGTATTGATACCGCCGCCGATCCCCTGCGCGAGGAAGATGGTGAGCCATTCCGGGAAGTGCAGGGTGTAACCCACCCACTGGATCCCGTGCACGAAGACCGCGACGGAACCGGCGTCAAAAATCGGCTGCAGTGCGCCACCGATGTTAATGGCGAGCAGGAACATCACGTACATCACCAGCAGGAAGATGGGCAAACCGAGGATGCGGTTAAGCACAATCTTATCCACTGCCGCCGTAAAGCGGCTGGGTTCCGCCGTCAGCGCGTTACTGACCACGTCGCAAATCGAGGCGATGGCCTGGTAACGGGCATCGGCGATGTGCAGCGCCGGGTCGTCCAGCTCGTCGCTAAGACGAGCCACCGTCACGTCCAGCTTATCGGCCACATGCCCGGCGTAAGCGCGGCTGTAGATATCCCCTTCCAGCATCTGCAGGCCAAGCCACAGACGCTGTTTCGCAGGCATAGCGTTATCCATCTCCTGCGCCAGCACGTTGGCTTCACGCAGAAGAGGCTGCGCGTAATGCACCAGCTCAACGTCGCGATTTCCCGCGTGACGGTCAATGGCCAGCTTCAGCGCATCAATACCGCGCGCGCGCGTCGAGACCAGCGGAACGACCGGGCACCCCAGGCGCGCGGAGAGGGCATCGACGTCGATGCGCAGCTTTTGTTTCTCTGCGATATCGAGCATGTTGAGCGCCACGATGCAGGGGATACCCAGCTCCAGCAGCTGCAGCGTCAGATAAAGGTTACGCTCGAGGTTTGAGGCGTCGACCACGTTGATCAGCAGATCCGCGTCGCCGCCAAGAATATAGTGACAGGCGATTTGCTCATCGAGCGAGGTTTGCGACGAAATAGTGGTTAAGGAGTAGGTGCCGGGAAGGTCAACCAGCGTTACCTGGTTGTCTGTCGTCGTGAACTGGCCCTCTTTACGTTCAACCGTCACGCCCGCCCAGTTGCCCACGCGCTGGCGAGCCCCGGTCAGCTGGTTAAAAAGCGTGGTCTTGCCGGAATTAGGATTGCCAATTAAGCCAATAGTTAACTTTTTCATTTTTTTAGACTCACTGAAACCGCTGGCTTGTTATCGGGATAAGGCTTCGACTTCTATTAACGCGAGGTCTTTTTTACGCAGGACCAGATTCACGCGTCGGGTTTCGATATGAACCGGATCGCCTAACGGCGCCACGCGTACGACCTGGAATGACGAGCCGGGCAGCATGCCCAGCGACAGCAGCTTCTGCCGATAGGCCGGGCTAATTTCGCGGGTAAAACCGGTAATCTTCCATGCACTGTCTGGAGTGAATTGCATAACGCCTGATTCCACGAAAGGTTAAATTATCTACTATGCGATGATAATGAGAATAGTTTTTATCAGCAATATTAAAACTGTGACGGAATGTTGTTTGCGATATTAATTTACGGCCTTTTTGACCTTGCTCAATATTTGCTGAAATGCCGGGAAAACGAAAAGCGGAGTATTTGTTAACGGGGTGATAATTCGCGGTTTAAATATGGCTACACACTATTTATTTTTAATTCCCTGCGGCCTGCTTGCCGGGCGGCACTGCGTTTGCCCGGCCTACAAAACCTTAGGCCCGGTAAGCGCAGCGCCACCGGGCATTTATGACCTTAGCGTTTTTTACCCATCGCGGCCGCCAGTGCATCCATCATCGCGCTGTTGCCTGCAGGCTGGGCATCCCGCCCGCGCGGTTTTGCCGCTTTCGCGGCCGGACGCTGCTGCTCGCGGCCACCGCCATTGCCGCCGCGGCGCGCGTTGGTGTCACCCGGCTGCTCGTCCAGACGCATGGTGAGCGCGATACGCTTGCGCTGCAGGTCCACTTCCAGCACTTTGACCTTCACGATGTCGCCCGCTTTGACCACGGTGTGCGGGTCTTCAACGAACTTGTCGGCAAGGGATGAGATATGGACCAGGCCATCCTGATGCACGCCGATATCCACGAACGCGCCAAAGTTGGTGACGTTAGTCACCGCACCTTCCAGCACCATGCCTGGCAGCAGGTCGTTCATGGTCTCGATACCGTCAGCAAAGGTCGCGGTTTTGAACTCAGGACGCGGATCGCGGCCCGGTTTTTCCAGCTCTTTGATAATGTCGGTAACGGTTGGCACACCAAATTTATCGTCGGTGAAATCAACGGCTTTCAGGTTGCGCAGGGCGCTACTGTCGCCCATGAGATCTTTCAGCGCCTGCTGAGTAGCGGCCAGGATGCGTTCCACCACCGGATACGCTTCCGGGTGAACGGTGGAGGCATCGAGCGGGTTATCGCCGTGGTTGATGCGCAGGAAGCCCGCGCACTGCTCAAACGCTTTTGGCCCCAGACGGCTTACCTTCAGCAGCTGCTGACGGTTCTGGAACTGGCCGTTCTCGTCGCGCCAGGCGACGATGTTCTGCGCCATCATGCGGGTTAAGCCCGCCACGCGGGTCAGCAGAGGAACGGAGGCGGTGTTCAGGTCAACGCCAACGGCGTTTACGCAGTCTTCCACGACCGCATCCAGCTTGCGCGCCAGCTGAGTCTGGCTCACATCGTGCTGATACTGGCCCACGCCGATCGATTTCGGATCGATCTTCACCAGTTCCGCCAGCGGATCCTGCAGACGGCGAGCGATCGAGACCGCGCCGCGCAGGGAAACGTCCAGGTCCGGGAACTCCTGTGCCGCCAGCTCGGACGCGGAATAGACGGACGCCCCGGCCTCGCTGACGATCACTTTCTGTGCCGTCACTTTCGGGAACTGCTTCTGCACGTCGAGATAGAAACGCTCGGTTTCGCGGGACGCCGTACCGTTGCCGATGGCGACCAGCTCGACGTTGTATTTTTCGCACAGCGCCGCCACCACGACGGCCGCTTTCGCTGCCTGGCCGGTGTGCGGATAGATGGTGTCGGTGGCGACCAGCTTGCCGGTGCCGTCAACGACAGCGACTTTTACACCGGTACGCAGACCCGGATCGAGACCCATGGTCGCGCGCAGGCCAGCAGGGGCGGCCATCAGCAGGTCGTGCAGGTTGCGGGCGAAGACGTTAATCGCTTCATCTTCAGCACGTTCGCGCACGGTGCCCATCAGCTCGGTTTCGAGGTGCATCAGCACCTTGATGCGCCAGGTCCAGCTCACCACGCCTTTACGCCAGCTATCAGCCGGGGCGTTGTTCAGGCGCAGGCCGAGATGGTCGATGATGATCTGCTCGCAGTGGCTCTCTTTCGGCGGCTCGTCAAACTGCGGGTCGGCGTTCAGGGAGAGTTGCAGCACGCCTTCGTTGCGGCCGCGGAACATTGCCAGCGCGCGGTGGGAAGGGGTGGTGGAAATCGGTTCGTGGTGATCGAAGTAGTCGCGGAATTTCGCGCCTTCTTCCTCTTTACCCGCGACGACGGTAGAGACGATGTGGGCGTTCTTCCACAGGTAATCACGCACTTTGGCGAGCAGGGCAGCGTCTTCGGCGAAGCGCTCCATCAGAATATAGCGCGCGCCGTCGAGGGCGGCCTTGGTGTCCGCTACGCCTTTGTCGGCGTCGATGAATCTCGCCGCTTCGGTATCCGGATCGTGGGACGGTTCGTTCCACAGCAGGTCGGCCAGCGGCTCAAGACCCGCTTCAATCGCAATCTGTCCGCGCGTACGGCGCTTCGGCTTGTACGGCAGATAGAGGTCTTCGAGTTCGGTTTTGCTCAGGGTGCCATTGATGGCGTTTTCCAGTTCGCTGGTCAGCTTGCCCTGTTCGCCGATGGATTTGAGGATCGCCTGACGACGTTCTTCCAGTTCGCGCAGATAACCGAGACGGGTTTCCAGGTTACGCAGCTGCGTGTCATCCAGACCGCCGGTGACTTCCTTACGATAGCGTGCAATAAACGGCACGGTGTTCCCTTCATCAAGCAGGCGAACGGCAGCTTCTACCTGTTCGGCTCTGGCCTGAAGTTCACCCGCAATAATGCGGCAGAGCGAATCTTTCATCATGGCTTTATCATCTGTCGAGTCGAAAAAATCAGGGGATAGTTATACGGGCTGACAGGGCAAAATGCCAGCCGGGGAGGGCGCTCTCGGACTATTTTACGTAGACGATCTCATTAACGTACCAGCTGGCTTCACCGGCTGGGGTCTGCACGACGGCCAGATCGCCCACTTCCTTTTTCAGCAGCGCGCGGGCCATCGGCGAGTCGATGGAGATGTAATCCTTACGACCAAAAATTTCATCGTAGCCGACAATGCGAAAGCGCAGGGTGTCACCGTCGTCGTTTTCAATCTCCACCCACGCGCCGAAGAACACTTTGCCCTCCTGCTGCGGGGAGTAATCGACAATTTTTAGATTTTCGAGGCATTTCGTCAGATAGCGTACCCGGCGGTCAATTTCGCGCAGCCGCTTCTTGTTGTATTGGTAGTCAGCGTTTTCGCTGCGATCGCCCAGGCTCGCGGCCCAGGTCACCTTTTTGGTTACCTCAGGACGCTCTTCGCGCCAGAGGAAATCCATCTCTTTTTTGAGTTTCTCGTACCCTTCGCGGGTGATCAGGGGCGTTTTCATGGTGCTGCCTTTGCTGCCGGTTCTCTGTTTTGCGCACAATACGTACCACACAGTGTAACAGACAGGATTAATAATGATTTATGTGATGAAATGAACAGATAAGCTGCTGTTAAATATGCTTTGTAACAATTTCGACTAGAATTTATACCAGAATTAACTGGTCGAATACGTGCACTTTTTTAGAATACGCTGTTACAAAGACTATCCGAACCTTTGGGAGTACACACAATGCAAGAAAACTACAAAATTCTGGTCGTGGATGACGACATGCGCCTGCGTGCGCTGCTGGAACGTTATCTGACCGAGCAGGGCTTCCAGGTTCGTAGCGTCGCGAACGCTGAGCAGATGGACCGTCTGCTGACCCGTGAATCTTTCCATCTGATGGTTCTCGACCTGATGCTGCCTGGCGAAGATGGGCTTTCTATCTGCCGCCGTCTGCGCAGCCAGAGCAACCCGATGCCGATCATCATGGTGACGGCGAAGGGCGAAGAAGTTGACCGTATCGTGGGCCTCGAAATCGGCGCCGACGACTATATTCCAAAACCGTTTAACCCGCGTGAACTGCTGGCGCGCATTCGCGCCGTGCTGCGTCGTCAGGCGAACGAACTGCCGGGCGCGCCGTCGCAGGAAGAAGCCGTTATTGCCTTCGGCAAGTTCAAGCTGAACCTCGGCACGCGCGAAATGTTCCGTGAAGACGAGCCAATGCCGCTCACCAGCGGCGAGTTTGCGGTCCTGAAAGCGCTGGTCAGCCACCCGCGTGAACCGCTTTCTCGTGACAAGCTGATGAACCTGGCGCGCGGTCGCGAATACTCCGCTATGGAACGCTCTATCGACGTGCAGATCTCCCGCCTGCGCCGCATGGTGGAAGAAGATCCGGCGCATCCTCGTTATATTCAGACCGTATGGGGTCTGGGCTACGTGTTCGTCCCGGACGGCTCTAAAGCATGAGGCGAATGCGCTTCTCGCCGCGAAGCTCGTTTGCCCGCACCCTGTTACTGATCGTCACCCTGCTGTTCGTCAGTCTGGTGACGACCTACCTGGTGGTGTTGAACTTTGCGATCCTGCCGAGCCTCCAGCAGTTCAATAAGGTCCTGGCCTACGAAGTGCGTATGCTGATGACCGATAAGCTGCAGCTGGAGGACGGCACACAGCTCGTCGTTCCCCCGGCGTTTCGTCGTGAAATCTATCGTGAACTGGGCATTTCGCTCTACTCGAATGAAGCGGCGGAAGACGCGGGCCTGCGCTGGGCGCAGCACTATGAATTCCTCAGCCAGCAGATGGCGCAACAGCTGGGCGGCCCGACGGAAGTGCGCGTTGAGGTCAACAAAAGCTCGCCCGTCGTCTGGCTGAAAACCTGGCTGTCACCCAACATCTGGGTGCGCGTCCCGCTGACCGAAATCCATCAGGGCGATTTCTCGCCGCTGTTCCGCTATACCCTGGCGATTATGCTGCTGGCGATAGGCGGGGCCTGGCTGTTTATCCGTATACAGAACCGACCGCTGGTCGACCTGGAGCACGCTGCGCTGCAGGTCGGTAAAGGCATTATTCCTCCTCCGCTGCGCGAGTATGGCGCCTCGGAAGTCCGCTCGGTGACGCGTGCGTTTAACCATATGGCGGCAGGCGTGAAGCAGCTGGCGGATGACCGTACGCTGCTAATGGCGGGCGTGAGCCATGACCTGCGCACCCCCCTGACGCGTATCCGTCTGGCGACGGAAATGATGGGAGAAGAGGACGGTTATCTTGCCGAGTCCATCAACAAGGATATCGAAGAGTGCAACGCCATCATCGAGCAGTTCATCGACTACCTGCGCACCGGTCAGGAGATGCCGATGGAGATGGCGGATCTGAACGCGGTGCTGGGCGAAGTGGTGGCGGCGGAAAGCGGCTACGAGCGTGAAATTGATACCGACCTTCAGGCGGGCGAGATCCAGGTACGTATGCACCCGCTCTCCATTAAGCGCGCGGTGGCCAACATGGTGGTTAACGCGGCGCGCTACGGCAACGGTTGGATTAAGGTCAGCAGCGGCTCTGAGCTCAACCGCGCCTGGTTCCAGGTGGAAGACGACGGTCCGGGCATCAAGCCCGAGCAGCGTAAGCATCTGTTCCAGCCGTTTGTGCGCGGCGACAGCGCGCGCAGCACCAGCGGTACGGGCTTAGGCCTGGCGATTGTGCAGCGTATTGTGGATAACCATAACGGGTTGCTGGAGATTGGTACCAGCGAGCGGGGGGGGTTGAGCATTCGCGCCTGGTTGCCGGTTCCGGTGACGCGAGGGCAGGTGAAAGAGAGTTGAAAAAAGGGTGGCACGAGCCACCCTTTTTTGTAGGTCGGGTAAGGCGAAGCCGCCACCCGACATGGACTACAGTTTTGGACCCGCACTCACCAGCGCAGCACCCGCCGGGGTATCGGTATACTTCTCGAAGTTCTCGATAAACAGCTTCGCCAGCGATTCCGCTTTCTCACGCCACTGCTCCGGCGAACCGTACGTATTGCGCGGGTCGAGGATATGCGTATCCACACCCGGCAGCGACGTTGGGATCGCCAGGTCAAACATCGGCAGCGTGAAGGTTTCGGCGTCGTCCAGAGAACCATCCAGAATGGCGTCGATAATGGCGCGGGTATCTTTGATGGAGATACGTTTGCCGGTGCCGTTCCAGCCGGTGTTCACCAGGTATGCCTGCGCGCCGGATGCCTGCATGCGTTTCACCAGCACTTCAGCGTACTGCGTCGGGTGCAGCGACAGGAAGGCTGCGCCGAAGCAGGCGGAGAAGGTTGGGGTTGGCTCCGTTACACCGCGCTCGGTACCCGCCAGCTTGGCGGTGAAACCGGAGAGGAAGTGGTACTGCGTCTGGCTGGCCGTCAGGCGAGACACCGGAGGCAGCACGCCGAACGCATCCGCCGTCAGGAAAATAACCTTCGTGGCATGACCCGCTTTCGACACCGGCTTCACGATATTGTCGATGTGGTAGATCGGATAAGAGACGCGGGTGTTTTCTGTTTTCGACGCATCGTCGAAGTCGATGGAGCCGTCGGCACGCACGGTGACGTTTTCCAGCAGCGCATCGCGACGGATCGCGTGGAAGATATCCGGCTCGGCCTCTTCAGACAGGCGAATGGTCTTCGCGTAGCAGCCGCCTTCAAAGTTGAATACGCCGTCGTCATCCCAGCCGTGTTCGTCATCACCAATCAGACGACGTTTTGGATCGGTAGACAGGGTGGTTTTCCCGGTGCCGGAAAGGCCGAAGAAGACCGCCACGTCGCCTTTTTCACCGACGTTAGCCGAGCAGTGCATGGAGGCGATGCCCCGCAGCGGCAGCAGGTAGTTCATGACCGAGAACATCCCTTTCTTCATTTCGCCGCCGTACCAGGTACCGCCGATCAGCTGGATACGCTCGGTCAGGTTGAAGGCAACAAAGTTTTCGGAGTTCAGACCCTGCTCTTTCCACTGTGGGTTGGTGCATTTCGCGCCGTTCATCACGATGAAATCAGGGGTGAAGTCCTGCAGCTCTTCGTCGGTTGGACGGATAAACATGTTTTTCACGAAATGCGCCTGCCAGGCCACTTCGGTGATAAAACGTACGGAGAGACGGGTGTCGGCGTTAGCGCCGCAGAAAGCGTCGACAATAAACAAACGCTTGCCGGAAAGTTGATGGGTGACGAGCCCTTTCAGGTGCTGCCAGGTTTCCGGAGAGAGCGGTTTGTTGTCGTTCTTCCCTTTGCCCTTGTCAGCCCACCACAGCGTATCGCGGGTGGTTTCGTCTCGGACGATATACTTATCTTTCGGCGAACGACCGGTAAAGATACCGGTATCGACGGCGATAGCACCAAGATTCGTCAACACACCGCGCTCGTATCCTTCCAGTGCTGGATTGAGCTCTTCCTGATACAGCGTATCGTAGTCGGGGTTGTAGACGACTTCCTGGACGTCGTGAATACCATAAGCCTTGAGATCTTGCGGGGTTAAACCAGTAACACGCATATCACTGCTCCTTAGCCAATATGTACTGCCTGAAATTGTAGGGTTTTTCTGAGGTTGTTTACCGCGACGGGGCTCATAGATTCACGCATCTGGACAAAACCCTTACTAACGGAAAACGCTGCAACTCCAGTCACAGCGCAGGCGGATTATCGCAGGAATCGCTTTTTGGTTGGGGAAAATGTTCCGAAAAGGTTAAAGGCTGGTGATTTTATCGGAGAGAATGTGAATGTAATCGCATACACGTAAGAAAATTACGTAAGAGTTACATTGGGAAAACGATTCAGCTTGGGTGGAGTTTTTTTCCCCTCAGCCCAGCCTTCTCCCCTTTGGGGAGAAGGTTAAGGTGAGGGGAAGAGAGGTTTAGTGAACCTGCGGATCCGCCGGGGAGGCGTTATTGCGGATCTCAGCGATATCCATCGAATTGAACACATAGTGCGTACCGCAGTAGTCACAGTGCATATCAATTTCGCCGTCTTCCGCCATGATGCTGTCGATCTCTTCATCCGGCAGGGTTTTCAGTGCGCCAGCGCAACGCTCGCGGGAGCAGGTGCACTTAAACTCTACAGACTGCGGGTCGTAGACGGTCACTTCTTCTTCGTGGTACAGACGCCACAGCACGTCGGTCGCCGACAGGTTGAACAGTTCTTCCGCTTTGATGGTTTCGGTCAGCGTCGCCAGGTGCTCAAAATCATTGGTCTGCGCGTCCTGCGCAGGCAGAACCTGCAGCAGCATCCCGCCCGCAGCAGGCTGGCCGTCCACTTCACCGGTGCGGATGAACAGGCGCGTCGGCAACTGTTCAGAACGCATGAAGTAATCTTCCAGGCAGGCTGCGAGGGTATCGCCTTCCAGACCCACCACGCCCTGATAGCGCTCACCTTCCTCTGGGGAGATGGTGATCACCAGGTAGCCATTACCCACCAGCGTTTTGAGGTCAGCATTCTCAGGCACGTCGCCCTGAACGCGCGCCACGCCGCGCATCTGCTGCTGGTTATTGCCGTTGATGACCGCCAGCGTCATCGGGCCGTCACCCTGCAGCTGCACGGTGATATCACCGGCAAATTTCAGCGTCGCCGTGAGCAGGCTGGTGGCAACCAGCAGTTCGCCCAACAGGGTCTTCACCGGCAGCGGGTAGTTGTGGTTTTCCAGAATCTGTTTCCAGGTTTCGGATACGGT
Source organism: Enterobacter sp. ku-bf2 (assembly GCF_001742765.1). Taxonomy (NCBI): domain Bacteria; kingdom Pseudomonadati; phylum Pseudomonadota; class Gammaproteobacteria; order Enterobacterales; family Enterobacteriaceae; genus Enterobacter; species Enterobacter sp. ku-bf2. The sequence goes on from NZ_MDVW01000023.1 coordinate 111,772, forward strand.
GACCAGCTCGCCGCGCACGGCGAATTGTTCAAACAGATAGCGGTGTAATTGGTCGTGTTGGGCCATAATAGTCTCTCGTGCAGGTGAGGGTTACTCGGTCTCACCGTGTTTAAATTTCATCAGATCGCGGCGCTCTTTTTTGTCCGGTCGCCGGTCCGGGTGGGGCATGGTCAGCGCATTCATTTTGCGCGCCAGCGCGGTCTTCTCGCGCTTTTCTATGCTTTCCGCCGTCTCTTCATAAAGCAGTACGGCTTCGGCTGCCGGCCGTCGTTGTTCGGTAATGGCTTTAATCACTACCGTACGTTCATCGTTGCCCTGACGCAGCGTTAAGGTGGCATTCAGCTCAACCAGCTTGCTTGGTTTGCTGCGCTGGCCGTTGTAATGCACTTTTCCGCCGTCAATCATCTCGCGGGCAAGGGCGCGCGTCTTATAAAAACGCGCCGCCCACAGCCATTTATCCAGTCTTACCCCGTCAGAGGGTTTTTCTTTCATGGCCTCTCCTTCACGGTCAGTGAGGGGATCATCTGGCGATAGTCGTTCAGTCCCGGATGGCGCAGATAGCTTTTTTCAGCCAGGCCAGAGTCAGGATTGGTGACGCCCAGACAATAGCGAATGCCAAACTTAGCCGCGGAATCCAGAATGGGTTCGCTGTCATCAATGAACAGCGTGCGTTCCGGCTGCAAACCCGTCTCTTCCTTCACCGCATGCCACAACCGCTGATCCTCTTTCGGATAACCAAATGTGTGGGTGGAAAGTAATAAATCAAGGTGTGATGCCAGACCCGTATGCTCCAGCTTCACGGCCAGGTTATGGGGATGCGCGTTGGTCAGCAAAATGCGGCGCTTGCCGCTTGCTTTCAGCGCGTCCAGGAACGGAACCGTATCCTCGCGCAGCACGGCGCGTGGACCCTGGGCGGTGGTCATGGCACAAATATCCAGACCGAGGCGCTCGCTCCAGTAGTCAAGACAGTACCAGTTTAGCGTATGTTGCACGGCACTATATTGCGAACGAATGAATGCCTGCGCTTCTGCCGGGGAGATCCCCTGCTGCTCGCCATAGGTTTCTGGAACCAGCGTTTGCCAGAAATAGTTATCAAAGGCGAGATCGAGCAGCGTGCCGTCCATATCCAGCAGAACGGTATCAACCTCCTGCCAGGCGATATCAAGATGCATAAGGGGAACTCCAGCCAGAAGAAACGTGCGCGACAGGGTAGCACATCTTGCCGCGCAACGACGTTATCAGATCAGGCTCTCAGAGGAGGGGATCAGCTTAGGATTGAGGCAGTTTTCGTAATATTGCTGGATCTCGGCAAGCCGGGTGCGCGAGCGCTGGTAGCGGCGCAGGGCCATAAAGCCGTTCCAGAAAATGGCGATTAGCATTGCGGTCATCAGCAGAGAGGTGCCGATATAACGCCACAGCCCTGCGCTATCCGGCATCCGGTGCAGGCCGATATGGCGAGTACCGTTGGCGTCGGTGTAGAGGCTTGTGACGATCCCTTCGGCACTGAACGGCGTTTGCATCAGCATCTGCGCCAGGCGCTGGAATTGACTCCACTGCTCCTGCGCCGGGTAGTCGTAAAGCGCAACCTGCGGGTAAGGCTGATCGACCAGGTCGCTGCCCTCATCGCTGACAATCACAAACCCGCCCGGTGCCGGGCTGTTCAGCGCCTGAGCCGCTCGAGTGGTCTCGCGCATCATGAACGGCGACGTGGAAGTGGCGACCAGGTTATCCAGCGATTCAGCGCTCACCGGACGCAGCAGCACGTTGACGCCATCCAGCCGCCCCGCTTCTGCGCGTTTCACCAGCGAGTCCCAGTCTTTACTGTTCCCCAGGTTTACCAGGGCATTTTTAAGACGTATGCACTCATCCTGCGAAGAACAGAGATCCTGCGTTTTCAGAACGATGTCACCAAAATCATCCAGCAGAACCATGCCTGACTTTTGAATGGCCGAGCGCAGCGCGGGGCTGACGCGCGAATCATCGTCCGGTTTCGGGTGCAGCTGGCGGTTAACCGTCTGGGTGAGGGCCGTGGCTTTATTCACCACTTCGGATTCCGGCAGCGGCAGCGGCGGTGCGTCGTTCCAGATAATTTGCGAGCAATCAAACGGCATAAACGGTGAGTTCTGGCGCGTGTTCCATGCCCCCGGCGTGTGAATATTACACATCCCGGTTCCCTTCAGGCGCAGCGTGTCCCCCACGCGGACACCGGCTTCATCCAGCTTGTTGACGCTGGTCGCTTCAATGGTTTGCGCCCCTTTGATCCACGACAGGGTGAATTTGATGGGCATATCCAGCGGCACAAAGAGCAGCAGCATGACTAAGACCAGCGCCGCGCCTCCGGCAATGACCGTGCTGCGAAGCCAGTGCTGAAGCGGGAAATTTTTCACTTCATCATGCAGGGATAAGAAGCGCCCCTGACGCACAACGTGGCGGTCAAGGTAGATATCAATATCGGTTTTCTGGCCCAGATCCTGCGCAATCCACGGTTGCCAGTGGCGCGGGTAGATCAGGTCAATAATTCCCAGCGAAATATTGTTGAGGTGTTCCTGATCGTTTTCACCGAACAGACCCCAGCGCTTTGGCGTACCACGCAGGCAGTGGATCTCGCGCAACGAGGTTTTGGCCGGTGGAGCAAAGAGCCCCCAAAGTCCGCCCGCCAGCAGCAGCACCGCACCGCCTGCCAGCCAGGGGACAAACACATCCGGCGTCAGCAGGCAGATAAAAAAGAGCAGGAAAGCGGCGACGATCAGCAGAGCTTCACGAATACCGTCCGGTCGGCTCAGGGCGTACTCTTCATGGGTTTCCTGGCGAATGTTCAGCAGTTCAATCTGCTCTGTCTCTTCGCCACGAATGGAGGCCTGCGTTGAACTGGCGCGTTCCAGCGCAAAACGCGGGGCTTCCTGAAGATATTCATTCAGCGTGTGGCCGTTAAGCGAGATAACCAGAGGCAATGAATCGGTGTGAATCAGCTCAACGCTGTTTTCGTCATTAATGTATTGCTCCCATGACGGAGGCAGATGCACTTCGACGGAATCCAGGTAATAGCGCCATTTGTTGGGGTCATCAGTGGTAATGCCGTAGCGCGTGATGGAACGCGTCACGCAGAGCACGGTGTCACTTTGCGCATTAAGCTTTAGCGCGACGGGCGCAGTGGTGGCTCCCGTTGGCCCAGGCGTGAGCTGAGAACGGTTCAGGATTTCGAGATAGTTTTCAACTGCATCGCGCTCTTCTTGCGTGAGTTTACGCGTGGTCGCGCCCGCAAATGCATTTAAAAAGGGCAGACGATAACGTCGCTGTACGCGACGCCTGTACAACCACCCTGCAACCAATGCGCCGGCCAGCATAGCAGCGAGAACAATCAAAATGGTGCTCATGCTTTCCCCATCTTACTTATCTTCTTACAGGTGTAGTCAGTAGCACCTTTACATTGAATGAGTGTCTGTGGTTGGCTATCGGCAAGTATGGAGTCGAACTTGAGCATTCTGAAGCGCATCCCAGTGACCGGTGATGATAGCAAAGCCTGTTATGGCGCGATATCAGCAAATTCCTGGAAACATTTCAACCTCTTGACATTTGTTTTGAATTGAGGATTGATCCCAAATACGTTGCATAAATGTAAATAAAGAACAATTGACATTGCCGAAACCGTGCGGCGTATCGCACAATAACCCCAGTTCTCACTGCTAAGACCCATCAAGATGAGCAAACCACTACAAAAACCCACCATTCTGAATGTTGAAACTGTCGCCAAATCGCGCCTGTTTAATGTCGAAAGTGTGGATCTGGAGTTCAGCAACGGTGTGCGTCGCGTTTATGAACGTATGCGCCCCTCGTCGCGCGAAGCGGTGATGATTGTGCCGATTGTCGACGATCATCTGATTTTGATCCGCGAATACGCGGTGGGAACGGAATCTTACGAGCTTGGGTTCTCGAAAGGGCTCATCGACCCGGGTGAAACCGTCTTTGAAGCGGCCAACCGCGAGCTGAAAGAAGAGGTGGGCTTCGGGGCGAATGAGCTTTCATTCCTGAAAAAACTGAGCATGGCGCCGTCCTATTTTTCCAGCAAAATGAATATCGTGGTGGCGGAAGATCTCTATCCTGAATCGCTGGAAGGGGATGAGCCGGAGCCGCTGCCGCAGGTTCGCTGGCCGCTGGCGCACCTGATGGATCTGCTGGAAGACCCTGACTTTAATGAGGCTCGCAACGTGAGCGCGCTGTTCCTGGTACGGGAGTGGTTGAAGGGGCAGGGGCGACTGTAGGCCATAAAAAAGCCGGGTGGCGGCTTCGCCTTACCCGGCCTACGATGCTTTGCCCGGTTTTTACCGGGCATTTTTATTTTTAGAACAGCTCGTGCGTTTCGCCGTTATCGATGATCTCTGTACCCACCTCATGCACCGCCTGTGTGGTTGGCTGCGTGCCCTCAATGAAATACTCTTCGCGACTGTTACCACCGTTGGCGAGCTGGCCCGTGCTGCGGTCGATATTGACCGTCACCACGCCCGGCGGTGGCGTCAGCGGCTGCTCCGGCACGCCTTCAAGAACGGACTTCATGTAGGCGTCCCAGGCCGGTTGCGCGCTCTTCGCGCCGCCTTCGTAGCCGGAAATCTGATCTTTAATCGCGCCGGATGCCGTGGTACGTCCTAAATCGCGGCGGTGATCGTCGAAGCCGATCCAGACCGAGGTCACTACGCCGGGACCGTAACCGGAGAACCACGCGTCTTTCGAGCTGTTGGTTGTCCCCGTTTTACCGCCGATATCATGGCGCTGCAGATCGCGCCCTGCGCGCCAGCCGGTACCCTGCCAGCCTGGCTCACCGAAGATATTGGTGTTCAGCGCGCTCTTGATCAGGAACGACAGCGGCGTGTTGATCACATGCGGGGCGTACTCCTGCGCGCCGGTCTGCGCGACCAGCGCCTGGTTCGCCTGCTCGAGCTGCGGCTGCGGCACCACGCCGTTCTGCTGCTCCTGCGACACGGCAGGATCTTCCATGTCCTTATTCTCAAGCACCTCGGATTTCGGCGTATTGCCATAAATGACCGGAATATCGCAGTCAGGGCAGGCAATTTTCGGCTTCGCCTCGAACAGCACGCCGCCCTCATCGTTCTCGATCTTGCTGATGAAGTACGGGTCAATCAGGAAGCCGCCGTTGGCCATCACCGAGTATCCGCGCGCGACCTGAAGCGGCGTAAAGGAGGCTGAGCCTAACGCCAGCGACTCGGTGCGAACGATGTTCTGCGCCGGGAAACCGAAGCGCTGCAGATACTCTGCGGCATAGTCGACGCCCATCGCGCGCATGGCACGCACCATCACCACGTTTTTCGACTGTCCCAGACCCTGACGAAGGCGAATCGGGCCGGCATACTCCGCAGGGGAGTTCTTCGGCTGCCAGTCGGAACCTGCACCCGCATCCCAGCGGGAGATCGGCACGTCGTTGAGGATGCTGGCGAGAGTCAGCCCCTTATCCATCGCGGCCGTGTAGAGGAACGGTTTGATATTGGAACCGACCTGACGCAGCGCCTGGGTGGCGCGGTTAAATTTGCTCTGGTTGAAATCGAACCCGCCGACCAGGGCCAGTACAGCGCCGTTCTGCGGATTGATAGAAACCAGGGCAGAGTTGACGTCCGGCACCTGCGCCAGCCACCAGGATTCGCCGACCTTGCGCACCCAGATTTGCTGCCCGGTCTGTACCGCATCGGTCACTTTACGCGGCGTGGCGCCCTGCAGGGTATCCGAACGGTACGGACGCGCCCAACGGATACCGTCCATGCGCAGGGAGACGGACGTACCGTCCGCGAGCGTTGCAACGGCTTCCTGAGGATCGGCCTGCGTCACCACCGCAGGAAGGAGCGGACCGTAGGTAGGCAGCGCTCTTAGCGTACTGGTGATTTTTTTGCTGTCCCACGCGCTTTCGCCCACCTTCCAGAGCACGTTTGAGGGGCCGCGATAGCCGTGACGCATATCGTAGTCTATCACGTTGTTGCGTACCGCTTCCTGCGCCGCCTGCTGCACTTTACGGGTGACGGTGGTGTACACGCGATAGCCATCTTCATAGGCCTTGTCGCCATAGCGATTCACCATCTCCTGGCGAACCATTTCGGTCAGGTAAGGCGCTGAGAAGGCGATCTCCGGGGCGTGGTAGTTAGCGTCAATGACGTCGTTGCGCGCCTGGTCATACTCGCTCTGGCTGATATAGCCTTCGCTCAGCATACGTGACAGGACGACGTTACGACGGGCAGTGGCGCGGTCGAGCGAGTAGAGCGGGTTAAATGTGGATGGCGCTTTTGGCAAACCGGCGATGGTGGCCATTTCGCTTAGGGTGAGCTGCTCAACAGGCTTACCGAAGTACACCTGCGCGGCCGCCCCCACGCCATAGGCACGGTAGCCCAGGTAGATTTTGTTGAGGTACAGCTCAAGGATCTCGTCTTTGCTCAGCAGCTGCTCAATACGGATCGCAAGGAACACCTCTTTGATCTTACGGGTCAGCGTCTTTTCAGGGCTGAGGAAGAAGTTACGCGCCAGCTGCTGCGTAATGGTGCTCGCCCCCTGAGAGGCGTGACCTGAGAACAGCGCAATGCTCGCGGCACGGAAAATCCCCACCGGATCGACACCGTGGTGCTCGTAAAAACGGCTGTCCTCCGTGGCGATAAAGGCTTTCACCATCACCGGGGGGATTTGGTTTAAGGTCAACGGAATACGACGCTTCTCGCCATACTGCGCCATGAGCTCGCCATCGGCGCTATAGACCTGCATCGGGATCTGGAGACGCACATCGCGAAGCGTGGCGACATCAGGTAGCTGTGGCTCAATATATTTGTACAAACCGTAAATCGAGCCTGCTCCCAGCAGAATGCAACAGACTGCAAGGATGAATAAATACTTTACGAACTTCACCGGAGATTTCCCATTTGGTTTCACTTGGGCAGTTTCTAAACAATCGCGCGGTAGTATAAAGGCAAGCCTGATTCATTGATATAGCCGTCAGGGCGACGGGCGATAAGGAGATCGTGAAGCATGGCCTTCAAAACATGGCAAACGGGCGTTCATATTCAACAGGATAGGGTGCTGATCGTGGCGCTGGCCCGGGAGAAGTCCTGCTGGCGCCTGCGGCGCTGGTGGGCAATCCCGCTGGCCAAAGACATCATTCGTGACGGCAAAATTTGTCAGCCAGAACAGCTGGTTGATGCGTTACGCGACTGGCGAAAAACGCTGCCGCACGCCCATCGGGTGTTCCTCTCTTTCCCGGCAGCACGCACCCTGCAGCGGTCACTTCCCCGTCCAACCGTTGCGCTGCGCGACAGCGATCAGCTCTCATGGCTTGGCGCCGCGCTCGCCCGTGAACTGGAGATGTCTGCCGATACGCTCTGTTTCGATTACGCGCAGGATACTTTCAGCAATACCTTTCACGTGACGGCCGCACAAAACAACGAGGTCGACATCCTTCTGGCGCTGGCGAAAACGCTGCGTTTGCGGCTGGTGACCATTACCCCGGATGCCAGCGCGCTGACGAATCTTCTTCCTGCGCTGGCACCGGCGCAGTGCGTCGCCTGGCGGGACGATCGGCAGTGGCTCTGGGCGATGCGCCACCAGTGGGGACGCCGCTTAACTACTGAAGCAGAAAACGTGGCCGAACTGGCGGCGCTGCTGGCCCTGGGGCCGAATGATATCGCGCTGTTTGATCGCCGACGTGATCCGTGGGAAATCCTGGCACGCTGCCAGGCTCCGCTGCCGGAATGTGGCGCTGATTATACCGTCGCGCTGGCGTTGGCCATGAGCGAGGTGCCCGAATGAGCATCCTGAACTTTCTGCCCTGGCGACAGCAACGGCGCACGCGATGCCTGCGTTTCTGGGGCGCAATGTGTGTCGGCACAGTGCTGTTGCTGTTCGTGGTCTTTTTCTGTCTGCGGATGAACCAGCTCGTGAGGCTGCGCGCGCTGCAAACGGATCTGACGGGAATGCAGTCCGTGCAGCACGCGCTTGTCGCCCGACAAAGACTGACCGCACAGGCGCAAATGCCCGTGCAGACCCTGCAACGACGCGCATGGCAACCGGTGCTGGAATCCCTTTCCAGCGACATTCCGGCACAGGTCTGGCTGACAGAGCTGCGCTATCAGCCGCCTGCGCTGATATTGACCGGTTATGCCATCACCCTGCCGGCCCTCTCTGTCCTGCGCGATGGGCTGGGACAACTCGCGGGCTTTACGTCCGGGACGGCGGGCGAGCTTCGGCAGGATAGCCGGGGGCACTGGCTGTTTACGCTTCATCTCAAAAGCGAGGAGTAACGCGTGGATACCCTGGTAGAACGCTGGTGCGAAAGCCGTCCCCGGCATCGGGTACTCTGCTGGTGCCTGGGGAGTCTCCTGGCAGGACTGGTCGCGTGGGGGACATTGCTCAGACCGGTAGACAAGCAGTGTGCTGAACAACAACGCCAGCTGATTGAAGATGTGAGGACGAACGCGGCGTTATGGCCTGCCGTCAGAAAGGTGCCGTTTCGTCCGGACGCTGTAAAAGCACAGGCGCTGACGTCGTTCTCCCCCCTCGATTTTCAGGGCGATAACACGACGCTGGTTCACTGGAAGCCGCTGCAAAATGGAGGGGAGCTGGCGCTGGATGCGGAGTGGCAGGCCATTCCTGAGCTTTTTTCCCGGCTGGCACAGCAGGATGTGCAGATCGCGGCTTTCACGATTTCGCCACAAGGTTCGGCGTTACGCCTGCGGCTGGAGCTGGAACATGCGAAATAGCGCGCGATTTTTGCTGGTTTGCTCAGTGCTGCTATTAACCGGTATGCGCGATCCGTTTCGTCCCCCGGACGATCCTTGCGCCATTGGCGAGCTGGCGCAGTGGCACTTTCGCGGCATGGTGGAAGGGCAGGAGACTATCGGCATTTTACAGGATGGGCAAAAGCGCTGGTACCGGCTGAAAACGCATGAGCGCTTCCCGTCAGGCTGGAGGATAACAGCCATCAATGCAGCGGAGCTGGCAGTTGATGTGGGTGACACCTGTGACCCGGGAAAATGGACGTGGCAACGAGAAGGAACGGACAAAAATGAATTTACGGATAATGCTGTGGCTGCTGGCGTTCAGCCATCCCCTGTGGGCCGCCGAGCCAAAACCGGTCACGCTGGTGGTGGATGACGTTCCTGTGGTTCAGGTGTTACAGGCCCTGGTCGCACAGGAGAATCGTAATCTGGTGGTATCGCCTGATGTCAGCGGCACGCTTTCGCTAAACCTGACGCGTGTCCCCTGGCGGCAGGCGTTACGGACGGTTGTCACCAGTGCCGGACTCGTCTTGCGCGAGGAAGGCGGCATTTTTTATGTGCATACCGCGGCCTGGCAGCGTGAGCAGCGGGAGCGTACAGAGCAGGAACAGGCGCGCCGACAGCTTGATGCCCCGCTGGTCACTCAGGGCATTCCCTTTTCCTATGCCGACGCCGGGGAGCTGCAAAAAGCCGCGGAAAAACTCCTGAGCCCAAAGGGGAGTTTGTCTGTCGACACGCGTACCAACCGTCTGCTGATCCGCGATAACCAGACGGTGGTGGAAACGCTGCAGCGCTGGGCCGCCCAGATGGATATTCCCATCGATCAGGTCGAGCTGGCGGCGCATATTGTGACCATTAACGAAAAAAGCCTGCGTGAGCTTGGGGTGAAGTGGAATCTCGCCGACGCGACCGACGCGGGCAAGGTTGGACGACTGACGACGCTGGGCAGCGATCTTTCCGTCGCCAGCGCTACCAGCCACGTGGGTTTTAATATCGGGAGGATCAATGGTCGGCTGCTGGATCTGGAGCTCTCAGCGCTGGAGCAAAAACAGCAGGTCGATATCATCGCCAGCCCGCGGCTGCTGGCCTCGCACGGGCAACCGGCCAGTATCAAGCAGGGCAGCGAAATTCCGTATCAGGTCTCAAGCGGGGAAAGCGGCGCCACCTCCGTTGAGTTTAAAGAGGCGGTACTCGGAATGGAGGTCACACCGGTGGTCTTACCGGGGGGACGCGTGCGCCTGAAACTACACATCAGCGAAAATATGCCGGGACAGGTTCTGCAGCAGGCCGATGGCGAAACGCTGGCTATCGACAAGCAGGAGATAGAAACCCAGGTGGAGGTAAAAAGTGGAGAAACGCTGGCGTTGGGCGGAATTTTTTCCCAGAAGAACAAAACCGGCAGTGACAGCGTACCCGGTCTGGGAAGCATCCCCTGGATTGGGTCGCTTTTTCGTCATGACGGGAAAGACAACGAACGGCGTGAATTAGTGGTGTTTATTACACCACGTCTGGTCGGTATTCGCTGACGGGTAACGATCACCGCAATGATTTTGCATTCAGTTTGTTGCAGATGTTTGACGTGGGGCATGAATTAGCATACAAGGAGTACCGATTTGAGTTGGACTTACGTCTTATTACCTTATGCGCCCGGCGCGGTGATTTAATCAGTTGCCAAACAAGCCGGAGTATTGAGATAATTTTTAGTCTGACTCTCGCTCTATTGCATATGAGGTTTCAGTTCATGTCCTGCTACGCCGGGTGTCTGCGAAGCGGGGATTACCATTAACGAATAGTCTTAGTAGTACCGATAAAATGGCAGAGAAACGCAATATCTTTCTGGTTGGGCCTATGGGTGCCGGCAAAAGCACTATTGGGCGTCAGTTAGCTCAACAACTCAATATGGAATTTTACGATTCTGATCAAGAGATTGAGAAACGAACCGGAGCTGATGTGGGCTGGGTTTTCGACGTAGAAGGCGAAGAAGGTTTCCGTGACCGAGAAGAAAAAGTGATCAACGAACTCACGGAAAAACAGGGCATCGTTCTGGCAACAGGCGGCGGCTCTGTGAAATCTCGCGAAACCCGCAACCGTCTCTCCGCCCGTGGCGTAGTGGTCTATCTTGAGACGACCATTGAGAAACAGCTGGCACGTACGCAGCGCGATAAAAAGCGCCCGCTGCTGCAGGTTGAAACGCCACCACGCGAAGTTCTGGAAGCGTTGGCCGATGAACGCAATCCGCTGTATGAAGAGATTGCTGATGTGACCATTCGTACTGACGACCAGAGCGCTAAAGTGGTTGCAAACCAGATTATTCATATGCTGGAAAGCAACTGATTCTGGCTTTATATACACTCGCCTGCGGGTAAAAGCATTAAAGGTGGATGTCGCGTCATGGAGAGGATTACAGTTACTCTCGGGGAACGTAGTTACCCTATCACCATCGCGGCTGGTTTGTTTAACGACCCAGCTTCCTTTTTACCACTGAAAGCGGGTGATCAGGCGATGCTGGTCACCAATGAGACGCTGGCTCCGCTTTATCTCGACCGTGTGCGCCACCTGCTTGAGCAGGCGGGCGTAAAAGTCGACAGTGTGATTCTCCCCGATGGCGAGCAGTATAAAAGCCTGACGGTACTGGATACCGTCTTTACCGCATTGCTGCAAAAACCGCATGGTCGCGATACAACACTGCTTGCCCTGGGCGGCGGTGTTGTGGGCGATCTGACCGGCTTTGCGGCCGCAAGCTATCAGCGTGGCGTCCGTTTTATTCAAATCCCAACCACGTTGCTGTCCCAGGTCGACTCCTCTGTCGGTGGCAAAACGGCAGTGAACCATCCGCTCGGTAAAAACATGATTGGCGCGTTCTACCAGCCCGCATCGGTGGTGGTGGATCTCGACTGTCTGAAAACGCTGCCGAAGCGCGAAATGGCTTCGGGTCTGGCGGAAGTGATCAAATACGGCATTATTCTGGACGGTGAGTTCTTTAGCTGGCTTGAAGAGAATATGGATGCGTTGCTGGGCCTCGATGAGGCTAAACTGGCATACTGCATTCGTCGTTGCTGTGAGCTGAAAGCAGAAGTTGTTGCCGCAGACGAGCGTGAAACGGGCTTACGTGCTTTACTGAATCTTGGGCATACGTTTGGCCACGCGATTGAAGCCGAAATGGGCTACGGCAACTGGCTGCACGGTGAAGCCGTCGCGGCCGGCATGGTGATGGCTGCCCGCACCTCTGAACGTCTCGGACAGTTCAAACCGGAAGAGACGGCACGTATCATTGCGCTGCTTGAGCGTGCTGGTTTGCCGGTGACCGGGCCGCAGGAGATGTCGGCGCAAGCGTATTTACCCCACATGATGCGCGATAAAAAAGTATTGGCAGGTGAGATGCGTCTTGTACTCCCGCTTGCAATAGGGAAGAGTGAAGTACGCGGCGGAGTGCCGCACGATGTCGTTCTTGGCGCTATCGCTGACTGTCAGCAGGCGTAACAACTAGAAAGGTCAGGCCACTGTCGCAGGTGGTCGTTTAGCTTCAGGTGAAATGCAAAGTCGTTGGCATAAGCCTTTGAGTGGGGTGTTAAATGGATGAATTCAAACCAGAAGACGAGCTGAAACCCGATCCCAGCGATCGTCGTACTGGTCGTTCTCGTCAATCTTCAGAACGTGATAACGAGCCGCAGATCAACTTTGACGATGTTGATCTGGATGCAGACGATCGTCGTCCTTCGCGCAGCCGCAACGCGCACGAAGAGCGAGCAGAAGAGGATTATGAGTCCGAAGAAGATTCAATGGACGAACAGCCTGTAGAGCGTCGCCCGCGTAAACGTAAAAAAGCCGCTGCGCCAAAACCGGCTTCCCGCCAGTATATTATGATGGGCCTTGGCGTTCTGGTGCTTGTGCTGCTGATTGTCGGCATTGGCTCCGCGCTTAAAGCACCGTCAACGAACACAACCGAGCAAACGGCTTCCGCTGAGAAGAGCATCAACCTTTCCGGTAACGATGCGTCCGACCAGGCGAATGGTGCACAGCCAGCGCCGGGTGCCACTTCTGCTGAGCAGACCGCAGGGAACACCACAGCGCCGCAGGATGTTTCTCTGCCGCCTGTTTCTTCAACCCCTGCTCAGGGTCAGGCATCTGCTGCGCCTGAAGGTCAGCAGCGTGTGGAAGTTCAGGGAGACCTGAATAATGCGCTGACGCAGCCGCAGAACCAGCAGCAGGTTGATAACGTCGTGGTTAACTCTACGCTGCCAACTGAACCTGCAACCGTTGCCCCGGTTCGCGGTGGTAACGCTCAGCCGCAAACGGCTGCGACGGAAACCAAGCCGCGCCAGACGCAGACTGCGACACGTCCTGAACGTAAGCAGGCGGTGATTGAGCCTAAGCGTGAAACCAAACCTCAGGCAGTGGTGAAAGCGCCTCAAGTGAAAGCTGTTCCGGCGCAGCCGAAACACACTGAAACGGCTGCAGTGAGCGAGCCTGCTAAAGCGCCCGTCACGCAGACTGCGCCGAAAGCCACGGCGACCACCACGGCACCGGCTGCCACAGCGGCGCCAGCAGCGACGGCAACAGCCTCCAGCAGCGCGGCAGGTAAAACGGCAGGCAACGTTGGATCGCTGAAATCAGCGCCATCCAGCAACTACACGCTGCAGCTGAGCAGTTCGTCCAACTATGACAACCTCAACAGTTGGGCGAAGAAATCAAATCTGAAAAACTACGTTGTTTATCAGACGACCCGTAACGGTCAGCCGTGGTATGTGCTGGTGAGCGGTGTTTATTCGTCCAAAGATGAAGCAAAACGTGCCGTAGCGGCGCTGCCAGCTGACGTTCAGGCGAAGAACCCATGGGCGAAGCCGATTCATCAGGTTCAGGCCGATCTGAAGTAATGTTTAAAGCGCAGGATGCTGTCGGAGCTTTCTCCACAGCCGGAGAAGGTGTAATCAGTTAGTCAGCATGAAAAAAAATCGCGCTTTTCTGAAATGGGCAGGGGGGAAATACCCCCTGCTCGATGATATTAAAAAGCACCTGCCTAAAGGCGAGTGCCTTATCGAACCTTTCGTGGGTGCGGGGTCGGTGTTTCTCAACACCGATTTTTCTCGTTATATCCTGGCGGATATCAACAGCGACCTTATCAGCCTCTATAACATCGTTAAGCTGCGTACCGATGAGTATGTCGCCGAGGCGCGCAAACTGTTTACGCCCGAGAACAATAACCCGGACGTTTACTACCAGTTCCGCGCGGAGTTTAACCAAAGCCAGGATCCGTTCCGCAGAGCCCTGCTGTTCCTCTATCTCAACCGGCATGGTTACAACGGCCTGTGCCGGTATAATCTTCGTGGGGAATTTAACGTGCCTTTTGGCCGCTATAAGCGCCCGTATTTCCCACAGGACGAGCTGTATCACTTTGCCGAAAAAGCACAGAACGCGGAGTTCCATTGCCTCTCCTATGAAGAGTGTATGGAGCTGGCTGGCGTCAATTCGGTGGTTTACTGCGACCCGCCATACGCGCCGCTGTCTGCGACGGCGAACTTCACCGCCTATCACACTAACAGCTTCAGCCCTGCCGAGCAGGCGCGCCTGGCGGAGATGGCGGAAAAGCTGGTCAGCAAAAGAATTCCGGTGTTAATTTCGAATCACGACACGCCTGATACGCGCGAATGGTACAAAGCCGCGAAGCATTTTCAGGTTAAGGTGCGGCGTAGCATTAGCAGCAACGGCGGCACACGTAAAAAGGTGGACGAACTCCTGGCTCTTTATCGCCCCTGAGCCGTTTTGCCCGCCGGTAAACACATTTCAAGGAGAAGCGGATGAAACAGTTTTTGATTGCTCCCTCAATTCTGTCGGCCGATTTTGCCCGCCTGGGTGAAGACACTGCCAACGCACTGGCGGCTGGCGCGGATGTCGTCCATTTCGACGTGATGGATAACCACTACGTTCCAAACCTGACCATCGGTCCAATGGTGCTCAAGGCGCTGCGCAACTATGGCATTACCGCCCCGATCGACGTTCACCTGATGGTGAAACCGGTTGATCGCATCGTGCCTGACTTCGCCGCGGCGGGTGCCAGTATCATCACCTTCCATCCGGAAGCCTCTGAACATGTGGATCGCACGCTGCAGCTGATCAAAGAGAACGGCTGTAAAGCGGGTCTGGTGTTTAACCCGGCCACGCCGCTGAGCTATCTCGACTATGTCATGGACAAGCTGGACGTGATCCTGCTGATGTCCGTTAACCCGGGCTTTGGCGGCCAGTCATTCATTCCTCACACGCTGGATAAGCTGCGTGAAGTCCGCCGTCGTATTGACGAGTCAGGCTACGATATTCGTCTGGAAGTGGACGGCGGCGTGAAAGTGAATAACATTGGTGAAATTGCGGCGGCAGGCGCGGATATGTTCGTTGCCGGTTCAGCCATTTTCGACCAACCGGATTACAAAAAAGTCATCGATGAAATGCGCCGCGAGCTGGCGAAGGTAAGTCATGGATAAATTACAGGCTATTCGGGGTGTGGCATTCGACCTCGACGGCACGCTGGTTGACAGCGCGCCGGGCTTAACGAGCGCCGTTGACCAGGCGCTGTATGCACTTGAACTCCCCGTTGCGGGTGAAGAGCGTGTCGTCACGTGGATTGGCAACGGCGCCGATGTTCTGATGGCGCGCGCGTTGACGTGGGCGCGTCAGGAGCGTGCGTCACAGCGTTCCGCCCAGGGGAAACCGAGCGTCGATCACGCGGACATCCCGCAGGAAGAGCAGCTGCGTATTCTGCGCAAACTGTTCGATCGTTTCTATGAAGAGACCGTCGAGGAGGGCAGCTTCCTGTTCCCGGACGTTCAGGAAACGCTGAGTGCGCTGCACGCGAAGGGCATCCCGCTGGGTCTGGTGACCAACAAACCCACGCCGTTTGTCGCACCGCTGCTCGACGCGCTCGATATCGCGAAGTATTTCTCCGTGATTGTGGGCGGCGACGATGTGCAAAACAAAAAGCCTCATCCGGAACCGCTGCTGCTGGTGGCAGGAAAATTATCCTTAACGCCTGCGGAGCTGCTCTTTGTCGGCGATTCCCGCAATGATATTCTGGCTGCCCGCGCGGCCGGGTGTCCTTCCGTGGGGTTAACCTATGGCTACAACTACGGTGAAGCCATCACGCTGAGTGAGCCGGACGTCGTTTTCGACCACTTCAAAGATTTGTTGCCCGCACTCGGGCTTTCGCACAGTGAACATCAGGAATTGAATAATGACTAAGCCCATCGTTTTTAGTGGCGCACAGCCTTCAGGTGAATTGACCATTGGTAACTACATGGGTGCGTTACGTCAGTGGGTCAGCATGCAGGATGACTACCATTGCATTTATTGCATCGTCGATCTCCATGCGATTACCGCGCGTCAGGATCCTGAGAAGCTGCGCAAAGCCACGCTGGACACCCTGGCGCTGTATCTGGCCTGCGGTATTGATCCAGAGAAGAGCACTATCTTCGTTCAGTCTCACGTGCCGGAGCACGCGCAGCTGGGCTGGGCGCTGAACTGCTACACCTATTTCGGCGAGCTGAGCCGCATGACGCAGTTCAAGGATAAATCCGCGCGCTACTCAGAAAACATCAACGCCGGTCTGTTTGACTATCCGGTGCTGATGGCGGCAGACATTCTGCTGTACCAGACTAACCAGGTCCCGGTGGGTGAAGACCAGAAGCAGCACCTGGAGCTGAGCCGCGATATCGCCCAGCGCTTTAACGCGATCTACGGCGATGTGTTTAAAGTGCCTGAGCCTTTCATTCCGAAGTCCGGCGCGCGCGTGATGTCGCTGCTGGAGCCGACCAAGAAGATGTCCAAGTCTGACGATAACCGTAACAACGTTATCGGCCTGCTGGAAGATCCGAAATCGGTGGTGAAAAAACTCAAGCGCGCGGTGACCGATTCCGACGAGCCGCCTGTAGTGCGCTACGACGTGCAGAACAAAGCGGGCGTCTCAAACCTGCTGGATATCCTCTCCGGCGTCACCGGTCAGAGCATCCCTGAGCTGGAAAAACACTTCGAAGGCAAGATGTACGGCCACCTGAAAGGCGAAGTGGCAGATGCCGTTTCCGGCATGCTGACCGAGCTGCAGGAGCGTTATCACCGCTACCGTAACGACGAAGCTTTCCTGCAGAAAGTGATGAAAGAGGGCGCGGAAAAAGCCAGCGCGCGCGCGTCCGAAACCCTGAAAGCGGTGTATGAAGCGATTGGGTTTGTGGGTAAACCTTAAGCCTGCTTTGCCGGGTGGCGCTAACGCTTACCCGGCCTACAGGATCGTGTAGGTCGGGTAAGGCAAAGCCGCCACCCGACAAAAAACACACTCTCCAAAACTAAAAAACCGGGACATCCCGGTTTTTTTACGCCTGTAAAACACTTACTGCTGCGCTGCCGGGCCGCAACCACCGATGATTTTCGAAATGGAGATCGCCGGGTGCAGCAGATAATCGTAGCTGCAATTATTTTTGGTGTTCTGTACGTGACCGGTGCAGGCCGTCAGCGTCGATAACAGGCCAACCAGAACGGCGGCTTTTGCCAGTTTGAACATATGCATTCCTTGTCTAAAAAATGGATGTAATACGAGGGAATAAATGGAAAAGTTCCACTATGCGGGCGGTATGTTATCGGTAGGCGTAAGAGGGGAGTAGTCCGCTTAAGGACTACTCCAGGAAGGGAGAATATGCGTTAGTGATTCGAGAACCAGTTCAGCCTGTCGCGCAGTTCAACCACGCGACCTACCACGATCAGCGCCGGGCTTTCAACCTGCTGCGCCAGCTCGCCTAACTGCGTCAGCACGCCATCCACCACGCGCTGCGTAATGGCGGTGCCGTTTTCGACCAGCGCGACGGGCATATCCGCATTCATACCGTGCTCCAGCAGCTTCGCCTGAATCGTGGCGGCCTGATTGAGCCCCATGTAGAACACCAGCGTCTGCTTTTCGGCGGCCAGGTTATGCCAGTCCAGCTCGCTGCCGGTCTTCAGGTGGCCCGTCACCAGACGCACGCTCTGAGCGTAGTCGCGATGGGTCAGCGGAATGCCAGAGTATGCTGAACAGCCGGATGCCGCCGTAATGCCGGGCACGACAGAGAACGGAATGCCCGCGTCACACAGAGTTTCCAGCTCCTCGCCGCCGCGCCCAAAAATAAACGGATCGCCGCCCTTAAGGCGCACTACGCGTTTACCTTTCTGCGCCTCGCGCAGCAGGATCTGGTTGATCTCCTCCTGCGGCACGCAGTGGTAGCCCGCCCGTTTGCCCACGAAGACGCGGTCGGCATCGCGACGGACCAGATTCATGATGTCATCGGACACCAGACGGTCGTACACCACGATATCGGCCTGCTGGATCTGCTGTAGCCCTTTCAGCGTCAGCAAGCCCGCATCACCGGGGCCTGCGCCCACCAGCACCACTTCGCCGCGATGGTCCAGCGGTTCGCTCAGCAGCTGTTCGGTCGTCTCTTCAACGGCTTTGGTGTCCTGATTCGCCAGCGACTGCGCCAGCCTGTCGTTCACAAAGAATTTTTCCCAGAAGCGACGGCGCTCGCCCACGGTCGCGAAGGTTTGCTTCACGCGTGAACGCAGCTGCCCGGCATAATGCGCAATCTGGCCAAGATGCTGGGGCAACAGGGCTTCCAGTTTTTCCCGCAGCAGACGCGCGAGAACCGGCGAACGTCCCCCGGACGAGACCGCAATCATCAGCGGCGAGCGGTCGATAATCGACGGCATGATAAAGCTGGCCTCTTTCGGCGCATCCACCACGTTGCAGAAGATACGGCGTGCTTCGCAGGCGTCGCTCACGCGCTGGTTCACTTCATCGTCATCCGTCGCGGCAATGGTCAGCCAGCAGGTATCCAGCAGGGATTCATTAAACGCGCCCTGTTCCAGCGTGAGCATCCCTTCCTGGGCCCAAACCTCAAACTGGGGGGCGAAGGACAGGGCATTCACGGTCAGGCGGGCGCCAGCCTCTAACAGCAGGCGCGCTTTGCGCTCGGCCACGTCGCCGCCGCCCACGAGCAGGCAGTCGCGGTTGCGTAATTGACAAAAAATCGGCAGGTGATCCACGACGTTACCTCACAGCATTCATGGCGGGGGAAGAATTGACGTCAGGATAACAGCAGGAATCGTACCGAACATACGGTTTTTCCTGCCGTTACCCATAAGGGGTCATAAGCCTTTCCTGTTGAAAAGGCGAGGGGTTACGCTTTCAGCTGCACCTCGCCGTCCTTCACGCGGACGTCGTAGTGTTTGACCGAGAAGCTTTCATCTTCCATGCAGAGTCCGTCGGTTAAGCGGAAACGCTGCTTTTTCAACGGGCTGGCGACCCACAGTTCACCCTGGTGCTCGGCAATCAGGCCGCGGGAGAGCACGCTGGCCTCAAAGAACGGGTCGATATTGCTGATGGCAAAAACCTGTTCATCGTGGCGAGGGCGGAAAATCGCCACCTGCTCGCTGCCCAGCAGCGCACAGACGCCGGTGGCGGGGAGAATGTCGTTAATATTGCAGATGTTTACCCACTGGCTCATGCGTTTTCCTCCACCAGCTTGACCGGAATACGTTCATACGGCGTCGCCGGACGATGCTGTTCGCGCTCCGGCACAACCTGTACGTTCGGGTCGCGCTGGGTGCTGTTGATAAAGTGTTTGAAGCGCGTCTGCGCCGCCGGGGTGTTGACGGTTTCCGTCCACTCGCAGATCACCGCCTCGCGCAGGCGCGCCATCTCCGCTTCCAGATGTTCGTTCAGGCCCAGCTTGTCGTCGATGATGACCGATTTCAGGTAGTCGATGCCGCCCTCGAGGTTATCGAGCCAGGAGGCGGTACGGGTCAGCTTATCGGCGGTACGGATGTAGAACATCATGAAGCGGTCGAGATACTGAATCAGCGTGTCACGATCGAGATCCGCCGCCAGCAGGTCCGCATGGCGCGGTTTCATCCCGCCGTTGCCGCACACATACAGGTTCCAGCCTTTCTCGGTGGCAATAATACCCACGTCTTTACCCTGCGCTTCCGCACATTCGCGGGTACAGCCGGAGACGCCGAACTTCATTTTGTGCGGGGTACGGATGCCTTTGTAGCGGTTTTCCAGCTCAACGCCGAAGCCCACGCTGTCGCCGACGCCGTAGCGGCACCAGGTGCTGCCCACGCAGGTTTTCGCCATGCGCAGCGCTTTAGCGTACGCGTGGCCGGTTTCGAAGCCCGCTTCAATCAGCTGACGCCAGATTTCCGGCAGGTCGTCCTTCTGCGCGCCAAACAGGCCGATACGCTGGGAGCCGGTAATTTTGGTGTAGAGGTTAAATTCACGTGCGATACGGCCCACCGCGACCAGCCCTTCCGGCGTGATTTCACCACCGGCCGAGCGTGGAATCACGGAGTAGGTGCCGTCTTTCTGGATGTTGGCCAGGAAGTTGTCGTTGGTGTCCTGCAGCGGCGTATGCTCGGGCTTGAGCACGTACTCGTTCCAGCAGGAGGCCAGCAGGGAGCCGACGGTCGGTTTACACACTTCACAGCCGTAGCCCTGGCCGTGCTTCGCCAGCAGTTCGTCGAAGGACTTAATGCCTTCCACGCGGATCAGGTGGTACAGTTCCTGGCGAGAATACGCGAAGTGCTCGCACAGGTTGTTGTTCACTTCGATGCCCTGTTTCGCCAGTTCGGCGTTCAGCACCTGAGTGACCAGCGGAATACAGCCGCCGCAGCCAGTACCGGCTTTGGTTTCCGCTTTCAGCGCCGCAACGGTGTGGCACCCTTTGTTGATCGCGGAGATCAGCATGCCTTTGGTCACGTCGAAGCAGGAGCAAATCTGCGCGCTGTCCGGCAGTTTATCCACGCCGATGGACGGCTTGCCGCTGGAGGCGTGCGCCGGGAGGATCAGCGCATCCGGGTTTTCCGGCAGCTCGATGGCGTTGAGCACCAGCTGGAGCAGGTTACCGAAGTCGCTGGTGTCGCCCACCAGCACCGCGCCGAGCAGGGTTTTGTTGTCCTGGCTGACGATGAGTCTTTTGTAGACCTCTTTGCTTTCGTCCAGATAGACGTAGCTGCGGGAATTCGGGGTGCGGCCGTGCGCATCGCCAATACCGCCTACGTCCACGCCCAGCAGCTTCAGCTTGGCGCTCATGTCTGCGCCGGTGAAGGCGTTTTCGCTGCCGAGGATATGATCCACGGCGACCTGCGCCATTTTGTAGCCCGGCGCCACCAGGCCGTATACGCGGTTGTTCCAGCTAGCGCATTCGCCGATGGCGTAGATATCCGGATCGGAGGTCTGGCAGGTGTCGTTAATCATGATCCCGCCGCGCTGCGCGACGGCCAGACCGCACTGGGTCGCCAGCTTGTCGCGCGGACGAATACCGGTGGAGAAGACGATGAAGTCCACCTCCAGCTCGCTACCGTCGGCAAAGCGCATGGTTTTGCGCGCTTCAGTCCCTTCCTGAACGATCTCTTTGGTGTTCTTGCTGGTGTGAACCTTCACGCCCATGCTTTCGATTTTACGACGCAGCTGGTCACCGCCCATGTGGTCGAGCTGTTCGGCCATCAGCATCGGGGCAAATTCGATGACGTGGGTTTCCACGCCGAGGTTTTTCAGCGCGCCTGCCGCTTCCAGACCCAGCAGGCCGCCGCCCACCACCGCACCACGTTTGCTTCGACGCGCACAGGATTCGATAGCGTTGAGATCTTCAATGGTACGGTAAACGAAGCAATCCTGTGTTTCCGAGCCTTTAATTGGCGGGATCCACGGGTACGAGCCTGTCGCCATGATCAGCTTGTCGTAAAAAACCGTACGGCCAGCACTGGAGTGGATCACTTTTTCCTGACGGTTGATGGTGATAGCGCGTTCGCCCACCAGCACTTTTACGCCATGCTTCTCGTAGAAACCTTCGCGCACCAGAGAGAGCTCTTCGGCGGTATGATGGGAGAAGTAGGAAGACAAGTGCACACGATCGTACGCCTTGCGGGGTTCTTCACAGAACACGGTAATATCGAACTGCTCAGCATCGGCCTTATCGAGAAGATCCTCAATAAAGCGGTGGCCGACCATACCGTTACCGATGATAGCGAGTCTGACTTTGCTCATTATTGCCTCGATTTCTTTTCTATTATTGCCTACCTTAACGATTCAGCAGGGGCGCTTATTGATGCAAATCAAATACGTCTTCGCCTACTCCTTAGGTGGTATATGACTGATTTGTCAGGATTTTTATAAGTAGCGGAAATCGCAGGCTTTTCGTGTTCGTTGAATTTGTGTACAACTCAGGGGCGGTTTTGCAAAAATCGATACGCCTGAATATCAGCTGCGTTTATGAGGGGAAAGGTATGTCTACATCACCGTTATGGCTTGTTCAGAATGTACGTTTACCGGGTCGGGATGGGCTGTGGCAACTTGCCATCGAGAACGGGCGATTTGGTGACATCACCCCCATGGACGATACCCACGCCGAAAGTTATGAGGTACTGAACGCGCGCGGTGGTCTCGCTCTCCCGCCGTTCATCGAGCCGCATATTCATCTTGATACCACCCAGACGGCAGGGGAGCCGAACTGGAACCAGTCCGGCACGTTGTTCGAAGGCATTGAACGCTGGGCGGAGCGCAAGGCGTTGCTCAGCCATGAGGATGTGAAAGCACGCGCCTGGAAAACGCTGAAGTGGCAAATCGCTAACGGCATCCAGTTTGTTCGTACCCATGTGGATGTCTCTGACCCGACGCTCACCGCCCTGAAGGCGATGCTGGAGGTGAAGCAGGAGGTGGCGCCGTGGGTAACGCTGCAAATCGTCGCGTTTCCGCAGGAAGGTATTCTCTCTTACCCGAACGGCGCGGCGCTGCTGGAAGAGGCGTTAAAACTGGGGGCCGACGTGGTGGGGGCGATCCCGCACTTCGAATTTACCCGGGAATATGGCGTCCAGTCGCTGCACATCGCTTTTGAACTGGCGAAGAAGTATGACCGACCGCTGGATATCCACTGCGATGAAATTGACGACGAACAGTCGCGGTTTGTCGAGACGGTGGCCGCGCTGGCGTATGAGGCTGGCATCGGCCCGCGCGTGACGGCCAGCCACACCACCGCCATGCACTCCTACAACGGCGCTTACACCTCGCGGCTCTTCCGTCTGCTGAAGATGTCGGGGATTAACTTCGTTGCTAACCCGCTGGTCAACATCCACCTGCAGGGGCGCTTTGATGACTATCCGAAGCGTCGCGGCATCACCCGCGTGAAAGAGCTGCAGGAGGCGGGCATTAACGTCTGCTTTGGTCACGACGATGTCTTCGACCCGTGGTACCCGCTCGGCACCGGCAATATGCTGCAGGTGCTGCATATGGGGCTACACGTCTGCCAGATGATGGGCTATCCGCAAATCGACAATGGTCTGAATCTGATCACCCATAACAGCGCCCGTACCTTCGGCCTGAGCGATTACGGTATTGAAACGGGAAACCCGGCAAACCTGATTATTTTGCCTGCGGAGAGCGGGTTTGAAGCGGTGCGCTGTCAGGTGCCGGTGCGCTGGTCGATTCGTCAGGGGCGGATTATCGCCACCACGCAACTGGCGCAGACCTGGATCCAGATGGATACCGGAGGAGAAGAGGTCAGTTTCGCCAGAAACAGCCCCTCTGCATAATGCAAAGGGGCGCAGGGTTTAGTGCGATGCCGCTGCCGCGTTGTGCTGGCGGTGGCGGGTCACAAAGCCCAGGATGAAGCACATGATGAACACCACGGCGTACAGACCGTTCGCGGTGTGCAGCGCGGCCAGCGGGCCGCTGTGGGCAACGATCGGGCCCGTCACCACGAAGGTCAGCATAGTGCCGATGGTGCCGCAGGTCAGAACGAAGTTAACCAGCTTCGGCGAGGCCACTTTGGTCTGCAGAGAGCCCAGGGTGATGATCGAGGTGTAGATCGCGCTGGAGAAGAAGCCCAGGGTCAGAATGAACCACGGCATATGTTCCGGGGAACCGTTGATGAACAGATACATCAGCACGGTCGCCAGACCTGCCAGCACGGTCAGAATGCGCTGCAGGTCGAAGAAGCGCAGGATGAAGCTAAACGCCCACATGCCGAACATGTAAGACATCCAGAAATCGCTCACCAGTTTACCCGCATCGTTCAGGCTCATGCCCAGACCTTTGGCGTATTCCGGTACCCAGGAGATAAAGCCCAGCTGGCCCAGGATGTAGCACAAGGCGGCGATGGAGAGGAACAGCACGCCGATACCCCATTTCTCTTTCGCCACAGGCTCTGCCGTGGTTTGCGCTTTCTTGCCCAGTACCGGGAACTCGCAGCCGAAGGTCAGAATAAAGATCGCCACGTAGACCAGCCCAATGCAGGCATAGACCCAGTACCATTCAATGCTGCGGGCCAGCAGAACGGCCGCGACCATCGGGAAGATCATGCCGGCCATGCTGAAGAAGGAGTCGGTAAACAGCAGGCGCGCGCCGCGCTGGCGGCCTTCATACATATGGGTAATCAGGAACGTACCGATCGACATGGTGATCCCGCTAACCAGGCCGAGCACGAACATGGCGGCAGAGAACAGGGCGATGCTGTGGCTCAGCATCAGCCCCGCCACGGCGGCGACCATCAGCACAAAGCCGAAGCGAAGCTGGGTTTTCAGCGGCACGATTTCCATCAGCCAGGCATTCAGGAAGATAGAGATCAGGATCCCCGCGTTGAGGAAGGTGAAGGTGTTACTCATGCTGGAAACGGGCAGCTGGAAGTAGTCTGCGATATTCCCCATCACCATCCCGGTGACGATCACCAACGCGCCGGTCAGGGCGTAGGAGAAGAAGCTGATCCATGTGAGCTTGATGCGATTGCTGTTAGTCATGTCTGGCCTGTTCAGAAAAAGAAAAGCGCCCATTGGGCGCTGAGAGCGGGCAGATTTTAGACATTAAAGTGATCTATTCATATCTTTTAAGAGAAATTAGAAGTTCATTGCAGGTTTTTATGTGATCACGATCACATAAAAAGGCGATAAAACCAATCGTTTGCGTGGTTACAACTGTTTCAATTTCGTAAAATTAGGTAAAAGGCTGGTCTCCGTTCATACTGCTCTTTAGAATCAAGCCATTCGCTTTTTATACTGCGCTTTGTTAAGGAATTCTCATGCTCAAATCAACACTGGCGGCTGTCGCAGCTGTGTTTGCTCTTTCTGCCGTTTCCCCTGCTGCGCTGGCAGCAAAAGGGGACCCTCACGTTCTGCTGACCACCTCCGCCGGGAATATTGAGCTGGAACTGAATAGCCAGAAAGCTCCGGTTTCTGTGAAAAACTTCCTCGACTATGTGAACAGCGGCTTCTACAACAACACCACCTTCCACCGCGTGATCCCGGGCTTCATGATTCAGGGCGGCGGCTTCAACGAGCAGATGCAGCAGAAACAGCCGAACCCGCCAATCAAAAACGAAGCGGATAACGGCCTGCTGAATAAGCGCGGCACGATCTCTATGGCGCGTACCGCGGACAAAGACAGCGCGACCAGCCAGTTCTTCCTCAACGTGGCGGATAACGCCTTCCTTGACCACGGTCAGCGCGACTTCGGCTATGCCGTTTTCGGTAAAATTGTGAAAGGGATGGACGTCGCCGACAAGATTTCTCAGGTGCCTACTCACGACGTCGGTCCGTACCAGAATGTGCCGTCAAAACCTGTCGTGATCCTCTCCGCAAAAGTTCTGCCGTAATTCTTCTGAACGCGGGCTTCTCCTGCCCGCGTGATGTCGCCCTCCCTGCGAAAGCGCGTTTTGCTGCTTATACTTGTGGCAAACGGACTATTCAGGGAGGCGTTAAGTGAAAAAACTCACCGACAAGCAAAAATCCCGTCTCTGGGAGCAGCAGCGTAGCGTCAACTTTCAGGCCAGTTGTCTCCTTGAGAAAGGTAATGGTCCATCGGAGCCCGACATTGAGACCCTGGAGCTTGGGCCTTCCGCGCCCGGGTTACCCCATCTGTGCCTTATTCACCGCCATCTCTACCGCAGAGAGATGAAGCGGGCAGGGGAGTTCCGTACCGACGATATTTTCAAGGGGGATATTCCCTTCTGCCATTTCGAATACATCGAGAAGATGGGGAATGAACTGATGGCGGCGCTGGAAAGCGAAAAGTATCTTGTGGGTCTTGAGAAAGCGGCGTTTGTTGACCGGGTTAGCCACTATTACTGCGAAATCAACATGCTGCACCCGTTTATGCGCGGCAATGGCATTGCCCAACGGGTGTTCTTCGAGCAACTGGCGCTTCACGCGGGTTACGCGCTGGACTGGCGCGATATCGATCCTGAGCAGTGGGTGACCGCTAACCGCAGCGGCGCAACGGGGGATTTAACCGCGCTAAACGCTATCTTTGCCAAAGTAGTGAGCGAAGCGCGGGAATCTGAGTAGAATAGGGCGGCATTTTTTTCGGGAGCCGCCATGATTCTGCTGATTGATAACTACGATTCCTTCACCTGGAACCTTTACCAGTATTTTTGCGAACTGGGTGCAGAGGTGGTTGTTCGTCGCAACGACGAGATCGAGCTCGCCGATATCGAGACGCTGGCTCCGCAGAAAATCGTGATTTCACCCGGCCCCTGCACCCCGTCGGAATCGGGTATTTCGCTGGAGGTTATCCAGCACTATGCCGGCAGGCTGCCGCTCCTGGGCGTCTGCCTGGGTCATCAGGCGATTGCCCAGGCGTTTGGTGCTACCATCGTGCGGGCCGCCAAAGTGATGCACGGTAAAACCTCGCCGGTTACGCACGCGGGCACCGGGGTGTTCACGGGGCTCAATAATCCGTTAACCGTGACGCGCTACCACTCGCTGGTGATTGACCCGCCGACGCTGCCTGACGGCTTTGAGGTGACCGCCTGGAGCGATACGCAGGAGATCATGGGGATTCGCCATCGCGAATGGGATCTCGAAGGCGTGCAGTTCCATCCGGAAAGTATCCTCAGCGAGCAGGGGCACGCGCTGCTGGCAAATTTCCTCCATCGCTGAATATCTGTTGCCTTGTTGTGATTTTTTATGCATATTTTGTGATTATATTTTCACAATCAATGTGACATAAAATGGATGGGCATGACATGGCAACTGAACAACCAGCAATTACCCGCGCAACATTTGATGAAGTGATCCTGCCGATTTATGCACCGGCTGAGTTTATCCCTGTGAAGGGGAAAGGCAGCCGCGTCTGGGATCAGCAGGGTAAAGAGTATGTGGATTTCGCGGGCGGAATTGCGGTCACGGCGCTGGGTCATTGCCATCCCGCGCTGGTGGAGGCGCTGAAAACCCAG
The DNA here is from genome assembly GCF_001742765.1 of Enterobacter sp. ku-bf2. Taxonomy (NCBI): domain Bacteria; kingdom Pseudomonadati; phylum Pseudomonadota; class Gammaproteobacteria; order Enterobacterales; family Enterobacteriaceae; genus Enterobacter; species Enterobacter sp. ku-bf2. Next base: position 138,755 of record NZ_MDVW01000023.1, read on the forward strand.
GGCGAAACCCTGTGGCACACCAGCAACGTGTTCACCAACGAACCGGCGCTGCGCCTGGGCCGCAAGATCATTGATGCCACGTTTGCCGAGCGCGTGCTGTTTATGAACTCCGGCACCGAAGCCAACGAAACCGCCTTTAAGCTGGCGCGCTACTACGCGACTACGCGCCACAGCCCGTATAAAACCAAAATCATCGCCTTCCATAACGCTTTCCACGGGCGCTCCTTCTTTACCGTCTCCGTTGGCGGCCAGCCGAAGTATTCCGACGGGTTTGGCCCGAAACCGGCCGACATCGTCCACGTGCCGTTTAACGATCTGCACGCGGTAAAAGCGGTGATGGACGATCACACCTGCGCGGTGGTGGTGGAACCTATTCAGGGGGAAGGCGGCGTGACCGCGGCAACCCCGGAGTTCCTGAAAGGGCTGCGCGCGCTGTGCGACGAACATCAGGCGCTGCTGGTCTTTGATGAAGTGCAGTGCGGAATGGGACGTACCGGGGACCTGTTTGCCTATATGCACTACGGCGTGACGCCGGATATTCTGACCAGCGCGAAAGCGCTCGGCGGTGGATTCCCGGTAAGTGCGGTCCTGACGACGCAGGAGATCGCCTCCGCGTTCCACGTCGGTTCTCACGGCTCAACCTACGGCGGTAACCCGCTGGCGAGCGCCGTGGCGGGTGCCGCGTTCGACATCATCAACACACCAGAGGTGTTGAACGGCGTTAGCGCGAAGCGCGAGCTGTTTGTGAAACACCTGAAAAAGATTGATGAGCAGTACGACGTGTTCAGCGAGATCCGTGGGATGGGGCTGCTGATTGGCGCTGAGCTGAAGCCGCAGTACAAGGGCCGCGCGCGTGATTTCCTGCACGCCGCCGCTCGCGAAGGGGTGATGGTGCTCAACGCCGGGCCTGACGTCATGCGCTTTGCGCCGTCGCTGGTGGTGGAAGATAAGGATATTGAAGACGGATTAACCCGCTTTGCCGCGGCGGTTGCGAAGATCGTCCAGCAGAATTAGTACGGCGTTCGTTTCAACACGCGCGTTAACCAAACCCCATGATGCGGACGCTGACGCCATGCCACCGACGAAATGGTGTGCATGGTGTTCAGATGCCCCAGCACGCGCTGTAAATGCTGTTCCAGGGTGCTCATTGGGCCGTGGGTCAGCGTTTCCGGCGCTTCCAGAATATTTGAATCCCCCGACTCACCCGGCGAGTCATACTCCAGACGCTGCTGACACCGCTGCAACGCAATTTCACACGACTGCAAATAGCGCTGCGCCAGATCCGGCGTGAGCATCGTGTGCTCGCGCGCCAGCGTGGTCATAGCGTTAATGTGCTCGACGATAAACTGGCTGTGCGTCACCCAGAGCTTCATATCGGCCAGATAGTGTGAGTTAAAGCCCGGCTCCTGCATCGCCTGGTTGAGCGAGTTAAACAGGGCGTTGTGCGCCTGGTTAACCTTCATGCGCTGATACGCCAGCGGGGAGGGCTGCGGGTCGTCGCTCAGGATCAGGCGAATGGCCTGCTGGTCGGCTTCCAGCGCGTCGTGGGCGTTCTGCCTGAGCAGTCCGCTTTGCCACTGCGGCCAGAGCCAGACCATACCGCCGAAGGCAATCAGGCAGCCGATCAGGGTATCGATCAGCCTGGCGACAATAAACTGTTCGCCATTGAGCGTGAGTAGCTGCAGGGTGTATACCGCCGTCACCGTGAAGCCCACCATCGCCCAGCCGTAGTTTTTGCGGATAATCAGGTAACTCACCAGCGTGATCGCCAGCATCCCTGCCAGGGTGTAGCCTTCCGGCACGTGGAAGTGCAGCGTCACGCCCGCAATGATCAGCCCGGCCATGGTGCCGCCCGCCCGATGCAGAATACGCACCCGCGTGGCGCCGTAGCCGTTCTGGGTGACAAACAGCACGGTCATTAAGATCCAGTAAGGTTTCGGCAGATGCAGCGCCATGCCCATCAGGCTGGCGGTACTGAGCATCACGCTAATTCGTGCGGCGTTGCGCAGGGCGGACGATTTAAGCGACAGATAGCTCCTGAGCGCGGGTAATAACGGCAGCCGTTTTTGTTTATCCGCCATCAGGTCGCGCGGATAGAGCGGGCGCTGGGTGCGCAGCACGCGGGCGATGCGGCTGAAGTGCCAGGCGGCAAACTGGCCGACCGGGTTATCCGGATGCTGACGGGCGATTTTCTCCAGCGCGCCGAGCTGTTTTTCCATGTTAAATCGCGTGGGGTAGCGGTGGTAAAGAATATCGTCTGCCAGCACCCGCAGACGTGCCGAAACGGTCTGCGCGTTCCAGCGGATCACCGCTTCGGCGTGGCTGCGCTCGACCAGCTTTTGCACCTCCTGCGGATGGTGCAGGCTCACGGAGATATGCTCCTGCAGATCCAGCCCGACCTGGAAGGTGCGCAGCAGCCGTTTGTACTCGTGGTTCTTGTTGGCGGCGAGCATATGCAGCTGCTGATAGCACTGGCTTATCAGATCCACCACCTTCTGCTGGCGCGTCAGCAGCGGCGGTAAGGCTTTTTCCGGATCGGTATGCTGGGTCAGCAGGGTGTATTTGGCTTCGCAGTACTCCGCTAGCTGCACATAGAGCAGGCTCAGGGATTCGCGCAGCGGCTGTTCCCGCCACAGCCAGAACCAGAACCAGTTGAACAGCCCGTACCACAGTGTCCCCAGGGCGTAGATCAGCAGCGGCTCCCACACCGGCATATTCCCGGCGAGGCTCAGCGTGAAGATGGCCGCAATCAGCGACGCGGGAAGCAGGCGAGCGTGCAGCGAACTGATTTCCGCCGTGACGCCGAGCGTCATCGCCAGCACGGTCAGGATCAGCGGCAGCGGGATATCACGAGCCAGTAACAGCTGTACGGCGAGGCTACAGCCGGCAAACAGGCAGCCACCAATAATCAGGCGTTTGAAAAAGCGCTTATGCGGCGTGTCCAGACCGGCGATGTTGCAGCAGGCGGGCACGAGGGAAAACAGCAGGCCTTGCTGAAGATGTCCGAGGATCAGGCCGATGGCCACGGGAAGACACAACACCAGCGTTTGTCGCAGTGCGTAGTTAACTTCCGGGTGATAGATCAGCCTGCGCCACATGGGGAGTAGAGACAAAAACGGCGTGACACCTTGCGATGGCACGCCGTTTGAGCGGAATTAACGCGTTCCGTAGACCACGATGGTTTTACCGTGGGCGGAAATCAGGTTTTGATCTTCCAGCATTTTCAGGATACGGCCCACTGTTTCACGGGAGCAACCAACGATCTGACCAATTTCCTGACGGGTAATTTTAATTTGCATGCCGTCCGGGTGGGTCATGGCGTCCGGCTGTTTCGCCAGGTTCAGCAGAGTTTGTGCGATGCGGCCCGTCACGTCCAGGAAGGCGAGGTTGCCCACTTTCTCTGAGGTGACCTGCAGGCGGCGCGCCATCTGGGAAGAGAGACGCATCAGGATGTCAGGGTTAACCTGAATCAGCTGACGGAACTTCTTGTAAGAAATTTCAGCCACTTCACATGCTGTCTTTGCACGAACCCAGGCGCTACGTTCCTGGCCCTCTTCAAACAGGCCCAGTTCACCGATGAAATCGCCCTGGTTCAGATAAGAAAGGATCATCTCTTTCCCTTCTTCATCTTTGATCAGCACTGCCACCGAGCCTTTAACGATGTAATACAACGTTTCCGCTTTTTCACCCTGGTGAATCAGCGTGCTCTTCGATGGGTACTTATGAATGTGGCAATGAGACAAGAACCATTCGAGAGTCGGGTCTGTTTGCGGTTTGCCAAGCACCATGCGCTGTTATCCTCTGTTATAAGCTGTCACCAGAGTCATCAGATGCATCCGGACTCTGGGGTTGCAATCGAATTCTTACCCATACCCTGGGAAGTCGGCTACCGTAACGTTTCGCAGCCAGTAAAGTTTGATGTCCTCTGCATACATGTGTAACGTCAATGTATTACTGTAGCATCCTGAGTGTTTTAGCATAGCTTTCGCCGCGTGTCTCCTGGTGTCTCGCTTCAGCATGATGCAGGTCGCCTTCCATTGCGAGAAATGTAACGCACGCGTAATCTGTCACCAAAAATGCAACGTTGGAGTTTAAGAATATGCAAGCGCGCGTGAAGTGGGTTGAAGGTTTAACGTTCCTGGGCGAATCCGCGTCAGGGCACCAGATTTTAATGGACGGTAACTCCGGCGATAAAGCGCCCAGCCCAATGGAAATGGTGCTGATGGCGGCAGGGGGATGCAGCGCCATTGACGTGGTGTCGATTCTGCAAAAAGGTCGTCATGACGTGACGGATTGTGAGGTGAAACTCACGTCAGAACGTCGCGAAGAGGCGCCACGCCTGTTCACCCACATTAATCTGCACTTTGTGGTCACCGGTAAAGCGCTGAAAGACGCGGCGGTTTCACGTGCGGTGGACCTGTCTGCCGAGAAGTACTGCTCTGTGGCGTTAATGCTGGAGAAAGCGGTAAAAATCACCCATTCGTATGAAGTGATCGAGGCTTAATCTTTTGGCGGGTGGCGCTTCGCTAACCCGCCCTACAAAAGCTACAACTGCACGAACGTAGGCCGGATAAGCGAAGCGCCATCCGGCAACAGACGTCACGCAATCTGCTTTCCTTCCATCAACCGCTCCACCAGCGGCGTCATGATGAGCTCCATCGCCAGCCCCATTTTTCCGCCCGGTACGACCAATGTATTCATGTGAGAAATAAACGAGCCCTGCAGCATCGCCAGCAGCCAGGGGTAATCAATGCCTTCGAGATTGCGGAAATGGATCACCACAAAGCTCTCATCCAGGGATGGGATACTTTTGGCCGCGAACGGGTTGGAGGTATCCACCGTCGGCACGCGCTGGAAGTTGATATGGGTGCGGGAGAACTGCGGCGTCAGGAAGTTGATGTAATCTTCCATGGAGCGCACTACCGAGTCCATCACCGCCTCTCGCGAATGGCCGCGCTCGCTCATGTCACGCGTCAGCTTCTGGATCCACTCCAGGTTAACGATAGGCACCACGCCAACCAGCAGATCCACGTGGCGCGCCACGTCGTGCTGCGGCGTGACCACGCCGCCGTGTAATCCTTCGTAAAACAGCACGTCGGTGGGTTCCGGCAGGGGCTGCCAGGGGGTAAAGGTGCCCGGCACCTGATTCCAGGGAACGGCTTCATCATAGGTATGCAGATACTTGCGGGACTGCCCTTTGCCGCTCTGACCGTACTCAATAAAGGTTTGTTCCAGCAGGCCGAAGTCATTGGCTTCCGGACCGAAGTAGCTGATGTGTTTTCCCAGATCGCGCGCCTTACGGATGGCCATGTCCATCTCCGGACGCGTGTAGCGGTGAAAGCTGTCGCCTTCGACCTCCGCCGCACGGAGATTCAGCTGGGCGAAAATCTTGCGAAATGCGAGGCTGGTGGTGGTGGTTCCCGCACCACTTGACCCCGTAACGGCAATAACCGGATGTCTGGCAGACATAGCAACTCCCTGACTGAAAAGGGTGGAAGATCAGCCGTGAAACGCGTTGCGGGGCATGATATTGACCGTCTCATGCAGCTCTGACCACACCAGCACCACGTCGCCGCTTTTCAGCTGGCGCTTTACATCGTTGACCTTTTGCTCAAGCGAGCGTTCCTGTTCACCATAATCGGTGCCTTCGCGTAATACAAAGCTTTCAATCAGATTATCGAGCGTTTCGGGAGCCAGATCCTGCCAGGGAATAATCATGTTGCACCGTCCAGATAAGGGGTTAGCCAGTCAGGAATACGCGTCTCAAGCCACATTTTCGGGCGGCGCAGCGTGCCGCCGATAAACCCGACGTGGCCGCCGTGCTCGGTCAACTGATAGTGAACGTTGTCGGGCAGGAATTCCTGAGCGGGAATCGAGTGATGATCCATAAATGGGTCATCTTTGGCATGAATGATCAGCGTCGGTTGCGTGATCTTGCTGAGCAACGGCATGGCGCTGCACTGACGATAATAGTCAATCGCATCGGCGAAGCCGTGAATTTTCGCGGTGATCAGATCGTCGAATTCGCGAATGCGGCGTACCTTTTTCAGCTGGCGCAGGCTGACCGGGAGGGTGTCCGGGTAGGCCTTCAGCTTACGCGCCGCGTTGGCCTTCAGCAGGTTGAGCAGGTAGCGCTGATAGACGCGGGAAAAGCCTTTATCCATGTGGTAGCTGCACTGCTCCAGCATGAACGGGGCGGAGACGATGACGGCGGCATCCAGCGGGACGCTTTCCCCCTCTTTAGCCAGCAGGCAGGCCAGCATATTGCCGCCCAGCGAGTAGCCTACGGCCGCGGTGGGTACGGTGCCGAAGTTGTCCCGCAGCCAGTGTAAAAACCACGTGCCGTCTTCGGTTTCACCCGAGTGATAGATGCGTTTCTGACGATTCGGTTCGCCGCTGCAGCCGCGAAAATGCATCACCACGCCGAGCCAGCCGCGCGCTTTGGCCGCCTCAATTAACCCGTGCGCATACGGGCTGTGCAGGCTGCCTTCCAGACCGTGAAAAACCACCAGCCGCGGCTTATGGCGAGCCTGATCAGGCGCTTCGCTCCAGGCGAGATCCAGAAAGTCACCGTCTGGCAGGTCTAGCCGCTGCCAGTGTGGGGTGAATTGCACCTTGCGGCGGATCAGCCGCGGCAGCATGGTCTGCAAATGGCGATTGGCGACGCCGCGCATAGGCACGAACTCAGTGCTGTCTTCGGCTGCAATCTCGAAGCCTGATGGAATGATTTGGGTCATAAGCGCGATGCTGATTCTTGTCGGAAATTAACGATACTTTCCGAATTGTACCCCGTTTAGCCTGGTTTTCCGAAACATGAACTGATCCCGATCACAAATATTTACCTTGATTATTACTCTCAGGCTAATGATTCAGCTCTACGCTTAATTGATGCCTTTCTCACCAGAGCGCACACTTTACTCAACGTTAAGCAAATCAAAATGATTAGCTGAATCAGGAGGTTAATAATGTTATCTGGGCAAACACCCACCCGGCAATGGAACACGCGACGCAGCGAAAAAGCGCGTCGTCTGGCCTCCGTACCGGTGCAGGGAAAGGTACTGCCAACCGGCGATCTCGTCGCCATGCTGGAAAAACTGATCGCGCCAGGCGACAAGGTCGTGCTGGAAGGTAACAACCAGAAGCAGGCCGATTTCCTTTCCCGCTCGCTGGCCGAAGTGAACCCGCAGATCGTCCACGACCTGCATATGATCATGCCGAGTGTTGGCCGTAGCGAACATCTGGATATCTTTGAGAAAGGCATCGCTCGCAAGCTGGATTTCTCCTTCTCCGGGACGCAGAGCCTGCGCATCTCCCAACTGCTGGAGGATGGTCAGCTCGAAATCGGCGCGATTCACACCTATATCGAACTCTACTCCCGTCTCTACGTCGACCTGTCGCCCAACGTGGCGCTGATTGCCGGCTTTAAAGCTGACCGCAAAGGCAACCTCTATACCGGGGCGAGCACCGAAGATACCCCGGCGCTGGTGGAAGCCGCCGCGTTCCACGACGGCATCGTCATCGCGCAGGTGAACGAGCTGGTGGATGACGAGTGTGACCTGCCGCGCGTGGACATTCCGGGCTCGTGGATTGACTTCGTGGTGGTGGCCGATAAGCCGTTCTTTATCGAACCGCTGTTTACCCGCGACCCGCGCCTGATTAAACAGGAACACATCCTGATGGCGATGATGGCCATCAAGGGTATTTATGCGGAACACCAGGTGCAGTCCCTGAACCACGGGATCGGCTTTAACACCGCGGCGATCGAGCTGCTGCTGCCTACCTACGGTGAACAGCTCGGCCTTAAAGGCAAAATCTGTAAACACTGGACGCTGAATCCGCATCCGACGCTGATCCCGGCTATTGAAAGCGGCTGGGTCGAAAGCGTGCACTGCTTCGGCGGCGAGCTGGGGATGGAAGAGTACATCCGCGCGCGTCCGGACGTCTTCTTTACCGGTGCCGACGGCTCCATGCGCTCCAACCGCGCGTTCTGCCAGCTGGCAGGTCAGTACGCGGTGGATATGTTTATCGGCTCAACCCTGCAGGTTGACGGCTACGCCAACTCCTCAACCGTGACCCGTGGTCGTCTGTCCGGCTTCGGCGGTGCGCCAAACATGGGGCACGACCCGCACGGTCGTCGCCACGCCACGCCAGCCTGGCTGAACATGATCACCGAACCTGACCCAATGCAGCGCGGCAAAAAACTGGTCGTGCAGATGGTGGAAACCTTCCAGGCGGGTGTGAAGCCGACCTTCGTGGAAAAACTCGATGCCGTTGACGTGGCGAAAGCCTCCGGTATGCCGCTGGCGCCGGTGATGATCTACGGCGATGACGTCACCCACGTGCTGACGGAAGAGGGGATTGCCTACCTCTATCGGGCGAAAGATCTGGAAGAGCGTCGTGCCATGGTCGCCGCCGTCGCGGGGATCACCGACATCGGGCTGGGCGTAGATGCCAAACGCGTGGCGGAGCTGCGTCAGAGCGGCAAGGTGCTCTATCCGGAAGATATGGGGATCCGCCGCACTGATGCCACCCGCTCTCTGCTGGCGGCAGGTAGCGTGTCTGATCTCGTGGAATGGTCCGGCGGTCTCTATAACCCACCTGCGAAATTCCGGAGCTGGTAATGAAACTTCTCCCCCAGATTCAGGTTGAAGGCGGTGCCGAATGGCTGGCGCGAACCGCCACGCAGTGTCTGATTGACGAAGCACGTTTAAGCCCGAAACCCGGTCTGGTGGACAGTCGGGGGAACGGCGCGCACCACGATTTATCCCTTGCGCTGATGGAGCGCTCCGCGCACAGCCTGACCTCCACGTTTCAGGCGCTGGCGCTGCAAAGCTGGCAGCGCCCGGCAGATATCGCACTTCGGCAAACCGTCGGGCGACTCGGTCGCGAAGGCGAGCAGCAGATGATGGCCGCAACTGGTGGCGTAAACACCCATCGCGGCGCGATTTGGGCGCTGGGGCTGCTGGTCAGCGCGGTGGCGATGCTCGGCGGTGATGCCAGGGCGCAAGACGTCGCCCGCACCGCCGCACAGCTGGCGAGACTGCCGGACGACGCGGCGCCGAAGGTGTTCAGTAAAGGCCTGCGCGCCACGCACCGTTACCGCGTGCCGGGCGCGCGTGAAGAAGCGCAGCAGGCGTTCCCGCACGTTATGCAACGCGCGCTGCCGCAGCTTCGCCTGAGCCGCCTCAACGGCAGCAGTGAAACGCACGCCAGGCTCGACGCGCTGATGGCCATCATGACCTCACTCACCGACACCTGCGTGCTGTCACGTGCCGGAATGGAAGGACTTGATGCCATGCAAGACGGCGCCCGTGCGGTGCTGAATGCCGGCGGCAGCGCAACGCCTGCGGGCCAGCAGGCGCTGGCGAGGTTAGACCGTCAGATGCTGGCGCTCAACGCCTCACCGGGCGGCGCTGCCGACCTGCTTGCCGCCACGCTGTTTCTCGACCGTGTCGAAACGCCAAATTCAAAGCATTAAGAGGATGTTATGGAAAAAATCACATTGACCGTGCCAGCCAGCCGCACGTTAAGCGGCAGGGCGCTGGCAGGGGTAGTCGGTTCCGGGGATATGGAGGTGCTCTTCACCGCCGAACCGGGTCAGACGTTAACCATTGATATCACCACCTCCGTGGACAACAGCCGGGGGCGCTGGGAGGCGCTGTTCAACCGTCTGCAAACCGTCAGCAGCCTGCCCGCAGGGAAGCTGACCATCCACGACTTCGGCGCGACGCCGGGCGTGGCGCGCATTCGCATCGAACAGGTTTTTGAGGGGGTGAGCCATGCGTGATGACAGCAGCTTTATCGAACTGAAAGCGCGCCAGCGCGCGCAGGCCCTGCTCGACGAGGGCAGCTACCGCGAACTGCTGGATCCGTTTGAAGGCATTATCTCTCCGTGGCTTGGGCCACAGGGCATTGTGCCGCAGGCGGACGACGGCATGGTGGTGGCGAAGGGCACCATCAACGGCAAGCCTGCCGTCGTCGTGGCGATTGAAGGCGCGTTCCAGGGCGGCAGCATGGGCGAAGTGTCCGGTGCCAAAATGGCGGCGGCGCTGGAGCTGGCGGCAGAAGATAACCGCAACGGCATTCCGACTCAGGCGGTGCTGTGTCTCGAAACCGGCGGCGTGCGTCTGCAGGAGGCGAACCTCGGCCTGGCGGCGATTGCCGATATTCACGCGGCGATTGTGGACCTGCGTCGCTTCACGCCGGTTATTGGCATTGTGGCCGGAACCGTGGGCTGCTTCGGCGGGATGTCCATCGCGGCGGCGCTCTGCAGCTACCTGATCGTGACCCGCGAAGCACGTCTTGGCCTCAACGGCCCGCAGGTTATCGAGCAGGAGGCGGGCATTGAGGAGTACGACTCCCGCGATCGTCCGTTTATCTGGAGCATGACCGGCGGTGAAGTGCGCTATCAAAGCGGTCTGGTGGATGCGCTCGTCGGCGACGGTATCAACGCGGTGAAACAGGCGATGAACGACGCGATTGCTAAAGGCGTTCCCGCGAAACATCGCACCGATAACTACGATGATTACCTGAACCGTCTGACGAATTTCGACACCCGCAAACAGGCTGATGCCGAACAGATTAACGCGCTTTTTGCCCGGGAGGTGAAATGATGAGTAACGCAATGAGCCGTGGCGAACGCTGGCTGGACATCCTCGCCCCGAACGCCAAACGTATCGAGGGGCTATGCCCGTCCGTCCAGGCGGCAGACGGCGAGCTGAACGGCGAGGCGGTGCGCTTTGTTGCCGTCGTCCCGGATGCCAACAACCACTTCCCGCGCGCGGCGAAAGGGGAAGTGGGGCTGCTGGAAGGCTGGACCCTGGCGAAAGTGGTCAGTGAAACCGTCGCGGCGGATGCTGACAAACCCGTGAAGCGCCCGATTGTGGCGGTGATCGACGTCCCAAGCCAGGCCTATGGCCGACGCGAAGAGGCGTTTGGGATTCATCAGGCGCTGGCCGGTGCGGCAGCAGCCTATGCGAATGCCCGCCTGGCCGGTCACCCGGTGATTGGGCTTATCGTCGGCAAGGCGATGTCCGGCGCGTTCCTGGCGCACGGCTACCAGGCTAACCGTCTGATCGCCTTTAACGACAAAGGCGTGCTGATCCACGCGATGGGCAAAGAGTCTGCGGCGCGCATCACGCTGCGTACCGTCGAGGCGCTGGAAAAACTGGCGGCGACCATTCCGCCAATGGCCTACGACATCAGCAACTACGCCACGCTGGGGCTGCTCTCTAACCTGCTGGATATCAGCAACCCGGATGCCCCCTCCGATAACGATCTGACGCTGGTGAAATCCACCCTGCAACAGGCCATCAGTGACGCTCGTCAGGACACCACGTTGAAAAACCGTCTGGGTGCTGACAATCGCCGCAGCTCGGCGCTCGTACGCGAACGTATGCGAGCCAGCTGGTAAGTAAAAAGAGACCTGCCAGATGCATCAACCCGTGGGCGCGTGACAGCGCCCACGCGGGAACCTGCATCCTGAAAATAATAATCATCGCGCCAGTGCTAAAACTTTTTTACTACAGGTGATTTATGACTTACGTAATTGTTCATGCTCTTGCACCGATTTTCGTCATCATGCTGCTGGGATTCTGGGCCGGCAAGGCAAAGATGGTCGATAACAAAAATGTTTCCCTGCTTAATATCTTCGTAATGGATTTTGCACTCCCTGCCGCGCTGTTCAGTGCCACCGTGCAAACCCCGTGGACCGGCATCGTTGCCCAGTCTCCGCTGATCCTGGTGCTGACGCTGGCGATGTGGATCACCTATGCGGTCATCTATTTCCTCGCCACCGGCGTCTTTAAGAAATCGCCACAGGATGCGGCCGTGCTGACGCTCACCGTCGCGCTGCCCAACTATGCAGCGCTGGGTCTGCCGATTCTGGGCAGCGTGCTGGGCGAAGGCTCCTCTACGTCGCTCTCCGTCGCGGTCTCCATCGCCTGCGGTTCGGTGCTGATGACCCCGTTCTGCCTGCTCATTCTGGAGCGTGAAAAAGCGCGCGCTGAAGGCAATAGCTCCGGCTCAACGCTCTCGATGCTGCCGGTGCTGATGTGGCGTTCCATTAAAAAACCGATCGTGATGGGCCCGCTGCTGGGCGTGATTTTGTCTGCCATCGGCATCAAAATGCCGGAGCTGGTGCTGGCGGCGATCAAACCGCTGGGACTGTCCGCGACCGCTGCGGCGCTGTTCCTGACCGGGGTGATCCTTTCTGCCCGTAAGCTGCAGATTAATACCATGGTCATCACCTCCACGATCGCTAAGCTGCTGATTCAGCCAGCCATTGCCTGGGGTATCGTCTTGATTTTTGGTCTGCACGGCTCCGTGGCGATCACCGCTATCCTGATGATTGCGCTGTCTGCGGGCTTCTTCGGCGTTGTGTTCGGTAACCGCTTTGGCGTGCAGTCGCCGGATGCAGAAGCCGTGCTGCTGTTAAGCTCCGTCCTGTGTATCCTGTCGCTGCCGCTGTTTATCTCGCTAACTTCAGGAATGTAACCATGACCACCCCATTACGCCCGCACGACCTTATCTGGCTTACTGCCCGCGATGCGCTGGAAGGCATCACTGAATCCTGGGTGGAGGCCGCCTGGCATACCGGCCTGCCGGTGGTGGTGCGGCGTGATGTGGATAGCGAAGGCCGGATCCCCGTTGGCGTACGCGGTTTACGTCGCGACCAGCGGGCGGCCGGATGGGTGAAGCCCGAAAACGTGTTACGCGTGGTTTCACCGGAAGACCTGAGCGTTGCGGCCGAACTGCTGCGCTCGCCCTTTGTAACTCAGCCACCCGTTCAGGTGGCGCTTCAGCTTTCTCAGCAGGCGTGGCCGTGGACGTGGGGCATTACCGGCAGTACCGGCTACGCGCTGGCGACCGGTATCCCGGTGATCCATGCCGACAGCGATCTCGATCTGCTTATCCGCGCTCCGCTGCCGATCTCACCGGACGCCCTGACGACGTGGCAGTCCCGGCTAAGCCGTGCGCTGTGTCGTGCCGATACGCAGGTGGATACGCCCGAGGGCGGTTTCGCGCTGGCGGAGTGGCTGCGCGACGGCAAAACGCTGCTGAAAACCCGCCGTGGACCGCGCCTGGTGGCGGATCCGTGGCGCAGGGAGGAGTGATGAAAATAGTGTTTACCTTTCCGGGGCAGGGCACGCAGCACGAAGGCATGCTGCAAAACCTGCCGGGAACGGAACTGGCTCAGGCGCGTGAGGTGCTTGGCACCGAAGTGGATACGCTGGATAGCGCAGACGCGTTAAGCCATACCCGCGCGGTTCAGCTTTGCCTGCTAATTGCAGGCGTGGCCTGGGCGCGCGAGCTGGAACGGCGCGGCGTGGCGCCGGATATCGTCAGCGGGCTGTCCATCGGCGCTTATCCGGCGGCGGTCATTGCAGGCGCGCTGGACTTCACGGATGCGCTGAAGCTGGTGGCGCTGCGTGGCGATCTGATGGAGCAGGCGTATCCGCACGGCTACGGCCTGACGGCAATTATGGGGCTCACCCTGCCGCAGGTGGAAGACCTTATCCAGGGCACCGGGACCTATATTGCCAACCTGAATGCCGAAACGCAGATCGTGATTGCCGGAACCGATGAAGGAATGGCGGAGGCGGCGTCGCGCGCGCTGGCGAAAGGGGCGAGCAAGGCCAAACGGCTGGCGGTCAGCGTGCCGTCGCACTGCGAACTGCTGACAGCGCCCGCGCAAAAGCTGGCAACGGCGTTTGAATCGGTCACGCTTTCACGCCCACGCTGCGCCTACCTGAGCGGCAGCACCGGGCGCGTGCTGTGGCAGCCGGAAAAGATCGCCGACGATCTGGCGATGAACATGGCGCGTACGGTGCGCTGGCAGGAGGCGATGATTTCAGCGAATGAACGCGAAGCCCGGCTGGCGATCGAGATGCCCCCCGGCGGCGTACTGACCTGCCTGACGCGTCAGGCGCCGTGGGAAGGAGAGACCATTTCGCTGGAGCGCAGCGGAGTTGATGTGGCGGTACATCTGGCTAAGCGACTCCGTGCGTGATGGTTTAGCCCGGTAAGGCGCAGCCGCCACCGGGCAATAACATCAGGCACTATCCTGCAAACTGCGGGCATACATCCGCCCTTCGGCGGCCAGCGCCCGCAGGCTTGGATCCTGCTCGCGGTTACGGGCAAAGACGATGGCGATCAGCTGTTGCATCTGGTACGGCTCGGCAAGCTTCAGGAGCTGCACGGAATTCTCATAGACCTTTTTCATCCTGCCCGGCATCAGCGTAAAGCCCACTCCCGCCTGCACCAGACTGAGCATGGAGAAAATGTCATTCACCCGGGTAACAATCTCCGGTTCGAACCCGGCGATATGAAACGCCTCCTGGAAGCCTGCATAGGTGGCGAACCCTTCCGCAAGAGAGACAAATTTCCGATCTTTATAGTCGCGCAGATCGGCCGGGCCGCGGGTATTGAGCGTCGCGGAGGCCGGTGCGGCAAGGAAAATATCGTCGTGGAACAGGGGGAGCACTTCCAGGCTGTTACGGTCGATATCGCTCTCGGAAATGGAGATAAGAATGGCGTCCAGCGAGCCTTCATCCAGCATGTGCAGCAGGGTTTCGTTGGAGCCCATCGTCAGATCCATTTCCAGATCCGGACGGCGCAGCTTCATGCCCATGATCAGGCGCGGCACGGTTTCCAGGGTGAGCGAGTAGAGCGTGCCCACGCGCAGCCGCCCCTGGCCGATCCCGGCAATTTTGCGCGACGCTTCCAGCCCGCGCTCCATCACCTGCATCACTTCCTGACAATATTCCAGCAAGGTCCAGGCGGAAGGGAGAGCAATCAGGTTACGCCCCTTGTGGGTAAAGAGCGGGCAGCGCACGTTCTCTTCCAGCGTGTGCAGCGCACGGTGAACGCTGACGCCGCTCAGGCCCAGAGTTTCGGCGGTACGCGCGATATTCCCCTTCTCCATAAACGTCATGAAGATGCTGAGCTTGCGGAATGTAATCTCGCTCGTGTTATCGAAACTCATAGCCCTCCCGGTGGATCAGTCAGCCTGTAGCATCGCTTCCAGTTGTTCCTGCGCGTCCAGCCACGCCATCTCGCACTCTTCGAGGCTGGATTTGGTTTTCGCCTGGGTTTGCAGGCAGTCCGTCAGTTCGGCTTTACGGCTCTGGTCATACAGACCGCTGTCGCCGAGCTTCTCTTCAACGGTAGCAAGCGTGGCGTTGAGCTTTTCCATCTCTTTTTCGAGACGGGCAATCTCTTTACGCAGCGGCTGCGTCTGAGTGCGCAGCTCCGCTTCACGGCGCTTCTGGTCTTTACGTGCCTGCGCGCTGTTGGCGTTGTCTTTCGTCGACTCCTCCGGCTGGTTCTCCTGCTTCTGCACGTCCGTCAGCCACTGCTGGTAGTCTTCCAGATCGCCGTCGAACGGTTCGACTTTGCCATCGTGCACTAAGTAGAGATCGTCCGTGGTGGAGCGGATCAGGTGACGGTCGTGCGAAACCACCACCAGTGCGCCTTCGAACTCAATCAGCGCTTCGGTCAGCGCCTGACGCATATCGAGATCCAGGTGGTTGGTCGGTTCATCGAGCAGCAGCAGGTTGGGTCTCTGCCAGACGATCAGCGCCAGCACCAGACGGGCTTTTTCACCGCCCGAGAAACGCTCGGTGTTTTCGGTGACCTTATCGCCCTGGAAGCCGAAGCCGCCGAGGTAGTCGCGCAGCTTCTGCTCCATCTCCTGCGGCGCCAGACGCGCGAGATGCTGAATCGGGGATTCATCCGCGCGTAAAAATTCCAGCTGATGCTGGGCGAAGTAACCCAGCTTGATGCCCTTCGCCAGGCCGATTTCACCCTTGACCGGGTTAAGCTCGCCCGCCAGCAGTTTGATCAGCGTCGATTTACCGGCACCGTTGCGTCCCAGCAGACCAATACGTGAACCCGGCACCAGGTTGAGCTTGATGGAGTCGAGAATAATGCGGTCGGCATAGCCCGCACTGACTTTTTCCGTTTTCAGCAGCGGATTTGGCAGGCTTTCCGGGGCGCGGAAGCTGAAGTGGAACGGATTGTCGACGTGCGCCGGGGCGATCATCTCCATGCGCTCCAGCATCTTGATGCGGCTCTGGGCCTGCTTTGCTTTTGACGCTTTGGCCTTGAAGCGATCCACAAAGCTCTGCAGGTGCGCCACGCGCTGCTGCTGGCTTTCGTACATGGACTGCTGCTGGGCAAGACGCGTCGCGCGCTGGCGCTCGAACGAGCTGTAGTTGCCGGTGTACTCGAACATCGTTTGCTGTTCGATATGAATGATTTTATCCACCACCGGGTCGAGGAAGTCTCGGTCGTGGGAGATCAGAATCAGAGTGCCCTGATAGCTCTTGAGCCACTTCTCCAGCCAAATAACCGCATCGAGATCGAGGTGGTTAGTCGGTTCATCGAGCAGCAGCAGGTCAGAGCGGCAGATCAGCGCCTGCGCCAGGTTGAGGCGCATGCGCCAGCCACCGGAGAAGTCGCTGACCGGGCGTTCCAGCTGTTCATTGCTGAAGCCCAGGCCGTGAAGCAGGCTGGAGGCGCGGGAGCGAATGGTCCACGCGTCAATGGCGTCCAGCTTGCCGTGAACGGTGGCGATGGCGTGACCGTCGTTGCGCTCGTTAGCGGCGTTAAGTTCCGCCTCGAGCTTACGGTATTCCCGGTCGCCGTCGATAACATAGTCGAGTGCCGGTTCGCTCAGGGCTGGCGTCTCCTGGTTCACCCAGGCGAGCTGCCAGTTCCCCGGGAAGGTGAAGTTACCGCCATCCGCGCTAATCTCGTTTTTCAGCAACGCCAGCAGCGTGGATTTACCACAGCCGTTTTTGCCGACCAGACCCACTTTTTGGCCTGGGTTGATGGTAGCAGTGGCGTTATCCAGCAGGACGCGCACGCCGCGACGAATTTGTAACGAGGAGAAAACAATCATAGAAGCGCCGTATGTTCCGACTATGTTAATTTGTCATTATGATAATGTAAGGTGTGGGCCATTTTCCGCACCGGGCCGCCATGGTAGCCCAAAACAACAACGATACACAAAAACAGAAACAAGACCGGGAGGGGAATGATGTCTCAGACAGCAAAAGTGCTGCTGCTGTATGCCCATCCGGAATCTCAGGACTCGGTGGCAAACCGGGTGCTGCTTAAGCCGGCCACACAGCTCAGTAACGTGACGGTGCACGATCTCTACGCGCACTATCCTGATTTCTTTATTGATATTCCTTACGAGCAGGAACTGCTGCGTCAGCATGACGTGATTGTGTTCCAGCATCCGCTTTATACCTACAGCTGTCCGGCGCTGCTCAAAGAGTGGCTGGACCGCGTGCTGAGCCGGGGCTTCTCCAGTGGGGTGGGGGGCAACCAGCTGGCGGGAAAGTACTGGCGTAGCGTGATTACGACCGGTGAACCCGAAAGCGCTTACCGCCACGACGGGCTGAACCGCTATCCGATGAGCGACATTCTGCGGCCTTTCGAACTGACGGCGGCAATGTGCCGTATGCACTGGATGAGCCCGATTATTGTCTACTGGGCCCGACGTCAGGATCCGAAAGAACTGGCCAGCCACGCCAGAGCCTATGGTGAATGGCTGGCGTCACCGATTCCGGCAGGAGGTCGTTAATGGAAGGATCGAATTTGCTCCTCGCCGGGGTGCTGTTTTTATTTGCGGCCGTCGTCGCGGTGCCGCTTGCTGCGCGTATTGGTATCGGTGCGGTACTGGGGTATCTGCTGGCGGGGATCGCGATTGGTCCCTGGGGACTGGGATTCATCAGCGATGTAGATGAAATTCTTCACTTCTCCGAACTGGGCGTGGTGTTCCTGATGTTCATCATCGGCCTTGAGCTCAACCCTTCTAAATTGTGGCAGCTCCGACGCTCCATCTTTGGCGTGGGTGCCGCGCAGGTGGTGTTCAGCGCCGCGATTCTGGGGGGCCTGTTAATGCTGACGAATTTCTCCTGGCAGGCGGCGGTGATAGGGGGGATAGGCCTTGCGATGTCGTCGACGGCGATGGCCCTGCAGCTGATGCGCGACAAGGGGATGAACCGCAACGAAGCCGGTCAGCTGGGTTTTTCGGTGCTGCTGTTCCAGGATTTGGCGGTCATCCCGGCGCTGGCGCTGGTGCCGCTGCTGGCGGGCTCCGGCGACGACCACTTCGACTGGGCGAAAATCGCGATGAAGGTGCTGGCCTTCGCGGGGATGCTGATTGGCGGACGTTTCCTGTTACGTCCGGTGTTCCGCTTTATTGCCGCATCCGGCGTGCGCGAGGTGTTTACCGCCGCGACGCTGCTGCTGGTGCTGGGGTCGGCATTGTTTGTGGATGCGCTGGGGCTGTCGATGGCGCTCGGGACCTTTATCGCCGGGGTGCTGCTGGCGGAAAGTGAATACCGGCACGAGCTGGAAATTGCCATCGATCCCTTTAAAGGGCTGCTGTTAGGCCTGTTCTTTATTTCGGTGGGGATGGCGCTCAACCTTGGCGTGCTCTATACCCATCTGCTGTGGGTTGTGGTGAGCGTGGCCATCCTGGTGGCGGTGAAAACGCTGGTGCTGTACGTCATGGCGCGCATTTACGGCTTGCGCAGTTCGGAACGCATGCAGTTTGCGAGCGTGTTGAGTCAGGGAGGCGAGTTCGCGTTTGTGCTGTTCTCTACCGCCTCCTCCCAGAAGCTGTTTAAAGACGATCAGATGGCGCTTTTGCTGGTGACGGTCACGCTGTCAATGATGACCACGCCGCTGTTGATGAAGCTGGTGGATAAACTGCTGTCGCGCCGCCTGAATCCGTCAGACGATGAAGACGAAGCGCCGTGGGTGGAGGATGATAAGCCCCAGGTGATCGTGGTGGGCTTTGGCCGCTTTGGACAGGTGATCGGGCGTTTGCTGATGGCGAACAAAATGCGCATTACGGTGCTGGAGCGGGATATCAGCGCGGTCAACCTGATGCGCAAATACGGCTACAAAGTTTACTACGGCGATGCGACCCAGCTCGAGCTACTGCGCTCGGCGGGGGCAGAGGCGGCAGAGTCCATCGTCATTACCTGTAACGATCCGGAAGACACGATGAAGCTGGTAGATCTCTGCCAGCAGCATTTCCCGCATCTGCATATTCTGGCGCGTGCGCGGGGACGTGTTGAAGCTCACGAATTATTGCAGGCGGGTGTGAAACACTTCTCCCGTGAGACGTTCTCCAGTGCGCTGGAGCTGGGGCGCAAGGCGCTGATCTCGCTTGGCATGCATCCGCATCAGGCGCAGCGTGCCCAGATGCACTTCCGCCGGCTGGATATGCGGATGCTGCGCGAGCTGATGCCGGTACATACCGATACGGCGCAAATCTCCCGCGTGCGGGAAGCGCGTCGCGAGCTGGAGGAGATCTTCCAGCGCGAGATGCAGCAGGAACGACGCCAGCTTGATGGCTGGGATGAATTTGAATAAAGGGTAACGAAAGATGGCTGTACGTAAACGCTTTATCGCGGGTGCAAAATGCCCGACCTGCCAGGCGCAAGATACCCTGGCGATGTGGCGGGAAAATAATATTGATGTTGTTGAGTGTGTTAAGTGCGGTCACCAGATGCGTGAGGCCGACAAAGAGGCCCGCGATCACGTTCGCAAAGAAGAGCAAGTTATCGGGATTTTTCATCCGGACTAGCGATATGCCCTGAGTTTTTTTAAGCTAAAGGGTACACAGGTGCAGATTTCCGCTACAATCTGCGCCAGCAATTTTCCCACGCTCAGGAGATATCATGAAAGTAGCAAAAGACCTGGTGGTCAGCCTGGCCTATCAGGTACGTACAGAAGACGGTGTGTTGGTTGATGAGTCTCCGGTGAGTGCGCCGCTTGACTACCTGCATGGTCACGGTTCCCTGATTTCCGGCCTGGAAAACGCGCTGGAAGGTCATGAAGTTGGCGACAAATTTGACGTTGCTGTAGGCGCGAACGACGCTTACGGTCAGTATGACGACAACCTGGTTCAGCGCGTTCCTAAAGACGTGTTCATGGGCGTTGACGAACTGCAGGTTGGCATGCGCTTCCTGGCAGAAACCGACCAGGGCCCGGTTCCAGTTGAAATCACCGAAGTGGAAGATGACCACGTCGTGGTTGACGGCAACCACATGCTGGCTGGCCAGAACCTGAAGTTCAACGTAGAAGTTGTTGCGATCCGTGAAGCGACCGAAGAAGAGCTGGCTCATGGCCACGTTCACGGTGCGCACGGTCACGACCATGACCACGATCACGGCCACGATGGCTGCTGCGGTGGTCACGGCCACGACCATGGTCATGACCACGGCCACGGTAAAGGTGGTTGCGGTAACGGCGGTTGCGGCTGCCACTAATTCCGTCATGCGGAAAATAAAAAAGCGGGATAATCCCGCTTTTTTTACGCCTCAATAATGAGGAGGTGGCGTCTCTTCCGACTGAGAGGCAATGTTCGACGGCTGCGTAGCCTTCAGCTTTTCCGTCAGCAGGCGCATATGATCCCGCAGTTTCGCCATTTCGAGCTCATGTGCGGTCACGGTCTGGTTTAGCTCTTCGATGGTGATGTCCTGAAAAGCCAGGCGGCTTTCCAGCTCAGCCATTCTCGCTTCTATCGTTGTATCCTTCATCATTCACCTCGTTTATTTCAGATTCGCCATAATGGCCCAGCGGCGGCGCAGTTTAACTGAGTTTATCCTTAAGTACAGTTCGCATCCCTCTGGCAAGAAACTTATTTAAACAAAAATAGTCTGAAAAGTGGCGAGAATTGGACGTGTCTGTCTGTAGATTTCTTCTGCAACGTTTTATAGTACGTCACTCATTTACGTTTAACGCTGGGGTGAGAGTCCCCAGGCCCTGGAGATATGGATGAAATCACTGTTTAAAGTAACGCTGCTGGCGACGACGATGGCTGTTGCGCTGAACGCGCCGCTGTCATTCGCTGCTGATACTGCTGCGAAGCCTGCTGCCACTGCAGACAGCAAAGCGGCGTTCAAAAATGACGACCAGAAATCCGCCTACGCACTGGGCGCATCTCTGGGTCGTTACATGGAAAACTCTCTGAAAGAACAAGAGAAACTGGGCATCAAACTGGATAAAGCTCAGCTGATCGCGGGCGTTCAGGACGCATTTGCCGATAAGAGCAAGCTGTCTGACCAGGAAATTGAACAGACTCTGCAGGCGTTCGAAGCGCGTGTGAAGGGCGCCGCGCAGACCAAGATGGACGCGGACGCTAAAGACAACGAAGCGAAAGGCAAAGCCTACCGCGATGCCTTTGCTAAAGAGAAGGGTGTGAAAACCTCTTCGACTGGCCTGGTGTACAAAGTTGAGAAAGAAGGCACCGGCGATGCGCCTAAAGACAGCGACACCGTTGTCGTGAACTACAAAGGTACGCTGATCGACGGTAAAGAGTTTGATAACTCTTACACCCGTGGTGAGCCACTCTCCTTCCGTCTGGATGGTGTGATCCCGGGCTGGACTGAAGGCCTGAAAAACATCAAGAAAGGCGGCAAGATCAAGATGGTTATTCCACCGGATCTGGCCTATGGCAAAACCGGCGTTCCAGGTATCCCTGCCAACTCTACCCTAGTCTTTGACGTAGAGCTGCTGGATATCAAACCGGCACCGAAAGCGGATGCCAAGGCAGACGCACCGGCTGACGATAAAGCCGCTGCCGCTAAGAAGTAATGCTGAAAAAAAACCGCCGCCTTTAAGGCGGCGGTTTTTTATTGTGGGGCAGATATAATTAACACTGGAAAGCGTTAGGCACGCTGTATTAATTTAGTTGTCCGTGTAGATAATGAGCCTGCCCTGAAAACCTAACGACAGGCTCCTGAAAAGGAGTGTTTTTTTCATGTCCAGGTCGCTTTTAACCAACGAAACCAGTGAACTTGATTTACTGGATCAACGTCCTTTCGATCAGACCGACTTCGATATTCTGAAATCCTATGAAGCGGTAGTGGACGGGTTAGCGATGCTCATTGGCTCCCACTGCGAAATCGTATTGCACTCCCTGCAAGATCTGAAGTGTTCCGCCATCCGCATTGCGAATGGTGAGCATACTGGCCGTAAAATTGGTTCGCCAATTACCGACCTTGCATTGCGTATGTTGCATGACATGACCGGCGCGGACAGCAGCGTCTCCAAATGCTATTTCACCCGCGCCAAAAGCGGCGTGCTGATGAAGTCAGAAACCATCGCGATTCGAAACCGCGAGCATCGCGTGATTGGGCTGCTGTGCATCAACATGAACCTTGATGTGCCATTCTCGCAGATCATGAGCACCTTTGTTCCACCCGAAACGCCGGATGTTGGCTCTTCTGTTAACTTTGCCTCTTCCGTCGAAGATCTTGTGACGCAGACGCTGGAGTTCACCATTGAAGAGGTGAATGCCGATCGCAACGTCTCGAACAACGCCAAGAATCGTCAGATCGTGCTCAATCTCTATGAAAAAGGGATTTTTGATATTAAAGACGCCATCAACCAGGTGGCCGATCGTCTGAACATCTCCAAGCACACGGTCTATCTCTATATTCGCCAGTTCAAAAGCGGTGATTTCCTGGGACAAGACAAGTAATGCGTTTTGCGTTAATGGTGACAGGCCCGGCGTACGGGACTCAGCAGGCCAGCAGCGCGCTGCAGTTTGCGCATGCGCTGCTGGCAGCCGGACATGAGCTGGCGAGCGTCTTCTTCTATCGGGAAGGGGTGTATAACGCGAACCAGTTTACGTCACCGGCGAGCGATGAGTTTGACGTGGTGCGCGGCTGGCAGGCACTAAACGAAAAGCAGGGCGTAGAACTGCATATCTGCGTCGCGGCGGCACTGCGCCGCGGCGTGACAGATGCAACCGAAGCCGCGCGTCTTGGTTTATCGGGTTCTAACCTGCAGCCCGGTTTTTCGTTAAGTGGCCTGGGTGCGCTGGCACAGGCGGCGTTAACCTGCGACAGAGTGGTGCAATTCTGATGAAGCGCGTGGCATTTGTGTTTACGTCTGCGCCGCACGGCAGCGCTTCCGGCCGCGAAGGGCTGGATGCGTTACTTGCGACGTCCGCGCTGACCGAAGATATCGGCGTCTTCTTTTTGGGGGACGGGGTGTTTCAGCTTCTGGCGGATCAGCAGCCACAGGCCATTCTGGCGCGGGATTACATCGCGACCTTCAAAGTGCTGCCGCTGTACGACATTGAAACCCTGTATGTCTGCGCCGATTCGCTGGCCGCTCGCGGTTTGGATGAGAAGACGCCTTTCGTGCTGGATGTGACCGTCGTGTCTTCTGCGGCATTGCGCGAACACCTTTCCCACTACGACACCGTTCTGACTTTCTGAGGCTGCCATGCTCCATACTCTGAGCCATTCACCATGGCAATGTGACATCGACGCGTTACTGAGTATGCTGCGCGACGGTGATGATCTGCTGCTGATTCAGGACGGCGTGCTTGCCGCACTTGAAGGCAGTCGTTTCGTTGAAATTCTCACGAATGCCCCCATAACAGTCTCTGCGCTGAAAGACGATCTGGATGCGCGGGGTCTTTCTGGTCAAATTTCAGCCAAAATTGACGTGGTTGGCTATACTGATTTCGTCAATCTTACTGTGACACACGCCAGTCAAATGAACTGGTGATTTGAGATCGCTGTATATTTCTTGACACCTTTTCGACGTAGCCCTAAAATTTCGCGTCCTCATATTGTATGAGGTCGTTTTATTACGTGTTTACGAAGCAAAAGCTAAAACCAGGAGCTATTTAATGGCAACAGTTAACCAGCTGGTACGCAAACCACGTGCACGCAAAGTTGCGAAAAGCAACGTGCCTGCGCTGGAAGCCTGCCCGCAGAAACGTGGCGTATGTACTCGTGTATATACCACCACTCCTAAAAAACCAAACTCCGCACTGCGTAAAGTATGCCGTGTGCGTTTGACTAACGGTTTCGAAGTGACTTCCTACATCGGTGGTGAAGGTCACAACCTGCAGGAGCACTCCGTGATCCTGATCCGTGGCGGTCGTGTTAAAGACCTTCCGGGTGTTCGTTACCACACCGTTCGTGGTGCGCTGGACTGCTCAGGTGTTAAAGACCGTAAGCAGGCTCGCTCCAAGTACGGCGTGAAGCGTCCTAAGGCTTAATGGTTCTCCGTTAAGTAAGGCCAAACTGATTTATCTTAATGTCACACTAAACTCTTTGAGTTTTGGACAATCCTGAATTAACAACGGAGTATTCCCATGCCACGTCGTCGCGTCATTGGTCAGCGTAAAATTCTTCCAGATCCGAAATTCGGATCAGAACTGCTGGCAAAATTTGTCAATATCCTGATGGTAGATGGTAAAAAATCTACTGCAGAAGCAATCGTATACAGCGCGCTTGAGACCCTGGCTCAGCGTTCTGGTAAAAATGAACTGGAAGCTTTCGAAGTCGCTCTCGACAACGTTCGCCCAACTGTAGAAGTTAAGTCCCGCCGCGTTGGTGGTTCTACTTATCAGGTTCCAGTTGAAGTTCGTCCGGTTCGTCGTAATGCCCTGGCAATGCGTTGGATCGTTGAAGCTGCTCGTAAACGCGGTGATAAATCCATGGCTCTGCGTCTGGCGAACGAACTTTCTGATGCTGCAGACAACAAAGGTACTGCAGTTAAGAAACGTGAAGACGTTCACCGTATGGCAGAAGCCAACAAGGCGTTCGCACACTACCGTTGGTAATCCCTTCGGAGTCTTAGTCACCAGGCGGGCGCTTCAGAGAAGCCGCCCGCTCTGGGTAACTTAACTGAACGCCTAAAGATATAAACGAGGAATCAAATGGCTCGTACAACACCCATCGCACGCTACCGTAACATCGGTATCAGTGCGCACATCGACGCCGGTAAAACCACTACTACCGAACGTATTCTGTTCTACACCGGTGTAAACCACAAAATCGGTGAAGTTCATGACGGCGCAGCCACCATGGACTGGATGGAACAGGAGCAGGAGCGTGGTATCACTATCACCTCCGCAGCGACTACTGCATTCTGGTCAGGTATGGCTAAGCAGTACGAACCGCATCGCGTAAACATCATCGACACCCCAGGGCACGTTGACTTCACCATCGAAGTAGAACGTTCCATGCGTGTTCTTGACGGCGCGGTAATGGTTTATTGCGCAGTTGGTGGTGTTCAGCCACAGTCTGAAACCGTATGGCGTCAGGCGAACAAATATAAAGTTCCACGCATCGCGTTCGTTAACAAAATGGACCGTATGGGTGCTAACTTCCTGAAAGTTGTTGGTCAGATCAAAACCCGTCTGGGCGCGAACCCTGTTCCGCTGCAGCTGGCAATTGGTGCTGAAGAAGGCTTCACCGGCGTAATCGACCTGGTGAAAATGAAAGCCATCAACTGGAACGATGCAGACCAGGGCGTTACCTTCGAATACGAAGATATCCCAGCTGCAATGCAGGACCTGGCTGACGAATGGCACCAGAACCTGATCGAATCCGCTGCTGAAGCTTCTGAAGAGCTGATGGAGAAATACCTGGGTGGTGAAGAACTGACTGAAGAAGAGATCAAAAAAGCTCTGCGTCAGCGCGTTCTGAACAACGAAATCATCCTGGTAACCTGTGGTTCTGCGTTCAAGAACAAAGGTGTTCAGGCGATGCTGGATGCGGTAGTTGACTACCTGCCATCCCCAGTTGACGTTCCTGCGATCAACGGCATCCTGGACGACGGTAAAGATACCCCGGCTGAGCGTCACGCAAGCGACGAAGAGCCATTCTCTGCACTGGCGTTCAAAATTGCTACCGACCCATTCGTGGGTAACCTGACCTTCTTCCGCGTTTACTCTGGTGTGGTTAACTCCGGTGACACCATCCTGAACTCCGTGAAAGCGGCGCGTGAGCGTTTTGGCCGTATCGTACAGATGCACGCTAACAAACGTGAAGAGATCAAAGAAGTTCGTGCGGGCGACATCGCTGCAGCTATCGGTCTGAAAGACGTGACCACTGGTGACACCCTGTGTGACCCGGATCACCCGATCATTCTGGAGCGTATGGAATTCCCAGAGCCGGTAATCTCCATCGCAGTTGAACCAAAAACCAAAGCTGACCAGGAAAAAATGGGTCTGGCTCTGGGCCGTCTGGCGAAAGAAGACCCATCATTCCGCGTATGGACTGATGAAGAATCTAACCAGACCATCATCGCTGGTATGGGTGAACTGCACCTGGACATCATCGTTGACCGTATGAAGCGTGAATTCAACGTTGAAGCGAACGTGGGTAAACCTCAGGTTGCTTACCGCGAAGCGATTCGCGCGAAAGTTACCGACATTGAAGGTAAACACGCTAAGCAGTCTGGTGGTCGCGGTCAGTACGGTCACGTTGTGATCGACATGTACCCACTGGAGCCGGGCTCTAACCCGAAAGGTTACGAGTTCATCAACGACATCAAAGGTGGTGTAATTCCTGGCGAATACATCCCAGCCGTTGATAAAGGCATCCAGGAACAGCTGAAAGCGGGCCCTCTGGCTGGCTATCCGGTTGTTGACATGGGTGTTCGTCTGCACTTCGGTTCTTACCACGACGTTGACTCCTCTGAACTGGCGTTTAAACTGGCTGCGTCTATTGCCTTTAAAGAAGGCTTTAAGAAAGCAAAACCAGTTCTGCTTGAGCCAATCATGAAGGTTGAAGTAGAAACTCCTGAAGAGAACACCGGTGACGTTATCGGTGACTTGAGCCGTCGTCGCGGTATGCTGCGTGGTCAGGAATCCGAAGTAACTGGCGTTAAGATCCACGCTGAAGTTCCGCTGTCTGAAATGTTCGGATATGCAACTCAGCTGCGTTCTCTGACCAAAGGTCGTGCATCATACACCATGGAATTCCTGAAGTATGATGATGCGCCTAACAACGTTGCTCAGGCCGTTATTGAAGCCCGTGGTAAGTAATCCACAGGATTAAAACCTAAGTCCCGTGCTCTCTCCACAGGGGAGAGCACTATAGTAAGGAATATAGCCGTGTCTAAAGAAAAATTTGAACGTACAAAACCGCACGTCAACGTTGGTACTATCGGCCACGTTGACCATGGTAAAACTACCCTGACTGCTGCAATCACTACCGTTCTGGCTAAAACCTACGGTGGTTCTGCTCGTGCATTCGACCAGATCGATAACGCACCAGAAGAAAAAGCTCGTGGTATCACCATCAACACCTCTCACGTTGAGTACGACACCCCGACTCGCCACTACGCACACGTAGACTGCCCAGGCCACGCCGACTATGTTAAAAACATGATCACCGGTGCTGCGCAGATGGACGGCGCGATCCTGGTTGTTGCTGCGACTGACGGCCCAATGCCTCAGACTCGTGAGCACATCCTGCTGGGTCGTCAGGTAGGCGTTCCTTTCATCATCGTGTTCCTGAACAAATGCGACATGGTTGATGACGAAGAGCTGCTGGAACTGGTAGAGATGGAAGTTCGTGAACTGCTGTCTCAGTACGATTTCCCAGGCGACGATACCCCAATCGTTCGTGGTTCTGCTCTGAAAGCGCTGGAAGGCGAMGCTGAGTGGGAAGCGAAAATCATCGAACTGGCCTGTCTCTTGATCACATCTACGCACAGCTCCACCG
>NZ_MDVW01000024.1:0-164999 GCF_001742765.1 Enterobacter sp. ku-bf2
CAGGAGGAACGGTCTACAGGGTGAAATCGAGGGGGACACTCTATATGGGGAAAAAGGGGACGGTGTTCCTGAGTGAAGCGCTGACTGATGAGTACATCATGCTGGAAGAACAAGATGATGGCCTTGAGGCCATCATCTTTAACGGAATAACGCTTGCGTACTACGACCGAAAAACCCAGAGTGTGCTCCGGATAGACTAAAAGTGTTACCTATGTTCCGGGTCTGATCTGTCACCTATGTATCCGGTCATACACAGAGCCACCGGGCAAACCCGCACCTAAATCTGATAATCAATCGCCACTTCTTCCGGCTCCATTACCTGACGTTTAATCTCATCCACCGACAGCCCGGCATTGCATAGCTCGATAAAGCGCCACACATAGTTGCGCTGCAGCTGTCCGCGCTTCAGGCCAAGCCATACGGTGTTGGCGTCAAACAGATGACGCGTGTCAAGACGCACCAGGTTCCCGTCTTCGCGTTCTCCACTGGACTGTTCCGCCACCAGCCCAATGCCCAGCCCCAGCTCGACGTAGGTTTTGATCACGTCAGAATCCTGCGCGCTCAGCACGATGTCCGGCGTTAACCCTTTGCGGTTGAAGGCTTCATCAATACGCGAGCGTCCGGTGATCCCCTGGCGGTAGGTAATGAGTGGCCATTTAGCAATGTCTTCCAGCGTCAGGGGAGAAACCTGATTCAGCGGATGATCGACCGGAAGTAATAAGCTGTGGTACCAGCGGAACCAGGGGAAAGCCACCAGCAGCGGGTCGTTGCTCAGGCGTTCGCTGGCAATGCCGATATCCGCACCACCGTTTTGCAACAGCACTTCAATTTCCTGCGGCGTGCCCTGGATAAGCTCCAGACGGACGTCAGGGAAAAGTTCGCGGAACGCTTTAATCACCGGCGGCAGGCTGTAGCGCGCCTGGGTGTGGGTGGTGGCAATGGTGAGCACGCCCGAGGCGTCATTGGTGAAGAGATCCGCCAGGCGACGCACGTTGCTGGCCTCGTTGAGGATCCGTTCAGCGATGGTGAGCAAAGCCTTACCCGGCTCCGTCATGCCGAGCAGCCGCTTGCCGCGACGGATAAAGATCTCTATGCCCAGTTCCTCTTCCAGCTCGCGGATATGGCGGCTGACGCCGGACTGGGAGGTATAAAGCATATTGGCGACCTCGGTCAGGTTGTAGTCCCGCCTGGCCGCCTCACGGATAATTTTAAGTTGCTGGAAATTCACGATTCACTCCGGCGCATCTGACATAGCTCTATTGTTAGAGTCAGCCGTGCTGCAGAACAAATAATAAAAACCAGCATCTTATGCTTTTATGGAATATCAGCTCACGAGCTGGAGTTCACGGTTCTCAAGCGATGGCTTGCTGACCAGCGACATCAAAATCTCTTTTACCGCCTGCGCCTGTGGCGACAGCGAACCGCGTGCGGACATGTTCAGCGACAGCGGCAGGCTCATAGAAGGCGTGGTGATCCGCGCCATCCAGCCGTTTGCCGCACTGCACAGCGAGCGTGCTGCGGATTCCGGCAGAACGGTCACCCCCATGCCGCTGGCAATGGCTGCGGTCAGCGTGGAGATCGAGTCGATTTCGCCGATGATTTTGGCCGTCAGGCGGCGCAGGGAGAACGCTTCGTCCACACGCACGCGCACGGCGCTGTAGTCGCGCGGCAGATAGAGGTTCATTTCCGCCACGGCGGTAAGGTCGACGCTCTGGCCCGGGCAGTCGCGGGTGCCCACGAGGTAGAGATCTTCTTTCAGCAGCGGCTGGCTGGTGATCCCGGCAACCGGGGAGCGATCGTAAAGGACCGCCATGTCCAGCTGGCCACTGAGCAGTTTATCATTCAGGACAGAACCGCTGTTTTCGTGCAGATAGACCAGCACTTCAGGCAGCTCAGCGCGGACGGCCTGCAGCAGCGGCATGGTTATGGACGATGCCGCCGTTCCCGGCGCCAGCCCGATGGACACGTGCCCGCTCAGGGTCTGCCCCACGTTATTTACCGCCAGTTGCGCCTGTTCACACTGGCGAAGAATGGTGCGCGCATGGGTATACAGGATCTTACCGGCTTCCGTGGGCGTGACGCCGCGTTTGGTGCGGATCAACAGCTGCTGATCCATCTCGCCTTCCAGAGTAGCCACCTGCTGGCTCAGCGCAGGCTGCGCGATATGCAGCACTTCTGCCGCTTGAGTCAGGCTGCCGATATCGACGATTTTTACGAAGTATTTCAGTCGTCTTAAGTTCATTTTGCCCCCTGTTCGAAATGCTGTGCCGGAACCGGCTGTCGTTGTTGAACAGGTTTTGCAATATGAATGCCACTTTTACCAGGCGGTCTGAATTGGGCGCTAAGCGCCTGAAAATAAGGAAACCTAATCATGGAGGGGGGTTTTATTACCGAAACAGCAGTTTATGATCTGCCCCATTAGAGGTATACCCGCACCAAAGCGGTGCATTCCGCTGTCAAAAACATCACTTTGCCGATTTTGTCAGCAAACGATCAAAAGGCGGCGATCCACCCTTTGACAAGGTGAACGCAGGTCGATAATATGCGCCCCGTTCACACGATTCCTCTGTAGTTCAGTCGGTAGAACGGCGGACTGTTAATCCGTATGTCACTGGTTCGAGTCCAGTCAGAGGAGCCAAATTTGAAAAGCCTGCTTTTAAAGCAGGCTTTTTGCTTTTCTGCGTCGGGTAAAATTGTCGGGTGGCGGCTTCGCCTTACCCGACCTACAGGACTGTAGGCCCGGTAAGCGCAGCGCCTCAGGGCAACACAGCCTCAATAAGCAAGCTTCACCGGCATCCCTGACCGCCGTTCCAGTTCGGCTCCCGCCCCCTCGTTTATCAACTGCGTCCGCTGCGCGGCTGACATTGGCAGAGGCACTTTTCGGGTCGATTCAAACTCCGCACGGTTACGTGATAATGGCTCGTGAACCTCCACCCAGCGGCTGCCGTCCGGTTCCGTGGTGACTTTAACGGGCCGATCGATAAGCTGTACGCGGGTTCCAACGGGGACATTATCGAAAAGGTATTTGATGTCGTTATTGCGCAGACGAATACAGCCCTGGCTCACCCGCAGTCCGATGCCGAAATTCGAGTTTGTGCCGTGTATGGCATACAGCCTGCCAATATAGATCGCATACAGCCCCATCGGATTATCCGGTCCGGCGGGCACGAAGGCTGGCAGCGTTTTTCCCTCTGCCGCATAGGCACGGCGCGTATTCGGCGTCGGAGACCAGGTTGGCCCCACCTGCTTACGTTCAACCGCCGTTACCCAGTTACGCGGGGTTTCGCGCCCGGCCTGACCGATGCCGATGGGCAGCACTTCAACGGTATTGCTGCCCGATGGATAATAGTAGAGACGCATTTCCGCCACGTTAACGACAATCCCCTCGCGGACGGTGTCGGGCAAAATCAGCTGCTGGGGAATCACCAGCCGGGTGCCGGATTTGGGCAAGAAAGGATCCACCCCCGGGTTCGCTTCCAGCATATTGCTTAGCCCCTGCCCGTACTGCGCGGCAAAGGCCTCAAGCGGTAACGTATTGCGCTCGGGAACGGTGATGATAATCGGGGTTCCCACCAGACGACTGCCTTCCGGCGGTAAGGTATAGGTTACGGCAAACGCGCCGGGTACAGCGGCACACAGCGTAAGGACGAACCAGGTAAATCGCATCATAATTTCCTGTGCTCAAAAAAGAGAAAGCCTCGACTCAGGCAGGCTTTCTCAGTTTACGCTATTACGCCTCGGTTTTGCGCCATCTGCGCGTCAGCACTTTTTCCGCCTCGACAATAAGGAACATCACAAAACCAATCAGGAAGGTGATGACCCAGTAGCGGAACGGCAGTGCTTCGGTGCCAAACAGCATCTGCATGAAGGGTGCGTAAATGATAAGAAGTTGTAGCGCAAGCAGTACACCGCTCACGATCCAAATCCCTTTATTCGCCAGCAGGCCTTTGCTCAGCGAGAAGCCGTCATTAACGCGGCAGTTAAGCATGTAAAACCACTGCGCGGTCACCAGGGTTTGCAGCAGCACGGTGCGGATAAATTCCGCTGAGTAACCGCGCGGCTGTAGCCAGGCTTCCAACACGAAAGCGCTGATGGCAATCATCAGACCGACAAACACTACGCGCCAGATGGCATAGCCGTCCATCACATGCAGATTCGCCTTACGCGGTGGCCGGTTCATGATGTCCTTCTCACCCGCTTCAAACGCCAGGCCAAACGACAGCGTCGCCGACGTCGCCATGTTCATCCACAGGATCAGGACCGGCGTCAGAGGGATCAGGTTCCCCGCCAGCAGCGCGATGATGATTAGCAGGGCCTGCGCAATGTTGCTCGGGATAACGAAGAGAATCGTTTTTTTCAGGTTATCGTAAACACGACGCCCCTCGTGCACCGCACTGGCAATAGTGGCAAAGTTGTCATCCGTTAACACCATGTCGGCGGCTTCCTTGGTGACCTCTGTCCCCTTAATCCCCATGGCGATACCCACATCCGCCCGTTTGAGCGCCGGGGCATCATTTACGCCATCCCCGGTCATGCCCACCACTTCCTGTTTACTTTGCAGGGCCTGCACGAGGCGGAATTTATCCTCCGGGCTGGTTCGGGCGAAAATATCGTACTGCTGCGCGGCGTCGCTCAGCTGACGGTCATCCATCGCCTCCAGCTCGCGTCCGGTGATAGCGCTTGCAGCGTTACCAATCCCCAGCATTTGCCCAATGCTCATGGCCGTTTGCGGGTGGTCGCCGGTGATCATTTTCACGCGAATCCCGGCCTGCAGACAGTCGGCAATCGCGGTAATGGCCTCCGGACGCGGCGGATCCATCATTCCCGCAATACCCAGCAGGATCACGCCATCACGCAGGTCCGGGTGATCCAGCTCGCGCTGTCCCTCGTGGGCAGGTTTCCAGGCCGCAGCCACCATACGCAACCCTTCCCGGGCATACTCTTCGATCTTGCCTTCCCAGTAAGGTTGATCGAACGGCTGCAGTCCGTCATTCGTCTGCTGGTACTGGCAGAGGCGGAACAGGACGTCCGGCGCGCCGGTGATTAAAATCGCCTCTTCTTCACCCAGCCGGTAGAGCGTGGACATGTATTTATACTGCGAATCAAACGGGATTTTACTGCGCATTTCCGTATCAAGCGCTGGGAGCGGGATTTTTGCCGCCAGCACCTTCAGGGCGCCCTCGGTCGGCCCCCCGGTGATTTTCCACAGCCCCTGCTCGTCTTTGATCAGCTGGCTGTCATTACAGAGGTCAATGGTGCGCAGGTAGCGTTCCAGCAGGGAACCCTGCGTCACGCTGACGGGCGTCGGGTCATCTACGGGGTGAATATTCCCCACCGGTTCGTAGCTGTCGCCCTCAACGCGATAGGTCGTCTCAGCGGTAATCACCGCTTTGACCGTCATTTCATTCATCGTCAGGGTGCCGGTTTTATCCGAGCAGATGACCGTCATTGCGCCCAGGGTTTCCACCGTGGGCAACTTACGAATGATGGCCTTGCGACGCGCCATGGCCTGTACGCCAAGCGAAAGGATGATGGAAATGATGGCCGGCAGGCCTTCCGGCACGGCGGCAACGGCGAGGCTGATAAGCGACAGCACCAGTTCAGAAACCGGCATATCCCGGAACAAGAGACTGAAAACAAACAGCGCCACCATCATGACCAGGATAGTAATGAAGATGGTTTTGCCGAGCTTATCCATCTGCACCATCAGCGGCGTGCGGTGCTTTTCAATGTCGGACATCATCTGATTGATGTGGCCAAGCTCGGTCTCCCCCCCGGTTGCCACCACCACGCCTTTACCGCCGCCGGAGCTGACGGTGGTGCCTGAGTAAAGCAGATTATACCGGTCACCTAAAGGCAGTTCCCCGCTTAACGCATCGCTGTTTTTTTCAACAACGGTGGATTCGCCGGTCAGGATGGCCTCCTCCACGCGAAGGTTATGCGCTTCAATCACACGCAGGTCCGCAGGAATACGATCCCCGGCGCGGATCACCACGATATCACCCGGGACCAGCGACGTGGTGGGGATCGTTTCATGATTCCCCTGTCGTACCACCACGGCTTCGCTGGAGAGCATATTGCGAATACTCTGCAACGATTTTTCAGCATTGCTCTCCTGGATATGGCCAATCAGCGCGTTAATGATGGCAACCCCCAGGATCACGAACATGTCTACCCAGTGGCCCATAAAGAGCTTAAGCAACGCGGCCACCAGCAAAACGTAAATTAATACATCGTTAAAATGCGCCAGGAAGCGCAGCCAGGCGGGTTTGCCCTTTTTTTGCGGCAAAGCATTCTCACCATGCTGCTGAAGTCGGGCTGATGCCTCAGTGCCGCTAAGTCCTTCCAGAGTGGAGTGGATATTCGACAGGGTTTCGTCAACGGTTTGTTGATAATATGGACGTTCAGATTTTCCTGTTTTCATCGTTCCTTCCTCAGGTTCTATTCAGAAATCACCTTGCTTTCATGTAATTAACGAATAACGAAAACAGGAACATGGGCGTAACGGACAATACTTGCCGCCTCCGATCCTAACAAATGGGTTTGAATATTTGGATTTCGAGAGCCGACAATAATCGCGCCAGCAGCAAGTTCATCCGCCAGCTTAATAACCTCATCACGAACATTTCCGCTACGAACATGGAGATGAACCCGCTCTTCTGGCAGATTCAATTTTTTGACCAGGTCAGACAGTTTTTCTTTCGAATTATTAATCATATATTCATCCATCTTGCGCGCATCTGAAATAAAACCGCGCGTCAGTTCGGCTGAAAATTTGGGCATGACGTGCAGCAAATGAATGTCACCCGATGCGCTTTGCGCCAGAAACTGTGCATGTTGCAACGCTTTATCCGCCAGGCTTGTCTCGTAGACGTCCACCGGAACGAGAATGTTTTTATACATATCGAGCATCCTTTTTATAACCAACATGAGAGTGAATGAAGCATAAAAACGCATTAAATGCAGGGGGTTGCCCTTAATGCCAGTTACGGTAAAAAGAGATGAATAATATTAAACGTAGCACAGGAATATCAGGTTTAGCGCTTCCCCACTGCTAATGGTTATTTAACATTTATCTTTTCGCCGACTATGCTCATAGTTAGCCACCGCTTCCGGCTCACGGAGGAATGTATGTATGGTATAAGCCTGATCCGACTGGGTATGTTTATTGCGCTTGCCATTATCGCCAGCACGGCGATTGGTTTATTTACCTATATGGTCGTCACTGTTCTGGCAGAATAGTGTCACCCCTGTCCAGGTTATGGAATAAATAAAACAGTTATTTATTAGGGGAATACAGTGAACCGCTACCTCTCTCTTTTACCGTTCGTTTTGTTAACGCTCACAGCGTGCGACCCGAAACCCAAAGACGTCTCCCCCCTGCCCAAGATGGTAAAAGTTGCGGAGGTGACGGTTCCCGGTAACGCCCAGCAGCGCGTTTTTCCCGCCCGTATTGAATCGGGCGATGCCACAGACCTTTCCTTCAAGCGCGCAGGTCAAATTGAAGCGCTCGATGTGCGTCAGGGCGCAGTCATCAAGCAGGGTCAACAGCTTGCAAGATTGAATGCCCGTGAAGCCCAGCAGCGGGTTAATGACAGACAAACGGCGGCGACGCTGGCCCAGAGGCAATTCGATCGCTTCCAGACGCTGGCGGGCCGCCAGGCGATTTCGAAAGCCGAAATGGACGTGCAGCGTGCGAACCGCGATTCTGCGAATGCAGCGCTACAGATCGCCCGAGAAGAGTTGAATCAAATGACGCTTGTCGCCCCCTTCAGCGGGACGGCGGCCAGCGTACATGTCCGAAACCATCAGGTAGTGTCTGCCGGTCAGCCCATCGCGACGTTAACCCGCACCGATCTGCTTGACGTGGTGTTCAGCATCCCTGAAAACCTGTTTAAGACCTTTGATATTCGCAACGCGCAGTATCGCCCGGTAGTGAGAATTAACGCCATTCCGGATCGGGAATTTACCGCCGTTTATAAAGAACACTCGGGCAGCAGCGACAGTAATACCCTGACCTGGCAGGTAATACTGACCATGCCGCGGCCAGATGATTTTCCCGCCGTCGGTGGCGTAAGCGGTACGGTTACCATTAATTTAACCAACCTCCCGGCTGGCGCGGGCACTCAGGCGCTGGTCGTACCGGTTGAGGCAGTCTTTAACCCGGACAACAGCCCGCGCAATGAGCCGCACGTATGGGTTGTGGCGGGAGAAGGCGACACGCTCCATCTTGAAGACCGCAAGGTCAGCGTGGGGCAAGTGATTACCGAAGGCGTGGTGATCACCAGCGGGCTTAAGGCGGGTGAGCGCGTGGTAGCCGCAGGCGTTGGGGAGCTGCATGCTAACCAGCCGGTGCGTATCTGGACGCGTGAACGGGGACTGTAATGGATATCTCTCGTCAATTTATTAATAACCCTGTTCGCGTCTGGCTAACGATTCTGCTGCTGGGCATCGGGGGTATTTTCGCGCTGTTGAATATCGGCAGGCTGGAAGATCCCGCCTTTACCATCAAAACCGCAGTGGTTGTCACCCACTACCCCGGCGCATCCGCTCAGCAGGTCGAAGAAGAGGTGACGCTGCCGCTGGAGAATGCCCTTCAGCAGCTGCCTTATCTGGACAACGTGAGCTCCATCTCTTCAAACGGTTTGTCGCAAATCACCGTTAACATCGCGTCACGCTATCACTCAAACGAACTGCCGCAGATTTGGGATGAACTGCGCCGCCGCGTGGGCGACGCCTCGCGTCAGTTCCCGCCCGGCGTCGTCACGCCCTTTGTGAATGACGATTTCGGCGACGTGTTCGGCTTCTTCTTCGCCATTTACGGGGATGAATTCAGTAATCCTGAACTGGTGAGATACGCGGAGCAGCTGCGCCGCGAGTTGATTCTGGTCCCTGGGGTCGCGAAGGTTGCCATCGGCGGAGCGATAAGCCAACAGGTCAATATCGATATTTCCCTGACCAAAATGGCCGCGCGCGGCATTACCCTGAACCAGCTTTCCGCCCTGCTCAGCAGGCTTAACGTCGTTTCCAGCGCCGGAGAAATCACCTCCGGCAGCGAATCCATTCGTCTGCACCCGACCGGTGAGTTCGAGAATCTGGATGAACTGGCGGATCTCATCATCACGCCTTCCGGCACGGGGGCGGCGACGCGTCTGCGGGATATCGCCACGCTGTCGCGCGGGCTGAACGAATCGCCAGCCAGTATCTACCATGCCAACGGCAAAAAAGCCGTCACCATGGGCGTCTCGTTTATTCCCGGCGTGAACGTGATCGACGTGGGCCACGCGCTGGAGGCGAAGCTCAACCAGATGTCGGCGGAAAAACCGGCAGGCATACAGATAGATCTGTTTTACGATCAGGCAGCCGAAGTGGGCCATTCTGTTAACGGTTTTATTATTAACTTCCTGATGGCGCTGGCGATTGTCATCGGCGTGCTGCTGATCTTTATGGGCGTACGCAGCGGGATCATCATCGCGTTTTCCCTCGCGCTTAACGTGCTGGGCACGCTGCTGATTATGTATCTCTGGGGCATTGAGCTACAGCGCATCTCGCTTGGGGCGCTGATTATCGCCCTCAGCATGCTGGTGGATAACGCCATCGTCATTGTCGAAGGGGTGTTGATTGCCCGACAGCAGGGCTCCCCACTATTAACCGCCGTTAACACGATCATCCGTCGCTCCGCCCTGCCGCTGCTGGGGGCGACGGTGATCGCTATCCTTGCGTTTGCGCCTATCGGGCTGTCGCAGGATTCCACCGGGGAATACTGTAAATCCCTCTTCCAGGTGCTGCTGATTTCCCTGATGCTGAGCTGGTTCTCGGCACTCACCCTCACCCCGGTGATGATTAAGTGGTGGTTGTTTAAAAACGACAGCGCGCCGGAGACCACTGACGAGTCAGATCCTTACGACAAACGTCTCTACCGCCTCTATCAGCGCCTGCTTAACACGCTGCTGCACCATAAGGCACCGACGCTGGTAGTGATGGCCGCCCTGCTGGCCGCGTCTGTCTGGGGATTTGGCGCGGTGCGGCAAAACTTTTTCCCGTCGTCCAATACGCCGATTTTCTTTGTCGACCTGTGGTTACCCTACGGGACCGATATCAAATGGACCGAGAAAATGACCGGTGATATTGAGAAAACCATCAAGGGCCAGCCCGGCGTGGAAACCACCGTCTCTACCATCGGTCAGGGGAGCATGCGGTTTATTCTGACCTACAGCGGACAGCGGCAGTACAGCAACTATGCGCAGATCATGGTGCGCATGGATGACCAGCGTAACATTTCCCCCTTGACCCGCCACGTTGACGAGTACATCGCGCGAAACTACCCGCAGGTGAACGCCAGCACGAAACGGGTGATGTTTGGCCCTTCCGGCGACAGCGCTATTGAAGTGCGCATTAAAGGCCCGGATCCTGACAGGCTGCGCCTGATTGCCAGCCAGGTGGACGATATTCTGGCGCGCGATCCGGCTACGGGGAGCGTCCGAAACGACTGGCAAAACCGCAGCAAAGTGATCCGCCCGCAGTACGTTGCCGCGCTGGGACGCGAGCTTGGCGTGGATAAACAGGACGTCGACAACGCGCTGGAGATGAATTTCTCCGGCAGCCGGGCGGGGTTGTATCGGGAAGGCAGCGACCTGCTGCCCGTGGTGGTGAGGCCCCCGGAAAGCGAAAGGCTGGATGCCAGCCACCTGAACAACGTGCTGGTGTGGAGCCAGGCGCGGCAGCAGTATATCCCGCTGAGTAACGTCGTCAGTCGCTTCTCTCTGGAGTGGGAAGATCCGCTCATTCTTCGACGCGACCGCTCGCGGGTACTGACGGTTCAGACGGACCCGGACCCGCTGACCCAGCAAACCACCGGCGATATTCTCGCCCGCGTGAAGCCGCAGGTAGATGCCCTTCCCCTGCCACACGGCTACAGCATCGAGTGGGGGGGCGATGCGGAAAACTCCAGTGAAGCGCAGCAAGGGCTGTTCACAACGCTGCCTCTCGGGTATCTGGTGATGTTTGTCATTACGGTGCTGATGTTCAGCTCGGTAAAAAATGCCGTCGCAATCTGGCTGACCGTACCGCTGGCGTTGATTGGCGTCACACCAGGATTTTTAATTACCGGCATACCCTTTGGCTTTATGGCGCTGATTGGTCTGCTGAGCCTGAGCGGAATGCTCATCCGCAACGGCATCGTGCTGGTGGAAGAAATCGAACAGCAGAAAACGCAAAAGGATCAGCACAGCGCGATCGTTTATGCCGCCACCTCGCGCCTGCGCCCTATCCTGCTCACCGCGTTCACGACCGTACTTGGCCTGGCTCCGCTACTGCTGGATGTTTTCTTCCAGAGCATGGCCGTTGTGATTATGTTTGGACTGGGGTTTGCTACAATCCTGACGCTACTGGTACTCCCCGTGATCTATGCGTGTTTCCATCGTAAGGACGAAGCCAAACAACAATGAATGCGACAGGGCTGAACATTATCAAGACGCTGGGCTGTATGACGGCGGTGACCTTCTTCACCATCTACAATACCTGGGATCATTATGATTATGACTATCACTGGATCCTGGGATTTTTAACCTTTATCTCGACGATCGCTACACCGCTGTTTTTTGTGGTGTCGGGCTATCTCGACGGACAATCCCGGCACGGCACGCGCTGGCAGCTGGGTAAAATTAAAAGTCTTGTGATTGTTTTTCTGTTCTGGATAACGATCTACTACCTGTGGGAGCCTTATCAGCGCGGGTATTTAATCCAGCCCTGGTTCGTGTTCGCCTTTGTCGTGATTTACACCTTCCACCCGGCGGTAGAGTGGCTTAGCCAGCGGAGATCGCTGTTCTGCGGCGCGATTGCTGCCCTGCTGTTCTTTTCCTACGGATACGATCTGTTATCGGCGCTTTATCCTGAAACGCACGTCCTTTCTCTTTCACCGCAGTATCGGCTTTGGACGTGGCTGCTGTTTTATCTGACGGGGCAACTCTTCTGCGATCCTAAAATCGCCGAGTGGATAAGCCGCAAAAATGTAGTCCGGGCGGCGGTTATCGCCATTCCGTTTATCTATCTCTTCACCTGGTTTTACGAGCGCCACTTCTTTTTTGCCCTGTTTAAGGCCGACAGAAACGCCTTTATCCTCACCGGCTCGCAGATCTACATCCTGATTATTGCCCTGGTGATTGCGGCGAACGGCGTGCGCTTTCGCCGCAATGCTGAGTTTAAGGAGTCCATACTGGCCGCCATCAGCAAAACGATGACTGGCGTATATATTGTGCACTACTCGGTGTTTCATCTGCTGACGGCGCTGATACCGGTGACGTCACTCGGCATGAAGCTGGCGTTGATTGTACTTACGTTCGTCACCTCTGTTCTCTTCTCCATGCTGGTATTGTCTAACGCCGTGGCAAAAAAGGTGATCACCCTTTAAAAGCCTAAGCGCAGCCAGGCAAAGAGCACGTTGCCGTTGTTATAAGTCCCGGGAATATAGGTGAACTGGACGGTAACGCGCTGATAGCTGGCCGAAAAAAGCGGGAAGATGAACGGTAGCGGGACATAGTTCGCAAAATCATCTCGCGCCGTGATGCCTGCGGCGGCACCGAGCCCAAGGCGGAAATCTCTGGCATTATCCAGATACCAGCCCTTCTCCCAGCCATAGCCCATCGCGGGCTGCCATTCGTTGTGCGAGTCCTTGAACATCATCGCGAAAAGCGCGCTCCAGTTACCCTCTTCGTTATAGCGGGAAACGCCCAGCCCGCCTCCCCACGGCATTTCGTTGTACTTGTCGGTTTTTTCTTTGTCGTACATAAAGCGAGCGTGCCAGCTCAGAAACGGCAGGTACAGATCGTAACGCTGAGGCTGCGCCCAGGTTTGCGAAATGTCTTCCGTCAACGCATTCCACCAGCCGCTGATGCGTTGCTCGCCATAGACGTTGGGCTCCGCCTGAAGCGGTGCGACGAATAAAAACAGAATCATCCAGAATGCCGAAAAGGTGCGTTGCATCGTTATTCCCTCAGCTTAACTCACGCGGCGGTCACTATTACTGTAAACCATTCAGCACTTAACGAAGCCAGAAGAGGCAATTATCTCGCCGCAGGTGTGGATGAAATTTATTTATTCAGCACCTTCCGGAAAGATAAAAACGTTTTCTCAGGCGTTTTGTCGCGGTAGTCTCATAGGTTCCGTTTATATGACGGGCGCAATGTGAGTGACCTTTTCTTATACCAATAATTAAAAAATCAGTACGGACAGGACAACTATGGACTCCACCCTCATCTCCGATCGTCCCAACGCGGAGACACCTTCGCTCAATCGTGCCCGCCGCGCCGCACTCGGCAGCTTCGCGGGTGCCGTCGTCGACTGGTATGATTTTCTGCTTTACGGCATTACCGCCGCGCTGGTGTTTAACCGTGAATTCTTCCCCCAGATCAGCCCTGCGATGGGTACGCTCGCCGCGTTTGCCACCTTCGG
Organism: Enterobacter sp. ku-bf2; assembly: GCF_001742765.1. NCBI lineage: Bacteria > Pseudomonadati > Pseudomonadota > Gammaproteobacteria > Enterobacterales > Enterobacteriaceae > Enterobacter > Enterobacter sp. ku-bf2. The sequence continues at coordinate 13,450 of NZ_MDVW01000024.1, forward strand.
CGTCGGCTTTCTGTTTCGCCCGCTGGGCGGGGTGATCTTCGGCCACTTCGGCGACCGCCTGGGCCGCAAGCGCATGCTGATGCTCACCGTCTGGATGATGGGGATCGCCACCGCGCTGATTGGCATTCTCCCGTCGTTTTCCGCCATTGGCTGGTGGGCCCCGGTATTGCTGGTGACATTACGCGCCATTCAGGGCTTCGCCGTGGGCGGCGAATGGGGCGGCGCGGCGCTGCTATCCGTTGAGAGCGCGCCAAAAAATAAGAAAGCGTTTTACAGCAGCGGCGTGCAGGTCGGGTACGGCGTAGGGCTGTTGCTTTCTACAGGGCTGGTGTCGTTAATCAGCCAGCTCACCACCGACGAGCAGTTCCTGAGCTGGGGCTGGCGCATTCCGTTCATCTTCAGCATCGTGCTGGTGATTGCCGCACTGTGGATCCGTAACGGCATGGAGGAGTCCGCTGAATTCGAACAGCAGCAGGAAAAACCGGCCGTCAAAAAGCGGCTGCCGGTGATGGAAGCCCTGATTCGGCACCCTGGCGCTTTTCTGAAAATTATCGCCCTGCGCCTGTGCGAGCTACTGACGATGTATATCGTCACCGCCTTTGCGCTGAACTACTCGACGCAGAATCTGGGCCTGCCCCGTGAATTGTTCCTGAATATCGGCCTGCTGGTCGGCGGGATCAGCTGTCTGACGATACCCTGCTTCGCCTGGCTGGCGGACCGGTTTGGCCGCCGTCGCGTCTACATCACCGGCGCGCTGATTGGGAGCCTCAGCGCCTGGCCATTCTTTATGGCGCTGGAGGCGCAGTCGATCTTCTGGATTGTCTTCTTTGCTATCATGCTCGCGAACATCGCTCACGATATGGTGGTCTGCGTGCAGCAACCGATGTTTACCGAACTGTTCGGCGCCAGCTACCGCTACAGCGGCGCGGGCGTGGGCTACCAGGTCGCAAGCGTGGTCGGCGGCGGGTTTACGCCGTTTATTGCCGCCGCGCTGGTGACCTTCTCCGGCGGTAACTGGCACAGCGTGGCGGTTTATCTGCTGGCCGGTTGCCTGCTGTCGGCGGCAACGGCGCTATTGATGAAAGAGACGAGCCACCGCTGATCTCACTTTTGTTTCACAGGCGTGTGACATACTATCGGGTAGAGTCGCACACCTGTGGAACAAGGAGACAGAGATGAATAATAAGGGCTCCAGCCTGACCCCGGCTCAGGCGCTGGAAAAACTCGACGCGCTGTATGAACAGTCCGTCAACGCGCTGCGCAGCGCCATCAGCGAATATATTGAAACGGGGAAACTTCCCGACGAAAAGGCCAGAACCGCGGGCCTTTTTGTTTATCCATCGCTCTCTGTGACCTGGGACGGCAGCGCCAGCACAACACCGAAAACCCGTGCCTACGCCCGTTTTACCCACTCCGGCTGCTACAGCACCACCGTCACCCGCCCGGCCCTGTTCCGCCCGTACCTCGAAGAACAACTTACGCTGCTGTATCAGGATTACGGCGCTCACATTCACGTTGAGCCCTCGCAGCATGAAATTCCATACCCCTATGTGATTGACGGTTCGGCGTTAACCCTCGACCGTTCGATGAGCGCGGGGCTGACCCGCCACTTCCCGACGACGGAACTGTCGCAGATTGGCGATGAGACGGCCGATGGGATCTATCACCCGGCAGAATTTTCTCCCCTGTCGCACTTTGATGCCCGCCGGGTCGATTTCTCCCTGGCGCGTCTGCGCCACTACACCGGCACGCCCGTCGAACATTTCCAGCCGTTCGTCCTCTTTACCAACTACACCCGCTACGTTGACGAGTTTGTCCGTTGGGGCTGCAGCCAAATCCTCGACCCGGAAAGCCCGTATATCGCGCTCTCCTGTGCGGGAGGGATCTGGATCACTGCGGAGACCGAAGCGCCAGAGCAAGCCATTTCCGACCTGGCCTGGAAAAAACATCAGATGCCCGCCTGGCACCTGATCACCGCCGACGGTCAGGGCATTACGCTGATTAACATCGGCGTGGGCCCGTCAAATGCCAAGACCATCTGCGACCATCTGGCGGTGCTGCGTCCGGACGTGTGGCTGATGATCGGCCACTGCGGCGGCCTGCGCGAAAGCCAGCTGATTGGCGACTACGTGCTCGCCCACGCCTATCTGCGTGATGACCACGTGCTGGATGCGGTGCTGCCGCCGGATATCCCAATCCCGAGCATCGCCGAAGTGCAGCGTGCGCTGTATGACGCCACCAAAGAGGTCAGCGGCATGCCGGGTGAAGAAGTTAAGCAGCGCCTGCGCACCGGTACGGTCGTCACGACGGATGACCGCAACTGGGAGCTGCGTTACTCCGCCTCCGCGCTGCGGTTCAACCTGAGCCGCGCGGTGGCCATTGATATGGAGAGCGCCACCATCGCCGCGCAGGGGTATCGCTTCCGCGTCCCGTACGGCACGCTGCTGTGCGTCTCCGATAAGCCGCTGCACGGCGAAATTAAGCTGCCCGGCCAGGCCAACCGTTTCTATGAAGGGGCGATATCCGAACATCTGCAAATTGGCATTCGCGCCATTGACCTGCTGCGGGCAGAAGGTGACCGGCTCCATTCCCGCAAGCTGCGCACCTTCAACGAGCCGCCGTTCCGCTAATAACGATAAGGAATAACCATGTCCAGCACATCTCCGCTCTCTGCCCTGCGCCACTGGCTTGAGGCCAGCCATCTCGACGGGATGATCGTCCCGCGTGCGGATGCATGGCAGAGCGAATACTGCGCGCCCTGTGACGAAAAGCTGGCCTGGCTGACGGGCTTTGACGGCTCTGCTGGCGTCGCGCTTGTACTGAAGGATAAAGCGCTGCTGTTCGTTGACGGGCGCTATCAGGTTCAGGCTCGCGTTCAGGTCAATACGGATGAGGTAGAGATCCACCATCTGCACAACGAGCCGCTGGCAGACTGGCTGACGGAAAACGCTGAGGCCGGGACGCGCATCGGTTTTGACCAAATGCTGATGACCCATTCAGAGTTTGAGCAACTGTCTGCCACGCCTTGCGAGCTGGTCCCGCTGAAAGCCTCGCCGTTCGACACCCTATGGACTGACCGCCCTGCCGCACCGGCGGGGCTTATCCGGGAAATGCCGGTTGAATACAGCGGTGAAAGCAGTGCTGATAAACGTCAGCGCGTCGCCGCCGTGCTGGCTGCAAGCAATGCCGATTATCTCGCCGTTACCCTGCCGGATAATATCGCCTGGCTGTTAAACGTCCGTGGCGCGGATATCCCTTACAGCCCGGTACCGCTCTCTTTTGCTCTTCTGGGCCGTGACGGCCACGTTGAGTGGTTTGTTAACGACAGCAAGCTCGGCGCCCTGCCGGAAGACGTGCGCAATGCGTTTACCATTGCGCCGCAGGACGCCTTTGTCGAACGCTGCCAGCAAATTGCTGCAGGAAAACGGGTGATGGTTGATGCCGATTCCGCGCCGGTCGCCCTGCACTTTGCCATCGAACCCCGGGGAGAGATTGTCTGGCGGACCGACCCCATCACCCTGATGAAAGCCACCAAAAACCCGGTTGAGCTGGCCGGTTATCGCGCGTGTCATCACCAGGACGGCGCCGCCTGGGTCAACTTCCTCGCCTGGCTGAGCCGTGAAGTGCCGCTGCGCGAGGCGGCAGGGAATCCGCTAACAGAGCTGGAAGTCCAGGCGCAGCAGCTGGCGTTCCGTCAACAGCAGCCCGGGTTCATCGAGCAGAGTTTTGCGACCATCTCCGCCTCTTCGAGCAATGCGGCGATGTGCCACTATCATTCGAGCGAGGCCAGCAACAAGCCCATCGGTCATGACCATTTTTACCTTAACGATTCCGGCGGTCAGTACGTGAATGGCACCACCGACGCCACGCGCACGCTGGCATGGGGTAAGGTCGATCCGCAGCAGCGCCTGCACTACACCGCCGTGCTGAGAGGCTTCCTGTCGCTGATTACCCTGCAGTTCCCTTCCGGGACTCAGGGACATCAGCTGGATGCTTTTGCGCGTCGTCCGCTGTGGGAGATGGGACTGGATTACGATCACGGCACGGGGCATGGCGTGGGTCATCAGCTTCTTATCCATGAGAACCCGCATCGCATTGCCAAAAAGGTCAACCCGTGGCCGCTGGTGGCGGGCAATATCATGACGATTGAACCGGGATACTATCTGGGCGATAGCCACGGTATTCGTATTGAAAACCAGGTGGAGATTGTGGAGAGCCGTCCGGGGTTCTGCAGGTTTGCCTCGCTGACGCTGATCCCGATCGACTTAAGCCAGGTTGAGCTGCATTTGCTGAGCGAGCAGGAAAAGCAGTGGCTGGATGCGTATCACCAGCAGGTACGCGAGGCGCTGTCACCGCTGGTAAACAGCGATGCGCGTCCGTGGCTGGTAGAGGCGACGGCGCCGGTTCGTGTGAACGGATAGTGCGGCTTTTGCCGGGTGGCGGCTTCGCCTTACCCGGCCTACGATTCGAGATTTTTGTAGGTCGGGTAAGGCGAAGCCGCCACCCGACAATTCAACCCGACGCAGAAAAGCAAAAAGCCTGCTTTAAAAGCAGGCTTTTCAAATTTGGCTCCTCTGACTGGACTCGAACCAGTGACATACGGATTAACAGTCCGCCGTTCTACCGACTGAACTACAGAGGAATCGTGTGAACGGGGCGCATATTATCGATGCGCTCCCGGGATGTCAAAGGCAGAATGCATATTTCCGATCGTTTGACGATTTATTCTCCACTTCGCACAATTGTCAGGCATTTTGTCGCGGATATTTCCACAGCCAGCGCCCGCTGACCATACGCCAGTAGAACAGCCCGCCCCGCACGGCCCAGTCCAGGAACATCCCCAGCCAGACGCCGATCACACCCCATCCGAGCATTACCCCAAGCGTATACCCCGCCACGACGCGACATCCCCACATGCCAAGCATCGACACCCACATCGCAAAGCGGGCGTCGCGTGCCCCCTTCAGCCCGGCAGGCAGTACCCATGAGGCCGCCCAGATAGGCATAAAGGCCGCATTGAGCCAGATGAGGACTTTTACAACCTCTTTAACGTCGTCTTCATGGGTATAGAACGAGGCCATCAGCCCGGCAAACGGTGCGGTTCCCCAGGCAATCACGGTCAGTCCAATGGTCGACAGCCAGAAAACGTGGCGCAGCTGTCGCTCCGCCTGGCCGATCTGCCCTTTCCCGAGCCGTTTCCCGGTAATAATGGTCGATGCAGAGCCCAGCGCGTTACCCGGCAGGTTAATCAGCGAGGCAATGGAGAAGGCGATGAAGTTACCGGCGATCACGTCGGTGCCCATCCCGGCGACAAACATCTGCGTCAGCAATTTCCCGCCGTTAAACAGCACCGATTCAATGCTTGCGGGAATGCCGATCCCCATCACTTCCCAGATAATGGCGAAATTAAAGGGGCGGAAATAGCTCTTCAGCGTGAGGCGCAGCGAGGGGGTGATCCCCGCCATCAGCACGCCGATAATCGCCGCCGCACCGATATAGCGTGAAATGGTTAGCCCCAGTCCTGCACCGACGAAGCCCAGCCCGTCCCACGAGAACACGCCGTAGATCAGCACGCTGCTGATGATAATATTCAGGATATTCATTCCGCCGTTGATCAGCAGCGGAATTTTAGTGTTCCCTGCCCCGCGCAGCGCGCCGCTGCCAATCAGGGCGATGGCCGCCGCCGGATAGCTGATGACGGTCATCTCCAGATAGGTCAGCGCCAGGTCTTTAACCTCGTTCGTGGCCTCCCCGGCGACAAAATCGATGATCTCTTTGCCGAAATAGTGGATCACCGCCGCCAGAACGGCCGAAAAGACAGTCATGATCATCAGCGACTGGCGTGCCGCCTCGCGCGCACGTTTGGGATCCAGCTTGCCGAGGCTAAAGGCCACCACCACCGTCGTCCCGAGGTCAATGGCGGCAAAGAACGAGATCACCACCATGTTAAAGCTGTCCGCCAGACCTACCCCCGCCATCGCCTCTTTTCCCAGCCAGCTCACCAGGAAGGTGCTCAGCACCCCCATCAGCAGAACGCAGGTATTTTCCAGGAAGATAGGCACGGCAAGAGGGGTGATTTCACGCCAGAAGAGAACCCGATAGCTTTTACGTTTTGCATACCATGGCGTGCGCGCGATCGCCTGGCGTAAGGAGGCAGTGACGTTCAAAATGGACCTTAGCGAGAAAAGTTGAAACTCCATTTCAAATAATGGGGGAGAAATGCTCATCCTGCAAAGTATTTTCCGGAAAAAGATGTGTGGATTTACAACAAACTGACGACAGAATCAGCAATCAGTCGATTTTCCCTAAGATCAGGTTTGACAAAACTTTTTTCGCCGCTAAGATAAGCCTCCACAACGATTCCTCTGTAGTTCAGTCGGTAGAACGGCGGACTGTTAATCCGTATGTCACTGGTTCGAGTCCAGTCAGAGGAGCCAAATTTAAAAAGCCTGCTTTTAAAGCAGGCTTTTTGCTTTGCGGATGAGGGAAAATGAACGCTCTGTTTGTCTACGGCACGCTGCGCCCGGGCCACTCAAATGCGCATATTCTTGAAAACATTGGCGGCGAATGGCTGGCCGGTTTCGTCTCCGGTACGTTCTACGAACGCGGCTGGGGCGCTGCGGCGGACTTCCCGGGGATCGTGCTCCACCCCGATGGCCCCCGCGTCGAAGGCTATCTGTTTATCTCTGATCGCCTTGCCACACACTGGTCAATGCTGGATGAGTTTGAAGACGGCTACGATCGGGTTGAGGTCACGGTGACCACCTCTGAAGGCAAGCAGGTTCAAGCCTGGATTTACCAGCTACAGCCGCGTTCTGAACCATAAAAAAAGGCTCTCTGTCACCAGAGAGCCTTTTTCACTATTCGCTGCGATTACTCGCTTTTTGCTTCGCCGTTTTTGATTTCGCCCATCACTTTCAGCTTTTTAGAGATGTCACGACGCTCTTTGGACAGCTCAGCATTTTTGATGATGTAGTCATCAACACGGTCTTCATAGTCGCTCTTCATGCTGGCGATGATGCCCTGAATAGCTTCAACGCTCATGCCTGGCTTGATGTAGTCGCTCAGGTTGTCGAGCAGCAGAACACGTTTCTGGTTGTCACGGATCTTCTTCTCAACGTCCTGGATTTCACGCTGCAGTTTGTTTTTGCGGCGGAACAGGCGGACGAATTCCAGAACATCCTGGAACGAAGGCTTGGTAGTTTCCATTTTTACACCCCTGATAATGTGAGATTCGGATTCGTTAAAGCAACCGTTGTAACAATAACCTTACTGACAGCGGCCGCGAATGACAATGAGTATATCGTTTAAAGCTATCATAACCCCAATTGCTGCTGAATCGAAGCAGCAGGCGTCACATACGCCTTTTATTTGCGCAGCGCCCGGCAAATCAGGTGCGATAACAGCTCAAGCTGCCGCGCCAGTTCCATGCTCAGCCAGACGTAGCCATGAATAGGTGTTTCCGCCACGTTATCGCTCTGGCGCTCATTGATTAACTGCTTCAGTTCCGCGACGATCTCGTTCAGTCGCTCGCTGTTGGCCAGTATCGGCTGCGGGTTCCCTTCATAGAGCGCATGGGCGATGGTCAACAGCGTTTGCTGCGTCATCTGCTGGGTCTCTTTGAGAGTCTGCGCGTTAAGCATCAACAGATGGCTGGGTCGCGTGGCCCAGTGTGCGTTGATTTGCAGTTCAAGCATGCAGACCAGATTGCGGCTCACCGTCTGAATAGCTTCGAAAATTGATTTCTGAATATGCGTTTCTTTGCTGGCTGGCGTGATCAAGCCGCGCATTTTGACCACGTCGTTAAGGATGGTTTGCAGGTGCTTTTCCAGGCGCGGGCGCTCAACCAGATTCGGGGAAAAACCGGCCTGATAGACGCGGTTAAACGCAGTGACGTAGCTGGCCATCTGAATACGCCAGTGCAGAAAAGCGCGCTGCGGCCAGATACCGGTGAAGAGCATCGCCAGCAGTGAACCCAGGATGACATCCCCGCTTCGCCACAGCGCCGTGGTCATATCCCCGGCGGGTGCACCGACCACCACCGCGAGAGTAATACCGATCAGCAGCGCCTGATAAGGCTTTTTACCCAACGCCAGCCAGCCGCACAGGAACATGGCGGCACCGCACCATGCCAGCATGACCGGGAACGAGATCAGCTCCAGCTTCAGGGCAATAAGCCCCAGGGCCGAACCTAACACGGTCCCGCCAATACGCTCCAGAGCGCGCGGGACAACGTTGCCCCAAAACGAGATGGGCCCCATCACCACCACCAGCGTGATCAGCGGCCACGTTCCTTCCGGAACCTCCAGCAAACGCACCAGGACAAACGTCAACACGAACGCCAGCGCGATGCGACACCCGTGCACCACGCGGTAGTGTTTGTACAACCGAATTTCAAAAGGGGTTAATGATTTGTCGGGACGCACACCCGCTCTCCAGCTACACGGCAAAGCACAATTGTACTGTGTTTTCAGCCGGGTGGATCGCTCCCGGCTGAAAAACCCTTCACTTAGCAGGCTTAAACCGTTTTGTGCTCGACGGCGATATACATTTCGATATCCCAGTAGCCGTCCGCATTGCCGTCATTGAGATAGCGCTCGAAGCAGGGTTTGAGCGCCATCTGGTACTTATTGTCCTGCAGCAGGGAATTGAAGAACTGATACCACGGCGTGGCGAAGTCGTAGTTTTCCACGCGCGCCGTCGCCACGGCATAATCCCCGGCCGCGATTTCCGTCATCATGACGCCTTCGCTGTTTTCCGGGATGACGAAATCATCCGGTACCGTCACGGCCGTATCACAGCGCAGTTTTTCTGCCGGGACTTCATCCGGGTTATCGTAATAGACTGCCACCCACTCCAGCGGCTCAATGTGACGCCCGTCGACCCACATGACCAGCTGTTCAAAGCCCTGTTTTACCGTGTGTTCCCACGGGCCGACCAAATGAAAACCGGCAATCTTACGTTTCTGTTGCTGCGTAATGCTGTAGTCCATACTGCCTCCGCTCATCACTGTATATTTATACACTATAAAACGGGATTATGATTATCAGCAAACGAGGAGTGTTTATTATGTGAGCAGACTCGCAACCCTGCCAGTCTGCTCAGCAGCATTTAAAGCGTGTGATGCAGATAATCGCTCAGACGAGAGAACAGGCCGCCTTTATCAACGGCCTCCAGCGTGACCAGCGGCCAGTGGGCTACCACCTTGTCGCGGTCATAGAGCTGAATCTCCCCAACCCGCTGATGCGCAGCAATCGGCGCTTCCAGCTCTTTTTTATCCAGAACGTACTTGGCTTTGATGTTGGGAACCTCCGCTTTCGGCAAGGCCAGCCAGAAGTCCTGATCGGTGCCCAGTTTCACCTGCTCCTTATCGCCGTACCAGATGCGCTCTGTCCCCACTTTTTTACCGCTATGCAGGATCTGCACCGTATCGAAATTCTGCTGCCCCCAGTGCAGCAGTTTCCGGGCCTGGTCCTCACGCCCTTTCGGGCTATCCGCCCCCATCACCACCGCGATTAACCGGCGCTGGCCGTCTACGGCAGACGCAATCAGGTTAAAACCGGCCCCTGAGGTATGCCCCGTTTTCAACCCGTCCACGTTCATGGTCTTATCCCAGAGCAGGCCGTTACGGTTTTGCTGGGTGATTCCGTTCCAGGTCAGGCTTTTTTCGCTGTACATATGATAAAACTCAGGCTCGCCGTGGATGATGGCCCGGGAGAGAACGGCCAGGTCATACGCCGAGCTGTGCTGGCCCGGCGCGTCCAGCCCGTGGACGGTTTCAAAATGCGTATCGCGCAGGTTCAGCTTCTGCACGTAGTCGTTCATCATCTTCACAAACTGCGGCTGCCCGCCCGCCACGTGATCGGCCAGCGCCACGCAGGCGTCGTTGCCGGAATCGACAATCAGGCCGCGGCTCAGATCGCGCACGGAGACGCGATCGCCCTCTTTCAGGAACATCAGCGATGAACCGTCAAACACCGGGTTCCCTTTTGCCCAGGCATCACGTCCTACGGTGACGATGTCATCCGGGGTAATGCGGTGGCTATCAATGGCCCGATCCACCACATAGCCCGTCATCAGCTTGGTCAGGCTCGCCGGATTACGTTGTTGATGTTCGTTGCCCGCCGTTAAAATCTGACCAGTCGTGTAATCCATCAGCACCCAGGAGCCCGCCTGAATGGCCGGAGGCTGCGGCGAAAAATCCAGTGGTTCGGCCGCAAAAGCAGATGAGACACTCGAAGCGAGTAAAGAAACAGCAATAAACAGACGGCGTTTCAACGGTATATCCTCAGGTCATTAAAAATCGATGACCTTTTTACGGGAGTTCTGATGTCGTTACCTGGCTTAATTGCAAAAAAATGTGACAGAACGCAGATTTTTCTCTGAAGCTGGCGCGCAAATTTGCGACGCGGCGGCGCTTTTTATTCGGTCTGACCCGCACGATCGTTTACCATAGTGACGTCATTTTTTAACAGGATGGTATTACTGGTGTCTGACTCTGCCGCTCGCCCGACTTTTTTGTTCCACGATTACGAAACCTTTGGCACGCACCCGGCGCTGGACCGACCGGCGCAGTTTGCCGCCATCCGTACCGACGACGAATTCAACATCATTGGCGAGCCCGAGGTCTTTTACTGCAAGCCTGCGGATGACTATCTGCCGCAGCCCGGCGCGGTCATGGTCACCGGGATCACCCCTCAGGAAGCGCGGGAAAAAGGCGTTAACGAGGCAGAATTCGCCCGACGCATCCACGACTTATTTACCGTCCCCAACACCTGCGTGGTCGGTTATAACAACATCCGCTTCGATGACGAAGTGACGCGCAACATCTTCTATCGTAACTTCTACGATCCCTATGCCTGGAGCTGGCAGAACCGCAATTCTCGCTGGGATTTGCTCGACATCATGCGCGCCTGCTACGCCCTGCGTCCTGAGGGCATTCACTGGCCAGAAAATGAGGAAGGGCTGACCAGCTTCCGGCTGGAACACCTGACGCGCGCCAACGGCATTGAGCACAGCAATGCCCACGACGCGATGGCGGACGTCTATGCCACCATTGCCATGGCGAAGCTGGTGAAAAGCGCGCAGCCACGACTGTTCGAGTATCTGCTCAGCCATCGCAGCAAGCAGAAGCTTATGACCCTTATCGACGTACCGCAGATGAAACCCCTGGTGCATATTTCCGGCATGTTTGGCGCATGGCGCGGCAATACCAGCTGGGTTGCGCCGCTGGCGTGGCATCCGGACAACCGTAATGCGGTCATCATGGTGGATTTGGCGGGCGATATTTCACCGCTGCTGGAGCTCGACAGCGATACCCTGCGTGAACGGCTGTACACGCCGAAGAATGAACTCGGCGATCTGCCTGCGGTGCCGGTCAAACTGGTGCATATCAATAAATGTCCGGTCCTGGCGCAGGCGAATACGCTGCGCCCGGAAGATGCTGACAGGCTGGGCATAAACCGCCAGCACTGCCTCGATAATCTCAAAGTGCTGCGTGAAAATCCGCAGGTGCGCGAGAAAGTGGTCGCCATCTTTGCCGAAGCCGAGCCGTTCGTGCCGTCTGAAAACGTGGACGCCCAGCTCTATAACGGTTTCTTCAGTGATGCCGATCGCGCGGCCATGAATATCGTTCTGCAAACCGAGCCGCGTAACTTACCGGCGCTGGATATCACCTTCGCTGATAAGCGCATCGAAAAGCTGATGTTTAATTACCGCGCGCGTAATTACCCGGGAACCCTGGATGAAGCAGAGCAGGAACGCTGGCTGCAGCACCGTCGCAACGTGTTTACGCCAGAGTATCTGCACAATTACGCCCAGGAGCTGGAAATGCTTTATGGCCAATATGAAGGGAATGCTGAGAAACAGGCGCTGCTGAAATCCCTGTACCAGTACGCGCAAGAGATAGTTTGATCGATGGGTATAAAAAAGCCGGAGGCGATGTCTCCGGCTTTTTTTTTGCCCGGTGGCGCTGCGCTTACGCGGGCCTACGGGGTATGTAGGTCGGGTAAGGCGTAGCCGCCACCCGACACAGTCTTACGCGACGTCTTCGTACTGAGGAACCGGGTTACGGAAGCTCTTCGTGACGCAGGCCAGGTAAACCAGGCCGATACCCGCCCAAATCAGGCCAAGCACCATCGAGCTCTCTTCCAGGTTAACCCACAGCGCGCCCACGGTCAGGGCACCACACATCGGCAGGAACAGATACTGGAAGTGATCTTTCAGCGTCTTGTTACGCTTTTCACGGATCCAGAACTGAGAGATAACCGACAGGTTAACAAAGGTGAACGCCACCAGCGCACCGAAGTTAATCAGCGCCGTTGCCATCACCAGGTCAAAGTTAATCGCCAGAAGCGCGATCGCACCGACCAGGATAATGTTCATCGCCGGGGTACGCCAGGTTGGATGCACGTAGCCGAAGAAGCTTTTCGGGAATACGCCATCGCGGCCCATTACGTACATCAGACGCGCAACGCCTGCATGCGCGGCCATACCGGACGCCAGTACGGTTATGGTGGAGAAGATCAGCGCGCCGACCTGGAACGCTTTACCCGCCACATACAGCATGATTTCCGGCTGAGACGCATCCGGATCCTTGAAGCGAGAGATATCCGGGAAATACAGCTGCAGGAAATAGGTTGAGAAAATAAAGATCAGACCGCCAATCAGCGCCGTCAGGAAGATGGCACGAGGAATCACGCGCTCTGCATCTTTCGTTTCTTCAGACAGGTTGCTGATCCCGTCAAAACCGGTAAAGGAGAAGCACAGAATGGTTGCCCCGGTAATCATCGGGATCACATGCGCATCACCAGACCAGAACGGTTTGCTGCTCGCCAGGGTGCCCGCGCCTTCGCCGTGGAATACGCCGTAAATAACCATGCCAAGAATAACCGCAATCAGCACAACCTGAAGCACAACGATAACAGAGTTAAAGTTGGCAACGGACTTGATGCTGCGCAGATTAAAGGCCGTCATAAAGGCCACCAGCGCCACGACGAACATCCACGAGGGAATCGATGGCACCAGCGCTTCAAAATAGATTTTTGCCAGCAGAATGTTGATCATCGGCGCGAACAGGTAATCGAGCAACGAAGACCAGCCCACCATAAAGCCAACCGTCGGGCTGATGGATTTCTGGGCATAGGTGTAGGCGGAACCCGCAGACGGATAGCGACGCACCAGTTTACCGTAGCTCAGCGCGGTAAAGAGGATCGCAATCAGCGCGAAGCCGTAAGCCGTCGGCACATGACCGTCGGTGAGGCCTGATACGATACCGAATGTATCGAACAGCGTCATCGGTTGCATATAGGCCAGGCCCATCATAACAACCGGAATCAACGTAAGCGTTTTACGTAATTCCACGCGAGAGGTGTTTGGAGTTGCGTTATGCGACATAGTTAATCTCCTTTACGGTGATAACCGCCACGTAAGCGAAAAATTGCCCCATTTCTTTCTTCCTCAGCGACAACAACTGTCGGATTTTAGTAAATATCTATCCGGTACGAAGCCCGGCCTCTTGGTTTTTAGTTTCGTTTCGTACATGCAAAAAAAAATAACCGACGCCTTTTATATCGTCGATTATTCATTTGGTTGCAGCGGCCGCATTTTGCCCCACATCGGATACAAAAGGCAATACTTTGCAACGCAGCGGGTAATTTTCTTTTTTCTAACTGGCTGATTTCTCGGCACTGCCCTGAGCATATACAGCAGCGATAGCACTATTTGCTAAAATTTCGTCCCGCCACCAGGCGCTGGCGAGCCCGGCGGTCTGTTCATTCCAGCCCACCCATACCGATTCATGGCTGTTTTGAGCAAGTACCTGTTTTTCAACAAGCGCACCGCTGTCAATGTACCGCTGTGCCAGATAGCGGGGTAAATAGCCGCAGCCCAGACCGCTGATTTGCAGCTCCAGCTTGGTTTTAAAGTCGAAAACGGTGATGGCCTCCTGCTCGTCAAGCAGCTGCGAGGAAACCGCACATTCCGGGCGAGAGCTGTCCCCGACCACGATGGCGCGGTAGCCTTTAATCACGCGGCGGTTAAGCGGCTCAGCTTCCTGAGCCAGCGGATGATGGGGCGCTACGGCGAACACCTGCTCCAGCACGCCCAGACGCGCAAAGCCAAACTCACTCAACTGGGGAGGCTCGTGGAGTGCACCGACAAAAATATCCGCCCTGCCCTGGGTTAGGGCATCCCAGGAGCCCCCCAGCACGCCGTTGATAAAGATCAGCCGCGTCACGCTGTGGTGTTGATAGAAGGCCTCAATCAGCGGCGTCAGGAGAGAAAACGGGAAAGTGTCATCCACGCCAATCACCAGCTCGTTTTCCCATCCCTGGTGAAGTTTGACGGCCTGTTTTTCGAGTTCACGAACGGTATGGAGGACTTCACGGCCTTTTTCCAGCAGCATCTGTCCGGTGCGGGTAAAACGGGCGCGATGCCCGGAGCGATCGAGGATCTGGATATTGAGGTCGCTTTCCAGTTTTTGGACGGTATAGCTCAGGGCCGAAGGGGTTTTGTAGAGCTTTGCCGACGCAGCGGCAAAGCTTCCCTCTTTTTCCAGTGCATCCAGAATAATAAGAACATCCAGCAGCGGTTTCATGCTCGCCCCCTTTCGGTGTGCGACGGTCTCCGCTGCGGGATTTATTCCATGGGCATCACCAGCGGATCGGGATACTGATACTCAAACCCCAGCTCATGACAAATGCGATTGCCATCAACAATTTTGCCTTTACTGCCATCCTTTGCCTCACCAAAGACCGGCGGAGCCAGGCCCAGCTGACGTGCCATCAGCGGGTAAAACGTGCTGCGCGCCGGATGAGACGGTGCACATATATTATAGATGTGTCCGCCTTTCGGAGCCTGTAAGAGTAGCTCAATCGCGCCAACCACATCATCAAGATGCACAAGATTGACAACATGTTGGCCATCTGGCGCCGACTTCCCGGCAAAAAAGCGTCCCGGATGACGACCGGGGCCTACCAGCCCCGCCAGACGTACGATATCAACCTGAGTGCCGGGAAGATGATGCAGCCAGTCTTCCAGCTCTTTCAGAACCTGACCGCTCGCCGTAACGGGACGGCGCTCGGAAGTCTCTTTTACCACGCCCTCAACCTCACCATACACCGACGTCGAACTGGTAAAAATAATGCGCGGAACATGATGCGCCAGCGCGCTGTCGACAATCTCCTGCATCGCCTGCAGGTAAAATGATTCGCCCGGGCCGCTGCGCCGCGCGGGTAGCGTAATCACCAGCGCATCGACGTTCATCAGGGTGTCCAGATCGTCCGCATCACACACCAGTTCCGGCTCCAGACGCAGTTCAACGCCATCAATACCGCACATGCGCGCCGCTTCGACCCCATCTCGGGTGGTCTTACTCCCGGTCACCTGCCAGCCTTTCGCGGCTAATGACATCGCCAGCGGCATTCCCAGCCATCCTAAACCGACAATCGCAACCTTTTTCATGCGAATTCTCCTGACTCTTACTCGTCTTTCATAAGGCTACGCCAGCCCGGCAGAACACACAATTCATAGCATCAATATGAAATGAATTAATGATCAAAAAAAGCCCTTGCAATATGTCGCACAACTGGTTTAGGTTAAAAGACATCAAATGAATAAGCATTCATCGAGAATTTATATGACACGCGTTCAATTTAAACACCACCATCATCACCATCATCCTGACTAGTCTTTCAGGCGATGTGTGCTGGAAGACGTTTGGATCTTCCAGTGGTGCATGAACGCATGAAAAAGCCCCCGGAAGATCTTCTTCCGGGGGCTTTTTTTTGGACCGAATTCAGACAGGTTAAAACAGGTTAACGAGGAATAAAGAATGTTAGATAACTCACGTTTACGCATAGCTATTCAAAAATCAGGCCGTTTGAGTGACGATTCACGCGAACTGCTGGCCCGCTGCGGGATTAAAATTAACCTGCACACCCAGCGCCTGATTGCTCTGGCTGAAAACATGCCCATCGACATTCTGCGCGTGCGTGATGACGATATTCCCGGCCTGGTCATGGATGGCGTAGTTGACCTCGGCATCATCGGCGAAAATGTACTGGAAGAAGAGCTGCTGACCCGCCGCGCGCAGGGCGAAGACCCGCGTTACTTCACCCTGCGTCGTCTGGACTTCGGCGGCTGCCGCCTGTCGCTGGCAACGCCGGTTGATGAAGCGTGGGACGGCCCGGCCGCGCTGAACGGCAAACGTATCGCCACCTCCTACCCTCACCTGTTAAAGCGCTATCTGGATCAGAAAGGCGTGCAGTTTAAATCCTGTCTGCTGAACGGTTCTGTTGAAGTGGCGCCGCGTGCGGGTCTCGCGGATGCCATCTGTGACCTGGTCTCTACCGGCGCAACGCTGGAAGCGAACGGTCTACGCGAAGTGGAGGTGATCTACCGCTCCAAAGCGTGCCTGATTCAGCGTGACGGCGAGATGGCCGACGCTAAGCAGCAGCTGATCGACAAACTGCTGACCCGTATTCAGGGCGTGATTCAGGCGCGTGAATCCAAATACATCATGATGCACGCCCCAACCGAGCGTCTGGATGAAGTCATTGCCCTGCTGCCGGGCGCCGAGCGCCCAACCATCCTGCCGCTGGCGGGCGATCAGCAGCGCGTGGCGATGCACATGGTGAGCAGCGAAACCCTGTTCTGGGAAACCATGGAAAAACTGAAGGCGCTGGGCGCAAGCTCCATCCTGGTGCTGCCGATTGAGAAGATGATGGAGTAATGGCCATGAGCTTTAACACAATCATCGACTGGAATACCTGTAGCGACGCACAGCAGCGCGAGCTGCTGATGCGCCCGGCGATTTCCGCCTCTGAAAGCATCTCGCGCACCGTGGCGGAGATCCTGGATAACGTCAAAGCCCGCGGCGATGACGCGCTGCGTGAATACAGTGCAAAGTTTGATAAGACGGAAGTTGGCGCATTACAGGTTACCGAGCAGGAAATGACTGATGCCAGCAATCGTCTGGGAGATGACATCAAACAGGCGATGGCCGTTGCGGTGAAAAACATTGATACTTTCCACACCGCGCAAAAGCTGCAGACCGTAGATGTGGAAACCCTGCCCGGCGTGCGTTGCCAGCAGGTGACCCGCCCGGTTGCGTCGGTCGGCCTCTATATTCCTGGTGGCTCTGCCCCGCTTTTCTCCACCGTACTAATGCTGGCGACACCCGCGCGCATTGCCGGGTGTCAGAAAGTGGTGCTGTGCTCGCCGCCACCGATAGCCGACGAGATCCTGTACGCGGCGAAGCTGTGCGGCGTGCAGGCGGTCTATAAAGTGGGCGGCGCGCAGGCGATTTCAGCCCTGGCGTTCGGCACGGAATCCATTCCCAAGGTCGACAAAATCTTTGGCCCGGGCAATGCGTATGTGACCGAGGCTAAGCGTCAGGTCAGCCAGCGTCTGGACGGCGCGGCCATCGATATGCCTGCCGGCCCGTCTGAAGTGCTGGTGATTGCCGACAGCGGCGCCACGCCGGATTTCGTCGCGTCTGACCTGCTTTCCCAGGCGGAACACGGCCCGGATTCGCAGGTCATCCTGCTGACGCCGGATGCCGATATGGCGAAACGCGTGGGCGAAGCCGTGGAGCGTCAGCTTGCCGACCTGCCCCGCGCCGACACGGCACGCCAGGCGTTAGCGGCCAGCCGTCTGATTGTGGCGCGCGATCTTGAGCAGTGCATTGCTATTTCTAATCAGTACGGTCCGGAGCACCTGATTATTCAGACCCGCAATGCGCGCGATCTGGTCGACAGCATTACCAGCGCGGGCTCGGTGTTCCTCGGCGACTGGTCCCCGGAGTCCGCGGGCGATTACGCCTCCGGCACCAACCACGTGCTGCCAACGTATGGCTATACCTCAACCTGTTCCAGCCTGGGACTGGCGGATTTCCAGAAACGCATGACCGTGCAGGAACTCTCCCGCGAAGGGTTTGCCTCACTGGCGTCCACCATTGAAACTCTGGCCGCCGCCGAGCGTCTGACCGCCCACAAAAATGCCGTTACGCTGCGCGTTGCAGCCCTGAAGGAGCAAGCATGAACATTGAAGAATTAGCCCGCGAAAATGTCCGTCGCCTGACGCCCTATCAGTCTGCGCGTCGTCTGGGCGGCAAAGGGGATGTCTGGCTGAACGCCAACGAATATCCAACGGCGGTGCAGTTTGAGCTGTCGCAGCAAACGCTGAACCGTTATCCGGAGTGTCAGCCGAAGGCGGTAATCGAAAACTACGCGCAGTATGCTGGCGTGAAGCCAGAGCAGGTGCTGGTCAGCCGCGGCGCGGATGAGGGCATTGAGCTGCTGATCCGCGCGTTCTGCGAGCCGGGCAAAGACGCCGTCATGTACTGCCAGCCGACCTACGGCATGTACAGCGTCAGCGCGGAAACCTTTGGGGTGGCGTGCCGCAACGTGCTCTCCCTGGAGAACTGGCAGCTGGATCTGCAGGGCATTGCCGACAATCTTGACGGCGTAAAAGTCGTCTTTGTCTGTAGCCCGAACAACCCGACCGGGCAGATTATTAACCCACAGGATATCCGAACCCTGCTGGAGATGACGCGCGGAAAAGCGCTGGTGGTGGCCGACGAAGCCTACATCGAGTTCTGCCCGCAGGCGACGCTGGCTGGCTGGCTTGAAGAATATCCGCACCTGGTCGTGCTGCGTACGCTGTCGAAGGCTTTCGCCCTCGCGGGTCTGCGCTGCGGATTCACCCTGGCGAATAAAGAGGTCATCGACCTGCTGCTGAAGGTGATCGCTCCGTACCCCCTCTCGACGCCGGTTGCCGATATTGCGGCACAGGCGCTGACGCCTCAGGGGATTAACGCGATGCGCGAGCGCGTGGCGCAAATCCTGGAGGAACGTCAGTACCTGGTGACCGCCCTGAAGGATATCCCGTGCGTGGAGCAGGTATTCGACTCGGAAACCAACTACATCCTGGTGCGCTTTACCGCCTCCAGCGCCGTATTTAAATCTTTGTGGGATCAGGGCATTATCTTACGAGACCAGAATAAACAACCTTCTCTGAGCGGATGCCTGCGCATTACCGTCGGCACCCGCGCAGAGAGCCAGCGCGTCATTGACGCCCTGAAAGCGGAGAAAGTATGACCCAGAAGATCCTTTTCATCGATCGTGACGGCACCCTTATTTCGGAGCCACCAGCTGATTTTCAGGTCGACCGATTCGACAAGCTGGCGTTTGAACCTGACGTGATCCCGGTGCTGCTCAAGCTGCAAAAAGCCGGATACAAGCTGGTGATGATCACCAACCAGGACGGTCTGGGTACCGACAGCTTCCCGCAGGCAGACTTTGACGGCCCGCATAATTTAATGATGCAGGTGCTGACCTCTCAGGGCGTGGTGTTTGATGAAGTGCTGATTTGCCCGCACATGCCAGCCGACGAGTGCGACTGCCGTAAGCCAAAGGTGAAGCTGGTCGAGGGCTATCTGGCAGAGGATGTGCTGGATAAGGCCAACAGCTATGTCATCGGCGATCGCATCACTGATATTACGCTCGCGGAAAACATGGGCATCGCGGGGCTTCGCTACGACCGTAACAACCTTAACTGGGCGATGATTGGCGAACAGCTGACAAAACGTGACCGCTACTCGCACGTTGAACGTAACACCAAAGAGACGCAGATTGATGTGAAGGTCTGGCTGGACCGCGAAGGCGGCAGCAAGATCCACACCGGAGTGGGTTTCTTCGACCACATGCTGGACCAGATTGCCACCCACGGCGGTTTCCGCATGGAGATCACGGTAAAAGGCGATCTTTATATTGACGATCACCACACCGTGGAAGATACCGGCCTGGCGCTGGGTGAAGCCCTCAAGCTGGCACTCGGTGATAAACGCGGCATCAACCGTTTTGGCTTTGTCCTGCCGATGGACGAGTGTCTGGCGCGCTGTGCGATGGATATCTCCGGTCGCCCGCACCTGGAATATAAAGCAGACTTCAATTACCAGCGCGTGGGCGATCTGAGCACCGAAATGGTGGAGCACTTCTTCCGTTCATTGTCCTACACCATGGGCCTGACGCTGCACCTGAAGACCAAAGGCAAGAACGACCACCACCGCGTAGAGAGTCTCTTCAAGGCCTTCGGCCGCACGCTGCGCCAGGCAATCCGCGTGGAAGGTGACGCCCTGCCCTCATCAAAAGGAGTCCTGTAATGAACGTGGTGATTCTGGATACCGGATGCGCCAACCTGAACTCCGTAAAGTCGGCGATTGCGCGCCACGGCTACGAGCCGGTGGTCAGCCGTGACCCGGACGTGGTGCTGCGTGCCGACAAGTTATTCCTGCCGGGCGTGGGCACTGCGCAGGCGGCGATGGATCAGATCCACACGCGCGAGCTGGTCGATCTGATCAAGGCTTGTACCCAGCCGGTGCTGGGGATTTGCCTGGGCATGCAGATTCTTGGCCGCCGCAGCGAGGAGAATAACGGCGTTGACCTGCTGGGCATTATCGACGAAGACGTGCCGAAGATGACCGACCACGGTCTGCCTCTGCCGCATATGGGCTGGAACCGCGTGTACGCCAAAGCGGGCGACAGGCTTTTTCGCGGCATTGAAGACGGCGCGTATTTTTACTTCGTACACAGCTACGCCATGCCGGTGAACGCGAATACGATCGCCCAGTGCACTTACGGTGAGGCGTTTACCGCAGCCGTGCAGAAAGACAATTTCTTCGGCGTACAGTTTCACCCGGAGCGCTCAGGCGCCGCGGGCGCGCAGCTGCTGAAAAACTTCCTGGAGATGTGATGATTATTCCCGCGTTAGATTTAATTGACGGCACGGTTGTCCGTCTTCATCAGGGCGATTACGGGCAGCAGCGAGACTACGGAAACGATCCGCTGCCGCGTCTGCAGGATTATGCCACCCAGGGGGCTCAGGTGCTGCATCTGGTCGATTTAACAGGTGCGAAAGACCCGGCAAAACGCCAGATCCCTCTGCTGAAAAATCTGGTTGCCGGTGTTGATGTGCCGGTACAGGTGGGCGGCGGCGTACGTACAGAAGATGACGTTGCGGCACTGCTGGACGCGGGCGTAGCGCGCGTGGTGGTCGGTTCAACCTCGGTGAAAGAGCCTGAGATCGTAAAAGGCTGGTTCCGCCGCTTTGGCGCCGACGCGCTGGTACTGGCGCTGGACGTGCGCATTGATGAACAAGGTAATAAGCAGGTGGCGGTCAGCGGCTGGCAGGAAAACTCCGGCGTGACGCTGGAGGCGCTGGTCGAGATGTATCTCCCCGTTGGCCTGAAGCACGTGCTGTGCACGGATATCTCCCGTGATGGAACGCTGGCGGGCTCCAACGTCTCGCTGTATGAAGAGATCTGCGCGCGTTATCCGCAGGTGGCGTTCCAGTCTTCGGGCGGAATTGGTGATTTAAACGATATTGCCGCGCTGCGCGGAACGGGCGTACAGGGCGTGATTGTGGGCCGAGCCCTGCTGGAAGGTAAATTTACGGTGACGGAGGCGATTCAATGCTGGCAAAACGGATAATCCCTTGCCTGGACGTACGTGACGGCCAGGTCGTGAAAGGCGTGCAGTTCCGCAACCACGAGATCATTGGCGACATCGTTCCGCTGGCAAAACGCTATGCTGATGAAGGCGCAGACGAGCTGGTGTTCTACGATATTACCGCGTCCAGCGATGGCCGCGTAGTCGACAAAAGCTGGGTAGCTCGCGTGGCGGAAGTGATCGATATTCCGTTCTGCGTGGCGGGCGGGATTAAATCCGCTGACGATGCGGCCCAAATTCTCTCGTTTGGTGCCGACAAGATTTCCATCAACTCCCCTGCCCTGGCCGACCCGGAGTTGATTACTCGTCTCGCCGATCGTTTTGGCGTGCAATGTATTGTGGTTGGGATCGACACCTGGTATGACGCCGCAACGGGCAAGTACCACGTCAATCAATATACGGGTGACGAAAGCCGCACGCGCGTAACGCAGTGGGAAACGCTCGATTGGGTGCAGGAAGTGCAGAAACGTGGCGCGGGCGAGATTGTGCTGAACATGATGAACCAGGATGGCGTGCGTAACGGGTATGACCTCGAGCAGTTGAAAAAAGTCCGTGCAGTCTGCCACGTTCCGCTGATTGCCTCCGGCGGCGCGGGCACCATGGAACATTTCCTCGAAGCCTTCCGCGATGCGAACGTGGATGGCGCGCTGGCCGCTTCCGTGTTCCACAAACAGATTATTAATATTGGTGAGTTAAAAACGTACCTGGCCGACCAGGGCGTGGAGATCAGGGTATGTTAACAGAGCAACAACAGGCGCAGCTGGACTGGGAAAAAACGGATGGATTACTGCCGGTGGTTGTCCAGCATGCCATCTCAGGCGAAGTGCTGATGCTGGGCTATATGAACCAGGACGCGCTGGCGAAAACGATCGAAAGCGGCAAAGTGACGTTTTACTCCCGCACGAAACAGCGCCTGTGGACCAAAGGGGAAACCTCGGGTCATTTCCTGAACGTGGTCAGCATAACACCTGACTGCGATAACGATACCCTGCTGGTGCTGGCAAACCCAATCGGCCCGACCTGCCATAAGGGCACCAGCAGCTGCTTCGGCGAGGCGAGTCATCAGTGGCTGTTCCTGTATCAACTGGAGCAGTTGCTGGCAGAGCGTAAAACGGCAGATCCTGAGAGTTCTTATACCGCGAAGCTGTACGCCAGCGGCACCAAGCGAATTGCGCAGAAGGTGGGTGAAGAAGGCGTTGAGACTGCGCTGGCCGCGACCGTGCATGACCGCGAGGAGCTGACGAATGAAGCCTCTGATTTGATGTATCACCTGCTGGTGCTCCTGCAGGATCAGGCGCTGGATTTGACGGCGGTGATTGAGAATTTACGTAAAAGGCATAAATAAACATCCTACCGGGGGAGCGCTCGCTCCCCTTTTCCTGTAATAAAGCAGTTATCATTCCTTCCGTGAGCGGGTATCATCAGCCGATAGTGTAAACGCACGATTTTATGCGTTAAGAGTTACTCATTTAACATTGAGGTTGAAGATGAAATTTCTGGTCACCGGCGCTGCCGGCTTTATCGGTTTCCACGTCAGCGAGCGCCTGCTGCAGGCAGGACATCAGGTTGTAGGAATTGATAACCTTAATGACTATTACGATGTCAATCTGAAGCAAGCGCGACTGGATCTGCTTACATCCGACAATTTCACTTTCCATAAGCTGGATCTGGCCGATCGCGAAGGGATGGCCTCGTTGTTTGCAGCTGAGAAGTTTGACCGCGTGATCCACCTCGCCGCGCAGGCTGGCGTACGTTACTCTCTGGAAAATCCGCACGCTTACGCGCAATCAAACCTTATCGGCCATCTCAACGTACTGGAAGGCTGCCGACACAACAAGGTGCAGCATTTACTGTATGCTTCTTCCAGCTCTGTTTACGGCCTGAACCGAAAGATGCCTTTCTCCACCGATGACTCGGTTGATCACCCGGTTTCCTTGTATGCCGCGACGAAAAAATCCAACGAACTGATGTCGCATACCTACTCTCATCTTTACAATCTGCCGACGACCGGCCTGCGCTTTTTCACTGTGTATGGGCCATGGGGCCGTCCGGACATGGCGCTGTTTAAATTTACTAAGGCCATGATTGAAGGCAATAGTATTGATGTTTACAACTATGGCAAGATGAAGCGCGACTTCACCTATATCGATGATATTGTTGAAGCTATTATTCGCCTGCAGGATGTTATCCCTCAGGCCGATGCGAACTGGACCGTTGAGACAGGGTCTCCGGCGTCCAGCTCTGCGCCGTACCGTGTTTACAACATTGGCAACAGTGCGCCCGTAGAGCTGATGGATTACATCACCGCGCTGGAAGAAGCGTTAGGCAAAGAAGCGGATAAAAATATGATGCCTGTTCAGCCAGGTGACGTGCTCGAAACAAGCGCGGATACCACGGCGCTCTATGACGTGATTGGGTTTAAGCCGAAAACGTCGGTGAAGGAAGGCGTGAAGAATTTTGTGGACTGGTATCGCAATTTCTACAAGGTATAAAAAAACAAAACCCGGCGAATGCGCCGGGTTTTTTATGCGTTACGGGCAGTAATCAGTCGCTGCCGAACAGATCGCGGGTATACACTTTATCCGCAACGTCCGCCAGCTCTTCCGCCATGCGGTTAGAGATGATCACGTCCGCCTCTTTCTTGAATGCATCCAGATCACGCACCACGCGGGAATGGAAGAACTCATCTTCCTTCATTACCGGTTCATAAATAATGACCTGTACACCCTTGGCCTTAATGCGCTTCATGATGCCCTGGATGGAAGATGCACGGAAATTATCGGAGCCACTTTTCATAATCAGGCGATAGACGCCCACCACTTTCGGCTGACGGGAAAGTATTGAGTCAGCTACAAAATCTTTGCGGGTCCGGTTGGCATCAACAATCGCCGAGATGATGTTGTTAGGAACAGACTGATAGTTAGCCAGCAGCTGCTTAGTATCTTTCGGCAGGCAGTAACCG
Source organism: Enterobacter sp. ku-bf2 (assembly GCF_001742765.1). Lineage (NCBI taxonomy): Bacteria > Pseudomonadati > Pseudomonadota > Gammaproteobacteria > Enterobacterales > Enterobacteriaceae > Enterobacter > Enterobacter sp. ku-bf2. The sequence goes on from NZ_MDVW01000024.1 coordinate 37,921, forward strand.
CCATAGCCAAACGACGGGTTGTTATAATGATTGCCGATACGTGGATCCAGACAAACGCCTTCGATAATTTGACGGCTATTCAACCCCAGGCTCTCTGCATAGCTGTCCAACTCATTAAAATATGCCACACGCATGGCAAGATACGTGTTAGCAAAAAGCTTGATGGCTTCCGCTTCGGTCGAATCGGTGAACAACGTTGGAATATCTTTTTTGGTCGCCCCTTCCTGCAGCAGCGCAGCGAATCGCTCGGCGCGCTCTGAACGCTCGCCAATAACGATGCGTGATGGGTTCAGGTTGTCATACAGCGCACGCCCTTCACGGAGAAATTCCGGGGAGAAGATGACATTATCAATGCCGTACTTTTCTTTAACGGACTGGGTAAAACCAACCGGGATGGTGGATTTAATGATCATCACCGCGTTCGGGTTGATTTCCGTAACATCGCGGATCACCGACTCAACGCTCGAGGTGTTGAAGTAGTTGGTTTTAGGATCATAGTCGGTCGGTGTGGCGATAATCACATAGTCCGCCCCACGATAAGCATCCTGCTTGTCAGTGGTTGCGCGGAAGTTTAGCGGCTTCGTTGCCAGATACTCTTCAATCTCTTTATCTACAATCGGGGACTGCTTCTTGTTAAGCATGTCCACTTTAGCCTGCACGATATCCAGCGCAACCACTTCGTGGTTCTGAGCAATCAAGATACCGTTGGAGAGACCTACATAACCTGTACCGGAAATTGTTATTTTCATTCGCGAATAACTTCTGTAAGTGAGCTGTAGAGATGACCGCAGGGCCATCACGATAATCAATAACTGTAGGGCTTTTTACCTCCTGCCTTGTGGGAGTGTCAAGGCGAAGCCTTAGGAATAGCCCGTCCAGGTACAACATTCAGACTACTTCGAATATGTGGTTGTGATTTTGGTGAAAAAAAACCCGGAGAATATCTCCGGGTTTATATAACAACCTGAGGCTAAATCAGATTAGTCCAGCCATTCCGTGTGGAACACACCTTCTTTATCTGTACGCTTATAGGTATGCGCACCGAAATAATCACGCTGAGCCTGAATGAGGTTAGCCGGCAGTACCGCAGCACGATAGCTATCGTAGTAGGCTACTGCAGCAGAGAAGGTCGGAACCGGGATACCGTTCTGCACCGCGTAGGCTACCACGTCACGCAGCGCCTGCTGGTATTCGTCAGCGATTTTCTTGAAGTACGGTGCCAGAAGCAGGTTGGCGATACCGGCGTTTTCAGCATAGGCATCGGTGATTTTCTGCAGGAACTGCGCACGAATGATGCAGCCCGCACGGAAAATCTTCGCGATCTCACCGTAGTTCAGATCCCAGTTGTTCTCGTCTGATGCCGCACGCAGCTGAGAGAAGCCTTGCGCGTAAGAAACGATTTTCCCCAGGTACAGTGCACGACGAACTTTCTCAACGAACTCCGCTTTATCACCTGCTGGTTTAGCCTGCGGGCCAGACAGCACTTTAGATGCCGCCACGCGCTGCTCTTTCAGAGAAGAGATGTAACGCGCAAAGACAGATTCGGTGATCAGAGACAGCGGTTCGCCCAGATCCAGAGAACTCTGGCTGGTCCATTTACCGGTGCCTTTGTTCGCTGCTTCATCCAGAATCACATCAACCAGGTATTTACCCTCTTCATCTTTCTTCGTGAAGATATCTTTGGTGATGTCGATCAGGTAGCTGTTCAGCTCGCCTTTGTTCCACTCAGTGAAGGTTTCCGCCAGCTCTTCATTGGAGAGGTTCAGGCCGCCTTTCAGCAGGGAATATGCTTCCGCGATCAGCTGCATATCGCCGTATTCAATGCCGTTGTGCACCATTTTCACATAGTGACCAGCACCGTCAGGACCGATATAGGTCACACACGGCTCGCCATCTTCTGCAACAGCAGCGATTTTGGTCAGAATAGGCGCCACCAGCTCGTATGCTTCTTTCTGGCCGCCAGGCATGATGGATGGGCCTTTCAGCGCGCCCTCTTCACCACCGGAAACACCGGTACCGATGAAGTTAAAGCCTTCAGCGGACAGTTCACGATTACGACGAATGGTGTCCTGGAAGAAGGTGTTACCGCCATCAATGATGATGTCGCCTTTTTCGAGGTAAGGCTTCAGGGAGTCGATAGCAGCATCGGTACCTGCACCTGCTTTCACCATTAACAGGATACGACGAGGGGTTTCCAGAGACTCAACGAATTCTTTAACCGTATAGAAAGGGACCAGTTTCTTGCCTGGGTTCTCGGCAATCACTTCTTCAGTTTTTTCACGGGAGCGGTTAAATACGGAAACGGTATAGCCACGGCTTTCAATGTTAAGCGCCAGGTTGCGCCCCATAACTGCCATACCGACAACGCCGATTTGTTGCTTGGACATTACATACTCCTGTCAGGTGTGAGCACCCGATAGCTTAGGTGCTATCGGGGTTAATAATCTGAGATGTTAACTCATAAAACCCAGCGTGGCATAGCAAGTGCATGCTCTTTTATGCTGTAAAAGTCATTTTATAGGTTAATAAGGGGCAAAAACTTTGATGCAAGCCAACATCACAATTACTGCTAAAGAGTTAATAAACAATGACTTATCAAATATCTCTTTTGAAAATGTTCTATTCTTATACCATTCAATAATGATTCTCCTGCAAGGCAGTTCAATTAAACGGTGTAAAAACCATGCAGTTAGCAGTGATATAGACCAAAAAATTAACGCTTGTTCAGTTACAGAAAGACCATTAAAAACAGATAAATTTTTCTGGAACCAGACAAGAACGCTCATATGGACCAGGTAAAGAGAAAAACTAATTTCACCCAGCAGAACAAAAAATTTAGCAGACAATATCTTATTAATTATTCCATTACCATAAGCAAAGATCAGAATAAGGAATGCAAAGGAAAAAACAGATCCGGCTTTTGATAGATAATAGCTGAGCACTACCCCGGTCTGCTCACCAATTCCTACGAAACCAGTAAATCTTGGCGAAAGCCACATTGTGAAAACTGCAATTATTATCGCCATAATTTCCGCAATGGAAAAAACAGCACTAGAGCGCGAGGTATTCCATGAATGATCGCGTGTCTTCATATATACATTACAGACAAGAACTCCAATGTAGAACTCAAAAATTCTTACCCATGGATTTATATAAAGCAGCCCCATTAAGCTAAACTGGCTATTACCTTCATCCGCAGAAACGTTCCATAACACACCGAAACACAGGTGCATAATAACAGCAATACTTAAAATGATTAATTTAAGCCATTTACCAGGTATCAGGCTTGTTATTAATAATGGAAACGCAATATAGAAAAACATCTCCGTGGAGATACTCCAGGAGACGCCGTTAAAGGTAAGAAATACATCTTTCAATGGCACCAGTGACTGAAGCAAGAAAGTATGCAGGAAAGCGGTGAACGCAATGGCCGCTCCCTGTAGCCCCCCTTGGTTAATACCACCCGTGAATATTACAAGTAAGAGCATCGCAAAAAGATGTGATGGCAGGATTCTTGCGAAGCGTGCAACATAGAATCCTTTTACTTCCGCGAAGGTTTTTAATTTAGGATAATTATAAGTGAGTATAAATCCTGACAAAACAAAAAAGAAAGATACACCCTGCGCTAAAGATAAAGTTGTTGCAATGCCTAGTGAACCAAATAAACCGTGACCATGCCCTAAAACGATCATTGCCGCAGCAAAGAACCTTAGAGAAGTAAGTGCGTCTAATTTTTTTATATTCTGCATAGTTTTTTTTCAGATTTGCTTGCTATAAAACTTAAGCATAATTCATTCATGCCTCGCCTCCCAAACATCATAGATATCATCAACATATTGGCATGATGTCTTTGGTCTTACTGAACCCTGACTTAGCCTTGTTAAATCTGCGTCTATTAAAGATTTTATTTTTTCATAAAGATCTTTATAATTGCCGGCTTCGAACAAAAGCCCATTAATATTATGGGTTATTACCGCAGAGATTCCCGGCAGATTTGACCCAATAACAGGACAATTCGCTGCCTGCGCAGAATAAATAACAAGCGGTGTGTTTTCGAACCAAACAGACGGAACCACCAGGACATCAAATTCATCTAAGACTGATAAGATTTTATTATTTGGAAATACTCCCTTAAAAGAAATATTTCCTTTTCCTGCTGCAAGACTATATAGTTCTTTAACGTAATCAGGAAATTCGTCTCCACTGCCAAAGATAGTCAATGACGCAAAATTATCTGGTAATAAATTAACAGCTTTTATTGCAACATCACAGCCTTTATGCGGTGCCAGTGTCCCAATGAAACCTATTCGTAATGGTCTATCTTTAGCCCATTTCTTATATTTAGCTTCAGTAAATCCTTCATTAAAATCAATACCAAAACTTTTTTCGTATATGATGGATGGACTGACGCCGTATTTGATGAAAAGCTCAGACATAAAACGATTGGGGGAAATAATACCCTGGATTCTATTCAGCGCACTAACAGTATTATCAATGCGATGTGCCATCGCCTTCACCTCATGGCTCATCGGATACTTGATGTTTTTATATCTCTTAGTAACGTCGGTGAGTTTGTCAAAAACAACACTGGGTATTATTTGAATGATATTTGCTGTAAATCTATTTACCCTATCCTGTGCAAAATGCTTTACGCAATTTCCAGAATACCTATCAGGACCATTACAGAAACATCCATTATTAAGCATTAATTGTGCCGTTGGGCATATCATCCAGAAATCAGTTGGAGTGAAATATTGTGCGATTCCAGCGTCGGCAAGATAGTTAATAATTCTCACCCCAAGCCTGTTTAGGTGAAAATGATGCACTAATTGAGGTTGGTAACTCTCGCATACCTCAGTGAAATAATGCTCAGCTAACTTATTATTATATCCTACATCAATCATTGATGTTTGATCGGCCACCGGCGAATAAGAGTGATGGAATCGATAAATATGGATGTTTTCGTATTCATATTCATCAAATCGTTCATCTTCAGCAAGTTCACTTTTCGCTGGATGGCCTGTAAAGACACGTACATCATGACCGCGTCTTATGAGCTCTTTTACTACCGACAATGTTAATACTTCAGTACCAGCTCTGTATTCTGGAAAAAACTGATGAACGGTAATTAATATTCGCATTAATGATTACTCAATATTAATTCCTGCTATTTATTATGTATTACTTGTTTCATCCACTCTGCAGTACGGACTAGACCGTCCTGCATAGTTACTTTTGGTTCCCAGCCTAATTCATTTCGAGCCTGTTGATTGCAAAGCACACTGATATCGATGTCGAATGAACGACCTGGTTTATAAATAACCTGGACCGGCTCTGTTACGATATTTTTCATCATATCAATTAATTCATTCAGGCTTGTTCCTGTTCCGGAACTTATATTAAAGCATTCTTTTTCACCTTCATAGGTGATAGCTTTTGCAAAGGCTTCAGCAACATCGCTTACATGAATATAATCTCGTTGCACATTACCATCTCCCCAAATTTCAATGGGAGCCCCCTTCAGGATGTTGTGCATAAATATACCAATTGCACCCTGCGCGGTTTCCACGCGCTGTCTTTCACCATAGGGGTTAGCAACACGCAAAGTTACCGCTTTGATCCCATGCAACTTACTGAACATATGCAAATATTTTTCTATCGCTAACTTAGTAATACCATAAGATACTACTGGCTCTGTGGGATGCTTTTCATCGATAGGAATATACTGGGGGTTTCCATAAACAGTACCACCTGAAGATATAAATACAATACGCTTAACTTTGTGTTCGACCATAGCGTTAAGCATGTGCAAGCTTGGAATGATATTTGTTTGTACGTCATAAACAGGATCATCATTAGAGCTTTTAGGCAAAGTGGTTGAAACTAAATGAACGACCCCATCCATGCCTTCAACGGCATCTTTCAAATCATGGCTACTGCTAAAATCCCCGGTTGTCCATTCAACATTTTCTGTTTCTGCAAAATGGCGATAAGGCGGCACACGAGGTCGCTCAAATATACGTAATTGATGGCCTTCCTGTAACAATCTTTCACAAATTGCAGAGCCAATAAATCCACCACCACCAAAAACAACTAATTTCATTTTCCCTCCAGGGATATATCTATACTTAACCACGCAGAACGATCGGATAAGGTGCCGGCATAGTAATTAGTTCGGCTGGTAAAGACTTAATGTTTCTTTCGCCATAACTTCCGTAGTACGCAAATATTCAGTCGTTAATGAAAGTTTGCTCAGCAATCCTGGCGTTTGCAGAATGTATGATAGCTTCTCGGTAAGATCATTTACATCACCACGTTTGAAGCTATATCCATTCTTCCCTTCAGTTAGAAACTCGGTCATTCCTTCGACGTCAGAAACCAATACCGGAGTATGCGTCGCAAGGGAGTTTAATAAAACTAAAGGACTGTTTTCGTACCAACGGGAAGGTATAACGAAGAGATCCATCTCCTGGAAAATGTTAGCGGTTAGTGACTGCTCAAAGGTACCCATAAATGAGATACCATCCACGCCTTCACTTAATCTGTTCAGTTCTTCCATATAATTTACGGACTGATTGGTAGGCCCATAAATCTTAAGCACCGCACTATTTTTAGGAAGCCTTTTAAACGCTTCAATAATGAGGTCTGTACCTTTATGAGGCGCAATCTGACCAATATAACCAATGACCGGGATATGACCTTTACTACGCAGCGGTTTTGGCTGGCGATCGATATCCATGCCGAACCACAACTTAGTCATCGGTACGCTGATGCCATTTTTCTCATAGGCTTTCTTAAGAAAGGCAGTTGGCGCAACGGCGCCTTTATAATATGTATTATAAAGGTATGATAACGTATCAGGGCGTTGTGCAAGATCTTCGACTATGCCTTCCAGATGACTATTTTTCAGCAAGCCTATCTGTTTAGCGCCAACAAGGCCTTTTGAAATGACGTTAGCAGCAACAGGTGTGGCTGCTTTACTCAACCAACCACTGGCATAGCCATTTCGCGCAGCTTCTTTTAAATAACAGGCAATACAATTAGCTCTGGAAACTGAAGGACCGGCACATAAATCACCATTTGCTGCTTCAAGTTTATTATTAAAGCAAAACCCAAAGAAATCTGTGAACGTGGTATAAGTCGGTATATTTAATTTCCCCGTTACTTCAAGAAGAACAGAGGTATGGTTAATAAGATGCGTTATGTGAACAATATCTGGTTTAAGTTCAGCAAGAATACTTTCCAGCACGTCACGCATTTCAGGTTGATAATAAGTCTCTTTAATTCTTGAATGTGGAAGAACATTCTTATCTATTGATATCACTGGAATGCCTTCCCAGGAATAGCGGCTGACCAATTCTGCTTGTTTAGCCTCCCCTTGAAAGACTGCAGAAACTACTGTGACATCATGGCCCCAGGCACGATAATGTTTAGCTAAACCTAAGGTATACGTTTCAGTACCATAGAAATGGTCAGGAAAAAAACAATGTACGAAGAATACAATTTTCATAGTTTGCAATATTATTTTTTCGCCATTTCAGCATAAAGCCCAGCATAGGCTTCGATCATGGCCTGCACAGAAAAATTCTCTTCTGCACGCTGTTGATGTTCACGTCCCATTTTTGCTCGCAGCTCATCGTTATTGAGTAGTTCTACGGCAATGTCTGCCAGACTCTCTGCGTCGCCGCCTGGTGCCAGCATCTCTTTTGAGTTAACTATTTCACTAATTGCCCCAATATCATAACCGATTACCGGCACCCGCATATTCATGGCAAATGGGCTCACCTGTCCGAAACTCTCTTTCCAGACTGGCGCAACGAACAGAGACATACGGCGATAGTAATCAGGCAGAGTATCGTAGTCGACGTATCCAGTGAATTCAAATTGTGCTTCTACACCGGCACTTTTTACTGCCTGCTGGAAAGGCGATAGCAGACTACCTCCACCTACAATCAGAATTTTCGTTTTTGGTCTTTTCTGAGCAATGAGGATAAACGGCTTAATCGAATCCTCATTTAACTTATCGCACTCAAGTCTATAGACCATGCCTACGCAATCTGAAGGAACAGCTTCGTGGTCTGCTCGCATGAAGTGCGAAAAATCAGAACCTGGATAAACAGTAACATGCGTTGCATCAGGACGACCAAAAACATGTCGCACATAATCACTCACATAAACATATCGTTTAACCGCATCGGAAATGTGGGGTGCAATTGGTGTATTGATATTCTCAATAACCGGGATATCAAGGATTCTAGCGGCTTCTATTGCCTGCGCATACCAGGGTTCATCGACATCCCCCCAATAATGGACATGGACAAAGTCTGGCTGTCTACGCTTTAAATAATTAATAAATGGGGTTATATCGTGACTGTCACGTTGCTCCTCAATGTCGAGACCAATGTATGCAGGAGGATTTGGCGCATAGCTTGTCAAAACAAACTGTTCATAGTCATGTCCTAAATATTCGACTAAATCCACAACTAAACGCGATGAACCACCCGTCATAAAGTTTGCAATGATATGGGCAATCTTAGGTGCGCCCTGCTTAGTAATGGGCTTCTTGACCCGGTATCCAGTGGATATCAATGCGTTATCAGCAGTTTCAACAGGATGAGGACGCCGCGAGAAGCGATTACGTAGCCAGCTTGTAACTGGCTGTAATTTGCTTCGTAATGCACGCGGAGTAACAAGTGATGCAGAAAGGTAAGCGGCATGCATGACTTTACGCGCTCCCCACGGCTGATAAAGCATGACGTTCCGTAACCGCATCAAACGGGTTTGCATAACCGCATTAAATTCATGGAGCCTGGCTGCCTGTTCAGCTATAACCGTATCTTTTAAATTAATGGTATTTACAAGTTCAGCCGATGACGAATTCTTTAACTGCACAGAGCTTGTCAGCTCTGCTAATTCCATATCTTTTATATGCATAGAACTTGTCAGCTCTGCTAATTCCATATCTTTTAAATGCAGAGACTGAGTCATTTCAGCTAATTCTCTCTCTTTCATCTGAACGCTATGCGCTTGTTCAGACAATTGCGTTGTTTGGTGCTGTATAACATCACGCAGAGAGGCGGCGAAAGTATCGAGCGATAAAATTTGCGTCCTAAGGGAATCACACTGACTTTTTAGCGAAACAAACTGAGCATGAGGGCTTCTCTGCAGTTGCAGCCACCACCATGGCTTATCTTTAAAATCATCCAGGTTAGTTAACGCATAGGCACAATTGCTAGCAAAGTCGAGTATGGATGATAATTCAGGCAAGGCAAATTCTACTGGAGCGCTTAAATCACCCAGACTTAGTTGCCAGTCAGCTGTTACTGCACTTTGCGCAGCTGAAATGCCTGCCTTCCATGCTTCACGAGCAGATGCTTCATCACCACTATTAAGAGAAAGTTTCCCGAGGTACAGATATGCTTCAACTGTCCTGTTTGCGAGCAGAGGGCTAAATTGTAAAGGATCAATCTCAACACACTTCTTGAAAGCAATACGAGCTTTATCGTGCATACCTGCTTGTAGCCATAATTTTGCAATTACAAAATGAAGCGAAATCATCCAGCGAATTGCGTGAGGCGTTTCAGGCTTACTGACAATATATTCTTCAACCCGTTCGACAAAATCATTTATAGTATCGATGGAGGTCATTTCTTGCTTATTTAGCAACTGATACCCTTTAACACAAAGCGCTGCCCCAGCATCAGCGCTGTTGTTGTGGTTAGTATCGATAACTTTTTCTGTAAGTTCAGCCAGCAGCGCTTTGTTTTTCTGCCGCCAGCCAATATCTACCATCCCACGAACCAGCCACGGATTTTTATAATCACGTGCGAAAGCAGTTACATTCCACTTTGGCTGTGGGAAGGTTTTATGCTGTGTTTCATGATATACAGTATCTTCGGCGTTGAGAGGAGATTTCATGCCCACCGCAAGCCACCATTCAGATGGAGGTGCAATGGCCTCATCTATATCAGTACTAATCTCGTATAATTCTCGTTTTGCTGGCACCCAGTTTTTACTTCCAGCAGATTCTTTGTAATGTGTGGCGGACTGGACTGTCACATTTTCCAGCTCAAATGACGCCTTAAGCTGGCTGCGAAGTTTATCAAGCGTATAAACATGCAGGTGGAAGGGGTTGGGATCTTCCCCTGTTTCATCGCTCCAGTCGTTAGGGACACTGACGATGACGCGCCCTGCTGGTGTCAAAACGCGATGGAATTCTTTAAGTACACTCTCAGGATCGGGGATATGCTCTAGCGTTTCAAAAGAGATGACAACATCCACACTATTATCCGCGATATTATTTAATGCTTCTGGCAACATTCCGGCAGAAAAGGAAAGGTTACGCACGTCTGGAGAAAAATTAATATTTGCGTAATCAATGGCGTAGTCGCTGCCATCAATTCCTATCGTTTTAGCCGCCATGGTATTGCATTGAAGAATATAGCTTCCATAGCCCAGACCACAAGCAGCATCAAGTACTGTATCACCAGGGCGAACAAAGGTTGCGGCCCATTGATAACGGGCGATGTGGGCATCGGAACGTTCACCTGCTTCACGGGTCATATCCATATGCAGATCGCGTTCCTCCTTGAGCGCCTCAAGGGGATAACGTTCACTCGCTGTATGGGAAATGCACTCTAATAAAATTACGGCTTCCCCGCTCTCACGGCCCAGCGCACTATAGTCATTGACTAAATAATAAGAAGGGTGCTTACGGAAATTCTCGTTAAAGAACAGACTCTCCCAACCATTGCGATCAAGAACGTTTTCATTTACGTCACTCTGCTGAGAATGCGCTGTTTTTACCCGTAAATAAACTGAACGACGCGTTACGCGTTTTAACTCTTTAATTGCTTGAACAAGGAGTTCACGATCAATGTGCTCAAAATTATAAAGGATTACAGTGGTATCGAAGCTTTTATCTGCATACGGTAATTTTTGAGCATTACCTTGCATAAAACGCCCAGGCATCAAACTGTTTGCAGTAGCTACAGCTTCAAAAGACTCATCAACGCCATGCGCGTCTATACCATTGGCAAGCAGTGTCTGTACTAATTGTCCATTACCCGATCCAATATGGAGGAATGTTTGACCTCCACATGTGTTTAATATCTCTCGTGCAATAGTATCAATATTTTCAATATTCGTCATTTATATAGCCTGTCTTTTCCAGGTATTAGAAGCAATTGTTCAGTAATTTAACAATAATTTTAAAGCAAATCACTTACCATGCGTAAATCTGCTACACCACCGAAATGATAAGATTGAGGTTCCGTATTCACGGTAAAGAAGGCAGCCTCATCAATCCAATGAATCATACGTTGTTCAGCATAATAAGGTTTACCCTCTTCCGTGATTGAAACCTGGATCTCGTATAGATTGGGACCCATACCGCATATAAACTCAAATTTAATACTAAATAGTTGATCCTGAGAAAAATTGCGCCGCCAGAATATGTCTCCCGGCATTGTTACTCCGTTTAGTATCGCCATATCCTGGTTCAGCGTTCCCCAGGAGTACATTTTCACGCCTTCTTTATTTCTGATGCGCAAACCAACATTTAAATGTGTTAGATCCGTATGGGCTTTGCATTGAACAATAACGGTTACTTTATCGCGAGGATCAAAATTGGAACAAGGTTCTCCCTTTTCATTAAAGAGAGATACATCCAAAACCTCTGCATCCAGATCGCCAAAAGAAAATGCTTTGAGCCGCTCTGATAATGCAGGAGAATTAACATTATTTGCTAATGTGGAAGAATCACTCATATTCAGTGACTCAATTTTTCTCTGTTCTGCTTGCTGCTCCCCCGTTTGTTTAGCAGCTCTCATTTGACGCGCTTTTTCTTTAAGTTGTAAGGCTGCCTGGCTAAGCCTTTTCGACTCAATCTCATGCAAGGATTTTCTGTACTCAAGCAACGCATCCGCAGAAGTTCCAGTGAATTTGACGACGCCATGCTCAAGGAATATAGCCTTGTCCGTCATGGTACGGACGGATTCCTGATCATGCGAAACAAAAAGCAAAGTTGTCCCGTTGGTGCGTAACCGATCCATGCGCTCAAAGCATCTTTTCTGGAATAGTGCATCCCCTACTGCGAGGGCTTCATCCACAATCAGGATATCCGGCTCGATACATACTTGTACAGCAAACGCGAGGCGAACAAGCATACCACTTGAATAAGTTTTAGTCGGCTGATCGATAAACTCACCGATATCCGCAAACGCCAAAATCTCGTCAAAGCGTTCATTAATTTCGGCTTCCGTTAAACCAAGCACCGCACCGTTCATATAGACATTCTCGCGGCCAGAAAATTCAGGGTTGAAACCCGAACCCAGTTCCAACAGAGCCGCAACACGACCTTGAGTTTTTACAGAGCCTGACGTTGGGTTTAACGTGCCACAGATTAATTGCAGTAAAGTCGATTTACCTGAACCGTTTTGCCCGATGATACCTACTGATTCTCCTTTCGCTATTTCAAAGGAAACATCACGCAATGCCCAAAACTCACGGAATAACGGTTTTGGGTTTTTACCAACAAGGCGATGCAATCCTGAGTAAATGGACTGCTTCAGACGATCTGAAGGACGATCGTATATTTGATAACATTTACTCAGGTTTTTAACCTGGATTACAAAATCAGAGCACATCAGCAAAACCCTTCCGCGTTTTCTGGAACCATACAAAGCCTATCCAGGCGATAATAAAAGCAGAAACCCAGTAAATACCCAGTACGGTAAAATCAGGATGTTTCCCCCAATAAAGCGTATTACGGGTCTGCTCAATTACCGTAGTCAGAGGATTGAGGTACATTAACTGACGGAATTCTGGCGGCAAAATATCGGCTGAATAAAATACAGGGCTCAGAAACATTAAGGCAGTGGTAAAAAGCGTGATGAATTGATTAATGTCTCGCAAGAATACTCCCAAAGACGCAAGAATCCAGCTAATGCCAAGTGCTATAATCATTAATGGCATCAAAACCAATGGGAAGTAAAGTATGGTTAGATGAGGGATACCGAAAAATACACAATATGCAACAAGCCATACAAAAAGGCTAATTACCATATGAAAAAGCGCAGAGCCAAGCGATACAATTGGCAAAATCTCTAATGGATATACCACTTTTTTTACATAATTTACATTTGAGAGTATCAACTGTGGCGCTTTATTGAGACATTCGGAGAAAAGGTTAAATACAATCAGTCCTGCAAAAAGAACTAAAGCAAATTCACCTTTGGAAGCACTGCCCCCATGCCAACGAGCTTTAAAAATTTCGCTAAAGACAAAAGTATAAACAGTCAGCATGAAGAGTGGATTAATTAACGACCAAATAATGCCCATTGATGAACCACGATAGCGACCCTGAATTTCTCGTATCGTTGTTGTTTTAATGAGAAATCTGTTCCGCCAAATAGACGCCAGCATTTCACGCGGGCTTACAGGGAAATATTGCATTGAACACCTTTTCGAACATCTCGTAAACGTTTAATGTGACCTTGTGATACATTAGACTTTTTTCAATAATGCTGCGACAAATACAGCCAGAGTATCTATTTTAGTCTGCCTGTACATACCTAATTTAAAAAAATAATATATTCTTTGAAATACATTTTTTGTATGAATTGCTTTGAAAAATGAAAATCTTTCCTGATTTTCCTCTGTCAATAAGAACTTTATTTTTTCAATCTCACGGATATGTGCTGCGTTCCAGGAGCGATATTGTCCTTGAATAATCTTTTTGAGGCGAAGCAAACGAGCCCTTAACCCCATATTTGTACCAATCAGATTTTCACCATGCTGTCGATATCCTAAACTGGGCTGTGGATCATAATTAATTTCCCCACCAGCGCCGGAAATCAAAATATAAATCCACCAATCATGACTGACGACATTAACAATGCCTGCCTGACAAACAATTTTGCGTGCTGCTTCATTCATCACCATCGTATTGCCACCACCAATGTTCTGTACCAGGGCATTGCAAAATGACGGTGAACGAGTGAAAAGAGGAGACAAGCCAAGGCTCTCTCCTTTTTCATTGATCAGATGAGTTCTTGTACAATACAGAGCAGGTTTGTCTGTTGGTATATTTTTAAGCCATTCTACCGCGTGGGAAATTTTGTTTTCATACCAGATATCATCCTGATCTGAAAAAGAATAATAACTTGCCGTCAAATCCTCACGTAACAATAATGATAAAAAATTACTCACAAAGCCCTGTCTTGGTCCAGCCACAACTTTCACTTTCGACACATTCTTTAAGGCAAAATCAGCTACTCTGGAAAGCGTGTTATCTGTTGAACCGTCATCTGAAATAATTAACTTCCAGTTAGTATATGTTTGACGCTCAAATGATGTAAGTTGTTCGCAAATATATCGCTCTCCTTGATACGTAGCCATTAATATTGCGACATCATCATTATTTGCAAGGGTCATTTAAAAGTAATCTCATTAATGCAAAAAGTAAAATAAAGTAATAACCAGACTACCTATCCGGCCTTTATTTACGCGAATTTCAACTAATCATAAACTTGCGCTTCGGCAAAAAATTCGCCAGCTAAATCTTTCTGTGACAACTGAATATCGTTAATAGTTGGCCATTCAATATTTAGATCCGGGTCATCCCACTTGATACAACGCTCTGTTTTTGGCGCATAATAATTAGTTGCTTTATACAAAAATTGCGCTCGCTCACTTAGCGTTAAGAAGCCATGAGCAAAACCTTCAGGGATCCAGAACTGACGTTTATTTTCTGCACTTAAAATAACGCCTTCCCATTGACCAAAAGTTGGTGATGATCTGCGAAGGTCAACTGCCACATCAAAAACCTCACCTGCTACACAGCGAACGAGTTTGCCCTGAGAAAAGGGGTCAAGCTGATAATGTAAACCACGAAGAACACCGCGTTGCGATTCGGAATGATTATCCTGTACAAACTCAACACTACGTCCTATGGCCTCATCAAATATTTTCTTATTATAACTCTCAAGAAAAAAGCCTCGAGAATCCCCAAAAACTTTGGGTTCAAATATAATAACTTCTGGTATCTTTGTTTTGACTATATTCATTTCAATGCCTGATTACTTTCCTAAAATCTCAGTAACGACACGCTCCACCCCAACCTTCCAGTGCGGTAAAACAACATCAAAAGTACTCTGGAACTTTTCATTAGAAAGTCGAGAGTTAGACGGGCGTTTTGCCGGTGTCGGATAGGATGAAGTCGTCACCCCTTCAACTTTATTAATTTTCAGTAATTCGCCTTTTTGGCTGGCAAGCTCAAAAACAAATTGCGCATATTCATGCCAGTTTGTTTCACCACTCGCGACCAGATGATAAGTACCGTAGAGCGATTTATTATGCATCGAGTTACGAATAGCAATCGCGGTGCAATCCGCTAACAATTCGGCACCTGTCGGCGCACCAAATTGGTCATTTATAATTGATAATTGTTCCTTCTCTTTGGCGAGACGTAACATTGTCTTGATGAAATTGGCTCCACGAGTTGCATAAACCCAACTTGTTCGAAAAATAAAATGTTTCGGGTTATGTGCGGCAACTGCAATTTCACCAGCCAGTTTCGTTTCACCATAAACGTTTAACGGATTTGCTTGTTCATTCTCCTGGCGATAGTGAGTACCCTCACCATTGAAAACATAGTCTGTTGAATAATGAATCAATAATGCGCCAAGTTTTGCCGACTCTTTTGCGATAGTCTCAACACTTTCAGCGTTAAGTATTCTGGCAAGCTCTTTTTCACTTTCCGCTTTATCCACTGCTGTATGGGCCGCCGCATTGACTACCACGTCAGGCTGAACCGTTCGGATAGTCTCAGCTATGCCGTGCGTATCTGTTAAATCGCCGCACAGATCTTTATCATAAAAATCGACAGCAATCAGTTCCCCCAAAATCGAGAGAGACCGCTGTAGCTCCCAGCCAACCTGGCCATTTTTTCCAATCAGCAAAATTTTCATGGTGTTCTCATCAGCCAGATTAAATTATACTTTTTCGCCGATCAGCATTTGCAGATAGCGACCATAATCGGTCTTCGATAGTTTTTTTATCTGCTCCGCTACCTGCTCTGAGCTCAACCATCCCTTGCGGAACGCAATCTCTTCCAGGCAGGCCACCTTCATACCCTGACGCTTTTCAATGGTATGAATAAACTGTGACGCTTCCACCAGGCTGTCATGGGTACCGGTATCCAGCCAGGCAAATCCGCGCCCTAATAGCTCAACCTGCAGATTCCCCTGCTCAAGATACATCTGGTTAAGCGTGGTAATTTCAAGCTCGCCGCGTGCTGATGGTTTTACCTGTTTTGCCATCTCTACGACATGCTTATCATAGAAATAGAGCCCGGTGACCGCCCAGTTTGATTTGGGTTTTAACGGTTTCTCTTCGATAGACAACGCTTTATAGTTCTCATCAAATTCCACGACGCCAAAGCGTTCTGGATCCTGCACCTGATAACCAAAGACCATCGCTCCGCTGGTCATTTGCGATGCCGCTTCCAGTTTCTTACCGAAGCTCTGACCGAAATAGATGTTATCTCCCAGCACCAGGGCACAAGGCTCATTGTTGATGAACTCTTCACCAATGATGAATGCCTGTGCCAGGCCATCTGGAGAGGGCTGAACGGCGTATGATAAGCTTATGCCAAACTGCGCCCCGTCACCCAACAAGCGTTTAAACGCGGGCATATCCTCGGGAGTGGTAATCACCAAAATCTCACGGATGCCAGCCAGCATCAGTACAGAAATGGGGTAAAAAATCATTGGCTTATCATAAACAGGAAGCAACTGCTTAGACACACCTTGCGTAATCGGATAGAGACGGGTTCCGGAACCACCAGCAAGTACAATACCTTTCATCATAATTTCCTTTTTATTCTGCCAGTCCCAGACGTTCGCCCGCATAGGAGCCATCCATTACACGCTTCCACCAGCTTTCGTTTTTCAAATACCACTCAACCGTTTTACGAATACCTGACTCAAAGGTTTCCTGAGGCACCCATCCCAGATCGTTTTTAATTTTGCTGGCATCAATGGCGTAGCGCAGGTCGTGTCCCGGGCGGTCGGTTACATAGGTAATCAGATCGGCGTAATGGGTAATGCCTGCCGGTTTATCGGCAATGATTTCGTCCAGAATGGCGCAGATTGTTTTCACGACGTCGATGTTTTTACGCTCGTTATGACCACCGATGTTATAGGTTTCGCCAATCGTTCCTTCAGTCACCACTTTGTAAAGCGCGCGAGCATGATCTTCAACGAACAACCAGTCGCGAATTTGCTCGCCATTGCCATACACCGGCAGTGGTTTACCTGCCAGAGCGTTAAGGATAATGAGCGGGATTAGTTTTTCCGGGAAATGATACGGGCCATAGTTATTTGAGCAGTTGGTCACCAGCGTCGGCAGGCCGTAGGTACGGCGCCACGCACGCACTAAATGATCGCTGGACGCTTTAGAAGAGGAGTAGGGGCTGCTTGGGGAATATGGCGTGGTCTCGGTGAAGAGCGGCAGATCGCTACCGGCCGGCAGTTCATCGGGATGCGGCAGATCGCCGTACACTTCATCCGTAGAAATATGATGGAAACGAAACGCCGACTTGCGCGCGTCGTCCAGTTGCGACCAGTACTGACGCGCCGCTTCGAGCAGAACATAGGTACCGATAATGTTGGTTTCGATAAAGGCCGCAGGCCCCGTGATGGAACGGTCAACATGGCTTTCAGCTGCAAGATGCATTACCGCATCCGGCTGATGTTGCGCGAAAATGCGCGCCATGGCGCTACCGTCACAGATGTCTGCTCGCTCAAAGGCATAACGGGGATTATTTTCGATTTCTGCCAGCGATTCCAGATTACCTGCGTAGGTTAATTTATCAACGTTAACCACTGAATCGTTGGTGTTATTAATAATATGACGTACAACAGCAGATCCAATAAAACCTGCACCACCAGTGACGAGTATTTTCACAAGACTATTCCGTATTGCTTCGCAATGTTAAATTTCAAACTTCACTTCTGAGGAGTCAGCAAAGGCATGCTGAATTCTGAACACGCTACCGCCCCTGGCTCTCCAGCTACCAGTGTACTGAAAACAATAACAATGTTAACTGTTCCAAGTGCGAGAACAGAGGCCTGATTTTACCGAGGTAGGCACAAAATGCTAATCCGCTATTCTCCCCTTAAACAGTCCTGAAAACAAGGAAAAATCTCTGTCAAAACCAGGAAGCAACAGTCCGGATAGCCTCATTTTACCTATTGATATTCTTAAAAAAAAAAGGTAGCAAGAGCGATTGCTTAAGCTGTAAACAGCCCATATACGCTCATTGCCACCCATTTATGTTAAACAATCTTGCGACTTATTCTGTCAGTAATTTCTCAATTCTCTTGCGGAACTTCGCCCCTTCCTTCAGGTTACGCAGCCCATAGTTCACAAACGCCTGCATATAGCCCATCTTCTTACCGCAGTCATAGCTCTCACCGGTCATCAGCATCGCATCGACAGACTGCTTCTTCGCCAGCTCAGCAATCGCGTCGGTGAGCTGAATACGGTCCCAGGCGCCTGGCTCGGTTTTTTCCAGCTCGGCCCAGATATCCGCGTTCAGAACATACCGGCCCACCGCCATCAGGTCAGAGTCCAGCGTCTGCGGCTGATCCGGTTTTTCGATGAACTCAACGATGCGGCTAACCTGCCCTTCCGTCTCCAGCGCTTCTTTGGTCTGAATTACGGAATACTCGGAGAGATCGCCTTTCATGCGCTTCGCCAGCACCTGGCTACGGCCCGTTTCGTTGAAACGTGCCACCATTGCCGCCAGGTTGTAGCGCAGCGGATCGGCAGACGCGTTATCAATAATGATATCCGGCAGCACAACGATGAAGGGGTTGTCACCCACAACCGGACGGGCACAAAGAATAGAGTGTCCCAGACCCAGCGGCTGCGCCTGACGCACGTTCATGATGGTCACGCCCGGCGGACAAATAGACTGCACTTCCGCCAGCAGCTGACGCTTAACGCGCTGCTCAAGCAACGCTTCGAGTTCGTAAGAGGTGTCGAAGTGGTTTTCTACCGCATTCTTGGACGAGTGCGTAACCAGGACGATTTCTTTGATCCCTGCAGCAACAATCTCGTCGACAATGTACTGAATCATTGGCTTATCGACGATCGGCAGCATCTCTTTAGGAATGGCTTTTGTGGCTGGCAGCATATGCATGCCCAGGCCTGCTACCGGAATGACTGCTTTCAAATTAATCATTATTTCTTCCACCTTAAAATGGTTGACGAATTATAGCTCTAAAACCTGTTTTCGCCAGCATGATTTGCCGTAATCCTGAAGCAATGTTACGCCTTAGCATTACATATTTCAGTAGTTGTAATCTGATTCGATCGCGCTTTTATGCCAGGAATAGTCTTAAAACAAATTATTATCGATTACCTGTGCGGAAGCGCAAAGTTCAGCCTTTCCACATTCACCACCTGCTGGTCGACACGGTCAATATCCACCGAGCTTTGCCCCTTCTCATTAACGGCTTTTATGTTCGCCAACGACAGCAGCGTCTCGTCTTTCGCCATGAATTTTCCTCGCACATCCTTGCGCAGGTCGAAGTTAATCTTCAGGGCAGCCCCCACGGCAGCTTCCTGCATCACATTGATATTGCGTAAAAAAAGATGCTGCGGCTTGTTGTGTAATTCAAGCGTAGCACGCTGCATATCCACGTTGGTAATCGCCACAAACGAGGTCGCGTTACCGGATGAAATCTGTATTCCGCGCAATTTATACGCAAGCTGGCGGTTATCGAGGTGAATATTATTGAGCTTAAAGTTCTGCGGGATGGACAAATAATCGCCTTTTATGACCCCATAGCCGATTAACATTCCCGCGCTGTTGACCATGTCGACATTATCAATAATGAAATTATCACAGCCATAAATGGCCACCGTGGCGTTGTCTATTCCTGCCTTTTTACTGAAGTCAGGGGTGATATTTTTGGCCTTAATATTACGGATAACAAAGTGTTTCCCGTTTTCCACGTGCACCAACTGACGACAGTTACTGCCGGTGATGTTGGCCACCACGAAGTTCTTAACGGTTTGCTTTTCCGGGTAGTCGTTGTCGTAGGTGCTGCCGGCGAGGCCAATGCCGATGCCCCAGTTGATCTTGCCGTTGGTGCAGTTGATGTTATCGATGACATGGTCGGAAATCAGGATATTGCGATCGTTGATAGCGACGTTCCACTCGATCGCATCCCCCTGCAGATGGCTAAATTTGCTGTTGGTGATGCGGGCGCCGTCCACCTGGTTGTGGAAACCCTGGCGCAGGATGGCGTAGTTGGCCTGACTCACGCTGATGTTATCAATCAGCAAATTGCGCATCACGCTGGGTTTCTTACCGCCGATGTAGATCTGCGTTACAGGGCCAAAACCGCTCATGGCCAGCCCTTTAATTACGCAGTCGGAGCCACGTACATCGAGAGTGATATTCTCTGTCCGTCCCTCGCCTTCCCCTATCACTTTGCTGCCTTCCTGCAGAACAAAGCGGCCGCGGCCATTGCCGGTTAACGCCCCGCGGATCAGCAGCGTTTTACCGTCGGGAATGAAAATACCCGTGTTGATGTTTTCACAGGTCAGCCCGGCAGGGACAACGACGGTGTCCCCGTCATTAAACGCCTGCTTAAAGGCCGCGATCCAGTCGTTGTTATTGTACTGTTTAACAGAGACCGTTCTTCCGCTCGCCGCCCGCGCAATGCGGGACGACAGCAGCGGCGTGGCCGCCAGAACGGACAAAGACGAGACAAAGGTGCGTCGGGTAATCTTTTTCAGCATACATCCTCGGCATTACAACGTTTGCAGCAGGCTGGCTAACTGACGGTTAATCACCTGCTGGTTAAAATCGGCTTCAACTTTTTGTCGGGCATTGTGCAGCACAGGCTCCAGCGCCTGTTGGTCGATATCGCTGAAGGCAGCTAGCCGATCGGCGAGCGCCATGGCATTATTCTCCGGCACCAGCCAGCCGGAATGGTCAGACTTAATCAGCTCCGGGATCCCGCTGTGCAGGGTCGAGACCACCGGGATCCCCACGGCCATTGCCTCCATCAGCGCCACCGGAATGCCTTCCATATCGCCATCGGCCCCCGTTACGGAAGGCAGCAGAAATACATCTGCCTCATCAAGCATGGCCTTGACCTCGTGGCTCGGCTTGAAGCCCGGCATCTCTACGACATCTTCCAGCTGATACTGTTCGATCAGCGTGCGCAGACGACGCTCCCACGGCCCAATCCCGAGAATGCGGTAGTGGAAATCCACCCCACGCGCTTTCAGCTGGCGGCAGGCTTCAATCGCCACATGCAGCCCTTTCTTCTCGGTCAGACGCGCGACGGAGATGATCTGCAGCGGTTTGCCCGGCACTTTCACCGGACGGCGGGTAAAGCGCGTTAAATCCACGCCCATGCGCGAAACGGCAATTTTCTCTCCCGGGCAGCCCATGTTTTTCAGGCGTCCGGCCCACAGTTCGCTGATCGGCAGCATCATGTCGCCACGCCGGAAAAGCTGCTGGTATTCCGGCGTGTAGTGGTTCAGCACTTCGCGGCTGGAGATGTCGATACCGTGGAAGATAGTCGCAATTTTACCGTCAATTACGCCCAGTTCGCGCAGCTTCGCGGCGGTTACGCCTGCCGGGCCAAAGTGGGCAATAAACACGTCGGCACGATACGGCTGCGCCGTTTGCCCGCAGATGGCCGACAGGATCAGATTGCGTGATTCTGATCCATAGCGGGAGACATTCAGCGCCCGCCACGTCGACGCGCGATGGAGCCCACGTAAGGTCTGGCTGGCGCGGTGGCGCAACTTACTCAGCTTCCCGGACGGCTCATCCTGCAGCCAGCGGGTTTTTGCCTCCAGCCCATACTGGGTATACGCCGCATGGGTATTTTGGGTATCGCCCTTTTGCAGGGCGATAATCTCCACGTCATATCCCATATCGATAAACGCGGTGATTTGGTTCAGAACAAACGTTTCGGACGACAGTGGAAATTTCAGTAAGAAGAAACCAACCTTCATTTCCCCTCCCGTACGCGATCGAGTACCGATTTCACCATTCCAATGCCCTTCTCGCGCTCGGCTTTCACCGCCACCGCCAGACGTTCATTGATAGCAGGCAGTTGGCCAAGCGTGTCCCCCACCATGGCGCCGAGCGATCCGTCCAGCAGGTGACGAATATCCACCGCCATTTCCGGCATACCGAGCTGCTGCATAATCCCGGCGGACTTGTGCTCATAGTTAATGGCAATGGCCGGCGTGCCAAAGTTCATGGAGATAATGGCCGAGTGCAGACGGGTGCCCACTGTCAGGTCGCAGGCGGAGAGCAGCTTGCCCATCTCCAGGTCGTTCAGTTCATCCATCACCACGTGATAACGTGATGGGTCATTGACCAGGTTGCGCAGGTTCAGCGCCACCATGCGGTCATCTTTGTTGTAGCTGTCGATACCGGTACAGGTGGACAGCGCCAGCACCTGGTACCCGCTGTCCAGCACGCGGTTCACCACGTCGGCGAACGCTTGCTCATACGCCGCCTGCGTCGTGCCTAAACGTTTATCGAAGGGCGCCAGCTCGCGCAGGGTAATCGCGACGGTTTTCTGTTTCGCCGCCACGTCGAGCCAGTGCTGCACCGCATAGCTCGGCTGGAAGCTGTCGTCCTGGTGATCCACCAGCCAGGCGGTATCCACGCCGTGCTCAACTTTTGACGTGTCAATCTCGCTGCGCTTCATCATCTCAAGGCTGACCGACTCGCGCAGGATCAGCGCGTCGCAGTGGCCGAAGACATAGTTTGCGAGCTGGTTAAACTGCGGATCCTGGAAAGGCCCCACGCTGTGGCCAATCATAAATAGCGGCTTTTTCGCCATGAACGTGCAGAGCGCATGCTCAAACTGCGGCACGCCGTAGAGATCGACGAAGAATGAACCGCCGACCTGGATAATGGCGTCATAGCCGGACAGCAGACGAACAAAGTCAGTGAAGCCCTGCGCGATGGCGATGTTGCGCAGCTTGCCGGTATCGGTCACCCGGGAAAGCAGCACCTGATGCTGGTAGCGACGACGCAGCACTTTTTTCACGCGGCCCATCACGCCCGCGGCGTTGTTGTGCTGTTTCATCTGGCTATAAAGCGGGTCGCCCATCACCGGGCGGTTCAGTAACCAGGATGAGCTGACCGGATAACGGCTCATCACGTCCACTTCGGTCTCAGGCTTAAGGGTGTTAATCGCATCCAGTAAACCGCGCAGGATGGCGCTGTCGCCACGGTTGCCGCAGGTATGGTTGCCAAGAATTAATAATTTCATAATGGCCTCTTAAAGAACTAGCCTGCGCGAAGCAGCGTTTTCATTTTTTCGTTACGGCAAAACTGGCGCTTCATCTCAACGACCAGCGCATTGCGAGAAAGTACGATCATCACGACGAAGGCCAGCGCCCCCGCGGCAACCTGCACCGCCAGCAGCGCGGCCAGCGGCAGATGGCCGCTGAGGATCGCGCCCAGACCGTAGCTCACCGCCAGGGTCGGCAATGAGAGATAGAACGGCAGCCACAGGCTCAGGATGTACTGACGGTAGCTTGAGCCCAGCACGGGTTTAATCATGATGAAGTAGCTCAGGACGGTATTGACGATCTGCACCAGCAGGAAGCCCAGCGTCACGCCAATGGCGCCCGCCATGTGCCCGCCGACGATAATTGCCGGAATAAACAGGAAGGTTTTGAACACGTTGAATTTAAAGCTGATGTCCACGCGCGCTTTTGCCATCAGCAGGGACCCAATCGGGTTCCCCACGGAGCGCAGCAGCCCTACCACGCATAGCAGCTGAAGGATCGGGATAATACCGTTCCACTTCTCGCCAAACACCAGCGGCACGAAGTTGCTGGACACCACCATCAGCCCCAGCAGCACCGGGAAGTTGATAATCCCCACCACCGAAAGCAGCTTGTAAAAGTTAACGCGCAGCTTTTCGGTGTCGTCCTGAATCTTGGCAAACGCCGGGAACAGCACGCGGGTGATTATCGGGTTCAGCTTCATCGGCGGCACCACCGCGACGTTGTAGGCCAGGTTGTAGCCCCCCGCCACGCTCGCACCGAGAATACGTGCCAGCACCAGCGTCGAGAGGTTGGTGTTCACGTAGTTGATAATGCTGTCCGCCGTCAGCCACGCGCCAAAGCGCAGGTTGGACGAGACGGATGCAAGAGAGAAATGCAGTCCCGGACGGTAAATTTTACGCCCAAAGTAGCCGAACAGCAGCGTACGCACGGCAGAGTTCACCAGGTAACCGAGGATGGCGGTCATCGCCAGCGGCCAAAAATGGGCGCTCACGACGGTAAAGGTAAAGCCCGCCAGCACGGCGCTGGTCTCGATAATACCGATCTTATTGAACTCCAGCTCTTTCTGCATCAGCGCGCGGAACTGCTGCCCGTGGGGGATCACCACGAACGCAAACGACAGCGTGCGCATCAACGGGGCGAGATCCGGGTTGTGCAGCACGCTGGCGATGGTGTCGCTCAGCAGGAACACCAGCACAAACACGAAAATCCCCAGCCCCACGTTCAGCCAGTAGAGCGTGGTCAGCTCAAGATGGCTGATCTCTTTGCGCTGGATAATCGAGTTGGCGATACCAAAGTCAGACAGCGTATCGGCCAGCGCGATGATCACCAGCGAGACGGTCAGCAGACCGAACTGGTGATTATCGATAATGCGCGCCAGCACCGTCATCTGCACCAGGCCGAGGCCAATGATGACGATGGTCGCCATCGCTGACCACTTGGCGCCGCTGATGGTTTTTTCACGTAAGCTCATCTTAGTACGCCGCTTTGTTCACGAAACCTTTGAAGATGGTCAGAAAAACAATCTTGATATCGAACCAGAGGCTCCACTCACGGATGTACTCCAGATCGAACTCGATGCGTTTTTCCATTTTTTCCAGCGTGTCGGTTTCGCCGCGCCAGCCGTTGATTTGCGCCCAGCCGGTGATGCCCGGCTTCACCTTATGGCGCAACATGTAGCCTTCAATCAGCGAGCGGTACTGCTCGTTATGCGCCACCGCGTGCGGACGCGGGCCAACAATCGACATCCCGCCGGTAAAGACGTTGATAAACTGTGGCAGTTCATCCAGCGAGGTGCGGCGCAGGAAGTTCCCGACGCGGGTGACGCGCGGATCGTTCTGCGTGGCCTGGGTCACGACCTTGTCGTTCTCCATCACCTTCATGGAGCGGAATTTCCACACCATAATCGGCTTACCGTCCATGCCGTAGCGGGTCTGACGGAAGATAACCGGTCCTGGTGAGCTCAGCTTCACCGCGAGGGCAATGCAGCACAGCACCGGAGAGATGAGCAGAAGAATCAGCGAAGAGAGCACGATATCTTCCAGACGCTTCAGCACGCGGTTAATACCGGACAGCGGTGTGTCGTACAGCGGTACGACCGGCACGCCGTTCACCTCTTCAATACGCGAATGAAGGATGTTGAAGGTAAACACGTCCGGGATCAGGAGCACTGAACAGGTCGTATCCGCCAGTTCGCGCATCAACTGCTTAATGCGGGAGTCGTCTTTCATCTGCATGGCGATGTAGACGTTGTGAATTTTGCCGGCCTTGGCATCGTCAATCAGCTGTTCGTAGTTGCCCGCCCAGTCTGCAGGCACGCCGCCAGGCTTCGCGTCGTGATAAATCCCGACCACTTCAAAGCCTAACCACGGCTCTTTGCGGAAGCTGTCGAGCAGCACCCTGCCGACGGGCAGATCGCCTGCTACCGCCACGAAGCGACGATTATAGCCACGGTTGCGCAGCCAGCCTGCGCCAAAGCGGATCAGGGAGCGGCACACTACCATGCCGACGCTGCTCAAAAGATACCAGCAGAGATAGGTCACGAGGCGATTATCAAAATCATGGCTGAACGCCACCAGGCCTGCGCTGAAGATCAGGCTCAGGGTCCAGTTCTGCAGCAACAGCATCAGTTCGGTGGTCATTTTGACGCCGCGCCACGAGCGGTAGAAATCGGTCATTCCGCCGATCATCTGAAACACGACCAGCGCAATCAGGGCCATCAGAAGATGCATATATAAGAACGGCAGCCCGCTGATCCGACACACCGCCCACAATCCACCGACCATGATGGTGATATCAGAAAAACGCTGCACCATAGAGATTAACGATGCATTCGTTCTCGCTCGTTCGCGTTTTTTTAGATTCGTCATCGTTGTTCCTGTATTCGGTTCCCCCTCCCACCGGGAGGGGCAGTTATTACTGATTCAACAGCGCCAGAATGTCCTTCGTTCGGGCTTCCATCAGCGCGGTGTCCGCACGGGACTCCACGTTCAGGCGCACCACCGGCTCGGTGTTGGACGAGCGCAGGTTAAAGCGCCACTGCGGGAACGCCATGCTGATGCCGTCGGTACGGTCAATTTCCAGCGCGTGAATGGCAAAGTGCTGCTCCACGCGGGCAATCGCCTCGGCCGGCTGCGCCAGCTTGCTGTTGATCTCCCCGCTCGCCGGGAACGCCGCCATACGGTCGCGCACCAGCTCGCCCAGGGGCTGCCCCTTCAGGCACAGCAGTTCGGTGACCAGCAGCCACGGGATCATTCCGCTGTCGCAGTAGGCAAAGTCCCGGAAGTAGTGGTGGGCGCTCATCTCGCCGCCGTAGATGGCGTCTTCTTCGCGCATGCGCTCCTTGATGAAGGCGTGGCCGGTTTTGGACATCACCGGCGTGCCGCCTGCGGCAGACACCACGTCGACGGTGTTCCAGGACAGGCGCGGGTCATGAATGATTTTCGCGCCCGGGTTTTTCTCGAGGAACGCTTCTGCCAGCAGGCCGACAATGTAGTAGCCCTCGATGAACTGCCCTTTCTCGTCGAACAGGAAGCAGCGGTCGAAATCACCGTCAAAGGCGATACCCATGTCCGCGCCGTGCTCAATCACCGCGTTACGAGTATCGTCGCGGCACTCCGGCAGCAGCGGGTTAGGAATACCGTTCGGGAAGTTGCCGTCCGGGGTGTTGTGCACTTTCACGAAGGTCACCGGCACGTTCAGCGCCTTAAAGCGCGCTTCAAGGGCATCGACAACCGGGCCGGCCGCGCCGTTACCGGAGTTAATCACCAGCTTCAGCGGCTTAAGGTTCGCCACGTTGATGTAGCCCAGCAGGTGGTCGATGTACTCTTTCTGCAGGTTGATTTTTTTGTAGCTGCCGCGCTTCGCCTCGTTCACCGGCGGGAAATCGTTGGCTTCCGCCAGGCGCTGCACGTCGCGCAGGCCGGTGTCGCCGCTAATCGGGCGGGCACCCTTGCGCACCAGCTTCATGCCGTTGTAGTCCATCGGGTTGTGGCTGGCCGTCACTTCAATACCGCCGTCCACGCCCAGGTGGAAGGTGGCAAAGTAAATCTCTTCGGTTCCGGAAAGACCGATGTCCAGCACGTCCACGCCCGCATCCTGCAGCCCTTTCGCCAGAGCCAGCTTCAGGGAAACGCTTGTCAGACGCACGTCGCCGCCCAGCACGATGGTCTGCGGTTTTAAATATTCGCCGTACGCACGACCAATGCGCCACGCAATGTCTTCATTCAGCTCTTCGCCCAGCTTGCCGCGAATATCGTAGGCTTTAAAACAGGTTAATTTTTCCATGATGACCCCTTTTTCAGGCAACAGTCGGTCCTGACCACTCAATGGCCAAATTGATTTTTTTGTCATTCGTAGGCCCGGTAAGCGCAGCGCCACCGGGCATGATACTGAGGGCTACACCCGTCCGTAGCGGTCCTGGAAGCGCACGATATCGTCCTCTTCCAGATACGAACCGGAGCGCACCTCAATTAAATCGAGAGGAATTTTCCCCGGGTTCTCCAGACAGTGCGTCGCCCCCAGCGGAATATAAATGGACTCGTTTTCACCCAGCAGTTTGACTTCACCGTCGATCGTGACTTTGGCGGTACCCGCGACCACCACCCAGTGCTCGGCGCGGTGATGGTGCATCTGCACCGACAGCCCTTCGCCCGGCTTCACGGTGATGCGTTTCACCTGATAACGATCACCTGCGTCAATAGAGTCATATTTCCCCCACGGACGGTAGACTTCGCGATGAATGTGGTGCTCGTGACGGCCATCTGCCTTGATCTTCTCCACCACTTTTTTAACGTCCTGCACGGCGTTACGGTCGGCAATCAGCACCGCGTCTTTGGTCTGGACCACCACCAGATCTTTCACCCCGACCGTGGTGACCAGGCCAGACTCGGCGTAGACGTAGCTGTTTTCCGTTTTGTGGCTAATGACATCACCGTGATGGACGTTACCCTCCGGGGTATGGGCGCTGATCTCCCACAGGGAGGACCAGGAGCCGACATCGCTCCAGCCCGCATCCATCGGCACCACAACGGCATCTGCCGTGCGTTCCATCACCGCATAGTCAATGGACTCTTCCGGACAGGCGAGGAAGGCTTCTTCATCCACGCGGATGAAGTCGAGATCCGGGTCCACTACCGCCATCGCTTTCTCGCAGGCTTGCAGAATATCCGGACGATATTTGCTCAGCTCTTCCAGATAGCGTCCGGCGCGGAACAGGAACATCCCACTGTTCCAGTAATATTCCCCGCTGGCGACATACGCCTGCGCGGTTTCAAGATTTGGTTTTTCAACGAACTGCGCCACGTCAAACGCCACGCTGTCGCCTTCACCCGGCGTCACGTTGCCGCGACGGATGTAGCCATAGCCGGTTTCCGGCAGATCCGGCACGATACCGAAGGTCACCAGCTTGCCGCTCTCAGCGTAAGGAATGGCCGCACGCACTGCGTCACGGAAGGCCTCTTCCTGCTGGATCACGTGGTCTGCCGCCAGCACCAGCATCAGCGGGTCACAGTCCGGGCTGCTGCGTTTTGCCGCCAGCGCCGCCAGGGCGATAGCCGGTGCGGTATTGCGTCCGGCAGGCTCCAGGATGATATTTTCTGTGAGTTTGTTCAGCTGGCGCAGCTGCTCAGCAACGATAAAGCGGTGCTGTTCGTTACAGATCACCACCGGGCTTTCACACTCCACGCCGTGGAGACGGTTTACCGTCGTCTGCAGCATGGTGAGATCCCCTTTAAGGCAGAGGAACTGTTTTGGATAGAGCACGCGGGACAGCGGCCACAACCGGCTACCAGAGCCACCAGCCATCACAACCGGATACAAAGTGGTTTGACTCATGATTTATCCCCGTATATCTGCAATAAATTGGCTCAGCACGTTCTCTTTCTCGAGCGTGCGTTCGGCATATTCACGTGCCACCGTGTTCATTTTTGGCATGGCAAGTGCCTGTTCAATGCCGGTGACCAGCGCCGGGACCGATTCCGGCTCTACGCACACGGCAATCCCCGGATAGCTGTCACACAGCTGGCCTAATTCAGTTTCGGCTTCGGCCGTAATCACCGCGTTACCGCCCACTGCCAGAATGTTGGTCAGCTTGGACGGCAGCACCGCATCCGCCGCGCCGCGCTTTTGCACCACCAGATGGCAGTCGCCCATCTTCAGCAGCGCAGGCAATGCCTCGTAAGACTGAAGCGGGAAGAATTTCACGTTGGACAGGCCGCGTTCGCTGACCATTTTTTCCAGCCGCGCTTTTCCACCCCCCTGCCCGACAATCACAAACATCCATGGATGTTCGTTCAGCAGTTGAGCCGCCTCGATCACGCTCTCCAGCCCCTGCTTTTCGCCGATGTTGCCTGAGTAAAGAATGATTTTTTGATCTTCAGGCAAACCGAGATGCGCGCGCAGCGCCTGAGCGTCTTGCTCAGTCACGTCGCGAAAACGCGCCACTTCGGACCAGTTCGGGAAGAAGATCACCTTCTCCGCCGGGACGCCTTTCTCTTGCGCCTTGTTCATCATCGAGCGCGAGATCGTTGAGACGTAATCCACGTTGTGTAAGCCACTGCGCTCAAACGCGCTGGCGAGCTTCGCCACCTTGCCGCCTTTGCTTTTGCCTGCCATCCCCAGGCCCAGCATGGCGTCAACTTCATAATCCTGAATGTGCAGCAGGGTGCGCGCGCCGGAGAGTTTGCCCAGCAGACGCATGCCCGGCGTGCAAAACAGCGTCGGCACCACGCCGATGATGCGATCCGGCTTCCAGCGACGCTGCGCCATCAGCGGGAAGAAACTACTCAGAGCAAAGCTGCCGAGATGAATCAACCGTTTAAGCGTTGAGGGCTGCTTAGGCACATACAGCGGGCAGCGCCAGACGGTCGCTGCACCCTCTTCGCGACGGTAGCGCCAGCTTGAGTAGCGCTCCCCCACTTTCCATTCCGGGTAGTACGGCGGCGCGGTAATGACCCGCACGTCATGTCCCTGGCTCGCCATCCACTCGACCATCTCGCCGGTGTATTTCCCGATACCGGTTAGCTCCGGCGAGTAGTTGATTCCGTATACGAGGATCTTCATAAGCCCGGCACCCCGGACTGACGTTCAGCGAGGAAATAGGCGCGACTGTTGTCATGCACATTGTCGCTCGCCAGCAGCGCCTCTGGCGTCTGCCAGCGGTAGTCGTCGTGCTGAGAATCAGGCAGACGCAGGTCTGCCTCACTCACCTTCAGGCGGAACCCCAGCACGATGTAGTGCGTGGTGAACCCGGTGCCTGAAAAGTTATCGTCATAGAAGTGCTGCCAGACCCCGTAAAACTGGCCCGCTGCCATCGGCAGCTGCAGACCCAGTTCCGCCAGAGTGAGACGCTCAAACGCATCGGTAAGCGTCTCATCCTTTTGCACGCGCCCACCGGGCACGAACCAGAAGCCCTGCGCAGGACGGTTGGTTCGTTTCCCCAGCAAGAACTCGCCGCGTTCGTTCTCCACGATCAAATCAATCGAGATGAGCGGAGTGGAACGCACTACCGTGGCAAAATCTTCCTGACTTAAAAACATCATTACCCCCGGAAGCGGTGCTGGTTTTCCAGGAACCACTGATAGGTGCTTGCCAACCCCTGCTCCAGTGACACCTCGTGATACCAACCCAACTGATGCAGACGGGTCACGTCCAGCAGTTTGCGCGGCGTGCCGTCCGGTTTCGTGGCATCAAACACCACGCGGCCTTTGTAGCCCACCACCTGCGCGATGGTCTGCGCCAGCTCGCGAATCGTGCAGTCCACGCCGGTGCCCACGTTGATGTGCGACAGCATCGGCTCGGTGTTCTCCTGCCACACTTCGCGATCCAGTTCCATCACGTGAATGCTGGCCGCAGCCATGTCGTCCACGTGCAGGAATTCACGCATCGGCGTACCGCTGCCCCACACCACCACATCCGGCGCGTTCTCGGCGGTTGCCTCGTGGAAACGACGCAGCAGCGCCGGGATCACGTGCGAGTTGCTCGGGTGGAAGTTGTCGTGCGGTCCGTACAGGTTGGTCGGCATCACCGAGCGATAGTCTCGGTTGTACTGACGGTTGTAGGACTCGCACAGCTTGATCCCGGCAATTTTGGCAATCGCGTACGGCTCGTTGGTGGCTTCCAGGGTACCCTGCAGCAGCTCGCTTTCGGCGATCGGCTGTTTCGCCATTTTCGGGTAAATACAGGATGAGCCGAGGAACAGCAGCTTGTTCACGTTGTGCAGATGCGCCGCGTGAATGATGTTGCTCTCAATCATCATGTTTTCGTAGATGAAATCCGCCGGGTAGGTGTTGTTGGCAACAATGCCGCCCACCTTCGCCGCCGCCAGATACACCTGGTCAATGCGTTCGTTAGCAAAGAAGTCCTGTACCGCACGGCTGTCGAGCAGGTTAAGCTCGTCGCGCGGGCGGACAACCACTTCGACGTCACCGCGCTGTTCAAGCTGGCGAACAATCGCGGAACCCACCATTCCGCGATGACCGGCGACAAAAATACGTTGTTTTGTCATTCTCAGGACTCCAGCGCGATGGCAACCTCGTAGCCATGAGACTTGAGCAGGGAGTGTTTTTTCGCTGCTTCAAGATCTTTGGCTACCATCTCGGAAACCATCTCCTGCAGAGTGGTTTCTGGTTTCCAGCCCAGCTTCTCGTGCGCTTTGGTTGGGTCGCCCAGCAGGGTTTCCACTTCAGCAGGACGGAAGTAGCGCGGGTCAACCTGCACAATCACGTCGCCTGGCTTCACGCCCGGTGCGTCATGGCCGGTCACGGAAACCACGATGCCCTTCTCTTCCACGTCGGTGCCTTCGAAGCGCAGCTTGATGCCCAGCTGCGCGGCAGCCATTTCAACGAACTGACGAACGGAGTACTGCACGCCGGTGGCGATCACGAAGTCTTCTGGCTGTTCCTGCTGCAGCATCATCCACTGCATTTTCACGTAGTCTTTGGCATGGCCCCAGTCACGCAGGGAGTCCATGTTGCCGAGGTGCAGGCACGATTCCAGACCCTGCGCGATGTTGGCGATAGCGCGGGTGATTTTGCGGGTCACGAAGGTTTCGCCGCGACGTGGAGATTCGTGGTTGAACAGAATGCCGTTACAGGCGTACATGCCGTAGGATTCACGGTAGTTCACGGTGATCCAGTAAGCGTACAGTTTCGCTACGGCGTACGGAGAGCGCGGATAGAATGGCGTGGTCTCTTTCTGTGGAATTTCCTGCACCAGACCGTACAGCTCAGAGGTGGATGCCTGGTAGAAACGGGTTTTCTTCTCAAGGCCGAGGAAGCGAATCGCTTCCAGCAGACGCAGCGTACCCATGGCGTCCACGTCAGCGGTGTATTCCGGAGACTCGAAGGAGACCGCAACGTGGCTCATCGCGCCCAGGTTGTAGACTTCATCCGGCTGCACTTCCTGCAGGATACGGGTCAGGTTGGAGGTATCGGTCAGGTCGCCGTAGTGCAGGTGGAATTTCGGGTTCGCCGCGTGAGGATCCTGATAAATATGATCGACACGTTCGGTGTTGAAAGAAGACGCACGACGTTTAATACCGTGTACTTCATAACCTTTTTCCAGCAGTAACTCTGCCAGGTAAGAACCATCCTGCCCGGTAACGCCGGTGATGAGAGCGACTTTAGACATGTTTATATTCCTCTACTTATGAATTTAATCAGTTTCAACGCGTTCGCGTATCACCACTGCGGGGTTGCCACGGCAAACTTTATTTGCCGGTAGCGATTTAAAAACGCTGCTGCGGGCACCAACGACCGTGCCATCGCCAACAGAAACACCCGGTGCAACAAAAACATCCGTTGCCAGCCAGCATTTTTCGCCAATCACAATAGGCGAAGCGGTAATATCAAAATGCTGACTCATAAAGTCATGGCTGCCGGTGCACAAATAACATTTCTGTGAAACCACCGAATTTGCGCCAATCGTAATCTCGCCCAGGGTATATAACACCGCGTCATCCCCTACCCAGGCGCAATCCCCAAGCGTTAATTTCCAGGGGTAGGTAATTTTCACCGAGGGCCGAATGACTACGTTTTTTCCTATTTTTGCGCCAAACAGACGCAATAAAAATGCTCGCCAGCGGTACAGTATTTGTGGTGACCAGGCAAATAAGGTGGCCTGAACGGCCCACCATAACTGCACTTTAATACCGCCCGCCCCCCGAAAACCTTTCGGCACGGAGAAACCCTTCAGATCCTGCATTACGTTTCCTTATATTCAGGCTTTGTTATATAAGGCTTTCGTTTTACTCGTGGTGCGCACGCGTAAAAAATAAGATAATTCCGCCCAGAACCCCGGCACGCGTAATATTTTACGCTGCACGTTTTTGGCATCCTGGCACAATTCCAGATTATTCGAGGTTGACACGCCACCCATTGAAAATTCAGATACCAGCCCTTTAATTCGGCGGAACGTGTAACCTGACTTATAGAGACTGGCGGCCAGCGCATAATCGGAAGACACTTTATACTGCAAATCGTAAGGCTGTTTTTTCAGACCTTTTACCGGAAAGAAAATGGCCTGATGGCTGGCGGGTAAACTGTGATAGATATACCAGCCCGGCTTCGCGCTGCGGCACACTTTATGTCCGTCGCCAAAATCGAGCAGCGCATCGCCAATATACATGGCGTCCTCTTTCTGGCGCGCCAGTTGACGGGCAAACAGCGCCACGTCATCATGGAAAATATCACCCGAATTCAGAAAGATGGCATAACGGCCCTGCGCCATATTGATGCCTTTGTTCATCGCATCGTAAATGCCTTTATCTTTCTCGCTGATGTAACGTAAGTTGAACTCACCGTTGAGTTTTTCCAGAAACTCCGCCGTGCCATCGTTCGAGCCGCCGTCGACCACAATCCACTCAAAGGTGAGGCTTGGATCGCGCGCCAGGTTGCGCAGCGAGCGCCAGGTTTTTACCACCCCTTCGTAATTACGAAAAGCGACAGTAATGACGCTAAGAAACATAAATCACCTCATTTCGTCATACGTTCGTAATATTAAGCGCTTTGCGCAGAATAAACGGACAGACAATCAAGAAAGCATATTCCGGACTAAATATTGACCCGGTAAAAAACAGCGACACCGGCGTAAACAGATAAAGCTGCACGCGAAAGTTCTGGTTATCCCCGAACGCGTTAATCATCATTTTGAAAACTTTAAACAGATACCACAGCGTCAACAGTACAGCGAACCACGAAAAATAAATAATTAACAGATACAGACCATTGTCTATCGTTTTACCGACATCCGCACCGTTAAAGATTCCGAATGATGCAACATATTCGTAAAGTGAGCCGAATCTTACTACACCATCTATATGGGTTAAGGAATAACCCACCATCACCAGCGGTCCAATGATGCGATAATAGGACGATGAGCCTTCTGTTCCCAAATCACCCAGTCGTTCTGAGATGTATGGGAAGGCAAATATCACGCCCACCATAAATACCGTCAGGGAGATAATCGCCAGCGGCAGTTTTTTCTTAATCGCATCTTTGTTCAGGTACTGAAACGCCCATTCCAGCAGGTAAAACAGGATAAATGTCATTACCCCTGAGAACGATCCAGACAGAACGATTCCTGCAAGAATCATAGCATCGGTCTTAGGCGTTTTGATACCAAACTGTTTGATGCTGAGCCAAATTGAGATTAACGCCAAAGCGAAAAACGCCGGTTCAAAATAGAGGGCCGTGGTACGCTTCCCGCCGAACTTGATGAAGTTCAAAACATAGCTGTTGCTGTAAATGAGATATTTCGAAATTATCTCCATCAGACTACTGCCGCCGGTAAGAATAATTTGCGCCATCTCCATGGCAGCAAGCATAACAATTAACGCAACGGCAATATAAAAGAACCTGAGGATTTTCCGATAATTGTGCGGAGAAATCGTTTTGAAGCGAATACTCCAGACCATTCCGATAATAATAACGATATAAACAAACAGCATGGTCGAGGTGACGTATTTACTGGCATCCAGCGACTGGCCAAAGATGTAGTTGAACAGCGTCAGGCCCGTACCCAACCCTAAGGCAATCATCAGCTTCTTCAGGTTGATTTTATCGACATACAGCAGAAGCAGAACGGGCAAGAAGGTGACGATGGTTATCGGAAAGCTTTCGCCGAGCTGGGCAATTTTGACGTTGACCAGCAGATAGATCAGCGGCAGCAGCAGATAACTACAGATTCTGATAGAACGAGACATACTCCTCCAGCATCTGTTGTCCACTGTAGGCCTTGCGGCTGCGGTTGCGGAACGATTCCAGGTCAGTGCCAAAAACAGCCTGAGCGATCTGCGCCTTCGGCAGTTGCACCAGCGGCAGGACCTCCTGCTCGGCAAAAGTTTTCCCGCCGGATTTTTCCAGCACTTCGCGTGCCGCATCGCTGTGGGTGGCAATCACCGGCACGCCGATGGAGAGCGCTTCACAGAGGATCAGCGGGTAGTTATCCACGCGGGAGCTGAATACCAGCGCATCCATTTCATTCAGCGCGCTCATCAGCTTGCGCTTATCGGTTTCAAACCCGTGGTTCACCACGTTAGCCCCTTCGAACGGTGAAAATTTGCCGAAGGTATGGAGCTCAATTTTGTCACCCAGTGCCATCATGTCGCGCACCAGCTGCTGGTTGGTTTTCCCGTCGTAACGCAGGTCATGCGCAACGATAGCGATTTTCGGTTTGCCCGCGGTTTCTGCCACCGGCGTCAGCTCGGCGAGAATGGCTTCCGTCGCCACGTCGATGCCGTTGTTAATAATCTGGCAG
This sequence comes from Enterobacter sp. ku-bf2, assembly GCF_001742765.1. NCBI lineage: Bacteria > Pseudomonadati > Pseudomonadota > Gammaproteobacteria > Enterobacterales > Enterobacteriaceae > Enterobacter > Enterobacter sp. ku-bf2. The sequence continues at coordinate 74,029 of NZ_MDVW01000024.1, forward strand.
CGCCCTGCCCCGTACAGACTGTTGAAGGCATCGGCCACGTGCTGGCTCGGGGAGATAAACGTACAGCCGAGCGAGAGCATGTCGCGGAAAAGCTGGCGCTTGCCGGCCACCAGCGTGTGCGCGCGATCCACCTTCACCGGCGGATAATTGCTCAGCGTCGGGCATTTCTGGCAGTTGTTTTTCCAGCCTTCGCAGCCGTCGGTAAACGCGCAACGGCCGGTTACGCTCCAGTGATCGTGTAGCGTCCAGACGAAGCGGGTGTCGGGCTTGTGGGCCTGCACCTTCTGACAGAACGCCACTACCTCTTCCAGATTTAGCCAGTAGCTGTGCAGCACGTGAAAATGCAGCACAACCGGGCCGGTAGTGCGGGTCACCGTGCGATAAAGCGTATTCAGGTTGCCAAACAGATCGCGGTTAAACAGACGGAACAACGCGATATTGGCAATCGAGGTCAGGCGCGGCGTGTGCTTGTGCACCTGCGGGAAGTTATCGTGACTGACGCTTTTCTTGCCGCCCTTGCCATAGCCGTAAATAAAACGAGACTGAAGTCCTTTTTGCAGCGCGCGCTGGTGCAGATCCAGCGCCACCCCTGCCGCTCCGCCTTCTGCGAGGCGTACGTTAAATTGCAGAATATTCATTTAATCACCTTCACGCGGGCTTTTTCTCCCACCACCAGCGCGTTATCCGGAATGGTGTCCAGCACCACGCTGCCCGCACCAATCGTGACGTTGTTACCAATCGTAATGTCACCAATGATCACCACGTTCGCGCCCAGCTCGACGTTATTGCCAATGACCGGGCAGGCCAGGCTGTCTGGCCCACGGTTGCCAATGGTCACCCCATGGCGGATGGTGAAATCATCCCCGGCGACCACGAACTTGTTGATCACCACCGCATAGCCGTGGTGGATGGTAAAGCGGCGGCCAATGGTGGCCGCGGCCTGAATTTCATAGCCAAAAAAGCATTCGGTGATGATGCGATACAGCACCAGCACGGGTGCCGCCCAGATGTTGTTCAGGACATTTTTCTTACGCCACACCGAGCAAAAATGCGCGATGCGGTACGCCAGAACCATGCAGCACGGACGCAGGCTCCAGCTGTTAGCGCGGCAATCTTCCAGAAACATTATTTCCCCCGAAGTCCATCAGCCAGGCGCTTGCCGTTACGAACGGACAACAGCGTGAGCAGCGTGCGCCAGTTCATGCGCTTATTGCGGATCTGATAGAGGGTAAAGAGCTGATATTTACGGCTGGCACGGTCAAACTTGTCCTTGTGCTTGCGGTAAAAATGGAAGTAACCCGAGAATTTTTTCGGCGAGGAGGTAATCTGCATCTCCCCGTGATTGATGTGCAGGATCTGCGTGGCCTCTTCGACCTTCCACGGTTCGCCGTATTCCACCACCATCCGGAGAAAAATATCGTAATCCTGCGCGGCCTTCAGTTCGGTATCGAACAGGCACTCTTTAAAGCGCCACGCCCAGGTGAAGACCTGGTTACCAATGATGTTGCGCTTGTAGAACAGGCGTCGAGAGTACGGTGATTTCGGATAGAGCGGCAGGCTGGCAGGCTGCGAGTACACCTCGCCCTGACAGACATAGTCGTTGGCATACAGGAACGCGTGCGTGACCAGCTGCTCTTTATGCGACAGGAAGACAGACAGGCGGTTCGGCGTCCATTCGTCGTCGTCGTCGATGCCGGTCAGATACTGCCCTTTGGCCTGCATAATCGCCTGGTTACGCACAGCACAGGCACCGGAGTTAATGGCGTTATGTGTATAAACCACCCGCGGGTCGTTGAGGTCAGTCACAAATTTTTGCAGCTGTTCATACGAGGAAGAGCAGTCATCCACGATGATCAGCTCCCAGTTATCGTAATCCTGACGTAACACCGACTTGATTGCGCGGATCGCCAGCTGCTGACGATTCCATGTCGGCATATAGATAGAAATCAAAGGGCGTTGTGTGGTCATTTTTTCCCCTCACCCCGGCCCTCTCCCCAAAGGGGAGAGGGTGAAAGGCAGCCAGTGGTTATCATTACGTTCGTCCCCCAAATCCAGCACCGAACAGTCCCCTCTCCCCTTTGGGGAGAGGGTTAGGGTGAGGGGTGTGGGGGGTTTTGTTATTTACTGTCAGACTTATATTCGTACTCGTAATAGCCATAATCCTGATAGCCGGTCGCGCGACGGAAGATGGAGTTCAGGATCACCCCTTTTACCTCAATCCCGTTCTGCTCGAAGCGGCTCAGGCTGGTTTCCACCTCTTTCAGGGTGTTCACCGCGTAACGCGCCACCATCAACGTGGTACCCGCATGGCGGCCAACAACGGCCGCGTCGGTCACGGCCAGAATCGGCGGCGTATCGATCAGCACCAGGTCGTAGTTTTTGCTCGCCCACTCCACCAGTTCGCTAAAGCGCTCGCTCATCAGCAGCTCGGACGGGTTAGGCGGCACCTGCCCACGAGGGATCAGGTCAAATTTCGGCACCGTAGTGGGCTTCGCGCTCTGGCTGATATCACCTTTGCCAAGCAGGATTTCCGACAGACCGTTAACGTTGTTGGTACCCAGCAGTTCGTGGGTGTAGCCTTTGCGCATATCGCAGTCGATCAGCAGCACACGCTTGTTGGTCTGGCTGACCACCGCCGCCAGGTTGGCGCAGACAAAGGTTTTACCGATTGACGGGCTGACGCCGGTTAACATCAGGACGTTATTTTTAGCCTGCATCATGGCGAAGTGCAGACTGGTGCGCAGGCTGCGGATCGCTTCGATAGCGAGGTCGGTTGGGTTACCCACCGCCAGCAGCTGGCTCTGTTTGTAACGCTTAACGCCTTTGATGGTTTTGACGCTGTCACGGGATTTTTGCCACTCAGACAGCGGAATGCTGGCATAGACGTTGATACCGTTTTCTTCCAGCACCTGCGGGCTTTCGATACCGCGGTTGAACAGCGAACGCAGCAGCACGCCAACGATGGAGAGCATCAGGCCGAGAATAATGCTGCCGAGAATGATCAGCGCTTTCTTCGGCTTCAGCACGCCAGGCTGGGTAATGGCCGGGTCGACGATGCGCACGTCACCCACGGTGCTTGCCTCGGTGATTTTCAGCTCCTGCTGCTTGTTCAGCAGCTGCATATAGACCTGCTGTCCGGACTCCACGTCGCGGGTCAGACGCACGATCTCCTGCTGAGTTTTCGGCATCGCGGTCACGCGGTCATTGAGCTTCGCCTTCTCCTCTTCCAGCGTGCGGCGTTTTTCCAGCAGGGTGCGGTAGGCCGGGTGGCGTTTGGTGTAAAGCTTGGAAATCTCCGCCTCTTTGAAGGTCAGCTCGTTAAGCTGCGCATCAATATTGACCATCGAATCGAGGACAGACTTTGCCTCCAGCGGCAGGTCAACGGAGTCTTTATCCTGACGGTAGGCGTTCAGCTTGTTCTCGGCATCATCCAGACGGCCGCGTACTTCCGGGAGCTGTTTCGCGAGGAAGGCCAGGCTTTTCGCCGCTTCAGCCGACTTACGCTCGACGTTCTGCTCAAGATAGTTGCGGGTAATGCTGTTCAGGATGTCGCGGATCTGATCCTTATCTTCACCGGTAAAGGTCATGCTCAGCACGCCGGTATCCTTACCGTTTTCGGTGACGGTCAGGTTGTTCTGCAGATTGTTGATCATCCCCAGCGTGGAGAATTTCGTGACGGTGAATTCACCGCCCTCCTGGGCATTGATCGCGCTGACCATCATGCTGACGCCATCTTTGGTGAGCATCTGCCCCACTTCACCGCGCGCGCTAAAGCCCGCGTCGCTGGTCAGCTGGTACTGTTTCGGGCCAAGCACCGTCAGGGTAAAGGTCTGATCGGCTGCCCCTTTTGGCAGCACAAAGTCAGTGACCTTGACCGTGTCGTTGTTTCTGCCCATCAACCGATCCCAGCCCGCACCAAAGATCGGGAAGGTATTTTTGGTGACGGAGATATCAAGCCCAAGGTCATGGACCGTTTTACCCAGTACCAGACGTGACTGGATGAGCTGAATTTCAGCGTCGGAGGCCGGCGGCTTGTTCGCCAGCGCAGAGCCAATGTCCTGCACCAGCGAGTTGCCGGTATTCTGCTCGATCTGCACCAGCGCATCGGCGCTGTAGATAGGGGTGGCAAACAGCGTGTAGACGACGGCCGCAGCGGCAAACACGGCGGTAATGCCCAGCACCCACCACTTTGCCTCGACAACAGTGCCGACCAGGCGTCCAATATCAATTTCATCACTGCCCGAAGTCGGGGCGGCAGAAGGTCTTGTTTTTTCGGTCATTGTTATCCCTGCTGAGCTTTCAGTGCCTGCGCCCACTGTTGGGCAGACTGGTCAAGTAAGGTGTAAACCGCCTCAAAGGCCTCATGGCTTTTGCGGTAGGGATCGGGGATTTCACGTTCATTGTCCCAGTGTCCAAACAGCATCACCTTACCGCGCATCTCCGGAGCGATATCGCACAGCGCATGAATATGGCGTTTTTCCATCGCCAGAATCAGGTCATACTCGCGGCACATGCGGCCAGTGACCTGGCGGGCAACATGCCCGTCGAGAGAGAGGTGATGATCCCGCGCCACGATCGTTGCGCGCTCATCGGCACCTTTACCGACCAGTGCACCCAGCCCTGCCGAATCAACGGTCAGTTCGGGCTGGTAGTGTTTCAACAACCGTTCAGCCGTAGGGGAACGGCAAATGTTCCCCACGCATACCACCAGAATTTTGTTAAACATCGCGGATTACCAGGTATGAATGTCGCGCGCCGTATCCGTCATGTAGCGAACGCCACTGATGGTTGGCAGCAACTGGTTGATCAGACGGTTCCAGCGGGCAACCGGTGCGGTAGTGACATACACCACATCGTATGGCTGGAGACGGAACTCCGTCGCCATCACCAGAGAGGTCGCATCGGACATATCCAGCTGGTAGATGTTGGCAATCTTGCCTTTCGCACTGCCCTCACCTTTCAGCGGACGGATCACGAAGATGCCGGTCGCGTTAGAGGTCGTCAGATCGATACCCTCAGCATTGCCCAGCGCTTCGGTCAGCGTCATACCGCTGAAGTCCATCTTGAGGGTGCTTTGTTTCTTCACTTCACCCATCACGAAGACTTTGAGATCGTCATTGCGTGGTACATAGAGGATGTCGCCCGGGTAAAGCAGGCGGTTCTGGGTCAGATCGCCGTTTTGCATCAGCGCCTGAAGCGAAATGCGCTGCTCCTTCCCGTTGTGGGTCAGTACCACGTTGCGCCAGTCGGCGCCGTCGGTTAACCCGCCCGCGGCGTTAATGGCATCCAGCACGGTCAGAGGAACGTTGGTGATAGCCTGCTGACCGGATTTGTTCACCTGGCCGGAGATGTAGGCTTTTTGCGAGCGGAATGCGGCGATATTAACGTCCACCTGCGGGTCGGCGATGTACTGCGCTAAGCGGCCGGTAATATCACTACGGATCTCGGCAAGCGTTTTCCCTGCCACATGGACTTTACCAATGTAGGGATAGAACATGGTGCCATCTGACTGCACCCAGTTACCGGTGTCGCTTGAGCTACGGTACTGGCCCGCTGGCGTGGTCAGTTCGGGGTGGTCCCAGACGGTCACGTTAATGACGTCTCCTGGCCCTACGCGATACTGGTAGGACGCAATTTCCTGGTCCAGTGACATATTCGGCTGGGCAACGTTTGGACGTGGGCGTAATTGTTCGACCAGACGAGGCGTAAGTGGATAAACATTCACCATTTTGTCGAGATCAAAATCGGCATCCTGTTGCTTGATCACATCCTTGCCCATTGTTGACATATTGCTGCCGGGAAAGACAGTGCAACCGCTCATCAAGGTCACAGACACCAATAATGGCATCAATTTCATTTTGGAGTTCATCATTGATTATTTATCACTTTGGCAGAGTAATTATCCTGTGCAATTTAAATACGTGTGAATCTAAAATGCATTAAGAATGTAGCTAATTAAATAAAAATATAACTAGCATCATTCCTAAAAAAAACGTTATTTGGCCAGTCACTGTTGACAACGGAATCATGGCTCATCCACACACATCCAGGCACGCTACCGCCCTTGGCTTCCAGCTACCAATACGCTATAACACGATGAATTGCAGGCAAAAAATCGCCAGATTTTTTGCATTTGAAATAAATGGAGCATTCATAATACGCAGGCACTATTTCGTTAGTCGCTCAAAAAAAAACAACAACCAGTAACAGAAGATATCCTTTTTCAGGCTATTAATCTTGTAACAGCTAATCTCAAAACAGGCAAGAAAACGGGTTCCGAACACCAAATTTTAAGAATTTGTTTAGAAAAGCAGTTTATTTTTAAGAATTTCTTTATATTGACAGTGTTATCATTGAACACCTTTTAATGCGATATTTCTTAATTTTGTTATTTCAGATAAATACAGACTTTCTTGATGAATTAGACTTATTATTCCCGGTATTATTAATTTAATGATTATTGAGAGAAATCTCATACTGACATTGCAATTTCCCCCAGCTTTATCCATGATCGAATTGTGTCATTCGTCATGTTACAGAAGGTATTGCTACTACTATGGAATGGATTGCCGATCCCTCAATCTGGGCCGGGCTGGTTACGCTGGTCGTCATCGAGCTGGTGCTCGGGATTGATAATCTGGTTTTTATCGCCATCCTCGCTGAAAAACTGCCCCCTTCCCAGCGCGATCGCGCGCGCGTAACGGGGTTGCTGCTGGCGATGGTCATGAGGTTACTGCTGCTGGCCTCTATTTCCTGGCTGGTCACGCTCACTCAGCCTCTGTTCTCTATCCACGGTCTGAGCTTTAGCGCCCGCGATCTGATCATGCTCTTCGGCGGCCTGTTCCTGCTGTTCAAAGCCACCATAGAGCTCAACGAGCGGCTGGAAGGCAAAGACAGCGAGAACCCGACCCAGCGCCACGGAGCAAAATTCTGGCCGGTGGTCGCGCAAATCGTGGTGCTGGATGCGGTCTTCTCCCTGGACTCGGTGATCACTGCCGTCGGGATGGTGGACCATCTTGCGGTGATGATGGCCGCGGTCATTATTGCCATCACGCTGATGGTCATGGCCAGCAAGGCACTGACCCGTTTTGTGAACAGTCACCCCACCATCGTGATCCTCTGTCTGAGCTTCCTGCTGATGATTGGCTTTAGCCTGGTGGCCGACGGTTTTGGCTTCCATATTCCGAAAGGCTACCTGTATGCCGCCATCGGGTTCTCCGTCATGATTGAAGCGCTTAACCAGCTGGCGATATTCAACCGCCGCCGCTTCCTTTCCGCAAATCAGACGCTGCGTCAGCGTACGGCCGACACGGTCATGCGCCTGTTAAGCGGTAAGAAAGAGGATGCGGAGCTGGACGCCGAATCCTCCGCCATGCTGGCCGACCACAGTGACGGGCAGATCTTTGACCCGCAGGAACGACGGATGATTGAGCGAGTGCTCAATCTTAACCAGCGTACGGTCAGCAGCATTATGACGTCGCGGCATGATATAGAGCATATTGACCTGACGGCCCCGGAAGCGCACATTCGCGCCCTGCTGGATAAAAACCAGCACACACGCGTGGTGGTGACCGGCGGGGAAACGGAAGAAGAGCTGCTGGGCGTGGTGCACGTCATTGACCTGCTCCAGCAGCAGCTTCACGGCGAGCCGCTCAATCTCCGCGTCCTGGTTCGCCAGCCGCTGGTCTTCCCGGAGGGGCTGCCGTTGCTTTCCGCCCTTGAGCAGTTCCGTAACGCGCGGACCCACTTTGCCTTTGTGGTGGATGAGTTTGGTTCGGTGGAAGGACTGGTCACGCTCAGCGACGTGATGGAAACCATTGCCGGTAATCTGCCAAACGAGGTGGATGAGATTGATGCCCGCCACGACATTCAGAAAAACGCCGATGGCTCGTGGACGGCAAACGGCCATATGCCGCTGGAAGATCTGGTGCAATATGTCCCGCTGCCGCTGGATGAAAAGCGAGAATATCACACCATTGCCGGTTTGCTGATGGAGTATCTGCAGCGTATCCCGCAGCCGGGGGAAGAGGTTCAGGTAGGCGACTATCGGCTTAAAACGCTACAAATTGAAAACCATCGCGTGCAGAAGGTTCAGCTGATACCGCTGCGGGATGAGGAAGAACTGGATTTTGAGGTGTAAAAAAGTCGGGTGGCGCAACGGCGTCAGGCTTTTGTAGGCCGGGTAAGGCGAAGCCGCCACCCGGCGCAACAGGCATCACAGCTTATCCAGCAGCTTCTTCACATCCTTGCCGTCCTGCGAATCTTTATTACGATCCGCCCAGCCGCTCAGCCGACGTTTCGCTTCATCCTGCAGATGCTTACGCAGGATCTGATCCACCTGGAGGCTATAATTCAGAGCCTGCCATTTGCCGTATACGCTCAATGGGACCGGCGTCTCTTTCAGGAAGTCGATGAGCTTACTTTCTCCCTGCCAGCCGGAAAGTACCCGCACGTTAAAGCGCGTGTCCGCCGTCTCTTTGACCAGATCCAGCTTACCTTCGCCCGTCAATGATAAGAATGAAGAGGTACCCTGCATTCCGTCGAGAGAGAGTTGTCCGTTGTCCAGCGTCAGGTCCGTGGTGAAGCTGTCGAGTCGCGTAGCGCTGTCGTAGTTCTCCTGGGCTTTCACATCGCTGCTGCGCTCTACCGCCTGCTGCACCAGCTGCTGGAAATTGAGCCCTTCCATATGGGAGTTTTTCAGATCAAGATGCGCCTGTCCCTGCCACTCGCGGCGGAACGCCTCGGCATCAATTTTCGAGCCCGAGAAGTCCCCCGCCAGCGTCAACTGCCCCGTCAGGGATATCGGGTAGTTAAACGCGTTCAGGATGGTCCCTATCTCAACGTTATCGAGACGCGGCTGGAATTCGGCGCTGGCAACGTCTTTACGGACATCCAGCGTGCCGGGCAGCGAGAGGTGCCCTGCGCCCATCTTGCCACTCAGTTCGGAGATCACCAGCAAACCGTTATGGTTAAACATCTGGCTGCTCACGTCGGTAAAGTCCATGCCGCGCCAGCGCAGGCTATTGGCTTTCAGCAGAATATCCGCCGTGAATCCGCGCAGGGCGTTATAGTCAGGCTGATCGAGATTCGACGAAATAACCGGGCGTGATACCGCTGCCTGGCTTTGCCCCGTCTGCGCCGCATTGCTGTCCGTGGCGCTGGCTGGCAGAGGCGGCAACAGATTTTCCAGGTTGAGTTTGTCAAACTGCAGATTCAGCACCCACTTCGGCTTTTCTTCGAGCGTGACGCTGGCCTGCCCTTTCAGACTACTGTCATTTGCCTGCAGGTTGAGGTTATCCAGCTCCAGCTGTTTTTGTTCCTCGCGCCATACGGCCTGCAGCGTCCCCTGCCCGGCGATCCCCTGGGTGGGAAGATCGGCCCCCGTCAGCTGCCAGTCCAGCTGCTGAATGTCGGCGGTGAGCTGGTGCGGATAGTCTGACGCGTTAACGCTGGCATTCAGCGACAGGGTCAGATCGCGCTGATCGCGGTTCACGCGCCCGCTGAATTCCACCGACGCAATATGGTGTGCATCCTGTTCCATCTGCAGGTTAATGTTGCGAACGGTGACCTGCTCTTCGTGCTCATGCTGGAAAACCAGTACGCTATCGGCCACTTTCAGTTTGCCAATATCAAAGGACCAGCCTGTATCAGACGGTTCATCAGGCAGAGTGTTTTCGCGCGGTGCCACCGGCGCGTTAGCATCACGCACGGCCTCGGTTTGCGGGGTGAGCTGAATCACCGCGCCTTTCAGCATCACCTGATTCACCTGCAGCTGATGGGAAATGAGCGGGATTAGCGCCACATCAAGGCGCATGTTGTCTGCGGAAACCAGCGGCTGGGATGCCCCCGGCGCCGTGAGCGACATGCGGCCAGAGAGAATACTGAGCTGAGGCCAGACGTGCCAGCGCAGCGGCCCATCAAGCTTCAGTTGATAACCACTGCGTGCCTCGACCTGCCGCACCATGTAAGCGCGGAAGTCATTGGGGTTAACCAGCAGAACCAACGCCGAAAGGCCAGCCACCAGCACCACCAGCAAAATCATCAGCGTTGTCAGAACTCTTCTCATGGCATCCTCAATGGACTAACGATCAGTCTTTATCAATACGGCTGGCAACCGCACCCTGCTGGTCGCGATATTTTGCGTCCTGGCGGCGGTTATACGGCCTGTCTGCCGGGCCTGACAGCGGTTCAAAACTCAACGCGCCGATCATCATGCCCGGACGAAGCGCCAGCGGCAATTTACCGGCATTGAAGAATTCCAGCACGATACGTCCTGACCAGCCTGGATCGATACGGTGCGCGGTCACGTGTACCATCAGCCCCAGTCGCGCCAGCGAAGAGCGGCCATCAAGCCAGCCGACGAGGTCCGCAGGCAGGGTGACGGATTCAAATGTGACCGCCAGCGCCAGTTCACCCGGATGCAGATAAAAGGCTTCGCCGTCGTCGATAACGATTTCATCACTCATCACGCGATCGAGCGCGGCGCTGACTTCGTCCTTCGGACCGCTGAGGTCGATGAACGGTGCGGTATGGCCGCTAAAGGTGCGGAATTTATTCCCCAACCGGACATCAACGGTCACCCCATTGATACGCTCAACAGGTGGACGCGGGGTAATAGACAAACGGCCTTCATCCAGCCAGGCTTCTATATCGCGATCACAAAGACGCACGCCTCTTTCTCCTTTCATGCAACGTACCCTGAGTCGGTAAGCGCTCAGGGTAAAACCAGGTTATCTCTGAACGGTACACAATTCACGCGGCTTATTCAAAAAACTGGCTGATTTTCGCTTTTAAGATATCAATCGCAATGCGGTTTTTACCCCCGCGCGGCACGATAATATCGGCGTATTGTTTGGAGGGTTCAATAAACTGCAGGAACATTGGGCGGACCGTTTTCTGGTATTGCGCCATCACGGAGTCCATTGAACGGCCGCGTTCATTAACGTCACGCTTGATGCGGCGCATCAGGCAGATATCCAGCGGGGTATCGACGAAAATCGAGAAGTTCATGGATTCACGCAGGCGGGCATCGGTCAGCAGCAGGATGCCTTCAAGGATAATGACCTTTTTCGGCTCGATGCGGATCGTTTCCTGGGTACGGGTATGTTCGACATAACTGTAAACGGGCAGTTCAATCGCCTGGCCGCTCTTAAGCGCTTCTAAATGCTGGAACAGCAGGCTGTGATCCATTGCATTGGGGTGGTCATAGTTCGTTTTAACGCGCTCTTCCATCGACAGATGGGATTGATCTTTGTAATAGCTGTCTTCGGGAATGACGCCGATATGCTCATCACCTACTTGTTCACGCAGTTCGCGATAAAGCGTACTGGCAATTAGACTTTTACCTGAAGCCGATGCGCCGGCGATGCCTATAATGACGCACTGATGAGACTTATCAGTCATAAATTTAGCGACCTGATTAACCTGGATGTTAAGGAAGGACGACGCCGGAGCGTCAAACGCGGCAATTATAGGGATTTCGCGGGCGTGATACCAGTCGAATGCACAGGTTCTGCGAGACTGGCCGAAAAGTGACAACTTATTCCCTGAATGAAATTTAAATGACCATTTTTTCACCGTTTCACCGTTTTTTTTAACGGAGTAAGTATTTAATAAGTCTGTGGTGTCAAATTCTGAGCGGTCACCATATGAATTGTAAATTGTTTGTACTAGCATAAACCAAATTATCAAATTCACGCGTTCGGACATCTTCCCTGACGGCATGGCGTCTCTGGATAAAGCGGTAATGAATAAACAATACCAGCGGGTTTTGGTGACTACCCCACATCCTTTAACACGACTTGTCTGTCTGGGCCTGGTCACCTTTATCTTTACCTTATTTTCGCTGGAACTCACCCGTTTCGGCACCCTGCTGGCTCCGCTCTGGTTCCCCACCGCCATTATGATGGTGGCGTTTTACCGCCATGCCGGAAAAATGTGGCCGGGCATTGCCCTGGCCTGCTCGTTCGGTAATGTTCTGGCCTCGTGGATGCTGTTCTCCTGGGGATCGGTCAGCCTCATCTATCCTTCGATCAACATCATTGAGGCCGCTATCGGTGCGCTGTTTCTGCGCAAATGGCTCCCATGGTACAACCCGCTGCAGAATCTGAACGACTGGATCCGCGTGGCCATCGGCAGCGCGCTGGTGCCGCCGCTGGTGGGCGGTATTCTGGTGACCCTGCTGGCCCCCGGCCCAGAGCCCCTGCGTAATTTCTTCGTCTGGGTATTGTCAGAAGCGATTGGCGCGCTGGCGCTGGTGCCGCTAGGGCTGTTGTTTAAGCCGCATTATCTGCTGCGCCACCGCGATCCGCGGTTGCTTCTGGAAACGCTGACCACGCTGGCCGTGACGTTAGCCCTCAGCTGGGCAGCCATCACCTGGCTGCCGTGGCCCTTCACCTGCGTGATCGTTCTGCTGATGTGGAGCGCTGTGCGCCTGCCGAGGATGGAAGCGTTCATGGTGTTTCTGGTCACCGTGATGGTGGTGTCGCTGATGATTGCCCGCAACCCTCTGGCGCTGACCACCCAGCACGCCGGGCCGATGCTGAACGCCCCCTGGCTGCCGTTCCTGATGCTGCTCCTGCCCGCTAACGTTATGACCATGGTGATGTACGCCTTCCGCGCCGAGCGCAAACACATCACCGAAAGCGAAGAGCGTTTTCGTAACGCAATGGAATATTCTGCCATCGGTATGGCGCTGGTCAGCATCGAAGGAAAATGGCTTCAGGCGAACAAGGCGCTGTGCAATTTCCTCGGCTACAGCCAGACGGAGCTCCAGTCGCTGACCTTCCAGCAGCTCACCTGGCCGGAAGATCTGAATACCGACCTGGAGCAGCTCGAACAGCTCATTAACGGCGACATCAATACCTATACCCTCGAGAAGCGCTATTACACGCGCGATGGAGAAGTGGTCTGGGCGCTTCTTGCCGTCTCCGTGGTGCGCCATGCCGACGGCTCGCCGCTCTATTTTATCGCCCAGATTGAAGACATTAACGACCTGAAGCAGACCGAGTGGGTCAATAAACGCCTGATGGAGCGCATCACCCTGGCAAACGAAGCAGGGGGCATCGGCATCTGGGAGTGGGATCTGGAACCCGACGTTATCAGCTGGGATAAGCGGATGTTTGAACTGTATGAAATTCCGCCGCACATCAAGCCCACCTGGCAGCTCTGGCACGACACGATGCTGCCGGAAGATCGCGCCCACGCAGAGAAGGTGCTGCGGGACTCTCTGATTTCCCGTCTGCCGTTTAAGCTGGAATTCCGCATTCGCGTGAAGGAAGGCGTGCGTCATATTCGCTCCCTGGCGAACCGGGTGCTCAATAAGCAGGGGGAAGTCGAACGGTTGCTCGGTATCAACATGGACATGACCGAGGTTAAGCAGCTTAACGAGGCGCTTTTCCAGGAAAAAGAGCGTCTGCACATTACCCTCGACTCCATCGGTGAAGCAGTGCTGTGCACCGATATCAACATGAACGTCACCTTTATGAACCCGGTCGCCGAGAAAATGAGCGGCTGGCTGCAGACCGAAGCTATTGGTCAGCCGATCCTGAAGGTGTTACACATCACCTTTGGTGAAAAAGGGCCGCTGATGGAGAATATTCACAGCGGCGATATGTCCCGTTCCGATATCGATCAGGACGTGGTGCTGAACTGCCGTACCGGCGGCAATTTTGATATCCACTACAGCATTACGCCGCTCAGCACGCTGGATGGACAGAATATCGGCTCGGTGATCGTGATTCAGGACGTGACCGAGTCGCGCAAAATGCTGCGCCAGCTCAGCTACAGCGCTTCCCACGATGCCCTGACCCATCTGGCTAACCGGGTCAGCTTCGAAAATCATCTTAAACGGCTCCTGCAGACCGTTCGCGAAACGCGCCAGCGTCATGCCCTGGTGTTTATCGACCTCGATCGCTTCAAAGCCGTCAATGACACGGCTGGCCACGCCGCGGGCGATGCCCTGCTGCGGGAACTGGCTTCCCTGATGTTAACCATGCTCCGCTCCAGCGACGTGCTGGCGCGTCTGGGCGGGGACGAGTTCGGGTTACTTTTACCGGACTGCAATCTGGAAAGCGCGCGCTATATCGCCGGTCGCCTGATTCATGCCATCAACGACTATCACTTTATGTGGGAAGGCCGCCTGCACCGGATCGGCGCCAGCGCCGGCATCACGCTGATTGATGAAAATAACCATCAGGCGTCGGAGATCATGTCGCAGGCGGACATTGCCTGTTACGCCTCAAAAAACAGCGGACGTGGCATGGTGACGGTGTATGAACCCCAGCAGGAGCGGGATCACCACACGCGCAGCATGATGTCGCTTGATGAACAGTGGCACATGATTAAAGACAATCATCTGATGATGATTGCCCGCAGCGTCGCCTCACCGCGCATCCCTGAGAGCAGTAATTTCTGGCTGCTGTCGTTACGCCTGTGGACCAGCCAGGGCGAAGTTCAGGAAGAGCATGCCTTCCGCTCGGGCCTGGCGGAACCAGAGCTTCTGCACGCCCTCGACAGGCGGATCTTTAGCGAGTTTTTCCGCACCTCAGCCGCCCAGATCGCCAGTAAAGGCATGGGGGTGGCGCTGCCGCTCTCGGAGGCCGGTTTAGCCAGCGTGACGCTGGTCGATGAACTGCTCGACCTGCTGGATAAAAGCCCGATGCCGGGCCGTCTGCTGCATCTGGTTATCTCTGTCGATGTGGTGTGCAATCCGGATAAGAACCTGCATCGGGGTCTGCAAAAGCTCCGTCAGGCGGGCTGCCGCGTGATCTTCAGCCAGGTGGGACGCGATATGAACGTCTTTACCCACCTGACCGCGAACATGGCCGACTATCTGATGCTGGATGCGGAGGTGGTAACCAACGTGTACGGCAATCTGATGGATGAGATGATGGTGACCATTGTTCAGGGCCACGCCCAGCGTCTGGGAATGAAAACCATTGCAGGCCCCTGTAACCAGCCCATCATGATGGATACGCTCTCCGGTATCGGCATCGATTTTATCTTTGGTGACACCATCGCTGAGCCGCAGCCATTAGATCTTCTTCTCAATACCAGTTATTTCGCGATCAACTGACGGTGCCCAGCCGTCGGTATACCAGATATGCAGCAGCGCATAGGAGCGCCACGGCTTCCAGCGTTCGGCATAGCGACGAATTTGCGCGGGCGTCATTCCGGCGAAGCGTTGTTTAATCAGGTAATCATCCGGCAGAAACACATCTTTCGCCTGCCAGCCGCGCAGGGCCAGATAATTTGCCGTCCAGCGCCCTATCCCCGGCCGCTGCTGTAGCGCCTTCATCCCCTCTTCTATATTCGCGGGCGGGAAAAGCGGAAATGTTCCGTCGATAACCGACTGCGCCAGATGAATCAGCGACTCCGCGCGCTTTACCGGCATGCCCAACGCTTTCAGCGCCAGCGGGTCCACTGCCGCCAGCGCCTGCGGCGTGGGGAAGCAGAGATAGCCCGGGCAATCCGCCACGGGTTCACCGCATAACGCCACCACGCGTGACGCCAGCTTCGCCGCCATCGCCACGCTCACCAGCTGCCCGAGAATCGCCCGGACGCCCTGCTCGTAAGCATCCATCGCTCCCGGCAAACGTAAGCCCGGCCTTGCAGCACCGAGATCGCCCAGCGTCTCTGCGATGTGCTGCGGATTGCAGGCAAGATCGAACAGGCGTTCGATGCGCTCAAGGCACGGCTGCGCAACCGGAATTAACCCCGGGCTGAGGGTCACGACCAGCGTGTGGGTTGCGATATCCGGCGTCACGCGGAAGATCCCCTGATGTCCCTCGCAGGCAAAACTGCGCTCGTAGTAGTCGGGCGTGACGGTTTCAATGCCCGTCACCGCACGCGCGCCAAGAAAGCCAAACATCCACTGCCAGTCGTAAGGGGGAAGCCAGTTCAGGGTGTACATCATCTCTCCTTTTGGGTTCTTCACAGCATAAACGGAAAGGTCCTGTTTCGCCTTGCTTTCATATTCCTGTTGTCGCCATGCGGACATTTCGTTAAAGTCTCGCCCCTTCTCACCGGCATGGGGATTCATCGTGTTTATTGGATTTGACTACGGTACGGCAAACTGCTCGGTTGCGATTATGCAAAACGGGCAGCCACGGCTCCTGAAAATGGAAAAAGAGAGCACGCTACTGCCGTCAATGCTCTGCGCACCGACGCGTGAAGCGGTGAGCGAATGGCTGTTCCGCCACCATCAGGTTCCGGCTTCGGCGGCGGAAACCCAGGCGCTGTTACGCCGTGCCGTCAGCTTCAACCGCGAGGAAGATATCGACGTTACGCCGTCCAGCGTGCAGTTCGGCCTCTCCTCGCTCGGACACTACATTGAAGACCCCGAAGAGGTCTATTTCGTTAAGTCGCCAAAATCCTTCCTCGGCGCCAGCGGCCTGAAGCCGCAGCAGGTCGCGCTGTTCGAAGACCTGGTGTGTGCGATGATGCTGCACATCCGCAACCAGGCGCAGACGCAGGTCCCAGAGGCGATTACCCAGGCGGTGATTGGCCGTCCGATCAACTTCCAGGGGCTGGGCGGCGACGAGGCCAACCAGCAGGCGCAGGGGATCCTGGAACGCGCAGCGCACCGCGCAGGCTTCCGCGACGTGGTATTCCAGTATGAACCCGTTGCCGCAGGGCTGGACTTCGAAGCCACGCTGACGGAAGAGAAGCGCGTATTAGTCGTGGACATCGGCGGGGGCACGACGGACTGCTCGCTGCTGCTGATGGGCCCCCAGTGGCATAACCGTCGCGATCGTGAAAACAGCCTGCTGGGACACAGCGGCTGCCGCGTAGGCGGGAACGATCTTGACATCGCCCTGGCATTCAAGAGCCTGATGCCGCTGCTCGGCATGGGCGGGCAAACGGAAAAAGGCATCGCGCTGCCGATCCTGCCGTGGTGGAACGCGATTGCCATCAACGACGTGCCGGCACAGAGTGATTTTTACAGCACCGCCAACGGCCGCTTCCTTAACGATCTGGTGCGTGATGCCCAGGATGGCGAAAAAGTCGCCCTGCTCTATAAAGTGTGGCGTCAGCGCCTCAGCTACCGCGTGGTGCGTACGGCGGAAGAGAGCAAAATCGCCCTTTCCGACCGCGCTGAGCATGCGGTCTCCCTGCCGTTTATCAGTGACGAACTGGCCACCGCCATTTCGCAGGAGGGGCTGGAGACGGCGCTCGCTCAGCCGCTGCAGCGCATTCTGGAACAGGTGCAGCTCGCGCTGGAGAACGGCAACGAGAAGCCGGATGTGATTTACCTGACCGGCGGTAGCGCCCGTTCGCCGCTGATCAAGAAAGCGCTGGCCGAACAGCT
Source organism: Enterobacter sp. ku-bf2 (assembly GCF_001742765.1). NCBI lineage: Bacteria > Pseudomonadati > Pseudomonadota > Gammaproteobacteria > Enterobacterales > Enterobacteriaceae > Enterobacter > Enterobacter sp. ku-bf2. The sequence continues at coordinate 91,340 of NZ_MDVW01000024.1, forward strand.
GCCGGGTATTCCGATTGCAGGTGGCGATGACTTTGGTTCCGTTACCGCTGGTCTGGCACGCTGGGCGCAGGTGATGTTTAGCTAGTGCGGTTGTGCCGGGTGGCGGCTTCGCCTTACCCGGCCTACAAAACGTGTGTTGTTGTGGTGCGGTCTGGTGCTATCTCCCACAAAACACCAAAAACGGCAACTTCCGTTGCCGTTCGCATTTACCTTGTAGGCCGGGTAAGCGAAGCGTCACCCGGCTAAAAAGAGCTCCACACTCAGACCATTCCTGACAGTCTTCCATATTTCCTCCATTTTTCCGCTGTGTTGCCTGACTAAACTAGTATCATTCCCCGAAGTATTCAGGATGAGAACGTATAACGATGAAAGGCAGTAACAAATCCCGCTGGGCAATCGCCGCTGGCATCATTGTGGTGGCCCTTGCCGCCGCCTGGTACTGGCACAGCCAATCCGCGAACTCCGCCGCACCTGCCGGTGCCACCAGCCAGGCTCAGCGCCCCACGGGCGGAGGGCGTCATGGAATGCGCGGCGGCGCCCTGGCGCCGGTTCAGGCGGCGACGGCGGTGAATAAAGCCGTTCCTCGCTATCTCACAGGTCTCGGGACCATTACCGCCGCCAACACCGCCACGGTGCGCAGCCGCGTCGACGGCCAGCTCATCGCGATCCACTTCCAGGAAGGTCAGCAGGTTAAGGCTGGTGACCTGTTGGCGGAAATCGACCCGAGCCAGTTTAAGGTCGCCCTCGCCCAGGCGCAGGGACAGCTTGCGAAAGACAACGCGACCCTCGCCAACGCCCGGCGCGATTTAGCCCGCTACCAGCAACTGGTGAAAACGAATCTGGTGTCCCGTCAGGAGCTGGATACCCAGCAGTCGCTGGTCAGAGAAACGCAGGGCACCATCAAAGCCGACGAAGCCGCCGTGGCCAGCGCCCAACTGCAGCTGGACTGGAGCCGCATCACCGCGCCGATTGACGGACGCGTCGGCCTGAAGCAGGTCGATATCGGCAACCAAATCTCCAGCGGCGACACCACGGGCATCGTGGTGATCACCCAGACCCACCCGATTGATTTAGTCTTTACCCTGCCGGAAAGCGATATCGCGACCGTCATGCAGGCGCAAAAAGCCGGTAAAGGCCTGGTCGTGGAAGCCTGGGACCGCACCAACAAGCAGAAACTGAGTGAAGGGTCTCTGCTCAGTCTGGATAACCAGATCGACACCACCACCGGCACCATCAAGCTGAAGGCGCGCTTTAATAACCAGGACGATGCCCTCTTCCCGAACCAGTTCGTCAATGCGCGCATGCTGGTCGCGACCGAAGAGAACGCGGTGGTGATCCCCACCGCTGCGCTGCAGATGGGTAATGAAGGTAACTTCGTCTGGGTGCTTAACAGCGACAATAAAGTCAGCAAGCACCTCGTAAAAACCGGAATTCAGGACAGCCAGACGGTGGTCATCAGCGCCGGACTTTCCGCAGGCGACCGCGTGGTCACCGACGGCATTGACCGTCTGACCGAAGGGGCCAAAGTGGAAGTGGTTGAACCTGCGAAACAGGGAGCGACCTCCTGATGCAGGTGCTGCCGCCGGGCTCTACAGGTGGGCCTTCACGCCTGTTTATCCTCCGTCCTGTCGCCACCACGCTGCTGATGGTGGCGATCCTGCTCGCCGGGATTATCGGCTATCGCTTCCTGCCCGTCTCGGCGCTGCCGGAGGTGGATTATCCAACCATTCAGGTTGTCACTCTCTATCCCGGGGCCAGCCCGGACGTGGTGACGTCCGCCATTACCGCCCCTCTGGAGCGCCAGTTCGGCCAGATGTCGGGGCTAAAACAGATGTCCTCCCAGAGTTCTGGCGGGGCATCCGTGGTGACGCTGCAGTTCCAGTTGACGCTGTCACTGGACGTCGCCGAGCAGGAGGTGCAGGCCGCCATCAACGCCGCCACCAACCTGCTGCCGTCAGACCTGCCTAACCCGCCGGTCTACAGCAAGGTGAACCCGGCGGATCCGCCGATCATGACGCTTGCCGTCACCTCCTCCGCCATGCCGATGACCCAGGTCGAAGACATGGTCGAAACGCGCGTGGCGCAGAAGATTTCTCAGGTCTCCGGCGTTGGCCTCGTCACCCTCGCGGGCGGCCAGCGCCCGGCGGTGCGCGTCAAGCTGAACGCGCAGGCCATTGCCGCGCTGGGGCTCACCAGCGAAACCATCCGCAGCGCCATCAGCAACGCGAACGTCAACTCGGCGAAGGGCTCGCTGGACGGCCCAACCCGCGCCGTGACGCTCTCCGCCAACGACCAGATGCAGTCCGCCGACGAATATCGTCAGCTGATTATCGCCTACCAGAACGGCGCGCCAGTGCGTCTGGGCGACGTGGCGACCGTAGAACAAGGCGCGGAGAACAGCTGGCTGGGGGCATGGGCCAACAAGCAGCAGGCGATCGTGATGAACGTGCAACGCCAGCCGGGTGCCAACATCATCGAAACCGCCGACAGCATCCGCACCATGCTGCCGCAGTTGATCGAAAGCCTGCCGAAATCGGTCAGCGTGAAGGTGCTTTCCGACCGTACCACCAACATTCGCGCGTCGGTCACCGACACCCAGTTCGAGCTGATGCTGGCGATTGCACTGGTGGTGATGATCATTTATCTGTTCCTGCGCAACGTTCCGGCGACCATTATTCCCGCCGTCGCCGTACCGCTCTCGCTGGTCGGCACGTTTGCCGTCATGGTGTTCCTCGATTTTTCGATCAACAACCTGACGCTGATGGCGCTCACCATCGCCACCGGGTTCGTGGTGGATGACGCTATCGTCGTTATTGAGAACATCTCGCGCTATATCGAGAAAGGCGAAAAACCGCTGGCCGCGGCGCTGAAAGGCGCGGGCGAGATCGGCTTTACCATTATCTCGCTGACCTTCTCGCTGATTGCGGTGCTGATCCCGCTGCTGTTTATGGGCGATATCGTCGGGCGGCTGTTCCGCGAGTTTGCCGTGACGCTGGCGGTCGCCATTCTGATCTCCGCGGTTGTGTCGCTGACCCTGACGCCGATGATGTGCGCCCGCATGCTGAGCCACGAGTCCCTGCGCAAGCAAAACCGCTTCTCGCGCGCCTCCGAGCGCATGTTCGAGCGGATTATTGCAGCCTACGGTCGCGTGCTGGCGAAAGTCCTCAACCACCCGTGGGCCACGCTCGGCGTGGCGCTCGGCACGCTGGCGCTCAGCGTGATGCTGTGGATTTTCATTCCGAAAGGCTTCTTCCCCATCCAGGACAACGGCATTATTCAGGGCACGCTTCAGGTGCCGCAGTCGGTCTCATTCGCCAATATGGCCCAGCGCCAGCAGCAGGTGTCTGAGATTGTTATGAAAGATCCGGCGGTCGAGAGCCTGACGTCCTACGTGGGCGTCGACGGCACCAACCCGTCGCTCAACAGCGCGCGTCTGCAGATCAACCTTAAGCCGCTGGATGAGCGCGACGATCGCGTCAACGCCGTCATTGAGCGGCTGCAAAACGCCGTGGCCCGCGTGCCGGGCGTTGAGCTTTACCTGCAGCCGATTCAGGATTTGACCATCGATACCCAGGTCAGCCGCACGCAGTACCAGTTCACGCTGCAGGCCACCTCGCTGGACGCGCTCAGCACCTGGGTGCCGCAGCTGGTGGATAAACTCAAAACCCTGCCGCACCTCTCGGACGTCAGCAGCGACTGGCAGGACAAGGGCCTGGCGGCGTATGTGAACGTCAACCGCGATGCCGCCAGCCGTCTGGGTATTACCATGGCGGACGTGGATAACGCCCTGTATAACGCGTTTGGGCAGCGCCTGATCTCCACCATCTACACCCAGGCTAACCAGTACCGCGTGGTGCTGGAGCACAACACCGAAAATACGCCCGGCCTGGCGGGGCTGGACTCGGTGCGCCTGACCAGCAAAGATGGCGGCATTGTGCCGCTGAGCGCTATCGCCACGGTGGAAGAACGCTATACCCCGCTGTCGATTAACCATCTGGATCAGTTCCCGTCCACCACCATCTCCTTTAACGTGCCGGACAATTACTCTCTGGGTGAAGCGGTGGAGGCCATTCAGGCGGCTGAAAGAGACCTCAGCTTCCCGTCCGACATTCAGACCCAGTTCCAGGGCAGCACCCTGGCGTTCCAGGCTGCGCTGGGCAACACCATCTGGCTGATCGTGGCGGCGGTCGTGGCGATGTACATCGTGCTCGGCGTGCTGTACGAAAGCTTTATCCACCCGATCACCATCCTTTCTACCCTGCCGACGGCGGGCGTTGGGGCACTGCTGGCATTAATGCTGGCGGGCAGCGAACTGGACGTGATTGCCATCATCGGCATTATCCTGCTTATCGGGATCGTGAAGAAAAACGCCATCATGATGATCGACTTTGCCCTGGCCGCCGAGCGCGAGCAGGGCATGTCGCCGCGCGATGCGATTTTCCAGGCCTGCCTGCTGCGTTTTCGTCCCATCCTGATGACCACGCTGGCCGCCCTGCTGGGCGCGCTGCCGCTGATGCTGAGCACCGGCGTCGGCGCGGAGCTGCGCCGTCCGCTGGGTATCGGCATGGTCGGCGGTCTGCTGGTGAGCCAGGTGCTGACGCTGTTCACCACACCGGTGATCTACCTGCTGTTTGACCGCCTGGCGCTGTGGACCAAAAGCCGCTTCCCGAAACGTGAAGAGGAGGCATAAGTGAAGTTTTTCGCCCTCTTCATTTATCGCCCGGTGGCGACGATTTTAATCTCGCTCGCCATTACCCTCTGCGGCGTGCTGGGCTTCCGGTTGCTGCCGGTGGCACCGCTGCCGCAGGTGGATTTCCCGGTGATCATGGTCAGCGCCTCGCTGCCTGGCGCCTCGCCGGAAACCATGGCCTCGTCCGTTGCCACGCCGCTGGAGCGTTCGCTCGGGCGGATTGCGGGGGTCAACGAGATGACCTCCAGCAGCTCGCTGGGCAGCACGCGCATCATTCTGGAGTTCAGCTTCGACCGGGATATCAACGGCGCGGCGCGCGACGTGCAGGCGGCCATTAACGCCGCACAGAGCCTGCTGCCGAGCGGGATGCCGAGCCGTCCGACCTACCGCAAGGCCAACCCGTCCGACGCGCCGATCATGATCCTGACGCTGACCTCGGATACGTACTCGCAGGGGCAGCTGTACGACTTTGCGTCTACCCAGCTGGCGCAGACAATCTCACAAATTAACGGCGTCGGCGACGTGAGCGTCGGTGGGAGTTCCCTGCCCGCCGTGCGCGTGGGGTTAAACCCGCAGGCGCTGTTTAACCAGGGCGTGTCGCTGGATGACGTGCGCTCCGCCATCAGCAACGCCAACGTGCGTAAACCGCAGGGGGCGATTGAGGATAACAGCCACCGCTGGCAGATCCATACCAACGACGAGCTGAAAACCGCGGCGGAATTTCAACCGCTCATCATCCACTATAATAACGGCGCGGCGGTGCGATTAAGCGACGTGGCCAGCGTCACCGACTCGGTGCAGGACGTGCGCAACGCCGGGATGACCAACGCCAAACCGGCGATTTTGCTGATGATCCGCAAGCTGCCGGAGGCCAACATTATTGAGACGGTGAACAGCATTCGCGCCCGTCTTCCGGACCTGCAGGAGACCATCCCGGCAGCAATCGATCTGCAAATTGCCCAGGATCGCTCCCCGACCATTCGCGCCTCGCTGGAAGAGGTCGAGCAAACGCTGGTGATCTCCGTTGCGCTGGTGATCCTGGTGGTCTTCCTGTTCCTGCGCTCTGGCCGCGCGACGCTGATCCCGGCGGTGGCCGTGCCGGTCTCGCTGATCGGTACCTTTGCCGCCATGTATCTGTGCGGGTTTAGCCTCAACAACCTGTCGCTGATGGCCCTGACGATTGCGACGGGCTTCGTGGTGGATGACGCCATCGTGGTGCTGGAGAACATCTCCCGCCATCTGGAAGCGGGCGTGAAGCCGCTGCAGGCTGCGTTGCAGGGCACGCGCGAGGTGGGGTTTACGGTGCTCTCCATGAGCCTGTCGCTGGTGGCGGTGTTCCTGCCGCTGCTGCTGATGGGCGGGCTGCCGGGCCGGTTGCTGCGCGAGTTTGCCGTCACCCTCTCCGTCGCGATCGGCATTTCGCTGGCGATCTCCCTAACGCTGACGCCAATGATGTGCGGCTGGATGCTCAAGCGCAGCAAACCGCACTCGCAGCCGCGCCGCAAAGGCTTTGGCCGTTTCCTGATGGCAATGCAGGAAGGCTACGGTAAATCGCTGAAGTGGGTGCTGAACCATACGCGTCTGGTCGGCCTGGTGCTGATCGGCACCATCGTGCTCAACGTGTGGATGTATATCACCATCCCGAAAACTTTCTTCCCGGAGCAGGACACCGGCGTGCTGATGGGCGGCATTCAGGCGGACCAGAGTATTTCTTTCCAGGCCATGCGCGGCAAGCTGCAGGACTTTATGAAGATCATTCGTGAAGACAAAGCCGTGGATAACGTCACCGGCTTTACCGGCGGGTCGCGCGTCAACAGCGGGATGATGTTTATTACCCTCAAACCGCGCGGCGAGCGCAACGAAACCGCCCAGCAGGTGATTGACCGCCTGCGGGTGAAGCTCGCCAAAGAGCCGGGGGCAAACCTGTTTTTGATGGCCGTTCAGGATATCCGCGTCGGCGGGCGACAGGCGAACGCCAGCTATCAGTACACAATACTCTCGGACGATTTGGCCGCCCTGCGCGAGTGGGAGCCGAAGATCCGCAAGGCGCTGGCCGCCCTTCCCCAACTGGCGGACGTAAACTCCGATCAGCAGGACAACGGCGCCGAGATGGCCCTGACCTACGACCGTGAAACCATGTCGCGGCTGGGCATCAACGTTGAAGCCGCCAATAGCCTGCTGAACAACGCCTTCGGCCAGCGCGAGATCTCCACCATCTACCAGCCGATGAACCAGTATAAGGTGGTGATGGAAGTTGACCCGCGCTACACCCAGGACATCAGCGCCCTGGACAAAATGTTTGTGATTAACAACGACGGCAAGGCGATTCCGCTCTCCTACTTCGCCAGCTGGCAGCCTGCCAACGCGCCGCTGTCGGTGAACCATCAGGGGCTGTCGGCAGCATCGACCATCTCCTTTAACCTGCCCGCCGGTTCGTCACTGTCTGAGGCCAGCGATGCAATCAACCGCGCGATGACCCAGCTTGGTGTGCCGTCCACCGTGCGCGGCAGCTTTGCCGGGACCGCGCAGGTATTCCAGGAGACGATGAACTCGCAGGTGATTTTGATTCTGGCCGCCATCGCCACGGTCTATATTGTGCTGGGCGTGCTGTATGAGAGCTACGTGCACCCGCTGACCATCCTCTCGACGCTGCCGTCGGCGGGCGTGGGGGCACTGCTGGCGCTGGAGCTGTTCGGCGCACCGTTCAGCCTTATCGCGCTTATCGGGATCATGCTGCTGATCGGCATCGTGAAGAAAAACGCCATCATGATGGTGGACTTCGCGCTGGACGCCCAGCGCAACGGCAACCTCTCGCCGGAAGAGGCCATCTTCCAGGCCTGCCTGCTGCGCTTCCGTCCGATCATGATGACCACCCTGGCGGCGCTGTTTGGCGCGCTGCCGCTGGTGATCTCGGGCGGCGACGGCTCAGAGCTGCGCCAGCCGCTGGGGATCACCATTGTCGGCGGCCTGGTGATGAGCCAACTGCTGACGCTGTACACCACGCCGGTGGTCTATCTGTTCTTCGACCGCCTGCGGCTGCGCTTTTCGCGTAAAAACAGAGAAACGGTAAACGGGTAAATGACTGAGCTTCCCAGCAACGTTCGCTGGCAATTATGGATAGTCGCCTTCGGCTTCTTTATGCAGTCGCTGGATACGACCATCGTCAACACCGCCCTCCCCTCCATGGCGAAAAGCCTGAGGGAGAGCCCGCTGCATATGCACATGGTGATTGTCTCCTACGTGCTGACCGTTGCCGTGATGCTGCCCGCCAGCGGCTGGCTGGCCGATAAGGTCGGCGTGCGGAATATCTTCTTTACCGCCATCGTGCTGTTTACCACCGGCTCGCTGTTTTGCGCGCAGGCCAATACCCTCGACCAGCTGGTCATGGCGCGCGTGCTGCAGGGCATCGGCGGGGCGATGATGGTGCCCGTCGGGCGGTTAACGGTGATGAAGATTGTGCCGCGCGAGCAGTACATGGCCGCGATGACCTTTGTCACCCTGCCCGGTCAGGTGGGACCGCTGCTGGGCCCGGCGCTGGGCGGCATGCTGGTGGAGTACGCCTCCTGGCACTGGATCTTCTTAATCAACCTCCCGGTAGGCATCATCGGCGCGATGGCCACCCTGACGCTGATGCCGAACTACAAAATGCAGACCCGGCGCTTTGATTTCTTCGGTTTTATCCTGCTGGCGGCGGGTATGGCCACGCTTACCCTGGCGCTCGACGGGCAAAAAGGACTGGGGATTTCGCCCCTGACGCTCGAGCTCCTGATCGCGCTCGGTGTTACCGCCATACTGTGGTATCTGTGGCACGCCAGAGGAAACGACAAGGCGCTGTTCAGCCTGGCGTTGTTTAAAAACCCCACTTACCGTCTGGGCCTGTCTGGCAGCTTCGCCGGACGCATCGGCAGCGGGATGCTGCCGTTTATGACGCCCGTTTTTCTGCAAATTGGCATGGGTTTTTCGCCATTCCACGCGGGCCTGATGATGATCCCGATGGTGCTCGGCAGCATGGGAATGAAGCGCATTGTGGTGCAGGTGGTGAACCGCTTTGGTTACCGACACGTGCTGGTGGCCGCCACGCTGGGGCTGGCGCTGGTCAGTCTGCTGTTTATGGCCGTGGCGCTGATGGGCTGGTACTACGTCCTGCCGCTGGTGCTGTTCTGCCAGGGGATCATCAACTCCATGCGCTTCTCGTCGATGAATACCCTGACGCTAAAAGACCTGCCGGACGATCTGGCGAGCAGCGGCAACAGCCTGCTGTCGATGGTGATGCAGCTCTCCATGAGCGTGGGCGTGACTATTGCGGGGTTACTGCTCGGCATGTACGGTCAGCACCACCTCAGCGTCGACACGCCGGTGGCGCATCAGGTCTTTATGTATACCTACCTCAGCATGGCGATCATTATCGCCCTGCCCGCTTTCATCTTCGCCAGAGTGCCGGATGATACCAGCAAGAACGTCGTCATCAGGCGCGGCAAAAGGAGTGGCTCATGAAATTCTGGCGTCCGGGTATTACCGGCAAGCTCTTTGTAGCGATCTTCGCCACCTGTATCGTCCTGCTGATCACCATGCACTGGGCGGTGCGGGTCAGCTTCGAACGCGGCTTTATTGATTACATCAAGCATGGCAATGAGCAGCGTTTGCAGGGCTTAAGTGATGCACTGAGTGAACAGTACGCCCAGCACGGCAACTGGCGTTTTCTGCGCAACAATGATCGCTTTATTTTCCAGATCCTGCGCTCGCTGGAGCACGATACCGGTGACGATCGTCCGGGCCCGGGTATGCCGCCGCACGGCTGGCGCACCCAGTTCTGGGTAATCGACCAGGATATGCGCCCCCTGGTTGGCCCGCGCGCGCCGATACCGCCGGACGGCACCCGGCGGGCGATTAAAGTGAATAACGCCACCGTTGGCTGGGTGATCGCCTCCCCGGTGGAGCGCCTGACGCGCAACACCGACATCAACTTTGACCGCCAGCAGCGTCGGACAAGCTGGCTGATTGTCGCGCTCTCCACGCTGCTCGCCGCGCTCGCCACCTTCCCGCTGGCACGCGGTCTGCTCGCCCCGGTGAAACGCCTGGTGGAAGGCACGCACAAGCTCGCCGCCGGGGATTTCACTACTCGCGTCGATACCCGCAGCCAGGACGAACTGGGCAAGCTGGCGCAGGACTTTAACCAGCTCGCCAGCACGCTTGAGAAAAACCAGCAGATGCGCCGCGACTTTATGGCCGATATTTCACACGAGCTGCGTACGCCGCTGGCGGTGCTGCGCGGCGAGCTCGAGGCCATTCAGGACGGCGTGCGCCAGTTTACGCCCGAATCGGTGGCTTCCCTGCAGGCGGAGGTGGGCACGCTCACCAAGCTGGTGGACGATCTCCACCAGCTCTCCATGTCGGACGAAGGCGCACTGGCCTACCAGAAGGCGCCCGTAGACGTCATTAACGTGCTGGAAGTAGCGAGCGGCGCCTTCCGCGAACGCTTTGCCAGTCGCAACCTGAAAATCGACCTCTCCCTGCCGGACAGCGCGGTGGTGTTTGGCGACAAAGATCGGCTGATGCAGCTGTTCAACAACCTGCTGGAAAACAGCCTGCGCTATACCGACAGCGGCGGCGGGCTGCTGATTTCCGGCAGACAGGAAAACGGGCGCTTTGCCCTTACCTTCGCGGATTCCGCACCCGGCGTGCAGGACGCGCAGCTGGAAAAACTGTTTGAACGTTTTTACCGTACCGAAGGCTCCCGCAATCGCGCCAGCGGCGGATCCGGTCTGGGGCTGGCGATTTGCGTTAACATCGTCGAGGCGCATAATGGCACGATCCGCGCCGCCCATTCGCCTTTTGGCGGGGTTAGCATTACAGTAGAGTTACCTCTGGAACGGGATTTATCGAGAGAAGTATGACCGAGTTACCGATTGACGAAAACACGCCGCGCATTTTGATCGTCGAAGACGAACCCAAGCTGGGACAGCTGCTGATCGACTATTTACGCGCGGCCAGCTATGCCCCGTCACTGATCAGCCACGGCGACCAGGTGCTGCCGTACGTGCGCCAAACCCCGCCGGACCTGATCCTGCTGGATCTGATGCTTCCCGGGACCGATGGCCTGACCCTGTGCCGGGAAATTCGCCGCTTCTCCGACGTACCGATCGTCATGGTCACCGCCAAAATTGAAGAGATCGACCGCCTGCTGGGGCTCGAAATCGGCGCGGACGACTATATCTGCAAGCCCTACAGTCCGCGCGAGGTGGTTGCCCGCGTGAAAACCATTCTGCGCCGCTGCAGGCCGCAGCGCGAGCTTCAGGTGCTGGACGCCGAAAGCCCGCTGATTGTCGACGAAAGCCGCTTCCAGGCGAGCTGGCGCAGCAAGCTGCTGGACCTGACGCCAGCGGAGTTCCGCCTGCTGAAAACTCTCTCCCACGAGCCGGGAAAAGTCTTCTCCCGCGAACAGCTGCTGAACCACCTGTACGACGATTACCGTGTGGTGACCGACCGCACCATCGACAGCCACATTAAAAACCTGCGCCGCAAGCTGGAGGCGCTGGACGCCGAACAGTCGTTTATCCGCGCGGTGTATGGCGTGGGGTATCGCTGGGAAGCGGATGCGTGCAGGATAGCCTAGCCAGCAGAGGGTCAATCCAGGCCGGGTAAGGCGAAGCCGCCGCCCGGCACAATAACTTTACCTCCCTGCCCCGCAGCGCTACAATGCCCGCCCTTAAAGTGGGGGATCTCCCCTTACCGCTGCACCTGGTGCACGCGGATCTGACCTGTCATCAGAACGAGAACAAACATGTTTAAACCGGAACTCCTTTCCCCGGCGGGAACGCTGCAAAATATGCGTTACGCTTTCGCCTATGGTGCCGACGCCGTTTACGCGGGCCAGCCGCGCTACTCGCTGCGCGTACGTAATAACGAATTCAACCACGAGAACCTGCAGCTCGGCATCAACGAGGCGCACGCTCTGGGTAAAAAATTCTACGTGGTGGTCAACATCGCGCCACACAACGCCAAGCTGAAAACGTTCATCCGTGACCTGAAGCCGGTGGTGGATATGGGACCGGACGCGCTGATCATGTCGGACCCGGGTTTAATCATGCTGGTTCGGGAGAATTTCCCGGAGATGGATATCCACCTCTCCGTACAAGCTAACGCCGTCAACTGGGCAACGGTGAAGTTCTGGAAGCAGATGGGGCTGACCCGCGTCATCCTGTCTCGCGAGCTTTCGCTGGAAGAGATCGAAGAGATCCGCACTCAGGTGCCGGATATGGAAATCGAAATCTTCGTTCACGGCGCGCTGTGCATGGCCTATTCCGGCCGCTGCCTGCTTTCTGGCTACATCAACAAGCGCGACCCGAACCAGGGCACCTGCACCAACGCCTGCCGCTGGGAATATAACGTCCAGGAAGGCAAAGAGGATGACATCGGCAACATCGTCCACAAGCATGAACCGATCCCGGTGACCAACGTTGAGCCGACGCTGGGCATCGGCGCGCCAACCGACAGCGTGTTTATGATTGAAGAAGCCAAACGTCCGGGCGAGTACATGACCGCCTTTGAAGACGAGCACGGCACCTACATCATGAACTCGAAAGATCTGCGTGCCATCGCCCACGTCGAGCGCCTGACCCAGATGGGCGTGCACTCCCTGAAGATTGAAGGCCGCACCAAATCCTATTACTACTGCGCGCGTACCGCGCAGGTATACCGCAAAGCCATCGACGATGCGGCCGCCGGTAAACCGTTCGATACCAGCCTGCTGGAAACTCTGGAAGGCCTGGCGCATCGCGGCTATACCGAAGGCTTCCTGCGCCGTCATACCCACGACGACTACCAGAACTACGAGCACGGCTACTCCGTATCCGAGCGCCAGCAGTTTGTCGGTGACTTCACCGGCGAGCGCAAAGGCGCGCTGGCGGCCGTCGCGGTGAAAAACAAGTTCACCAAAGGCGACAGCCTGGAGCTGATGACCCCGCAGGGCAACATGAACTTTACGCTGGAGCATCTGGAAAACGGCAAGGGCGAAGCGATTGAGGTCGCGCCGGGTGACGGGCATACCGTCTGGCTGCCGGTTCCGGAAGAGGTGGAGCTGAAGTTCGCGCTGCTGATGCGTAACTTCAACGGTGAAAGCACCCGTAACCCACACGGCAAATAGTCAATCAGGGAAATTTTTTCGCGCTGGGATAATTCTTAGAATCGGATCACATACCGCTTCGTTCAATACGGGTATTATCCCCCCGCTGAAAAACATAACCCATAAATGCTAGCTGTACCAGGAACCACCTCCTTAGCCTGCGTAATCTCCCTTACGCGGGCTTATTTTTTGCCTTCTCTCTCCTCAATCCAGGCAATGAGTTCGTCGATTTGCTTCTCTGAGAACACGGCGATCCCATTCTCAGCGAGCAACGATGCCGCAACCCCCCTCCCCGTTTTATGTATGCCGCGAAACGATCCGTCATAAATAAACTCACTGCCGCACGTTGGGCTGCCATCGGTTAACAATGCAGCGCTACACCCCGACTCGTGAGCAGCGCGTAGCGCAAGCCAGGCTGCAAGCTGATAATGTGCGGTCACGTCCTGCCCGGTATTTTCAATAATTCTGGCTTGCCCGCGCATTACGTCTTTGCCATCAGCGGACATAATCTCTACCGGAGGACGCGGTACAGGCAGCCCGGCAGCCAATTCAGGGCAGTGGATAACCAGACGTTGTTCCTGTTGCCAGCGAGCGAGTTGCGCGTTCATTCTCGCTTTTTCACTTCCGTTATAACGAACCCTGAAGCCCATCAGGCACGCGCTTACCAAAATTTTATTCATCATCACTTTCCTGTGATTACGTTAATATCATCGCTGGAGTGTAACGCGCTTTCAGGCTTATTTTGTTCCTTTCATCCTGTTCTTACCCGCTTTTTTCCTCTCTGCTATACACTCTTACTAACGCTAAAAAAGGGAGAAGCGCGGATGGCAACCTATCCAGACAGTTTATTGATTCTCAATGGCAAAAGTGCGGGCAACGATCTCCTGCGTCAGGCAATTCAGGATTTGCGTGACGACGGCGCGCGCATCCACGTCAGGGTAACCTGGGAAAAAGGCGACGCGGCACGCTATATCAATGAAGCCCTCGGGCTTGGCGTCAACACCATCATTTCCGGCGGCGGCGATGGCACCATCAATGAGATCGCGTCAGCGCTGATCGACCTGCCCCCGGCAAACCGCCCGGTGATGGGCATTTTACCGCTCGGCACCGCCAATGATTTTGCCACCAGCGCAGGGATCCCGGAGGCGTTAGAAAAAGCGCTCCAGCTGGCGATCCTCGGTAAAGCCACCGCGGTAGATATTGCGCAGGTGAATGACAAAACCTGCTTTATCAATATGGCCACCGGCGGGTTCGGCACGCGCATCACCAGCGAAACGCCGGAAAAACTGAAGGCGGCGCTGGGCGGCGTGTCGTATCTCATCCACGGTCTGATGCGCATGGATACCCTCAAGCCTGACCGCTGCGAAATTCGCGGCGAGGATTTTCAGTGGCAGGGTGACGCGCTGGTCATTGGCATTGGCAATGGTCGACAGGCTGGCGGCGGCCAGCAGCTGTGCCCGGAGGCGCTGATCAATGACGGTCAGCTACAGCTGCGGATTTTCACGGGCGATGGCCTGCTGCCCGCGCTGTTTACCACGCTGACGCAGCCGGAAGAGAGTCCGAATATCATTGATGGGAAATCCGCATGGTTTGAGGTCAATGCCCCGCACGGGATGACGTTTAACCTCGACGGAGAGCCGCTAAGCGGAACACAGTTCCGCATTGAGGTGTTGCCCGGCGCGCTGCAGTGTCGGTTGCCGCCGGACTGTGTGCTTTTGCGCTGATGGTATTGCCGGGTGGCGGCTACGCCTTACCCGGCCAACACTTCGCCCTCAGGTCAGGCAATCGTGACTTTGCTGTCCAGATAGACGTCCTGCACCGCATTGATCAGCTTCACGCCGTCGGCCATCGATTTCTTAAACGCCTTACGACCCAGGATCAGCCCCATGCCGCCCGCGCGTTTGTTAATAACCGCCGTACGCACTGCGTCTGACAGGTCAGTATCGCCGCCCGCCGCGCCGCCGGAGTTAATCAGCCCTGCACGTCCCATATAGCAGTTCGCCAGCTGGTAGCGCACCAGATCGATCGGGTTATCGCTGGTCAGCTTGCTGTAAACGCGGTCATCGGTGTAACCAAAGTTCACCGCTTTATAGCCGCCGTTATTCTCGGCCATTTTCTGCTTCACGATGTCTGCGCCAATGGTCGCCGCCAGATGGTTCGCCTGGCCGGTAAGATCGGCCGACACGTGGTAATCCACGCCGTCTTTTTTGAACGCCGAGTTACGCAGGTACGCCCACAGCACGGTTACCATACCCAGCTCGTGCGCGCGCTCAAACGCCGCAGAGATCTCTTCAATCTGACGACGGGACTGTTCAGAGCCAAAGTAAATCGTCGCCCCAACGGCAACCGCCCCCATATTGAACGCCTGCTCGACGCTGGCGTAGAGCGTCTGGTCATATTCGGTGGGATAGCTCAGGGTTTCATTGTGGTTCAGCTTCACGAGGAACGGAATGCGGTGGGCATAGCGACGCGAGACGGAGGCCAGCACGCCGTAGGTGGAGGCCACGCAGTTACAGCCCGCTTCAATCGCCAGCTCAACAATGTTCTTCGGATCGAAATAGAGCGGATTCGCCGCGAAAGAGGCGCCCGCCGAGTGCTCAACGCCCTGGTCTACCGGCAGAATGGAAAGATATCCGGTGCCACCGAGCCGCCCGGTGTTGTAGAGCGTCTGCATATTTCGCAAAACCGCAGGCGGACGGTTGTTATCGACCATCACGCGGTCGACGTAGTCGTGACCCGGCAGATAGAGCTGGTCGGCTGGAATGGTCATACAACGATGCTGTAAAAGGCTGTCGGCGTCTTTGCCAAGCAACTGCGCAATATCAGTCATGTGATACTCCCGTAAGTCCGACGTCGTGTCGGTGTGTGTTTATCCAGTCCCATTATTTATGGGCAGACTAAGCCTGGTACCGACTTAACAGATTTTCCACCTTTTGCATTTTTTTTCAGCACAATCTGCTGGCTCGATTCGTGTACAACAAAACTGTTACATTGATCAAACAATCGCCACAAAGGTATTTAAAAGGTATTATAGAATGGTATGTTAAAGGCGTACCCTCTCTGACATGCAGGATTAAAAAATGAAAACGAAAGTCCAACTGTCATTCATGATGTTTGTTGAATGGTTTATCTGGGGCGCGTGGTTTGTGCCGCTGTGGCTGTGGCTGAGCAAAAGCGGTTTTACCGCCGGGGAAATCGGCTGGTCTTATGCCTGTACCGCCATTGCCGCTATCCTCTCCCCAATTCTGGTCGGATCGCTGACGGACCGCTTCTTCGCCGCGCAGAAAGTGCTGGCGGTGCTGATGTTTGCCGGCGCGATTCTGATGTACTTCGCCGCACAGCAAACCCAGTTCAGCACCTTCTTCCCGCTGCTGCTGGTTTACTCCCTGACCTATATGCCCACCATCGCGCTGACCAACAGTATTGCCTTCGCGAACGTGGATGACGTCGAGGCCGATTTCCCGCGTATCCGCGTGATGGGCACTATCGGCTGGATCGCCTCCGGGCTGGCGTGCGGCTTCCTGCCGCAGATGCTGGGCTATAGCGATATTTCCGATACCAATATTCCTCTGCTGATGACGGCAGCCAGCTCCGCCCTGCTCGGCGTGTTTGCCCTCTTCCTGCCGAACACACCGCCGAAAAGTACCGGCAAGCTGGACTTCAAAGTGATGCTGGGGCTGGACGCGCTGGTCCTGCTGCGCGACAAAAACTTCCTCGTGTTCTTCTTCTGCTCGTTTCTGTTCGCCATGCCGCTGGCCTTCTATTACATCTTCGCCAACGGCTATCTCACCGAAGTGGGAATGAAAAACGCCACCGGCTGGATGACGCTCGGCCAGTTCTCTGAAATCTTCTTTATGCTGGCGCTGCCGTTCTTTACCAAACGCTTTGGTATTAAGAAGGTCTTACTGCTGGGTCTGATCACGGCCGCCATCCGCTACGGGTTCTTCGTTTATGGCGGTGCGGAACAGTACTTCACCTACGCCCTGCTGTTCCTCGGCATTCTGCTGCACGGCGTGAGCTACGACTTCTACTACGTTACCGCGTACATCTACGTGGATAAAAAAGCGCCGGTGCACATGCGTACCGCCGCGCAAGGCCTGATTACGCTGTGCTGCCAGGGCTTTGGTAGCCTGCTGGGTTACCGCCTGGGCGGCGTGATGATGGAAAAAATGTTCGCATATAAAGAGCCGGTGAATGGGCTGACCTTCAACTGGGCCGGAATGTGGGCATTTGGCGCAATCATGATTGCCGTGATTGCCGTGCTGTTTATGCTGTTTTTCCGCGAATCGGACAAAGAGATCACTGCTATTGAGGTGGTTGATGGCGATACCGCGCTGACACAAGGGGAAGTTAAATGAAACAAGAACGTGTTCTCGGTGCCCTTTACGGGCAGGCGTTAGGGGATGCGATGGGCATGCCGTCGGAGCTGTGGCCGAGAAAGCGCGTCAAAGCGCACTTCGGCTGGATCGACCGCTTTTTACCCGGCCCGGCAGAAAATAACGCGGCCTGCTATTTCGGGCAGGCAGAGTTCACCGACGATACCTCAATGGCGCTGTGCCTCGCCGATGCGATCATTGAGTGCGACGGGGAGATTAACGCAGACGTTATCGGCAAGCATATCCTGAACTGGGCGCTCGATTTCGACGCGTTCAACAAGAATGTGCTCGGCCCGACCTCAAAAATCGCGCTTAATGCGATTCGTGACGGGAAACCGGTCAGCGAACTGGAAAACAACGGCGTGACGAACGGGGCGGCGATGCGCGCCTCCCCGCTGGGCTGCCTGCTCCCGGCGACGCGGCTGGAACACTTTGTTGAACAGGTGGCGCTGGCCTCCAGCCCGACCCATAAATCGGACCTCGCCATTGCCGGCGCGGTGGTGATTGCCTGGGCGGTTTCCCGCGCCATCGACGGCGAAAGCTGGCAGAACATCGTTGATGCCCTGCCGGGGATCGCCCGCTATGCGCAGGAGATGAAAACCACCACCTTCAGCGCGTCGCTGGCGGCGCGTATTGAGCTGGCGCTTAAGAACGTGCGGGAAGCCAACGGTATTGACTCCGCCAGCGAGCAGGTTTATCAGCTGATTGGCGCGGGAACCAGCACCATCGAGTCCGTTCCGGCGGCCATTGCGATGGTGGAACTGGCGGGAACCGACCCGAACCGCTGCGCCATTTTATGCGCCAATCTGGGCGGTGATACGGACACCATTGGCGCTATGGCGACGGCCATCTGTGGTGCGCTCCACGGTGTGCAGGCGATTGACCCGGCGCTCAAAGCCGAACTCGATGCCGTCAACCAGCTCAGCTTCGGCCATTATTGCGAGAAACTGCTGCACTTCAGGGAGCAAAGGGAGGGCGTATGAATGCATTTGCCCAACGTCTCGAAAATCTGCACGCCACGCGCCCGGTGACGGTGCTGGGCGCAGCGGTGATTGACGTCATCGCCGACGCCTACGCCCTGCCCTGGCGCGGGTGCGATATCGAACTTAAGCAGCAGGGCGTGAATATTGGCGGCTGCGCGCTGAATATCGCCATTGCCCTGAAGCGGCTCGGCATTACGGCGCAAAACGCTCTGCCCGTCGGTCATGGCGTGTGGGCAGATATTATCCGCAACGCCATGGCGAAGCAGGATCTGCACAGCGCCGTGGAGGCCGATACGGGCGATAACGGCTGGTGCCTGGCGCTGGTTGAGCCTGACGGCGAACGCACCTTTATGTCCTTTAGCGGCGTGGAGAACCAGTGGCAGCAGCGCTGGCTGGATGCGCTTCACGTCCCGCAAAACAGCCTGGTGTATTTGTCCGGCTATCAGTTGGCCTCACCGTGCGGTGAACTGCTGACACGCTGGCTGGAGGGATTACAGGACGTGACGGCCTTCATCGATTTCGGCCCCCGTATTGCGGATATCCCCGACGCGCTGATGGAGAGAATCATAGCCTGCAGGCCAATCGTGTCCCTTAATCGTCAGGAAGCGGAGATCGCAGCCGGGCGGCTGGGTGTCGTGGCTGAAAACCTGGGTGCAGAGTGGCAGCAGCGTTTCGGGGCCGCACTGATTGTGCGCCACGATAAAGACGGTGCGGCCTGGTATGACGCCGGGAGATCGGGCGTTGTTCCGGCGTTCCCGGCGACGGTCGTGGACACCATTGGCGCAGGCGACAGCCACGCGGGCGGCACGCTTGCCGGACTGGCGGGAGGATGGTCGCTGGCGGACGCGGTTCTGCTAGGTAATGCCGTGGCGTCCCGGGTGGTCAGCCAACGCGGCGGCGATTGCGCACCAACTCGCGAGGAATTACTCCTCGCACACAAAGACGTATAGGTCGCTGCGACAGTAGCTGATGCTGTACTCAATCGGCCGGTGCTGCTGGTCAAGCGCGACCTGCTTGATCACCAGCACCGGTATTTTTTCATCCATCTTAATGTGCGCCTGAAACTCGCTGTCCGGCATGCGGGCGCTCACCCTTGAGCGGGTGCGTTGCGGGAAGATATTCTGGCTGCGGAAGTAGTCGTAGAGAGAAATACCAATCGCATCCGGGTCGGGAATTAACCCGACCGGGACCCAGGACTCTTCAATGGACACCGCATCGTCATCCACATAGCGAATGCGCTTGAGCAAAAAGACCTCGCTGTCCGGGGAGATCGACAGGTGGTCAGCCACCTCTTCCGGGCATTTCACCACCCGCTTGTTAACCCAGAGCGTATTTGGCGTTTGGCCGCGCAGCACCACCTGCTGTGAGAAGCCGCGCGCCTCTTTCAGCGAATATTCGAAGATATTGTTGATTTGCGTCCCGTAGCCACGAGCGCGCGTCACCACACCCTCTTCCTCCAGCGCCTGCATCGCTTTACGCACGGTAATGCGCGACACCCCGGTCAACTGGCTCAGATCGCGCTCGCCGGGCAAAATATTCCCGTGCTCCAGCACCCCGCTGCGCACCGCATTTTTTACCGTTTCGGCAAACTTCAGGTACAGCGGCGTGTTATCGGGCGCGGCGATCCGTTCATTCAATTGAGCGATTAACCGGGTATGCGCTTGTTCCATCTCTGTTTTCTCAGGCGTGATGTATTCTGCCAGTATACTGGCTTACCACCATGCATGAAAATGATGAACCGGCCCAATACCGTGACCGACTTCCAGAGTATCGGCTTTTGCCAGCGCCGCCGAGAGCCAGGCTTTCGCTTCGCGCACCGTATCGACCCAGCCTTCATGCCGGGGACGCAGCGCCGCCAGCGCGGCCGAGAGCGTACAGCCCGTGCCGTGGGTATTTTTGGTCTGCACGCGTGGCGCGGTAAAGCGCA
The DNA here is from genome assembly GCF_001742765.1 of Enterobacter sp. ku-bf2. NCBI lineage: Bacteria > Pseudomonadati > Pseudomonadota > Gammaproteobacteria > Enterobacterales > Enterobacteriaceae > Enterobacter > Enterobacter sp. ku-bf2. The sequence goes on from NZ_MDVW01000024.1 coordinate 111,438, forward strand.
CTTCGCCGTCGCGGGTGAAGAGCCAGTCCGGGCTTTCCGCGTCATCCAGATGCCCACCCTTCATCAGCACCGCCCCGCAGCCCATCGCCAGCAGCGCGTTGCCCTGCGCTTTCATCTCGCGTTCCGTTTGCGCGTGCGATGTGCCCAACAGCGCGGCGGCTTCCGGCAGGTTGGGCGTGATGAGTGCTACCTGTGGCAGCAGCTTTTTGCGTAGCGTTTCCACGGCAGAGGCGGAGAGCAGCGGATCGCCGCTTTTCGCCAGCATCACCGTATCCAGCACTACGTTTTGCACCTGATAGCGTTTAAGCCGCTCGGCCACCGCTTCAACGATATCCGTTTCGGCCAGCATGCCGATTTTGGTGGTATCGATGCGCACGTCGCTGAACACTGAATCCAGCTGCGCGGCAACAAAATCCGGCTCGATACGGTAGACCGACTGCACGCCGCGCGTGTTTTGCGCCACCAGCGCGGTGATGACCGAGCAGCCGTACGCGCCAAGGGCTGAGAAGGTTTTCAGATCAGCCTGGATACCCGCGCCGCCGCTGGGATCGGTGCCGGCAATGGTCAGGGCGTTAATTCGCTTCATGCCTGCTCCTCCAGCGTGTAGAGCGCATCCAGGAACGCGCTGGCAAAACTGCCCGGGCCACGCGACTGCGCAACGGCGACCGTTCCGGCTCGTTTCATCCATCCGCAGGCGGCAGCGATGTTATCCAGCCGGTCACCCGGCAGCGAACAGCTCGCCGCCACAACGGCAGAAAGCGCGCATCCGGTGCCCACCACGCGCGTCATCAGCGGGTCACCGCCGGTAACCGTTCGGGTACGTTGCCCGTCCGTGATGTAGTCCACCTCGCCGGTGACTACCACAATCGTATTGATCTGCCGGGCCAGCGCCTGGGCAGCAGGCACCGCGCTGGCGGCGGTATCGGTCGTATCGACGCCGCGCCCGCCGGCGCTCATCCCGGCAAGAGCAAGGATTTCAGAGGCATTGCCGCGAATGGCCGCCGGTTTCAGGGCAAGAATTTGATGGCAAAAGCGGGTGCGGAACGCCAGGGCGCCCACGGCAACAGGGTCCAGCGTCCAGGGCTTGCCTGCCGCCACCGCGCTTTCAATGGCACGACGCATCGACTGGGCGCGCGGCGCGGTCAGCGTGCCAACGTTAACCAGCAGCGCATCGGCTATCGCGGCAAATTGCTCGGCCTCTTCGGCCTCGATCACCATCGCCGGGGATGCGCCAAGCGCCAGCAAAACGTTGGCCGTAAAGGTCTGTACGACGTCATTGGTCATACAATGGGTCAGCGGAGAACGGGTGCGGAAGTGATGTAAAACGTGTAAATCGAGCAGGTCAGGCTGCATGGGTTCGCTCCTGCCTTGCGTGAAGAAGCGATGACCGGGAAGGCATCTGACTTCCCTACGCTGGCATTATCCAGATCAGGTAATACGGGTATTTCTCAGCCTTCACAAAGAAGGGCACCCCGAGTCATTTGGTAAGCATTAGCTTACTTTTTGCCAGATTAGGGGAATTTGCTGGCTCAAGCAAGCCCACTCTTTCGGATAATGATTCTTCACTCAAGGCAGGAGCGAAAGACTTCGAGTGCTCAAAAAGAACAACGACATTCTATTACACACTGTCTTTTTAGTTAAACAACTAAAAGGTCCTTCCCAGAAAAGAAAATAATTAACATTGTAAGAGATGGTATTGAGCAGTAGCTAATGAATTATTTAGCCAACAGCACTTTGATTTTAAGTGCTTTTTCATAAAAACAGCTTCCCCTTTGTACTTGCACGCAGTACGATTAATAAACATGTTGCCTGAAACTAAAGGGTTACTGATGGATACAGTTGAAGAATTAAATGGAACATATTTCTATGCAGGGAAATCTAATCTTACTGCGTCTGAATTGTTTTTCATGATTTTCTGTGAAAAAGTTGTAGAGCAATTAGGGTTAGGTGTTGCTGACTTCACTGCAGTCGTAGCTATTGTATCTGGGCGTAATTCTCTTCCCACAAGGGCAAAACCTACAGGTGCAGAAAAGGGTACCTCTTACGCTTCTAAAGCAGCACGTAAGGTATTCAAAAAAGCAAAGTTTCCATTTGGAATTAAACTCCCTTCTGTGATTGGTGGTTATCCTCCTTCAACGATAAGAATTAGATCCGTAGCGAATATTGCCGCTTTTACAGGAAGAGCCATACCAGTTTTAGGATGGATTATTTTCGCTTCGGATGTGTCTCAAATTAGTTATAACACAATTCGAGAATATAACACCATTGCTAGAGGTGATGATAAATCATGGTAGATAATCTTGAATCAAAAATTTATGATTTAGTACGTAAATATGATGGTGTTTATATTTTAAATAATAAACACAAGGAATTAACACCTGAAACGGATTTAGATACCGATCTAAATCTTGATGAATATGAAGCAGAAGAGTTATTAGAAAAATTCTTTGCTCAATTCCATGTTGATCGTGGAAAATTTTGTATTAAAACTTATTATCCTGATACACCGACATCATTTAATCCTTTTAGGAAAAAAGAATCTATCCCTGTTCCTCATTTCACAATAGGGATGTTAATTGAATCAGCAAAATCTAAGCGCTGGTTATATGATTAACAGCAAGGAGCGTTAAAAATGGCTGTACCAGTACATTTGATTTTAAAAGATGATGGTGGATCTCAGATCATGGGATCTTGTGACGTTCATGGACGTGATGGAAGCATAGAACTGCGTAGCTTACAGCATAGCGTGATCATTCCTACAGACAATTTAACAGGTAAAGTGACAGGAAGCCGGCAACATTGCTCATTCAATTTCACTAAAGAGATTGACAGTTCATCATCCTATCTGTTTAAAGCTGTTGCAACGGGGCAGAACATTAGAAAGTGTGAAAGTAGTTAGCTTTAGTCCTGTAATGCACGATACCCGAACGGCTACGGGTACAGGCCATATGGAAGATATTTCTTTAGCCTACGAGAAAATCACTCACCTTTATAAGGATGGCAATATCTTGCATTCCGATGCCTGGAACGAAAAGAAACAAGCATAGCAAAAAACCTTTAAACATGGGGCTACCCTGCCCCTCCTTCAGACTCTCCATTTTGTATAACAATTCTGTTACTAAGTCATATAAATTTATATCCAGATACATTTCGCTTGAGTTTTCAACAACAATATTTTTAGCAAAAAACTGCAGGATTACTGTTAGGCTCAGCATTGCTTTCATTCAAAACATAAGAAGGATTCACTAATAAAACAGAGAGAGAGATCCATTAACTGACATTAACTATTTCGCCTATTTTTCATCTTTCCTCGCCAAAAAACTTAAAAAATGTTAATGAGTTTTTATTTCATGCATATCATGAAATCAAACCAACTTAAAACTTATATCATTGATATTTAACACATAATATCTTTTTTAATACAACGAACTAAATTAGCTATTAATGCGATTTATGATTTAGATCAATAATCATAATTACACATTCATAGATAGTTGCTGCACGTTACGAAATAAGTTGCCAAACTTAAATTTCTAAACACGCCATAATTTAATCAAGATATAACAAGAGGTTATATCTTTCCGCCAGGATAGCACCTTTACTTTAATTTATTTCTTGCATTGATGATGAGAGCTTTCAAATGAAACCTATCAATAAATCTGCCGTAGTTGTATTTGGTTGTTTGTTCGCTGGTATTATGGTCAAGGCACATGCTGCAACGCTGACTGTTGATCAATATAACAACCGTCTAAATCTGGCTCGTTCTTTGGCTTCTGACATCGCTAATGACTATAACAATGCTCTGCGCGCTTATACTGCACAGGGTTCTAAAAGTGGCACACCAGAAGCACAAGCGTTAGATGACGCTACACAACGTTATTTGCACGATTTACCTAAGCTGAAAGCAGATATTCAGGATCTGACTAATAATACAATTTTAGCGCCTAATCCAATTCAGCCTAAGCCGTATGCTGTACCCTCTAAACCACAGGCTACACCAACAAAACAACCACAGGCGATCCCACAACCTCAACAGTTGATTCCTCAGCCGTTACCACAGCCAACTAAACAGCCTCAAGCTATACCACCTCAACATTTGGTTATGAATGTACCGTTGAAGCAGTTCCCACAGACAAATACGCCTGTCAACTCGCCATTGGTAGCGGTTCAAACGTTCCCTACTACAACGATTACTAATACCCCTGTAACCGCTCCTGCGGGTGTTGTAGTGATTAATGGTGTTGATGGTAAAGATGGTAAGAACGGGTCTAGCATTGCAGGTAAACGTGGCGCTATGGGTGCTACCGGGGCTGTAGGTGCTGCTGGTAAAAATGGTTTGAATGGGAGTAATGGCGCTAACGGTGTTACAACCATCATCACTAAGCATGAAGTAGATCAGATTACTAAAAATAACGTAGCGGCTAACCGTTCAGCAATCAATGCTAACCGCTCTGCTATCAATGCAATGAATCAGCAAATTAACAGCCAATTCAAGAGCCTCAAAAGTGAAGTTGACGACAACAAAAAACAGGCTAACGCTGGTATTAGTGGTGCAATGGCAATGGCTGGCTTGCCTCAAGTGCAAGTCAATAAGAAAGTTATGTTTAGCGCTGGCGCAGCCACGTATGAAGGAGAAAGCGCCCTTGCTGTAGGCGCAAGCGTGAATTTCAATGATAATGTCATCGCTAAAGTAAGCTTCTCAGATGATACCGCTAATAACATGGGTGCTTCTGTTGGCGTTGGGATCGGCTTTTAAGTAAACGATAAAGCTCTTCGAATGTACTCAATATACATCCCCCTTTAAAGGTGTTTCTACAAGCTGTTGCATTAAAGGATCTAACGGCGAATTGAAAACCGTTAACCTAACTAACTATGTGTTTGACAGTTTTAAATTTATCTCGTTTATTTATCAAATATGGGGCCAACCCAACAATAAAGGAGTATTAATATACACCATGATTCATTGATACTTTTGTATAGTGAAGGAGTTAAATTTCCTGAGAAAGAATTATCAGAATGGTTCCTTAGGATAAAATAGTGATGATAGCCATGATTAAAGTAATTATATGCTCTGCATTAGTATCGTTAGCTTTAGTAGCTACTGGCGTATTTATAGGTATTACTTACAACCGTACCATATTAAACATAGCTTATAGCTGTGATAATAGCTAAACAGTCATTAATATGGGTTATGCACGTTCCTGCCTACCGAGTGTTTATATAAAGCGGATTGTTCCTTCTAATGTTTTTCTTAAACAGGAGGCAGGGATAGGACTATTATTTTGGCGATGCATTGTTACTACAATGCTACTTATATCCTTATTGTTGCAGTGATATACGAAAGGCAGAATTTAGAATTATGAAAAAACTATTATTAGCTGTTCTGGTTATTGCATCTCTTCCTGCTCATGCTATTAATGCGCACTATCGGGAGCAATTAGAGCGCTCTGGATGTACTCAAGTAACTGATGGCCATGGTTGCGATATTCACAAAACCAAAGTACAAAACAAAAAAGCAATTACGAGCCAACAAGATCGGATAGATTTAGAAGCTGATGCTTATAGTGTGGTTGATAAACCTATCTCTGATGCTGCTGAAACCCTCCTTTCGAAAGGCTGGAAGCCTAATAACGGCGTATGGAAGAAACAAGGCTACACTCTCAAGCTGAAATTAAAAGGTGAGAGTGTTATTGATTTTGTTCTAACTCATTAAGGTTAAGATGCCCCCTTACGTTTGCCCTATTTTTGGTACAGTGCATTAATCTAAAACTAGCCCCTTTCATTAGGGGGCTATATAGCAGCCATTGAGAGATAGCTTGATGCAAGCCATATAGTTATACGGTTAACACAAAGTGTAAGTGAGACCCGTGTTGTAAGTCTTTAGTGTATTGCTAGAGCTGCCCTTAACAGATGGGCGTTTTTTTTAATCATTCTTGAGGATTATATGATGGATGATGCAAATGAAGCAGTAAAAGAAGGGTTCGCTAAAATAGTGGGTGCGGGTTCTCCTGTACTTGCTATCGCTTCTTTAGGTGCTGTAGAAGGTCTTAGCGCTGCGGGTATCACGTCGGGGCTTGCTGCATTAGGACTCGGCTTTGGGATGGTTGGCGGTGTTGTAGCCGTGGGTGTAATCGGCTATGGCGCATATCATGGGGCTAAGTGGGTAGCGGATCAGGTTGAAGACTTGATAAAATAAATCAGGCGACTGCGGTCGCCTTTTTTGTTTGCCGGATTCTCTCCATGCAAAAGTCAGGAATGCCATAAGCCCTTTTATTCTAACTGCCACGCCCCGCCATGAATAAGCGACGCTCCCCCCGCCCAGGCAAATAACGCCAGCTCGCGGCAGTCGGTATCCGGATAGATACGGCTGCTGAGGCACGCTTCACCCTCGTTAACAAACACCTCCACGGAAGAGCAGTCAAAGAACAGGCGCAGGCTGAGCGCGTCGTTCAGGTTAAGCGCAACGCTTCGGGTGCCGCACAGGCCATACTGTGGATAGTGTCGTTCCAGCACCAGGCGCTGCATCTGCGCATCAACATAGAGGCGTAGCCCGTCGCCGAGACGAATGCCGTATTGCTCCGCGCTGCTGTTCGCGCAATCCCATTGCAGAATGACCTCCATCGCATCGCAGTGTTCCACTAGCGTCATCTGCTGGTTATTAAGCGTACTTATCGGCCAGGGGAACCACGCCCCGCGCAGGGTTTCAACTTCTCTGGCCGGCCGCATTTGCAGATGGTTATCCGCACTCAGGGTCAGCTCGCGAGGTAAGGAGAGCATGCCCGCCCAGCCATCCTCCTGTTCCGGCAGCGGGGATTCCCACATGTCCAGCCAGCCGATGACGATGCGTCGGCCATCCGGCGTCAGGAAACTTTGCGGCGCATAGAAATCATGCCCGTAATCCATCTCCACAAATTCACCTTCACGCACAAAGGGCTGACCAGGCTGCCATTCACCTACCAGATAGCCGCTCTGGAAAAGATTGCGATGTTTAAAGCCGTCTGCGGTGAGTCCCTGAGGCGAAAACATCAGCACGCGTTTCCCACCGAGAGTGAAGAAGTCCGGGCATTCCCACATATAACCCATCTCTTTTTCAGCCACCGCGAGCACGCCCCTGTCCTGCCACTCGCGCAAATCGGCAGACCGGTACGCACGCACCTGGCCCGTATCACCCTCCCGCGCGCCAACGACCATGTACCACCACTCCCCTTCACGCCATACTTTCGGATCGCGGAAGTGATGCAGTCCAGGTGGTGTGTCAATGACGGTCCCGTGCCGTACAAAGTGGATGCCGTCACGGCTGGTTGCCAGGCACTGAACCTGGTAGAGATAAGCCTCATCGCCGGGATCGCCGTGGAACTTGTGGCCGGTGTAGATCAGCGCCAGCGTGTCGCCATCCACCACCGCTGAGCCGGAAAAACAGCCGTCCTTGTCGTCTGGTCCTTCCGGTGCCAGCGCAACCGGGAGGTGCTCCCAGTGAACTAAATCTTTGCTGCGCGCATGGCCCCAGTGCATCGGACCCCATTGGGTCGAATACGGATGGTGCTGATAAAAGGCGTGATACCAGCCGTCAAACCAGACCAGGCCATTCGGGTCGTTCATCCAGCCAGCACGCGCAGCGAGGTGGTAACGGGGATACCAGCGCAGGTTAAGCCCTTCGCGTCTGGACTGAATTTCCTGTTCTGCTTTCGTAATGGAATACGTCATTTCTCTACTCTTTGATCAGATGGTGGAAGGTTGCGGCATGAGCGGGTCAGAAGAGGACTTACCCGAGCGCAACAGGAAGATGGAGATAAACGTGGTGCTGAAGACCAGTAGCCCCATGATGAGATAGGACTGGGCAAAGCCGTATTTCTCATAGCTGTAACCTGCCAGCGGCGACAGCACCGAGGCAATCACTGAGCTTGTACAGGCAAAGCCCACCAGATAGAGGGTGGAAGAGAGTCGCTTATCAAAATGCAGGCTGTTGTATTTGAAGATGGAGACCAGCAAAACGGGCAGCTCAACCGCGTGCAATAGCTTGGTAATGGAGATCAATACCGGCCCCTCAACCAGACCCGATGCCACCATACGCATCGCCATCACCATTCCGGCGAAAATCAGGCCGTTTTTCGCACCGAGGCGATTCACCAGCCACGGGGCGCAAAACATGCCCGCCGCCTCCAGGAAAACCTGGAAGGAGTTGAGATAGCCATACATGGCGTTTCCTTCCTGCAGCGTCGGGAACTGTGAGGAGAAATAGACCGGGAACTGCTGGTCGTAGACGCCATAAATACAGGTGCCGATAACAAAAAATACCAGCGCCCAGAAGCGCGGCAGCGTCAGCAGGCGCAATGCATCCTCCAGTGTGACCTTACCGCCGGATACCGCCTCCTGCATGGCGTGTGGCGCGGAAGAGACCCGGAGGCGTGCCAGCAACACAAAAAACACCAGCCCGGCGCAGCTCGCCACCGCGAAGTTCAGCTTCGGATTAATGTTGAACAGGAGTCCTGCAAAAAAGGTTGCCACCGCCCAGCCCAGCGATCCCCACATCCTCGCCTTGCCAAACTCAAACTGGCTCTGGCGGGCCACGCGCTCGGTATAGGACTCCAGGACCCCTATTCCGCCGTTAAACGTCAGCCCGATATAAACCCCGCCGAAAATACTGCCGAGTAACACGTTAATTTGCAGCAGATAACCAAACAGCAGGAAGGCCGGACCGGAAAGAATGAGCAGGCTGGTCAGAAACCAGAGCAGGTTTTTTCGCAGGCCGAGCTTGTCCTGAATGAAGCCGTAGCAGATTTGCGCGCACAGCGCGGAGACGGACAGCACGGCATAGATGACGCCCGTATCCCCTGCCTTTAACCCCACCTCCTGATGGAGCCAGATAGAGAGCAACGAGCCGGAAGATGACCATGTGACAAAAAAGAAAAAGAGTAGTGCGCTTAATAAAGGGTAGCTGTGAGAGTGATGCGTTTTCATCATGACATTCTCATGTTGGAGTAATGACGCAATGGTAACGTTAACATTTATTCTTTCTCATGCTGTTTGGTAAAAATTTAAGATGTTAATCACGAAAGTTAACGTTAACATTAAGAGAGTGAGATCTCGATCAAATATTCATCACTGAGGTAAACCTGACCTGGCCTGTGCATCAGCCTTCCTTTTACATCAGCGACTTAGTTGTATACCCTTTCACACAGAGCATTAACGGAGTAAGAAAATGGCTTCCCTGAAGGACGTCGCAAAGCTGGCTAACGTATCGCTGATGACGGTCTCCCGTGCGCTGAACAGCCCGGAGCGCCTTAAGCCGGAAACGCTGGCACGCGTTCAGCTGGCTATCGAGCAAACCAGCTACGTGCCCGATCTTTCCGCCAAGAAAATTCGCGGCGCGCATGCCTCGCCTAAAACCATAGGCGTACTGGCGCTCGATACGGTGACGACGCCTTTCTCGGTGGAGATCACGCTGTCGATTGAAGAGACGGCCAGAATGCACGGCTGGAACAGCTTCGTGATGAATATGTTTACCGATGACAACCCGGATGCCATTGTCGACCTTCTCCTTTCTCATCGGCCTGACGGAATTATCTACACCACCATGGGGTTACGTCAGGTTCCTCTCCCGGCCAAATTACTCACCCTTCCCTGCGTGCTGGCCAACTGCGAAAGTGACGGCGAAAAGGTCGCCAGCTATATTCCCGATGATGAACAGGGGCAATATACCGCCGTGCGGGCGTTACTCGCGGAGGGTTATCGACGCCCTCTCTGCCTGCATTTGCCTGAGGGGCATCTGGCCACCACCCGACGTCGTCAGGGGCTGGAACGTGCATGCCGTGAAGCGGGGCTCGATCCGGACGGCCTGGCGCACAGCTATATGGCACTCGGCGATGAGCACTATCGTGACATTCCGTCAGTATTGCTGGCGCACATGCAGAATGGTATTCCCCGGTTCGACGCGGTTATCTGCGGCAACGATCGTATCGCGTTTATGGTCTATCAGACGCTACTGGCGCAAGGGCTTCGCATACCGGAAGATGTCGCCGTTATCGGCTATGACAATATGGTGGGCATTGGGGAGTTGTTCCTGCCGCCTCTCTCGACGGTTCAACTGCCGCACTATGAAATTGGTCGCCTGAGCGCCCTGCATATTATTAACGGTGAAGAACATCAGGAAACCACGCGCGTAGAAAGTCCTTTTTTACCGCGTGATTCCGTTGCGCATGCAACGTAACCGCCGTTTTTTGCCCAGGACGAAGAAACAGGAAGCGTCACCCTCCTTTTATGCCGTTCGATGGCACGATTTGTCACACTCTTTTCTGTGACTTTACACACCAAGTAAACGGCCTGTAACGCGCTGTTTTTATTTGGCATAAAATGCAATTTTCATTTTAAAAATGGGGATATTTCCTCGTTACAGCCCCGTGTCACAAAACAGTAAACAAATTAACCATTGAGCCCCGTGGCAAAAGGCTCTATATTGGCGGCGTTTTTTTCAGGCCCCCATCTGTTTTTTAACTTTTTATTCAATCGTGGCTCATAACGAAGCGGCGGTTGTAGGAGTGATATGATGACGGATAAAGTCCGTATTGACACCGTAGATGCCCACAAAAGCAACGAAACCTATCTGGCCCGTCAGGCCGAGTTTGAATCTAACGTCAGGAGTTATCCGCGCAAACTGCCTTTAGCCATCACTAAAGCAGAAGGCGTGTGGATCACCGATGCAGATAATAAAGAATACCTTGACTGTTTAGCAGGCGCTGGGACCCTTGCGCTTGGCCATAACCATCCTGATGTGCTGAAAAGCATCCAAAATGTCATTACCAGCGGCTTGCCGTTACATACTCTGGATCTGACGACGCCTCTGAAAGACGCGTTTTCCGAATACCTGCTCTCTCTGCTGCCTGGTCAGGGCAAAGAGTACTGCCTGCAGTTCACCGGTCCATCCGGCGCTGACGCCGTTGAAGCGGCGCTGAAGCTGGCGAAAAAAGTGACCGGCCGTAGCGGTATCATCAGCTTCTCTGGTGGTTACCACGGCATGACCCACGGCGCACTGTCCGTGACCGGCAACCTGTCTCCGAAAGAAGCGGTTGACGGTATGATGCCAGAAGTCCAGTTCATGCCTTACCCGCACGAATACCGCTGCCCGCTGGGTATCGGTGGTGAAGCGGGCGTGAAAGCGCTGACTTACTACTTCGATAACCTGATCAACGACGTTGAAAGCGGCGTGCGTAAGCCTGCTGCGGTGATCCTGGAAGCGGTTCAGGGCGAAGGCGGCGTGAACCCGGCTCCGGCTGAGTGGCTGCAGCGCATCCGTAAAGTGACTCAGGAACACGGCATTCTGCTGATCCTCGACGAAGTTCAGGCTGGCTTTGCCCGTACCGGTAAATTCTTCGCCTTCGAACACGCTGGCATTGAGCCAGACATCATCGTGATGTCTAAAGCAGTGGGTGGCGGTCTGCCGCTGGCCGTACTCGGTATCAAAAAGCAGTTCGATGCATGGGCACCAGGTCACCACACCGGTACCTTCCGCGGCAACCAGCTGGCGATGGCAACCGGTCTGACAACGCTGAAAATCCTGAAAGACCAGAACATCGCAGGCAAAGTGGCTGCACAGGGCGAATGGCTGAAAGGCCAGCTGAAAGAGATGGCGAAGCGCTACCCAGTGATTGGTCACGTTCGCGGTCTGGGCATGATGATCGGTATTGAGATCGTTAAGCCACACGAAGCGGCTGACCACATGGGCTGCTTCCCGGGCGACGGCGAGCTGTCTGCACTGATTCAGAAGAAGTGCTTCGAAGCCGGTCTGATTCTGGAGCGCGGTGGTCGTAACGGTATCGTTCTGCGTCTGCTGCCTTCACTGCTGATCAGCGATGAAGAGCTGAAGATCTTCCTGGATAAATTCGAGCAGGCACTGCTTGCTGCGGGCGTTCGCCCGGCGTAACCGGAGTTGTTGATTACGATGTCTGATTCAAACCCAATTTTGTTCTCCTCTGCGCAGAGCATTGAAGCTTACCAGCAGGCGATTGAACAAAGCACTCAGGCTGTGATGCAGTGGCTGAAACAGCCTGAGATGTACCAGGGCAAAACGGTCGCGGAACTGCGCGACCGTATTAAGCTGGATTTCAACCCGAAAGGGCTGGGCAACGAAGCGGCGATTGAACGCGCCGTCGAGTTCTTCCTGAAAGACAGCCTGTCCGTTCATCACCCGCAGTGTGTGGCGCACCTGCACTGCCCAAGCCTGGTTGTAAGCCAGGCGGCGGAAGTGCTGATCAACGCCACTAACCAGAGTATGGACTCCTGGGATCAAAGCCCGTCCGCAACCATCATTGAGATCAAACTGATCGAGTGGCTGCGTACCCGCGTGGGTTATCAGGCTGGCGACGCCGGTGTCTTCACCAGCGGCGGAACCCAGAGCAACCTGATGGGCCTGATGCTGGCGCGCGATGCGTTCTTTGCGCGTCAGGGTCACTCTGTTCAGCAGAACGGCCTGGTAGGCGATCTGCGTAAGATCCGCGTACTGTGCTCCGAAAACGCGCACTTCTCCGTGCAGAAAAACATGGCGCTGATGGGCCTGGGCTACCAGTCCGTGGTGCAGGTGAAAACGGACGAATTCTCCCGCATGGATCTGACCGATCTGGCGGCGAAAATTGAGCAGTGCAATGCGAACGGCGAGCAGATTCTGGCGATCGTCGCGACGGCAGGTACCACCGATGCCGGTGCTATCGACCCGCTGCGTGCGATTGCAGAGCTGGCGGCGAAGCAGAACATCTGGGTACATGTTGATGCAGCCTGGGGCGGCGCGCTGCTGATGTCTGAGCAGTATCGTCACTACCTGGACGGCATTGAGCTGGTGGATTCCGTGACACTGGACTTCCACAAGCAGTTCTTCCAGACCATCAGCTGCGGCGCGTTCCTGCTGAAAGAAGCGCGCCACTATGAGCTGATGCGCTATCAGGCGGCTTACCTGAACTCTGAGTTCGACGAAGAAGCCGGCGTGCCTAACCTGGTCTCCAAATCTCTGCAGACCACCCGTCGTTTCGACGCACTGAAGCTGTGGATGAGCCTGGAAGCGCTGGGTCAGGAGCAATACGCGGCGATCATCGATCACGGCGTGACCCTGGCACAGCAGGTTGCGGCCTACGTGAAATCGCAGCCTGCGCTGGAACTGGTTATGCAGCCGCAGCTGGCAAGCGTGCTGTTCCGCTTCCGCGGACAGGTGCAGACGGATGACGCAGGTATCGCCCTGCTGAACCAGAAAATTGGTGACGCACTGCTGGAATCCGGCCGTGCAAACGTCGGTGTGACCGAGCATAACGGCGTGACCTGCCTGAAGCTGACGCTGCTGAACCCAACCGTAACGCTGGAAGATATTAAAATCCTGCTGTCTCTGGTTGAGCGTACCGCGCAGGAAGTTCTGGCCAAGTAATACAAAACCCCTCTTCCGCCGGGAGAGGGGTTATTTTTATACGCCTGCCCACCACATCCTTAATTTTAATCCCCAGTAGCTCGTCCAGCCCGTTGTGGTACTGACCACGTTCCCCTTCGACACAACCACCAGCGTTGGCGTGACGCTCACCTGCCACTGCTGCGACAAAGCACCGTTTGCATCGTTAATGACCGGCATTTTCAGCTGTTTCTTATCAACCCAGCGCTCAAGCTTTGCGTTGTCACCGGAACGCATGGCGATACTCACCACGTTTCCGCCCTCTTCTGCCAGTTGATTAACCGCAGGCGTCGTGTAGCGGCAAATGCTGCACCAGGTCGCCCAGACGTAGATCAGCAGCGGACGATCCTGGCTGAGCGCCGCAATATCGTGAACGTTGCCGTCGATACTCGTCATCGGCGTTGCACTAAAACTGGCGGGGAGTGTCGGTTTTCGGTATTGATCCACACCCCACACCAAGGCCAGCGTCAGCAGAACGAGTATTATCCCTTCCCGCGCCCAGCGGCGCAGTCGATTGATTTTGCGGTTATCCATTGTGACCTCATGTTTTAATGGAGGTCATCTTAACGGGCAATACGCCATCACGCTGTAAAGAAGTGTCGCGCCAGGGTTACTCCGGGCTATAACCGTAGTCGTAATAGCTGTACCCCGAGTTGTAATAGAGCGCGGCAGATTTCACTATGTCATTGAGGATCGTGCCACTCACCTGCACGCCCATCCGTTCCATACGCTTAAGGCTGGTCTCGATCTCTTTAACGCTGGTTTTACCAAAGCGGGCGACCAGCAGCGTGGTGGCGGCTGCTCTGGCTATCAGCAAAGCATCCGTGACGGCAAGCACAGGCGGAGTGTCGATAATCACCATGTCATATCGCTTTTCAATCTGCGACATTATCCCCTGAAGGCATTCACTCATGAGCAGATCGACGGGATGGGCAGGTTGAGGTCCGCAGGTCAGTACATCAAAACCGCCTTTTTCGAAGCGTTGAACCGCCTCCTGCCACTCGACCGTTCCGTCGAGCACGCTGGACAACCCCCGCTGATTATTGAGCCTGAACACGTTGTGGACATAACCCTTGCGCATATCCGCATCAATAAACAGCACCCGCTGTCCGGCCTGCGCCAGAATCGACGCCAGCGAAGAACTGACCAGCGTCTTTCCGCAGTCCTGCGTGGGGCCAGACACCACGACAATCCGGTTTGTGGCATCCATCATGGTAAAATGCAAACTGGTGCGCAGCCCGCGTATCGCCTCGACAAACGAATCAGCCGGACGATCGATGGGCAGAAAAGGCACGTTGGCTATCTTGTGCTTCCAGTGGGAAGTAAACAGGTTTCTCCTGCGCAGGTGCGTTTTTTTCCATAACCATGCCGAGCGCGGAAGCGTTACCAGCAGCGGCATTCCGAGCTCATCCAGTTGTTCTGACGACGTAATGCCCCGCTTAAAGGCTGAACGCACTAAAACCGTTCCGGCAGAAAGTATCAACCCCATCAGCATACCAAACACGATAATGAGTGCTATGCGCGGTTCAACCGGAGTAGGCTGCGTCATGGCCGGGTCAATGATCCGCACGTTCCCGATCGCGCTGGAGCGCGAGATGCTCAGCTCTTGCTGACGCGTCAGCAACTGCATGTACACGGTACGCCCGGATTCAACGTCACGACTCAAACGTAATATTTCCTGCTGCGTGGAAGGCATGGATGACACGCGGCTATTCAGGCGTGCGCGCTCCCGTTCAAGGGTTTGTTTCTTCTCCCGTAAAGCACGGTAGGTCGGATGATCTTTTTTGAACAGCTGAGAGACTTCTGCTTCGCGAAATATAAGCTCGTTAAGCTGATTTTCCACGTTAACCACCTGATCAAGCACCGACTTTGCCTCAAGAGATAAATCGACCGAATCGCGCTGCTCTCGGTAAGCATTCAGTCGTGCCTCGGCTTCATTCAGTTCGAGACTGATTTTAGGTAACTGATCCTGTAAGAACGCGAGGCTGCGGGAATCTTTAGCCTCCTGGCGCGCAATGTTCTGGCTGAGAAAATGTTCAGCAATCGAATTAAGTATTGTGGCGGTCTTGTCGGGATCGTCGCCCGTTAGCGTTAAGGCGATCATACCGCTCTGTTTCGCCGACTCGGCAATCGTAAGTCTGCTCTGAAGGGCGTTGATCGCGTCAAGCCTGGTCACGGTGTTGAGGGTAAATTGCGTTCCCGGTACCGCACTGAGGGATGTCACCAGAAGCGATACGCCCTCTTTAACCAGCGCTTTTCCGACAACGCCCTCTGCTTCAAGTGTTTTCCCCTCAAGACGATATCGCCCCTGCTCCTGAACGGTGAGTAAAAGCGTTTGTGGCTCACCTTCCACAAGAGGAATATTCAGCGAGCCAATCGTGATTTCCGCCGGTTTGCGGCCCTGCACGTGCTGCCAAAGCGCCCCGATAACGGGGAACATGCGCTGGCTAACCTCGTAGGTCAACCCTAATTGATCAACGGTCTCGCCGAGGACCATCCGTGACTTGAGGAGTAAAAGTTCTGGGGCGACATCGGGTGAAAGATCGGGCCTGAACGACGTCAGGTTCTTGAGCAGCGCGTTGCCCTGCTTCGCTTCGACCTGCACCAGGGCATCAGCCTGATAAACTGGCGTGGCGCTGAATGCGTAGATCCCCGCACACACCGTAAACAGAAGTGTTACACACGCGATCGTTACCCGGTGATCGAACATCTCAGCAAGCAGCTGAATAAGATCCATTTCGTTATTCTGCGGCGTCGCAGCACGATATTTGTCTGATTGAGAAGACGACATTACGGCTTCATTCCTTGTTAACTTAAACGGCAGGCCCATTCCTGACGGGCTTTTCCTGATTGCCCGAAAATGACCGCTCACCAATCGGTGAGCTGCACATATTGCCGGTGCAGACCACTAAGATTGAAGGGAACATTACTGCGGCCACGCTCTGATGTTACGAACGGTTTCGGTCAGGTCATGTACGCCGCTGATGGTGGGTACCAGTTGGGAGATCACGCGATTCCAGCGTGATAGCGGTGCCGTGGTGACATAGACAATGTCATACGGCTCAAGCTGAAATTCCGTACCCAGCACCATGGCTGACGCATCTTCCGCATTCAGCTGATAGATATTGGCGATTTTGTCGGTGTCGCCTTTTTTCGATGCCTGCCGAATAACAAAAATGCCGGTTGCATCGGCCATATTTTGGTTAAGCCCCCCGGCATTCCCCAGGGCCTCGGCCAGCGTCATGCCGCTACGATCCATCTTAAGCGTGCTCTGTTTAATCACTTCCCCCATCACGAACACCTTCAGCGCGTCGTTCCGGGGCACAAACAGGATATCGCCAGGATAAAGCAGCTTATTTTGGGTCAAATCGCCATGCTGCATCAGAGCATAGAGGGAAAGGTGCGCGTCCTGTCCATTATGTGTGAGCACGACGTTCCGCCAGTCGGCATCCGCCGAGAGTCCACCCGCAGCGTTAACCGCGTCCATCACCGTCAACGGAATATTGGTTATCGGTTGTTGCCCTGATTTTTCTACCTCACCGGTGACGTAGGCTTTTTGTGAACGGAAGGCGGCAACGCTGACGTCCACCTGCGGGCTCTCAATAACGTTATCCAGTCGAGCCGTAATCTCGTCGCGTACCTGTGAAACCGTTTTTCCTGCTACCCGCAGTTTACCGACATAGGGATAAAAGAGCGTGCCGTCGGCGTTAACCCAGTTGCCGGCATCGCTCGCGCTACGATATTGTCCTGCCGGCGTCGTTAATTCAGGGTGATCCCAGACGGTGACCGTCAGGATGTCACCCGTACCAATACGGTATTCCCAGCGTTTGATCTGCTCATCCAGATTAGGATTTGCCTGAGATTTCGACACGGGCGGACGCAGTTTTTCAATCAATTCCGGCGTCAGGGGAAAAATTTCCACGCGCTTTTCGAGCTGATAATTTGCCTCTTCCGGCGAAATAACGTTCTTCCCGGACACAGTTAAGTCCTGGCCTGGTGAAAACATACACCCCGTTAACTGAGTCATACTCAGAAATAAGAGCGAAAATGCAGTTGTACTTTTCATTAATATAAATATTTCTTTTCAACGTTGCGTTTATCGTCAAGCCTGTAAAAAGACTTAAGCTAACATCATGAAATTTAATTGATTACTCTTTCTAGGGGTGAAATTACTGGCATTATAAAACGCACTTCACCCGCTTTCTAAAAAGCAGAGCCTTTGCCTGGTCTTGTTAAAAAAATGGCGGTAAGCACGCTGCACTCGAAGGCGATATTAAATGCTCTTCAGGCGGAAAGCATTCGCATCGTTTTCTAACTTTGATATGAAAAGTTATTTTCAGAATTAATAAATGAAATGATAAATATTAAAAATGTAAGACACTGGCAATATTCCCGACACTGATAAACATCACGCAATTGGGCTACACAAAACCGTCCACTTTTGTTACATTTTTTTTCAAACATACCCTGCGTTGATACTTAAAATGGACTGTCTGCTTCGCTTTGCACGACCCGCAGACGAAAAGTATCTGTAACGATATCACTGGAGAAAAAATGGCTAAGCGTAAACTGCTGCTTCTGGGTGTATTACTGTCTCTGGCGGGATCTGCATTCTCTGCCCCGCAAACGGCCGCTGCACCCTCCGGCATCAAGGCCTATGAAGAACAAGAGTTCATCGCTGACTTCACGAAATTCAAGATTGGCGACACGGCGCCGGCGCAGTATCAAACGCCGGAGTACACCATCAAACAGTACCAGCTGCGTAATCTGCCGGCGCCGGATGCCGGAACCCACTGGACCTACATGGGCGAGAATTACGTGTTGATTGGCGATGCGGATGGCAAAATCTACAAAGCCTATAATGGAGATATTTTCTATCACCGCTAATACCATCCTGATCCGCCCCTGGCAGGAAAGCGATCGCCCTTTCCTGCGCACGCTCTTCCTCCACGCCCGGCGTGAAGCCTGGCCATGGCTGGACAGTTCAGACTGGCAGCTTGAAGACTTTGACGCGGCCACCCGTGACGAAGTGATTTGGGTTGCCACGCAGAACGGCCATCGACTGGGTTTTGCTTCCGTCTGGACGAACGATAATTTTCTGCACAACCTCTTTGTTGACCCGCAGTATCAAAGCCACGGCGTCGGGAAAATGCTCCTGGAACAGGTGCAGAAGACGTTTACCAGTACGGGTTCGCTTAAGTGTCTGGTGAAGAATGCGCGGGCTGTCGCGTTTTACCAGCGGCACGGCTGGCACATTGAGGCGACGGGGGATTCTCCGGAGGGAGAGTATTATTTGATGCACTATCGGTTGGGTTAAAGTCGGGTGGCGGCTTCGCCTTACCCGACCTACGTGATAGTGCCAGTTGTAGGCCGGGTAAGCGAAGCGCCACCCGGCAATTCAACGCGAAGGCGTTACACCGCGCGGAACGCGATTTCGCCCGGGATCACTTCGCCCTGCCAGTAAAGCTGCGCCGCAACGCGACCCGCCAGCTGACGATACATCTCTGCAAATTCGCTGTCCGGACGGCTGACCACCGTCGGCTTACCGCTATCCAGATCTTCGCGCAGGGTAATGTGCAGCGGCATCTGTCCCAGCAGTTGGGTGTGATACTTCGCGGCCAGTTTTTCTGCGCCACCCGTACCAAAGATAGGTTCGTGATGACCGCAGTTGCTGCAGATGTGCATGCTCATGTTCTCCACGATACCGAGCACCGGCACTTCCACCTTCTCGAACATCACGATGCCTTTTTTGGCGTCGATCAGCGCGATATCCTGCGGCGTGGTCACCACAACGGCTCCCGTCACCGGAATGTTTTGCGCCAGCGTGAGCTGAATATCACCGGTGCCCGGCGGCATGTCCAGAACCAGATAATCCAGATCCGGCCACATCGTCTCCTGCAGCATCTGCAGCAGCGCTTTGCTGGCCATCGGGCCGCGCCAGACCATGGCGTTATCGTCAGTCACCAGGTAACCGATGGAGTTGGTCGCCAGACCGTGCGCCATGATTGGCGCCATGTGGGTGCCGTCCGGTGAGGTTGGACGCTGGTTTTCCGCGCCCAGCATATTTGGAATAGACGGACCGTAGATGTCGGCATCCAGAATACCGACCTTTGCCCCTTCCGCTGCCAGCGCCAGCGCCAGGTTTACGGCGGTAGAGGATTTTCCCACCCCGCCTTTGCCCGAGCTCACGGCAATGATGTTTTTCACGCCGTTCACGCCAGGCTGGTTTTTCACGCGTTTCAGCGTGGCAATGCTGTGGCTCAGCTTCCAGTCGATCGCCTTCGCGCCGGTCATGCGCAGCAGCTCAGAGCTGGTCTGCTCTTTCAGCGCGTCAAAGGCGCTGGTCCAGACGAACGGCATCTGCAGCTCAATGTGCAGCGTATCATCCAGCCAGGCAACGTGGTGTAACGCTTTCAGCGTAGTGAGATTATGCTTCAGGGTTGGATGCTGAAAGTTAGCCAGCGTCCCGGCGACCATTGCTCGTAAGGCTTCCGGTGATTTGGCCTGGGATTGAGAACTCATCCCGACTCCTTTGTTCTTGTGAATAAGACCTTAGATGAACAAGTTTACCTGAAAGGCCGTGGTTTGTGCTTACTTAATAATGCCCCTTTTGGTAATATCAAAAACCCTTTTCACAGTTAAAAGAAGTAATGCCTACTATGACTCAAGTCGCGAAGAAAATTCTGGTAACGTGCGCACTGCCGTACGCCAACGGCTCAATCCACCTCGGCCACATGCTGGAGCATATCCAGGCTGATGTCTGGGTCCGTTACCAGCGAATGCGCGGCCACGAGGTTAACTTCATCTGTGCGGACGATGCCCACGGCACGCCGATCATGCTGAAAGCGCAGCAGCTGGGGATCTCCCCGGAGCAGATGATTGCCGAAATGAGTCAGGAGCATCAGACCGATTTTGCTGGCTTTGACATCAGCTATGACAACTATCACTCCACGCACAGCGACGAAAACCGCGAGCTGTCGGAGCTGATCTACACCCGTCTGAAAGAGAACGGTTTTATTAAAAACCGCACCATCTCTCAGCTGTACGATCCGGAAAAAGGCATGTTCCTGCCGGACCGCTTCGTCAAAGGCACCTGTCCGAAATGTAAATCCCCGGATCAGTACGGCGATAACTGCGAAGTGTGCGGCGCAACCTACAGCCCGACCGAGCTTATCGAGCCGAAATCCGTGGTTTCCGGCGCCACGCCTGTGATGCGTGACTCCGAGCACTTCTTCTTCGACCTGCCGTCCTTCAGCGAAATGCTGCAGGCGTGGACCCGCAGCGGCGCGCTGCAGGAGCAGGTGGCGAACAAGATGCAGGAGTGGTTCGAATCCGGCCTGCAGCAGTGGGATATCTCCCGCGATGCGCCGTACTTCGGCTTCGAAATCCCGAACGCACCGGGTAAATACTTCTACGTCTGGCTGGACGCGCCAATCGGCTACATGGGCTCCTTCAAAAACCTGTGCGACAAGCGTGGCGATACCGTGAGCTTCGACGAATACTGGAAGAAAGATTCCACGGCAGAGCTGTACCACTTCATCGGTAAAGACATCGTTTACTTCCACAGCCTGTTCTGGCCGGCCATGCTGGAAGGCAGCAACTTCCGCAAGCCAACCAACCTGTTTGTTCACGGCTACGTGACGGTGAACGGCGCCAAGATGTCCAAGTCCCGCGGGACGTTCATCAAGGCCAGCACCTGGCTGAACCACTTCGACGCGGACAGCCTGCGCTACTACTACACCGCGAAGCTCTCTTCCCGCATCGACGATATCGACCTGAACCTGGAAGATTTCGTGCAGCGCGTGAATGCGGACATCGTCAACAAGGTGGTGAACCTGGCGTCACGTAACGCGGGCTTCATCGCCAAGCGTTTTGATGGCGTGCTTTCTGCCGAACTGGCCGATCCTGAGCTGTATAAAACCTTCACTGATGCCGCCGCTGCGGTTGGCGAAGCCTGGGAAAGCCGTGAATTCGGTAAAGCGATTCGCGAAGTCATGGCGCTGGCCGATGTTGCCAACCGCTATGTGGACGAGCAGGCCCCGTGGGTGGTCGCGAAACAGGAAGGCCGTGACGCCGACCTGCAGGCGATCTGCACCATGGGTCTGAACATGTTCCGCGTGCTGATGACCTGGCTGAAGCCGGTTCTGCCACAGCTGGCAGCCCGTGCTGAAGCGTTCCTGAACACGGAACTGACCTGGGATGCTATCCAGCAGCCGCTGCTCGGCCACAAGGTCAACACCTTCAAAGCGCTGTACAACCGCATCGAGATGAAGCAGGTTGAAGCCCTGGTGGAAGCCTCTAAAGAAGAGGTGAAGGCAGCAGCGGCACCGGTCACCGGCCCGCTGGCAGACGACCCGATTCAGGAAACCATTACCTTCGATGATTTCGCCAAAGTCGACCTGCGCGTGGCGCTGATCGAAAACGCGGAGTTCGTGGAAGGCTCTGACAAGCTGCTGCGCCTGACGCTGGATCTGGGCGGCGAGAAGCGCAACGTCTTCTCCGGGATCCGCTCTGCTTACCCGGATCCGCAGGTGCTGATCGGCCGTCAGACCGTGATGGTCGCCAACCTGGCGCCGCGTAAAATGCGCTTCGGCATCTCTGAGGGGATGGTGATGGCTGCAGGCCCTGGCGGGAAAGATATCTTCCTGTTAAGCCCTGACGAAGGCGCGAAGCCGGGTCAGCAGGTGAAATAACAAAAAAGCCGGAGATTATCTCCGGCTTTTTTTTGCCCGGCGGCGCTACGCTTGCACGGGCCTACGGGTTTTGTAGGCCGGGTAAGGCGAAGCCGCCACCCGGCTAAACATCACGCCTTCGGGTGATGCACCCGGTGGGTCAGCCCGCGCAGGAAATTACGCAGGAACTGGTCACCGCACTCGCGGTAGTTTTTATGATCCGGCGCGCGCATCATGGCGGTCACTTCCGGCACGGATACGCGAAATTTTTGCTCGGTCATGATCGCCACGATATCGTCCGTTTTCAGCGAGAACGCGATACGCAGCTTTTTCAGCACCGTGTTGTTGTTCACCCGACGCTCCAGCGCCAGCTCTGGTGCGGCCGGATCTTTGCCACGCTTATCGTAAATCAGGCCGTTCAGGAAACCCGACAGAATGATGTCAGGGCAGCGGACAAAGCCCTCTTCGTCTTCTTTGGTCATCCACGTGTCAAAACTCGCAGACGTGGATTCCATATCAGACAGCGCAAGAATGCGCACCATGTCGTTATTGTTCGCTTTCAGGGTGTAGCGCAGGCTACGAAGAATATCGTTACTTAGCATAGAGCCTTCGAATGTCGATGATGCAATGGCGCGCAGTGTACCAGCTTTACAGCCCAATCGCCTCTTTCAAACTCTTCAGGTAGCGACGGCTGACGGGTACCGTTTGTCCGGCACGCAGCACCAGCTCGGCCTGGCCGTTATCTTCCAGGCGGATCTCCTTCAGATGCGCCATATTCACCAGGTACTGACGGTGACAGCGAATCAGCGGCGTGCGGCTCTCCAGCGTGCGCAGGGTCAGCTCGGTAAACCCTTCGTTCCCTTCCGCGCTGGTGACAAACACCCCGCTCAGACGGCTGCTGACAAAGGCCACATCATCCATCTGCAGAAGATAAATCCGGCTGTGCCCGGTGCAGGGGATAAACTTCAGCGGCTGCTGGTTTTCCGGCAGCAGCGTGACGTCCTGGACCGTGCGCTCCTGGCGTAAACGGGTGAGCGTTTTTTCAAGGCGCTTCTCTTCAATCGGCTTGAGCAGATAGTCAAACGCGTGCTCCTCAAAGGCCTTAACGGCATATTCATCAAACGCCGTCAGAAAGACGATGTAGGGACGATGTTCCGGATCGAGCATGCCGACCATCTCCAGCCCGCTGATGCGGGGCATCTGAATATCGAGGAACAACACGTCCGGACGCAGTTTGTGCACCGCGCCGATGGCCTCAATGGCGTTCGCGCACTCTCCCACAATCTCAATATCCGGCTGCTCCTGCAGCAGAACGCGCAGGTTTTCCCGTGCCAGCGGCTCGTCATCCACAATCAGCACTCTTAACATGCGTTTTCCTCCAGCGGCAGTCGTACGGTAATACGGGTAAATCGGTCGGGCTCGCAGGCGACGGTAATGCCACAGTCATCGCCAAAATGGGCGCGCAGGCGTTTATCCACCAGGCTCATCCCTAAACCGCCGGAGGCGGAAGGCTGATAAAGCCCGGCATTATCTTCAATATCCAGCACCAGGTGATGGTTGAAACTGCTGGCGGCAATGGTTATCTCCCCCGTTCCCAGCAGCTGTGATGTACCGTGCTTAATGGCGTTTTCCACAATCGGCTGCAGGGTAAAGGCCGGAAGATGCTGATACGCCAGCTCATCCGGTACGGAGAGCGACACCTGCAGACGAGACTGGAAACGCGCCTGTTCAATCTGCAGATAGGCATTTACGTGCTCAATCTCATCGGCGAGGGTGACGATCTCAGACGGACGTTTCAGATTTTTACGGAAAAAGGTCGACAGAAACTGCACCAGTTGGGCGGCCTGATCGCTGTCGCGGCGGATCACCGCTTTAAGCGTATTGAGGGCGTTGAACAGGAAATGCGGATTGACCTGGGCATGCAGCAGTTTGATCTCAGACTGCGTCAGCAGGGCTTTCTGCCGCTCATACTGTCCGGCGAGGATTTGCGCGGACAGCAGCTGGGCGATCCCCTCCCCCAGCGTGCGGTTGATCGAGCTGAACAGACGGTTTTTCGCCTCATACAGTTTGATGGTGCCCATCACCCGCTGATTCTCGCCGCGCAGCGGAATCACCAGCGTGGAGCCCAGCTTGCACTGCGGATGCAGCGAACAGCGGTAAGGCACTTCGTTACCGTCGGCATACACCACCTCGCCGGTTTCAATGGCGCGCAGCGTGTAGGCTGAAGAGATCGGTTTACCCGGCAGATGGTGATCGTCGCCGGTGCCGGTAAAGGCCAGCAGCCGCTCGCGGTCGGTGATGGCTACCGCGCCGATATCCAGCTCCTTGTAGAGCACCTGCGCCACCTTCATGCTGTTCTCTTCGTTAAACCCCTGGCGCAGGATCCCTTCGGTCGAGGCGGCAACCTTCAGCGCCGTGGCGGAAAAGGCCGAGGTGTACTTCTCAAACATGGCGCGCTTGTCGAGCAGAATGCGCATAAACAGCGCCGCGCCCACGGTATTGGTCACCATCATCGGAGCAGCAATGCTGCTGACCAGGTGCAGCGCATCCTCAAACGGACGAGCAATCAGCAGGATGATCGCCATCTGCGCCATTTCGGCCACAAAGGTGATGGCTCCGGCGGTGAGCGGGCTGAAGACTTTATCCGGGCGGCCGCGTTTAATCATGTAGCTGTGAACCAGGCCGCCAAGCAGACCTTCCACAATCGTGGAGATCATACAGCTCAGGGCCGTCATCCCGCCCATGGAATAGCGATGCAGCCCCCCGGTTAAACCGACAAGGCCACCGACGACGGGACCGCCCAGCAGCCCCCCCATCACCGCGCCAATCGCGCGCGTGTTGGCAATAGAGTCTTCGATATGGAGACCAAAATAAGTCCCCATGATGCAGAAAATAGAGAAGGTGACGTAGCAGAGCAGCTTATGCGGCAGACGTACGGTGACCTGCATCAGCGGAATAAACAGGCGCGTTTTACTCATCAGCCAGGCAATGACAAGAAACACGCACATCTGCTGAAGCAACAGCAGCACCAGATTAAACTCGTACATACTCAAAACCGCACACGCTAAAAACGCGTAACATACACGGATGCGGCTTAACTTTCTTTGAAGCATCCCATAAAAGCGCAAAATCGTGTCCGTTATCACACCTTTTTCTGAATATCGCGCATGCTTCGCATTGTTTGTTCAAAAATCAATCAATCCTTCCTGGTTCGGAAAAGTGGGTCTACAGTTAAGCTGGGGACGCGTAAGCCAGGGGGCGAATATGGCGCTTTACACGATAGGTGAAGTGGCACTCCTTTGTGATATCAATCCCGTTACCCTACGGGCGTGGCAGCGACGGTATGGATTACTCAAACCGCAGAGAACGGACGGTGGTCATCGCCTTTTCAATGAGGCCGATATCGACCGCATCCGCGAGATTAAGAGCTGGATCGACAACGGCGTGCAGGTCGGCAAAGTGAAGTCCCTTCTGAGCCACGACGACCCGGATACGCAGCATCTCTGGCGCGAACAACAGGAAACCCTGCTGCGGCTCCTGCAGGCGGGGAACCTGCAGCGCCTGCGCGCATGGATAAAAGAGCAGGGCCGCGATTACCCGGCACAGACGCTGATCTCCCATCTTTTCATTCCGCTTCGTCGACGCCTGCAATGCCAACAGTCTACCCTGCAGGCGCTGCTCAGCATGCTCGACGGGGTGCTGATCAACTACATTGCCGTCTGCCTTGCCTCGGCGAAGAACAAAGCCGGCAAAGATGCGCTGGTGGTGGGCTGGAACGTGCACGATACCACCCGCCTGTGGCTGGAAGCGTGGATAGCCACCCAGAAGGGCTGGCGCGTGGATGTCCTGGCGCACTCGCTGGCGCAGCTCAGACCTGAGTTTTTCGACGGCCAGACCCTGCTGGTCTGGTGTGGCGAAGTGCCGTCCGCCACGCAGCAACAGCTGCTGACGGAATGGCGTGAGAATGGTTACCCGGTTTATTCCCTTGGCCCGGATGAGCCATAACGGCATTTAATGGTTCATTAACAGCTGCGCTTCACCGTATAATTGTTCCGTTAACAACAGGAGCACATGATGAAGGCAACCAAACTGGCCATTATTACCCTTTTTGTACTGATGGCCGTAAGCGGCATCGGCGGCGTAATGCTGGCAGGGTACTCGTTTATTGTTCGCGGCGGTGTCGGCTGAGGTACAGCGCCAGCCGCTCAAAAGCGCGATCGACGACGATTGCCGCCAGCGCGACCAGCACCGCTCCCTGCACAATATAAGCCGTATTAAACCCGCTTAAGCCGATAATGATCGGCGTTCCCAGCGTATTAGCACCGACCGTCGACGCAATGGTCGCCGTCCCGATGTTAATGATGACCGACGTGCGGATCCCGGCAATGATAACCGGTGCCGCAAGCGGCAGTTCAACCTTACGCAGCCGCTGGCCGCGACTCATCCCCACCCCTTCCGCCACGCTCAGCACGGACGCAGGTACCGCCGCGATGCCCGCCAGCGTGCCCTGCAGAACCGGCAATACGCCGTATAATATCAGCGCAATGATGGCAGGCTGTTGGCCAAAGCCCATCACCGGAACCGCTATCGCCAGCACCGCCACGGGCGGAAACGTCTGTCCGATGGCCGCAATCGTCTCCACCAGCGGGCGAAACTCCCGGCCCGCAGGCCGCGTGACCGCGATGCCCGCCCCCACGCCCAGCACAACCGCGATGGCGCTTGAGAGCGCCACCAGCCAGAGATGCGCCAGGGCGAGATTAATGAAGCTCTCCTGCTGATACACCGGCCGCGGCAGTCCGGGAAAGAGGCTGTTAAAAAGCGCCGCGCTGTGGGGCATCAGAAACAGTAAAGCGACAAAGAGCGCTACCAGCCAGAGGAGCGGATCACGCAGTGCCTTCACGCGTCACCTCCCCGGCCAGCAGATCGCGAAAGTGTAAGGTTCCGCACGGCGCGCCCCGGGCATCCGAAACGGGCAATACCTCGCACTGGCGTGCGACAAACGCGGAGAGCGCATCCCGCAGGCTCATCTGCGCCTGCAGCGGTTCGCCGCTCACCGGCACCGCCTCCCGACGCATATAGTCGCTGACCGTTCGCAGGGAGAGCAGCCTGACGCCCAGTTCGCTGCGGCCAAAAAACTCGCGCACAAAGTCGTTCTTCGGCCAGGTTAATAGCTCTAGCGGCGAGCCCTGCTGCACCACTTCGCCATGATCCATCAGCACCAGATGGTCAGCCAGGCGCAGGGCTTCATCAATATCGTGCGTCACAAGTACGATCGTGCGTCCGAGAATGCGGTGAATGCGGGTCATCTCCGCCTGCAGCGCCCCGCGCGTAACCGGATCCAGCGCGCCAAAGGGTTCGTCCATCAGCAACACCTGCGGGTTGGCCGCCAGCGCGCGCGCCACGCCCACGCGCTGCTGCTGCCCGCCGGAAAGCTGGTGCGGATAGCGATCGCGCAGCGCGGGCTCGAGCCCCAGCAGAGACATCAGCTCATCAACACGATCGGCGATTTTCGCCCGCGACCATTTTTCCAGCTGCAGCACGGTGGCGATGTTCTGCGCCACCGTCCAGTGCGGAAACAGGCCGATAGACTGAATGGCATAGCCCATCCGACGGCGCAGCTCCAGCACCGGCAGGCTGTGGATCTCTTCCCCGGCAAAGCGAATCAGCCCGCTGTCATGCTCAACCAGCCGGTTGATCATCTTCAGCGTGGTGGACTTGCCCGACCCCGAGGTGCCTATCAGCACGGAAAACGCTCCCTCGGCAAAGTTCAGGTTCAGGTGGCTCGCCGCCGGGCGACCGGCAAAGGTTTTACTGACATCATGAAATTCAATCATTGGCTCTTCTCCCGAGTAGCGCGAGCCATAAGGCAAACAGTGCGTCGACGACCACCGCCAGCGCAACCGTGGGCAACACGCCCAATAACACCAGATCCAGAGCACTGCTCAGCAGCCCCTGGAACACCAGTGCGCCAAAACCCCCCGCGCCAATCAGCGCCGCAATCACCGCCATGCCGACGGTCTGGACCGCCACCACCCGCAGGCTACGCAGCAGCAGGGGCAGCGCCAGCGGGAGCTGAATTTTCCAGAAACACTGCCGCGCGCTCATTCCCATCGCATGGGCGCTTTCCAGCACGTCAGGTGCGACCTGGCCTAAACCTGCGACCACGCCGCGCACCAGCGGCAGCAGGGCATACAGCACCAGCGCGATAAGGGCGGGCGTTAGCCCCGTCCCGGCAACACCGAGCGTTCCGAGCACCGGGAATGACTTCACCAGCCCGGCCAGTGGCGCAATCAGCAGGCCAAACAGCGCAACGGAAGGAATGGTCTGGATAACGTTGAGCACGGCAAAAATCCCGCCCTGGCGTGAAGGATGGCGATAGCACCACATGCCAAGAGGGATCCCAATCAGGAGCGCCGGAACGAGCGTACCGAAGAGGATCGTCAGGTGCTGCGCGAGGGCATCATCAAACACCTCCTGACGGTTGGCGTACTCTTTTAACAGCGAGAGGTTGTTCAGTTCCCCGCTGAACAGCAGGAGTAAAGGAATACACCATATCTGCGCATTGAGCACCCAGCGCCAGACGGCACTGGCGATGAGTCGACGAATGGCATCGCTGCAGGCCAGCAGGCAGAGCGCCAGCCACAGCCACAGGCCGCTGCCGATAGTGGTTCTCGCCAGCGGACTTTCCGCCGAGGCCATATGCGTCGCCGCCAGCCCGGCGCTCCAGAACAGGAGGATAAACAACCCTTCAGAGAGGAACAGCGTAAGCCACTGCGCCGGGCGTCCCTGCCAGAGCGACAGGATCACCCACGCGCCCAGCGACGCCACAAGCCACCCCGGCGTAAACGACCAGACCTGCCAGAGCGCTTTGCCCTCCCCCGACATCAGGCGGTTTGGGGCAACGTTGACAAACGGTAACGCGACCGCCGCGATGGCCACGCAGGCCAGCAGCAGCAGGACGCGGTTATGACATTTTATTGGCACAGCCTTTTCCCGTTACTTCACAAGCCCTTGTTGCTTCAGGAAGTCGGCGGCCACTTTTTTGGCGTCCAGTCCCTCAACGGCGATGCTGGCATTCAGCTGCTGCAGCGTTTTTTCATCCAGCTTTTCGAAAACCGGTTTGAGCCATTCTGCAATGTCCGGGTACGCTTTTAGCACCGCCTCGCGTACCACGGGGGTCGGCGCGTAAATCGGCTGTACGCCTTTTGGATCGGTCAGGGTTTGCAGGCCAAGCGCCGCCACCGGGCCGTCGGTGCCGTAGGCCATTGCCGCGTTAACGCCGGAGGTTTGCTGTGCCGCCGCTTTGATGGTCACCGCGGTATCTCCGCCCGCCAGCGAGAGCAGCTGAGCCTGGTCGAGCTTGAAGTCGTAGGCTTTTTCGAACGCCGGGAGCGCATCAGGACGCTCGATAAACTCCGCGGACGCCGCCAGCTTAAAGTCGCCCTTCTCTTTCAGGTAGCGGCTGAGATCCGCCAGGGTGGTCAGCTTCCCTTTCTCCGCCACGTCCTTGCGCACGGCGATAGTCCAGGTATTGTTGGCTGGCGCCGGGGTCAGCCAGACCAGTTTGTTCTGTTCCGCGTCGAGTTTTTTGACTTTCTCATACCCGGCTTTGGCGTTTTTCCATGCCGGATCGTTTTCATCTTTGAAGAAGAATGCGCCGTTGCCGGTGTATTCCGGGTAGATATCCAGCTCGCCGGAGGTAATTGCGCCGCGCACAACAGGCGTAGTGCCGAGCTGGACTTTATTGACCGTTTTCACGCCGTGACTTTCCAGCACCTGCAAAATAATATTGCCGAGCAGCGCGCCTTCGGTATCGATCTTTGAGCCCACCTTTACCGGCTCCGCCGCCTGTAACGGCAGGCTCAGCGCCGCCAGTAACACCGCAGATCCCAACATCCCCTTTGCAATCGTCATTCCGCTATCCTCATTTTTTTGCTGCCTTTTTCAGAGGCTTGAGAGAAAAGCGTAGCTTAAAACGGCGGAATTAACCGTCAAAATGCCTTTTTAGCATAAGGTAAGACGCCTCCCCCGCAGGACGGGGGGAGGCAAAGGAGGGAAAGGTTACAGCAGCTCGAACTCGCCTTTATTCACGCGGGCGGAGTCCACGCCGATAAAGACGTTAAATTTGCCCGGTTCCGCATCATATTTCATCTGCTGGTTCCAGAACTTCAGCGCATCCACGTCGATCGGGAAGCTGATGGTTTTGGTTTCCCCCGGCTTCAGGTTGACCTTCTCAAAACCGCGCAGCTGTTTCACCGGACGGCTCATCGACGCGGTGACATCCTGAACGTACATCTGAATCACCGTTGCCCCTTCGCGCTTGCCGGTGTTGGTTACCTCAACGCTGGCGGTGACGTTGCCGTCACGCTTCAGGCTCGGTGACGACATTTTGACGTCAGAAACCTTGAAGGTGGTGTAGCTCAGGCCGTAACCAAACGGATACAGCGGGCCGTTAGCTTCGTCGAAGTAACGAGACGTGTATTTGTTCGGCTTGTCGGCGTTGTACGGGCGACCGGTATTCAGGTGGCTGTAGTAGACCGGGATCTGCCCGACGGAGCGCGGGAAGGACATCGGCAGCTTGCCTGACGGGTTGTAATCGCCAAACAGCACGTCGGCGATGGCGTTACCGCCTTCGGTACCGGCGAACCAGGTTTCCAGGATGGCGTCAGCCTGCTGGTCTTCTTTCACCAGCGCCAGCGGACGACCGTTCATCAGCACCAGCACCAACGGCTTGCCGGTGGCTTTCAGGGCGGCGATCAGATCGCGCTGGCTCTGTGGAATGGTGATATCGGTCCGGCTGGAGGCTTCGTGCGCCATACCCTGCGCTTCCCCCACGACCGCGACAACGACGTCAGACTGCTTCGCGGCGTTCACCGCCTCGTCAATCATCTCCTTCGGCGTGCGCGGATCGACCTTCACCGCTTCTTCATACTGGTTAAGGAAGGTCACGATGTCTTTATCGTTGGTGACGTTCGCCCCTTTGGCGTAAACCACTTTGGCGTTTTCACCGACGGCACTCTTGATACCGGTCAGCACGGTCACGGACTGGTCAGCCACGCCCGCGGCAGACCAGCTGCCCATCACGTCGCGCTTGCTGTCGGCCAGCGGCCCCACCACGGCAATGGTGCCGGATTTTTTCAGCGGCAGCGTGTCGAGGCGGTTTTTCAGCAGCACCAGGCTTTCGCGCGCCACGTCACGCGCTTCTTTGCGGTGCAGGCGGCTTTCAGCATTGGTATCTGCCGGGTCAGACTCTTTCGGACCCAGGTGGCTGTACGGATCGTTAAACAGCCCCATGTCGTATTTCACGTTCAGCACGTGACGGGTGGCATCGTCCAGCTCCGCCATCGTCACCTTGCCGCTCTTCACCAGCCCCGGCAGGTATTTGCTGTAATACTCGTCGCTCATGCTCATGTTGATGCCGGACTTGAGCGCGACGCGCACCGCGTCTTCCGGGTCGGAAGCGGTACCGTGTTTGATCAGCTCTTTAATCGCGCCGTGGTCGGAAACGGTGATGCCCTTAAAGCCCCACTGGTCGCGCAGCACGTCTTTCAGCAGCCAGGAATCAGAGGTCGCAGGCGTGCCGTTCAGCGAGTTCAGCGCCACCATCACCGCGCCGCTGCCCGCATCCAGACCGGCCTTGTACGGCGGCATGTAGTCGTTGAACAGGCGCTGCGGGCTCATGTCGACGGTATTGTACTCTTTACCGCCCTCCACCGCGCCGTAGGCCGCGAAGTGTTTGACGCTGGTCATCACCGAGTAGCGGTCCGCCGGGCTTTTGCCCTGCATCGCTTCCACCATGGTTTTACCCATAGTGGAGGTTAAATACGTATCTTCACCAAAGCCTTCCGAGCCGCGGCCCCAACGCGGATCGCGCGAGACGTCCACCATAGGCGCCCAGGTCATGTTCAGGCCGTCGTCCGCCGCTTCATAAGCCGACACGCGCCCGACGGTTTTCACCGCGTCGAGGTTAAAGGAGGAGGCTAAGCCGAGGCTGATGGGGAAGACGGTACGCTGGCCGTGCACCACGTCATAGGCAAAAAACAGCGGAATTTTCAGGCGGCTGAGATCCATCACCTGGTCCTGCATCTTGCGGATATCCTGGCGGGTGACGGTATTAAAGATGGCCCCTACCTGCCCGTCTTTGATCATCTCGCGGATGGCCTCTTTCGGGTTATCCGGGCCGACGCTGATCAGACGCAGCTGGCCGATTTTCTCATCGACCGTCATTTTCTTGAGCAATTCCGTGACAAACGCATCCCGCGCTTCAGGCGTGAGCGGGTGATTGCCAAACAAATCCTCTGCCAGCGCAGGTTGCAGCGCCAGGCTGACGGCGACACCTACAGAACATAGCCATTTCATGTCGTTTTACTCTCTCATCAATAACCGCCGGACGATCTCGGCCATACCGTGCGAAAAGCGCAGTGTGCCACAAACCCTCCGATCGTTGCAGGGTTATTCTCTGATTTTTCTCGTGAATACTCGACCGCTTAACAGTTAATCGCGCTATGCTTTACAGCGAGAAATTTGCCCCACCACAAGGAGTGGAAGATGTCTTCTGTTCGAACTGACGATAACAAAACATTTATTAACGAACTGTCGCGCCTGGTTGGCTCCTCTCACCTGCTTACCGACCCGGCTAAAACCGCCCGCTACCGCAAGGGCTTCCGCTCCGGCCAGGGCGAGGCGCTGGCGGTGGTTTTCCCCGGCACGCTGCTGGAGCTGTGGCGCGTGCTGAGCGCCTGCGTCGCCGCCGACAAGATTATTTTAATGCAGGCGGCCAACACCGGCCTGACCGAAGGCTCTACGCCGAACGGCAATGATTACGATCGTGACATCGTGATTATCAGCACCCTGCGACTCGACAAGCTGCATCTGCTGGATAAAGGCGAGCAGGTGCTCGCGTTCCCCGGCACCACGCTCTACTCCCTCGAAAAAGCGCTTAAGCCGCTGGGCCGCGAACCGCACTCGGTGATCGGTTCCTCCTGCATTGGCGCCTCGGTGGTCGGTGGGATCTGCAATAACTCCGGCGGCTCGCTGGTACAGCGTGGCCCCGCCTACACCGAGATGTCGCTGTTTGCCCGTATTGACGAAAACGGCAAGCTGACGCTGGTGAACCATCTGGGAATCGATCTTGGCGTGACGCCGGAACAGATCCTCAGCAAGCTCGACGACGATCGCGTGAAGGACGAAGACGTTCAGCACGACGGCCGCCATGCGCACGACCATGACTATGTGACCCGGGTGCGCGATATCAATGCTGACACTCCTGCGCGCTATAACGCCGACCCGGATCGCCTGTTTGAATCCTCCGGCTGCGCGGGCAAGCTGGCCGTTTTTGCGGTGCGTCTCGACACGTTCCCGGCAGAGAAAAAGCAGCAGGTATTTTACATCGGCACCAACCAGCCTGAGGTTCTGACGGAGATCCGCCGTCATATTCTGGGCGAATTCACCCATCTGCCGGTGGCGGGCGAGTACATGCACCGGGACATTTACGACATCGCCGAGCGCTATGGCAAAGACACGTTCCTGATGATCGACAAGCTCGGCACCGACAAAATGCCGTTCTTCTTCACCATGAAGGGCCGTACCGACGCGATGCTGGAGAAAGTGTCGCTGTTCAAACCCCACTTCACCGACCGCTTTATGCAGAAGCTGGGCAACGTTTTCCCGGCGCATTTACCGGAGAGAATGAAAACCTGGCGCGACAAGTACGAACATCACCTGCTGCTGAAAATGGCCGGAGACGGGATCGCCGAAGCGCAGGCCTGGCTGACCGAGTTCTTCAAAACCGCCGAAGGGGATTTCTTTGCCTGTACGCCTGAAGAGGGCAGCAAAGCGTTCCTGCACCGCTTTGCCGCCGCTGGTGCCGCCATCCGATATCAGGCGGTGCATTCCGAAGAGGTGGAAGACATTCTGGCGCTGGATATCGCCCTGCGGCGTAACGACACCGAGTGGTTTGAACACCTGCCGCCGGAAATCGACAGCAAGCTGGTGCATAAGCTCTATTACGGCCACTTTATGTGCTATGTCTTCCATCAGGATTACATCGTCAAAAAAGGGGTCGATGCACACGAACTGAAGGAGCAGATGCTCGCCCTTTTGCGTGAACGTGGCGCACAATATCCTGCGGAACACAACGTCGGACATCTTTATAAAGCCCCGGACGCACTTAAGCAGTTTTATCGCGAGAATGACCCTACAAACAGCATGAATCCCGGCATCGGTAAAACAACGCGGAAGAAATACTGGAAAGAGAGCGAAGACGCGGAGCAGCGCATAACGCAAGCGTCTGATTAATTCCTACAGCCAAATTTGAGAGATTGTTAAGCGCTCCTTAATCGTAATAGAGTAACTGCTCATCGCCGGAGAAACGTTTCTCCGGCATTCGATAACGAGGAGCAGGCACATCATGTCGGCTATTGATGTTTTATCCGAGACCGAGCTGGAAGTGCGCGACGCCCTTCCCGATGATGTGCATGCCATTGCCGCGATCTATGCCTGGCATGTACTTCACGGGCGTGCGTCATTTGAAGAAGTCCCCCCAACCATTGACGAAATGCGCCAACGTATGAAAAGCGTGACTGAGAACGGTTTACCGTGGCTTATCGCGCTGTACCGCGGCATTGTGGTGGGCTACTGCTATGCCACCCCTTACCGACCACGACACGCCTACCGCTATACCCTGGAAGAGTCGATTTACGTGGATGCCAGCATCACCGGGCGCGGTTTTGGCACGGCACTGATGGATGCGCTGATTGAACGCTGCGAGCAAGGGCCGTGGCGGCAGATGATTGCCGTAGTGGGAGATGGCAATAACAACGCCGGTTCGTTACGCCTGCATAAAAAACATGGTTTCGTGATTGTCGGTCAGCTGCGCAGCGTAGGCTATAAGAAAGGAGACTGGCGGGATACGGTGATTATGCAGCGCCCGCTCAACGACGGTGACTGGACGCTGCCGGAATAAACGCAGTGCGGTCTGGTGCCCTCACCCCGGCCCTCTCCCACGGGGAGAGGGAGAAAACATAAAAAACGGTAACATGCGTTACCGTTTTGCTTTTACCTAATCGTTCTGTGCCGTCGCCATCTGCTCGGCTTTCTGCTTTTTATACGTCAATGCCGCGGCCGGGACAGGCTGCACTTTTCCTGTTTCAATCCAGGTACGCAGGCGGCTCGCATCCGCGAAGTGCGTGTATTTGCCGAAGGCATCCATCACCACCAGCGCCACCGGCTTACCGTTAAACACGGTGCGCATCACCAGACAGTGTCCAGCCGCGTTGGTAAAGCCGGTTTTGGTTAGCTGAATATTCCAGTTATCCCGGTAAACCAGATGGTTAGTATTGCGGAACGGCAGCGTATAGGCTGGGTTCGCAAAGGTCGCCATCTCTTCACGGGTGGTACTGAGCTGGCCAATCAGCGGATACTGTTTGCTGGCAATCAGCAGTTTCGTTAGATCGCGCGCCGTGGAGACGTTGTTGATCGACAGACCCGTCGGTTCCACATAGTGCGTATTGTTCATCCCCAGCGCTTTGGCTTTGGCGTTCATCGCGCGGATAAAGGCGTCGTAGCCGCCAGGATAGTGGTGCGCCAGGCTCGCCGCCGCGCGGTTTTCAGACGACATCAGCGCCAGCAGCAGCATATTCTTACGGCTGATCTCACTGTTCAGGCGCACGCGGGAGTAGATCCCCTTCATCTCCGGCGTGTGGCTGATATCCACTTTCAGTTTTTCATCCAGCGGCAGATGGGCATCAAGCACCACCATCGCGGTCATTAATTTGGTAATTGAGGCGATCGGTCGCACCAGATCCGGATGGCTGGCGTAAATCACCTTATTGGTGTTGAGATCGACAATCATCGCGCTGCCGGAAGCAATTTGCGGCTGAGCGGCGGTAGCAGTCACAGCAGGCGTTTTGGCGACGGCCGGCACGGCAGCGGACGCACCCAGCAACAGCGCCAGGCTAAGTAAAGAGACTCGGAATTTCAGCATGGTGAGACTTCTGATAATTATTCACGCACGTCATAACGTACACCGCCTGGGTCGACGGATAAACTCAGGCTGGCTTCGGCATCATAGCCGTCAGCGGGCGTTGTCGCCAGAGGATAATCGTGAACAGATGCTGCATTGCTGGCATTTACGCCAGCAATGCAGTGCGTTTAGAAGAGACGGTATCCATAACCCCAAAGAATTACCGTCAGCGCCAGTAGCGCCTCCAGCACCAGCACCCCGATGGCAAGCGTTGAACTGGAGAAGCTCAGGCCCTCTTCTTTATTGATATTCAGGAAGGTTGGAACCCCCAGATACAGCAGATAACCGGTGTAAAAGAGGGCAATAGTACCGATCAGCGCGCACAGCCAGACCAGTGGATAAAGCGCAACAATACCGCTTAAGAACAGCGGGGTTGCGACATACCCGGCAAAGACCATACAGTGCGCCAGCGATGGACGTTGCGGATAGTTACGCGCCATCCAGTGAATGACCCGCCCCATGACCGCCACACCCGCCAGCATCAGGCCATAAAAGACGATGGCCAGATAGAGTCCGGTAAACCAGGAAAGCTGAACCACGGTGCCGTCACCGAAGTTCCAGCCGATTTGTGTCGTTCCGATAAAAGCGCATATTACCGGCACCGCAGCCATCAGCAGCACGTGGTGCGTGTAATGATGCGAGACCGTTTCGTTCTCACTTTTAATGACATGCATTTCACGATCGGGATGGGAGAAAAGTCCCCAGACATGGTTCATAGCGCCCCCTTGTTGTCGGCCCGTCAGCGATACCTTAAGTATAATGCAGGCTTTAGATTATTTTATGTACAGTGGGAAATTTCCGTTGATTTCCCCGCTGTTGATTCATGGGGTATATGATTAAACGAGGCACGCAGAGGGAGATAACAGTTACGTAATGGATATTAACGCACTCATTGAGCAATATGGATATGCCGCGCTGGTGATCGGTAGCGTGGCAGAAGGTGAAACCATCACGCTGTTAGGGGGCGTCGCCGCGCATCAGGGGTTACTGAAATTCCCGCTGGTCGTCGCCGCGGTCGCGCTGGGCGGGATGATAGGCGATCAGCTGCTCTACTTTCTGGGGCTGCGCTTTGGGCCAACGCTGCTTAAGCGTTTCGCAAAGCATCAGAAGAAAATCCGCCGCGCTCAGCGGCTCATTCAACGTCATCCCTATCTGTTCGTCATTGGCACGCGCTTTATGTATGGCTTTCGCATTATCGGGCCGATACTGATTGGCGCCAGCCATCTGCCGCCCAAAATTTTTCTGCCGCTCAATATTGTGGGCGCGATTGCCTGGGCGCTGATCTTTACGACGCTCGGTTACGTGGGGGGCGAAGTGATTGCGCCCTGGCTGCATAATCTCGACCAGCACCTGAAGCACTGGGCGTGGTTGATTCTGGTGGTTGTGGCGGTGATTGCGGTTCGACTGTGGCTGAAGCATCGGGAAAAGACGCGGGATGAGGAGTGAGTGCAGCCTGATGCCCTCACCCTAAGCCACAGGGCTGAGGAATCCCCAGTAATTTTTTAACCGGAAGCTATAAATGTGGTATCAGGAAAATGAATAACTTACAGCGATGCCCTGGTCCGGCTGTAAATCGCCGAAGCGTTTCCGTAAGGCCGGGGCGAGGCGCAGGGATGCGCCGAGAGGGCGTGGCCTGCAGGGATGCAGGCTCATGCCCGACCCGATAGCCTGAAGGAATAAGCTGAGGGTACCGCGAAGCGGCGATTTACCGCCGGGAGCCCGGGTCGCCAGGGCGGCGGCGATTGAGCCGCCCTGGCACGTTCACAGGTCATGCAGCTACAGAGTAGCAAAGAACATGAAGTGAACGGAATGACCACTACAGCCGTATGTTCCCCCTCACCCCAGCCCTCTCCCTCAAGGGAGAGGGCGAAAAGAAACTACCCCTCCGGCTTAAACTGCGGGTTCGCCAGCATAAAGCCCCCGTCGACGATAAACGATTGCCCTGTTGTATAGCTGGCGTCACTGTCACACAGCCACGCCACCAGGCTGGCAATCTCTTTCGTGTGGCCCGGCCTTGCCAGCGGGATTTCCGGCATTGAGCCTTCCTTCACTTCGCTGTCGTCCATGTCATTCATCGGCGTGGCAATGGCACCCGGCGCGACGGCGTTCACCAGAATGTTGTGCTTAACCAGCTCCATCGCCATGGATTTGGTTAACCCGCCGAGCGCGTGTTTCGCCGCCGTGTAGGCGCTGGCCTCCGGCAGGGGCGTGTGTTCATGTACCGAGGTGATGTTCACAATCCGCCCCCCTTCCCCCTGCTTCACCATCTGCCTTGCGGCTATCTGTGAACAGAGAAACGCCCCGTCCACGTCGACGGTGAAAATGTTCCGCCAGTCGTCGAACGGCATCTCGAGGAACGGCGCTTTGGTCATCGCCCCTGCATTATTAACCAGCACGTCCAGCCGACCAAAACGCGCAATCAGCGTTTCAATGGCCTCAGCGCCTTCCGGCAGCGTGCTTAAATCAAGATGGATAGCCTCCGCACGCTGCCCCTGCGCTTCGACTTCGCGGCAGGTTTCCAGCGCCCCTTTCTCATCCGAGTGCCAGGTGACGCCAATATCAAACCCGCGCTCAGCCAGCATCAGGGCCGTGGTTTTCCCAATCCCGGAATCCGATGCGGTCACAATCGCTACTCTGGTCATACTCACCTCCTGAAAAACTGCAAAGAGGTAAGTATAGATAATGGCCTTTTTTAGCCATGATGATAGCCGCCGCCCAGCGCCGAGGTCAGCTGCAGGGTAGCGTCGACATATTGCCCCTTCAGCAGCACGCCTTCGAGGTGCTCTTTGAGGGCCGGTATTCTGGCTTCACTGACCCGGGAGCCCGCAATAATCCCCGCGCTGAAACGCGCCTGAGCCAGCGCCACGACCCGTGCCGCATCTTTTTCAACCTGCTGCTGATGGCTGTTCTTCGCCATTAGCGTTTCGACTTCGCTGGCCGTGCGTGCCACCTGATTGACGGCCTCCACTACCGCTTTGTTGTAGTTGGCAACCGAGAGATTGTTCTGCGCCTGGGCGATATCCAGGCTGGCGTTCAGCCTGCCGCTGTCAAAAATTGGCAGCGTCAACCCGGCGGTCACGCCCATCTGCTGCGCGGATGAACGGAACAGATCGCTCAGGTGGAGGGCATCCTGCTGTAAGAACGCCATCAGGTTCACGTCAGGATAGAACGCTGCTCTGGCGGCCTCCACCTCGCTCATGGAGGCGTCGATATACCAGTGCGCCTCCTGAAGATCCGGGCGGCGTGCCAGCAGTTCATAGCCGAGCGTCGACGGTAACGAGGCTTCCACCGTCGGCAAGGCGTGCCGCGTCAGCTTCACGGAGGGGGCGTTGGTCAGCGCGACCAGGCGCGCCTCTATGGCTTTCATCTTCCCGTTGACCCCGGCCAGCTGCTCTTCGGTTTTGCTGGCGTTGATGTCCGTTTCGACGCCCTCCACGGAGGAGGTGATGCCGTGTTGATACAGCTCGCGGTCGGCGCCGATAATATTGTCCTGCTCATGTTTGATCTGCGCGAGGACCTCCCCCACGGCGGCCTGCGTTTGCCATTCCCAGTAAAGCCGCGCCACGCTGCTGGCCAGCAGCTGACGGGTCTGCTCCAGCTCCGCTTTTTGCGCATTCACTTTGCCTATCCGGGCTTCGACCTGCGCGCGATTTTTTCCCCAGAGATCGAGATCCCAGCCAGCAGTCAGGCCAAAGGTGCCGTTGGTGTACCACGGCCCGGTTGTCCCTGCCGCCGGGTCGGTAATGGCAAAGGGCCCCATCAGCCCTTCGGCGGACATTTTCTGGCGTTCAGCATCCGCTGAAAAATCGATCTGCGGACCGTCGGCAGCCATAGCCGCTTTGGCCTGGGCTTCAGCGAGCGTAATGCGCTGACGGGCAATCTGCATATCCGGCGCATCGCTTAATGCTTTCGCAATCAGCGAATTAAGTTCAGGATCGTTATATGCTTTCCACCACTCATTTTTCGGCCAGTCCTGATGAGCCAGAACCGTATTTACCGACGCCGCGGTGGTTTGCGTTTTAATGGGAGATACCGTGGCATGTTCAGGCGCGCAGGCAGCCAGAATAAATGCAAAGGGAACACTCAGAGATAAAATAAAAGAACGTTTCATTACGCCATATACTCAAAAAATAAAGGCGCAAATTACGCTTGATTCTGTTTGTTTTTTTAGTAATGCGTGGCAAAGCGTAAATTGTCATAGATTTAAATATACGGAAAAGTATTCACCGAAATTATTATTTAAATTTAATTATACAAATAAAAAATAATCAACCCGACAGCGTGAACGTCCCCTGTCAGGTTGATCGCGTTATTAAACTTTCAGCGAAGCGCCTTTCGTCGCAATGACCTCTTTATACCAGTAGAAGCTTTTCTTGCGGCTGCGCGCCAGCGTACCTTTTCCACTGTCATCGCGATCGACGTAAATAAAGCCGTAACGCTTAGAGAGTTCAGCTTTTGATGCGCTCACCAGGTCGATTGGCCCCCAGCTGGTATAGCCCATCACCTCAACGCCGTCTTCGATCGCTTCACGCACCTGCACCAGATGGTCGTTAAGGTAGCTGATGCGGTAGTCATCCTGCACCGTGCCGTCCGCGTCCGGTTTATCCTTTGCTCCCAGACCATTTTCCACGATAAACAGCGGCTTCTGATAGCGATCCCAGAGCACGTTTAGCAGGGTACGCAGGCCGATGGGGTCAATCTGCCAGCCCCATTCGGAACTGGCCAGATGCGGGTTTGGCACCATGCTCAGGATGTTGCCGCGCGCCTGCTGGTTGAGGGCGTCGTCCGCGGTGACGCAACCCGTCATGTAGTAGCTGAAGGAGATAAAATCGACGGTCGATTTCAGCGCCTCGCGGTCGGCGTCCGTGACCTCAAGCTGAATACCGTTGTCGCGGAAGAAGCGCTGCATATACCCCGGGTAGGCACCGCGACACTGTACGTCACCAAAGAATTGCCAGGCGCGGTTTTCCTGCAGTGTTTCCAGAACATCTTCCGGCTTGCAGGTCAGCGGATACATCAGACCGCCCAGCAGCATATTGCCAATTCTGCCATCAGGAACGATCTCATGGCAGGCCTTCACCGCCAGCGCGCTGGCCACCAGCTGATGATGGATCGCCTGATACACTTCGCCTTTGCTGCTGGTTTCCGGCAGGCCCACGCCGGTCATCGGCGCGTGCAGAGACATATTGATCTCGTTGAAGGTCAGCCAGAGCTTGACCTTTTCTTTGTAGCGCGCAAACACGGTACGGGCGTAGCGCTCGAAGAACCCAATAGTCTGGCGGCTGCCCCATCCGCCGTACTGCTTCACCAGCCCCCACGGCATTTCGTAATGCGACAGCGTCACCAGCGGGGTAATGTTGTGCGCGGCCAGCTCGTCAAACAGCCGGTCGTAAAACGCCAGCCCCGCCTCGTTCGGCTGCTGCTCGTCGCCGTTCGGAAAAATGCGGGTCCAGGCAATGGAGACGCGCAGGCAGCTAAAACCCATCTCCGCGAACAGTTTGATGTCTTCCGGATAGCGATGATAGAAGTCGATGGCAACATCCTTGATGCCGCTGTCGCCCGCCACGCGCTCAACCACCGGGCCGAAGACCCCCTGCGGCTGAACGTCAGAGGTGGACAGCCCTTTCCCCTCCTCCAGATACGCGCCCTCTACCTGATTCGCGGCAACCGCGCCGCCCCATAAAAAATCGTCCGGGAAAGTTTTCATCACGTTCTCCTGTTATTGATGGCTTACGCTGAGTAACGGCGCACCAGCATTGACGGACGTTGCCGCCACGGTCACCACGTCGCGATACTCATCGCTGTTACTGATAATAATCGGGGTCGCCAGATCGTATCCGGCATCGATAATCGCCTGTCGGTCAAACTCCAGCAGCAGATCGCCGGGTTGCACCGTGTCACCGACCTTCACATGGGCGGTAAACGGCTTGCCGTCGAGCTTCACGGTGTCGATACCCACATGGATCAACACTTCGATTCCACTGTTACTGAGCAGGCCGATGGCGTGTTTGGTCTGGAACAGCGAGGCCACCACGCCAGCAAACGGGGCAACCACTTTGTTATCGGAGGGAATAATCGCGGCGCCGCTGCCCAGCAGGCCGCTGGCAAAGGTGGTATCCGGCACCTGGTCGAGCGCAAGAACGGTACCGGTCATCGGTGATAGCACATCGTTTTCGCCCGCGGTGACCACCCCTTCTGTCGCGGTGTTTCCTGGCATACCGGCGACCAGCGTCAGGCCGCAGCTCAGCACCAGCGCCACCACCGTACCGATAATGCCGCCCCACAGCGTGGCGTCCACGCCGCCCGGCGGGATCATCTGGGCGACAGTAAAGATATTGGCGAAGCCGAAAGAGTAAACGTGGGTGTCACTAAAGCCGACAATCGCTCCGCCGATAGCGCCTGCCACGCAGCCAAAAATAAACGGACGGCGCAGCGGCAGGTTTACGCCATACACTGCGGGTTCGGTGATACCGAAAAACCCTGCCGTCACGGATGAACCGGCCAGCATTTTCTGACGCGCATCGCGGGTACGCAGGAAAATACCCAGTGCCGCCCCCACCTGGCCGAACACCGCAGGCAAGAGCATCGGCAGCATGGAGTCATGCCCCAGCACCGCCAGGTTGTTGATCATCAGCGGCACCAGCCCCCAGTGCAGGCCAAAAATGACGCAGACCTGCCACAGCGCGCCCATCGCCGCGCCCGCCAGCCACGGTGCCAGAACGTAAATACTCTGATAGCCGTTCGCCAGCATCTGGCTCAGCCAGGTCGCC
The DNA here is from genome assembly GCF_001742765.1 of Enterobacter sp. ku-bf2. Classification (NCBI taxonomy): domain Bacteria; kingdom Pseudomonadati; phylum Pseudomonadota; class Gammaproteobacteria; order Enterobacterales; family Enterobacteriaceae; genus Enterobacter; species Enterobacter sp. ku-bf2. The sequence goes on from NZ_MDVW01000024.1 coordinate 154,323, forward strand.
AGCGGCCCGATAACGAGGAAAGTCAGCGGCACGGTCACGGCAAGACAGATCAGCGGCGCGAAGAAGTTTTTCATCGAGGAAGGCAGCAGCCTGGTGCTCTGCTTTTCCAGCCAGCAGCTCACCCACGCGGCGAGAATAATCGGGATCACCGACGAGCTGTAGTTGAACCAGGTGACGGGAATGCCCAAAAAGGCTTCCGACACCGCGCCCGGCTGCTGGCTGGCGTTGAACGCCGCAATCATCACTGGATGGGTGAGCGCCCCGCCGATCACCATGGTAATGAATGGGTTTCCGCCGAACTTTTTCCCGGCGGTATAGCCCAGCACCAGCGGGAAGAAGAAGAACAGCGCGTCGCTGGCAGCAAACCAGATTTTATACGTGCCGCTCCCGGTCGTGAGCCAGCCGCACACCACGGCCAGCGCCAGCAGCCCTTTCAGAATACCGGACGCCGCCAGAATGCCGATAAACGGGGTAAAGATGCCGGAGACGATATCAATCAGACGGCCCAACAGGTTACCCTTTTCACCCTTCTCTTCCACGACAGGGGCGTCATCGGTAAGACCTGCTTCATTGCGCACCGCCTGCCAGACGTCATGCACGTGGTTGCCAATCACCACCTGAAACTGGCCGCCGCTTTCGACCACCATGATCACGCCCGGATTTTTCTTGAGCCCTTCCGCATCCGCCCGTTGATTGTCTTTCAGTTTGAAGCGAAGCCGGGTTGCACAGTGCACAAGACTGACGATGTTCTCTTTTCCGCCAACGTGGCCGAGAATATCCTTCGCTAAAGCCTGGTATTCCATCTCGATTTCCTTACATCCCGATGCCCGCAGGCACCTGTTGACTGAGTACAAAAAATAAAAAAACCCGAGAACGGCCTTCTGACGAAGGCCGCGCTCAGGTTTTGCCTGCGTAGTGCAGTAACAATCCTGTTCTGAGGCTTAACGCCCCTCTTTTCTCACCCGCTCGATATGAATGGCGAGGAACATAATTTCTTCGGTTGTCAGCTCACGCTGATAGCTTTTGTTCAGGTGCTGTGCGATTTTCTCGGCGCATTTCCACGCCTTCGCGTAGTTGTCTTTGACTGCCGTATGCAGCGAGACATCGTCATCTTCCACCACGGTGCGGGTGAGCATCCTCTGGGCAAAAAACTTCAGGTGGGTGACAAAACGCTGATAGCTGAGCGACTCTTCGTCATACTCAAGCTGCAGCTGATACTTCACCAGCTGCAGGATCTCCTGCATCACCCGCGTCACGTGCATCACCTCCGGCATTTCGCTGTTCAGCTGCGCGGTGACCAGATGCAGGGCGATAAAACCGGCCTCATCCTCCTCCAGTTCGACGTTCAGGCGTCTGGCGATAATGGCCCGCGCCTCCTGCCCTAACTCGAACTCCTTCGGATACAGCCGTTTAATATCCCACAGCAGCACGTTTTTGATGGCCAACCCGTTCTTCTGCCGCTCAATCGCAAAGTAGCAGTGATCGGTGAGAGTGATATACAAGCTCTCCTGCAGCTTGCCCAGCCGCTGCGCCGCCAGCCCGATGATGCGGTCGCAGGTGGTCATCACCTCCAGCGGAATTTGACTCAGCAGTTCTCCAAGCCGACGCACCAGTTCATCGCTTTGTAACGCAAACACCTTTTCAACCAACGCGGTATCCAGCGCTTCACCGACGCGCTTCTGAAAGGCCAGCCCACGGCCCATCACCACCTGTTCGCGCCCGCGCTCATCCTGAACAACCACCACGTTATTATTGAGTATCTTGGCGATTTTCATCTGAACCCCAGAAACAAAAAAACCTGACCTCCGGCAGATGCCAGAAAATCAGGTTTTGCCTGCCTAAGCAGTAACAATCCAGTTCTGGCACTCTAACAGTTTCATTCGTAGCCTCAATGCGTCACGCGTCAGAAACGTGACGCGGATCGAACTTGCTACGGTGATATCAGAAGGTCACCACCGTTTTCAGCTCGGTGACCCAGGCATCCTGGGTGCGGCTGACCCCGCCGGGATGGTGCCAGTACTGCATGCCCGGCTGCAGTTCAAGCCATGACACCGGACGAAAACGGTAGTAAAACTCGCCGTTCAGGGAATGGCCCGGCACCGGGTGATATGCCGGATTGTCATAATCGCTTACGCCGCTCAGGCTGTTCAGGTAACGCTGGTTGCGGGCGTACTGGCTGCTCATATCAATCCAGGTTAAGCCAAAGCCAATCCAGTCTTCCGGTCGCGCATCAAACAGCCCGCGGTAGCGCAGCGAGGCGGCGTAAACCTGGTGCATGTAGTTACTGCTCTGATCCGCAAGGCTCATGCTGAACGAGGTACTCAACCCGCGATTCGGATCACCCTGATGCTGCGTTAGCTGCTGGTTCAGTCCGGCGTACATAAACCAGGTCCGGCTGTGCGTATCGAATCCGTCCGGGTCCGTCGCCCCCGCCCCACCCGATTTGCCGCGATAAAGATCGGATTGCGGCGCGTTGGTAAACACCACGCCCAGGTTGTAAGCGCCCGGCAGGCCGTTAATCAGTGGACGCGCTTCGATTTCAACCGGCAGTAAGATCCCTTTGCTGCCCTTCGTCGACCAGCTCCACGCATGGTTGCGGCTGGCGGCCTGCGGATTCTGCTCCATCACGCCGCCCTTCAGGGTTAGCGTCGGCGTGAGTTTATACGCAAGCGTGGTGCCCCAGGTGTGCACGTTCCAGTTGTTCCAGGTCAGCGAGTTGGCTGACTTCCCGCCGCACTGGGACAGCAGCTGGAAATCACAGGGGATAATTTGATCGAAGGTTTGCACCTTGTTCATCATCCCGATGCGCCAGGTCAGACGCCGGTCGTCAAAGCTGCGGGCAAAGGTCAGCCAGCCCAGACGGGTAATCGACTGCCCGCCCCAGCTCTCCTGGGTCAGATCGTTGAAGTTGACGCGCGGGTCCTGCACGCGTTTGGTGGTGAGATCGTCATTGTGGTTGCGGTTGACGATGTTCCCCTCGATACGCGCGTCCGGGATACCGGTCCAGCGCTCCAGATCCTGGTTGAAGGTCAGCGCGAACTGGTCAATATAGGCCACGTGGGAGTCGTGGTTATATCCACCACCGCCGTTCCAGCCAATTTCATTCAGGTATCCGAGGTTGTAGGTAAAACCGTTATCGTTAAGGATTTTACGTATGCCGAGCATTTCGCCGAGAACAGGCTCCGGCGGAGCTTCAAACCCTAATACCGTTCCGTTCCAGCCTTGCGCCATCGACAGCGGGGATATCGCCAATAAGGCGAGCGCATAGAGTTTATTTTTATATGCCATAATAACAACCTGTGATTGAGTATTGAGTGCGTAACCGGCCGCAGGAAATTTTTCTATTTCCTGTCGAGAATTCATTTTTTAAAAAATCAGTAAAAGCGCTAAGCCAAATAACTCTCCTGCGTAAACGACAGGCAAAAAAAAACCTAAGCGCTCCACAGCGAAAATGCTGTGAAACGCTTAGGTTTTGCCTGCTAACCAGTAACAATCCTGCGTTGAAAACAGTGGCACCTTAACACCGTCGCGCCACGTTGAAAACCGGAACTGTTTTCTGTTTTAAAAAAGTGTGAGCAATTTAACGCTTATTATTTGGACTGAATCACCCGGGCAATATCAGCCGACGTCTGTAAAGTACGAATCTCCTGAAATAACCCCAGCGCTTCATCGTACTCTTTGCGTAAATAACTCAGCCACTGCTTAATTCGCGCGACGTGATACAAACCGGTGTCGCCCTGCTTTTCCAGACGGCTGTATTTTTGCAGCAGCGTGACGACGTCTGCCCACGGCATCCGCGGTTCGTTATATTTCACCACCCGGCTGAGGTTAGGGACGTTCAGCGCGCCGCGGCCGATCATTACCGCATCGCAGCCGGTGGCCTGCAGACAGGCCTGCGCGCTCTCGTAGTCCCAGATTTCGCCGTTGGCGATCACCGGAATGGTGAGGCGTTTGCGGATCTCACCGATCGCCTGCCAGTTAATGCGATCGGCTTTGTAGCCATCTTCTTTGGTACGGCCATGCACCACCAGCTCGGTGGCGCCGGCCTGCTGTACCGCATCGGCGATTTCAAACTGCCGCGCATCGCTGTCCCATCCCAGGCGAACCTTAACCGTCACCGGCAAATGCGCGGGTACCGCCTCGCGCATGGCTTTCGCGCCGCGGTAAATCAGTTCAGGATCTTTCAGCAACGTCGCTCCGCCGCCGCTGCCGTTCACCAGCTTAGATGGACAGCCGCAGTTGAGATCTACCCCGTAAGAGCCCAGCTCAACCGCGCGGGCGGCGTTTTCCGCCAGCCATTCCGGATACTGGCCGAGGAGCTGAATACGCACCAGCGTGCCGGAAGAGGTCCGGCTCTGGTTGTCCAGCTCGGGGCAAAGCCGGAAGAAGGATTTTACCGGCAACAGCATATCGACCACGCGCAGGAACTCCGTCACGCAGAGATCGTAGTCGTTCACCTCGGTCAGAAGCTCGCGCACGAGGGAGTCGAGCACGCCTTCCATTGGGGCCAGTAAAACACGCATAGCAGTACCTGTGAAAAAAGACGCGCTATAGTAGCCGCTCTCTATATCGCTGGGAAGCGCTTCTGTTCAGGCAGAAAGTCACCCGGCGTTGCCCCAACAATGGCGCGAAACGCCGCCGCAAATGCCGCCTGGCCGGAAAAGCCCAGCATCCAGGCCACCTGCTTAACCGGGTATCCGTTTGCGAGCAGATCCAGCGAGGCACAAATCCTGGCACGCTGTCGCCAGGCCCGGAAGCTAAAGCCGGTATCGTTGATAAACGCGCGTGAAAACGTGCGTTCAGACATCGCGGCCCGTTCCGCCAGCCTTTCCAGAGAAAGATCCCAGAGATTGTTGGCAATGATGTCACAGGCAATGCGATGTAAGCGCTCATCCACGGGCATCGGTAATTCGGCCGAGATTTGCTGAGCTTCACTGAGGATATCGAGCAGCAAAACGGCCATGCTGCGCTGACTGGCTGGCCGGTATTCCGCGCTGAACAGCCCGGCAATCAGCTCTTTGAACAACGCTGTTGCCATAATCACGTGAACCTCGTCTTTCCGCTTAAAAGGCTCGCATTGCGCTATCAGCCCCGGGCTAAACCAGACCGCGCGCAGCTCCGTTGTGGATAACACGCTGTAGGTATGCTCCTGAAAGGGAGGGATCCACAGCGCGCGCTGTGGCGGTATGACCCAGCGTTTGCTGCCGGTTTCGACCAGCATGACCCCTTTGATGGCAAACAAAAGTTGTCCCTGCGAATGGTGGTGAGGCGGATCGACTTCGCCGCGCGTATAGCGAATTGCCCCTCTTGACCATCCGATAGCATCGTCGTGAATTGGCGTTTTATCGATAACGGTTGGCATTTCACATTCCCCCCTTCCTCTTATGATGCTGCTTGTACACGTAACCAGAGAGAGACGCAATGCACATCCATTTTATTATTCATGAACATTTCGAGGCGCCAGGCGCCTATGAAATCTGGGGGAAAAGTCGCGGCTGCAGTCTGAGCTACACCAGAGTTTATCAGGGCGATTCGTTACCTGAGGAACTGGAGAACATAGACCTGCTTATCATCATGGGAGGCCCGCAGTCCCCCGCCACCACGCGTGAGGAATGCCCCTGGTTTGATGCGCAGGCGGAAAAAGCACTTATCAGCCGTGCGATAGAGGCAGGTAAAATGGTGATAGGCGTTTGTCTGGGCTCGCAGCTTATCGGTGAAGCGCTGGGCGCAGCGTTTTGTCATGGCCCGGAAAAAGAGATCGGCAAATTTCCCGTCAGGCTCACAGATGCAGGTAAGGCGAACCCGCTGTTTGAGGACTTTGGCAGCGTGCTGAACGTCGGTCACTGGCATAACGATATGCCTGGGTTGACGCCGCAGGCTAAGGTTCTGGCGTACAGCGAGGGCTGTCCCCGCCAGATCGTGCAATACAGCGAACGGGTATACGGTTTCCAGTGCCATATGGAGCTGACGCCGGAGGTGGTAGAGTTGCTGATTGAGCATTCGCAGAGTGACCTACGCCGCGCGGGTGAATTCCGTTTTGTCGAAACGGCGGAAAAACTCCGCTCGCATGATTATCGCGAAATGAACCTGGTGCTGTTTTCTTTTCTCGATAAACTGACAGCCTGTCGCTGATGCCTTCTCTGGCACGCCTTTTCGCCAGCGCAATCCCTTTCCTCTAAACTGTAGCCTGCACCGTTAAGGTGATACCGGACGTTCCATTCCGGAATGTCTGGTATGCTCAAAATTCATGATGTGATCCGTGGCACATTTTTAGGTTTAATTGTATGATGAATGCGTTTCAGCAAGGACTATCACCATGAGCAAATCATTGAACATTATCTGGCAATATCTGCGCGCATTCGTCCTGATTTACGCCTGCCTGTATGCCGGGATTTTCATCGCGTCGCTGCTGCCCATCACCATCCCTGGCAGCATTATCGGCATGCTGATCCTCTTCGTTTTGCTGGCGCTGCAAATCCTGCCCGCAAAGTGGGTCAACCCCGGCTGCTTCGTCCTCATTCGCTATATGGCGCTGCTTTTCGTGCCTATCGGCGTGGGCGTCATGCAGTATTTTGATTTGCTCAAAGCCCAGTTCGGCCCGATTGTGGTCTCCTGCGCGGTCAGTACGCTGGTGGTTTTCCTGGTGGTGAGCTGGAGTTCACATCTGGTGCATGGCGAACGTAACGTGATTGGGGAGAAAACAAAAAAATGATGGACAATATCTGGTGGTCCCTGCCGCTCACCCTGGCAGTCTTTTTCGCCGCACGTAAGCTTGCCGCGCGTTTCAAAATGCCCTTGCTGAACCCCCTGCTGGTGGCGATGGTGGTGATTATCCCGTTCCTGCTGCTTACCGGCATTCCTTACGAACGCTACTTTGCCGGCAGCAAAATCTTAAACGACCTGCTGCAGCCCGCCGTTGTGGCGCTCGCCTTTCCTTTATACGAGCAGTTGCACCAGATCCGCGCCCGCTGGAAATCCATCATTTCCATCTGTTTTGTGGGTAGCCTGGTGGCGATGATCACCGGTACGTCGGTGGCGCTGTTGATGGGAGCCTCGCCGCAAATTGCCGCCTCTATTTTGCCTAAATCGGTGACCACGCCTATCGCGATGGCGGTTGGGGGCAGCCTCGGCGGCATTCCGGCCATCAGCGCGATGTGCGTCATTTTCGTCGGTATTCTCGGCGCGGTGTTTGGCCACACACTGCTGAACGCGATGCGTATTCATACTAAGGCGGCACGGGGGCTCTCGATGGGCACCGCCTCGCACGCGCTGGGCACTGCCCGCTGCGCGGAGCTGGATTATCAGGAAGGGGCGTTTAGCTCCCTGGCGCTGGTGATCTGCGGGATTATCACCTCCCTGCTGGCCCCGTTCATTTTCCCGCTGATTCTGGCGGTGATGGGCTAAAATTTGCGATGCGTCGCGCAAATTTCATTTTGATTTCATAAGTTGCATACATAATGAGAAGTGGATCACATATAAAGCCCTGACGGCTCCGTAAACTACCGATCCATTAACCTTTATGAGGCAAACGCCATGCACCCACGTTTTCAAGCTGCTTTCGCCCAGCTTGCAGAGAATTTGCAGTCAGCCCTTGCTCCCGTTCTGGCAGATGCGCACTTCCCCGCCCTGCTGACCGCGGAGCAGGTCACGATGCTGAAACAGGCAACGGGACTGGACGAAGACGCGCTGGCTTTCGCACTGCTTCCTCTGGCTGCCGCCTGCGCGCGGGCCGATCTCTCCCACTTCAACGTCGGGGCCATTGCGCGCGGCGTCAGCGGCACCTGGTACTTCGGCGGCAACATGGAGTTCCTGGGCGCAACCATGCAGCAAACCGTGCACGCCGAGCAGAGCGCCATCAGTCACGCGTGGCTGCGCGGTGAAAAAGCGCTGAGCGCCATTACCGTTAACTACACTCCGTGCGGCCACTGCCGTCAGTTTATGAACGAGCTGAACAGCGGGCTGCAGCTGCGCATCAATCTGCCAGGCCGCGCGCCGCACACGCTGGCGGATTACCTGCCTGACGCGTTTGGCCCGAAAGATCTGGAGATCAAAACCCTGCTGATGGACGAGCAGAACCACGGTTTCGCCCTGTCCGGCGATGACCTGAGCCAGGCGGCGATTGCCGCCGCCAACAAGAGCCACACGCCGTACAGCAAGTCCCCGAGCGGCGTGGCGCTGCAGTGCCGCGATGGCCGAATCTTCACCGGCAGCTATGCGGAAAACGCCGCGTTTAACCCAACGCTGCCGCCGCTGCAGGGCGCACTCAACCTGCTGAGCCTGAACGGCTATGATTATCCTGACATTCAGCGAGCGATTCTGGCTGAAATTGCCGATGCGCCGCTGATTCAGTGGGATGCCACTGCCGCAACGCTTAAAGCGCTGGGCTGTACGACGATTGACCGCGTACTGCTGGCGTAATCCTTCCGGCGGGCAGAAATGCCCGCCAGTTTGCTGAAAAACCCCTCAGTTGAGTCGCTGTTTCTTGCGCTAACCAGGCGGGTAAAGTAGCCTGAGTTAAATTTCACCTTCGGTACGAGCCATCTGCATGTTAAAGCGCGTTTTTTACAGCCTGTCTGTCCTGGTCGGCATACTGCTGTTGATCGTGCTCGGTCTCGACCGCTGGATGAGCTGGAAAACCGCCCCCTACATCTTTGATGACCTGCAGGACCTGCCCTATCGTCAGGTTGGCGTGGTGCTCGGCACCGCCAAGTACTACCGCACCGGCGTCATTAACCAGTATTACCGTTACCGCATTCAGGGCGCGCTGAACGCCTACAACAGCGGCAAGGTGAACTACCTGCTGCTGAGCGGCGATAACGCCCTGCAAAGCTATAACGAACCGGTGACAATGCGTAAGGACCTGATTGCCGCGGGCGTGGATCCAGCCGATATCGTGCTCGACTACGCCGGGTTCCGCACCCTGGACTCCATCGTGCGCACGCGCAAGGTCTTCGACACCAACGACTTCATCATCATTACCCAGCGCTTCCACTGCGAGCGTGCGCTGTTTATTGCCCTGCATATGGGTATTCAGGCGCAGTGTTACGCGGTGCCGTCGCCAAAAGATATGCTGAGCGTGCGCGTCCGCGAGTTCGGCGCCCGCTTTGGTGCCCTGGCCGATCTGTATATCTTTAAGCGCGAACCGCGCTTTTTAGGCCCGCTGGTGCCGATTCCGGCGATGCACGAAGTGCCGGAAGACGCGCAAGGTTACCCGGCCGTCACGCCTGAGCAGCTGCTCGATATGCAGAAAAAAGAGAAATAGCGGAACCGCCTTTATACTTTCTTTACGCCGGGCCTGACGCTTTTTATCTCCCCTTTACGTCGGCTCTTTTAAGCTGAGTTCATTGCCGCTACGGCTTCATTGAAGAATGACTATGAACTCGATAATGAATGCGTTTTTCCTCAAAAGTCTCCGTCCGTACTTTAACTTTCCCGGCTTATCACTCCCTGGCGCACTCCATTCTGGTCTCTGGCTGGATGAAAAAATTGACGCCCTGCAGCACAACGTTGCCGTGGAAGTGGCCGATTATCTGGAACGTTACCCGCAAACGAAACATGTTGACGTTTACCTGAACGATATCAACGGCACGATGCGCGGCAAGCGCCTCTCGGTGGAGAGCATGCTGAGTCTGGAAAAAGGCTTTTATTTTCCGCTTTCCGTCTACTCAATGGATCAGAAGGGAAACATCGCCGCCCCGCTTTATGATGAACCCGATCGGCTGTGCGTCCCGGTCGCCGGCTCTTTGCGCCCCTGTCCGCAGGATCCAGAGCACACCGCGCAGATCCTGCTGACGATGAAAGACAGCGACGGTAACCCTTGCCCGCTTGAGCCGCGCGCGATACTGCAGAACGTCGTGGCCCGCTTCCACCAGCACGGCCTTTTCCCGGTCATTGCCCCGGAAATTGAGTTTTACCTGACGGGACAGGGCGAACGCGATCCGCAAAATCAGGGCTGTTTTCATATGGATACCTCGTCGGCGCATGCGGCGCTGTTTGACGAGCTGGAACAGCTGGCGCACCTGCAGCGCATCCCGCTGTCAGGGGTCGTAGCGGAAGCCGAGTCCGGACAGTACGAATTAAACCTGAAGCACAGCCAGCGCGTCGTTGAGGTCTGTGATAACGTGCTGGCCCTGCGCCGCCTGACCCGCTATGTCGCTGAAAAGCACGGTCTTCAGGCCAACTTTATGGCTAAGCCTTTCAGCCAGCTGTCCGGCAGCGGTTTGCACATCCATTTCAGCCTGAACGATAGCCGTGGCGAAAACGTTTTTGCCTCGCCGGTGAACGCGCTGAGCAGCATGATGCGTTTGTGCATCGCGGGCCAGCTGGCGCTGATGCCCGCCTCCGTCGCCATTCTTGCGCCGGGGGTCAACGCGTTTCGTCGCCTGCGTAAAAACCTGACGGAACCCGTCTTTAACTCCTGGGGCTATAACACCCGCTCCGCCGCCTTGCGTATTCCCTGCTCGGATGACGGCAATCGTCGCATTGAGTACCGGCTGGCCGGGGCCGATGCGAATCCGTATCTGGTGGCGGCCACTATTCTGACTGGCATGCTGTACGGGCTGGAACATATCGACGAGGGGGATCTCCCTGAGCCGCAGCACGACCAACCCGAACTGCCGCTGTTCCAGCAGGAGGCGATTGAGGCCTTTGCCCGCTGTCAGTATCTCACCGACAGCC